>CBDCOW010000006.1:0-471749 GCA_965219875.1 Dehalococcoidia bacterium | reverse complement strand
CGTCCGCCCGCCCTGGATTTGTCCGTCCTTGACCGAGACACCGGAGAGGTGGCCGAGGAAGATGGGGACGAGCGGCAGGACGCAGGGCGAGACGAAGGAGGCGATTCCCCCGACGAAGGCTACAATCAGCGAGACGAGTGAGAGGTCTTGGATCATGGTGGTGGACCCATGGGGATTGTATGGGGTTATACGACTCCGCGGATCAGCTGGCTCTACCGATCACACGCCGTGCGTCACGGCGGCGCCGTCGGCGTGCATGGCCGCGATCTCGTCGGCGCTGAAGCCGGTCTCCCTCAGGATGTTCGTGGTGTGCTCGCCCAGGTAGCAGTTCGCGCCCTCGTTGGCCGGCGTTAGGGAGAAGTCGAACGGCGCGGCGTGGCGCAGGTAGGCGCCCAGTGATGGGTGCTCGACCTGCTTCATCAGCCCAGCTTCGAGCGCCCAGGGCGTCTCCGTCATGAAGCGCCCGGTATCGCGGTCGGCGAGGCGGACGCAGGGAACGCCGGCGGGCAGGAGCCGCCGCTCCCACTCCTCGGCGTCGGCTTCGGCGAAGATGGATTCGAGGAGCGCGGCGATTTGGGCGTCATGGTCGCGGCGGCCCTGCTTGGTCGAGAAGGCGGGGTCGGCGAGTCGCCCGCCGAGGGCGCCGGCGAGGGCCGCCCACTCATCGTCTTGGGGACAGGCCAGGAAGACCCAACCCTCGCGGCAGCGGTAGATGCGGTAGACCGCGCTCAACCCGTTGAAGTCGGCGTCGGCGATGGGGCGCTCGGGTTTGCCCTCGTATTGGAGCGCGTCGTCGGCGTTGGCGTAGAGGTTGGCGCTCAGCATCGACGTCTCGATGTACTGGCCCTCGCCGGTGCGGGCGCGGTGGTAGAGGCCCATGAGGATGGCGGCGCAGTGGGTGAGGGCGGCGACGGGATCGGGGTTGGACTCGTTGGCGCGGCGGAGGACGTCGCTCATGGCCTGCACGCCGTCGAGGTCGAGCGGGACGTCGGAGGGCGTGGGCAGGTCGCCGCCAAGCTGGTACCGCGGCCCGCCGGTGATGGCGGCGGCGATGGGGTGGAAGCCGGTGCGGTGGGAGTGCGGCCCCGTCGAGCCGTAGGCCCCGGCGTAGAGATAGACGATGCCGGGGCGGAGGCGCTTGGCCGTTTCGTAGTCCATGCCCAACCGCTCGGGGACGCCGGGCCGGAAGTTGTGGAGAAGGACGTCGGTGTGTTCGATCAGCTTGTGTAAGACCCGCCGGCCCCGTTCGTCCTTCAGGTCGATGGCGAGGGACTCCTTGCCTTGGAGTGTCTTGCCCATGCGGGGGAAACTCATGGCGCGATAGGCGTCGCCGGTGACGGGCTCGACCTTGATGACGCGGGCGCCGAGGTCGGCGAGGAGAGCGGTGGCGTAGGGGCCGGCGATGTAGGAGGCGAACTCGAGGACCTGCAATCCTTCGAGCGGGGCGCGCGGCGGAGTCGAGGTGGGCCGCGGCGCGGGGGACGCGGCGTGGTCGAGGCCGGCGAGGACGGAGGCGGTGTCGGCGCCGAGGCGGGGCGCGGGACCGCCGATCTCCATGGGCGTCGTGCCGAACTTGGCCAGGACGCCGAGCTGTTTGGTCGCGCCCGCGTCGGGATCGGGGAGGTCGATCACGTTGCGGTTGTGAATCGCTTGGGAATGCCGCATCCCCTCTTGCGTAGTGCGGAAGGGCTCAGCGGCGATGTCGTTCTCCATGAAGATGCGCATCCACTCGTCCAGGTCTTTTTCGAGGAGCGCGGCGAGGCAGAGGCGCTGGAGTTCGCGGAGGTCTTCCACTTTGGCGAAGACGGGCTGGTTGGCGAAGCGCTCGTCTTGGAGGGTCCAGTCGAGCCCCAACTGCTGCAGGAAGTTGAACAGCGTTTGGGGCGTGAGGTTGCCGAACTGGATCCAGTGGCCGTCTTTCGACCTGCCGGTCATGTAGGGCGGGACGCCGCCGCCGTTGTAGCGGAACGGCCCGTTGAACTCACCGCGGTCGTAGAGCTGCCAGCCGAGGAAGTAGCTGAGGTCGAAGTTCATCGTCGCCTTGAGCAAGCTGGTCTCGACGCGCTGGCCGTGGCCGCAGCGCTCGCGGACGACGAGGGCGGCAAGGATGGCCTGGACGGTGTTGAGTGCCGTGCCGTAGCTGGTGAGGAACTGGGCCTGGTAGGCGGGACGGTCGGCGCCGGTGGTTTCGTGGTGGGTGTCCATGCGGCCGGCGACGGCGTTGACGACGCCCTCGTAGGCGCGGACGTTGGCGTAGGGGCCGGTGGGGCCGAAGCCGGTGAGGTCGGCGTAGACGAGGCCGGGGTTGCGCGCGGCGAGGCCCTCGTAGTCCATGCCGAGGCGGGCGGCCACGCCCGGGCGGAAGCCGGCGAGGACGACGTCGGCGCCGCCGGCGAGGCGCTGGGCGTCGGTGCGGCCTTCCTCCGTCTTGAGGTCTAGGACGACGCTGCGCTTGCCGCGGTGCCACATGAGGGCGGCGTAGTGCTCGCGGCTGGGATCGCCCTCCGGCGGCTCCACCTTAACGACCTCGGCGCCCGCGTCGGCGAGTACCATGGTGGCCAAGGCGCCGGTAAAGCTACGGGTGAGGTCGATGACTCGCAGGCCCTGGCAAGGGGGCGGCATAGGCGCTTCCGTTCAGGAGACGAACGCTCGACAAACGAGTATAGCATTCCGGCCCCGGCCGAGGCCCACTCGCGAGGGTGACGGGGTTCGATGGCCTTCGGTGGTTGCGGCGTTTGGTTGGCGGAAGGCGCACCGGGGCCAAGGGGGCGATCCCATTTTAAAGAGTGAGAAGGAGCGGCCGGCGCGCCGGGGAGGGCGGCCGGTCCCACGAGCCCGGCGGGATCAGTTGGCCGAGCTTGCTCTCCCAGTCTCTCTTTCCAACTCGCGCAGCCACGCTTCGCACAGGGCGTCGATGGCAGCGAAGGGTTCTTCAAGGCGTTCGCCGAAGGGCAGTTTCGCCTCGCGCAAGCGCCGACGGAGTCCCTCGTCGTCGAAATAAGACACACGGGCATCTCGACGACCGGCGCTCGGTGTGCCTACGCGCTTGAGTTCCCGGAGGAAGGCATGTTGCCGCCGATTCCCTGGGAGTTCCCGTGGCTTATCGCGCGCGCCCATGGCCAACCGGCGACCTCCGAGAGGAGAGGCCGTCAGTGGTTGGCCGGCACCGCTGGGCTGGGTGTGCATGAGGACATGGTAGGGGGTGGGGGCGGGGATGCGGAAGGGGCGGATGGCAGAGCGAGAGGGCTCTTTCCTTCTCAAGCAGCGGGCGAGAGAGGGAGCCGTTGGTGTCCAAGGGGACAGCAAGCCCATGTCTGTCACCACGCGTGCGGCAATTTGGGGTTCCGATCTACGGCATACAAAATGGACCGGTCCAGAGACGGTCGTATATTAATGCGTCTCTCAGATTCTCTGGTACGCATCCGGTCAACTGGTTACCTGAGAGGAACAGTTTTGTCAGATTGGAGAGGCTGCCCAGTTCCGACGGTATCTCCCCGCTCAACTGGTTGTTTGAGAGACCTAGCAGCAATCGCAGGTTGGATAGGTTACCCAATTCCGCTGGTATCTCCCCAATCAAGTGGTTCCCAGAGAGGTCCAGCAAATACAGGTTGGATAGGTTGCCCAGTTCCGACGGTATCTCCCCATTCAGCTGGTTGTTTGTGAGCTCCAGTGATTGCAGGCGGGACAGGCTACCAAGTTCCGCCGGTATCTCTCCGCTCAACTGGTTATCCCGGAGCCACAGCGATTGCAGGCGGGACAGGCTGCTCAGTTCCGCCGGTATCTCTCCGCTCAGCCGGTTGCCCCTGAGGTGCAATGTTGTTAGGTTGGAAAGGCTGCCTAGTCCCGCCGGTATCTCTCCGCTCAACTGGTTGTAAGAGAGACTCAGCCATCCCAGTTTGGAGAGGCTGCCGAGCTCCTCCGGTATTTCCCCACTCAACTGATTGCCACGGAGGCCCAGAAACGAAAGGTTGCTGAGGTCGCCGAGTTCGCCGGGTATCTCTCCGCTTAACCGGTTGGCGGAGAGAGTCATATATCCCAGGTTGTCGAGACTGCCGAACGCAGCAGGTATCGCTCCCCTCAGCTGGTTGTTATTGAGGTACAGTACTTGCAGGTTGGAAAGGCTGCCTAGTTCCTCCGGTATCTCTCCGCTCAAGTAGTTGTTAAGTAGGTACAGTAATCGCAGGTTAGGGAGGCCGCCGAACTCACGAGGTATCTCTCCGCTCAACCGGTTGTCACCGAGATCCAGCATTTGCAAGCCGGAGAGGTCGCCGAGCTCCGCCGGTATCTCTCCGATCAACCCGTTGTCACCGAGATCCAGCCTTTCCAGGTTGAAAAGGTTGGCCAACTCACCCGGTATATCTCCGCTCAACTGGTTGTCCGAGAGGTCGAGCACTTGCAAGTTGGAGAGGCTGCCGAGCTCTGCCGGTATCTCCCCGCTCAACTGGTTGTCACGGAGGTCCAGTCCAGTAACTCGACCAGTGTCGTCCGTCGTCACGCCGTACCACTCACCGATTGGGGCGCTGCTGAGCCAGTTGTTGTTTCTGCTCCACTCCGGGCCTCCGGCTACGTTGTAGAGCGCGATGAGCGCGGCGCGGTCCGGCTCGTCGGATGGCACCGGAGTAATAGTGGAGGGGCAGAACGAAAGACCAAGATCGGAATAGTCGTTGTCTCCTACATCGCTCAAGGCATCCGGTATGCAGCCGCTCAGCTGGTTGCCCGAGAGGTACAGCACTTGCAGGTTGGAGAGGCTGCCGAACTCTTCCGGTATCTCTCCGCTCAATTGGTTGTCACGGAGGTCCAGAAACGTCAGGCTAGAGAGGCCCCCCAGCTCCGCAGGCATCTCCCCGCTCAACTGGTTTCCAGAGAGCACCAGTTCCTCCAGATTGGAGAGGCTGCCGAGTTCCGCCGGTATCTCCCCAGTCAACTGGTTTCCAGAGAGCACCAGTTCCTCCAGATTGGAGAGGCTGCCGAGCTCTTCCGGTATCTCCCCAGTCAACTGGTTTCCAGAGAGGTGCAGCACTTGCAAGTTAGAGAGGCCGCCGAGCTCCGCCGGTATCTCCCCGCTCAGCCGATTGTTTGAGAGAACTAGCCATCCTAGGTTGGATAGGCGGCCGAGCTTCGCCGGTATCTGCCCGTCCAACTGGTTGTCGTTAAGGGACAGAAATACCAGGTTGGATAGAAGGCCGAGCTCTGCAGGAATGTCCCCGACCAACTGGTTATCCCAGAGGCGCAATTCTTCCAGGTAGGAGAGGCGCCCAGCTCCGGCGGTATCCAACCGCTCAGATCATTTCCTATCCGCTCCAATCTAGTAACTCGGCCGGCGTAGTCAGTCTCAACGCCGAACCACCAGCTAATTGGTGAAACGACCAGCCAGTTGTAGCTTTCGGTCCAGTTCGGGCCGCCAGTGGCTCTATAGAAGGCAACCAAGGCAGCACGGTCCCCATTCAGTGGATTCCACGGGCGTGCAGACCGGCAGACCGAGGTCAGAAAGGTCATTTTCCTCTACGCCTCTCAGCCTCGCCGGTATGCACCCGCTCAATTGGTTGCCAGAGAGGGTCAGCAACTCTAGATTTGAGAGGCCGACGAGTTCTTCTGGTATTTCCCCGCTCAACTGATTTTCCATGAGATCCAGTATAATAACTCGTCCGATGTTGTCGGTCGTCACGCCGTACCACTTGCCGATAGGGGCATCACTCAGCCAATTGTCATTGTTCGTCCAGCTTGGACCTCCGGCGGAATTGTAGAGGGCGATCAAGGCGACTCGGTCCGGGTCGTCGGATTGCGCCGGCATACAGAACAGCAGACCGACATCGGAAGGGTCGTTGCCCACTACATCCCTCAGACTCCTCGGTATGCACCCGCTCAACTGATTCCCCGAGAGCTCCAGTTGTTCCAAGTAGGGAAGTCCGCCGAGTTCCGCTGGTATCCCGCCTGTCAACCGGTTGTTAGAGAGCCACAGCCAACGTAAGTTGGGAAGAGTGCCGAACTCCTCCGGTATGGCCCCGCTCAATTGGTTGTCAATAAGGGATAGAAATTCCAGGTTGGATAGAAGACTGAGAGCTACAGGTATCTCCCCGCTCAACTGGTTACGACTGAGCGTAAGACGCTGCAGCCTGGAGAGGCGGCCCAGCTCTGCAGGTATCTCACCACTCAACTGGTTGTCAAAGAAGTACATCTCTTGGAGTCTGGAGAGGCGGCCCAACTCTGGGGGTATCTCTCCCCTCAATCGATTGACCCCCAGGCGCAAGACCTCCAGGTTGGATAGGCTACCCAACGCCTCAGGTATCTCTCCACTCAATTGGTTGCGATAGAGATCCAATTCTTTCAGGTTGGATAGGCTACCCAACTCCTCAGGTATCTCCCCGCTCAACCGGTTGTCAGAGCCACAGCCGCCATAGGTAGGAGAGACCGCCGAGCTCCTCGGGTATCTCTCCGCTCAACTGGTTGACAGACAGACCTAGCCCATCTAGCTTGGATAGGTTGCCCAGCTCCTCAGGTATTTTCCCGCTCAACCGGTTGTCAGAGAGCCACAGCCACCATAGGTTGGAGAGGCCGCCGAGGTCCTCGGGAATCTCTCCGCTCAACTGGTTACCAGAGAGGTACAGTATCGTGAGTTCGGAGAGGCTGCCGAGCTCCTTCGGCATCTCCCCGATTAACTGGTTACCGGGAAGGTGCAGCGCGGTAACTCGTCCGGGGCCGTCGGTCGTTACGCCGTACCATTCGCCGAGCGGCCTATCGCTCAACCAATGGGTGTTGTTCGTCCAGTTGGGGCCATCGGTGGCGATGTAGAGGGCCACGAGCGCCTCCCTGTCTGAGTTCACGGACAGAGTGGACTCAGGAGTAGCCGTGACGATGACTGTCGGCGTTGGTGTGGGCGTGGGCTGCGGCGTTGGTGTAGGCGTCGCCGTTACCACGATCACAGCCGGGGTCGGGCTGGGCTGCGGCGTTGGTGTGGGCGTCGCCGTTACCACGATCACAACCGGGGTCGGCGTGCGCTGCGGTGTTGGTGTGGGCGTCGCCGTTACCACGATCACAACGGGGGTCGGCGTGGGCGTCGCCGTTACGACGATGACAGCCGGCGGCGGTGTCGATGTGGCCGTTGAAGTCGGCGTCGCAGAAGGGCTGGGGGATGAAGTGGCGGTCAGAGCGGGCTCGGACGTTGGACGCGGTGCCGGCGAGCCCTCGCATGCTGCGAGAAGCGCGAAGGCACAGCACGGCGCACAACAGGGCGGCCCGCCACGTGGAGCTCAAGACTCCCCTGCGCCATGTTCGTTCAGGACGTGCCACTCTCGTTGGATCGACCCGTTGGCGTCAAACGCGATGCTGTGTCCCGCGCAGTGTACCGCGAACTTCGAGCGACCAGGGAGAGGCCGGAGGCAGGGCGTGCGCAAGGGAAGCCCCTACGGGAGGGGATAGATTCCGTAAGTTCGCGGGAATGACGGATAGGGAATGGGTTTCGAAAGGTCTCCGGAGGGGGAGCGGCAAGGGCCTCATGCTATGATCCGGCCATGGTGGAGATGGGTTGGTGAAGGATACGGTCGACCTCGCGCGGCTCGGCGAGTGGCTGGGCCGCCGCGAGCGGTGGCAGGGCGCCGAGAGCGAGCGTCCCCGCGCCGCGGTGTTGATTCCGCTGTACGGCCCGGGCCCGGACTTCCGCGTCATCTACACGGTGCGCACGCAAGAGGTCGAGCACCACAAGGGCGAGATATCGTTCCCCGGCGGGGGCGTCGAGCCCGCCGACGAGTCGCTGGAGCACACGGCGCTCCGCGAGACCCACGAGGAGGTCGGCATCGCGCCCGCCGACATCACCCTCCTTGGGCGCCTGGACGACATCATCACGATCTCGAACTTCCTGGTCACGCCGGTGGTGGGGCGCGTCGAGGTCTTCCCCTACGCCTTCGCGCCGGCGCCGCTGGAGGTGGCGGAGGTGCTCGAAGTCCCCCTCTCGCACCTGCGGGACCCCGCGAACGTTGAGACGCACCCCAATCCACCCCCCGGACGGTCCCGCGCGAAGTTCCCCGCCTACCGCTTCGGCGAGCACCTCATCTTCGGCGCCACCGCGCTGATGACGACGTACCTTCTGCGCGCGCTGGCGGAGGGGTAGGGGCGCAGGGTGGGCACTTGGCGGCCCGCACCCGCGCTCAGTCTCTCGCAGGGGAACCTCTGTGTAACCTCGTCATGGAGGGAGCGGGCGCCCACAAGGGGCGCCCCTACGGGAGGGATGGATTCCCTGAGTTCACAAACGAAGTGCAACACCAGATTAGGGTGTTGCCATGGGATACCGACAGCTCTCGATTGAGGAACGATGCGAGATTGCCCGCCTACGTGCCGAGGGCGCCGCGGTCCGGCAAATCGCTGCAGCTCTGGATCGCGCGCCATCGACAGTCGCTCGGGAACTGAGGCGCAATGGGTCACGAACGGGTGGCTACCGACCGGTGTACGCGCAGGAGCAGGCCAGGGCGCGCCGCTGGTCCGGCGCACGCCTCGAACGCGACGACGAGCTGCGCGCCTGCGTCCTTGAACGTCTCAGTTGGGGGTGGTCACCCGAGCAGATTGCCGGCCATCTGGCCGAACCGGCAGGGCGGACGGTGATCTCCTACGAGAGTATCTACCGGTTCATCTATGCCCAGGCCGCCCGGCACAAGAACCACGCCTGGAGGCGCTATCTGCCAAGGGCGAAGTGGAAGCGCGGCAGGCGGCGGCGCAAGGGGAGCAGCTCGGCCTCCTTCATCCCGCACCGCCGACCGGTCGCCGAACGCCCCGCGGCGGCGGCTGACCGCCAGCGTTTCGGTCACTGGGAGGCCGACTTGATGCTGTTCGGGAGGTCCGGGCCGGTGCTGTTGGTCCTCCACGAGCGCCGCTCGCGCCTCCTGTTGATGGCGCGGGCGCCTTCGAAGGCGGCGGGCCCGATCGCCGAGACCATCGCCAGGGTGCTGGGGCCGTTGCCGCCGGCGTTTCGCCAGACGGTCACCTTCGACAATGGGACCGAGTTCGCCCGCCACCACGAACTCCACGACCTCGGCATCGAGACCTTCTTCTGCGACACCTACGCACCGTGGCAGAAGGGGGGAGTCGAGAACGCCATCGGCCGCCTGCGGCGCTTCCTGCCCCGGAAGATGAACCTAGCGGAGGTGCCGGAGGTGCGGTTTACGGAAGTGGCGCTGGCGTACAACAATACGCCGCGTAAGTGCCTCGGCTACCGGTCGTCGGCCGAGATCTTCAAGACCAGCGTGTTGCACTTCAAATGTGAATCCACCTTCCCGCTTGCGCGGGAATGACGGATGCGGGCGGGTTGCGCAAGGTCTTCGGAGGAGAGGGAGGGCGATTCGCGAATCGCCCCTACGGGGAGCGCGGCGCGGGTTGGCGGGCTTTGATGGGCTTTGGTGGTTGTCAGGCGGCCCCTCACCTTGATCCTCTCCCGTTGGAGATCTTTGCGTAACCGGGGTGACTGACCGCGAAGGTGGCGGACTTCGATAACCCGTGGTGGTTGCGAGGGTGCCCCTCATCTCAATCTTCTCCCCACGGGAGAAGAGGCAAGACCTCCCGGCCCCACCCATGCTTGCCCGCGGGCGGTTGTGCAAAGGTCTCCGTTGGGAGAGGAGGTAAGACTTCGCCCCGCCGCGGTCAGGCTTGGCCGTGCTCGTGCTTTAGGGGGAGGGCGACTTCGTTGTAGAAGCGTTCGATGGCGGTGTAGTCGTAGGGGTGGAGGGCTTGGACGGCGAAGTGGGTGAAGCCGTTGGCGATGTGCTCGCGGATGAGGGCGCTCATGTCGTCGGGGGTGCCGACCATGTGGGTGCGGCGGAGGTCTTCGATGGGGCGGTCGCCGATGGTGGAGCGTGAGCGCTCTTCACGCCGGTGCTCGAGGAAGCGGGTGACGTCGGCGGGGTCGTCGGTCATGTGGATGTTGAGGAGCATGAGCGTCTTTTCGATGGAATCGTAGTCGCGGCCCTCGGTCTCGCAGTGGCGGCGGAGGGCGGCGAGCTTGCGGGCGGCGTCCTCCGGGGCGGCGATGAAGTTCCAGGCGTCGGCGTAGCGGGCCACGTAGCGGGCGGTGAGCTGCTCACCGCCGCCGCCGATCCAGATGGGGATATCGCCGTTGACGGGCTTGGGCTCGCAGATAGCGTCCTCGATCTGGTAGTAGCGGCCCGCGAACGACGGGCGCTCCTCCGTCCAGAGGGCGCGCATGATCTGGACGGCCTCGCCCATGCGATGCACCCGCTCGGCGGGCTTGGGGAAGTCGAAGCCGTACATCGCGTGCTCGGGCTGGTGCCATCCCGACCCGATGCCCATGTTCAGCCGCCCGCCGCTTATGTGGTCGATGGTGACGGCCATCTTGGCGAGGAGCGCGGGGTTGCGGTAGCCGTTGCCGGTGATCATCACGCCGCAGCGTGCGCTCCGGGTGGAGGCGGCGAGCGCCGCGAGCGCGGTCCAGCCCTCGAAAACGGGGAGGTCGGGGCCGGGCAGTATCGAGGGGGTGACGTGGTCCGAGGTCCAAAGACTGTCGAAGCCGAGGTCGTCGGCGAAGCGCCAGACGCGGAGGAGCTCGTCCCAAGGCGCGCCCTCGGTGAGCGTTTCGAGTCCGAAGCGGAGGGGGTGGATGGTGGTCAAGCGTGGGCTCCCAGGGATGGTCAGCGGCCGCCGGTCATCATCTCGCGGAAGCCGTCGAGAGTGAAGCCGGGCGACTTGCAGTAGTCGATGATGCGGCGCTCGCGCTCCTCAACCTTCCGCGCCGCCTCGGGAAGCTCGCGGGCCGCCTCGATGGGGATGTTGGTCACGCCGTGCTCGTCGCCGTGGAGGAGGTCGCCGGGCTTCACCACGAGCCCGCCCACTTCGACGGGGACGCCGACGTCGATCAGGTGATGGTAGGCGTGGGAGACGAGGACGCAAGAGGCGAAGGCGTGGAAGGGCATGCCCTCCATCTCGGGGAGGTCGCGCACGCCGCCGTTGGTGATGGTGCCCACGCAGCCGAGGGCCTTGAAGATATTGCCGTTGACTTCCCCCCAGAAGGAGCCGATGGGGTTGGGGTAGTCCATGTCCTGGATGACGAGCACCTTAGGGCCGGGCGTGGCGGCGACGTGCTCCCAGAGCTCGGTGACGCGGGCGCGGGGCTTGGGACTCGGCGGCATCCGGGCGCTGATGATCGCGGTGCAGGCGTAGGCGACCAGAGGGTCGAGGTCTGGAAAGAGGCAGTTGATTTCCGGCCCCATGAAGCCTTCGGAGCGGGGGCGAAGGTCGAGGGTCTCGATGGCGTTGCAGACGGTGGGGCTGGTTATCTGCCGGAGCGCCTCGATCTCATCGGCGGTGAGGGGGCCGTCGGTCATGGGTTCGTCCTTCCCTTTCTCAATCTCTCCCAGAGGGAGAGAGGCTTAGGGTGTTCTCCCAGGGGAGAGAGGCTTATGGTAGCCCTCTCTCAGTCTCTCTCAGAGGAGACCTTTACGTAACCCTTGTCGCGAGGGAACGGGCGCCCACTAGGGGCGCCCCTACGGGATGGGATGGATTCCCGCTTGCGCGGGAAAGACGGATATGGGCGGGTCTTGCATGAGGTTTCCGGAGGGAGAGGTTTGCGGCGGCTAGAGGCGGCGGTCCTCGCCGCCGTCGATGAGGAGGACCTGCCCGGTCATGAAGTCGCTGTCGCTGGAGGCGAGGAAGACGAGGGCGCCCTGGAGGTCTTGGGGGGTGCCGAGGCGGCGCAGGGGCATGCGGGAGACGAGGTGGTCGAGTATCTGGGAGTCGATGGTGACGCGGGTGGACTCGGTGTCGATGGGGCCGGGAGCGATGCAGTTGACGTTGATGTTGTCGGGGCCGAGCTCGCTGGCAAAGCCGCGGGTGAGCCCGACGACGGCGAGCTTGGAGAGGACGTAGGGGCTGGAGCCGGCGACGTAGGCGGCGCCGGAGGACTGGAAGATGATCTTGCCGCCGCCGCGCTCGCGCATCGGGGGGACGACGGCGCGGGTCATCAGCATCTGGCCGGTCATGTTGACCGCCATGAAGTGCTCGAAGTAGTCGAGCTCGACGGTGCTGAAGCTGTCGGTGCGCATACTGTGGTAGATGGCGCCGTTGTTGACGAGGATGTCGATCCCGCCGAAGCGGTCGACGACGGCGGCGGCGAGGTCGAGGCAACTCTGCTCTTGGGCGAGGTCGAGGGGGAGGTAGGTGGCCACGCCGCCGAGCTCGTTGATTTCCTCGGAGACCTGCTGGCCGGTGTCGGGGTTGATCTCGGCGACGACGACCTTGGCGCCCTCGTTGGCGAGGGTCTTGGCGTATTCCCGCCCGATTCCCTGGCCGGCGCCGGTAACGATCGCGACCTTGTCTTCGAGGCGCATGTCGAGTCTCTGCTTGGTCTGTCTAGGAGTGGAGGCGGCGGCGCGATACTAGCACAGAGGGCTTGGAGTGGTGAAGGGACGGGGTCTACGCGTGAGACATCGATGGCATCTCTAGGGCAGGCTCGATGGAAAAGGGTAAACTCTGTCGACATAATGGGCACGACCGAAATCTTGAGTTGCGACTTGGGGGGTTGAGTTGCCTGCAATGGGCTGCCTACGTAGTGCCGTGCTTACGATGGCCCTGTGCGCGCTGGCGTCCGTCGCTGCGTCCTGTTCTTCGGACGATCCGGATGGGCCGCCTTCGACGGCCACGTTGCAGCCGCCCACTTCATCCCGAGCTTCAGAAACCACCGTGCAACCAACCGTCACGCCCACGGAATCAACTGTCGCTACTCCGTCGCCCCCATCCAAAGGGCCGCCTTCGACGGCCACGTTGCAGCCGCCCACTTCATCCCGAGCTTCAGAAACCACCGTGCAACCAACCGTCACGCCCACGGAATCAACTGTCGCTACTCCGCCGCCCCCACCGACGATGACGGCTTATCCTACACTTGGACCGTCTGGAACCTCCACTTCAACCCCTGGACCAAAGAGACCGGGCCCGACTCTTGAAGCGGTGCCAACACCGATCGACGAGTCCACGGTAGTAGTAGACACGCCAATACCGGAGCCACGATCCCTTGTTCCGTGGGAACTGAGGCTAGAAACAGCCCTGCATCGGGCAGTGCTAGAGGGCAATTTGGAGGACGTCCAGCGTCTGCTTGAGCAAGGTCTTGACTTAGAAGCCGAGACCTACATCACCTTCCCCGAGGGTAACCCGCCACCTAGCAGCCCCATCTATCAGTGGTTCGATCTCACCTATACCTTGAGGCCTCTTCACCTGGCTGCGTGGGGTGGTGAACCAGTCGTTGCCGAGCTGCTCCTTGATGCTGGGGCAGACATTGATGCCAAGGGCGGTGAGTGGAACGCCCTGTATTTCGCCCTAGCCCACAACCCAAATCCAGCCATGGTTGCATTGCTATTGGACAGAGGTTCCAGTCTGAACCCGACTGGATCGGCTAGTGAAACCGCTCTACACCAGGCAGCTCGATTCAACACCAATCCTGCCGTTGTTGAACTGCTATTGGACCGGGGTGTAGCTCCTGTCAATACCAAGAGCAATTACGGAGGAACACCCCTCCACCAAGCGGCATGGCACAATCCCAACCCTGCCGTGGTCGAACTTCTCCTGGACCGGGGAGCCGACGTCAACTCAGATCATCTCAGCGGGTACACCCCTCTTCATGTGGCAGCCTACAATTCCAACCCGTTGGTGGCATCGGCACTGTTGGATGGGGGAGCCAGGGTAGAGGGCCTTGACAATGGTGTTCCCCAAACGCCCCTGTCCTTGGCAGCGCACAACTTCGAGCCTCGAGTGGCTGAAGTGCTCTTGGATGGGGGGGCAGATGTTGATGCTCGAGATGGCCTGCCCTTGCGGAATGCCGTATTGCACCGGAACTTGGCGGTAGCCACATTGCTGCTGGACCGTGGAGCCAATTTAGAAGCAAGGCCTGATGAATACAGTAGGACACCCCTGCATGTGGCGGTCCTCAACATTCTTACGGCAGAGCCGGAAGTGGAGGATGAAACAGACAAAGAACTGGGGATGTTGGAGTTGCTGCTGGAGCGGGGAGCAGACAGGGAGGCTGAGTTCGGCGGCTCCACGCCGCTGATGAGCCTGATTTCTGAATCCGACAGGGGGAATTATCCAGAGGTGTCCATTTCTGCCATGAAGTTGCTGCTGGAGCGGGGAGCAGACGTGTCGCGAGACGATACGGGCGCTTCTTCTCCGATGCATCGGGCAGCACTTGTCCAGAGCATAGAGGTAATGCAATTGCTGCTGGACACCGGGGCGGATGTCAATGCCACCGATGCTAGAGGAGAAACACCACTGCACATCGTCGTTCACTATGTAGGATCGTATCCCAATCACCCGGCAACTATCGGCTGGTTGTTAGACGCCGGGGCGGACATTAGTGTCCAGAATACTGATGGGCTGACACCCTGTGACTTGGCCTTGGGTAGACAGGAACGGGGTAGTCTTCCCGATCCCTCGATTGTCGGTCTCCTGTGTCCTTAACACCGCTTTGCGCAGAGGATCAATAGGGAGGAGAGAACGACGTGAAGAGATGCTTCCCTCTCCTCTTGCCGCTCTTTCTCCTTTTATTGGCGGCGGCAGTAGTGTTCTGTGTGCCGAAAGGAGTGGAGGCGCACTACACTCTTCCTCCAGATCCTAAAGGGAAGGTCTCTGCTTCGATAGATGAGCAGATTCTTGTATCGGATACGATAGTTCTTGCGTCTTTGCAGTCAGTTGCACCCGACGCCGAGTTTGTCACGGGGAGGCGGCAGCATGACTACTATAGGGGTTTTTCAGATAGCTTTGTTTACTACGACGATGACGTGTATTACGAATACTACAGGCCCATGCAAGTGCTACGGTTCCTGGTGCATGAGTATCTTAAGGGCACAGGGCCCAGTGAGATCGTGGTGGAAGTGCGCCATTTTGACAATGTGTCCTTCACGGCCTTGTCGGAGGCGCTGGCTTTTGCGGCGCAAACTGTTGTCGAGCGGAACGCCACCTGGGATGAAACACCAGGAGCTCTCTTTCTGAAGAGCCTGTCTGAATCGAAGTCCTATCTTCTCGGCCATCTGAAAGACTCTGAGAACTTCGAGTTCTCCCTTTCCAACTCTGAGTTTCAAGATGACTATCTTTACACCGTCGACACCTTGAGCAGGGTCTGGTTGCCCGCCGATCCTTCCCAGGAACACGGTGAGTGGCAGTTCATGACTGATGCTAAGGAGAGCCCACCCCCGCTTCTGCCTCTATCCGATCTGCGCGCTCGCATCGCGGAGATGGAGGCCCTGGTTCAGGCCGGTGAGGGTGTCGAGGGGTACGAGGACTGTCTCTATGACAAGGTTCTACATGAACGGTACCTGCGTGCCGGCGATCCCCCCTGGACACCCTACCTGCGGTTGAAGGAATTGAGTTCGGGGTTGCCCGCAGGGAGCGAACTCTATCGATACCAGAGCAGAGGCGATAAGGAATACCAGAGGTATTGGGTCACCGGGACTAGCGCCGCGCTCTTCGAGAATAAGGTTGTAGACGATGATTCCGACCCCACGAATGGGTACTCTGAGGTCGAGGCCACTACTCGCCCTCTGCCAGAGGGCCTATATCACGTCAACTTTCACACGCAACTTAGCCGGCATATAAGCTGCGACTTCATTTCCACCACCAACTATTACACTGCTGCCGTAACCGTGGATTCGCCTAACGGCACCCTCCATGAGGCATTCTTCGATCCCACGGCGTCCGGTGTTGGCGACGTGTCCCCGGCTGAATTCACGGTAGGGGGAACCTCCACGGTGATACAGAGCCTTCGGTGGATCAGAAACGACGTGGTAATGACCCTGAGTCCTAATGTGCCTCTGAGCGGCTATACCTTTGACTTCGTAGCCTTGGACGGAACGGTGTCGTTGTCTCTCCTAATCGACGAGGCCACCGCCGATGGTAACGCGGGAACACTGTCGTGGTCGATGACAACCCAGCCTTGGGAGGTGGGCGACCAGCTAATGTTGCGCATTTCGTCGCCGCCGGAGACCGCATCCCCGGCACGTACACCTGATGCCCAAACCATAAGCGCGGGCCGAGGGCATACCTGCGGTGTGCGAGCGAACGGCGAGACTGTGTGCTGGGGCGACGATTATTCTGGTCAGTCAAGCCCACCGGAGGACGAGACCTTCGTGTCCATTAGCGCGGGCTGGGCACATACCTGCGGCCTACGATCGGACGGCGTGGCGGTGTGTTGGGGCGACGACTACCTTGGTCAGTCAAGCCCACCGGAGGACAAGACCTTCGTGTCCATTAGCGCGGGCGGGAGACATACCTGCGGCCTGCGGTCGGACGGCGGGATCGTGTGCTGGGGCGGGAATGATTATGGTCAGTCGAGCCCGCCAGCGGGCGAAGGCTTCGTAGCGATAAGCGCGGGCTGGGTACATACCTGCGGCCTACGATCGGACGGCGTGGCGGTGTGCTGGGGCGACGATGGGGATGGTCAGTCAAGCCCACCGGAGGACGAGACCTTCGTGTCCATTAGCGCGGGCGGGGATCACACCTGCGGTCTGCGGTCGGACGGCAAGGCGCGGTGCTGGGGCTCATATGATTCCGGCCGGCCAAGGCCGCCGGGCGAGAGATTCGTGGCCATCAGCGCGGGCCAAGGACATACCTGCGGCCTCCGGGCCGACGACGTGGTGGTGTGCTGGGGCGGTGATCGGGAGGGTCAGTCAAGCCCGCCGGAAAACGAGCGGTTCGTGTTCCTAAGCGCGGGCGGGGATCACGCCTGCGGTCTGCGGTCGGACGGCGATGTGGTGTGCTGGGGCGCTGATTATTACGGCCAGTCAAGCCCGCCGCGGGACTGGAGATTCGTATCCATAACCGCCGGAGCGGACCACACCTGCGGCCTGCGGGCGGACGGCGTGGCGGTGTGCTGGGGCGTTGATCGGGGTGGTCAGTTGAGCCCGCTGGAAAACGAGAGGTTCGTGGCCATAAGCGCGGGCGGGTATCACACCTGCGGCCTGAGGTCGGACGGCGTGGCGGTGTGCTGGGGCGCCGATGACTCTGGTCAGTCAAGCCCACCGGAGGATGCGAGATTCGTGGCCATAGCCCAGGACGGTCGTCATACCTGCGGCCTGGGGTCGGATGGCGTGGCGGTGTGCTGGGGGGAAGATCGGGGTGGTCAGTCAAGCCCGCCGCCGGACGAGAGATTCGTAGCCATAAGCGCGGGCTGGGGACACACCTGCGGCCTACGAACGGACGGCGAGGCGGTGTGTTGGGGCTATGCTGAGACCATTCAGTCGGGCCCGCCGCCGGGCGAGAGATTCGTGGCCATAGGTGCGGGCTGGGGATACACTTGCGGCCTGCGGGAAGACGGCGAGGCGGTGTGCTGGGGCGGTGGCTCTTATGGTCAGTCAAGCCCGCCGCCGGGCGAGAAGTTCACGACCATAAGCGTGGGCACGGACCACACTTGCGGCCTGCGCGAGGACGGCGAGGCAGCGTGCTGGGGCCGGGATGAGGATGGTCAGTCAAGCCCGCCCCCGGGCGAGAGATTCGTGGCCATAGGTGCGGGTGAAAGTCACACCTGTGGCCTGCGGGAAGACGGCGTGGCGGTGTGCTGGGGCCGGGATGTGGGTGGGCGGACAAGTCCGCCCTCGGGTGAGAGAGGGGCGTGGCCATGAATGCGGGCGTTCATCATTGCTGCGGCCTCGGACGGACGAGGATGTCATTTGCTGGGGCGATGTCTGTAATTGTCAATGGAATGGAACTAGAACTGGGGTAGGAAACCCGAGTCCGCTGACCACCGGCTCCGTTGTCTGCTGGGGCCCAGCAGCCCTCACACGATCCTGATGACCTGCGGCTCGTCGGGCGGGTTGAGGCGGTATCGCTGCCGCAAGGCCTCCACCCGCGTTCGTAGCGGCGAGCCCTCTGCCGACTCACACCGCCTACCGGTGGAAGGGCGCTATGACGTCGCGGGCGGCGCGTTCGGTCTGGGCGATGGTTTCTTCGGGGGGGCCGGCGTGGCGGAGGACGAACTTGGTGGCGCCGTTGTCGATGTAGCGCTGGACCATGGCGGCGACGTCGTCGGGGGTGCCTACGGCGGCGTAGTCGAAGGGGTCGAGTTCGGGGCGGAGGCGGCCCATGAGATAAGGGGCCGCGGTCTCGACCGCCTTGGCCTTGGCGTCGTCGAGGCGGAAGCTGATGATGGTGCCGAAGTGGTCGTCGGGCACGGTGCGCTCGGCCTCCTCGGCGTAGTGGTGGATCCGCTCGATGCCGTGGCCGACCTCGTCGGGGGTGAGGGAGGCGGTGAGCCAGCCGTCGCCTCTGCGCCCGACGCGGCGGAAGGCGGGCTCGGTGCGTCCGCCGATCCACACCGGCATCGGGTCCTGGTGGGGCTTGGGCTGGATGGTGGCGTCGTGGACGGTGTAGTAGCGGCCCTCGAAGGTGACGTCGTCCTCGCTCCAGAGCTTGCGCATGAGGTCAATGGCCTCGTCGGTCCTGCCGGCGCGCTGCTTGATATTGGAGCCGCAGGCCTCGAACTCGTTGGGGGAGTCGGTCCCGAGGCCGACGGCGGGGAGCATGCGGCCCCTGCTGATGAAGTCGACGGTGGCGATTTCCTTGGCGAGGACGGCGGGGTTGCGGAGGGGCAGGGCGAGGACGCTGTTGCCGAACTTCATGCGCTTGGTGCGGGCGGCGATGGCGGCCATGACGGTCATGGACTCCATGCTGTAGGCGGGCGCGACGATGCGGTCGGCCAGCCAGATCGAGTCGGCGGCGGAGTCCTCGACCATGTCGATGTAGTCCCACAGCAGCTGGGGGTCCTTCTTGGCGAAGGGCCAGCCCAAGAAGCCAACGCCCAAACGAACCTTCATGACGCGCGCCTTTCCCGCGGACGCCATTCCGTCCGTCCGCCGCGCTGGGATGATACCAGCCGGGAGACGTGCCGTCCGATTGCTTGAAGCGAAGCGGCGCGCCTAGAATGACGCGCACTCCATACGACGCGGCGAGGCCGCTCCCCTTGCTCTGGGCCCACTTCATCAACTTCTTCGTGCCTGAGACCAAGGCCGACGCCGCCTTGCATCGGGCCTGGGAGCGCTGCTACGAGCCGCTGTTGGCCCTGATCGCCGCGCATCCCCGGGCGCGTCTGACGTGCAACATCGACGGGTCGTTCATCCGGCGGCTGGTCGACGCGGGGCTCGACGAGGGAGTCGTGGCGCTCCGGCGGCTCGCCGAGTCGGGACAGGTGGAGCTGACGGCGAGCGCGTACGGCGGTCCCGTCCTGGGGCCTATGAATGACGACGCGATCGGGGGCGCGGTGGCCCGCGGCGTCGAGGCGGCGCGAGAGGCGTTCGGCGAGGTCTACGCGCCCGTTGGGTTCTTTCCACCGGAGATGTCGTACGACCGGAACGTGGGTGCGGCGGCGGAGCGCCTCGGCTTGGAGTGGATGCTGCTCGACGAGATGTCGCACTCCGGCAAGCCGGGGTCGGTGTCGTGGGACCGAGCCTACCGGCTCGATACGGACCCGGGCGCGCCGGACCCGGGACTGAAGCTCCTCTTCCGCGACCGGTCGCTCAGCCAGGGGATGGTCTACGGGTCGTTTGACGCGCCGGGGGCCCTGGCGTCGGCGGCGGCGAGCGCCGCGCCGGAACGCGTCTATGCCTTCACCGGCGTCGAGGCGGACTTCTATGGAACGCGGCGGGTGCAGCCGAGGGAGTTCCTCGCCGCCATGTTCGAGTACGATGCGTGGGAGATGGTGACAGTGTCGGAGCTCCTGGGTCGGCTCGGCGTAGTGACGCCGGTGACGCCGTCGCCGGCGTCGTGGTCGGCGTGGGACACGCTGGCGTTTTAGACTTTCTTGGGCATGGCGTCACGGGCGCATAGGTAATGAACCGGCATCTTTTCGTTATTGGGGCCGCTTTTCTTCATCAGATGAAGAGAATGTTGGGCGACTCCAATTATTTAGTGATCCTCATCGGGGCCATTCCGACAACTGCCATGCTGGCCTCAATCGCTTCCGGAAGCGGCAATCCGGCGGTCGTGTCTTACATAGCGGTGGGGGCCGGCCTGATGATTGTGTGGAACAGCGCTCCGAGCAGGATGGGTTGGCTCATCAGCGAGGAGCTCTGGGCGGGGACCCTGGAACTCAACCTCATATCTCGGTCGCCGTTCATGCTTACCCTTTTCGGGAAGTCCCTTGCCGTTACGATTTTCAACACTCTCGGCGGGCTCATTGCGTTCGGCACTGTCCTTATAGTCTCCCAGGACTTCATCTAGGTTAGTAATCTTGCCCTTATACCCGGTTCCTTATTCTTTGCGATGCTGGCTATTATCTCGGCGGGCTTCGTCTTCGCACCTCTGTTCATTCTTGTAGGAGGACGTGGTGGCTTCTTCAATGCCATTGCCCCATTCGGCGTTGTCTGCGGAGGGTTCCTGTACCCGATAGGCATTCTCCCGGTGGGTCTTGGAGTTGTTGCCCGCTGTCTCCCAACATCGTGGGCGATGAGTGGAATGATTCACACCGTACAGGGGACGGGCTCCAATTGGTCCATAGTGGGGGACTGGGCAGTCTCTCTCGGGTTGACCATTGTATGGCTGTGGCTAACCCACTACGGGTTTAAGAAAGTCGAAAGCCGAGTAAAGGTTACAGGAATGCTGAGTACCTACTAAAGCCATGTTTGGGAATGTCACCAACGCGTTCTACCAGATCTATTTTACTTACCGAGGCTTGTTCGGATGGCTGAACTGGCAAGCCTATACCTCCAACGTCTTCTTTCGTCCGGTCTTGTTCCTCCTGATCTTTACCTTAGTCGGCAGGTTTGCCCGGGACCCGCAAGCCGCGGAACGTTACATCATCGGCATGTCCGTCTTTGCCGTGGTATGGATGCTCTCGGGAGGCATACTCTCCGGCTTTGCCAATGAACGCAGTTTCGGCACCCTTCCCTACATCTTTTCGTCTCGCGGCAGCCGGTTGGTGCATTACTTCAGCCGTGGCGTCTTACACTATCCCAACGGACTGATAAGCTTCGCCACCTGTCTCATCGTTGCCTGGCTTCTGCTGGACCTGGACCTCTCCAGAGTGAACTGGTTGGCCAGTCTTTCCGCTGTTTTTCTTATCGCGGCCTCGTCCACGGCGTTCATGCTTTTGATGGGTTCGGTGAGCTTGGTTTATAGGGACTGGTTCAATATTCAAGCGATTATCAACGGCGTCCTTCTGACATTGACTGGAGTTATTATCCCCACGACCAGCCTACCCCACTTCCTCAGCGAGGTAGGCCAGGTATTCCCGCTCACTCATGGACTGACAGCTTTTCGTGCGGCCTTCGAAGGGGCAACGGTGTCGACAGTAGGGGATGATCTGCTGCGGGAGTTGTTCGTCGGTGTAGGTTATGCGGTGGCGGGGTACCTTCTCTTTCGATTCGTTGAAGTCCAGGCAAAGCGGCACGGGACAATGGAGTTCGCGGGATAGGGAAGACAAGTCATGACTGACGAATCGCGCTGGCAGTCGAGTGCGAGAGCGTGGGGCGGGTCTACAAGTCCCGTTCCTTGTTGAGGGTTACGCGGGAGGTCCAAGCCCTCAAGGATTTGACGATGCACATCCCGAAGGGCATCGTTTTCGGTCTGCTGGGACCAAATGGAGCGGGCAAGACCACGGCTGTGCGAATCCTTTCAACGCTGTTGACCCCGACTACCGGCAGCGCGCGAGTGCTCGGCTTCGACGTTGTTCGGCAGGCGTCGCAGGTCCGGAGGCATATCGGGCTCATTCTGGGTGGTGACCGAGGTCACTACGGATGGCTGACCGGCCGGGAGAACCTTCAGTATTTCGGCGCCTTGAACCACCTGGCTCCCCGAGACGCGAGACGGCGCACCGATCAGCTTCTGACCATGGTCGGTTTGGCAGACCGGGGAAATGTGCGGGTCGAACAGTACTCGCGGGGCATGAAACAGCGACTACATATCGTTCGAGGCCTGCTAACCGACCCTGACGTCCTGTTCATGGACGAACCGACCATGGGACTCGACCCTATAGGAGCCCAGGAGATCAGGGGGCTCATTCCCCAGCTGGTTGCCCAAGGCAAGACCGTCCTCCTTACTACGCATTACATGTCCGAGGCAGACCAGCTTTGCCACACCGTCGCCATGATTAATAAAGGCGAGCTCGTGGCTCTGGGAACTCCGACCGAAATCCGAACACAGTTCAGCCACATTAGCGTCCTAGAGGTGACACTCAAGCAAGCGAGAGCCGGACTGCTGGAGCAGATCTCCAGCATAGAAGGGGTCCAGCGCGCCGATGCACAGGTAGACGGCGCGTTGCAAAAGCTCCTGGTCCAGACGGCTGCAGGCCGCGATCTCCGGCAACAGGTCATCTCTGTAATAGGACAAGAGAACATCGAAACAATTGTGCTGCGCGACCCTACGCTAGAGGAGGCATACCTGAGTATCCTGCGGTAGGCCGGCAATTGCCGAAAACCCCAGAGAGGGGAGAGGCCGGAGGGGAGATGCGGGCACGTCTGAGGGAGAAGGAGGCGCGTGACGATGGACTCCAAGCTGGGACTCGTGCTCTATCACGGCTTTGAAAGCGGGGCGGAGTTGGCGCGCTACGCCGCGATCGCGGAGCGCGAGGGGTATGAGAGCCTGTGGATGACGGAGCGCAGCGGCCACGAGGAGGCCTTCGCGACGCTGGGCTACGCGGCGGCGTCGACGAGCCGGCTGCGCCTGGGGCTCGGGGTGGCGAACGCCTACTCGCGCCATCCGGTGCTGCTGGCGATGGCCGGCGCGACGCTCGACCGGCTCTCCGGCGGACGCTTCATCCTGGGTCTGGGCGCGAGCGACCGCGACGTGATCGAGGGGAAGCTGGGTATCCCGCACGAACGACCGATCGCGGAGCTTGAACGCACCGTCCGGTCGCTGCGGGCCCTGTTCGCCGGGGAAACGGTCGATGAGGAAGCGGGGCGGAGCAAGATACGCGGCGTCCGGCTGGGCGTGCATCCCGTGGCGGACCCGCTCCCGCTCTACGTGGCGGCGGCGGGGCCCAAGGCGCTGGCGATGGCGGGGCGGACCGCCGACGGGATCATCCTGAATACCTACAGCCCGACGTCGTATGTGCGGTGGGCGGTCGCGACGGCGCGGCGGGCGGCGGAGGAGTCGGGGCGCGACCCCGCGTCGCTGGACGTGGTGTGCATGCTGGTGGTGCGGCTCACCGACGACCCCGCCTCGCTCTATCCAATGTTCAGAGAGCGCGTGGCGCGGCTGTTGTCGGAGCCCCACGGCGGCGAGCTGCTGCTGAAGGGCAGCGACTTCGACCCCGCTCTGGCGGGCCGCGTCCGCGAGGCGGCGTCGGACGGGGGGACGAAAGCGGCCGCTGCGCTGATTCCCGAGGCGATGGTGGAGCAGTTCTACGTCCTCGGCGACGCGGCCCGGTGCGAACAGCGCATCGAGGAGTACCGCGAGGCGGGAGTCGACCAACCGCTGCTGCTGCCGCGGCTGGAGGACTTCGAGGCGGTGGCGTCGACGTTCGCGGAGTAGGCGTGCGGGCCAAACGTAGCGCGTCCGGTCGACGCCTTGGATGCAGGCGCTAGCGGGTGCCTTCGACCACGACGGTAACGATGTCGATGTGGTGATACTTGCGGTGCTGCACGGACGTTGCGTAGTGCCGCAACAGGCGGAATGAGATCTCGCGGTCGTCTCGGATCTCGGGCTGATCGCTCAGATACGCCAGCCGGTCTTCGAGGTTCTCTTCGTCGGCGGCTGCCGCGAACTCCATCTCGATCTTTCCATCGATGCGGCGCGCGTTGATGATCAAGCTTCGTTTGTCGCCGTCTTGATCCTGAGGCAGCAAGCTCTCCAACGTCTCCTCACCCGCTGAACGCAGCCTGTCCGTTGAGGCCTCGTTCCAGCCCGCCCTGGAGGCAACGTCGCTCAGGAACGCGTCTATTTGGGGAAGCGCGGCGACATTCAGCTCTACGTTCAACCGTCTGCGCCGGGAGCCGCCAAGCTCCAGCAAGAGAGTGAAGGCGATCAAACTCACGGCGCCAACGGTCAGGCCGTTGCCAAGGAGGGTTTCTAACGTCCCGCTGAGGACGTCGGAGAAGATCAGGTCGTTCTGGAAGCCTACGCCCAGCCAGAAGGAGATACCGACCGCGAGAGCTTTCTTCGGGTCGAGGCCGTCGCCGATGACCAACTTCATGCCCTGCACGAACAGCAACGCCAGTGTGACGGTCACATAGGCGCCGAAGACGGCGCCGGGGATGGCGGTAATGAGGGCTATCAGCTTGGGAAGGAAGGCCACCGCGATGAGAATGGCCCCGCCGTAGACGCTGATGCGGCGCGCGGCGACCCCGGTGATGAGGGTCCGCGGGGCATTGCTCGGTGGGGCCATGTTGGGGAGCGATCCAAGGGCGGCGGACATGAGGTTGGTGAGGCCGATGACATTCAACGTGCCTTGGACGACGCGGAAATCGGCGGCGCGCGGCCTGCGCCACGAGACCTGTTGAATGGCAACCATGTCGCTAATGCCGTAGAGCGTGGTGGAGAGGGTCACGATGATGAAGCCGGGCAGGAGGCCCCAGAATTCCGTGCCCAGACCGAAATCGAAGTTTGGCCGCGCATCGAGGGGCAGGCCGATCCAGGCCGCGTCGAGGAAGGGCTGAACGTCAAAGAGGCCGAACGGCGCTGCAACGACACAGCCGGCCACGATGGCAATGACCGGCGTCCACTGCTGCAAGATAGGGGTGCCAAATAAGCGCAACGCGATGAGGAGGGCGAACGTCGCTCCCGCGATGGTGGGAGCGGCATGGCTGGCCGCGCCTTCGGGGGTTGCCGACAGCTTGCTGAGGAGGACCGACATGACGGTGCCCGCCAGCAGCATGAGGACGGAGCCGGTGACCGTCGGGGTGATGATGCGGCGCAAGAGGGAGAGCCTCGAGACCAGCACGAACTGAAAGATCGCGGAAACGACGATGAGGCTCGATAGCATGGCGGGTCCGCCCGCCACCAACGCGCTGATGGCGACCGCGATGTAGGCGGAGCCATTGGAGACGCCCAGTGGATACCCCGCCCCGAACCGCCAGATTCTGAAGGACAGAAGGATGGTGCCGAATCCACAAATCGCCAGGGAGCAGAAGAAGACCCACGACAGGTAGCTTTCGGGCTGGCCGCTTGCCTGAACGATGATGGCGGTGGAGGCGGCCATCCCCGACAGCCGGCCCATAACGCTCTGGAAGCCCTGGCCAAAGGCCACCATGGGAGGCGGCTCTTCGTTCGGCTCGTAGAGGATGTAGTCGTTTGTCTGCGGCGCGGCCAAGTCCGTTCTCGAGTTGCTGCTAGTGGCGTCCGCTTCTGTTGACGGCGCTTTCAGAGGCGAGGACACAGGGGGCGCGTAGGATAGCAGACCGCCGATGGCGCCGCACCGGCAGAACCGGCGGCGGGATGGTGGGAGGGGACACCCTCAAGAGTACGTAGGCTATACTCCCCGCGGGCTACCTTCTGTAGCCCGCCCCCTCTGTTGCCTGAGGGGTCTGGTTACAACGCGGAAGGGAATGCACCATGGCGGGCTACGTAATCACCGAAGTTGAGATAACGGACGCGGAACGGTACGCGGAGTTTCTCGGGCAGGTGACGGCAACGGTTGAGGGTCACGGGGGCAAGTTCATCGCGCGGGGCGGCGCCATTGACGTCGTCGAGGGTGACTGGACGCCACCGCGGCTCGCGTTACTGAAATTCGGCAGCGTCGAGCAGGCGAAGGCGTGGCTGAACTCCCCCGAGTACACCGCGCTCAACGAGCTTCGTACCAGCTCCTCCAACATCAATATGGTGATCGTCAAGGGCTTGTAACTCCGCCCTCTTCCCCCGCCGCCCTATCCCCGCGGCCTAACCGCGCGGCACGCCGGCCGCCTCGAACTCGTTGAGGGCGGCTTTGACCCAGGCGAGATCGTCGGTGAGGGCGCGGTGGCGGGCGGTGTCGGGGTCGATGCCGTAGACGCGGGCGGCGTTGAGGCCGAGGATCTTGGCCTTGATGCGCGGGGTGAGCTCGGGGTAGCCGTGGCGCTCGCGCAGCTCCTGGGGGATTTGGAAGGCGCGGAAGGCGTCGATCAGGGGCTGGGGCGAGCCGTACCAGATTGAATCGCTGCCCCAGAGGACGTTGTCTTCACCGACGGCTAGGAGGAGCTTGCCGAGGACGTGGGCGGCCTCGCGGGGGCGGCGGACGAGGACGAACCAGGTGCTGCCGAGCTCGGCGTAGACGTTGGCGCCGGGCGGGACTCCGGCGTCGGCGAGGCTCTTCACGAGGCGGTCCGTCCCGCCGCCGGACTCGTCGTAGGGGCCTTCCTCGCTGTCGCCCACGGGCGTCTCGTAGCCGGAGTGGTAGACGAGAAACTTGATATCGGGGAAGGCCGCGGCGGCGGGGCCGACGTCGCGGGGCGACCCGGCGGGGGCGAGGGCGCTGAGACCCTTGTGGGCGCAGACGATCCCGACGCCGAGCTCGCGGCTGCGTTCCAGGAGGGGCAGGCCGTGGGCCTCGTCGTCGAGCTGCCAGCCGGGTTCGCCGCTCCAGCCGTGGGCGGTGTAGACCTTCCACGCCACGGGCTTGTTGCGTTCCTTGATCCGGTCGAGGCGGTCGATTTCACCCGGTGCGTTGGGGTGGACGATGGCATGGTTGAGGAGGCGCCCCGTGCCGGCGAACCGGTCGATTAGTTCGCGGGATCCGGCGATTTCGGGGTTGGAGAGGATGTTGCGGCGCTCGTCGCCGGGGGCCGAGGTCAACACCGCGACCGCGGTCTCACTTTCCAGGAACACGTGGCGGAGGTAGTTGGTGAAGTCGAGGTGGATGCGCGGGTCGAGGCCCTTCCAGCGGTCGGGGGCGACGTTGCGGATGAAGCCCATGACACCGGCGACGCCGGGGGCTTCGGCGCGGTGCCGCGCGACATAATGTGTCTGTACGTCGATGACGAGCTCGTTGCCGGCGAAGGCCGCGTGGGCGGCTTCGGGGTCGGTCTCCGCCTCGACCGGGACGTGGTAGTAGCCGCCGCCCCAGACCTCGTCGATGGCGCGGAGGGCCGCTGCGCCGCCGCGGCGGCTCTCGGCGAAACGGCGTTGGTCGAGTAGTGTGCGGCTCTCGGCCTCGGCGCGGGCAGCAATGCGCGTCACGGCGGCGAGGTCGCGCTCCGACCAGGGGAGCGGGCGGAACTCGTCGTTGCCGCGGCGCTGGAGGACGAGTGGCAGGGGCGGTGTCGTCATGGGGCGCATTCTAGCGCAGGGCGGAGTCGGGGAGCGGAGGGTGGTGCCGTGGGAGAAAAAGAAGGCCCCCGCCACTGCTGGCGGGGGCCTTCTTTCGCGCCGGTCGGCCTGTGGTTAGGCGGCGTGGCGCTCGCCGGTCACCGTGAGGATCTGCTCGCGGAGATCGGGCTGGCTGAACCGGTGGATGCGGGACCGCACCGCGATGGTGTGGGGCTGGGTCGCGGCATGGTCGGCGGCTGCGCGGCTCTCCCAGATGGAGACCCGCCCGAGCGAGCCGGTGGCCTCGAGCTCGTAGCTCTCGACGAAACCGGGCTGCTTCGCCAGGTAGCCGTCGAGCTCATCGAGGAGCTTGTGCACCGCGCCGGCGGCGCCGTTCTTGGGGTGGATAAGAGTGGATCGCAGGACCTTCATCAGACCTCTCCGGCGCCTCAGCGCCTTCCCCGCCGTCTGGCGGGGCGTAATATGACGATATAAGTCTATGCCTCGCCGCTGAGAGGCGTCAAAATCACAAAACGCCCACGAAAGCAATTGGAAGTGCTACAAAGTGGGCGGTGAATGCGTCTATCTTTCGTCCGCATTGTGAAACGCATCGCAATACGTTACGAATATCGGCACGTCTTACGAAAGTCAAGAGAGACGATATTCGTTTAACTGCGCAATGAGGCAGGCCGTCGAGCCGAGCCGGCGGATCACGAGAGCCACGAACCTGCGTTGACGTGGAGCGTCTGCCCGGTGATGTGGTGCGCCTCGTCGGAGACAAGGAAGAGGACGGCGTTGGCCTGGTCGCTCGGTTCGAGGTAGACGCCCATCGCGGTCTTGAGGATCGAGTCGGTGGCCGCCTGGCGCATGGCGTCGTCGCTCTTGAAGGTGGCACGGGTCATGGGGGTGTCGGTGAGCCCCGGCGCGATGGTGTTCACCCTGATGTTCTCGGCGCCGAGGTCGTAGGCGAGGCTGCGGGAGACGTGGG
The DNA here is from genome assembly GCA_965219875.1 of Dehalococcoidia bacterium. Taxonomy (GTDB): domain Bacteria; phylum Chloroflexota; class Dehalococcoidia; order SHYB01; family SHYB01; genus DAOUKH01. The sequence continues at coordinate 443,635 of CBDCOW010000006.1, read as the reverse complement.
CCACGGCGGCCTTGGACGCGCCGTAGGCGAGGCTGCGTCCCGAGGGGCGAAAGCCGGAGCCCGAGGAGAAGTTGACGATGACGCCGCCGCCCCGCCGGCGCAGGTGAGGGAGGGCGGCCTGGCAGAAGAACATGACGCCCTTGAGGTTGACGGCGAGGATGCGGTCCCACTGCTCCTCGGTCACGTCGTCGATGGCGCCGCCCCCGGCGATGGCGGCGCAGTTCACCAGAATGTCGAGGCCGCCGAAGCGCTTGGCGGCGCGGGCCACGGCGCGCTCGACGGCGGCCTTGTCGGAGGCGTCGGCCTGCATACCGATGGCGTCGCCACCGGCGGCGGTGATCTCCTCGGCGACGCGCTGCACGCCGTCGGCGTCGATGTCGGCGAGCGCAACGGCGGCGCCCTCACGGGCGAGGGTCGCGGCGGTGGCGCGTCCGATACCCGAAGCGCCGCCGGTGATGATCGCGACTTTGCCCTGAACTCGGCCCGCCATGTGGTGAGGATACCACGGGCGCGGCCCTGTCCCGTGGGGGCCCCTGATAAGAAAAAGCCCCCGTGAAGGCGGGGGCTCGTCGTTCGTGTTTGGCGGCGGGCTAGCTGTTGTCGTCGAGGGTCTTGGGCCAGGGGGCCTTCCCGGTGAGGACTTCCATTGAAATCTCGCGGGTCTTCTGGCCGTCGTTGGACCGCTTGCGGGAGATGCCGCCGCGCTTGCCGCCGCGGACTTTCTTGACGCCCTTCATCTGCGCTTTGTGTGACATGCCTGGTTCCGCTCGCCGTGGTGGAGTGCGCTTGTAAGTGTACCGCACCGGCCCAGGGGCGGCAACGCGGTGCTTGCGCTACCGGGGCTGTCTGAGGCGAGGACGTTCGGTTCGGGAATGGCCGTAGGCGGTTGCGAGGCGGCCCCTCATCTCAATCTTCTCCCGTTGGGAGAAGAGGCAAGACCTCCCGGCCCCACCCATGCTAGAGCCCGCGGGCGGGTTGCGCAAAGATCTCCAGGGGAAGAGAGGGGGAGGGAAGAGGGGCGGCTAGCCCATTTGGCCGCTGAGCTGACGTCCGCCGATGACGTGCATGTGGAGGTGGGCGACGCTCTGGCCGCCTTCCGCGCCGGTATTGATGACGAGGCGGTAGCCGGAATCGGCGAGGCCAGCGGCCCGCGCCGCGCGGGTCCCCATCAGGGTCATGTTCCGCATGAGGGCGGCGTTGTGCTCGGCGATCTCGGCTACGGAGGCAAGGTGCTCGAAGGGGATGACGAGGAGGTGCACCGGCGCTTGGGGGGCGATGTCGGCGATCACGAAGACGACGCCGTCGTCGTGCAGCTTCTCGCTCGGTATCTCGCCCGAGGCGATCTTGCAGAAAATGCAGTCGTCCGCCATGACGCTCTCCGCCGGTAAAGAAGAAGCCCGGCGCGCGCCGGGCTTCTTGTCGTCCGTTCGTTTCGGTTAGATGCCGAGGTGCTGTGCTACCAGCTCGCGGTGGTAGTCGCCGTCGCCGAAGGCGAGCTCGGCGGCCTTGGCGCGGCGGAAGTAGAGCTGCATGTCGTGCTCTTTGGTGAAGCCGATGCCGCCGTGGATCTGGTGGCCCAAGGCGCAGACCCGCCGGTAGGCGTCGCTGACCCAAGCCTTGGCCATGGAGACTTCCTTGGAGGCTTCCATGCCCTCGCTGACCCGCCAGATCGCCTCGTAGGCGATGTAGCGCGAGCCGTCGACGTCGGTGACCATGTTGGCGCAGTGGTGCTGGATGGCCTGGAAGCTGCCGATAGGGCGGCCGAACTGCACGCGCTGCTTGGCGTACTCGACGCTCATCTCGAGCACTTCCTGCGCGCCGCCGACCATCTCGGCGCACTTGCCGGCGGCGCCCCACTCGGCGATCTTCTGCACGATCGTCCAGCCGCCGTTCTCCTCGCCCAGCACGTTGGCGGCGGAGACCTTGACGTTGTCGAACGTGATCTCGACCTGGTGGTCGGACGCGATGGTCTTCAGCGGCTCGTAGGAGACGCCTGGGCTCTTGGCGTCTACGAGGAAGAGCGTGATGCCGTCCTCGCCCTTGCCCTCTTTGGTGCGGGCGACGACGAGGAGCTGGTCGGCGGTGCCGCCGTAGGAGATGAACAGCTTCGTCCCGTTGAGGCTGTAGCCGTCACCGTCCTTGGCCGCGGTGAGCTCGACGCCGGAGGCCTCCCAAGTGGCGGAGGGCTCGGTCTGGGCGTAGACCCAGATCTCGTCGCCGCCGGCGATCTTCTTGAGGTGGGCGTCCTTCTGGGCGTCGGAGCCGAACTCGAGGATGGGCAGGCCGCAGAGCACAACGGTGCTGAAGAAGGGCGAGGGGGTGAGGTTGCGGCCCATCTCTTCGAGGAGCACGGCGAGGTCGAGGAAGCTGAAGCCGTCGCCGCCGTACTTCTCGGGGAAGACCATGCCCATCCAGCCCTGGCCGGCCATCTCTTTCCACAGCTCGGGAGGATAGCCGAGGTCGTCTTCCTCCATCGCCCGCACGACCTCTTTGGACGACTTCTCCGCGAGAAACTCGCGCGCCGAGGTCTGGATCATTTGTTGCTCTTCGCTAAGACCGAGATCCATCCATCTCCTCCTTAGAGTCAGTAACGACCCGCCGCCGTGCGGCGAGGCCGAGGGTCTTCGTTGGCTCGTTCAGGGGCGCCTCTAAAAAGGCCCCGTACAGTATATGCGGTTGGCCCGTCCAAGCAAGAGCGGGGAAGAGCGGGCGGGCGAAGATGGCGGACATGGGGTCGTCCAGGGTGCGATCAGATGGATACCGAGAGGCAACTGACGGTCCGCACGATGCCCGGCACGGTGTGGACTTGGCTGGTGACGGCCTCGCCGATGCCTTCGAGGCTGTCGGCCTCGACGACGGCGATGATGTCGTAGGGGCCGGTGACGGCGTCGACACGGACGACTTGGCGCATCCCGGTGAGGGCTTGGACCACCTGCTTGGTCTTCCCGACCGAAGTCTCGATCAAGACGAAGGCTTGTGTCGCCATCGGATCCTCCTTGACGTTCGGGCGGGGGCCATCGGTATTCTAGGGCGGGCCTGCGGGGGTGTCAAACCTGTTGCGGGCCGCGACAGCGGGCGGTCTAGGCGGTGCGGAGGGGCCGGAAGAAGGCGCGGACGTCCTCGATGAGCAGCTCCGGCTCCTCCATCGAGGCGAAGTGACCGCCCCGGTCGAACACGGTGTAGCGCCGGAGGTCGGGGAACTTGCGCTCGACGGCGACCCGTGGCGGCTGCGAGACGTCCGCGGGGAAGAGGGCCGCTGCCGCGGGCGTATCGATGGCGATGGGCCGGACCGCCGCCGGAGGTCGCCGCCGGTGCTCGTAGTAGAAGTGTGCCGACGAGCGGATGGTGCGGGTCACCCAGTAGATCATGACGTTGGTGAGCAGCTCGTCCTTGGTGAAGCGGCGCTCGACGTCGCCGCCGCAATCGCTCCAAGCGCGCCACTTCTCCACGATCCACGCGGCGAGCCCCGCCGGCGAGTCGTTCAGGCCGTAGCCCAGCGTCTGCGGCTTGGTGCTCTGGATGCCCATGTAGCCGCCCTCGGCGGCGCGCCATGCCGCTTGGCCTTCGAGCCAGGCGCGCTCTTCGGGGCCGTGCTCCGCTGCCGGGCCTGGGATGGCGAGGCCCATGTTGAGATGGATGCCGGCGACGTTAGCGGCGTGCCGGCTTCCCAGTCCGGCGGAGACGAAGGCGCCGCGGTCGCCGCCCTGCGCGCCGAAGCGCGGATAGCCCAACGTGTCCACCATGAGGTCGCGGAAGACATCGGCGGCGCGGTCGGCGTTGAAGCCGGGCTCGCGAGGGGCGTCGGAGAAGCCGTGGCCGGGAATGGAGGGGACGACGACGTGGAAGGCGTCGGCGGGATCGCCGCCGTGGGCGGCGGGGTCGGCGAGGGGCCCGGCGATCTTGTACATCTCGAAATAGGAGCCGGGCCAGCCGTGGATGAGCAGCAGCGGGAACGGGTCGGGACCGACGCCGGGGATGTGCGCGAAGTGGATGCCGAGGCCGCCGATCTCGGCGCGAAAGCTGGGCAAGCGTTCGTTCAACATCCGTTCCTGGGCGCGCCAGTCGTAGGCGCCGCGCCAGTACTCGACCAATTCGCGGACGTAGGCGAGCGGCGTGCCGTCGTCCCAGCCGATGTCCGAAAGCTCGTCGGGGAAGCGGACGCGGTCGAGGCGGCGGCGCAGGTCGTCGAGGACGCCGTCGGGGACGTGAATGGGCCAAGGTGAGACGGTCATGGGGCGGCTCCGGTCGGGCGGCTGCGGCGGATTCTATGCGGCGCGGCTCCGGCGGGCAACGCGCGGCATCAGGTCCAAGTCGGTGGGCGTGTTAACACGTAGCCGTCGGGTTTAACGACCCTGTCCGGCAACTGGCTGTCACTCAACACTTTGCGGCCTATGGTGAACGAGGCTGACGCAGCACTACGCAACCGCCGGGAGGCGCGGTCGGGCGGAAAGGCGGCCACCACTCGCTTCTCAGGGTAGCGCTTCCGTATCGCCTCTACCGGGCCGATCAGGTCGCTATCGCCAGAGACAACGATTGCTGTGTCGAAGGCATTGTCTTGAGCATCGCCAAGCAATTCGACCGCGATGTTGACGTCGGTCATTTTCTCCTCGTAGGTTTTCCAGGTCGCGCCGCAGCGAGAACAAGTTCTTTCCTTTGGAAGGTAGACTCCGTAGTGGATGTGCAGGTTTGGTAGAGTCGCTAATGCTTCCAGATATGTATTCTGCCGCCGCGACCTATCGGGGTCGTTTTGGGGAGATGAGATCCGAGTCGTGAAGTAGCGGACCGCCACCAAGCTTTGGTCGCTGCGTAGCAGGTTCTGAGACAGACGGTGGAGATCAATCCAGCCGTGACGCGTCCAACCCTTTGACCTGATTCCGTAGTAAAGATTGAAGCCATCAATGTACACCGCTACCCGCTGTTGCAATGCGTTCCTCCACCTTGTGTGACCCTGGCTATTGACCTAGCGAAAATGTGTTTGGTATAGTCTAGGTACCCCCCCGGCGATAGCATCGCCGGCCCGACGCCCCGCAAGGGGCGTTTCTTTTATTGCGTCTTTTGACCTCAACCGGGCCGAAGTCTGTCCTCGTTGGAATAAACTCGCGAGGGAGAGCCGGGCCATTGTACTCGTCCCATGGCAACGCGGCGCCTTGCTACGATGTGGAGTGTGGCCGTAGACTTGCCGCGTCAGGGAGGTCTCTATTGGCGGGAGAGGTGAAGTTCGTAAAGGCGGCCCGGGAGGGTGAGATACCCGTGGGCCGGGGCAAGATGGTGTTCGGCCTGCACGACAAGCCGATCGCGCTCTTCCACCACGAGGACGGCGGTTACTACGCGGTGAACTACGTCTGTCCGCACATGGGCGGGCCTATTGGCGAGGGCAAGCTGCGCGGCTACATCGTCGACTGCCCCTGGCATGGCTGGAGCTATGACATACGCGACGGCAAGGACCCGACGCCACCGGGCCACGACATCACCGCCTACGAGGTCAAAGTGGAGGACGGCGTCGTCCTCGTGGGATGGGTGAAGCCGCCCGCGTAGCGCACCGGCACCGGGACTCTGAGATGAACACCGCCTCCGTGTCCGCCGAAACGACGCTTACGAAGACCTTCGAGTTCTCCTCGTCGCACCGGTACTTCCGGGCCGAATGGACGCAGGAGGAGAACGAGCGGGTCTTCGGCGCCTGCGCCCGGCCCAACGGCCACGGGCACAACTATTTGCTCGACGTCACGGTCAAGGGCCCCGTCGATCCGGTCACCGGCATGGTGATCAACATCGTGGACGTGAAGGCGGCGGTGGAGGACGTCCTGGAAGAGTTCGATCATCACCATCTGAACTACGACATGCCCTACTTCAAGGACCGCGTTCCGACGACGGAGAACCTGGCGGCCACGCTGTGGGAGCTGATCGCGCCGCGTCTTCCCGCGGGGTCGGCCCTCGCCGGTGTCCTGCTGCGGGAGGACGAGGACCTCGCCGTCGAATACCGGGGCGGCGCATGACCGGCGAACGAACGGCGGACGAAGGGGCGGGGAGCGTCTACCTGACGCGGCGGTACCGCTTCTCCGCGACACACCGCCTCTACAGCGAGGCGTTGTCCGACGCGGCGAACCGCGAGATCTACGGCAAGTGCGCCAACGACAACGGCCACGGCCACAATTACCAGGTCTTCATTACGATGAAGGGGCCCATCGACCCCGTGACCGGCATGTGCTGCGACCTCGACGCGCTGGATGCGCTGGTGGGGGAGCGGGTGATCGACCGCTACGACCACCGGCACCTGAACCTCGACGTCGAGGACTACGTCGATCTCGTGCCGACGGGCGAGAACATCGTGCGGCGTATCTGGGACCTCCTTGCGGAGGCGGCGTCTGGGAGCGGGGTGCGCGGCGACCAGACGGTGGGTCCACGTCTGCACAAGGTGCGACTGGTGGAGACGCGCGACAACGCCTTCGAGTTCACCGGCGGGCCCACCGACGCGTAGCGCGGCAACATCCCGGAATAGCCTCTCCCCCTCTGGGGGAGACTGAGAGAGGGCAGTGGAAAAGAGGAACGGCGCATGGCGTCCATGAGCGGGCAGGCGTGTCTGATTACCGGCGGATCGAGCGGCATTGGCCTGGCGATCGCGCGGCGTTTCGCCGAGGACGGGGCGTCGGTGTGTATCGCGTCGCGATCGCGGGAACGGCTCGACGCCGCGGCGGCGTCGCTGGGCGGCGCGGGCTCGGTCGCCGCGGACGTGTCGACGGCGTCGGGTGCGGCGGCCGCCACGGACTACGCGCTGGAACGGTTGGGGCGCATCGACGTGCTGGTCAACGCCGCCGGCGCGGCCTACTTCACACCCCTCGCCGAGACCACCGAGGAGCTCTGGGACGCCACCATCGACGGGAACTTGAAGTCGGTCTTTCTCATGTGCAAGGCAGTCGCGCCGCGCATGCTGGAAGCCGGGCGCGGCGACATCGTGAACATCGCCTCGATCGCCGGACATCAGGGCTTCGACGCGAGCACGGCCTACTGCGCCTCGAAGCACGGCGTCATCGGCTTCTCGAAGGCACTGGCGATGGAAGTGCGGCGGCAGGGCTTGCGGGTCATCACCGTCACGCCGGGCGCCGTCGATACGCCGCTGTGGGACGCCGCCGGCGCCGACTTTGACCGCTCGCGCATGCTGACGCCGGGCGACGTGGCGGAGGCGGTGTACGGCGCGCTGACCTTCTCGGCGTCGGCGGTGCAGGACGAGGTGCTGGTGATGCCCGCGGACGGGGTGCTCTAGGCGCGCTTGCAGCGCGCTGCCCTCTCTCAGTCTCCCCCGGAGGGGGAGAGGCCGGAGGGGAGGGCGCCCACAAGGGGCGCCCCTACTAGAGCCGCAGGGCGTGGGCCGGATGGGCTTTGGTGGTTGCGAGGCGGCCCCTCATCTCAATCTTCTCCCGTTGGGAGAAGAGGCAAGACCTCCCGGCCCCACCCATGCTTGAGCCTGCGGGCGGGTTGTGCAAAGCACTCTACAGGCCGTGGCTGTGCAGCCACTCGTCGCCGAAGCCGAAGTAGTGGCCCACCTCGTGGATGACGGTGCGGCGGATCTCGTCCACGAGCGACTCCTCGGAGGCGGCGTTGTGCTCGATGGGGCGGCGGAAGATCGTGATGCGGTCGGGGAGGACGTTGCCGTAGCCGTAGCCCCGGTCGGGGAGCGGGACGCCCTCGTAGAGTCCGAGTAGGCCGTACCGGCTGCGGATCCCGTTCTCGCGCATCTGCGCCCGAGTGGGAAAGTCCTGGACGAGGATATCGACGTTCTCAATCAGGTCGGCGACGTCGTCGGGCAGCGACTCCAGCGCCGCGGCCACCGATTCCTCGAACTCTTCGAGCGTCATCGGCGCGTCCGCCTGCCGCCCTCGTCGACCCACCAGCTTCTCGACTCGGGGCCGAAGCCCCAGGGCGGGCCGCTCGCCTTGCCGAGGCGCGTGGGGAACCAGAGGAGGCGGTGGCTCGGGTTGCGGTCGAGGCGGTGGACCATTTCGAGATCGCGGAAGCCTCGCCGCTCGAAGAGGCGCAGTGGGGGATAGGTCTTGAGGTCTTTGACGAAGAGGCGGGTGGCGATGGAGTTCTTGGCGCGCTCGATGGCGGCGTCGAGCAGGGCGCTTCCGATGCCGCGTCGCCGGTGTTCGGGGGCGACGAATATCTCGCGGACGGTGGCGTAGGGGCCATGCTGGTCTTGCAGGAAGCGCATCCGCACGACGCCGGCGGCCTCGCCGTCCACGGCGGCGACGATCCAGTTCTCGGGCTCATTGGCGAGGCTCAGAACATGGAGCCGCATCTCGTGCTCCACGTAGTCCTTGTCCTCGGGGGGATCGACCTGGGCGGCGAAGACGGCCTTCTCGGCGAGGCCGGCGCGCAGGAGGGCGGCGACGGCGGCTTCGTCCCCGGCGTCGTATGGGCGGATACGGGCGGGTTCAGGCAATGATGCGCTCGCGTGTCATAAGAGGTCGAGGACGAGGGTGGACCAGCCGAACCGTTCCGCGCCGTAGCCCTCGCCGGTATGAGGATTATAAAACTCTCGGAAGCCCGATTTGAGCGTGAGGCCGATAGTGCGCCGCGCGAGCTCGTCGGCTTCGTCGCCGTAGCCGTGCTTGCGAAGCCCGCGCACAAGCACCCAGTTCGTGTTGATCCAGGTCGACCCCCGCCAGATGAGGAAGCGCTCGCTTGGCCGGAAGCTGGGCTCCGTCATCGCCACTGACGGGACGGGGTAGTCGGGCCAGAACTTGCGCGGGTCGCGCAGTTGGCGGACGATGCCCTCGGCGCGCTCTGGAGGGAGCGAGTCGAGCAGGAGCGGCGCGAGGCTGGAGACGGTCAGCGTCCGCAGGGGACGACCGCCGGGGTCCCTGAGGGGCCAGAATGCCCCATCATCCTCGTGGAAGCAGCGGTCGAGGATGGCGCGTTCGGCGCGCTCGGCGAGGCGGGAGAAGGAGTCACGGCTCGGCTTGTCGCCGGCCATGGCGCAGAGCCGGGCGACACAGCGCAGCCCCTCGGCGTAGAGGCAGTTGAAGAGCACGTCTTCCACGTTGAAACGGCCGCGCTCGAAGATCGTGGACAGCCGGTAGTTGCGGCCCGAGACCAGGTTGGCGGCATCAAGGAGGCGGAGCCTGACCTGCAGGCCGAGGCGGGAGGGGTTGGGCGCGCCGAGCGCCTCGTCGTAGGCGGGGAGGTGGTCCATGCCCGTCTCGTACGGTGTGATGCACGAAACGAGGCCGTCGGCGTCGGGGTCGCGGTGGTCGCGCAGCCAGAGGTAGTAGCGCTTGCAGCGGTCGAGGGCCTCGGTGAGGAAAGCGTCGTCGCCCCCTCGCTCGGCGACCTTGAGCGCGGCCTGCGCCAGCACCGGCGGCTGGACGAGGGCGCTGTGCCGTGGCCTCCAGGAGAGGCGGCACTGGAGATGCGCGGGCGGGAGCAGGAGGCCGGCGCCCCAGTGGATGACGTGGGGGATGAAGCCGTCGGGGGCCTGGGCGGCCCACAGCGTCCGGAGCTCGCGCCGCGCCGCGGCCGGGTCGACGTGACTCAACGCGATGGCGTGGAAGCAGGAGTCCCAGAACCATTGCCACGGATAGCCGCCGGCCGCCGAGGGGCAGACGTAGTCGTACTCGATGCCGGTGGCGGCATCGACTCCTTGCTTGACGTTGCCGGCGAGCACGTCCGCGGCGCCGCGGCGGAGCGACTCGGCCTCGGAAGCGGTGATGCGCGGGGGCAAAGTGCCTCCGTCGAGATACTGGACCCGGGGGCTACCGCCAGTCGGCGTCGGTGGGGTGGAGGTTGGTGCAGCGGACGACGGAGGCGGAGGCGCGGATGTCCTTCGTGGCCTCGTTCCAGCGGGCGTAGTGGGCCGTTTGGGTGTGGGCCTTGAACGCGTCCTCGTCGCGGTAGACCTCGACGAAGACGAAGCGCTTGGGATCCGCCTGGTCCTGGTAGGCGTCGAAGCGAACGCAGCCGGGCTCCTGGACAGAGTTCGAGGCGTCGTCCAGCGCGGCTTTGAGGAAGGCGTCCTCGGCGCCGGGATTGCATTCGAGGTTTACGACGATGGCGTACATAGGTTTCTCCCGTGTTTGGTTGTTTTCTTACGTAGTCTTGTCGTGGAGGGGGCCCTTCGGGCGCCCTCGCGCCTGTGGCGCGCGCCCTCTCTCTAATCTCCCCCAGAGGGGGAGAGGCCGGAGGGGGCGTTGCGTTCGCGGTCGAGCACTTTGTTGAGGCGGCGCACGTGGCGCTCCTCGCCGGTGAAGGCGGCGCTCATGAACGCGGTGATGAGCTCGCGTTCGACCTCGGCGCCGACGACGCGCCCGCCGACGCAAAGGATGTTCATGTCGTCGTGCTCGACGCCTTGATGCGCGGAGTAGGTGTCGTGGCAGACGGCGGCGCGCACGCCGGGGACTTTGTTGGCGGCGACGCTGGCGCCGACCCCGCTCCCGCAGGCGAGCACCCCGCGCTCGACCTCGCCGGCGGCGACGGCGTCGGCCAGCCGGAAGACGAAGTCGGGGTAGTCGTCCGCCGGGTCGTACGACGCCGGGCCGTAGTCGACGACGTCGTGGCCGAGGCCCCGCAGGACCTCGGCGGCGAAGTTCTTGGACTCGAAGCCGGCGTGATCGCCGGCCACTCCAACGCGCATGGCGGCTCCTTACTGGCGCGGTGCTGAGGCATAGTAGCCCGGCGGTGGCGTACCCGGCAAGGCGAGTCGGCGCGGCCGGGTGGGGCGTATACTTTCCCTCTTGACCGCTTTGCTTGTGGTGGCCATGGCGAGGCGAAAGGGTATCGTTGGCGCGCGTCCAGGACTCCGACCCCCTATCCGCCGCCGCCGAACGGCGCAGGTTCCGCCTCATCCTCTTTGGGGTCGCCCTGGGGACGATGCTCGCGCCGTTGAACACCACGCTGGTGGCGCTGGCGCTGCCCGATATCAGCGGCGATTTCGACGCCAGCCTCGACGCGGTCACCTGGACCATTACCGCCTACGTCATCGCGATGGCGGTCGTCCAGCCGATCGGCGGCAAGGTGGGCGATCTCTACGGGCGGCGCAGGCTTTACCTCTTCTCGATGCTGGGCTTCGGCGTGGCGAGCATTCTTGCGGCGCTATCCACCGACCTGACAATGCTGCTCGTGACACGCGTCGTCCAGGCGCTCACGGCCGCGATGATGCTGCCCACCGGTGCGGCACTGGTGCGGCAGGTGTTCCCGGTCGAGCGCCGGGCCGCGGCCTTCGGTGTCGTGGGGGCGTCGGCGGGCCTCGCGGCGGGGATCGGGCCGGTCTTGGGCGGCGGCATCCTCGCGCTCGGCGGATGGCGGGCCATGTTTTGGATGAACATTCCGATCGTCGTGCTGGGTCTGGTCGTGGCCTATCGCTACTTCCCACCCGCCGCGAAGCGGGGCGCGCGTCCGCCCTTCGATCTCGTGGGCGCGGCGCTGCTGGGCGCGGCGATGATCGCGTTCGCGCTGGCGCTCAGCCTCGCCGGCGGCGCGTCCCTGAGCTTGACGACCGGCCTTGCCGGAGCCTCGGCCGCGCTCTTGGTGCTCTTCGCCGTCAACGAGCGCCGCGTCGTGGAGCCGCTCACCGATCCGCGACTGCTTGGCAACCGTTCCTTCGTAGGCGCGACGGGCACGATTCTGTTCTCCACCATCGGGCTGTACGCCATCGTCCTCGTCCTACCGTTACTCCTCAAGGTGGTGCAGGAGCGGGGTTCGGCTGAAACAGGCCTCATCATGGCGGCGATGTCGGCGCCGATCTTTCTCCTCGCTCGTGTAGGGGGCCGTTTAGCGGACCGCTTTGGCCGACGGCGGCCGGCGATGGTCGGCGGCGTGCTACAGGCGGTCGGCGCGGGGGTACTGCTCCTCTCGGACCTCGATGCGAGCGTGTGGCCGGTCGTGGCGGCGCTGCTGGTCATGGGCGCGGGGCTGGCGCTGCAGATTCCCGCGGCGCAGACCGCCGCGGTGGAGGCGGTGGGGGAGCGCGACGCGGGAATGGCGAGCGGGGTGTACTCGATGGGGCGCTACATCGGAAGCCTTATTGGAGCGGCGGCGCTCGGCGCGCTTGTCGGGGTCGCCGCCGTCGAGAACATCGGCAGCGGCGACCTGACGCCGGTCTTCACCATGGTCGCGGCGGCAACCACCGCGTCGATTGGGTCGGCGTGGTTTATCAGGTCGCGCGGCGCGTCCCCGGCAGCGCGGAGCTAACGGGGGAGGCCGAGGCCGCGCTGGGCGATGATGTTTCGCTGAATCTCCTGGCTGCCGCCGCCGACTTTGCAGGCGGAGCGGAGGTAGGAGCGTTCGACGGCGCCGCCCATGGGAATGGCGCGCCCGCCCGCGGGGTCGAGCTGGCCGAAGAGCCCCATGATCTCCATCGACGCGAGGGAGACGTTGCTGCGGACTTCGACGGCGAAGACCTTGGCGAGCGAGGCTTCCATGTTGGGGACCTCGCCCCTCGCCTGCATGCCGATGACTCGGTAGGAGAGCATGCGGGAGACCTGAATCTGCACCGCCATGTCGGCGAGCTTGTGGCGCACCGTGCTTCCCGCGAGGAGCGTGCGCCCGAAAGCGTCGCCGGCGAGGTAGGCCATGAGGTCGTCGAAGTCGCGGCGGTAACCGGCCATCGAGGCGACGTTGGAGCGCTCGAAGTCGAGCGTCGTGGTGGCGACGTACCAGCCGCGGTGCAGCTCGCCGAAGAGGCCGTCGCGGGGGACGCGCACGTTGTCGAAGTAGACCTCGTTGAAGCCTTGGCCGTTGTCCATCTGCCGAATCGGTTTGACGGTGACGCCCGGCGACTTCAGGGGGAAGAGGAAGTAGGAGATGCCGCGGTGCTTGGGGGCGTCGGGGTCGGTGCGGGCGAGGAGGTGGATGTAGTCGGCGTTGTGGGCGCTCGAAGTCCAGATCTTCTGCCCGTTGATGACGAAGTCGTCGCCGTCCTGCTCGGCGCGGGTCTGGAGGGAGGCGAGGTCGGAGCCGGCGTTGGGCTCGGAGAAGCCCTGGCACCACCGGCTCTCGCCGCTCGCGATGCGTCCGATGTGCTCGCGCTTCTGGGCCTCGGTGCCGTGGACGATGAGGGCGGGGCCAAGCTGGTAGGCCTGCGGGTCGATGCCGGGGCAGCGGGCGTAGGACATCTCTTCCCGGAGGATGGCCTGGTAGGTGAGGGGGCGGTCCTGGCCGCCGTACTCCTTGGGCCAGGACATGGCGATCCAGCCGCGGGCGCCGATCTTCATGCGCAGCGCGCGCACCCGACCGGCGAGGCCGGGATCGGTTGCGTCGCCCTGCGCCCCCGCGAGTGCGAGATCCTCGGGCATCTCCTCGTCAATGAACCGGCGAACCTCGTCCCGGTAGGCGTCTTCTTCGGGAGTGAAGCGGAAGTCCATGGCGTCCTCGTGGATCAGGCGGCGGATGCGGGGAGCATAGCAAACGCGGCGGGCGTGGCAAACCGCCCGCGGGTTGACCCTGCGGAGCGCCCCGGTTATAAGATGAGGCCGCCTATCGGGGAGGAAGCCGTCCATGAACTATGCGTCGCCGCGGTTCGATGAGCTGGAGGCCGGTCAGGAGTTACCTCCGCTGGTGAAGACGCCCAGCGAAGTCCAGCTCTTCATGTTCAGCGCGATCACGTGGGATACCCACCGCACCCATTTCGACACGCCCTACTCGGTCGACGAAGAGTCCCTGCCCGGCATTCTGGTGCATGGGCATTTGCAGGGCGCATTCCTCTCGCAGTACGCCGCCAACTGGGCCGGCAAGGCGGGGCGGCTGCGGTTGCTGGACTACCAGAACCGCGGCATGGTGATCCCGGGCGAGCGGCTGACGGTGAAGGCGAAGATCACCGGCAAGTCCCAAGAGGCGGACGTAGGCGTGGTGACGATGGACATGTGGTTGGAGAAGGACGGCGGCGATATCCCCACCACCGGGAACGTCGTCATCGAGATTCCGCTAGGCTAGCCCACACGGGCGCCTCCGCCTCCGTTGACACCGCCGAAAGGGCGGTGCTACCGTCGAATTCCGAAGCGCTTTCCCCCGGAGGCGGCCCGTGGCCGAATTTACCTGCATCTCCGCTGATTCGCATATTGTGGAGCCCGGCAACCTGTGGCTCGACTACATCGCCCCCGCGTACCGCGACCGCGCGCCGCGCGTCGTCCGCGAGGACGACCGCGACATCTACATGTGCGAGGGGATGCGGCTGATCTCGATGCGGGGTGCCGCGAGCGCGGGGCGGCCCAGCGAGGAGCTCGGCTTCAAGGGCCGCGAGGATGAGGTCCCCCGCGGGGCGTGGGACCCGAAGGCGCGTCTGGCCGAGATCGAGCCCGACGGCGTGCAGGCCGAGGTCTTGTATCCCACGATGACGCTGCGCCTGTTCGCGGTCGAGGACACGGGGCTCCAGGACGCGTGCTTCCAGGCGTACAACGACTGGCTCACCGACTTCTGCAAGGAGGTCCCCGGCCGCTTCAAGGGCATCGGCGTGATCAACTTGGACGACGTGCCCGGCGCCATCGTCGAGATGCAACGCTGCTTGGAGATCGGGCTGCCCGGGGTGAGCATCGCGCTGTATCAGGACCAGGACCGCCACTACGGGCACCCCGACTTCGACCCCTTCTGGGCCGCCGCCGAGGAGACGGGCGCGCCGGTGAGCCTGCACATCCTGACGGAGCGCCGCCGCGCCTCGACCCTCTATCGGAGCCCCGCCGAGGGGGTCTGCGAGGCGGACACGATCCAACGCTCGCTGGCGCACATGACGTTCAACGGCGTCTTCGAGCGGTTCCCCAAGCTGCGCGTCGTCTCCGCCGAAAACGACATCGGGTGGATGCCGTACTACCTCGAACGCATGGACTACGTCTTCGACCGGCGCCGCAATCTCTATCAGATGAACCTCTCGCGGGAGACGCCGCCCAGCGAGATGGTCAAGCGCAACGTCTTCCTCACGTTCATGCGGGACAAGGCGGGGGTTATGAACCGCGGCCTGATCGGCGTGGACCGGATCATGTGGTCGAGCGACTACCCGCACGGCGACAGCACGTGGCCCCGCTCCCAAGAGATGATCGACTACCTGATGGACGACGTCCCCGCCGCCGAACAGGCCCGCATTCTCGTCGACAACGCGCGGGGGCTGTACGGGTTCTAGCGGAGCGCGGCTTAGCCGCCGTTGAGGTTGAAGACCTTGACGGCGTTGTCCACGAGAACTTGGCGGCGCTCCGCTTCCGACCAATTGCCGATGGCGCGCTCGATGTACCACTGCGACTTGGGGAAGGTGCTCGTCGGGTGGGGGAAGTCGGACGACCACATGATGTTGTCCATGCCGATGACGTCGCGCATGCGGAGGCCGACGGCCTCGAACCAGAAGTTGATGTAGCACTGGCGGTGGAAGTAGTCGCTGGGCTTGATCTTCAGGCTGCCGCGCTCCTTGAGGTTCTGCGCCTCCCACTGATGGTCGGCGACTTCGAGGAGGTAGGGCGCCCAGCCCAAGCCGCTCTCGGACGAGACGACCTTGAGCGCAGGGAAGCGTTCCAGGATGCCGGAGAAGAGGATGGTGCTCATCACCATGATGTTCGCCGATATGGTGCGCGTCGAGCCGTCGGAGAGCTTGGTGACGGCGTTGTGGCCCTCCCAGGGGGCGGGGAACGAGATGCCCTGAGCGCCGCCGGAGCCGATGTGAAAGTTGACCGACATATTCGTGTCCTGGGCCGCGTCCCAAAGTGGATCCCAGTAGGGGTCGCAGACGTCGGGGTAGCCGAACTGTTGGGGGAAGGCGATGGCGATGCCGTTCATCTTGCGCTCGACGGCGCGGCGCAGCTCGGCGACGGCGAGGTCGAGGTCCCACATGGGTAGCTGTGCGAGCGTGATGAACCGACCAGGGTAGGGCTCGGCGTACTCCTCGACCTGGAAGTCGTTGTAGGCGCGGATGCAGTCGAGGCGGAAGTCGGCGGGCCAGTCGGCGTTGTAGAAGGTGTTGCCTGCGATGCCGGCGACGTTGGCGAAGAAGGTGTGCACGTCCACGCCGTCCGCTTCCATGGCCTTCACCCGCTCGGCGGGGATGTAGGCCTTGCTGGGCATCTCGTCGAAGTTGACCGCGCTGGCGGTGCGGTCGGCCATGGTGGCGTGGACGCTCCCCGGCCCCTTCACGGCGCGGGGCTCTCCGTTGATCCACCAAGTGTCGCCGCCATCGGCGTCGCGGACGACGTGGGGAATCTTGTCGCCCCACTTCGCGGCGCTCATCCGCGCCGTCCAAGTATCGGGCTTCTCTTGCAGGTGGTCGTCGGTCGAGATGCAGTTGTACCGCATCGTCTGCCCCCTCGCGTCCCCACGGAATGCCGGAATTGTAGGAGCGCCCGTGGGTAGGGTCAACGAGGCCTCTGGCCCGTGGGCGCGGGCGTGTAGTATAGGGCGCGCTACGAAACCGCGCCGCGCTCCGGCGCCCGGAGGCCCCCATGCACATTGGACTCACCGCGGGTCTGCAGATCTTCTCCATGCCGCCGTCCGACACGCTGAGCATCGCCCAGCGCGCCGAGGCCGCCGGCTTTGAATCGATATGGATACCGGACCATCCGGTTATCCCCGAGGCGATACCGCCGCAGTATCCCTACAACGACACCGGCGAGCCCCCGTTCAACAACAACTCGCCCTGGTTGGAGCCGACGTCTATGCTCACCTTCCTGGCGGCGGGAACGACGACGCTCGGTCTCGGCACCGGCATCTACATCGTGCCCCTGCGCAATCCGCACCTGCTGGCGCGCAGCCTCTCGACGGTGGACTGGCTGTCGAACGGACGCCTGCTGCTCGGCGTGGGGGTCGGCTGGATGCCCGACGAGGCCGCCGCCACCGAGACCGACTTCGACAACCGGGGCAAGCGGACCGAAGAGATCCTGCACATCCTCAGGCGGCTGTGGACGGAGGAGGTGGTCGAGCACACCGGCGTGTACTACTCCTTCGGCAGGGTGAAGCTGAACCCGAAGCCGGTGCGCAAGCCGCACCCGCCGATACTCTACGGCGGGCACACGCCCGTCGCGCTCCGCCGGGCGGCGCAGCTCTGCGACGGGTGGATCGGCATGGGCTACACGCCGGAGCAGTTGCCCGCCTACCTGGAACGGCTGACCGAGCTGCGGAAGCGACACGGGCGCGACGGCGAGGCGTTCGACATCACGGTGACGCCCGCCGTTCCCCCCACGCTCGACGCGGTCAAACGCTTCAAGGAGCTCGGCGTCACGCGCCTCAAGCTGACGCCATTCAAGCGCGACGCAGACGCCGCGGCCTGCCTCGAAGGCATCGACAGGTTCGGCGACGAGGTGATCGCCAAGCTGTAGGGGCGCGGCGCGGGCGGCCTGGAGCCGAGGGGAGACAACGTGGCTGGCTCTATCCAACTGTCACACGAAACTGAGCAGCGGCTTGCCTTCTTGGCTTCGAAGACCGGGCGTACGAAGGCCTTCTACCTGCGCGAACTCATTAGTCGCGGTCTTGAAGACATCGAAGACTATTACCTCGCCGCGGATGTTCTCGAGCGTATCCGCAAGGGGCAAGAACAAGTCCATGCCGCCGCGGATGTAAGGAAAGAGCTTGGCCTGGGCGATTGACTACATTGCGTTCGTGCCCTACTGACCGTGCTACGCAGCCGCCGGCTGAGGCGTCACGTTCGTCCGGGGCTTAGAGCATGGTGAAGCCGCCGCTGATGCTGAGGGTCTGGCCGGTCACGAACGAGGCGGCGTCGGAGGAGAGGTAGAGGACGGCGTTGGCGGTGTCGTCGCCATGGCCGAGCCGTCCCAGGGGGTAGTGCGCCGTGGCGCGTTGCATGCGGTAGTCGGGCGTCCCGCGTTCCTCGTCGCGCCACGGTCCGGTCAGCGTCTCGATGTGCGTGCCCTCGGGCTGCGTCGCGCCGGGGCAGACGACGTTGACGCGCACGCCCTGCGGGGCGACCTCCTTGGCGATCGACTTGCAGGCGGCGATGACGGCACCGCGAGCCCCGGAGTAGACCGCGGCCTTGAACTCGCCCACCCGCCCCGCCTCGGATGAGATGGCGACGATGTTGCCCGATCCCTGGCGGACCATGTGCGGGAGGGCGGCGTGGATGGTGTTGAGCACGGCGACGAAGTTGCTGTGGACGAGGTTGGTCCAGGTGTCAGGGTCGTTGTCAATGAAGAAGGCGCGGCCCGCCCAGCGGGCCATGGCGGTGACGAGGATGTCCAGACGTCCCGTGGCCTCGACAGCGCGGTCGATGACCCCCTGGGCCTCGGCGCGCGAGGCGGCGCCGGCGTGGATGGCGGTGATGGCGAGGCCGGCCCCTTCGACGTCCCGCCGGACGGACTCGAGCATGGTCTCGTCCTCGTCGGAGAGGAAGACGCGGGAGCCCTCGGCGGCGTAGAGCAAGGCCAGCGAGCGTCCGAGCTTCGAGCCGCCGCCGGCGATGACGACGGTCTTGTCTTCAAGTCCTAGGCGCATGGTTGGGAGAGTCGGCGTTGCTCGGCAGCCCGGGCCCGTTTGACGCTAGGCCGCGGGGCGCGGCGTGTCAAGCGCGGCGCTTTGGCACACCACAAAGAGAGAGACGGCCCCTGGGGACCGCCTCTCCTTGCGGGTCTGTCTGTTGGCGGGTCAGTTACTTCCGGGGACGTAGTTCGGCGAGCCGCCGTCGGTCTGGCTGCCGAAAGGCGTGAAGTCCCGGTCGATCCAGAGTTGCTCCATGTCTTCGACGACGTCGGCGACGGTGCAGCACTGGGTCAGCGGCATGTTGCGCAACGAGGGCCACCAGGAGTGGAAACGCTTGGTGCGGAAGAGCGGGACGAAGATGCGGCGTTCGAGCAAGTCGATCTGGACCTCCTCGGCGATGGCCAACTGTTCGTCGAAGGTCCGGGCTTGGAGGAAGTCTACCCAAAGCTGACCGACTGGGCCGAGGTCCCAGTGCTCGGTGAAGTACCCCTCGTCGTTGAACGTCGGGCCGTACTGGAGGCGCATGTTGGCGCCGGGGAAGGGGGAGCCGGAGAAGAGGAAGAACCAGCCCACGTCCCAGTTCTTGGTGCGCAGCTCGTCGAAGTCGCTCGAGCCGGGGATGACGAGACCCTCGCCGGTGGGCACGACCCAGATGTCGGCAAGGGAGTCGATGGCGATCTGCATGGCCTCCTGGGAGGAGAGGCGGGCGACGAACCGCAGCTCAAGCGGATTGTCGGGGCTGAAGCCGGCGGCCCTCATGAGTTGACGGGCGGCGAGGACGTCGCGGGCGCGGTCGGTCTGGTTATCGGCGTAGCCGGGGCGGCCCTCGAACATCTGTCGAGGCAGGGCCCAGGCGCCGTTCAACTCGGCGGGGATACCGACGCCGTGGAGGACGATGGCGGTCTCCGGGCCGTAGGCGAGGTCACGGACGGCGAACCGGTCGACGGCGATGTCGATGGCCTCACGGACGCGGGGGTCCCTGAGCGCGGGGTTGCGGTTGTTGAAGAACAAGGAGTTCAAGGTGGACGCCATGTTCGCATGTTGCCAACCGGGGATAGCGCTGGTCAGCTCGGCGTTTCGTCCCGCCAAACGGTTGGTGACGACGGGCCGCTGCCAGAGGACGTTGCCCGAGGTGAAGGCGCCGATGATCGCGGTGGTGTCCGAGATGATGAAGATCTCGATGGCGTCGAGGTAGGGGATCTGCCGCCCCGCGGCGTCGGTCTTCCAATGGTCGGGGCTGGCTTCCATGACGAACTTCACGTCCGCCTCGGAGGAGACGAAGCGGAAGGGCCCGGTACCGTTGCCCTTCTCGTTGACATCGCCTGGCCTGACGTCGGAGGGGAGGATGTAGAGCGTCCGAGTGAGTTCGAGGAGCTGGTTGAAGAACGCGCTGCTGAACTCCTTGAGGCGAATTTCGACGGTGGTGTCGTCGATGGCGACGGCCGCGTCGACGACGGCCATGGCGGCGGCGTTCCCCGGGTCACGGAGCCTTGAAGGGGCGCCGCCGTCGCCTTCCGTCTGACTCTCGTACTTCTCGGCGTTCTTCATCCGGTCCATGCTGTAGACGACATCTTCGGCGGTAAAGGCGGAACCGTCGTGGAACGTGACGCCCTCGCGGAGTTTGAAGGAGTAGACCTTCCCGTCGGAGCTCAGGGACCATTCCGTCGCAAGGTCGGGGACGGCGCTCGCCCCGTCGAACTTGCTCGGCTCGATGAGCTTGTCGTACATGGGGCGGATGGGGGTGACGATGCCGGTGCTGATCCGCAGGAATGGATCGAGGCCGCGGGCGTTCAGTTGCTGGACCGCGGTGAGGGTGCCGCCGCGGATGGGATCGACGCCGGGAACCGCGGTGGGCACCGGCACGGGCGTGGCGGTGGGGGCGCGGGTCGGGGGTACGGCGGTGGGCGTGGCCCCGGGCATGGCGGTGGCCTCCGGCATGGCGGTAGCCTCCGGCATGGCGGTGGCCGCGGGCGCGGAGGTGGCCGCGGGCGCCGCGGGCATGGAGGTGGCCGCGGGCATGGAGGTAGCGGCGGGCATAGAGGTAGCCGCGGGCATGGCGGTAGCCGCTGGCGCGGTCGTCGGCTGCGGCGCGGCCGTGGGTTGGGGTGCCTCGGTGGGATCGCCGCCGCCGCACGAGGCGACGATCAGCAGCATGACCCCGAGCGCGGCGACAAACGAAAACAGCCTGCGGTGGCGCTTGAGCATTTTTGCCTCCCTGGGATGAGCACAGCGGTTCAGTGTCCCCTCGACCTCACCAGGCTGGAGGGGCCGAAGCGCTCGTCGCGCGCACGATAACAGGCGGTTTTCGCTTCTGTCAATGCGGGAGGGCGCAGCCTGTGGGGGCCGGATTGGGCCGCTTGACGCTCCCAGAGGGGCGTACTACAGTTCGCGCACGCTCGCGCGTCGGCGGAGCGCCCCCGCGGCCCAGGCGTCTATCCGACTAGGTTTGGAAGGAGTGTGCCTCGCCGGCGCTCCGGTTCCGCCTCATGCAGAAGTACATCGCCCGCCGGATCCTGCTTTTCGTTCCGACGCTCTTCCTCGCGTCGGTCCTCGTCTTTCTGATCGTGCGCGTCGCGCCCGGCGATCCGGTGGACACGTTCTTTGGGACCGACCCCACGCTCGACGCGGGGGTCTCGTTCTCGCAGGAGCAGCGCGACGCGCTCCGGGAGGAGCTGGACCTCGACCACAACGTCGTGGTGCAGTACGGCCTCTGGGTGGCGGACGTCTTCACGCTGAACCCAGGAGAGTCGTTCCGCACCCAGGAAGAGGTCCTCGACGTGGTGAAGTCGTCGCTGCCGCTGACCCTGGAGCTTGCCTTTGCGACCATGATCATCGCGGTGTTGGTGGCGCTACCCTTGGGGATCATCAGCGCGATACGTCAGGACACCTGGCTCGACTACGGGTTGCGGGTCTTCAGCATCGGCTTTCTGGCGATGCCGATTTTCTGGACGGGCATCATCGCCTTGGTGATCGCCTTCGAGACGTTCAGATGGGGGCCGCCGGTGGACTACGCCGACATCTGGGAGGACCCGTGGCTCAATATAAGGAAGCTGTGGCTGCCGGTGTTGATTCTGGCGCTCAACTCGGCGGCGGTGCTCGCCCGGATGCTGCGCTCCGCCACCCTGGAAGTGCTGCGCCAGGACTACGTGCGCACGGCCTTCGCCAAGGGCCTGCGGGAACGGACGGTGGTGGCGCGGCACGTGGTGAAAAACTCGCTGCTGCCCGTGGTAACGGTGGCGGGTATCCAGTTCGCGGTCCTCTTCAGCGGCACGGTCATCACCGAGCAGCTCTTCAACCTCCCTGGCGTGGGCAAGAAGCTGATCCTGTCTCTTGATACCAACGACTTCCCCATCATCCAGTTCGTGGTGGTGCTGGTGGCGCTGTTCGTCACCATCATCAACCTTCTGGTGGACTTGCTCTACGGCTATCTCGACCCTCGGATTCGGTACGAATAGGCGCCCCCCTCCATGACGACGAAGGCACCCCTGCAAGAACAGGCCCGCCACCCCGCGGCGTGGGCGCTCGACCGCGTGCGCACGCTGCCGGCGTCCCTGTGGGGCTTTTCGCGGCGCAAGCCGCTCGGCGGCATCGGCTTGGCCATCCTGGTGGGCTTGGTCTTAATAGGGATCTTCCGGGGTGTCATCGCGCCCTACGACCCCGAGCGGGTGTTCAACCAGACGACGGAGACGGAGGACAAACCGGCGGAGACCCTGCGCCTCCGCGGCCCCTTCACCGGCGGCACGGTCTCCGAGATACCGGACGACGCGGTCACCGTCGACGACATCATCGTCGAGGACGTCTTCTTCCTGCTGGGAACGGACCAGCTGAGCAAGGACGTCTTCAGCCGGCTCGTGCACGGGGCGTGGACGGCGACCAAGCTCTCCCTGAGCGCCGTCGTGCTGGCGACTCTGGCCGGTTCGCTAGTCGGCCTGCTGAGCGGCTATTACGGGGGGAGGCTCGATCTGTTCGCGCAGCGCGTTGTCGACGCCTGGCTCTCAATACCGGGACTGATCCTGGCGATCGCCATCGTCGGCGGCATCGGGGCGAGCACGCTCACGATCATCCTTGCTATTTCCTCCTTCCTCTGGCCGGCGACCTCGCGAGTCATTCGGTCGGTCACGCTCAGCGTGAAGGAGTCGCAGTACGTGGAGGCGGCGCGGGCGCTGGGAGCCGGCGACGTGCGCATCATGCTCCGCCACGTGCTCCCGCAGACGATGGCGCCCCTGATGATCATGGCCTCCTCCATCGTGGGCATCGCCATCACCGTCGAGGCGGCGCTGGCCTTCCTTGGCGTCGGTATTCCGCCGGGGCAGGCCTCGTGGGGGCAGATGCTTTCGGGCCAAGTGGTGACGCACGCCCGCAGTGAGCCGCTGCTCGTCGTCTGGCCCGGACTGGTCATCACCGCCGCTGTGTTCGGGGCCAACCTGCTCGGCGACTCGCTCCGCGACGTGCTCGACCCCAGGCTCCGCGGCGCCCAATAGCCTGCTGACCGTTGCGGGGCCAGCGGGTACAATTCCGTAAGTGAATGACCGGTCGCGCAAGAGCGGCGGAGCGGCGGGCGGGCCGCCGGAAGGGGACTCGGATGCAGTACGACCTCGTGATCAAGAACGGCACCGTCGTCGATGGAACGGGGCTGCCCAAGCAGCAGGCCGACGTGGCGATCAAGGATGGGCTGATCCAGCAGGTCGGCCGGATCAATGCTCCGGCGAACGAGACTATCGACGCCGAAGGGCTGATTGTCTCACCCGGCTTCATCGACCCGCACACGCACTACGACGGACAGCTTACCTGGGACCCGCTGGCGCTTTCGTCGTCGTGGCACGGGGTCACCACGGTGGTGATGGGGAACTGCGGCTACACGCTCGCGCCCTGCCGCCCCAGTGACAAAGAGCACGAGTACATGTCCAAGACGTTCGCCAAGGTGGAGGGCATGTCGCTCTCCGCCCTCGAGGCCGGCGTCCCGTGGACGTGGGAGACGTACGCCGAGTACCTCGACACCCTCGACGCGCGCCTCGGCGTCAACGCCGTCCCCTACATCGGCCACACCGCGGTCCGCCGCTACGTGATGGGTGAGGAGTGCTTCGAGCGCGAGGCCAACGACGACGAGATCCAGCGCATGCGCATGGAAGTGGGCAAGGGGATGGCGGCGGGCGCCTGCGGCTTCTCTACGTCGCAAGCGTCAAGCCATGTTGGATATTACGAGGAGCCGATCCCCAGCCGCCTCGCCACCGACCGCGAGATCGAGGAGCTCTGCGGGGCCGTCGGCGAGGCCAACGCGGGCAACCTCATGGTCCTGTGCCGCAGCGCCATCGAGGGCATCAACGCCGACGACCGCAAGCTGCTCATCCGCCTCTCCGCCGATAACGGCCGCCCGGTGATCATCCAGGGTCGCCTGATCCAGGAGGCCATCGACGCCGGCGCCGGCGTGTTCGGGCTGCTGCAGGCGAGGCCCTTCGACCGCATCTTCAATCTCAAGCACACGACCATCCTCGACGGGCTGCTCACCTGGGGCGCGGTGCTGCGTAAGCCCATGGACGAGCGGCTGCGCCTGCTCCGCGACCCCGAGACCCGGACCGCCATGCGCCACGACGTGGACCATCCCAACACCGACCGCAGCAAGGGCGTCGTCCTGCCGCCCCCGCCGTGGGAGACGATCTTCGTCAACACGGTGAAGCTCGACAAGAACCGCGGCCTGGAAGGGAAGTCGGTGGTCGAGATTTCGAAAGAGACGGGCAAGCACATCGCGGACGTCATCGTCGACCTGGCGCTGGAGGAAGACCTCGAAACGTTCTTCCGCTACTTCAAGGGGCGGACGGACGCCGAAGAGGAGAAGATGCTCCGTGACCTTCGGTCGCCGTACGCGGTCCTGGGCATCTCGGACGCGGGGGCGCACCTCGACCGCGACGACGGGGCCTATTACGCCACCCACTTCCTGCAGGAGTACGTCCGCGACAAGGGCCTGTTCTCCCTGGAGGAGGCGGTCCGCATGTTGACGTTCGTGCCCGCGGCGGTGTGGAACATCTACGACCGCGGCATCCTGCGTCCCGGCTACGCCGCCGACGTGGCGATCTTCGACGCCGCGAAGATCCGGCTCGTCTCCAAGGACATGTCGAACGACCTCCCCGGCGGCGACTACCGCTTTAGCGCGGTGCCCGACGGCGTCAACTACACCATCGTCAACGGCCAAGTCCTTATTAAGGACAGGGAGCACCAGGGCGCCTACCCCGGCAAGGTCATCCGCTCCAACAAGGTCAGCCGTCCCGCCATCGGCGTCAGCTAGCGCGGGGACTCTCCCCGCTCACGACGGCGCACCCCTCCCGTAGGGGCGAGTCGCGACTCGCCCTCCCCTCCGGCCTCTCCCCTCTCCCCCACCCTCAGAGCGGTCCCTGTGGCTAGGCCCTGAGTTACGCAAAGGTCTCCTCTGGGGAAGACTGAGAGAGGGTGTGCGCCGGAAGCTGACTGCGACGAGCTTATACTGCCAGCGACATGCCGATGGAGACCCGACCCCAGGGAGAGCGTCATGACTAAGGACCCCTCGCCGATGCCCCTGCCTGCTAATTGGTGGAAGCTAGTTGATGCGACGCCGCCCGATGTGCTGGAGGCGAACATGAAGGCGACGAATCGCCGCGGCTCGCGGCCGCAGCTTGGGTTTCTGGCTTCCCGCTGTCGACGCTACGGATTGGCCGAGGCAGACCTGATCAGGCTGGCGGTTCTCCTTGGGCGCATACACCCGGACAGGACTGGAGTTGAGCGCCTTACCCTCCTGACGTTCAGCGAGGTTGGAGGACTGTTCGAAATTATTCACGCCTGGGAAGACGCAGAGGCGGCGCTGGCGTCAGGCAACCCTCGGGAGCGGCCCGTGATGTTCCTTCCGTACCATCGTGGGGCCACTTCCGACTCCCGAGACTGCCCTCCATGCGATCCCGGCTATGGCTATGATTTTCCTTGCCCCAAGTGCGGCTCCGAATATGTCCATGTCGCAGGCATGCGGTTCGCCGAAGGCCCCTATGATTGGCGACCCTCCGCCGAGATAGCCTTTGACTGCGAGTCTGGGTGCACGCCGACTGTACGGTTCGCCAACTACAAAGGCCACGGCTACGCACACTGGATAGATGAGGATCGCGCGGCAATGTGGCTGGTTCCCACAGACGACGAGGATGACGACGAGGACGACATAGAGAAATACCTGATCGTCGACAATGAATCCGCCTGCCTCTCTGGGCTCGACGATCTTGGCTTCCTGCGACCCCCCTCGTTTCGCCCGGAGGTCGGGGGGTAAAGTACGGAAGGGAGGTCACGAGAGCGAGGCCTGACCTGCGGATGCACGGACTGCGACTTTCCGAGCTTCCCGCGGCGCCCCCTCCCGTAGGGGCGAGTCGCGACTCGCCCTCCCCTCCGGCCTCTCCCCCTTTTGGGTGAGACTGAGTGCGCGTGCGCCGCGTAGCGGCGGAGCCGCCTCTAAAACCTCGTAGCGTATACTTGAATGAGGAGCGTCGCGGGCCCGGAGGCAGGCCCGCGACCCCGATTCCGGCGCGTCCGGCGGGCGCGCCCGTGTGAGCAGAGGTGAGGCAATGCCGCTACGCGCTGTCTGGAAGGGCGCCATCAGCTTCGGCATGGTGGTCATCCCCGTGAAGCTCTACCCCGCGACCGAGCATCGCGATATCCGCTTCGTCAACCTCCACAAGGACACCCATACCCGCATCCGCATGAAGCGCTGGTCGCCCCACCACGACGCCGAGGTCGGCATGGAAGACCTCGTCAAGGGCTACGAGTACGGCAAGGACCAGTACGTCATCCTCGAGGAGTCCGACTTCGACGACCTCCCCGTGCCCTCCAAGCATTCCCTCGACATCATCAAGTTCGTCGACATCAAGACCATCGACCCCATCTTCTTCGAGCGCACCTACGTCCTCGAACCGGAGGAGCTCGGACGCAAGCCCTACGCCCTCCTCCGCCGGGTCATGGAATCGACGGGCCGCATCGCCGTGGGCAAGCTCTCCCTCCGTCAGAAGGAGCACCTCGTTACCCTCCGGCCTTACCAGAACGGCCTCGCCGTCGCCACCATGTTCTACGCCGACGAGATCCGCCCCACCGCGGAGATCTTCGACGAAGACGGCGGCGAGGTCTCCGACGCCGAGGTCCAGATGGCGTCCATGCTCGTCGATCAGCTCACCGGCGAGTTCGAACCCGAGTCGCACCAGGACGAGTACCGCGCCGCCCTCATGCAAGTGATCGAGAACAGGCTCGGCCAGGGAGGCCCCGTCGCCGCCGCCCCCGAGGCGCCCAAGACGACGGTGCTCGACCTGATGGAAGCCCTGAAGGCGTCACTCGCCGGCGCCGAATCCGAGCCCGCGCCGGCCCCGGCCGCCAAGCGCCCCGCCAAGGCGCGCAAAGCGGTCTAGCCGACGAGCCACGCCGGCGGCTCGCCCTCGATGCGGACGGCGAACCGCTCCGGCCTCGTAAGATCGCCCTCTGCCGCGTGCGGCAGCACGATCAGCGGGACTTCGGCGTACCGCTCTCGGAAGAAGCGAAGGTTCTCTTGCTCGACTACCTCCGGCTCCGGCGAGACACCGCTGCAAATCAGCGCGTCGACCGCGAGGCCACGGCGGGACGCCGCCTCCATGGTGAGCGCCGTATGGTTCAACGTCCCCAGGCCGGGACGGACCACGACGGCGAGCCGCGCCCCCAGCCGCGCCGCGAGGTCGGCGAAGTCGCGCTCGTCGTCCAGCGGTACGAGCAACCCGCCCGATCCCTCGACCAGCGTGACGTCATGCTCCGCCGCGACGTCTGCGCACCGCCGGACCAGCCCCTCGAAGTCCACCCGCCGCCCCGCGCGCCGCGCCGCGATGGAGGGCGCCAACGGCTCGGGGAATGCCAGTACGGTCTCGATAGCCGCGTCCACGCCCGCCAGCGCGGCGCGGTAGAAGGCCTCGTCGCCGTCGACCTTGGGATCGGCCCCGGTCTGCGCCGCCTTGATCAGCGCGACGCTGCCCGCGCGGGACGCCCGCCACGCCAGCCACGCCGCCGCCACCGTCTTCCCCACGCCGGTGTCGGTCCCGGTCACCAGCACGACCTCACCCACGCATCGCCTCCAGCGCCGTGATCACCTGCCGGATGTGTCCCGCGTCGTGGGCGGCGGTGACGCCGAACCTGATGCGCGACGCCCCTCGCGGCGTCGCCGGTGGACGCACCGCCCGTGCCAGGATTCCCCGCTCCCGCAGGTGTTCTTCGGCGGCCAACGCCGCCGCCGGCTTGCCCAAGATCAGCGGGACGATCTGCGACGCCGACGGCGAGGGCGGATAGCCCAGGTCTGTCAGCCCCGCCCGCAGCGTCTCGCTCAGACCCAGGGCGCGCTCGGCGAGCTCCGGCTCGGCGCGCGCGATGTCGAGGGCGGCGGACGCCGCGGCGGCGGCGGACGGCGGGAGCGCCGTGTCGAAGATGAACGTCCTCGCCCGGTTGATCAGATAGTCGATCAGGGCCGCGTCGCCCGCGGCGAAGCCCCCAATCGAGCCCAGCGCCTTCGACAGCGTGCCCACCACCACGGCGCCCGTGCCCGCGCCGCGGGCCGCGAGACCCCCGCCGAAGACGCCGACCGCGTGCGCCTCGTCCACAACCAGGAGTGCCTCGTGACGCAGCGCCGTGTCGCTCAACGCCTCCAGCGGCGCGAGGTCGCCGTCCATGCTGAACACGCTCTCCGTCGCCACTAGCCGCCTACGCGCCAGCGTCCGGCGAAGCAGGTCGTCCAGCCGCTCGGCGTCGTTGTGCGGAAAAGAGACCGCCGCCGCACCCGAGAGCTTGGCCCCGTCGATGATCGAGGCGTGGGCCCGCTCGTCGTAGAAGACAACGTCGCCGCCGCCGGCGAGCGCCCCGATCACGCCGAGGTTCGCCATGTAGCCGGAGCTGAACAGCAGCGCAGCCGTCTGCCCCGTCCACGCCGCCAGCCGTTCCTCCAGCGCCTCGTGCGCCGGCGTCGAACCATGCAGCAGGCGCGCGGATCTGGCCCCCGTGCCGTACCGCGAGGCGGCGGCGTTCGCCGCGTCGATGACCTCCGGCCGCGACGCCAGTCCTAGGTAGTCGTTCGAGGTGAAGGCGACGTACTCGCGCCCGCCGAGCGTGGCGTGGACTTCCCCCCGGCGCTCCGGCGTGACCACCGACCGGCGCAGGCCAAGCCGTTCGAGGCGGACGCGCTCCGCGCGAAGGAAGTCAGCCCACGCTGGGGGCAGACCGCGGGGCGTCGTCGAGTCCATACCGCACCGCCTCGCAGATTTGCTCAAGCTCGCGCTCCTCGATCGAGAGCGGCGGCATCACCACAATCGTCTCGCCCAGCGGCCGGACGAAGACGCCGCGGTCCCGCGCACCCAGGCACGCCGACCACGCCGCCGGCGTCGACGAGACCTCGATCCCCGTCATCAGCCCCTGTTGGCGGACCTCCGCCACCAGCGGATGCCCCGCGATCATCTCATGCAGCATCTCGTTCAGCGCCGCCGACCTCCGGCCCACGCGCTCCAGTACCGGCTCGGACTCGAAGATGTCCAGGCTCGCCAGCGCCGCCGCGCATGCGATCGGATTCCCGCCGTAGGTATGCCCATGATAGAGCGTCTTGCCGTAGTCTTCGTCATCATAGAAGGCGTCGTAGACCCGGTCCGTCGCCGCCGTCGCCGAAAGTGGCAGGTAGCCCCCGCTCAGGCCCTTCCCCAGCGCCATGATGTCGGGGGTCACCCCCTCCAGGTCGCAGGCGAACATCGCCCCCGTCTTCCCGAAGCCCGTGGCCACCTCGTCGGCGATGAGCAGCACGTCGTGGCGGCGGCACAGGTCGGCGACGTAGCGGAGGTGGCCCTCCGGCGCGACGATGATCCCCCCCGCGCCCTGCACCCTGGGCTCGACGATCACCGCCGCGATCTCCTCGCCGCGCTCATCGAGCAGCGACTCCAGCGACTCGGCGCAGGCGAGGGTGCAACCCTTGGGCGGGGAGCAATGACCGCATCGTAGCGCGTAGGGGTTGGGGAACCGCAGCGGCTCGAACATCGCCGCCTCGTAGGGTTTGCGGAACGGCCCGTCGCCGCCAAGCGACGCCGCCCCCAACGTATCGCCGTGGTACGCCATCTCCATCGCGACCAGGCGGTTCCGCTCGGGACGGCCCACATTCACCCAATATTGCAGCGCCATCTTCAGCGCCGCCTCGACCGCGCTCGCGCCGTCGGAGCTATAGAAGAAGCGGGTCAGCCCCTCGGGGACGTGCCCTGCGAGACACTCCGTCAGCTCCAACGCCGGCGCGTGGCCGATGCCCAGCAGCGTGCTGTGCTGCAGACGTTCCGCCTGCCGGGTGATCGCCTCAACAATATGCGGATGACTGTGGCCGTGGACGATGGCCCACAGCGACGCCACGCCGTCAATATACGACCGCCCCTCGGTGTCGATGAGGCGGTTCCCCTCGGCCCGCTCGACAACCAACTGCGGCTCACGGTCAAAGCGGGCCATCGGGGTGAAGGAGTTCCACACACCCGGCCGGCGGCGCTCCCCTTCGTCATTCCCGCGCAGGCGGGAATCCATCCCCTTCCCCCGGCGGCGCTCCGTCACTCCTCTTCGACCTCGAACCCCATGTCCTCGATCATCTGCAGGGCTTCTTTCGTGCTCTGCCCCGGCGTCGTCAGATAGCCCTCGACGAAGATCGAGTTCGCCGCGTAGAGCGCCAGCGGCTGCAACGAGCGCAGGTGCAGCTCGCGCCCGCCGGCCACGCGGATCTCCCGGTGCGGATGCAGCAGACGCGCCAGACACAGGATGCGGAGACAGTGGTGCGGCGTGAGCCGCCACGTCCCCTCCAGCGGCGTCCCATCGATGGGGTGAAGGAAGTTGATCGGTATCGACTGCGGGTCCAGATCCCGGAGCGCCAGCAGGACGTCGATCACGTCGTCGTCTGTCTCGCCCATGCCGAAGATCGCCCCGCTGCACAGATTCAGCCCCGCCGCGCGCGCCGCCTCCAGCGTCTTCACCCGGTCCTCGTAGCCGTGAGTGGTGACGATGCTCGGCGTGAACCGCTCGCTGGTGTTGAGATTGTGGTTGAGTTGATCGACGCCGGCGTCCTTCAACGCCCGTGCCTTCTCCTCGTCGAGCAGCCCCACGCAGGCGCAGATCTTGATGTCGACCGCCTCGCGGATGCTCCGCGTCGCCGCGCTCAGGTACTCCACCTCGCGCCACGACGCCCCCCGCCCACTCGTCACGATGCAGAACCGCTTCGCCCGCGACTGCTTGGCCGCGCGCGCCTCTTCGAGAAGCCGCGCCTGGCTCACCATCGGATACTTCTCAATCGCCGCCGTCGAGACCCGCGACTGCGAACAGTACCCGCAGTCCTCCGGGCACAGCCCGCTCTTCGCGTTCATTAATACGTGGAGGTGCACCTTGACGCCGCAGAAGTGCCGACGCACCCGGTACGTCTCCGCCACCAGACCCAGCACGTCCCCATCCGCTGCCCCCAAGACGGCGGCGCACTCCCCGCGAGTCAACGCCTCCCCCGCGATCGCCTTATCGGCAAGCGCCGCGAAGCTCGTGGTCTGGGGCGTGGTTGTCATGGGTTCAGGCGTCCGCTCGGAATCCCTACTGAAGCGGCCGCAGCCGCTCGCGACTACAGTATAAGCGCCCCCGACTAGGCTCGCCCTCCTTGAGCGTGGGCATCGAAGACCCACCGTCCCACACGAGTAACCAGGCCCTAGAACGGTATTATTGCGCTGGGTCACCCAGCGCAATGCGTAGGGAAGTCCACGTCTCCGCCCACTCCCCTCTTGCACAATAGTCCAAGCAGACCCATGCTTTCCCTTGACTACCATCGTCCTCCTTTCTCGATCTTGTCGTTTGGTTACTAGGGGTGACGCGGTCGTCTCCCTTTCTCCCGAAGGCGCGCCGTGACCTTCATCGATCAGCAGACCCGCCGCCGGACCATGCGCACTGGGCTCACGGCCCTGGACCGACAGCGCGCCTGCCCCGGCCACGTGCTCTACACGCCTATGAGCGGCGATGGGGATGTCTACCTGATCGACCTTGAGGGTGAAGTAGCCCACCGCTGGGACCT
This sequence comes from Dehalococcoidia bacterium, assembly GCA_965219875.1. GTDB lineage: Bacteria > Chloroflexota > Dehalococcoidia > SHYB01 > SHYB01 > DAOUKH01. The sequence continues at coordinate 412,182 of CBDCOW010000006.1, read as the reverse complement.
GCCGCACCCGCCAGGCCCCTACGGCTACCTCCTGCCCAACGGCAACCTGTTCTATCTCGCCCGAGTGCGGGACGAGTCGTGGGACCGCTTTCCCGCGTGGAACCGGTTCAAGGGTGGCCTTATCCAGGAGATCAATTGGGACGGCAAGGTGATCTGGGAACACCGTGACCCGGACCACCATCACGACGCCCGTCGCACGACGACGGGAGGAACCCTCTATCTAGCCCTGGAGCGAGTTCCCGCCGACTTGGCGGCCAGGGTCCGGGGCGGCGTCCCCGGCAGCGGTGGGGACGGCATGTGGGCCGACCGCATCGTTGAGGTCGATGCCGCGGGGAGACAGGTCTGGGAGTGGAGCGCCTACCTTCACCTCGACGTTGAGACCGACGTGCTGCCCCACAACGTCGACCGGACCGAATGGAGCCACGCCAACACCGTCGTTCCCCTGGACGGCGACCGGGTGATGGTGAGTCTTCGCCACATCTCCACCGTGGCTATCATCGAAAAGAGCAGCGGCGACATCGTCTGGAAACTGGGTCCCGAGGTACTCTCCCATCAGCACGACCCGAGCATGATGCCCAACGGCAACATCTTGGTCTTCGACAACGGGGCGCTCAGGCAGCGGGTCCATCGGCCCTACTCCCGGGTCATCGAAATCGAGCCGGCGACGAAGGAGGTGGTGTGGGAGTACGTGGACTCGCCGACCTATAACTTCTTCAGCCACGCCATCTCGGGGGCGCGACGGCTGGTCAACGGCAACACACTGATCACCGAGGGCAACTTCGGGCGGATATTCCAGGTCACGAGCGAAGGCGAGGTGGTCTGGGAATACATCAGCCCGCACTTCCCGAGCGGCTTCGACAATGTGCCCGAGAACATGGTCTTCCGGGCGACCCACTACCCGCCGGGCTCGATACCGGCCCTGCCGCGAGGCTGACGGCTACGGGTGATGGACGATCTCGATGCGATGGCCGTCGGGATCGTAGATGATCAGCGAGTCTGAGCCATCGTAGTCGCGCTTGCGGGGCTCGCCGTCGATGTCGACATCCGTGGCCCGAAGGACCCGGAGAGCCTCGTCGAAGTCGCCGACCTCAAGGGCGAAGTGGCGTTTCGACTTGACCTTTGGCTCGGATAGTACGGTGACATGAAGCTGCTGGCCGTTCCCGAGCTCGAACCACGCGCCGTCGTCGCGAATCTCGGGACGGGGAAGCTCGCGGAGACCCAGCACGCCGCCGTAGAAGCGGCAGGCCCGCTCCAGATCGTCCACGTAGATGGCGACATGGTGGTAGCCCTGAACGTCGATCATGACCGTCCCCTTCTGCAGTCGGTTCCATTCTAGTCGGGCGGCGCAAATGGCGGCACGCCCGCGCCTGTCATGCTGAGTCCGCCGGCCTTCGGGGGACGAAGCATCCCGGCACCGAAGGTCGACTCTTCGTCGCCACGGCAACGCCGAGGCTCCTCAGAAATCACACGCCGACCCCTTTGCTGGTGCGCCAGGCTAGGGCTTCTTGGTGCGCCAGTCGCGTCTCCCTCACGCCCCCGGCGCCGAGAACAACAGCACCGCGTTCTGTCCCCCAAACTCAAAGGAGTTGGACAGCACGAGCCCCAGGGGCCGCCGGAGCGGAGCGCCCCGCACGCAGTCGATCGCCAGACCGTCGTCGAGGTGCTCGCAGTTGATTGTCGGGGGCACGGTTCCCGAGGCGATGGCCCGCGCCGCCGCAGCTCCGCGGGGTCGGGGCGTGTCTCGTGGAGGCCGTCGGTCGTCGCGCCGTAGCCGGAGAGCTCGGCGTATATCCGCGCTCCAGCGCCCCCCCACCAGCCAATTTTCCGCGCCAATGATACTTGACAGGCCTTGTCAAGGGGGTTTATCGTTACCGTAGCGAACATGTGTTCTCCGCTGGGCGTCCCAAGGAATGCATGTTCCGCGCCTCCCGCAAGGGAGCGTGCACCTGCGCTGGACCGCCCTCTAAGGTAGTCCCAGCGCCGCGCCTCCCGTAAGGGAGCGTGCGCCCGCGTCAGGCTGCCCATATGGCAGTCCTGCGCCGCGCCTCCCGTAAGGGAGCGTGCACCCCGCGCCGGCAGACTCCCTTCGGGGCCTCACCCGGCGCCGCGCCTCCCCGTGAGGGGAGTGTGCGACTGCGCCGGACCACCCATTAGTGCGTGTGCCGGCGCGCGCCTCCCCGCAAGGAGAGTGTGCGACTGCGCCAGGCAAAGGCCCTCCGGGGCCTTGCTTGGCGCGCCCCGCCCAAAGGTAGACGTGCGCCCAAAGCGCGCGTCCCGGCCCCTAGCGAAAGCCTCGCGCCCCGCGAGGCGGAAAGGTGAGACTCATGCCCCACAAGCCCCGATCTTCCTCCCGCAAGCGGAAGATCACCGTCCGAGCGCGGCAGCGCATCTTCCTCGATAGGTTCGCCGCCGTCGGCGTCATGTCCCCAAGCGCCGATGCCGCCGGCCTCCCCCTCAAGACCATCGCCCAATGGCTCGAAGATGACCGAGACTTCCGGGAAGCCTTCGACGAGGCCAAGCTCCGCTTCCACGATCACCTCGAAGAGGCAATCGTCAACCGAATCAATGGCGTCGATCAACGTGGGAACGACACTCTCCTACGTTTCAAGACGCAGGCCGAGCTCCCCGAAAAGTACGGACGGCCGGGGAAGAAGCCCAAGGAGAGAGACCACCATTGTCTGACCTGGGACGATCTAGAGCGCATTACCGAAGAAGCCAACGCCGAAGCCGCATCCGGTTCGCTCGCCGCCTAGTCCTTTCTGCGAGACGGAGCGCCTGCGCCTCTCCTCTACTCCCCAAGCGCCGAGAACACCAGCGCCGCGTTCTGCCCCCCAAAGCCAAAGGAGTTCGACAGCACGAGGCGCAGCGGCCTCTGGAGCGGAGCGCCCCGCACGCAGTCGATCGACAGGCCGTCGTCGAGGTGCTCGCAGTTGATCGTCGGGGGAACGGTTCCCGACGCAATGACCTTGACCGCCGCGACGGCTTGGGCCGCCCCCGAGGCGCCCAGCATGTGCCCCGTCATCGACTTCATCGCCGTGACCGGGACGTCGCCCAGCGCCTCGCCGAGGGCCGCGTCCAGCGCCCGGACCTCCGCGGCATCGCCCGCTTGGGTGCCGGCGGCGTGAGCGAAGACGGCGCTCACTTCTTGCGGCGTCGCGCCCGCCTTCTCCAGCGCCCGCCCGATGGCGCGCGCCGCCGCCGCCCCCTCGGGGTCGGGTCGCGTTTCGTGGAGGCCGTCGGTCGTCGCGCCGTAGCCGGCAAGCTCGGCGTAGACCCGAGCCCCGCGCCGCCGCGCGTGCTCGAGGTCCTCCAGCACCAGCGCCGCGGCGCCCTCCGCGAGCACGAATCCGTCGCGGTCGCGGTCGAAGGGGCGGCTGGCGCGCTCCGGCTCTTCGTTGCGCCGCGACAGCGCCCCCAGCGCGTGATCGCCGGCCAGGGTCAGCGGCGTCACGCACGCCTCGGCCGCCCCCGCCAGCATCACCGAGGCGTCGCCGCGCCGCACGATCTCCGCCGCCTCGCCGATGGCGTGGCCGCCGGTGGCGCACGCCGACGCGATGGCGAAGCCCGGCCCCCGCAGGTCCAGCAGCATCGCCGCCTGCGCCGCCGCCATGTTGCCCAACATACGCGGGATCAGGAAGGGGCTCAGTCCCTTGGCCCCCACGCCGAGCGCCGCCGCGGCCTCCAGGACCGACGACTCGCCGCCGTGGCTCGATCCGAGCACCAGTCCCGCCTCGTAGGGATCGTGACCCTCGATGCCGGCGTCACGCCACGCCTCCAGCGCCGCGGCGGCGCCGAACCAGGCGTAGCGGTCGAAGCGCCGCGCACGCCGCCGTTCGACCTCGGCGGGCGGCGTGAAGCCGACGACCTCGCCGGCGATTCGGACGGGAAACGCCGAGGCGTCGAACAGGGTGATGGGACGGACACCGGAGCGCCCCGCACAGAGGGCCGCCCAGAAGTCAGCCACGCCGGTGCCCACAGGGCTGACCACGCCCAAGCCGGTGACCGCGACCCTACGGCTCATACCAGCGCCACCATATACCTCTCCCCCTCTGGAGACCTTTGTGCAACCCGCCTGCGGGCTCAAGCATGGGTGGGGCCGGGAGGTCTTGCCTCTTCTCCCAACGGAGACCTTTGCGTAACTGGGGCGGGGTGGTGTGGGGGCCTGTTCGAGGCCATGGGGGTGGTGTTGTTTGCGGACTCAGCGGCTTGAGGAGCCCCTACGAGAGCCGATCGAGCCCCTTCAAGGGCCCCATTTGGCCCCGCCAGGCCGCTAGGGCACACTCCGCCCTGGGACGGGCGCGTCGACAAACAGGAGGCGCGCCGCCCGACGCAGGTTGTAGGCCATGCACTTGAGCCACAGCTCCGTCGCGTTCCGCTCCAGTCCCATGTACCGCACCGGTCCATACCCGTAGCAGCGCTTCAGCGTTCCAAACACCTTCTCGACCGGCGCACGCACGCGGGAGATCAGCGCGTTGCGCCGCGTTTGCCAATGCGGCAGCTCCCGCTGGTGCTTGTGCGACCGATGCATGATCCGGTCTTTGATCCCCCGCGACTTCAGCCGGGCGCGCCGTTCCTTCGACTCGTAGGCCTTGTCCGCGTAGACCGCCGCCTCGTCTCCCGACACCAAGGCGTCCGCCGCCTCGGTATCGTTCACGTTCGCGCTCGTCAGCACCGCCTTCCGTATCAGTCCCGACTCCCCGTCCACTCCCAGGTGCGCCTTGTAGCCAAAGTGGGCCGCGCCCCCTTTCCGCGTCCATCCCGCGTCGGGGTCGGTCGCGCTCCGCGCCCCAGGGCCTTCCTCCACCGACGGCCGCCGCGCCTGCGCCTTCACGATCGTCGCGTCGAGGAGCGTGCCCTTCTTCACCAGCAGCCGCTGCTCCTCAAACTGGCGGTTCACTTCGGTGAACAGCCGCTCGGTGAGCCCCCGTTCGGTCAACGCCTTCCGGAACCGACTGATCGTCGAGTGGTCCGGCGTCCCGTCCGTCCAGCCCAGGTTCACGAATCGGCGGAAAGAGATCCGGTCCCGTAACGCCTCCTCCATCGCCGGGTCCGACGCGGTGTACCACTGCTGCAGCAGCGCGATCTTCACCATCGTCAGCGGGGGGTAGCCCGGCCTGCCCTCCGGTGCCGCGTGCACCTCTCCTACCACCTTCCCGATCCGTTCCCAGTCCAGCATCGCGTCGATCCGTTCCAGGGTCTCGTTTACTCCCAACCCCTCAGGCACAAAGGCGTCCACGAACGTCGGCAGACCGGTCCGCTGGTGCATGGCAACCCCCCACTTCTATCTCTCCCATCACTCTGCCCCGCCCGTCCAGTTTTGCAAAGGTCTCCAACGGGAGAAGATTGAGATGAGGGGCCGCCTCGCGACCACCACGGGTTATCGAAGCCCGCCACCCTCGCGGTCAGTCACCCCCAGTTACCCAAAGGTCTCCTCCGGGGGAGACTGAGAGAGGGCCGTCTACCCCCGCTCCGACAGCCACGCCGCGGTCTCGCCGCGGTTCAACTCCAGCCAGCGGGCGTTCAGTTCGATGCGCTCCAGCGTCTGCCGGACGGCGCGCGCCGCCGACGGCGCGGGGTTCGACTCGAAGAAGTCGCGCACGTCGTCGCGGCGGGCCGCCGTGGTGAACCCCCCGCCCACCGACACCAGCCGGGCGATCGCGAACCCGCCCGCGCCGTAGCGCCGGTCGAGCTCGGCCCAGTTGCTCTTGATGAACTCCCACGCCAGGTCGCGCCCCTTCAGGTTCCCCGCCAGCGACACGATCACCAGCACCGCGTCTTGAATCCGGACCTCGTCCGTCAGCGAGCGTTCCAGCGTCTCCGCCAAGAGCGCCTCGTCCTCGAAGCGGGTGAGTGCCCCAAGGAGCCGCATCTTCTCCTCGCTCAGCGTGGCCGCCTTCACCAGCTTCCAGAGTTGATCGTAGGCCTCGCGGCCTCCGTATTGGGCGGCCAGACTGAAGACGACCGCTCGCACGTCGGGATGGACGCTCGACTCGTCGTGCAGATAGCGCTCGAAGCGCCCGCGTGCCTCATCGGCGAGCGCGGGGTCGCCGTAGTAGCCGCGCTGCCCCAGCACCGTGCTCCGGCGCAGCGATTCGAGGTGCCCCTCGCCGGGCCCCGCGTCCCAGCCGACCTCGCCCGCGATGCGCTCGAACAGACCGCCGGCGAACCGCCGGTACGCCGCCAGCGAAGGCTCGTCGGCGAGCAGCGTTTCGAAGCCGCGCAGGTTGCTCGCCAGGTCGCCCCATACCGTGGCGTCGTCCTCCCCCGCGTACGCGCCCGCCGCGTTAAGGAAGTGGGTCGCGGGCGCGATGCCCGCGCGCATCAGGGCGTAGGCGTCGTTCTGCACCCCCAAGCGGTCGGACGCGGAGAAGGCCTTGTCGGCCACCGCCCCGCACAGCCGCTCCCAGTCCTCGGCCTCATAGTTCACCCGGTAGAAACCGGTCTGCCCGGCGTTGGCCTTGATCCAGCCGTCGCCTGCGGGGACGTCGATCTCGCCCTCCCGCGCGCTCAGCAGCGAGGACTGCAACTCGCCCCCGTGCGTCAGCGCCAGCACCGGCGTCTCCCACAGCGAGGAGTCGTCCGTGCCGCCGCCGAGCAGATGACTGTAGAGGAAGCGGCGCTGCGAAAGCCCGAGCCGCGTGCCGTCGTCGGAGCGCTCCGTGTGTACGTCGACGACAGGATAGCCCATCTGCTGCGTCCAACTATTCATGATCCGCGTGACGGGCTCGCCGCTCGCCGCTTCCAACGCGTTCCAGAGATGAGCCGTGCGGGCGTTGGCGTACTGATGCTCGTCGATGTAGGCCCGCAGCCCGCCGCGGAAGGTGTCCGCACCAAGGTATTGCTCCAGCATCCGCAGCACGGAGCCGCCCTTGCTGTAGCTGATCGCATCGAAGATCTCCCGGATCTCCGCGGGATCCTTGACCGGCACCTCGATGGGGTGCGAGCTTTCCAGGCCGTCGAGGCTGAGCGCCGCGTTGGTGTCCTGGCTCACGAACTGCGTCCACATCCGCCATTCGGGGAACAGCACGTCGACGCCCTTGTCCCCCATCCACGAGGCGAAGCTCTCGTTGAGCCACAGATCGTCCCACCACTCCATCGTCACCAGGTCGCCGAACCACATATGCGCCATCTCGTGCGAGACGACCTGCATGATGCGCTGACGGGCCGCCGACGCCGAGTTGCCTTCCTCGAACAACAGCGCCGTCTCGCGGTAGATGATGCAGCCCCAGTTCTCCATCGCCCCCGCCGCGAAGTCGGGGACCGCCACGTGGTCCATCTTGGGCAGCGGGTAGGGGATGCCGAAGTAGTCGTTGAAATAGCCGAGGAGCTTGACGGAGTTTTCCAGCGCGAACCGCCCCTGCTCCTCCTTGCCCCGCGTGGTGAACACCCGCACCAGCGTTCCGCCGGGCCCGGTGGCCTCGACCGACGCCAGGTCGCCCACCACGAAGGCCAGCAGGTAGGTGGACATCTTCGGTGTCTCTTGGAACCGCACCGTCTTGAGCGGCCCCTCGACCGACTCCTTGGCTACGGGCATGTTGGAGAGCGTCGTCAGTTCCTTCGGCGCCGTCAGGGTGACCTCGAACGTGGCCTTCAGCGACGGCTCGTCCCAGCAGGGGAAAGCCCGCCGCGCGTCCGTGGCCTCGAATTGCGTCGTCGCCATGTAGCGCTTTTCGCCGGACTCGTCGACGTACTCGCTACGGTAGAAGCCGCGAAGCTGATCGTTGAGCACGCCGGTGAAGACGCAGGCCAGGGAGGCCCGCCCCGCCGGAAGCGTCTCGCCGAAGGAGAAGACGGCGGTCTCGTCCTCTTCGTCGGTCTCGATCGACGCCTCGACGTTCCGGCCATTGGCCAGCGTCGCCACGACCGACGCGATCTCGAGCTCGGCGGCGTTGAGCGTGATGCGCTCCGTCGCCTCCAACACCTCGATCTCGATGCTCACCGCTCCCTCAAACGTGAACGCATCGAGATCGGGCGCCAGATCGATGGCGTACCGAAGCGGCTTGACGTTCCCTGGCAGTTTCTTGACGTCGCTCTCGTTCACCACGGTCTCCTTAGCCTCGGAATGCGGCCACCGCGCCCGCGACGCTCGTGTCGTCCGCGCCCGGCGGGGGATTGAAGGTGACCCGGTTGATCACGCCGCCCCAGCGCTCCTCGAAGCGGTCGGCGATGTCGTCGTAGCGCCCCACCGTGACGAACGTGTCGAACATTTCCTCGGTCACCAGCTCCGCCATCTCGTCCCACTTGCCCTGCTTGGACAGCCGGTGCATCTCGACGGCCTCCTCGGTCCAGCCGTGCAGGCTCATGACGCCGCGGTAGGGCGGCGTCGAGCCGTAGAACGAGATGCGGCGGCGCATGGCGGGCCGCTGCGCCTCGATCTCCTCTTCGTTCGCCCCCGCGATGTAGAACCCCTGCCCTACCAGGTCGAAGTCGTCGAAGGTCCGGCCCGCCTTGTCCAGCCCCGCCGCGATATGCGGAAGAATCACCTCCCGCGCATACCTTGGCGTGTTGAACGAATGCATTCGCAGGCCGTCGCACACCTCACCGGACAGGCGCAGATTGTACGGATTCAAGGCCGAGATGTAGACCGGTACCCGGGGGTGCTCGATGGGCTCGGGAGTGAACAGCGGATTCGTCAAGCTGAACTGATAGAAGTCGCCGGCGAAGTCGAGCTTGGTCCCGTTCTGCCAGCAGTCCCAGATATGACGCAGGGCCGCGATGTACTCCCGCAGACGTGGGCCGGGTGAGTCCCACGCCACGCTGAATCGCCGCTCGATGTGCGCCTTGATCTGCGTCCCCAGGCCCAGCAGCAGCCGGCCCTTGGTGAACTCCTGCACGTCCCAGGCCTCGTAGGCCACGACCATTGGGCTCCGCGGGAAGGCGATCAGCACTGACGTGCATAGCGTCAGGCGGCTGCTATGCTCTCCCGCCAGCACCAGCCGGAAGAAAGGGTCGTGGCTCGTCTCTCCCGACGAGACGCCGTCGTAGCCGAGCGCCTCGGCGCGTTTCGCCTCCGCGATCACGCCCTCCAGCGTCTTCGATGCCAGCGTGTACTCGACTTTCATACGGCCTCGCTTCAATGCAGCGCGACCTACGATAGCACAAGGGCTCACGCCGACCGCGGCGCCTTGCGCGAGCCCAACGCCGCCAACGTTAGGACGGCGACCGACGCTAGCATGATGAGGGAAATCCACCAGATCAGGTCGTAGCTGTCCGTCGCGTCGAAGGCGAACCCCGCAGCGAGCGGGCCGAACGCGTTGGACGTCATGTTGAACGCCATCACCACCCCCCGAATCGCGCCGAGCGCTTCGCGTCCGAAGTACACCGGCCACACCAATTGATGCAGCGTCGTATTCATCCCGAAGGTGATCCCGTACGCTGCCGCCCAGAGGAATGCCGCCGGTGCGCTGCCGACTGCCAGCAACAGCAGCATGCTCCCCGCCAGCCCCGCGTAGGCGGCGGCCAGCATCGGTTTCAACGGGACGCGGTCGGCGATGAACCCCGTGGTGAATCCGCCGAGGAGCGTGCAGGCGGCCCACGCGGCCAGGACCAAGGTGCCCACCGACGCGTCGATCCCTGTGTCGTCGAGATAGGCGATCAGGTGGAAGTTGACCGCCGCGCCCACGAAGAATGTCACCGTGGTGACCACCAGCAGGACGTAGAAGGGCCGAGTGGAGGCAGCCTCCCGGAGCGTGTAGCTGCGCTCCTCCCGCGCCGCCTCCGGCGTCCGGCCTGCCCCCTCGGCGAACGGGCCGCGTCGCGGAGGGCCTGCGTCGCCGTCGGGCCGCAGACCCATGTCCTCGGGGCGGCGGCGTAGGAAGAGCAGGCTGGGCAGGAACCCCACCGCCCACGCCACGATCCCCACCGACAGCATCGCTAGGCGCCAGTTGCTCGCCGCAAGGATGGCCTGGGCATACACCGGTGTGAGCCCGTTCCCGAAGCGCAGGCCCATTCCCGAAAGAGCGATGGCTTGGCCGCGCTTGCGCACGAACCACATCGGCGTGCTCACCTGCACACCAAGGTTCAACACGCCTTGGACCACGACCCGCCCCACGATGATCGCGAAGTAGAAGTGCCACAGCGCGCTGATCTGCGAGAGCGCGGCCAGGCTCCCCCCAACCACCACGAAGCCGATGGTCATCAGCCACCGGGGCCCGTACCGGTCCAGGAGCGGCCCAATGAAGATCGCCGACAGCCCGCCGGCGATGGTGCCGATGGTGTTCGCCCCCGCGAACGTGGCCCGTGACCAGCCGAACTCCTCGGTGATGGGCTTGATGAAGACCCCGAGGTTCGGGTTGAACTGCCCCGACATCGCGAAGCCCGCCGCCGCGATGACGGCGACGATCACCCAGCCGTAGAACAGCTTCTTCTTTCTCTTTATGCGGAGTCCTCGCCAGGGGAGAGTACAGCGGGAGAGCCGCCGCAATCATACAAGACCCACCACGCCGCCATTCCCCACACGCGGGGAATTGCGGTGTTGGCCCCCGCGCCCCCTTCGGAGACCTTTGGGTAACCGGGGCGACTGACCACGAAGGTGGCGGACTTCGATAACCCGTGGCGGTTGCGAGGCGGCCCCTCATCTCAATCTTCTCCCGTGGGAGACCTTTGCGTAACTCGGTGGGCGGGCTACATGGACGTCGGCGTAGACCTCCCCACCCAGCCCCTCCGACGCGCCCTCTGGGCGCGTGCCCTCTTTCAGTTTCCCCCAGAGGGGGAAAGGCTTAAGTGAATGCCACCTCCGCTTCCCCCGCCAGGACCCCAGTCGGTTTTGCAAAGGTCTCCGTGGGGAGAAGAGGCAAGACCTCCCGGCCCCACCCATTCTTGTCCGCCGTCGGTTTGCAAAGGTCTCCTCCGGGGGAGGCTGAGTGGGCGCGCACCGCAGGCGCGGCGGCGCTCAAAGGGCGTCCTGCTCCACGACAACGGCGGCTTACACTGCCCGCGGGGATTTGCGCGAGTTCAGTGCGGTGAGCGTCAGCGCCGCGACCCCCGCCAGCATGATGAGGTCGACCCACCAGATCAGGTCGTAGCTGTCCGTGGCGTCGAATACGAACCCCGCCGCCAGCGGCCCGAGCGCGTTCGACGTCATGTTGAACGCGGTGACCACCCCACGGATCGTGCCGAGCGCCTCGCGCCCGAAGTAGACCGGCCACACCAACTGGTACAGCGTCGTCGTCGCCCCGAACGTGATCCCATACGCCGCGGCCCACAAGAACGCCGTCTGCACGCTCGTGACTTGCAGCAACAGCAGCATGCTCGCCGACAGCCCCGCGAAGGACCCCGCCATCAGCAGCTTCACCGCGATGCGGTCGCCGATGAACCCCATGCCCACGCCGCCGACGAGCGCGCAGGCGGCCCACGCCGTGAGCACGAGCGTGGCCACCGACGCGCCGACCCCCTGGTCGTCCAGATAGGCGATCAGGTGGAAGTTGATTCCCGCGCCCACGAAGAACGCCAGCGTGGTGACGGTGAGCAGCACGTAAAAGGCGCGGGTGGACGCGGCCTCCCTGAGGGAATAGCTCCGCTCCTCCCGTGCCTCCACCGGCGCTCCTTGCCCCCGCGGCCCCGCCTCGGTGAAGGGCCCCCGGCGCGGCGGCCCTTCCTCGCCGTCGGGCCGCAGCCCCATGTCCTCGGGACGGCGGCGCAGGAAGAGGAGGCTGGGCAGGAACCCCACCACCCACGTCACGATTGCGACCGAGAGCATCGCCACGCGCCAGTTGCTCGCGTCGAGGATGGCCTGGGCGTAGACGGGGGTGAGCCCGTTGCCGAGACGGGGACCCATCCCCGCCAGGGCGATAGCCTGGGCCCGCCTCCGTACGAACCACATCGGCACGCTCACCTGCATCCCGAGGTTCACCACGCCCTGGACCACGACGCGCCCGACGATGGTCGCGAGGTAGAAGTGCCACAGCGCGCCGATCTGGGAGAGCGCGGCGATGCTTCCCCCGATCACGACGAAGCCGACCGTCACCATCCAACGTGGCCCGTAGCGGTCGAGGAACGGCCCCACGAAGATCGCCGCCAGCCCGCCGACGATGGTGCCGATGGTGTTCGCCCCCGCGAAGGTCGCCCGCGACCAGCCGAACTCCTCCGTGATGGGCTTGATGAAGACCCCGATGGTCGGGTTGAACTGCCCCGCCATCGCAAAGCCGGCCGCCGCCACGACGGCGACGATCACCCAGCCGTAAAACAGCTTCTTCTTTCTCTTGATACGGAGTCCTCGCCAGGGCAGGGTGAAGCAGGGGAGCCGCCGCAATCATACAAGACCCACTGTTGCCGCGGCCCGCGCCCGTCATCCCCGCGGAGGATGCAGCGCCGCCCGCCATAAACCTCTCTCCCCGTGGGAGATGGCTGCGATGCAATCGATACGGACTCATCGTCGATGGGTATCGCCAGGGTGCTACCGCCGCTACCGTAAGGTGGACCGCAGGCTCTTGGCGGCGTGCTTCCCAGCCGCCAAGAGCGCTTTGATTTGCCTGCCGGACCGGCTCAGCCGACGAAGGAGCGGGCGTTGACAGAACGGGACCACATTCGTTTCGGCGACACGACCATCGAGTACCGGGTGCGCCGCAGCAAGCGTCGCAGGAAGACGGTCCAAATCACGGTGGACGGCGGCGGCGTACAGATTGCTGCGCCCACGACGACGACAGGTAAAGAGCTACGGGCCATCGTGCGCAAGCGCGCGCCTTGGATCATCAGTCACGCGTCCGGGGTATCGTTGAAGGCGGCGCCGAAGCGCTTCGTCAGCGGCGAGACGCTGCCGTACCTGGGGCGCAACGTCCGCATGATCGTGGAGCGCGCCGACGTGCGCTCGCCGGAGGTCCGCTTCGACCATTGGCACTTCAGGGTCGCCGCGCCGCACGGCCTCGACGACGGTGAACGCTCCGAACGAATCCGGCACGCCGTCGTCAGGTGGTACCGGGCCCGAGCCGCCGAACGGCTGCCGGCGAGCGTCGAGCGCTGGCGGCCCCGCCTCGCCCGAGGGACGAAGCCGCGCGTCCTCATCCGCGACCAACGCCAACGCTGGGGGAGCTGCGCTCCCGATGGCACGCTACGCTTCAACTGGCGCACCATGATGTTGGAGCCTGCCCTCACTGAGTACGTGGTCGTCCACGAGCTGGCCCACCTGACGCACCGGAACCACTCGGCGGAGTTTTGGGAGCTGGTGTCCGCCGCGATGCCGGACGCGGAGGGACGTCGGCGGCGCCTGCGCGAGGAAGGTCGCGCGCTCCCTCTGTGACGCCTCCTGCCCCGACGACGCTAGGAGGTCCTAGCTCCGATCAAGGGCAAGGACCCGGCGCACTCGCCGCCATGGCAGCCGGGGTGGTAATTCGTTCTACAGGAGAGAATCCCCTACTCGGACTTGGACAAGGAGACAGTGGCTTGGAACTAGTGCGGATGGTCCTCAACAGCGATCACGACGTTCCTATGCCGGCGGTATGCCCGTAGGCGCCCCGGCGCGGTTGACGCGCCGCCTCGTCTGATTTACGGTAACGCTCGAAAGAATACCTTGCTCCCAAGGAGGCGCGGATGCGCCCGGCGTGGGAGCATCGCATGCAAGGCCGCGGCCCAATCGTGGGCCTGCGCCGTCCGAGCCGTGGGGAGGCGTCATGTTCAAGCCCGTCACGTTCGAGCCCGAAGTCGAAGAACTCGTCCGCTTCGTCGAGACCACGCCCCGCGAGGAGATCATCGAGGCCACCCACGCCAAGCTCGCCGACGGCGTCTCTCCCGAGGACCTGGTGCGGGCCGGTGCGCTCGCCGTCGTCCGCTCGACGGAGCTGCCCATGGGGCACCACGGCGGCCCCATCCACCCCATCTGCGGCGCGTACCCCGTCGGCCAGATGGCCAAGCGCCTCCGCCGTCCTTGGGCTGAGCTTGCCGTCGTCCAGTTCGTGACGCAGTGCAACAAGCACGTCCACTCGCCGGAGCAGGGGCCCTACATCATGCCCGAAATGGCCCCCGCCGACTCGAACAACATCTTCGTCTTCCGCGAGAAGAACCTCGTCTCCGACGAAGGCGGCGTCGACGTCACCAAGGAGACCTTCCGGCGCTCGATGCGCATGGCCTATCCCCCGGCGGCGGAAGCGACCATGCTCTACCTCCTCGAAAACGGCGTCACCGCCGGCGAAGTCCTTGACATCGTCCTCGACCTTGCCGTCCCCAAGAACCCCAGCGACGACCACTTCTTCCTCTTCCCCATGTACACCTGGCGCGCCCTCGACGAAATCGGCTGGGAGTACGCCCCCGTCCTTCTCCGTCCCGCCATCCGCTACGAGTCCCGCGGCGGCGCCACGCCCAAGTTCGAGCCCATCGCCGCGCTCCTCGATACTTACAAGCTCCTCGACCGCGACATCCCCATGATGACCACCACTGCCGAGACCGAGGCCATCGGCGAGCTCGCCGACCGCATCGGCGCCTCGACTGAGTTGAGCGACATCCCCGAGATGCTCGCCCAAGCCCTCGCCGGCGGCATGTCCCTCGAAGGCGTCGGCGAGGCCCTCTCCATCGGCGCCGCGGTCATCCACCTGCGCACCAGCTACGGCAACCCGATGGACACCCACCTGCAGACGGGCATCAACACCCGCCGCTATCTCCTCGGCATCGAAGGCGTGAGCCTCCGCAACAAGATCCTCGCCCTCCTCACCTGGCACACTGGGCCCGAGATATCGTCGAGCCTCGGCAAGTTCGACTACAACCCCCGCGAGGATGTCGCCGCGCTGCCCCCGCGCTCCGAGGCCGAGCTCCTCGAAGCGATCACGGAAAGCATCGAGTCGCAGCCCCACGTCGAAGACCTCTCCGTGATGAAGCTTCCCCATCTCGTTGCGGCTCCCCAGGTGCGGGAGACGCTCGCCTTCACCCAGCAGTACCTCGATTCGGGCTACGACGTGATGGCGCTCTTCGACCGCCTCGGCGAGATCACCGCCCGCGACGACTTCAGCGAGATGCACGCCTTCAAGCACCACCAGGCCACGGTCGAGGAATACATCAATACCCGCGAGCCGTTCCGGTGGGTCCAGCCCATGTCGGCGGCGAAGATCGCGGCGATCGTCCACGGCAAGCGCCAAGAGAACTACCAGCAGGCCAAAGAGCTCATCGGCGTCTAGCCCTAGAGGCGCGCCGGCGGCGGTTCAGCGCCAGTCGTGGGCGGCGGGCATCGGGACCGTTGCATCGACGGTCTCGACGTCGGAGACGATGATGTTCGTCGTGCCGTCCCACCGGGAGACGACACCCCTGGCCTGTATGACCTGGCTCCTGAGCTTCCCGCGGCAGTGGGCGAAGACCCGCGGCCAGAGGATGAGCTGCACGTCCCCGGTCTCGTCCTCGATGGTGACGAACACCGTGCCGTGCCTTCCCCGTGGGTGCTGCCGGGCGATGGGCCATCCCGCGACCAGCACCTCCTCGCCGTCGACGCATCCCTCCACGGCGTCGGCGGGCAGGACCCGCGGGCCCAGTGCCGGACGCACGAACTCCATGAGGTGACCCCTGGGGTAAAGCCCCATGACCCGGTACTCGGCCGCCATCTTCTCGTAGTCGGTGAAGTCGGCGAGCTTAGGGACGGCGTCTTGCGTCGACACGGGCAGGGCCCGCTGCCCCTTGCCGGAGGGACGGGTGGCTAGGCCGGCGTCCCAGAGGGCCTCCCTTCGGTTGAGGGTCACGTCGTCGAAGGCCCCGGCCATGGCCAGCGACTCCACGGCCGCGGGCCGGAGGCCCGTCCGCCGCACCAGGTCACCCGCGCCGGAGTAGGGGCCGCCGTGCTCCCGCTCCTCGACGATGGCCTCCGCCGACTCGGCCCCGACGTCCTTTACAAACTGGAGGCCCAGCAGCACCGAGCCCCCGTCGGGGGCGCACCGGGCCCGGCTGCGGTTCACGCAGGGGTTCAGGAAGGGGACGCCGAAGCGCCGGGCGTCCTCCTTGATGGTCTCGATGGGATAGAAGCCCATGGGTTGGTTGTTCATGAGGGCGGTGAAGAACTCCAGCGGGTGATGGCGCTTCAGCCAGGCGGCCTGGTAGGCGGTGACCCCGAAGGCGTGGGAGTGCGACTCGGGGAACATGTAGTGCCCGTTGATCTTGCCGAAGATCTTCGTGGCCGTGTCCTCCGGGACGCCGTTCGCCCCGGCGCCCTCGAGGAATCGCTGCCGGTGCATGGCGATCAGGTGCTCGGCGTTGGGCTTGGCGAAGGCCCGCCTGATCTCGTCGGCCTGAGCGGCGGTTAAGCCCGCGACGTCCATGATGAGTTGGACGACCTGCTCCTGCCAGACGATGATCCCGTAGCCCCGTTCGAGGGCGCGCTTTTCCAGCGGGTGGTCGTACTCCCACGCCGACCCGTGCCGGTAACGTTCGACGAATTGGGAGACGGCGCTGCCCTGCACGCCGACGCCAGGCCGGATGAGCGCGACCTGGTAGGCGAGGTCGAGGAGGTTGCGCGAGTTCAGCCGCTGCGCCAGCTTGAGCTGGGCGGGCGACTGCAGCAGGAAGACGCCCTTGGCCCCGCCGGCGTTGATCATGTCGTAGACGGCGTCCTCCTCCGGGTCGATCTTGCTCAGGTCGGGCCTTTTCCCCTCACGGCGTTCGACGAGATCGAGGGCCTCCTCCATCTGGTCCAGCACCGGCAGCGAGAGCAGGTCGATCTTGGCGAAGCCGGCGTCGGCGACGCTGTCCTTGTCCCAGTCCATGATGTAGCGCCCATCCATGGCCCCGGCCCGCATGGGGACCATCTCAGGGATGGGGGAGCTGCTGAGGACCATGCCGCCGACGTGCTGGCCCAGCGCCTTGGGCGCGCCAGTCAGTTGTGGCGCGAGCGCCGCTAGGTCCCTCCACCCCGGGGCGTCCACCCGGTCTCTGAACGAGGGGAGTGCCAGCATCTCCTCCCGCAGGAGCCCGCCGTCGCCGGCCTCGACCTGCTTGGACAGCCTTCGCAGGTCCTCCTTCGGCAGGCCGAGGGCCTTGCCTAGGTCTTGGATGACGCCCTTGACGGAGTAGGTGGCGACGGCCCCGGCAAGGACGGCAAACTCCGGCCCGAAGTGGCGGTGGACCCGCCGGATCAGCTCGTCGCGGAGCGCGCGGGGGAAGTCCAGGTCGATGTCGGGCAGCATGCTCATGTCCTCCGACATGAACCGCTCCAGGGTGAGGTCCCAGCGGAGGGGATCGACGTGGCTGATGCCGATCAGGTAGCCGGCGAGCAGCGCGACCGAGGAGCCCCTGCCCCTGCCAGGGGGCCGCTCCTCGAGGGGCGTCTCGGGGGAGGTCAGCCCCTTTTCCTCCATGATCCGCTGGGCGAGCAGGACGATCTCGCGGTAGAGGAGCAGAAAGCCGGCGAGGTTGTGCCTACGTATTAGCCGCATCTCCTCGGCGAGGCGCTGCTCCACGCGCGGCGACACTGAGCCGTAGCGGCGGACGGCGGCCTCGATGCAGAGCCGCTCCAGGTAGCTTTCGGCGGTGTACCCCTCCGGCGTCGCGGGGTCGGGGAGGGTGTAGCCCAAATCGGTGGCGAGGTTGAAGGAGCACCGCTCCGCGATCCGCAGGGTGTTGGCGAGAGCGTCGGGACGGTCCTGAAAGAGGCGCGCCATCTGCAAGGGAGACTTCAAGTACAGATGATGGTTGGGGCGGATGTAAGGGAGGGCCTGGTCGATGGTGGTGTTTCGCCTCGCCGCCGCCAGCGCGTGTTGGAGGCGGTAGCGCTCAGGGGCGTGGTAGAGGACGTCGTTGGTGGCGGCCAGCGGAGCGCCCGCTTCGTCGGCGAGGGCCGCCAACTCGCGGTTGCGGCGAGTGTCCCCGGAAAGGAAGTTGCGCTGCACCTCGACGAACACCGAGTCTGGGCCGAACCACTCCACGTACCGTCTGAGCAGGCCCGCGGCCTCCTCCCGGCAGCCGTCGAGTGCCAGGTTGGCGAGCCGTCCATCGCGGCCGCCGGTGAGGAGGACCACGCCGCCGGCATGCTCGGACAGGTGGGTGGGGTCCAGCCTGGGCTGTCTCCGGTCGGTGGCGTTGGCCAGGGTGAACAGCCGAGAAATGTTGCCGTAGCCTTGCCGCGTCTTGGCTAGAAGGACCAGACGGGAGCCGTCGCTGAGGGTCAACTCGCCCCCGGTGATGGGCTGGACGCCGAGGCTGTTGGCGAGGCGGGCGAACTCCAGCGCCCCGCAGAGGTTGGCGTCGGTGAGAGCCAGGGTGTCGTACCCGTGCTCGCTCGCCTGGGCCAGCAGCTCGTGGGTGTGCGACGCGCCCAAGCCGAAGGAGTAGAAGCTCGCTGCATGCAACTCGACGTAGCCGGCCGTCATACGCGGGCGCCCGCGCCTAGGCGCTCTGCCGGTACCAGCGGGGCTCGTCGCGGTCACGGAAGAGCGTGAGCTGCGACCCGTCCTCGACGCGGACCCGGTGGTAGGTGCGGGCGAGGGGCCTGGGCATCCACCAGAGGTCGAAGCTCCACGTGTCCTCGACGTCGGCCACCCGCCGCCAGTGCCCGCCCAGCCGCACCGCCGCGGGCCGGTGGTCCGGCCCCTCCCGGACCGCGACGGCGACGGGCGCGGAGAGCGAGCCGATGTCCTGTCGTCCCACGGGGTCGATGGGGACCCGCAGCGCGCGCATCTCCGGGGCCGGGTGCCAGGGGGCGACCTCGACCACCCGGTAGAGGGCATGGCCGCCGTTCATCTGGCCCCGCAGCCGCCGGTCGACCTCGACGAGCCGCTGCTCCCGGCTGTCCCGCATATCCTCGGTCAGCCCGAGCTGCAGGCCCGACTCGCCGGTGAGGTCGGAGAGGGCGAGGGTCACCTCCTCGACGGGGGCCCGCGGGTGGTCGGTCTCTAGCCGGCTCCTCAGGATGCGGGAGGCGCTCTGCCAATTCCCCGCCGCCTGCTTGAAGCGGAACGTTCGCTCCCAGGTCGCCTCCCGGTGCAGCAGGCACTCCACAGCGGCGCCGCCCGCGTATCTTCCCCGCAGCTCGGGACGCGCGTACGCCTTCCTCAGCAGGGAGTCGACCGCGACGAAGAGGACTTCGATGGAGGCCGAGGTGAACGGGAGCGCGGCGTGCTCGGCCACAGCCTCTTCGTGCTTCATGGGGACCAGGGGGCTGTCGTCGACGCCGCGGGAGAGTTGCCCCGCCCTCCGGCCCGCCGGTCCGAATTGGTCGACGATCGCTCCCTCCGGCATGGCGGCCACGTCCCCCATGGTCTGCAGGCCGAAGCGTTTGAGGGCCGTCCTGGCCTCAGGCGCGACGGGCAGCAGGTCTACCGAGTGGGGCGCGAGGAAGGCCCGGACGTCCGCGGGGACTTGGCGGGCCCCGAGCGCCTCGGCGGTCCGCGCGGCGACGAGGGCCGGGAACTTGGCGTCCGCCACGCCGATGCGCGGGGCGAGGTAGGCGGGGACGGCGTCCAGCAGGGCGCAGACGAGCCCGGCCTCCCCGCGGTACAGCCGCTCCAGACCGTCCATCCGCACGTAGGCGACCCCCAGATCCGAGCGCTCGACACGGTCGCCGACCGCCTGAAGGGAGGTGAGCATTCGGTGAAACGCCTTGCGGTAGGCGGGCTCGTCCGCCTCAATGACGACGGCCTCGGCATGGCGCGACAAGGCCTGCTCCAACGTCATGCCCGCGGCCACCCCCACGGTGGCCGGGAGGAAGTCGACGACCACAGGCCTGCCGCCGGCGCGGTCGACGATGACGGCGGGCCTGCCGCCGAGATGCGGCTGCCGTCTCAGCTCGATTCTTGCCCGCAGGTGTGTGACGAGCACGCAGGCGACCCGCAAGGCGCCTCCTCGGTTACGGGAGTCTCCGGAACGACCGGGGACGAAGGATGATAGAGAACAAACGTTCCCTATGTCAAAGGGTCGATGACCCAGGGCCGAGGCGGCGAAGGGGCTAGATTATCCCGCGGTCGCGGAGCTCGACGATGCGGTCCCAGGAGAGGCCGAGGTCTTGGAGGACTTCCTCGGTGTGAGCGCCGAACTCCGGCGCCGTCGAGTGCGGCTTCCCCGGCGTCTCGCTGAGGCGGACGGGGAGGCCGACTTGCGTGATCGGGCCGGCCTCGGGGTGCTCCAGCTCGACGAGAAGCTCGTTGGCGATGACCTGGGGGTCGTTGGGGATATCGTCGTATTTTTGGACAGGGCCGCAGAGGACGTCCTTGGCCCGCAGCAGGACGATCCACTCGTCGCGGGTCTTAGTGACGAAGGCGCGGTCCATGATCGGGATGAGCTCGCCGGCGTGTTGGCCGCGGGCGCGGACCTCGGAGAAGCGCGGGTCATCGCGCAGCTCCTCGATGCCGAGGACTTCGCACAGCGCGGGCCAGTAGCGGTCGGGCTGGATGCCGCCGAGCGCGATCCAGCGATCATCCTTGCAGCGGTAGATGTTGAACAGGGGGTTGTAGTTCGTCGCCCGGGGCCGGGGCAGCGGCATCTCGTCGTTCATCAGATAGCCGTTGAGGGCAAGCGCCTGGAGCGTCAGCTGCCCGCCGAGCTGGGAGACCTCGACGTGCTGGCCCTTGCCGGTGCGCTCGCGGTCGAAGAGGGCGAGCATGATGCCGTAGGCCATGGTGATGGCGCCGGTCTGGTCGGCGAGGCCGCCGCTGGAGCGGTAGGAGAGCTCGGGGTCGGCGATCGAGAGCAGTTCCATCAGGCCGCCGCGGGCCTGTCCGAGGATGTCGAAGACGCCTTGTTTGGCTTCGGGGCCGCGCGAGCCGAGGCCGGAGACGGAGGCGTAGACGATGCGGGGGTTGATCTTGCGGACGGTCTCGTAATCGACCTTCAGGCGCTCGACGACGCCGACGCGGAAGTTCTGGGTGATCACGTCGCACCGCTTGGCGAGATCGTAGAAGACCTCGCGGCCGTCGTCCGACTTGAGGTTGAGCGTGATGCTCCGCTTGTTGCGGTTCATCGACTCGAAGTAGGTGGGGACGCGGCGTCCGGCGCGGCCCATGGGGGTGAGCGCGCGGCCGGGGTCGCCGTTGACGGGGTCTTCGACTTTGATCACCTCGGCGCCCATGTCCGAGAGCATCACGGTGCCCCAGGGGCCGTTCTGGTAGATGGTCAGGTCGAGGATGGTGATCCCGTGAAGCGGGCCTTGCATGGCGTCCTCCGATACTGGCGGGCTAGATCACGCCGCGGTCCCGAAAGCCTTCGAGGTCTTCCCAGGAGTAGCCGGCGGCGAGCAGTACGTCTTCGGTGTGAGCGCCGAACTCGGGGGCCGTCGAGCGGGGCTTCGCTGGCGTCTCGCTGAAGCGGATGGGGCAGCCGGCCTGCATCAGCGTTCCTTCCGACGGATGCTCGAGTTCGACGACGTAGTCGTTGGCGCGCACCTGGGGGTCGTGGAGTACATCTTCGTAGTCCTGCACCGGCGCGGCGAGCACGCCGGCGTCGTTGAATATCTTCACCCACTCGTCGCGGTCCTTCGCGGCGAAGGCGCGGTCCATGATCTCCATGAGCTCGATGGCGTTGTCGTTGCGCGGGCCGTTGCCGTTGAACTTGGAGTCGTGCTCCAGGTCCTGGATGCCGAGGATGCGGCAGATGTCGGGCCAGTAGCGGTCGCCCTGGACGCAGCCCAGAGCAAGCCACTTGCCGTCGCGGGCGGGGTAGATGTGGAAGAGAGGGCTGTTGCCGGCTTTGCCGCGCTGCTTGCCCTGGGGCTTATCGCCGGCGATGGTGTAGCGTCCGATGCTGAGTCCTTGGAGGAGCATCTGGCCGCCGAGCTGGGAGGTCTGGACGTGCTGGCCCTTGCCGGTGCGCTCGCGGGCCATGAGGCCGGCGAGGACGGCGTAGGCGAGGGTGATCGCGCCCACCTGGTCGGCGATGCCGGCGCCCGCGCCACGATAGGTGGGGGCGTCCTCGCCGGCGGAGAGCATGTTCATCAGCCCGCCGCGCGACAGTCCCAGGATGTCGTAGACGCCCTGCTTCGAGTCGGGGCCGAGCGGCCCCCAGCCGGAGACGCTGCCGTAGACGATGCGGGGATTGATCGCGCGGACGGTCTCGTAGTCCACCTTCAGGCGCTCGACGACACCGAGACGGAAGTTCTGGGTGATGGCGTCGACGTCCTTGGCGATCCGGTAGAAGATCTCGCGGCCCTCGTCGGACTGCAGGTTGAGGGTCATGCTCTTCTTGTTGCGGTTCAGGGCTTGGAAGTACGAGAACGAGGCGCGGCTCGATCCGCCGGCGGGGAGAAGGCCGCGGCCGGGGTCGCCGGTCACGGGGTGCTCGACCTTGATGACCTCGGCGCCCAAGTCGGAGAGCATCACCGTGGCCCACGGCCCGTTCTGCCAGATGGTCAGATCGAGGATGGTGATGCCGTCCAGGGGGCCGGGCATAGAGGAGACCTCCGGGGCGTCCTAGGTCGCGCCTTCACCGGAAACAGTGCGGAATTTCGGGGCGTCATCACGGTAGGACGCGGCCCCGCGAATGTCAACGAAAGGGCGCGGGCCTCATACTATGGAGAGACTAGAGATGCACTGAGCAGGGGGGAGCGTTGCCGGAGTCTGCGAGGCAAGACAAGGACTTCGACGCGATGGGCGCGGAGTGGGACCGCGCGATCTACGGCTCCACGAAGGGCTTTATCCGAAGCCGGGTCCTCTGGGAGGACATGACCGCCCAGATTCCGGGCCTCGCGGAGGGCAGGCTCTCCGTGCTGGATGCTGGGGGCGGAAGCGGCCGTCTGGCGGCGCGGATGGCCGAGGCGGGGAATAGAGTGACGCTCTGCGACCCGTCGCAAGAGATGCTCGCCATCGCTCGCAAGACGGCCCGGGAGGCAGAGCTAGCGGGCGAGATCACGTTCGTGCAGTCGGCGGTCCAGGACTTGGGGTCTCACCTGCGGCGGCGGTTCGATCTCGTCGTCTGTCATGCGGTGTTGGAATGGTTGGGCGAGTCCGCGGACGTGCCGGGTCACCTGGCGGAGTTCATGGCGCCGTCGGGCCGGCTCTCGCTGATGTTCTACAACTTCAACGGCGCACTGCTGAAGCGCGCGGTGCGGGGTCAACTCGTCGATGCGCTGCGGGAGATCGATGCCGCGGCTGAGCCGAGAGCGGACGGGGCCACGCCGCTTCGCGAACAGGACGTACGAGCATGGCTCAGCGCCGCGGGGCTCGAAGTCCAGCATCGGGCCGGCATTCGGACCTTTCACGACCATGTCCAAGCCCCGTTGGACGACCGGGCGCTCGCCGATCTGCTCGCCTTGGAGTTGCGGTGCCGGACGGAGGAGCCGTTCGCCTCGTTGGCGCAGCACCTCCATCTAGTGTGCCGCCGGCGGGACCGCTAGGCCCTTGGCTGCCTCTACGGGAAGGCGGCGGCGAAGGCGATGAGGGCCTCGGCGGCTTCGGTCCAGATGTCTTCGCGGGTGCGGCCGTCGGCTTTGCGGGCGGCGAAGCTGTGGTCGGCGCCTTGGAGGACGTGGACGCGGGCGTTGGGGGCCTTGGCGGCGGAGGCGGCGAGTTCGGCGGGGGTGGCGAAGGTGTCGCGGGTCCCCGAGCAGAAGAGCACCGGCATGTCGAGAGCGGGGAAGTGCGCGTCGCGGAGGCGCTCGGGCTTCCCCGGCTGGTGCAGGGGGTAGGCGAAGAGGGCGAGCGCGTCGACGGCGCCGCCGTCCGCGGCGGCCATCGAGGCGATACGACCGCCCATGGAGCGCCCGCCGATCAGCAGGACGCGCGCCGAGGGCCGAGCCGCGGTGATCGCGGCACGCCAGGTTGCCTCCAGCACCGGCGGACGGTCGGGCGCGCGCCGCCCCGCTTCCATGTAGGGGAACTGGAAGCGCAGGACGCTCAGGCCCTGGGACGGTAGGCGTTCCGCCAGGTAGGCCCCGAAGAGGTCGTCCAGGTTGGCGCCCGCGCCGGGGGCGTAGACGTAAAGCCGTCCGCCGCCGGTCTGGAGCGCGTCCGTCCGGATTGCGCTTACCGCGCCCTTACCGGGGACTTCTATCGAGAACCGCTCGCCGCTCAACCGTTGCTCCTCTATTCGAGGCGGTCGAGGGTAGCGTATCAGCTAACGGCGCTATATGCCGCGGTCCGGAGCTGCATCTCTTGTTCGGTGGTCAGATGACCGCCGCACTGGGCGCACTTTACGTACGGGCCAAACTCGTCGTTGCCCGCGAACAGGTCGCCCTTGCACCTCTGGCACGCTTTCTCCCACAACATCACGTGTTCCTTAGTCGGTCCGCGTCTTCCTTCTTGAAGCCGGACCGTCGATCATCCGCGCGACCCGCCCGCCGGCGTCCGCGTGGAGCTTGTCCGCCCGGCCCCAAACCATGAGTCCGAACGATTTCGACGCTAAAGCCGCGCGATAGTACGCCTTTCGCTATGGAAATGCAATAGGTACCTTGGCGAATTAGCGACGGATTTGGAAATAGGGTAGCCTATGGCGTCGCCGCACGTGTCCGCCGAGGCCCCGGCGCGACGCGGTTCGACTCGAAATGCGGCGTGAAGATAACCAGCACGTGAGGGTGTCCAGGCATTTCGACGATATTCGTCAAAATGTTGCCTTTCGACGCTGAGCGCGGGAGTGGGGTTGAAGGTCGCATCATGGCGTCGATGGCGTGCTCACAGGCGATTCCGGTACCGACGACGACATTCGAGACGTTCCCCTTTCCGTGGCCGATCAATACGCCGGACGCGGCGCTGACTTCTGAGCAGCGAGGGCATCGCGACGCTATCGGCGAGGCGGCACGAGCGCTGGACGAGGCGCGCCGGCGCTGGCTCAACCCGCCGGAGTGGGTGCGCGAGGAGCCCGACGTCCTGCCCTCGCTCCCGTCGCGGCTGGTTCCGGTCGACGAAGATGCGGACAAGCAGCTGCGCAAGCGTACGCTCACGAACCTCTACAATGCCCGTCCAACGTGGCTCGCCAACCTGCACGCCACTCTCGACGCCGCCGTCTTCGCCGCCTATGGCTGGCCGGAGAGACTTGACGATGGTGCATTGTTGGAGCGGCTGCTCGACCTCAACTTCGCGAGGGACGGAGCAAGCGTCCGCAGCCACACCAAATAGCAGCGGCACTTGGCGGCGCGGCCCCCGTCGCGGCGGGTTTTGGGCGCACCGCGCCCTTTGTAGGCGTGCGTCGACCCGCGCCCGGGAGGGGGCGCGGGCCGACGCGGTCGCACACTCCCCTTGCGGAGAGGCGCGCGCCGGCACACGCTCAGTCGGGTGGTCCGGCGCAGGTGCACGCTCCCCTCGCGGGGAGGCGCGGCGCCGGGGACGCCACGGGGGCGAGTCGGCGCGGGTTGCACGCTCCCTTGCGAGAGGCGCGGCGCCGGTTGGAGGCCGGGAGGCCATTGACCGGCGGAGGTGCACGCTCCCTTACGGGAGGCGCGGCGCCGGTTGGAGGCCGGGAGGCCATTGGCCGGCGGAGGTGCACGCTCCCTTGCGGGAGGCGCAGAACACAGCTTCTCCCGCCGCTGCGCGGGATAGCACTAATGTTCTAGGCTAACGATAAACCCCCTTGACAAGCCTTGTCAAGTATCATCGGTGGGCAAAATTGGCTATGGGGCCAAGGTGGAGCGGGGGGACCGCCTCCCCCCCGCCCCTCCGACGCGCCCTTTGGGCGCGTGCCCTCTTTCAGTTTCCCCCAGAGGGGGAAAGGCCGGAGGGGAGGGCTGCTCCGCCCGTTCGAGCCTGACGCGGAATTGGCTGTGGGGCAAGGGGGAGGGGGCCGCCTCCCCCCGCCCCGCCGACGCGCTCTTGGGGCGCGTGCCCTCTTTCAGTTTCCCCCAGAGGGGGAAAGGCCGGAGGGGAGGGCTGCTCCGCCCGTTCGAGCCTGAGGAGGATTGGCTGTGGGGGCAAGGGGGAGGGGGGCCGCCTCCCCCCGCCCCTCCGACGCGCTCTTGGGGCGCGTGCCCTCTTTCAGTTTCCCCCAGAGGGGGAAAGGCCGGAGGGGCGCCCCTACGAGATGGGAGGCGCGGCGCGGCGGGTTTTGCAAGGGCCTCCAGAGGGGGAGCGTAGGGAGGCTATTCGAGGGCTGGGGCGATTTCTTTCATGAAGAGGCGGGCGCCTTCGAGGTAGGCTTCGATGGTGGTGGGCATGAAGTTGGTGACGAAGGATGTCGAGCCGGCTTCTTTGAAGGCGAGGAATTCGTCGCGCAGCTCGTCTACCGTTCCCTTGCAGGTAAAGAAGTCGATTTCGGAGATGGGGCGGCGGCTGGCCCGCGTGGACTTGGGCAGGAAGTTCAGGGGCGGGGCGCTGCTCATCACGTACTCCAGCGGCGGCTGGCCGGTCTTCTCCCGCTCGGCGTCGGCCCACTCCTTGAGCTCGACGAGGCGGCTGGTGGAGACGCTCGACGACTGCGCGCCGCTCGGTCCGCCCTCGGTCTTGCCCGACGGGTTCTGCACCGGCGGATAGGCGAAGCAGGTGGGCGTCCAGCCCTCCCCCACGCGGATGGCCCGCGCCAGGCTCGCCTTGCTGCTGCCGCCGACCCACACCTCGGGCCTGGGCTGCTGCACCGGACGGACCACCAGGCTCACGTCCTCGAAGCTGTAGAACTCGCCGGAGAAGCTGGCGTGCTCGTTGGCCCAGAGCCGATAGATGATTTCGATGTATTCGTCGGTCATCTTGCCCCGCTTGTTTCGAGGGAGCCGCATGACCTCGAACTCTGTGAGGTCGGAACCGACGCCGGGGCAGAAGAGGAGACGGCCCCCCGACAGCGAGTCGATCGTGGCGAGGCCATGGGCCACGCCGAAGGGCTGCCGGTAGGGGAGGACGAGCACGCGGGGCATGATCTTCACGCGCTCGGTGATCGAGGCCAGGTAACCGAGCATGGCCTGGGGGTCGGCGTAGCGCCATCCGGGATTCTCGTTGACGGTGTGGCCGGTCAGTGACTGTCCGGGGTGGAAGATGTGGTCGGGCATGGAGATGCCCCAGAAGCCAAGCTCCTCGATCTCGCGGACGACCTTCTCGATGGAGGATTTCTCGCCGCGGCGGGCGTCGTTGAGGAACAACGCGATGGGGATGCCCGTCACCAGTTTCATTAGCCGGCCTCCTCGTGTGTGGGGGGGATGCTCCGGCGCGCCCGCCGGACTCGGGCATGATAGCGCCCTCGGGGCGCGGGTTACAGGGCGGGGCGCGCGTCGAGCAGTTCGACGTCCATGCCGTCTTCGGCCACGCCGGCGACGCGCACGCGGGTGAACTCGTTGCGGAGGTCGCGGTGGGAGGCGGTGAAGGCGCGGACATAGTGCTCGGTGAGGCCGCTCCAGCGCCCGCCCTTCTCCTCTTCCCAGAGCACGACGGCCTCGCGGCCTTCGAAGCGCCGGCGGTAGGCCCGCGCCGACCGGTCCGCCAGAGCGAGCAGGCGCGCCTCCCGCGCCGCCTTGGTCTTGGGGTCGAGGTGATCGGCGAAGTGGGCCGCCGACGTTCCCGGCCGGTGGGAATAGGGGAAGACGTGAATCTGCGCGAAGCTCACGTCCTCGGCGAGCGCGGCGGTGGCGTCGAAGTCCTCGTCGGTCTCGCCGGGGAAGCCGACGATGATGTCGGTGGTGATCGCGATATCGGGGACCGCCGCGCGTAGCCGCTCGACGCAGCGGCGGAAGTCCCCGGCGGCGTATCGGCGCCGCATCCGTCGCAGGACGGCGTCGCTCCCGCTCTGGAGCGGGACGTGGACGTGGGGGCAGAGCCGGCCGGCGCGGTAGAGGTCGATCATCCCGTCGGTGATCTCCTGGGGTTGGAGCGAAGAGAAGCGCAGCCGGGTCACGCCCGTCTCGTCGAGGGCGCGGCGGACGAGCTCCTCATACCAGGTGCGGCCGGTCGGGGGCGGGCCGAACTCGTAGCCGTAGGAGCCGAGCTGGGTGCCGGTGAGCACGATCTCGCGGTAGCCCGCGCCGGTGCGGGCGCGCATCGTGTCGAGAATCTCGTCGATGGGGAGGCTGCGCTCGCGCCCCCGCGTCTTGGGCACGATGCAGTAGGCGCAGACCTGGTTGCACCCTTCTTGAATCTTGACCATGGAGCGCGCCCGCCGTCCGCCGGACGGCGCCGAGACGTCCGCCTCCTGAACACCGAGGATGTCGAGGAGGCGCATCTTGCCGCGGTTGTCGACGACGAGGTCGACCTCGGCCATGGCTTCGAGCTCTTGCGGCGCGCGGTGCGCGTAGCACCCCGTCGCGATGACCTGCGAGCCGGGGTTGCGCCGCTTGGCCCGCCGCAGCATCTGACGCGACTTCCGGTCGGCGACGTGGGTCACGGTGCAGCTATTGAGGACGAAGACGTCGGGGCCGTCGGCGGGCGCGACGATGTCGTAGCCGGCGCGGGCGAAGGCCAGCGACAAGGCTTCGGCCTCGGACTGGTTGAGCTTGCAGCCCAGATGGGTGACGGCGGCGGTCGGCATGGAGAAAGTTCCCTCCGGTAAGGGTACGGCATGGAGCGCCGCGCGTGGAAGCGCCCGTGGGCGGGATGGCCTGGGCGCGGTATACTCGAAAGCGTCATGACTACGACCGCGAAGACTGAGTACGAACCCGTTATCGGCCTCGAAGTCCACGCGCAGCTTCTGACGCGGAGCAAGATGTTCAGCCGCTGCCCGACGGACTACCAGACCGCGCCGCCAAACTCGCGCGTCGACCCCGTGTCGATGGGGCTCCCCGGGGCGCTGCCGGTGATCAACCGCACCGCCGTCGAGTACACCGTGATGACGGGGATCGCGCTGCACTGCGTCATCAACGAGCACACCAAGTTCGACCGCAAGAACTACCCCTACCCCGACCTCGTCAAGGGCTTCCAGATATCGCAATACGACGAGCCCATCGCCAGCAATGGCTGGCTGGAGATCGAGGCCGAGGACGGCGGCGTCCGACGCGCCGGGATTACCCGCGTGCACCTGGAAGAGGACACCGCGAAGCTGCTCCACCGCGCCGAACCCGGTGGCGAGGGCTACAGCCTCGTCGATCTCAACCGCTCCGGCATTCCTCTGATGGAGATCGTCGGCGAGCCTGATCTGCGCTCCGCCGAGGAGGCCCGACACTACCTCGTCAAGCTCCGCGCCATCCTCCAGTACCTGGAAGTGAGCACGGGGAGCATGGAGGAGGGGAGCTTCCGCTGCGACGCCAACGTGAGCCTCCGGCCCAGGGGGAGCACGGAGCTTCCCCCGACCAAGGTCGAAGTGAAGAACATGAACAGCTTCCGCTCGGTCTACCAGGCCTTGCTGTTCGAGATCGAGCGCCAGACGGCGCGGATGGGCGCGGGCGAGCGGATCGTGCAGGAGACCCGCGGCTGGAACGAGGCCCGGGCCGCGACGGTGAGTCAGCGCAGTAAGGAACAGGCCCACGACTACCGCTACCTTCCCGAGCCGGACCTGCCACCGCTGGCGCTGGCCCCGGCCTGGGTGGAGGAGATCGCGGCGAGCCTCCCGGAGCTCCCCGACGCCCGCGGCCGCCGCTTTCAAGACCAGCACGGTCTATCGGACTACGACGCCGCGCAACTGACCTCGACCAAGCCTATGGCGGACTTCTTCGAGGCGGTGGTGAAGGTCAACCCCTCGGCGGACGAGCAGCCGCGCGCCAAGGCGGCAGCGAACTGGATTCTGGGCGAGGTGAGCCGCCTGCTCAACGAGGCGGGCAAGGAAATCGGCGACGAGGGCCTCAACCTCTCCCCCGTACATCTCGCCGAGGTCCTCGACCTGATCGACGCGAAAACGATCACGGGCAACGTCGCCAAGGAAGTCTTTGAAGAGAGCTTCGCTACGGGCAAGGCGCCCGGCGCCATCGTCAAGGAGAAGGGGCTGACCCAGATCTCCGCCGCGGACGACATGCTGCCCATCGTCGACGCGGCGATCGCCGGCAACGACAAGGCGGTCGCCGACTACCGGGCCGGCAAGGAGACCGCGATCAAGTTCCTCGTGGGCCAGGTGATGAAGGCGACGAAAGGCCGCGCCAATCCGGGCGTGGTGACGGAGATGCTGCGGGAGCGGCTCGGCGGGTAGTGGCGTATACTGAACGGGACCGGTGGCCCGCCGGTCGAGGCGGAGACGTTTGGAAACGGCCCTCAACGGCATAACGATAGTCCTGTCCGTCGTACTCGTCGGCATGGTCTTGCTCCAGGTCAAAGGCGGCGGCGGCGGCCTCTTCGGCCAGGCTTACTCGTCGAACTTCCGCAGCCGGCGTGGCTTCGAGCAGACACTCTTCCGCGGCACGATTTTCCTGACGGTGGTCTTCGTCCTCCTCGCGCTGGTGAGCGCGCGTTTCATCGATCGCGCGTGACGTCCACCGTCACGATCACCACCGACTTCGGCCGGGCCGACGCCTACGCCGCGGCAATGAAGGGGGTCATCCTCACCATCGCCCCCGGCGTCTCGTGCGTCGACATAACGCATGAGGTCCCGCCGCAGGACGTGCTGCACGGCGCCTACGTGCTCGCCGAGGCGGTCCCGTTCTTCCCCAAGGATTGCGTGCACGTCGCCATCGTCGATCCCGGCGTCGGGACGGACCGCCGCGCCATCGCGGTGTGCGTCGGCGGCGTCTACCTCGTGGGCCCCGACAACGGCGTACTGAGCCTCGCCATCGAGGCACTGCTGCCGGCATCCGCCGACTGGCCCCTTGCGAATGAGGCGGACGAGGACGACGGCGCATTGGCGCGGACCGTCGAGTCGCCGGCGCCGACAGGTGTGGAGGTGTTCGAGCTCACCGACCCCGCCTACCGCCTCGCCGAGGTCAGCAACGTCTTCCACGGACGCGACATCTTCGCTCCGGCGGCGGCGCATCTCTGCCTCGGCGTGGACGCGGCACGGATGGGCCCCCGGCTCGCCACGCTGCGCCGGCTGCGCATCGCACGGCCCGCGCTGCCGGTGGACGGCGCGATCGTGGCGCGGGTCCTCCACGTCGATGGCTTCGGGAACGCGGTGACGAACCTTCGTCAGGCTGACGCCCCCAACGTGGCGTCGGTCGAGGCGGCGGGCCGCGTCATCGGCGGGGTGCGCCGCAGCTACGGGTCGGCGGAGGAGGGCGCCCCGCTCGCTGTGTGGGGCAGCGGCGGACGCCTGGAGATCGCGGTCCGCAACGGAAGCGCGTCGCGGACGCTGCCCCTAGCACGCGGCGACCGCGTACTGGCTCGGTTGGACGGATAGCCCTTTCCCTCGGCCTCTCTCCCTCTGGCGGAGACCTTTGCGTAACCGGGGTGACTGACCGCGAAGGTGGTGGACTTCGATAACCCGTGGCGGTTGCGAGGGTGCCCCTCATCTCAATCTTCTCCCGTGGGGAGAAGAGGCAAGACCTCCCGGCCCCACCCATGCTTGCCCGCGGGCGGTTGTGCAAGGGTCTGCAGGGGGAGAGGAGGCCGGCGGGGAGCGCCCTTCGTGCGCGACGCGCCTGGCGGCGCGTGCCCTCTCTCAGTCTCTCCCAGGGGGAGAGAGGTTTGCGGAGCGGGGTTGATCGGCTTCGATGACCCGTGGCGGTTGCGAGGGTGCCCCTCATCTCAATCTTCTCCCGCGGGGAGAAGAGGCAAGACCTCCCGGCCCCACGCATGCTTGCCCGCGGGCGGTTGTGCAAAGGTCTGCAGGGGGAGAGGAGGCCGGCGGGGAGCGCCCTTCGTGCGCGACGCGCCTGGCGGCGCGTGCCCTCTCTCAGTCTCTCCCAGGGGGAGAGAGGTTTGCGGAGCGGGGTTGATCGGCTTCGATGACCTTTGGTGGTTGCGAGGGTGCCCCTCATCTCAATCTTCTCCCGTGGGGAGAAGAGGCAAGACCTCCCGACCCCACCCATGCCTGCCCGTGGGCGGTTGTGCAAGGGTCTCCTCTGGCGGAGACTAACCGCTACTCCTCGAAAAGGGTCGGCTGGTTCGAGGGGCCGCCTGATTCGGGGTAGGGCCGCTCGAGGTACTCGTAGGCGAGGCGCGTGGCGATGCGCCCCCTGGGGGTGCGTTGGATGAAGCCGAGCTGGATGAGGTATGGCTCGTAGACATCCATGATCGTGTCCGCCTCCTCGCTGAGGGAGGTCGCGAGGGTCTCGATGCCTACCGGCCCGCCCTCGAAGCGGTCGATCACGGCGCCGAGGACGCGGTGGTCCATCTTTTCGAGGCCGCGGCGGTCGACCTGCATGCGGTCCAGGGCCTCGCGGCTGATGGCCGCGTCGAGGGTGCCGTCGCCCATGACCTGAGCGTAGTCGCGGACGCGCTTGAGCAGGCGGTTGGCCACGCGGGGCGTGCCTCGGGAGCGGGCGGCGATTTCGGCGATAGCGTCGGGGTGGGCGCTGAGGCCGAAAATAGCCGCGGAGCGCGACACGATCAGCTCGATGGCCTCCGGCGAATAGAAGTCGAGGCGGTAGACGGCGCCGAAGCGGTCCCGCAGCGGTGCGCTCATCATGGCGTAGCGGGTGGTGGCGCCCACGAGGGTGAAGGGCGGGATCTTGAGCCGGATGCTGCGCGCCGTGGGGCCCTTGCCGATCACGATGTCGAGGGCGAAATCTTCCAGGGCGGGGTAGAGGATCTCCTCGACGCCCCGACTCAGGCGGTGGATCTCGTCGATGAACAGCACATCGTGCTTCTTGAGATTCGTGAGGATCGCCGCCATGTCGCCGGGTCGCTCGACGGCGGGGCCCGACGTGATGCGGATGTTCACCCCCATCTCCGCCGCGATGATGTTGGCGAGCGTCGTCTTGCCCAGGCCGGGCGGCCCGTAGAGCAGCACGTGGTCCAGCGGCTCCTCCCGCTTTCGTGCCGCGAGCACGCTGATCCGCAGGTTGTCCTTCACCTCCTCTTGGCCGACGTACTCCTCCAACGCCCGGGGACGCAGGGTCGCCTCGGCTTTGGTGTCCTCGGACCGGGGCTTGGCTGAAACGATGCGCTCTTGCATCCGCCCTTGGCTGCGTTCGGGGGTAACCGGATAGCGCGGCCCGTCCCGGCCGCGTTCCAAGGCCATGCTAGGAAGCGCTTCTAGAAGTGTCAAGGACGCCCTGGCGGACTCGTTAACACAGAGTTAATGCCCCGTTAACCGTCCGTTAGTGGAGGGTTAACGCGCCGGGCCGACCATGATCGCGCCAATGGTGAAAGAAGGCACAAAGCGCCAAGGGGGGCACGAAATGAAGGAACGCAGCTTCCCGGCTTTTACGCTGTTGCGTAGCAAGCCGGCGATGCTCGCAGTGCTGTTGGCCGTGGTTGCGCTGGTGGTCGCCGCCTGCGGCGGCGGCGAGGACCCAACGGTCGCGCCGACAGAGGCCATGACGGCCAAGGACGACCTCGGCAGCCTCTCCGGCGACGTGGACATCGACGGATCGAGCACCGTCTTCCCAATCTCCGAGGCGGTCGCCGAGGAGTTCCGCAGCGTGGCGCCGAAGGTCCGCGTGCAGGTGGGCGTCTCCGGCACGGGCGGCGGCTTCAAGCGCTTCTGCGCCGGCGAGACGGACATCTCCGACGCCTCACGCCCGATCAAGAGCTCCGAGCGTGAGATCTGTGCCGCCAACGGCATCGAGTTCGTCGAGATGCTGGTGGGCTGGGACGGTCTCTCCGTCGTGGTCAACCCGGACAACGACTTTGTGGACGAGCTCTCCATCGAGGAACTGAAGAAGATCTACGAGCCGGGCTCGACGGTCAACAACTGGAACCAGGTCCGCGCCTCCTTTTCCGACGAAGAACTCACCATTTTCGCCCCTGACGTGGACTCGGGCACCTTCGACTTCTTCACCGACGAAGTAGTCGGCGAGGAGGGGGCCTCCCGCCCGGACTACACCGCCTCCTCGGACGACAACGTGCTCGTTCAGGGCATCTCCGGAGAGAAGGGCGCGAAGGGCTACTTCGGGTACGCCTACTACGCGGAGAACCAGGACAAGCTGAAGGTCCTCGGCGTGGACGGCGTCGTTCCCAACGAAGAGACGATCCTCACCGGCGAGTACCCGCTCACTAGGCCGCTCTTCATCTACGTGAGGACCTCGTCGCTGAGCGAGAAGGCCCATGTGGCTGAGTTCGTGAAGTTCTACATCGCGAACGCGCCGGAGCTCGTGGCCGACGTGGACTACGTGCCGGTGAGCACGGAGCAGTACGACAGCGCCCGCGGCGCCATCGCCCGCATCCTGGGCCTGCCCGACATCGAAATGGGCCTCTCGGGCGACGTGGCCATCGACGGTTCGAGCACGGTCTTCCCCATCTCCGAGGCGGTGGCCGAGGAGTTCCGTTCGGTGGCGCCGAAGGTCCGCGTGCAGGTCGGCGTCTCAGGCACGGGCGGCGGCTTCAAGCGCTTCTGTGCGGGCGAGACCGACATCTCCGACGCCTCGCGCCCCATCAAGAGCTCCGAGCGTGAGATCTGTGCCGCCAACGGCATCGAGTTCGTCGAGATGCTGGTGGGCTGGGACGGCCTCTCCGTCGTGGTCAACCCGGACAACGACTTCGTCGACGGGCTTACCATCGAAGAGTTGAAGAAGATCTACGAGCCCGGCTCGACGGTCAACAACTGGAACCAGGTCCGCGCCTCCTTCCCCGACGAAGAGCTGACCATCTTCGCTCCTGACGTGGACTCGGGCACGTTCGACTTCTTCACCGACGAAGTAGTCGGCGCGGAGGGGGCCTCCCGCCCGGACTACACCGCCTCCTCGGACGACAACGTGCTCGTGCAGGGCATCTCCGGAGAGAAGGGCGCGAAGGGCTACTTCGGGTACGCCTACTACGCGGAGAACCAGGACAAGTTGAAGGTCCTCGGCGTGGACGGCGTCGTTCCCAACGAAGAGACGATCCTCTCCGGCGACTACCCGCTCACCAGGCCGCTCTTCATCTACGTGAGGGTGGACTCGCTGGTGGACAAGCCGCAGGTCCGTGAGTTCGTCCGCTTCTACATCGAGAACTCGCCGGAGCTCGTGGCCGACGTGGACTATGTGCCGGTGAGCACGGAGCAGTACGACGCCGCCCGCGGCGCCATCGCCCGCCTGACCGAGATCGGCCTCTAGGAAGTCGAAACAAGGCAACGCACGGGGAGGCCCCCGCCAGCGGCGGGGGCCTCCGCTTTTGGTGAGCACCCTGAACCTCTGTCCCTCTGGAGACCTTTGCAAAGCCTTGGCACGCGGGGAGCGGGCACCCACAAAGGGCACCCTTACGGGAGGGAGTTGCGGGCTTCGTTGACGTTGGCGCACCCCTCCCCGCCCCCCGCCCTCACCCCGACCCTCTCCCAGCGGGGGGGGGCAGACCTCCCCGCCCCACCCGTATTCCAGCCGGCAGACGGGTTGCGCAAAGGTCTCCAGAGGGGGAGAGGCCGGAGGGGAGGGGCGGGGGCGTTCCCCTAACCCCTCCCCGCAGGGGGAGCGCCATAACCCCCTTGCCCACCACCGGATGCCCCGCCTTGACCCTTCGCTTGGCCCCGTGCTAGCTTCAGGCGCCCGCTATCCGCAACGTCCGGTTACCCGGAGAGAAGAGGAGCCCACATGCCCGATGACCTGCTGCCCCCCGGCGCGGCCCGCGAGGAAGAGTTGCCCACCAAGCCCGGTATGGGCGTGACCCATGCCGGCCCCCTTGAGATGCTCTCCACGCCGGCGATGATCGGGCTCATGGAGGGCGTCAGCCTGCGCCTCATGCAGGAGCATCTGGAAGCGGGTCTGACCTCCGTCGGCGCGCGCGTCGACGTGCGCCACCTCGCGCCCCACGCCGTCGGCGGGCCTGTCCGCGTTAAAGCGTCCTTCGCCAGGACGGAAGGGCGGCGCCTCATCTTCGACGTCGAGGCTTGGTCCGGCGACGTGAAGATCGGCGCCGGCATCCACGAGCGCGCCGTAATCGACCCCTCGAAGTTCAAACAGCGCTGAGCCCCGCCGCTGCGGCGGGAAGGACTAGAATCGAGGGGCTATGACCGAGTCCTTCGTCTATCTCAATGGGCGCATCGTCCCGGCGCGCGAAGCGCGCGTGTCGGTCTACGACCAAGGCCTCCTCTACGGCTACGGGCTGTTCGAGACAATGCGCGCCTACCAGGGCGGCGTCTTCCGCGCCTCCGAGCATCTGGACCGGCTGGCCCGCTCCGCACGCGACCTTGGACTGCCCCTTGACGGCCGGCTTGGCGAGCTTGCTCGCGCCGTGAACGAGACCCTCGCCGCGAACCGCCTGAGCGATGCACGGATCCGGCTCACCGTTACCGCCGGCGAGTCCGCCTCGGGGCCCGTGCTCCCCGCCCGCGGCGAGCCCACGATTCTCGTTACCGCGAGCGCCCTGCCGCCCGCCGAGGCGCGTGATCGCGACTACGAACGCGGCTGGCGCGCCGTCGCGGCCTCACGGGCACGCTACAACCGCTCCGTCACGGTCGCCCACAAGACCCTGAGCTACCTCGAAAACCTCGTCGCCCGCGCCGAGGCGGCCGACGGCGGCGCCGACGAGGCCCTCATCCTCAACGAGCGCGGCTGCCTTACCGAGGGCGCCATGACCAACGTCTTCGTGGTGAAGGGTGGCGTGCTGCTCACCCCGGCCACAGACTGCGGCCTCCTGCCCGGCATCACCCGCAGCGCCGTCGTCGCCTTGGCCGATCCCCGCATGACGGTCGCCCAAGGATGGATACCCCTCGCCCTCGCGCAGCAGGCCGACGAGCTCTTCGTCACGAACTCGGTGATCGAGATCATGCCGGTGACCGAGCTCGCCGGCCGCCCGATCGGCGGCGGCTCGCCGGGCGAGGTCACCCGCGCCCTTACCCAGGACTACCGTCGTCTCGTCGCCGAAGAGTTGGGGCTCGCCGCGGAAGGCTAGGTCCGTTCGCCGGCGGGTTGAGTTGCGCGGCACAGCGGCAGCGCGGCCGCCGGGCACTCCGCGTCGCATCGGTCGCGCGGTGTATCGCACGGGTCGATGTGGATGGTGACGATCGAGCCGGGGAGCGCTTCGTGGATGCCGGCCTCGATGGAGTCGCCGAGGTCGTGGGCGCGAGCCACGCTCTCCACCCGCGGGACCATGAGGTTGAGATCGACGAGGCGCGACCTGCCCGAGCGCCGCGTCCGCATCCCGGAGTACGAGATGAACGCGCCGGCGTGCTCATCGAGGACGCCGCGTATCGCGGCCTCCTCATCGTTGGAGAGACGCGTGTCGATCAGGTCGTGGTACGCGCTGAGGAAGAGGTTGCGCCCCGTCCACGTGATGACCGCGGCGACACCCAAAGCCACCGCCGAGTCGAGGAAGGTCCACGGCGTCACGCCGATGAGTACGAGACCCGTGAGCACGCCGACCGACGTCACGATGTCGGACATGCGGTGCCGCGCCGCCGCTTCCAGCGCGGGGGATGCGGTCCTTCGCGCCACGCGGCGCAGGTGGAGCGCGACGGCGACGTTGACGACGAGAGAGACCGCCGTGGCGGCGATCCCGAGCTCGATGTTGCTGACCTCGTGGTCGCCGCCAAGCCGCCGGATGGCCTCGAAGGTGATGAAGCCCGCCGCGACGATGATGAGCGCCGCCTCGACGATCCCGCTCACGCTTTCGATCTTGCCGTGGCCGTAGGGGTGGTCCCGGTCGGCGGGCCGGGCCGCGAACGACACTGCCGTCCACGCGAACAGCGCGCCGAGCAGGTCCATCCCGCTATCCAGTGCGTCGGAGAGGACGCTGATGCTGCCGATGATCAGCCCGACGGTGACCTTGAGCGCGACAAGGTTGATGATGGCCAGGAGGGAGACGGCGGCCGCCCCTCCCGGCGTGCTGAGTATGGCAATGGCGCGCGGCATGGCTCTAAGGAGTCCCGCGCCTTCGGCCTCGCGGACTGAGGCGCACCGGTAGATTATGCCGCCAGCGGGGCAGCGGTGTCAGCGGCTACGCGGCGGCGGTCCGGCGAGACCTGAAGGGAATCCGGAGTTTGGGCAGCTCGCCCTTCTCCGCCGCCACGAGAATGTTCGGCGCGAGCATGAGGGAGCTATAGGCCCCCGCGATCACGCCGGTCAGCAGGATGCCCATGAAGTCGCGGATGGTCTCGCCGCCGAAGAGCAAGACGGCGAGGATGGCGGCGGCGGTGGTCAGCGTGGTGTTGAGGTTCCGCGTCAGGGTCTCGTTGAGGCTGATGTTGACCGAGGTCTCGAATGGCCTGCCAGGGCTCTTCACCACGTTCTCGCGGATGCGGTCGAAGACCACGATGGTGTTGTTCACGCTATAGCCGATGACCGCCAGAATGCCGACGATCATCAGCGAGTTGATCTCGACGCCGGTGAACTTAGTCAGCAGTCCGTAGAGGCCGAGCACGATCAGCACGTCGTGGCTCAACCCCACGATGGCGGCGAGGCCGTAACGGTACGAGCGCGGGATGCGGCGGAAGGCCCACCAGATGTAGAGCAGGATGCCCACCGTGCCCGCGAGCACGGCCCAGAACGTGTTGAGGATGCTGCGCTTGGCGATCTCCGCGTCCACCGAGGTGAAGTCCACGGCGTCGGTGTTGATGGGAGCGACGCTGCCGAGCGCGGCGAGCAGCACGCTGCGCCCGTCGGACTCGGCGCGGCTGCCGCGGATGAAGATACCGTCGCCCCGGGCCTCCGCCGTCAGGTCGACGTAACCCACGTCGTCGAGCTCGTTTACTACGGCCTCAGGGGAGACGGGGCGCTCGAAGACCAGCGTCTGCGCGACGTGCGTGGAGAAGTTGAGGCCGGTGGCGACGATCTCCCCGAACTCGCCCCGCAGCGTGGACAGGACCAACCCCTGCTGCTCCGAGCTCAGCCGGTTAGCTCCGAGGAAGAACTGGTTCGGCCCGTCCTGCTGAATGACCAGAAGGTTTCGCACGGCCTGAGCGGACTGGTCGGCATCGGTGAGCCGGACGGTGAAGAGCCCCTCCACGGTCAGGTCGAGCGGCCCGGTCTCCGTTGGCCCCAGCGCCTCCTCGACCGCGGCGACGATGGTGTCGCTGAGTTCCGCCGCGTCGTGGCCGAAGACCACGTACCCGCCGAAGAGTCGCGGCACGCTCGACGCTGCCCCGTCGCTCGCCTCGGCGACGGCCTCCGCGACGACGTTGGTGCCGTAGCTGGGGCCGAAATCGACGATGAAGGCCGCCCCCGGATTCACCGGGACCGGCTCCTGCTCGAACTCGCCGAAACGGACCGTGAGGTCGTCGAGCACCTGCTGCTGCGTCGCTTCGGACAGGCCCTCGCCCAGCAGGACGAAGCTCCCGTCCGTCTCCATCGCGGCAACCTCGTCGAGGCCGAGCAGGCTGATCTCCGCCCGCAGGGTGTCCAAGTCGACGTCCACCGTTTCGGGGAACGTGATGGATATGGCCAGGTCGTCCGCCGGATCGAACGTGGTCAACTCGGCGGAGCCGAAGCGTAGCTGGAGCCCTTGAACCAGGCCCGTAAGCTCCTCCTCGGTGATGGCGGCGTCGAGGCCGCCGAAGCGGTTCTCGCTCAGCAGCGACGACGTGAGATCGGCCCGCCCTTGGGCGCGGACCTCTCCGTCGAAGTCGAAGGTGTTGACTATGGGCGTGCCAAGGTCGAGCGAGAGCGCGAGGTCGCCCTCTCCGCCGAAGCCGCGCCACTCGATGGTGCCGAGGGCGTTCTCGATGTCCGCCGCGGCGATGTCGGCGTTGACGCCGAGCTCTTCGCCTTGCAACAGGAACTCACCGCTCTCCCGCGGCGTGACCGAGACACCCTCGCCCGCGGCTGCGGTGAGGGGCAGGATGACGAGGGCTTCGAGCACCTGTTCGAGGGTGACGGTTTCGCTGAAGTCCAGGATGAAGATGGGGTCCTGCGCGAGGTCGACTGGGGCGCGCTCGACGTCGCCGAAGCGCCCTACGAGCGTGTCGATCAAGGCCGTCGCGTCCTCCGCTGCGAGGTCCTGCGCGGCGGTGAAGAGCGTGGTTGGAGTCTCGACGATGGCGGTCACGACCCCTGCTGCGC
Source organism: Dehalococcoidia bacterium (assembly GCA_965219875.1). GTDB lineage: Bacteria > Chloroflexota > Dehalococcoidia > SHYB01 > SHYB01 > DAOUKH01. The sequence continues at coordinate 372,521 of CBDCOW010000006.1, read as the reverse complement.
CCTTGGTGTCGTTACCCTGGGCTGGGAGAGCTTCGTCCTCGCCGAGATCCAGGCCGGCTAGTATCGTGTCCACCTCCCCTTGGGTCATGTCGGCGTCGTCGGGGAAGGTCAGGACTTCGGCGAAGCTGTTCTCGTCGAAGTCCGTATGGGTTACCGTCCCGATCGACTCCCATTCGGCGATGAGTTCCGCCAGGCGCTCCGCGCCGGTGCCGGGGGCGGCCACGAGGAAGCGGTCGGCGCCCGCGGGCTCGACGCGCGTGCCTTCGGCGGGCTCGTCGCCGAAGGCTTCGAGCACGTCGTCCGCCGCGACGGTGTCCACGAACTGCACCGTCTCCGCCATGTCGGAAGCGCGCTCGAAACCCGAGGGCGTAAGCGGCCCGAAGGCGTCGGCGAGCCGGGTCAGCAAATCTTCCTCGATGAACTCGGTGCGGATGAAGAAGCTGGTGTCGGTCAGCGCCTGCACCGACGCGTCGCCGTGGTCGATCTCGATCAGGCGGGCGCGCACGTCTGCAAGGTCGACGGGCTCGTCGAATTGGACGGTGAGCGAAGTCCCGCTGGAGAACTCGAGGCCGAAGGGCAACCGCGGTGGGATGAGCAGCGCGGCGAGGCACAGAGCGACGATGGCCGCGGTGAACATGAAGGCGAGCCGCCGGTTGGCTACGAATTCATACACGTTACGTTCTGTCCTGCCGTTATGCCTAGCGTGGTTTCAAGTCTCTTAGTGTTGGGCAGCGCATCGCCGCGTCAGCTCAGCGCGGGAGTGGTCCGTTGGGGTTCGCGGATGTCGGCGAAGAGCCTGGGCTTCCCCGCCAACGGCGTGCCGACGAGGAGCCGGAGGAAGGTCCGGCTGACGACGAAGGCGGTGAACACGCTGGCGATGATCGCCAACATGAGGGTGATAGCGAAGCCGATCACACGCGGTTCGCCGAGCTGATCGCCGAACCACCACAGGATGAGCATCACGATGAACGTGGTGACTTGGCTATCGCGGATCGCCGACCAAGCGCGGTCGAAGCCGGCCTCGATGGCCGCGCCCAGCGTGCGGCCCGACCGCAGCTCCTCGCGCATACGCTCGAAGATGATGACGTTGGCGTCCACCGCCATACCCACGGACACCACGAAGGCGGAGAGGCCGGACAGCGTCAGCGTGACGCCCACGAGCTTGAAGGCGGCGAGCACCAGCACGGTGTAGAGGACCAGGCCCCCCACGGCCACCAAGCCGAGCAGCCGGTAGTAGAGCAGCATGAAGAGCATCACCAGGGCCAGCCCAATCATGGCGGCGAGGTAGCTCTTGTTCAGCGAGTCCTCGCCCAAGGTGGCGGAGACGTCATCCTCGCGCACGACGCTGATGCTCACCGGCAGCGCGCCCGCGTTCAGTTGAATGGCGAGGGTGCGGGCGTTCGACCGCGAGAGGCCGGTAATGCGCCCGCTGCTGCTGATGACGGACTGGACGGTGGGGGCGGAAATCAGACCGCCATCGAGGAAGATGCCCAAGGGCTGACCGATGTTGCGCCGTGTGATCTGCTCGAACATGCGCGACCCTTCGCCATCGAAATCGAACGTCACCACGGGCAGGCCCGTCGTGGGGTCGGAGACCACGCTCGAGGTGGGGCGCAGGAACTCACCGGTGAGGTGCTTCGTCACGCCCCCGTTGCCTTCAGCGAGCGCCGGCTGGTTCTGCGAGCACTGCGTGTCGAGGCATTCGCGGTAGTCGAGCTGAGCCGTGCCCCCGATGAGGCTCTTCGCCTCGTCGATGTCGGTGATCCCGGCGAGCTGCACGATGATCTCGTTGCTGCCGCTGCGCTGGATCAGGGGCTCGGTCACGCCGAAGGCGTTGATGCGGCGGCTCATCACGTCCACCACGCCTTCGACCTGCTGGTCGGTGACGCCGGGGTCGTCGGCGCGGTAGATGAGCAGCGTGCCGCCTTGCAGGTCGAGGCCAAGCCGCAGGCCGAGCGGGCCGTCGTCCGAGCCGCGCTCGAAGCCGCCGATGTTGACGGTGCGGAAGATGAGGGACAGGATCGCCAGCGTGAAGACGATGACGATGATCGCCAAAGACAAGCGGTTTCGACTAATCCGCACGCCGGCTCCTTTGGGGGCGCGCTTCGGGGCCGGCCGTGGAGCCCTCGGCCAGCAGCTTGCCGGCGAGGGCGATGGCTTGAGGCCGCGTCTCGATCTCTCCGGCGGCTTGCGCTTCTCTCAGGGTTTCCATAAGCCGACCGATGATCGGGCCGGGTTCGAGGCCGAGCGCTCCCATTAGGTCATGACCGTCGACGATGCGGGGAGCGGGGGCCTCGCTCACTCTCGAATAGTAGGCGACAAGGATACCATGAATCCTTTCGGCGTACGCGGCCCAGTTCGCGGGGTCGAGCCGGGGGCCTTTCGCCGCCAGAAAATCGGCGTAGCTCAGGTACAGCGTGTCGATGGCGGCGTCTCCCGCGTCGCGGAAGTAGCGGTACAGCGCCCGCCGGCTCGGCCCGTCCGGCTCGCGGCTGATCATCTCCGGCCGCAGGTGCTCCCGCACCATGACCGCGACCAGACGCCGCTCGCGGTTGGAGAAGCAAAGCCGCTCCATAACCCCCTCGGTCATGACTGCCCCCGCCTTGGGGTGGCCGAGAAACCGGATGCGGCCATCGGCCTCGACGGTCTTGCAGGCCGGCTTTGCTACGTCGTGCAGCAGGGCGGCGAGGCGGAGGGCATCGGCCCGCGTTCGGCCGCCGCCGATGGCCTCGTCGGCGTAGGCGGCGTCCCGCTCACCCCAGGAGATCATGGGCTCGGGGTGGGGGACAAGCGGCTCGATGTGGAGGACGCCTTGGACTTTGCCCACGGCCTCCAGCGAATGTTCGAGCACGTCCCAGTAGTGCTCCTTGGGCTGGCCAGCGCCGCGCGCCGCTTCGAGCTCGGGAATGATCTGTGTCAGCAGGCCGAGGCGGTCGAGCAGGCGCAGATGGCGCGCCGTGCCGGGTGGGCGCATCAGCCGGACAAGCTCGTCCCGCACGCGTTCCCCCGCGCTCGACGTAATGCGGCCCGCTCCGGCAGCGGTCCACGCCGCGGTCTGGGGCTCCATCTCGAATCCCAGCTCGGCGCAGAGGCGGACCGCCCGGGCCATGCGTACCGGATCGGCGGCCAGGACCTCTTCGCTGACGGCCCGCAGGCGTTTGGCCCGCAGGTCCTCCAACCCGCCCGCGGGATCGACGACCTGCGAAGGCGCGACGTTGGGCCAGAGCTGCAACGGCAGCGCCATGGCGTTGATGGTGAAGTCGCGCCGCAGCAGGTCGGGGCCGATGCCCCCGTCGGCGGGCGTCAAGTCGATAGACGCCGCGTCGTCGCGGGAAGCGACGCGGTGGACGTCCCGCTCGGCGTCGAGTGTGACGGCGGCGGCCCCGGCGCCCCTCGCGATGGCGCGGGCCAGTTCGCCAATATCCTCGACGTCGACGGCGAGGTCGAGATCGGCCGGCTCGCGGCCCAGCAGCGCGTCCCGCACCGCGCCGCCGGCGACCCACGCCGAGGCGTGGCGCTCGCCCAACGCGCGGCGCGCGGAGCCGAGGATTGCGGACAGAGACATAGTCGGGGCGTCCCCCGGGCCCGCTACGCGGCGGGCGCTTCGCCGGACACTTCGCGCAGGGCTTCCGACTCCTCGGACTCCTCTTTCTCGATGGGTGCGAGGGTGTCGAGCGTGCCCTGCTCTTTCATGCGGTCCACGTACAGCATGCCGTCGAGGTGGTCGATCTCGTGTTCGAGCGCCTGGGCCATGATGCCGTCGGCCTTCAGGCGTACCGCCTTCCCCTCGCGGTCGAGCCCCTTGACCTTGACCCACTCGGCGCGGTTGAGCTTGCCGCGGTAGCCGGGGATGCTCAAGCAGCCCTCCGACACCAGCCGCTCCCCGCCCTTCTTCACGAACTCGGGGTTCACCAGGACGTACTCCTCGCGGTAGACCTCTTCGGTGTCGGGGTCCTGGTAGGGAATCCCCATGACGAGGACGCGAAGCGGCACGCCCACTTGGTTCGCGGCGAGGCCGATCCCCTCCTCGGCGTACATCGTCTCGATCAGGTCGTCGATCAGCCGCTGCACCGATGCGTCGATCTTGGAGACGCGCTTTGCCTTCCGGCGAAGCACGGCCTCAGGCGCATATTTGAGCGGAAGTACCGTCACGCTCGCTCCTACCCTGGCGGGCCTCCCGGCCCGATTGGGCTCTAGGCCCTAAGTATACAGCGACACGCGCCAGGGAAGACCGTCGCCCCCGCTGCCCCCCACCGGGGGAGCGCCCCTTAAGCCTCTCCCGCTCTGGGGGGGACTGAGAGAGGGCGCGCGCCGCAAGCGCGGGGGCGCCCTTTAGGCGCCCGTCCCATCCCGACGGCCGGTGTTATCCCCGTATCTGGGCGGCGAATTCGTCCACGGTGAGCGTGTTGGTGAAGACGCTGCCTGTGAGGACGCGGTGGGCCTCTTCGTTGGGGTCGGCGATGGCGTCGGAGAGAATGCCGACTTGGTACGAGCTATCGGCGCCCCAGCACGAGGTGTACATGATCGCGCCCGTGGTGCGGACGCCCATGAGGACGATCTGCGAGCGCCCTTGCGCCCGCAGGATGTCGTCGAGGTCGGTGGCGGCGAAGGCACCGACGCGGCGCTTTCGTAGGATCGCCTCGCCGTCGGCGTAGACATCGGGATGGGGTTCGACCTGCGGCCCGTCGCCTTCCATCGCTATGCCCGCGTTCTTGAATCCCTCGAACCCGCTGCCGGGGGTGACTTCGGGGTAGCCGGGGCGGAACTGCACGATCCCGTGGAGCACCGGAACGCCCGCGGCCCGCGCCGCCTCGGCCGCCCGCCGCCCGTTCGCCACGAGGCCGGCCTCGTAGTTCGCCATGATGCCCTTCGTCATGGAGAGCGCTATCAGCGCGGTCTTGGCCGGGTCGAATGTCGTCATGGTGTCCCTCCCGCGAACGCCTGCGCCGCTCGGACTGCGGCGGGCGACGCGGCGCAGTCTAGCAAAACGGTGGGGAGTCCGACAGCGCGCAACGCAAGAACGCCCGGGCGGGCCCGGGCGTTCTCTGTGTGCGTTCGGCTGGCGGCTAGAGCTTGTCGACTTCGGCGAGCACGGCGTCGACTTGGGGCAGCCCGCTGGAGAAGATCTCCTTGTAGCGGATGACGCCCTCTCCGTCGATGATGATGACGGCGCGGCGCGCCATGCCCGCGTCCTCGTTGTAGACGCCGTAGGCCTTGGCGACGTCGCCCTTGGGGTGGTAGTCGCCCATGATCGGATGGCTTACCCCACCGAGGCTGGTGGCGAATGCCTTCTGGCTGAATTGGCTGTCGGTGCTTGCGCTCAAAACCTGAGCGCCCTTCTCCTCGAACCGCTTGTTGGCCAAGTGGAACGAGGAGACCTGGTTCGTTCAGCCACCGGTGAAGGCGGCGGGGAACCACCCCAGAACGATAGCCTTGCCCTTCAACTCGCTCAGGCTGACCTTCCCCGTCGAAGACGGCAGGGTGAAGTCAGGAGCCTTATCCCCTACTTCTGCTGACATGGAGTCTCCCTTCTTGGAATGCGTGGGCCGCCCGCGCGGCGGGCCTATTATACCCACCCACCCGCGTCCGTGCGCCCCGTGGGGAACGGGGCGCGGCCGATGACATCGGTGGGGCGGTTTTGGTATAGTGAGCCTGTCCCCGCGGGCGGAAGTGGCTCAGTGGTAGAGCATCTCCTTGCCAAGGAGAGGGTCACGGGTTCGAATCCCGTCTTCCGCTCCATTCTCCCACCTCTTTAGACTCGGCAGCCCAGCGGCGCTTGGCGTTTGGAGGATGCAATGGCAGGACCCAGCGACGAGACGCCCCGCACCATGACCGTGGAGACCAGCGTCGCGTCGCTGCGCGTGACCGTGCGCGGCGAGGGACCCATCGTCGTCATGGTCCCATCCCTGGGACGCAACGTCGAAGACTTCGATGACCTGGCCGAGACGCTTGCCCGCGATGGCTACCGCACGGCGGCGCTCTCGCCGCGAGGGATCGGCGGCAGTACCGGGCCGCTGGAAGGCCTGACGCTCCGCGACCTCGCCGGCGACGTCGCCGCCGTCATCGACGCGCTCGACGCCGCTCCGGCGCATCTGATCGGCCATGCCTTTGGCAACCAGGTGGTGCGCTACACCGCGGCAAGCTTCCCCGACTCCGTGCGGTCGGTCACCATCCTTGCCGCCGGCGGCAAGTTTCAAGCGGCGCCCGAGGTGTCCCAGGTCTTCGCCAACTTCCTCGCCGGCGGACTTTCGGACGACGAAGCACGCGCCGCGATCAAGCTGGTGCACTATGCCGAGGCCAGCGATCCCTCGCCCTGGTTGGTGGGCTGGTGGCTGGAGGCGGCGCAGGCTCAGTCGGGCGCCGTCCGCAGCGCCGTCTTGGAGGAATGGTGGGAGGCAGGCCAGGCGCCGCTGCTCATCATCCAGGGCCTGGAGGATGCCATCGCGCCGGTCGCCAACGGCCGGCAACTAGCCGAGGCGCTGGGGGAGCGGGCCAAGCTCGTCGAGCTCGCCGACGCCGGCCACGCACTGCTGCCGGAGCAACCCGACGCGATCGCCCGGGAGATATCGGCCTTCCTCGCCACCTTCGCGTGAGGCTGTGCGGAGAGTTTCCAGGGGACAGAGGGCCAAGTCTCGCTAGAGGAGAAGGAACGCGATGATCTACGAGCTTCGGATCTACGACGCCCACCCAGGCAAGCTCGACGACCTGAGCCGGCGCTTCGCCGACCACGTCTTGACGCTCTTCGACCGTCACGGCATCAAGTCCGTGGGCTATTGGACCGACGCCAAGGATGCCGCGAGCAAGCGCCTCACCTACCTCCTCGCGTTCGAGAGCGAGGAACAGTACAAGGCCGCCTGGGCCTCCTTCATCGCAGACCCCGACTGGAAGGCGGTCCGCGAGGAGACCGAGGCCGACGGCCCGCTGGTAGAGACGATAGGCTCGACGCTGCTGTGCCCCACGGACTACTCGCCGCTGCGGTGACGCCGGCTAGGCTGCGCCCCATGTTTCGCCGAACTGGACGGTGAAGAGTATCTGGCCCGTCATCGCGTCCGGTGTGACGTTGGCGAGGTAGAGGAGGGCCGGCCCGATCAGCTCCGGCGTGCAGGGGTCGCGGGGAAACTCGTCCATGAAGTCGTAGTCGTCGGCGTTGGTTTCGATGCCGCCTTCGGTCAGGATCATGCCGGGCGCGAGGGCGTTGACCGCCACGCCGTGCTGCGCCATCTCGCGGGCTAGGACCTGGGTCTGGCGATTCAGGCCGTGCTTGGTCGTGGTGTAACAGATGATGCCCTGCGCCGACTTGAGCCTGCCGCTCGCCGTCGGGTCCGGCGAACCTGTCGTGATGTTGATCACCGAGCCTGAACCCCGCTCGATCATGTGGGGCAGGACGTGCTTGGCGCAGAGGTACGGCCCGAGCATGTTCACCCGGAAGACCGCCTCGTACATCTCCGGCGTCACTTCAAGGGTGTTGAATCGGGGAAAGATGCCGGCGTTGCTCACCATGACGTCGATGCGTCCGAAGCGGTCGAGCGCCGCCTGCGCCATCGCGCGCACGTCGTCCTCGTTTCCTACGTCGCAGCGCACCGCCATCGCCGTGCCGCCCGCTTCCTCGATTGACGCCACGGTCTCCTGCAGGCTGCCCGGTAGGAGGCCGGCCAACTGCCGCGCCCCCTTCCCCGCGTGCATTTCGCCGGGCATGTGCATCGGCGCGTCGGTCAGCGCGGCCGGCTTGTCGGTGCGGGCCGCGACGACGACGCTCGCCCCGGCCAAGGCCAGCGCTTGCGCGTAGGCCCGGCCCGTGCCGCGGCTCGCCCCGGTGACAATCGCGACCTTGCCTTCCAAGCTTCTCTCGATTCCCATAGCGCCACCTCCGCTTCAGGCGTTCACTCGCCGCCCCACGTTTCGCCGAACTGCATGGCGAAGAGTATTTCGCCGGTCATCACGTCCGGGGTGATCCCGGCAAGGTAGACCACGGGCGGCCCGACGAACTCCGGCGTGCAGGGGCCGCGAGGGAACTCGTTGAAGTCGAAGTCGTCGGCGAGCGTCTCCACGTCGCCCTCGGTCAAGATCATGCCCGGCGCGAGCGCGTTGACCGCTACACCGAGTTGGGCCGTCTCGCGGGCCAGAATCTGTGTCAGGCGGTCCAGCCCGGCCTTCGTCGTCATATAGCAGAGGATGCCCTGCGCCGATCTGAGGTTGGCGGTCTCCTCTGGGTCCGGCGAGCCCGTCGTGATGTTGATCACCGACCCCGAACCCCGCTCGGTCATGTGCGGCAGGACGTGCTTGGCGCAGAGGTACGGGCCGAGCATGTTCACCCGGAAGACCGTCTCGTACATCTCCGGTGTCACCTCCAGGGTGTTGAGTCGCGGAAAGACGCCGGCGTTGTTCACCAAGACGTCGATGCGCCCGAAATGGTCCAGCGCCGTCTGCGCCATGGCTCGCACGTCGTCCTCGTTCCCTACGTCGCAGCGTACGGCTACCGACGTGCCGCCGGCCTCCTCGATGGAGGCCACCGTGTCTTGGAGGCTGCCCGGCAGGAGGCCCGCCAACTGGCGCGCACCCCTGCCCTCGTGCATTTCACCGGGGAGGCGCATCGGCACGTCAGTCAGCGCGGCCGGCTTATCGGTGCGGGCCGCGGCGACGACGCTCGCCCCCGCCATCGCCAGGGCTTGGGCGTAGGCGCGCCCCGTGCCCCGGCTAGCCCCGGTGACGATCGCGACCTTGCCTTCCAGACTCCGCTCGATGCCCATAGCGCACTCCGCCGCGCGCAGACCTCGCGGGCTTCACCTACACTTGCAGGGAGGCCAAGCCAAGCGCCCCGCCAGGCGGCGATTATAGCCGCCAGCCCACCTTTCCCCTCATCCGTGGGGAGAGGGCCGGGGTCGGCGCTTGCGATACCAAGGAGGCCCGCCGCCATGCCGAAAGTCGCGCTGGTTACCGGAGCGAGTCGGGGGATCGGGAAGGTGATCGCGGCGCACCTAGCCTTGCGAGGCCTCGACGTCGCCCTCGCCGCCCGCTCCGTCTTCGAGCGGGACGTCACGCCCTACCCAGGGACCATCCACGCGACGGCGGCGCTGGTTGAGTCGCTCGGCGCGCGGGCACTACCCCTTCGGTGCGACATCGGCGTCGAGGCCGAGGTTGAGGCCGCCGTCGAGCGGGCGCTCGATCATTTTGGGCGCATCGACGTACTGGTGAACAACGCCCGCTACGAAGGGCCGGCGATGTGGGACGACTTCGCCGCTAGCGCGTGGTCCGAGATCGGCAAGCTGCTCGATTGCAACGTCCGGGCTCCGCTGCGCTTCATGCACCTGCTGGCGCCGGCTATGCGCGCCCAGGGGGGCGGGCTCGTCATCAACATCACCACGACGATGGACTACCACCTCGACCCCGCTTATCAGCCGGGGAAGGGGGCCACAACCTCGCTCTATCCCTCAACCAAGGCGCACCTCAACTGGGCGACGATGATGCTCGCTCGCGAGATGCGCCGCGACAGCATCGCGGTGATCGGCGCGCACCCGGGCAGCGTGCTCACCGAGCGCGTCACCACACAAGCCATGGGCTCCTTCGACCCGCGCAAGCGCTACACGGCGCACGTCCCCGGCGTCATCGCGGCCCACCTGGCCACGCTCGATGATCCCATGGCGTACACCGGGAAGATCCTCGACGACCCGCTCGGCTTCGTCCGGGAACACGGCCTCATGGCCGAAGCGGACATCACCTACCCCTTCCGCGAAGACCCCTCCGGCAACGCCGAGGTCTACGACCCCTTCGGCGAGCCCTTCTGGCGCCGCATCGCCGACCAGCGCCGCTAGCGGGTCCCCCACTTCTCACCGGCGGGGTCGACATCCCCCGCTTCCTCAAAGTCGTGCTCACCCACTAGCCTCGGGCCGTGAAGCTCGGCATACTGCCCCCATGGGACGGCTCACCGGCAACGTGGCCATCGTCACCGGCGCCAGCCGGGGCATTGGCAAGGGAATCGCCGCCGTCCTTGGGCGTGAGGGGGCCGCCGTCGTGGTCGCGGCCCGCAGCGTCGAGCCTCGGCCGGGCCTTGCCGGCTCCATCGGCGAGACCGCTGCCGCCATCGAGGCCGCCGGCGGCAAGGCCATCGCCGTTCCCTGCGACATCACCGACGAGGCCAGCGTCGACGCCCTCTTCCAGCGCACCCTCGACGAGTTCGGACGCGTCGATCTCCTCGTCAATAACGCCGGTGGATCGGGGACCTTCGCCCCCGTCGAGGGCTACCCCATGCGCCGCTTCGATCGTGTCGTCGCGCTCAACGTCCGCGGGACCTTCCTCTGCTGCCGTGCCGCCATCGGGCCCATGACGAGCCAAGGCGGCGGTGTCATCGTCAACGTTAGCTCCGATTCCGCCCAGTACCTCGCCTTCCCTGACGACGCGATCTACGGCATGGTCAAGGCCGGCATCGAGCGCCTCACGCTCGGCCTCGCCGAGGAATTGCGCGGGCGCGGCGTCTCCGTCGTGGCTTTCTGGCCCGCCAAGGTCAAGACGGAAGGCGCCCAGGCCATCCACCCGGCCGACTTCGATTGGACCGACTGGATCGACCCGGAAGACGTCGGCCCCGCCGTCGTCGACCTCTCCACCGGGGCCGCCGCCCGCTACAACGGCCAAGTCCTCGACCTCCGCCGTCACGGCAAAGACTGGCCGTAGCCGGTGCGCGCTGGGCCCGCCGCACCACTCCCGAGAGGCGCCTCATGAAAGTCTCCACCAGCTTCTTCACCGGCTACGCAGTCAAGGACTGGGAGGAGCTGACCGAGTTCGCCCTGGCATTGGAGCGCGTCGGGGTGGCGGGGCTGTGGTCGCCGGAGGCGTGGGGGCACGACGGCGCGACGCCGCTGGGCTACCTCGCGGCGAAGACCTCGACGCTCGAACTCGGAACGAGCATTCTCCAGGTCGGGGCTCGCACGCCGGCAAACCTTGCCATGACCGCCATGTCGCTCTACTCGATGTCGGGCGGACGTTTCAAGCTCGGCATCGGCACGAGCGGCCCGCAGGTGATGGAGGGCTGGCACGGCGTCGTATTCGACCGCCCCGTGCAGCGCACCCGCGAGACCATCGAGATCGCGCGGCGCATCTTCCGAGGCGAGCGTGTCTCGTACGAGGGGGAGCTCTACCGGCTGCCCGCACGCGCCGGCGAGGGCAAGGCGCTGACGAGCGTTGCCCCGCCCACGCCCGACCTGCCGATCTACGTCGCCTCCCTGGGGCCCGCAAATCTGAAACTCACCGGCGAGCTCGCCGACGGCTGGCGCGGCACCTCGTTCATGCCCGAGCACGCCGACGTCTTCTTCGGGCCCATGGCCGAGGGCGCGGCGAGCGCGGGCCGCTCGCTGGGCGACCTCGACCTGCAGGTCGGCGGCACGGTGTGGTTCACCGACGACGTCGACGACGCCGTCGAGGAGATGCGTCCTGCGCTGGCGTTCAGCCTCGGCGCGATGGGGTCGCGCCGCCACAACTTCTACAACAACGCGTATAAGCGGGCCGGGTACGCCGACCTCGCCACCGAGATCCAAGAGCTGTGGCTCGCCGGCAAGCGGGACGAGGCGAGGCGGCTCGTCCCCGCTGAGGTCATCCTGAAGACGCACCTCATCGGGACGGACGAGATGATCGCCGACCGCATCCGCGCCTACCGCGACGCCGGCGTCACCACCATCAGCGCGCGGCCCGCGCCCAAGGGCCTCCCCGGCGCCGAGCCCGGGGCCAAGACCCGCATCGGCGTGCTCGAACGCTTCGTCGATCTTGTCGAACGGGTCAACGCCGAGTAGCCGCGCGCTAGGAGCGGCCCCAAAGCCGAAAAAGAGGAGGCGCGGCGGTATGGGAACGCGCATCGATTTTGGACTCGCCTACAACTTTCGGAACCCGGATGCGTTCAAGCAGGACCCCGCCGAGTTCTACGAGGACATGTTCCAGCAGATCGCCTACGCCGAGGAGCTCGGCTTCGACAGCGTCTGGCTCCCCGAGCATCACTTCTCGCCCGCCGACGGCTATAACCCCTCGCCGCTCACCGTGGCCGCCGCCATCGCCGCCCGCACCAAGCGCATCAAGATCGGCACGTGGCTCCTGCTGCTCCCGCTGAACAACGCGCTCAAGGTGGCCGAGGACGCCGCCATCGTCGACGTCATCTCCAACGGGCGGCTCATGCTCGGCATGGGGCTCGGCTACCGCAAGGAGGAGTTCGACGCCTTCGGCATCGACCGCCGCCACCGCGCCGGACGCATGGACGAGGGGCTCCAGGTGATCCGTGGCGCGTTGGGCGACGAGCCGTTCTCGTTCTCGGGACGGCACTACCAACTCGAAGGTGCCTCCGTCTATCCCAAGCCGGTGCAGCGTCCGCTGCCGTTCTGGGTGGGTGCGCGGAGTATCCCCGCGGCCCAGCGCGCCGCCCGCCACGACGCCTCCCTGCTCCTCGTCGATGTTGGGGGCAATGCCAAGGAGGCCTACGCCGCCTACAGCGACGGCCTCCGTGCCCGGGGCCGAGAGCCCAAGGACTTCGGCCTGCAGGGGATGATCGTGGACTCCTTCTTCATCTCCGACGACCCCGCCGCGACGATGGAGGAGATCCGTCCCTACGTCGAGTGGCAGTCCACGGCAATGAAGGGCTGGTATGAGGAGTCGGCCCACAGCGGCCACGATCCCGCCCTCTTGGAGGTGCTGCAAAGCCAGGGCCGCCGCCGGTCGTGGGGCCTGAGGGGCTACGTGGTTGACGACCCCGGCGAGATCGCGCGCCGTGTCGAGGCCAAGCTCGACGAGGCGCCCTACACCCATCTCGTGTTCGGCGGGGGCAACACCACGCCCTCCGGGTTCCCCGCCAAGAAGATGTACACCTACATGGAACGCTTCGCCCGCGGCGTCATCGACCGCTTCCGCTAGCGCCTGTGCTAGAATCGCGCCGCCAATCCCCCACGCGGAGGCTCACTATGGCGTCAACGATGCAGAAGTCCACCATTACGATCGAGGCTGCCAAGGCGATGATCGAGGCGTCGGAGGCGAAGGCCCGCGAGATCGGCGTGCCGATGTGCACCGCCATCGCCGACCCCGACGGCAACCTGAAGGCGTTCAGCAGAATGGACGGCGCGGCCCTGCTGTCCATCAAGATCGCCCAGGACAAGGCCTACACCGCCATCGGCTTCGGCCTCTCCACCAAGGACTGGTGGCAGTTCATCAAGGATGACGGCCCCCTGCTCCACGGCATCACCCACGCCGAACGGCTGGTCATCTACGAGGGCGGCATCCCGGTCCAGAAAGACGGGCAGATCGTTGGCGGCATCGGCGTCAGCGGCGGCTACTACACCCAGGACCAGGAATGCGCCGAGGCCGGCATCGAGGCCTTCGGCAACCTCTAGCGCCGTCTTGCCGCCCTTCGGGCGTCCCGCGCTCCCGGTTGAGCGACCGCCGCACCTACGGTTAGAGTGTCCCCGCCGGGCTTTGGCGCCGGCATAGAGGACTCTTGGCCTCAGAGGACACCTCCCCCGGAACCAGGATGGGCTCGCTGCGCGCCCGCGCCGGCCGCAGCTTGAGCCCGCTCGCCCATGCCGATTTCCGCCGCCTCGTCATCGGGACCGGCGCTACCGGCATCGCCAACTGGGTGCAGCAGATCGCCAAGGGCCTGCTGGTCTACGAGCTCACCGACTCCCCGTTCCAGTTGAGCCTGGTGATGTTCGCCCAGGGCTTTCCCATGTTCCTGAGCTCGCCCATCGGCGGGGCGCTGGCCGACCGCTTCGATCAGCGCACCATCATCTGGGCCAGCCAGGCGGTGATGAGCCTCGTCGGCATCGCCCTCGCGCTGCTGGTGCTCACGGATACGGTGCTCATATGGCACATCTACGTCCTCGCGGTGATAAGCGGCATCCTCTTCGGGATCAACGGCCCCCCGCGCCAGGCAATCGTGTACGACCTCGTCGAGCCCGGCGAGCTGCGGCAAGCCATCGCCCTCAACGCCGTGGTCCAGAACTCTTCCCGCGTGTTTGGCCCACTGATGGGGGCCGGCCTCATCGCCGTGGTCGGGCTGGAGGGCGCCTTCTTCCTTCAGGCCGCGGGCTACCTCGTCGGGATGGTCACGGTGCTCCTGATCGTCACCCGCAGCCCCAGGCGCGCCTCCACGGCGGTGTCGCTCTTGAGCAACCTGCGGGAGGGCCTTGCCTACGTGTTCCCCGACCGGCTCCTGACCGCATTGGTACTCATCGCCGTCATCAACGCCGGGATGGCCTGGCCCTATATGAACCTCATGCCCGCCTTTGCCGTCGGCACCTTAGGACTCAGCGATAGCGGCTTCGGCCTGCTGATGGCGGGAGCGGGAGCCGGCGCGTTCGTCGGAGCGACGGGGGTCGTTTTTCTCGGCGAGTCTCGCCACGGCGGGCACATCCTCGTGTGGACGGTGCTCGGCATGGGCTGTGGTCTGGTCGCCATGTCCCTCACCGACCTCCTGCCCCTCATCGCCGCGCTCGTCGTTGGCATGGGCCTGTTCAGTGCCGTCCAGCAGATCCTCAACAACACCCTGATACAAGTCCACGTGGAAGATCAGTACCGGGGACGGGTGACGTCGCTCTACTTCCAGACGTGGGGGCTCACCCCGCTGGGCGGCCTAGTCATCGGCGCACTAGCGGAGAACATCGGCCTTCAGCAGTCGTTCTTCTTGACGGGCCTCGCCATCCTCGCCGTCACGCTGTGGCTTTACGCCGCGTCGCCGATCCGGCGGGCGTAGAACTCCCCACGCACGCCGCTAGCGCGCTACTCGTAGCGGAGCGCTTCCGCCGGCGGGACATTCGCCGCCTGGCGCGACGGCAGCAACGTCGTCGCAAACGTGAACAGGTAGGCGATGATGGCGATCAGGGCGACCCGAAGCCAGGGAATCGAGACCGCGAAGTCGGGCTCGTTTGCTTTGATCGCCGGGCCGATCACGATGATGTTCTGCAAGAGCGCCAAGACGATGCCCAGCCCGATGCCGATGATCGCGATAAATGAGGACTCGAGCAGGAAACTGAGCTGCACCCGCCCTTTCGAGAACCCGATGGCGCGTAGGACGCCGATCTGCTGGCGCCGCTCGATCACGGCGCGGGCGCTGATGACGCCAAGCCCGGCGATACCGACGACGAGCCCCAGCCCCATGAAGGCCATTAAGAGTGTGTTGAAGGACGAATTGGCCGCCTGGCTGTTGTCGATCGCTTCCTGGATGTCGATGCTCTGGAGGCCGTATTCGAAAAAGGCCGATTCGATGCGCCGATCAGCGTTCTCCGTACCCGGGACCGTCTCGAACCAGACTCTCGTGATGTCGATCTCCCGCCCCACCTGCCCGGTCAGGAATTCGGTGGAGGCGTACATGCCGGAAGGCAGGAAGAACTGTGGATCCGAGGCGATGTCGTCGATGACACCGATGACCGTTACCTCGAAGGTGCGTGCGCTGTCGAGGTCAAGGATAGTGACCGGTACGGGATCCATGACCTCGTTCTCAACAAACAGACCCTCGACGTCCTCCAGGGAGAAACCCCCAGCGACGTTGAAGCCGAAATTCGCCCGCGTGGGGACTTGCTGGGCGTTGATGACCGCCACACCGGGCCGCTCCTCCAAGGCCCGCCAGACCGCCTCGGCATCGAAGCCGTCGCCGGTGCGGAACTCGGCTGTCGCGAGCGTGATCCTGAAGTCGTTGGTGCGCACGAAGTCCGGGTCTGCCGCCGTAATCAGGGTGGCGCCATAGGCGTCGTCGGCCTGCGCGGGCAACTTAGCCTCCGCGTCGCCGATGGTCCTGAACACGCCGACGGCGGGCCCCTCGGTATCCCGTACGACGAAGTCCAACTCGGGGTCCGCTTCCACGATCGGCGCCACGTCCCGGATCGGGTTCAAGTCGCCGAGGGCAGCGCCGACCACGTCGTAGCCGCCGGCCAGCCGCTGCTGGTTTTCGATGATGCCCCCGAAGCTGTTGTTGATCACGGAGACCGAGGTCACCGAAAGAATGACCACGGCGAACATCGTGATGGAGAGGCCGGTGCGGAAGCCGTTTCGCAGCGGGTAGGCCACCGCCGACTTGATAACCGGCGCGAGGCCAAGGAAGCGGCCGGCGAGCCATGACGCCCCCGCCTGTACGTAGGCCGTGTTGTTCATGATCACCATGATCGCGCCCACCACGAGCACAAAGCTGCTGATGATGAAGATGGAGAAGTCGATTTGCCAGTCGTCCCGCAGCCGCTCGGTGAACCAGGGATGCCGCAGCGGAAGGAAGAACGCGATGAGCCAGAGGCCCACGACGGTCATGAGGAGCCGCTGCGAAACGCCGAAGAAGCGGAGTGCGAAGGCGACGCCCATCGGCAGCAGCGCTCCGCCGAGCAGGAACGGCGTTGTTTGCCCGGCGTTGAAGCCGTTGACGAGCAACAAGAGACCGACCAGGGCGAGGATTGTGCCCCAGACCAGCCTGCCGACGCCGCCGCGCGCCCGCTCCGGCTCGGGAAGGTCGCGAATGGCACGCACGATGTTCAGCCGGCTCACCCGCAGCGACGCGATGCCGACGGTGACAAACGTGACGATGCTCCCCAGGAAGAAGGAGACAAGCAGGCTGCGGAGCGTGATCGTAGGCGTCAGCGTGAAGTCCTCGGAGGGGGCGGCTTGCGCGAAGATCGCGGAAGTGGCGATGACCAAGAGCGCCCCGATGCCCGCGCCGACCAGCGTCCCGACGATGGCCGAACCGATGCTGTACATCGCGCCCTCAGCGATGAACATCTGCACGAGCTGGCTCCGGCGCATCCCGATGGCGCGGGACATGCCCATCTCCGGTTTCCGCTCCGCCGCCAGCATCTGGAAGATGAGGAAGATAAGCAGTATCCCCACGCAAATCGAGAAGAGACCGAAGAGCGTGAAGATCGTGACGAAGAGCGAGCCGATCAGGTTGGCAAATTCGATGAGGTCCTGCTTGAGCGGCGAGAGCTCAAGGCCGTTTTCCCGAAGGAGAGGATGGTCGGCCAGGCGTTCCTGAATCTCGGCGGTGAGGCCGATGCCCTCGTCCCCTTCGCCGAGGTTCGAGACCATGATCGCGCTGATCAGGCCCTCTTTCCCCGTAATGGCTTGGGCGTGGGCCAACGACGTCATCAGGACGAGCCGGTGCTCAACCTGCTTCACGTAGTAGGCCTCGGTGATCGCCTTGATGGTGAACTGTTCCATCTGGCCGGGGCCCACCGGAACGCCGATGACGTCGCCGGCTTCGACGCTGATCTCCTCGGCCCCGTCTCGGTCGATATAGACCTCATCGGGCGCCAAGGCACCGAGGTCGACCACCTGGCCGTCTACGGTCTGTAAGGCGTCAAAGGTACGGGCACCCTGGGGATCCAGGCCGGTCAGCACCGCCGAGATCTCGAAGAGACGGTCGTCGAGGTTCACGACCGCGACGTCCTCGAAGAGGATCGGTGCCACCCCGTCGATCGCGGGGTCGGCATTGAGGAGCGGGCCGACTTCGGCGACCAGCGCCTCGTCGATGTCTTCAGCGACGGGAATGAACGCATCGAGGTCGTCGTCGTTGACGGTCACCAATTGGTCGAGGTTCCGCAGGTCCTCGGTCGCCACCCGTTCGATGCTGGCGGTGACGGAGTCGCCGGTGGTGAAGGCGCTCGATATCGTCACCGTTGCCATCATCAGCCCAGCGATGACGAGCACGGTCTGCGCCTTGCGGCGGGGAATGTTGCGGGCGGCCATCCTCACCAGGAGCGGGTTGCGGATGAAGATGTAGAGAAGCACGGCGAATACGGCGATGAACATGACCGCCAGCACGACGGCAATCACGCTCATCGGCGCGCCGAATAGCTCCTCCAACGATCGCTCCCTCTGCTCTCAGCCCGGCAGCGGGCCGCATGCGAAACCCCTCAGTCGACCGAGGGGCTTCTACAGGCTACGCGGCCCGCCGGGACGTCCGTTCCGGCAAGCGCATTCAAGGATACCACGAAGCCTTGGCGGCGCTTCCGGTGCCGTTACGCCTGCCCCGGGGAGTTGTGCGCCCCGGTTAGCTTGGGCGGAACTGCTTCATGATCTGTTCATGGGCGGCGATCATGTGGCCGCCGTCGACGTAGAGCGTGACGCCGGTGATGAAGTCGGCGTCGTCGGAGGCAAGAAAGACGGCCGCCTTCCCGATGTCGGCGGGCTGCCCGACCCGGCCCCAGGGTATCTTCACCGGTATCCCCTCGTGCCACAGGGGGCTCTCGGTCAGGTGGCGGGTGAGCTCCGTCTCGCAGATGCCGGGGCCGATGCAGTTCACGCGGATGCGGTGCTCGGCGAGGGCTAGGGCGTTGGACTGCGTAAGGATCTTCAGGCCGGCCTTCGAGGCGTTGTAGTGGGCGTTGTGGGGGTAGGGCATCGTGTCGTCGACCGAGCTGATGTTGATCACTACGCCGCCGCGTCCTTGTTCGACCCAGTAGCGCGCCGCTTCCTGCGTGCCCATGAAGGCCGACTTGAGGTTGGTGTCCATCACGAAGTCCCACGCCTCGTCGGTGAGTTCGAGGAAGTCCATGCCCCGCGACACCCCGGCGTTGTTCACCAGGATGTCCAGGCCGCCGAGCTCGCGGACCGTCTCGCCGACCATCCGCGTGTTGTCGGCGCGCTGGGAGACGTCGGCTTCGATTGCGGCGGCGGACGCGCCGGTTTCTCGCACGGCCTCGGCGGCGTGCTGGGCGCGGCCTGGATCGATGTCGACGATGGCGATGCTTGCGCCGGCGCGGGCCATCTCAAGGGCGATGCCACGCCCGATGCCCACGCCGCCGCCGGTGACGAGCGCCACGCGGCCTTCGAGTTTCATGGGTGAGGCCCTAGTCGTAGAACTTGTAGAAGCGGACAGGGTTGTCCCACAGGATCTTCCGGCGGAACTCGGGCGTGATCTCTTCGTTCTCGAAGAGGCCGCCGACGGTGTCGGGGAAGTGCTCCATGTCGTCCGGGTGTGGGTAGTCGGAGGCCCACATCAGGCAGTCCTCGCCGACCAGACGCGCGAGCATGGGGATAGTCTCCTCGCGGGACTCGCAGGAGAGGTAACAGCGGCCCAGGTGGAAGTAGTCGGAGGGGCGCTCCTTGCCCTCGTAGCCGTCGCGGAAGATGGGGTTGTCATACATCACGTCGAGGCGTTCGAGCCAGTAGGGAAGCCAGCCGCTGCCCGATTCGAGGAAGGCGGCGCGGAACTTGGGGAAGCGGTCGAAGACGCCGTCGGAGGCGAGGGCGAGGAAGGAGCCCATCTGCTCCATGGGGTGGCTGGTGGCGTGGCGGGTGAACTGGTTGCCGTTGCGGCCGCGCGCGAAGTAGGGAAGAAGCTCCTGCTGGCCTTCATGGGAGCACATGGGCACGTCGAGCTCTTCGCAGGCGGCGAAGAGCGGGTCGTAGTCGGTGTGGGAGACACGCCGCCCGAGGACGGGATTGGGCCGCCAAAAGATGCCCGCCATGTCGAGTTCCTTGACCGCGCGCGTGAGCTCTTGGACCGTAAGCTCGACGTCTTGGAACGGTAGAAGGCAGACGCCCTTCATCCGCGCGGGGTCCTCGGCGCAATAGTCGCGCAGCCAGTTGTTATAGGCGCGGCACATCGCCGCGGCCAGGCCGGGGTCGATGTCGTCGCGGTAGGTGGCGTAGAGGCCGATGCTGGTGAAGAGCACCGCCATGTCGACGTCCTCGCGCTCCATGTCGTCGATATACGCGACGCTGTCGAACTTGCGGAACAGCGAGTGCTTGAACTTGCTGCGCCACATGGGGTTGCGGTCCATGCCTAGGTGAGGGGTTTGAGGCCCGCCGCTATCGGGCGGGGTGATGCCGGCGGTGCCCACGCGGCTCGACGCGACGGAATCGATCGTGGTGCCGAAGGTGAACCATCCCGGGGTCTTCACGTTGTGGTGCCGGTAGGCGGGCTCCAGGTAGTTGTCCCAGATGTCCCCGGGCTCCATGACGTGGCGGTCGCAGTCGAGAATCTTGACGTCGTCCCTCATCGCCTCCGCCTCCTGCGTGCGTGCTCGCCGTTCGCGGCGAACGAGGCGCCGCGCGGCTTCCCTCGTCGGGGATGCTACGGACGGCGGCTCGCGCGTGTCAACCCAACGGGAGGCCGGGCTGGGCCTGGACGGCATCGGGACGGAACGGTAAAATGACTAGGTCATGACCAGGTCACAATAGGATAGACGGATGAAAACCATTAAGGCGTCTGAATTCAAGGCGAAATGCCTCAAGATCATGGACGAGGTAGCCGCCACGGGTGAACGGGTCGAGATCACCAAGAACGGCGTGCCGGTGGCCAAGCTCATTCCGGCCCGGCCCAAGCCGGAAAGCCTCTATGGGGCGCTCAAGGACTCAATGGTCATCCTCGGCGACATCGAGAAACCCATCGACGTTGAATGGGACGCCATGAAGTGACGCCGGTAGTCCTGGATACGCATGTATTGGTCTGGCTGTTGATGCAGGACACTCGCCTTGGCACTGCCGCGCGGCGGCTGGCGGACGAGGCTCTAACGGAAGAGTCGCTCTTGGTGTCGGCGATGTCCTTCTGGGAGGTCGCCATGCTGGTCCAGAAGGGACGCCTCGATGTGGGTGGGCCGGTAGGCGCGTGGCGGCGGTTCGTGTTGGAGCGCGGGGTCGAGGAGGTCGCGGTCTCGGGAGACGTCGCGGTCTTGTCCGTCAATCTCGAAGGGCTGCCGTCCGATCCCGCCGACCGAATCATTGCCGCGACCGCATTGGCGTGGCGAGGAACGCTGCTGACCGCCGATGCATGGATGCTGAAATGGTCTGGCGGCCTGAACCTGCACGACGCCCGACTCTGAGCCCGCCGCGCGGGAGACTTGACCCGGAAACGCCGCCCCTCTACCGTTCACGCTGCTTTGCGCTAGGACTACGACCGTGGGCCTCGTCCCGCGGCACATGGAGGTCGGCAGTGAAGGGACAGTTCAAGGTGTTCGATGCGGCGAGGCACGTCGTCGAGCCGGCGGACCTCTGGGAGAGCCGGATCGGGCCAGCCCATGCGGGCGCGGTCGTGGTGCGCCGCGATGGTGGCTCGGTCACGGTCCGGGGACGTCCGACGACGACGACGCGCCCCGACGTGATGGCGCATCCCCACTACCAGGATGTGTACCGCGACGCCATCGCCGCGGACTTCAGCGCCGAATCGGGGCTGGCCGACATGGACCGCGAGGGCATCGACGCGGCGCTGCTCCTGCCGACGTTTGGTATGTATGCGATCTGGGCCGACCACGTCGACGGCGACCTTTCGTCGGCGATCTGCCGCGCCTACAACGATTGGCTTCACGACTACTGCGGCGCCGACCGTGAACGGCTGAGGGCGGTGGCACTGCTCCCGCAGCAGGATCCCGAGGCCGCAGCCGTCGAGCTTCGCCGCGCCGTGGGCAAGGGCTTCGTCGCCGGCTTCATGCGGCCCAACCAGCTTGTCGGGCGCCGTCCGCACGACGCCGCCTACGATCCGCTCTACGCCGAGGCGGCGTCGCTTGGCGTCCCGCTGGTGCTCTGCGAGATGGGTGGCTCGGTGCTCCATCAGCTCGGGACCGACCGCTTCGAGGGCTTCTTCAGCCGGGAGGCCGTCCTAGACCCCTACGAGATGATGCTGGTCTTCATGTCGTTCATGGGGCACAACGTGTTGGAGCGCTTCCCCGGCCTCAACGTCGGCTACCTCGGCGCGGGCGTCGGCTGGCTCCCCTACTGGCTCGACCGCGTGGATGAGCACTGGGGCGGCTTCTTCGGCGTCGACGCGCCGAGCACCCAGGCTCCGAGCCTGATGTTCAAGTCGCAGGGCTTCGCCGCCGCCGACCCCTGGGAACGGACGCTGCCCGAGGTGATCGAAGAGTGCGGCGAGCATACCATCGTGTGGGGCAGCCAGTACCCTCGCCCAGAGCTCGCCGGACTCTTCCCCCACGAGCTCGACACTGTGGTCAACGACGCCCTGCTCACCGACGGGCAGAAACAGGCCGTGCTCTGGGATAACGCGGCCTGCCTGTTCAAGCTGGGCTGACGGCCGCCCGCGCCACGCGCCGAATTCTGCGATAATGCACCGCGCCGCGTCCGCGGCCCCATGGAGGCTTGCATGAAGTTTGCACGGTATTTTGCCCACGGAGAGACTGCTTACGGGGTCGTGGAAGGCGACCGCGTGCGCCAGATCACGACGACGCCGTTCGAGGAATACGAGGTCACCGACCACGAGCATGGCCTCGACGAAGTGCGCTTGCTCGCCCCTCTGGAGCCTCGAAAGGTAATGGCGATCGCGCTCAACTATGAATCGCACCTCGCCAACTGGAAGGCGCCCACGCAGCCCGAGCCGTTCTTCAAGAACCCGACGTCAGTCATCGGGCCCGACGACGCCATCGTGCTCCCGCCCGATTCAGGCAAGGTGGACGCCGAGGGCGAGCTCGTCGTCGTCATGGGCCGGCGAGCCAAGGCCGTCTCGAAGGCGTCCGCGCTGGACTACGTGCTGGGCTACACCTGCGGCAACGACGTGAGCGCGCGCCCCTGGCAGGGCAATGACATCCAGTGGTGGCGGGGCAAGGGCTGTGACACCTTCGCGCCCCTCGGCCCCTTCATCACCACGGGCCTCGACCCCACCAAGCTCGAGGTGCGCACCCGGGTCAACGGTGAGGAGAAGCAGGCATCGAGCGTAAGTCTGCTGTTGTTCGACATACCCACCATCATCAGCTTCATCAGCCAGGCGGTGACGCTGGATCCCGGCGACGTGATCTACAGTGGCACGCCGGGGATTCCGCCGCAGATGCACCCGGGCGACGTCGTCGAGGTCGAGGTGACCGATGTCGGCGTGCTGCGCAACACCGTGACCGGCTAGACGCGCCGTCCGCATGCAAGGCCGTCGATCGCTCAAGGGAGATACGCCATGTCGGACAGACCCATAGCGGCCATGGACTTCATCGACGCCGCGAAGGCGTCGACGCCGGACGCGACGATACTGCGCGACGCGGGCGTCGAGGTCCGCGGTGAGCGGTGCGTGACCGAGGACGACGTCATCCGCGTCGCGGCGGAAGCCGACGTGCTCCTCGACGGGATGGGCCCAATTACGCGGCGGGTGCTTTCGTCCTTGCCCGACTGCAAGGTCGTGGTGCGCTACGGGGTCGGCGTGGACAACGTGGACCTGGACGCGGCCACGGACGAGGGCATCACCGTCGTCAACGTGCCCGACTACTGCGTGGAAGAGGTCTCGAATCACGTGATCACCTTCCTGCTCGCCTGGGCGAAGCAGCTGGCGCCGCTCGACCGGTGCGTCCGCAGCGGGGAGTGGGCGGAGCAGAAGCGCTGGCCGATGGAGAACGTACAATCGGTGCACCAACAGGCGCTGGGCGTGATCGGTGCGGGCCGCATCGGGCTTGCCGCCGCGCGCAAGGCCAAGGCCCTTTCGATGGAAGTGCTGGTGTTCGACCCCTACGTGGACGAGCAGGCGCTTGCCGCTGAGGGCCTAACGCCCGCGGGCTTCGACCAGGTGCTCGCGGAGAGCGACTACGTGTCCGTTCACACGCCGCTGACGGACGAGACGCGCCACATCATCGGGCGGGACGCGCTGCGTGCGATGAAGGAGACGGCGTTTCTGATCAATGTGTCGCGCGGCCCTATCGTGGACGAGGCCGCGCTGATCGCCGCGCTCGAGGCCGGTGAGATCGCGGGGGCGGCGCTCGACGTGTTCGAGACGGAGCCGATTGGTCCCGACAACCCGCTGTGCAAGATGCCGAATACGATCCTCACGCCGCACGCGGCGCACTACTCGCCGCTGGCAACGCTCCGTGCCCGCACCCAGATCGCCGAAGAGGTCCTCCGCGCCCTCGGTGGCGAATGGCCCCTCAACATCGCCAACCCGGCGGTGAAACAGAAGTCGCGGCTAGGCTTCGCGCCGTAGGCCCCGGGAGGTCACGCGGCCTCGATGTCGGTGAGCGAGAAGTCCCGGCCCTTGAACAGAAGAGGTTCGCCGGTAGCTGCCGCCAGCGCGTAGGAGAAGCAGTCGCCGAAGTTCAATGCCGCCGGGTGGTTGCCCTTGCCGAACCGCCGCCAGGCCCGGCGCGCGCCCTGCGCATGCTCAGGCGTGACCGCCGCCAACTCGATCCCTGCTTCCTCAAGGAAGGCATCGAGATCATGCCCGACTGCGGCGCCGCTGCGGCTTTCAAGGACGATGGCTGCTTCGAGGAAGCTGACGACCGACATGCGGCAGCGTGGAGCTTCCGCTATCGTTTTGTCGTACCACTCCGCGCCGCTTTCGCTGAAGAGAATGGTCATGACCGCCGATGTGTCGACGATCATTTTGGCAGCCCCCGCTCGTCGTAAAGCAAGTCGCCGTGATCGACCGGTGGCCCTCCCTCGCGCAGCAGCTTGGCGCAGCGTTCTGAGATGGCGCGCATCCTCCGGAGACGGGCCTCAACGCTGCGCTCGCGCCGCTCGCGCTCTAGGCGCTCCTTAAGCGCGACGGTGATCGCGCCGGTCATGGTCTCGCCGGTAAGGCTGGCTAGCTCGCCGGCCAGCCGGCAGGTCTCTTCATTCTTGATGTTGAGGCTCACCGGGCTTCCCTTAAGGTAGATTGGTACTGAGCATGTCTACCTTACACCGTATGGCCACCAGGGTCGAGGGAAGCGGTGCTCCGTTACTACCAACGTACGATGGATGGCGCGTTAGGCGAAGAGGGGGTCAGTAGCGGTCGAATCCGCTAAGAGCCACAACCAGTACCCCGCCCCTGACGGCACATCGTATCCGGGGCGCTCTTCCTCTTGAGCGGCCCTGCTACAGCACCTGGCCCGTCTGGCCGGGGGAGCGGCCCTTGGCGAAGGCACGGACCATGGCGTCCTGGACGTAAGAGGCGATGAGCTTGCCGTCTTCTGTGAACACGTCGCCCCTGCCGTAGACGCGGCCGCGCCCCGCGTAGGGCGCTCCTTGATCGAGCAGGAACCAGGCGCCGGCCGGGACGGGGTCGTGGAACGTGACTGTGTGGCTGTTCACGCCCGTCGAGATCTCAGTGTGGGCCTGCTCGGGCCTGAGGTCGTGGGGCCGCATGGCCGCGCTGATGAGGTGGAAGTTGGAAACGTAGGCGACCAGCGCTTGGTTGATGGCGTTGTCGTCGGGTGCGCCGGCGAACCGCACCCACATCGGGAACTCGGGCGGCCCGTTGTCGCCGGGTGCGGACGGGTCGGCCCCGGCGAGCGTGCCGAGGTCCCAGGCGCCCTTGATGTCGCGCTTCGTGTCGGCGTGGTCGGGACCGTCCATCACCGGCATCTCCCTGGCGTGCCGGATGAGATCGGGGTCGGGCACGGTCAGCATGATGACGCCCTTGGCGATGGGGCGGCCCTTCTGCTCGTAGGTGACGCCGACCGTGCCGTAGCTGCCGCCGGCGTGGACGGTGTCAAGGACGAGGTAGAGCGGATCGCCGCCCCATCCGGCGCGGGAGAAGACCATATGGACGGTCTTGACCTCCTTCTCCGGCTGACTGCGCGTGGCCGCGATGATGGCCTGCCCGAGCAACTGTCCGCCGCCGATGATGGCGTTGGCCGCGCTCTCCTCGTCGGCCGCGGACTGGCCGTAATGGTTGATGAGCGGGGCCTCGAAACGGTTGTCGCCGAGTGGCTTGATGTCGAAGCCGTGCAGCAGGTCGCTGAGTTGCAGCATGGAAAGTGTCTCCTAGAGCTGGGCGCGCGGCGGGAAGGCCGCTGTTCCGCCCATCTTACCCACGCGGCGCTTCAGGGCAAGGCGGCGTCCGGCGTGGCCGCAAGGGTGCGGACGGACGGAGGTGGTGCCGAGGGCGCGACTCGATTTTAGGGTGTTCGTGGGTGGCCGCTGATAGTCGCCGGTACGCACTCTAAACCTGTTGGGTCATGCGCTGGTGGCCGTGGGTGGCCGTCCGTTGCCGTCGGCAATGTCGGCATTTTGGTCGGCAAGAGGCTCCCGCGCCATCGCCTGAGCGAACGCATCGGCGGCTTGGCGGAGCACGCCGCGATGAGCAGCGCGGCCCCGACGGCTACGCCAAGGAGTCCGGCTCGGTGAAGCGTCAGACCAGCCGCCCCTGTACGCGCACCATCTCAAGACGGCGCGGTGCATTAATGCCTTGCATATGCCAATTCGCGGGCTGACTGTCCGCAGGGCCAAGCTAGTCCAGGGTCCTGCGAATGGCCGTCACCACTTTCTCCACGTCGGGGTAGAGCAGCTTTTCCAAAGGAGGACTGAAAGGAACATGAACATCTGGAGTGGCAACCCGCATGATGGGCGCCTTGAGATCCCCGAAAGCTTCTTCAGCTACGAGAGCCGCGATTTCGCTCGCGGCACTGCATGTTTTGTTAGCGAGGTCGACCACCACCATCCTACCTGTCTTGGCCACCGAATCTAAGATCCTCTTCTTGTCCAGCGGAACCAACGTCCTGGGATCCACTACCTCGACCGACACCCCATCCTGGTCAAGCTGCTCAGCCGCGTTCAAGGCCACGTGTACCATTTGCCCCAACGCCACTACAGTGACATCCGTCCCTACTCGTTTCACATCGCCTACGCCCAGTGGTATTAAATGGTCGCCCTCAGGCACGTGACCTATGTTGCCGAATAGGGACACATCCTCGAAGAAGAGAATGGGGTCGTCTTCGCGTATTGAGGTCTTCAACAGTCCCTTGGCGTCGCCGGGCGTGCTGGGAAGGACGATCTTCAGGCCGGGCATGTTCATGAACATGGGATACCCTCTGTCCGCATGGTGTGCCGCCACATGCGCCCCGGGGTACATGCCCAACCGGTAGACTACCGGGAGCTTGACCTGCCCTCCGAACATGTAGCGCATCTTTGCCGCCTGACTGACTAGCTGGTCCATGGCAACCCATATGAAGCTCACCAGGGACTGAACGATGGGGCGCATACCTACGGCGGCCGCTCCCACGGCTGCTCCAATGAAAGCATTCTCCGAAATCGGCGTGTCGAGGACCCTGTTTTCGCCGAGTCTCTCGTACAGCTTGCCTGCGGAACCGAACAGCCCGCTGCGGACGTCTTCTCCCATCAGGAAGACGTTATCGTCCCTCTCCATCTCCTCGGTCATGGCTTCGTCAATCGCAGCGGAGAACCTTAGCTCTGCCATGTTAGGGCCCTTCTCCGTGCTTCTCGCTGTCTTCGCCCTCGGGTGCTTCGGACGCTACGCTCCTTGGACGCTCCGTGAGCTACGCCTCGAAAGAGTTGGCGTACATGTCTTCGAATAGCTCGTGGGGTTCCGGATAGGGACTTTCACGGCCGAACTGCTCCGCTTCATGGACCTGAGCTGAGATTACTTCGTCCATGCGCTGCAAGTCTTCTTCCGAGACTATTCCGCGATCCAGCAGGTAACTGCGATGGATCTGGATAGGGTCTCGCCCTTTCCATCGCTCAACTTCATCGCTAGGCCGGTAGGGTTGGACCACCTGCTCCAGGCCGATGGAATGGTCGAGGAAGCGGTAGGTCTTGCCCTCCACGAGAGACGGGCCTTCTCCTTGCCTTGCCCTCTCGACGGCCTCGCCGACAGTCTGATACATCGCAATCACATCCTGCCCGTCGACGAGATGGCCGGGGATATCGTACGACACGGCCCTCTGACTAATGTTTTCCACCGACGTTGACTTGAGATAGTGTGTAAGCTGGCCGTATTGGTTGTTCTCACACACGAAGACTACTGGCAGTTTCCAGACAGCGGCCAAATTCAAGGATTCGTGGAAGGCTCCTTGATTGCTGGCCCCATCGCCGAAAAAGCACGCTGTCACGCGGCCATCGCCGCGAAGTTTGCTGGCCAGAGCAGCTCCTACGCCTACCGGGATGGAGGAGGCCACGATGCCGGACTCGCCGAGGATCCCAATGCTGAAATCGGCAAGATGCATCGAGCCGCCTTTTCCTTTGCAGTAGCCGGTGGCCTTGCCCAGAAGCTCGGCCATGGCTTTCCTGATGTCGCCGCCCTTGGCGATCGGGTGTCCGTGAGAGCGGTGGGTCCCCGTGATATAGTCGTCGTCCCTAAGCGCGAGGCACGTCCCAACCGCGACTCCCTCCTCGCCGATGTAGGAGTGAACACCTCCGAGTATCTCTCCGGCCATCGTCATCTTCACCACTCGCTCTTCGAACCGACGAATGAGCAGCATGCGCCGGAGCATCTCTATAAGCAGTTTCCTATTGATCACCATCAACTCCGCTTTCGTTAAACAAATCTCAGTGACGGGAAAGATAGAAGACGTTGTATCATCATCCCCTCTGCCAAACAATCACGCATAGCCCGTTCACGACCCTTTCGGCCTACGCACGAGCTCCATGGGAATACCATCGGGGTCCCAGAAATAAATGGCGGAGTATCCATCGAATTCCCCTTCGGTTATGTAAGAGGGCGGTGCTGTGACCTTGACCCCCTTGTCCAAAAGCTCCTTATACGCTACCTCTATGTCCTCCACCTCAAACGTGACGTGGGTATTACCGACGTCATTGGGACGTAGGGGAGCCGCAGGCTCCCCTTTCGGGTCAACGTACTCAAGCAACTCCAAAACAAACGACCCAACGGCGAGCAGAGCGATCTTCGCCT
This sequence comes from Dehalococcoidia bacterium, assembly GCA_965219875.1. Classification (GTDB taxonomy): domain Bacteria; phylum Chloroflexota; class Dehalococcoidia; order SHYB01; family SHYB01; genus DAOUKH01. The sequence continues at coordinate 344,029 of CBDCOW010000006.1, read as the reverse complement.
GGGCACCCGGTATCCCCACCAAGCGGCCGACAATGTCGTTGTGATAGTCTTTATCGACGTCCCACCGTCCCACCATCTCCAGACCAAGGATGTCTCTGTAGAAGGCAATGGATCTCTCTAGATTGCTGACCGTAAAACCTGAATGATCTGCCCCAAGCAGCCTCATCCTAACCTCCCGTATCGATCTCGTATTGAGGCGTTTCGTAAGGTTAGCCCAACCGGCGCGTGTCTTCTACCCTTCGATCGGGCTATTGCTTAGAGCTCCCGCCAGGAGCCCGCGCCGACCACGCGGCCCTCCTGGTTGGCTTCACAACGTACGATCATAGGCAGGTGCAGCCCCGTTCACCCACGGCTGGGCACCTCGCAAAGATCAGTGCCACAGGTGGCGTTAGGCTGTTTACGGCCTAGCGCTGCGCCAAATCGGCGAGGAATGTCGGCAAAATGTCGGCATTCCGGGCTCTTGGGAACCTTCCAACAGAAGTAAAAGATGAATGGTGCCGAGGGCGCGACTCGAACGCGCACGGGCAAAAAGCCCACTACCCCCTCAAGATAGCGTGTCTACCTATTCCACCACCTCGGCGTAGAGGGAAAGCTGCGGCTGGAGCACGGGACTCGCCCCGGTGAGGGTGCCCTCCAACCGAACCTACCCATGATATGGGGCGCTCGAAACGCCTGTCAACGACACCGGGACGCCCACTGCACTACCGCGGCGAACGTATTGCGCTGCTGACAGCCGGCTACAAGATCTGCGAAAGGAACAGCTTGGTGCGGTCGCTCTGGGGGTTGTAGAAGATATCGTTGGGGGGGCCGTCCTCGACGATCACGCCCTCGTCGAACATCATCATGCGGTCCGCCACCTCCCTGGCGAACCCCAACTCGTGGGACACCACGATCATCGTCATGCCGGACGCGGCCAACTCGCGCATCACGTCCAGCACCTCCTTGATCATCTCCGGGTCCAGCGCGGAGGTCGGCTCGTCGAACAGCATGATGTTCGGCTGCATGGCCAAGGCGCGGGCTATCGCTACCCGCTGTTGCTGCCCCCCGGAGAGCTCGCTCGGGTATTTGTCGGCCTGCTCGGGGATGCCGACGCGCTCCAACAGTTCCATGGCCGCGTCCTTGGCCGGTTGGGCCGGAAGGTGCCGCACCTTCATCGGTGCCAGTGTGATGTTCTGTATCACCGTGAGATGGGGAAAGAGGTTGAACGACTGGAAGACCATGCCGACGTCCCGGCGAATGGCGTCGATGTTGCGGATGTCCTGCGTCATCTCGATGCCGTCGACGATGATGTCGCCCCGCTGGTGCTCCTCCAGCCGGTTGATCGCCCGAATGAACGTCGACTTGCCCGACCCGGATGGCCCGAAGACGACGACGACCTCGCCTCGTTTGATCGTGGTGGTGATGCCCCGCAGGACGTGGAAGTCGCCGAACCACTTGTGCACGTCCCGGCAGACGATCATGTCTTCCGAGACTACCGCCTTTTCACTCTCCGTCGTTGCTTCGTTCGTGGCCATAGCAGCCCCCGGTTTGTGATGCTTACCGCTCGCCGACTCCAAGATGCCGCTCGACGCGTCTGCTTACGTACGACATGGTATAGGTGAAGATCCAGAAGAGCAGCGCAAGGAAGATGAACAATTCCTGAGCGTCGGACAGAAACTCCGTGTTGCCCTGGATGAACGCCCGGCTGATTTCCACCACGTCGAGCATGCCGATGATGTAGATCAGGCTGGTGTCTTTGAACAGCGATATAAACTGCCCCACGATGGCGGGGATGACGTTGCGAATCGCCTGGGGCAGAGAAATAAACAGCATAGTCTGCCAGGCGGGAAGCCCCAGGGCCCGTGCCGCCTCCGCTTGGCCCGTATGAAGGGCCTGTAGGCCGCCGCGTATGTTCTCGGCCATGTATGCGGAGCTGAACAAAGTAATCACGACGGCCGCGCGGAGCAGCGCGTTCGGAGCGGCGTCGTGCGGAAAGGCCAGTGGCACTAGCACCTGGGACATGAACAGTAGCGTGATGAGCGGGACGCCTCGGAAGACTTCGATGAATACCACGCACAGCAGCTTGACGACCGGCAGGTCGCTCCGGCGACCCAGCGCGAGCCCGATGCCGATTGGCAGGCTGAGCCCGATGCCGGCTACCGCCAACAGCAGATTCAGCATCAGGCCGCCCCATTGGAGGACCGAGACGGGTTGGAGTCCGGGTACGCCTTCGATTCCTCGCAACAGGACCAGCGTCACCAAGAAAGTCGCCACGGCGAATATGACGACCCCGCGCCCTGTCCCCAGCGAAGTGTATCTGGCCAGCGCCCACCCCACGCCCACGGCGGGCAGGTTTGCCGCCAGCAGCAGCCGCACGTCGATGCCCATGCGGTCCAGGCTGTAGGGGAGAAAGGCGAGTAGTACGAGGAGTCCCGCCACCAGAAGAGAGATGCGCTTGCCGGTGCCGGATCCGGCGATTCCCCACGTCATCCCCAGCAGCGCGGAGACCAGCAGCAGCGATACCTGCGGCCTCCAGAAACAGTCGTTGCCGGGACATGCCGCATCGGTGTTGTACGGGCCGATGATCATCAGCCCGCCCAGGGTCGATATGACCGTCCAGTCGGCTTCCAGGAATATCCAGCGCAGCCCGAACCACAAGGCCGCGATTACCACGGCCGCGGAGACGATGGTTAGCGTCGTGTTAAACCGGTTGCTGAACAGGTTGGCCAGCATCCATCCCTGCACACCCACTTCCGTGCGTGGTGGCGGAAGAATCGGCGCCTGCGCTGGCTCTGATTGGGTCGTCATGACTTGGTACTGCGTTCTGGCGGCGTGCTATTTCTGGCTGAAGCGGATGCGTTGGTTGTACAGATTTCCTATCAGCGAGTAAGTAAGGCTTATCGCAAGGTAAATGAGCATGATCAGGATGAAGATGGACACCGCCGGGGCGGTCTGTGTCATAGTCTTGGCTACGTTCGTCAAGTCGGCGTACCCAATCGCCGCGGCCAGACTACTGTTCTTTGCGAGGTTGAGGTACTGGCTTATCGTGGGCGGCACGATGACGCGCAGCGCTTGGGGAAAGATCACGTGTCGGAGCGCCTTCGACGGTGTAAGGCCGAGGGCTCGGGCGGCTTCCACCTGTCCGCGGCGTACCGACTGGATACCGGCCCGCACGATTTCGGCGATGAAGGCCGAGGTGTAGATCACCAGTCCCGCCAGTAGGGCAATCAACGCCGCCGGCGCGCTGATCCCGCCCTGGATCCGCCCGAAGTCCCCCTGAGGCGCGGGATTTGAGACCACGAACGGCGCCTCGCCGTCGATAGCGCCTACGACCACCCAGCCGATCGCGCCGATCACCACGGCGGTAACGAGGCCCGCGAGCACCGGGTAGGACTGCTTCCCGGTGCGGTCTTCCCGCCGGGTCAGCAGGCGGTGAGCGACCACGCCGTACCACACCGCGACCACCGCTATCCCCAGCCAAGCAGCCGCTCCCTCGGCATCCGACGCCGATGGCCCCGGCGCCCATATACCCGCGTTGTTGACGTAAAGCCGCTCCCCGACGACGTACCCTTCCCGGATCTGTGGCAGGGCCAGCAAGATGTAAAACCAAAAGAACAGCTGCACCAGAAGGGGCACGTTGCGGAAGAACTCGACATAGGTCAACGCGATCTTGGAAACAAGCCAGTTCCCCGATATGCGCGCCACACCCACAGCGATTCCCAGCACGGTCGCCAGAATGACGCCGATGATCGAGACGAAGATCGTGTTGGTGGCCGCGACGACCAGGGCGTACCGGAAGGTGTCCGACGGGACGTAGGGCAGGAAGTGATGGCCGATGGGCGTGAGGTATTCGCGGTCCAAGAAGTCGAATCCGAAGGGGATGTTCCGTTCCTGGATGGCGTTGTTGATGTTGGCGAAGAACCAAATGACCAGCGCCACCACCAAGATTCCGGACACGATCTGCAGCGTCACCCGGAGGATCTTGGCGTGCCGCCAGACCGGTATTCCTTCGTAGGTGAGCTGTTGTGGTACCGGCATCTTTTAGAACCAAAGAGGCGGCCGACAGGTTGTCGACCGCCCCTTCTATCTACCCGTTCTTGATTCCCTGCCTCAAGTGAGCAGGAAGTTGACTACCGCAACGGTGCGGCGTAGATCTGGCCGCCCTTCGGGCAGTCGGTGCAAGGGGCATCCGCCCACAGCGCGTTCCGCCCGTTCTCTCTGGGAAGGTCAATCCCGCCCGGGCCAAGGTTGCGATCGTAGATCTCGCCGTAGTTGCCCACGGAACGGATCACGTTCTGCGACACGTTCTGGTCGAGCCCTAGCTCCTCCTGGCCGAAGGAGCCTACGAGGCCGAACAGGCGGTCAACCTTCGTGTCGCCGGTCTCTGCGCTAGGCACGTCACCGGAGGATACGTCGAAGGCCTCGGCGTAGATGAGGATCCCCATCACCGTCTTCACGATGTCGAACCACTGGTCGTCGCCGTGGGGTACGACAGGGCCGAGAGGCTCTTCCGAGATCGTCTCGGGCAGAATTACGTGAGCGGCGCGGTTCGCGAAGCCGCTGCCGATGGCTGCCAGCTGGGAGCGGTCGTTGGTGAAGGCGTCGCACTGCCCGCTCTGGTAGGCCGCCGACACCGCGTCGGTGTCCTCGAAGGTCAGCGCGTTGAGCCCCAGGTTGTGCTGCGTCGAGAAGTCCTGGAGGTTCAGCTCCGTCGTCGTGCCCTGCGTGACGCAGACGGTGGTCCCCGCTAGGTCCAGCGCGCTGGTCACGTTCGGGTTCTGCTCCTTGTTGACCATGAAGCCTTGGCCGTCGTAGAACATCGTCTGGGCGTAGTTGCCCCATCCAGCGTCCCGCGACGTCGTCCAAGTGACGGTCCGGACAAGCAGGTCGACTTCGCCCGACTGGATTGTCGGGCCGCGCTCGGCGGCGGTGATCAGCCGGATCTCAATCTTGTTGGGATCGCCCAACACGGCTGCTGCCACCGCTCGGCACAGGTCGATGTCGAATCCCACGTTGTTGCCGGCTGAGTCCAGATGGCCGTAGCCAGGGACGTCGTTGCGGCTGGCGCAGATCACCTTGTCCCTGTCCCTAACTTCTTGGAGCCTGCCTCCCGTTTCCTCCGAATCCTCTCCTCCACAGGCGGTCAGCGCCACTGCGGCCAGAGCGAGGACTAGGAGTGCCCCTACTGCGTAGACCTTGCTTCTCATCACGCCCTCCTTTGGAATATCGGGTGGAGAGTACTTTGTACCGCGTGGAGAATACTTGCTTGGACAACGGTTGGTCAATGAATTTGCGCAGGCAAATACAAATGTCGGTTGCAAGATCGACTTCGAGGAAACCGGTGCCCTCTCCCCCGGAACTGGCTATAGCTAGCGCGGTATCTTGCGCGTGACCGACATGCCGAGCATGCATGACGCCCCGATCGATTGCAGGCCGCCAAGCCCTCCGGCGCAGATGATGAGGATCCGGCGCTCGTTGAGCGTGATCGGGACGTTCTCGCCGTCCCACTTGAAACCCATCTCGTCCATGCGTTGGCGGGCGGCCTCGCGCCGGTACGGCGGGTGGAAGTGCATCGGCACCCGGGCGTTCTCAAAGATGTAGCGCCGCAGGTCCTCCTTGTCCGGCATCACCTCCGCGACCATCTTGGCGATGACCGGGCTCATGATAAGGACGTTCTCGAAACCCTCCGGCAACTGCTCCGTCGCCGCGTGCCCGCTGACGGCCATCCCGAAGGTCACGTGGTGCAGCACCTGGTCGTTCTCGGGGCTCATCTCGGTGATGGGCCACATCCCGTTGATCGGAATGATCGTCACGGTGCTGTCGGTGGGCTCGAAGCCGCGGTCGACGTGGAACGGCTGCCACGGCGACTCCTCTTCGTGCTCGCCGAAGCAGGCCGAGGTGAACTTCCCCGGCCAGCCCAGTGGGGCCTTGTCCACGTCGCCGTGCGTGGCTCCGCCGACGTTGATGAGCACCAGCCGCAGGGCGCGTCCGATCGTCGCGTTGGCCTGTGCTCCGGGCCCGAAGCACCCCGTATCGTAGTTGATGCCGATCTCGTCCCGAATCGGGCCGTTGAACATGATCATCGGCCCCACCGGGTTTGTCGTGGTCTGGATACCGTGGGCGTTCATCTTCGGGTCCATGAACGCGTCGACGGCCGCGATGAGCGCGGGCATGTAGCTCGGCTCGCACCCCGCCATGACGGCATTGATCGCGATCTTCTCGACGCTGGTTGGTGCGTTCAGCGGCGCCATCTCGCCGACCACGTGTCCCGCGTCGAAGCCGCTCGCGTCGATCATCGCCGCGACCCGCTCCTCCGTCGGCGGGACCACGGGCAGCCCGTCGGTCATGCGCCGCTGGCGCAGGTAGGCGGTGACCGCCTCCGGGCCGCCTTCTACTTCTACCCGGGTCGCTTGCTTAGCCATGACGGGTGCCCCTTACGCTTCCGGCCTTCGTTCTTCAAGGAAGACTAGGGCCGGATCCAGGGCCAGACGATCTTCCCTTCCTGCGGCGGCGATGGATTCTCCACGCCGGTCAGGAGCTGTTGCGGCACGATACCCGCCAACTCCTCTTGCGTCCACTGCCCGCCTTCCTTATAGGCCGACGCCCCCATGCTCCACCGCTGGTAGGCGCCGATCATGCCCGCCCCGGCGGAGAAGACTTGGCCGTTGATATTCTGTGCCTGGTCGCTGGCGAGGTAGGCGACGATCGGCGCGACCTCGCTCGGGTCGCGCGGGCCTCGCAGTCCGCCCCGCAGCCGCGGCGGAAGCTTGATGCGGTACTTCTTGAGCCATTCCACGCCGGCCTCGCGCATCCTCGACGTGGCCGAGGGGCACAGGACGTTCACTCGGATGCCATAGACCCCAAGCTCCAAGCAGAGCGTATTGCTGAAGCCGATGATGCCGCCCTTCGCCGCCGTGTAATTCGAGACCCCCGCGCCCCCTTCGATAGCCATCCCGGAGGCCAGGTTGATGATGCTGCCGCTCCGCTGCTCGATCATGTGGGGGGCGGCGGCCTTGATGGTGCAGAACGTCCCCTTGAGGTGGGTCCGCACGACGGCGTCGAAGTCCTCCTCCGGCATGTCCCACACCATGTTGACGCGCGTGTTCCCCGCGTTGTTGACCAGGCAATCGATGCGCCCAAACGAGTCGATGGCCGTCCCGATGATGTTGCGGGCGCCGTCCATGGTGGCGACGGTGTCGTAGACCGCGGCGGCCTCGCCGCCCGCGTCCCGTATGAGCGCCACGGTCTCGTCGGCCATGGCGGGGCTGCCGCCCTCGCCGCTCAGCGGCGCCCCAAGGTCGTTGACCACGACCTTCGCGCCTTCGGCGGCCATGAGGAGGGCGATGGCGCGCCCGATGCCGCCGCCGGCGCCGGTGACCACCGCGACCTTGCCGTTGAGGGTCTCGCCCACGACCGCCTCCTGAGGTTATTGCCCGCGCGCGGTAGAGGGCTCGCACGCTCGCCGAGGCCGCCGCAATGCTAGGTGTGGCGTTGTCCCGGTGTCAACCGCGCCGCGCTCCGCGGTTCGTTGACACTCGAAGATGCCACAGGCCACAATAGGCCGTTCTCGAAGTCAATGCACCGGGTGGACGAGCCTGCGGCGCGCGCCGTGGCTCGCCAACCGCGGAGGAGACGCTAATGGCGGACCGATTCTACAAAGTAATCTCGGGGGACGGACACGTTGAGACGCCCCCCGAAACGTGGGTGAAGTACGTGCCCGAGAAGTGGCGCGACCGAGCGCCGCGGCTGATACATCTCCCCGACGGCGGCGAGGGCTGGGTCGTCGAGGGCCAACCGCTGCTCCACAACGGGCAGAACATCATCGCCGGGAAGCCGATCCGCTTCCGTGGCATGTCGTACTACAACGAGGACGGCAGCGCGGCCACCGGCGCCGGCTCCGCCGAGCAGCGCCTGCGTGAGCAAGACCAGGACGGCGTGGACGCCGAGGTGCTCTTCCCGCCGGTCTTCGCCTCGCGCTTCCTCGAAGGCATCGCCGACCCCGAGGTCTACCTCTCGATGATCCAGGCCTATAACACCTTCCTGGCCCAGGACTTCAACGCGGTGGCCCCGGACCGCCTCATTGGAAACGCGGTGATACCCGTCTCCGGCATCAAGCACGCCGTGGAGGAGCTTAAACGGGTAAAGGACCTCGGCATCCGTTCCGTTGCCTTCTACCAATTCCCCAACGGCACGGGGTCGCCGAAGGAAGAGGACAACGAGTTCTGGGAGATGGCGCTCGACATCGGAATGAAGCTCTCCCCGCACTTCGGCTTCGGTGAGATCCGGGCGCCGGTGGGCGGCGCGGGACGCGGGACGGGGAGTCAGCCCTTCGCGAGCGCGCTCTGCCAGCGGGCGGGGTCGCACGCGCCGGTCTACTGCATGTCGCAGCTCATCGCGGCGGGAGTGCTCGACCGCTACCCCGACCTCGAAATGTACTTCGCCGAGACCAACGCGAGTTGGCTCCCCTTCAGCCTTTTCTTCATGGACGACAACTACCAACTCTTCAAGGACTGGTTCGGTGTCACGCTGCAAATGAAGCCCAGCGAGTACGTGAAAAAGCACTTCTACTTCGGCATCGTCCGCGATCCGATGATCTTCCAGATGCAGCACCTGATCCCGTGGGACCGCATCATGTGGGGCTCCGACTTCCCCCACTCCGTGGGGTCGTTCCCCAAGAGCGCCGAGTTCTTCGACACGGCGATGGCCGACGTCTCCGACGACCTGCGGCGGAAGATCCTCCTCGACGTGCCCGCCGCGTTCTTCGACCTCGACTTGGCCAAGCCGATCACCGCGACGCCAAGCTAGACGCAGGAGGCCGGCGGATGGGCCGCAAGTACCGAGTGATCTCGGCCGATGGGCACGTGGAGACGCCGCCCGACACGTTCGTGAAATATGTGCCCGAGCGGTGGCGGGACCGCGCGCCTCGCCTCGCGCCGCTTGCCGAAGGCGGCGAAGGCTGGCTGATCGAAGGGATGCCGCTGCTCCACAACGGGCAGAACATCACCGCGGGCAAGCCGATCAAGTTCCGCAACGACACCTACTTCGCCGAAGACGGCGGCCCCGCCACCGGCGCCGGCCCCGCCGAGCAGCGCCTACGCGAGCAGGACCGGGACGGCATCGATTGCGAGGTGCTCTTCCCGCCCGTCTTCGCCAGCAAGTTCCTCACCGGCGTCGCCGACCGCGACGCCTACCTCTCGATGGTGCAGGCCTACAACACCTTCCTGGCCCAGGACTATTGCGCCGTGGCCCCCGACCGGCTCATCGGCAACGGCGTCGTACCGGTCAAGGGCATCGATCAGGCCGTGCTGGAACTCAAGCGCTGCGGCGAAATCGGGCTTAAGAGCGTCTCACTGCAACAGTTTCCCAACGGCGGCGGCGCACCCGAGCCGGAGGACGACGAGTTCTGGGAGACGGCCCTCGACATCGGCATGAGGATCTCGCCGCACGCCAACTTCGGCCATCCCTCGCCCCCGGAGTACGGCGGCGGCGCGGGGACGGGCTCTCTGGCCTACGCCGTCTCTCTCACCCAGCGCACCAACGGCTTTCGGCCCCTCTACTGCATCGCGCAGCTCATCGCCTCCGGCGTCTTCGACCGCTTTCCCGATATCCGCTTCTATTTCGCCGAGACCAACGCGAGTTGGCTTGCGAGCCTCGTCTGGTTCATGGACGACAACTACCGCATCTTCAAGCACTGGTACGGCCCGCTCCGCATGAAGCCGAGCGAGTACATCTTCGAGCACTGCCGCTTCAGCTTCATCCGCGACCCACTGGCCCTGAAGCTCCGCGACGTCGTTCCCCTCGACATCCTCATGTGGGGCTCCGACTTCCCCCACTCGGTGGGCTCCTTTCCCAACTCGCAAGAGTGGATCGACCAGATCTTCGAGGGCGAGAGCGAGGCGGTGAAGCGCCGCATTCTGCTCGAAAACCCATGCGAGTTCTTCGGCCTCGACCCCGAGGCCGACATCACGCCCACGCCGGGCGCAGCGGTGGCCGTCTAGGGGCCGGTTATCCCACCCCCGCTCGATTGACAGCCCCAAGGGGCGGCACTAGAGTTGCTACCAGATTTATGGGCCGCGCGCGGAGCGCTCCGCCGTCGGCCAAGGAGTTGCCCATGGCCCCGACCGGACGCACCTACGAAGTAATCTCAGCCGATTCCCATGTGGTGGAGGCCCCCAACCTGTGGGAGGACTGGCTGCCCAAGAAATACCTCGACTACGCCCCCAAGCTCGTCAAGGACGAGGACGGCGGCGATGCCTGGGTCTACCAGGAAGGCATGGCCCCCGCGCCTCTCGGACTCGTCGCCTGCGTCGGCATCGAAAAACAGGACATGAAGTGGACCGGCCTCAGCTACGGCGACAACCTACACCCCTCCGTCTACGACGGCAAAGCGCGCCTTGAGATCCTCGACACCGACGGCGTCGACGCCGAGTTCCTCTACCCGCCGCAGCGGGCCGTGGGCACGTTCATGAAGAATCCCGACTCCGAGATCCACCTCGCCGGCCTCGACGCGTACAACCGCTGGCTCAGCGAGGGCTTCTGCGCCGCCGACCCCGCCCGGCTCTTCGGCGTCTACCAGATACCCAACCTGGGCGTTGAGACCGCCGTGGCCGAGCTCAAGAAGGCCAAGGACATGGGCTACCGCGGCGCCGTGATCGGCATGTGGCCCTCCGGCAAGCAGCAGCTCACCGGCGAGGACGACCCGTTCTGGGCCGCGGCGGAAGAGCTCGAAATGCCGATCTCGATCCACTTCCGCCTCGCCTCGCAAGGCGCGGGCCACATCGCCTCTAAGGGCGGTGCCCTGGCGACCGGCGCCGTGGCCGGCATCTCCGACTTCCCCGTGCTCATGGTCGACCTGATCTTCGACGGCGTCTTCGACCGCTTCCCCGACCTCAAGATGGTCGGCGTTGAGGTGGGCGTGGGCTGGATCCCCCACGCCGCCGAGATGATGGACGACCGCTACTGGCGGAACCGGGGCCACGCCAAGTGGGGCCTCAAGAAGCTCCCCAGCGAGTACGTCAAAGATAACTGGCTCGCCACCTTCATCGTCGACCGCATCGGCGTCGAGATGCGCCACGCCGTTGGGCTGAACAACATGTCGTGGTCCACCGACTTCCCTCACCACGGCAACGACTACCCCTACTCGCGGCAGACCATCGAGCAGCACTTCGTGAACGTCCCCGAGGTGGAGAAGCGCCGCATCATCTGCGACAACGCGGCGGAGCTCTACGGCCTGGTCTAGCGCGAGCCCGAACAAAGCGAGCATACAGGGCCTCCCCGATTCGGGGAGGCCCATTGCTTTCCACAAGGAGGCGGAGCAATGTCCAGGACCGAAGGCATCTATCTCACCTATTCGAGGCTCCTGAACCCCAAGAAAGCGGCCGAGTGGGACGAGTGGTACGACACCATTCATCTGCCCGACATCGTCGGTTCCGGTTCGGCTTGGCGCGCCACGCGCTGGCAGCGGCAGGACGCCGGGCACTTCGGCTGGACGAACGCCAATATCTATGAGGTCGAAGGGCCCGACATCGTCGCCAACCAGCAAAAGGCGTCGGCCCACGCGCCGAGATGGCGCGCCGAGGGCCGGCACTTCCTCGACTACGCCCTCATGGACCTCAAGTTCTTCAGACCCATCGGCAAGCGGACGGGCATCGCCGACCCCTCGCCCGACCTCACCGCCCGCGTCTACGCGTTGACCGTCTGCGGCGACCGCTCCCGTGACGACGAGTGGAACGAGTGGTACGACGACGTCCACGTTCCCGACATCCTTGCGGTCGACGGCTTCGTCGCGGCGACCCGGTGGAAGCTGGTCACCCCGACCCCCTTCGGTGCGAACTACCTCGCTCTCTACGACGTGCACGGCGACGTCGAAGCCGCGCAGAAGAATCTGGGCGCGGCCGTCCCGGGAATGTACAAGAACCGCCGCATGCACCCGCAGAACGCCATGGCCGAGATGGCCTGGCTCCTCCCCACCGGGAAATATGCCGGCGCCGGCTATACCGCCGGCGCCGAGGCCAAGGCCGGCTCCTAGTCCCCGAGACGGAGCATGTCCAGGACCCAAGGCATCTACCTCACCTACTCGCGGCTCCTCGACCCCACTAGGGAGGCCGAGTGGGGCGAGTGGTACGACACCATTCATCTCCCCGACATCGTCGGCTGCGGTTCGGCGTGGCGCGCGACCCGCTGGAGGCGGCAGGGCGCCGGGGTCGACGGCTGGACGAACGCCAACATCTACGAGGTCGAGGGGCCGGACATCGCGGCGAACCGGAAGAAGGCGTCGGCGCAGGCACCAAGGTGGCGCGCCGAAGGCCGGCACTTCTCCGACCACGCCCCCATGGACCTCAAGCTCTTCGAGCCCGTCGGGCGTTGGACGGGGCTCGCCGACCCATCGCCAGCCCTCACGGCTCGCCGCTATGTCTTCAGCTTCTGCACCGACCGCTCCCGCGAGGATGAGTGGAACGAGTGGTACGACGATGTCCACGTCCCCGACGTCTTGGCGCTCGACGGCTTTGTCGCGGCGACGCGGTGGCGGCTGGCGACCCCGCCTCCCTACGGCGCGAGCTACCTCGCCCTCTACGACGTGCACGGGGACCTCGAAACAGCCCAGGCGGACCTGACTAGGACGGTCGGCGCGCTCTACGAGAACGGGCGTATCCACCCCAAACTCGCCCTGGCCGAAAGGGACTGGCTCATCCCCACGGGGCGCTGGGCCGGCGTCGGCTACACCGCCGGTGCCGAGGGCCGGGCCTAGCTCGGCCGTTCCGCCTCCGGCCTTCTTATGGCGTCCTCCGCGCCCGTTTCCTCGGCGAGCGGCGTTGGCTTGAAGAGCGAGAGGACGGCGCCCACGATGAGCACCGCCGCCGCGACGCGCATGGCCATGCGCAGGCCGTCCACGAACCCCGTGATGAGCGCGGGACTGGCGGCGACGCCGGGGTCGCGAAACGGGCCGAGGTCGGGTTCCACGCCGAGGGCGCGGATGCCCACGGCCAGGAGCGCAGCGGCCAGCGCCACCCCGGTGATCTGCCCCAAGTTGCGCACCAGGGTGAGGAACGCGGAGGCGACCCCGTAGCGGCTGGCCTCGACGGCGGCGAGCACCGAGCTGCTGTTTGGGGGATAGAAGAGTCCCATACCGAGGCCGAGGCTGGCTGCCGCGAGACTCACCACATAGAACGGCGTCTCCGTCCCCGCGAACGAGAAGCCCACGAAGCCGGCGGCGACGATGATGGCGCCGGTTGTCGATGGAATCCGCGCGCCAATCTTGTCGGAGAGCCTGCCCGCTATCGGCCCCGCGAGTGCGAGAAGGAAGGCCGTCGGAGTCATGATAAGCGCCGCCTCGCGGGGCCGGTAATCCAGCACGCCCTGGAGGTAGAACGGCGTGATCATGGTGTAGGTCGATGCTGCGGTGAAGACCAACCATCCGGCGATTCCGCCCAGGGTGAACGCTGCCCGCCGAAAGAGCCTGAGGTCGATCATGGGGTGCTCGGCCCGCAGTTCCGCCGCGATAAAGAGGCCGAAAGAGAGGGCCGCCGCCGCGGCGAAGGTCAGCACGAAGGGCGACGTCCATCCGACCTCGCTTCCCCGGCTGAACACGAGGAGGACGCTCACCAGCGCGGTCGACGAGGTGACCACGCCGGCCCAGTCCGTCTTGCCGCCCTGGGCGCTCGGCGTTCCGATGGCCGACTCCCTCAACGTGAAGATCGCGAAAAGCGCGCCGATCGGCGCCAGGACCGTGTTCACCAGGAAGACCGAGCGCCAATCGAAGGCGTCGACGAGCACGCCGCCGATGGGCGGCCCCGTCACCGCGCCCAGCGCCACGACCGTAGCCATGAGGCCCAGCGCACGGCCCCGCTCCTGTGGAGGAAACACCGCCACGGCGATCGCCATGCTCAGACCCTGCACCGACGCCGCTCCCACGGCCTGGATGGCACGCGCTCCGAACAGCCACGGCAGGCTCGGGGCGGCGGCGGCGAGCGCGGCCCCACCGCCCAGCAGCAGGAAGCCCATGACGTAGAGCTTCTTCCGCCCCAAGCGGTCGGAGGCGCTACCGATGGGCAACAGGACGGCGGAGATGATGACCAGGTAGATCAGAACGATCCACTGCACCGAGGACAGGCTCGCGTCGAAGTGCGCCGTGATCGTGGGCAGCGCGATGTTCACGATCCCCATGTCGATGACGGTCGAGTAGACGCCCATCGCCGCCGCGGCGAGGACGACCCACTTGTAGTTCGGGGACCTTGTATCGATTCGCATACGGCCTACTTGGTCCCTTCCTCCAGCGGAAGAGGGCGGGGCGCGGGGCGGTCTTGCCCCCTCTCCCGCTGGGAGAGGGTTGGGGTGAGGGCGGGGGGTGGGGAGGGGCGCGCCAATGTCTCTATAGCCCGCTTACCCTCCCCACCGGTGGTCGACGGAGGCGCAACTTGGCGCGGCGTGACCGGCGTCGGCGGGATGTGGGCGATTCCGAGCGCCGCCGCGCCGCTAGACGGCCTGGAAGACGGGGATGGTGTGCTCGCCGTCGAGGTCTTCGAAGTCCACCTCGACGGCCATGCCTTGGACGATGGCGTGCGGGTCGACGCCCAAGACGTTTGAATAAAGCCGCGGCCCCTCCTCCAACTGGATGATAGCGACGGCGTAGGGCGGCTCGAACGCGGGATGGTACGCCCGCGTCATCACGATCCACGTGAACACCGTACCGCGCCCACTCACCCGGCGCCATTCGTGGCCCGTGGCGGTGCACTGGGGGCAGGTGGCGGCGGGCGGGAAGCGGAAGGCCCCGCACGCCGTGCACTGCGGGAGCCGGAGCTCGTGCCGGCGGCAACTCTCGTAGTAGGGGTCGAGGTCTGGATTGGGAGCGGGTACGGGCCGCGTAGGGTTTTCTGCCGTCATGCTGTTGCTCCTCGGCCCCTGGCCCCGTCGGCTAGTTGCTCGGCGCGTCGGTCAGGACGGCGGTCAGGTGGTGCTGGATGATGCCCCCGTTCCCGCCGACAAGCGCCACCCGGCAATCGGGGATCTGGCCCCCTCCTGCGTCGCCCCGCACCTGACGCACGCCCTCGGTGAGCGAGGTCCAGCCGTGGAGATAGGCCTCCGAGAGCAGGCCGCCGCTGGTGTTCGTCGGCGTCGTTCCGCCGGGCCCGAGCCGGCCCTCCGCGGCGTAGGCGCCGCCTTCGCCCTTGGCGCAGAAGCCGTAGTCCTCGATGGTGATCAGCGTCGTGATGGTGAAGCAGTCATAGAACTCGGTCACGTCGACGTCGTCGAGGGAGAGGCCCGCTTGGGCCAGTGCCTTGGGCGCCGCGATCTTGGCGGGCGAGGTCGTGAGGTCGTCGCGGTTGAGGAGGTCCCCCGGCCAATGCCCTTGGCCCATGCCGGAGATATAGACCGGCTTACGCCGCATCGACTTGGCCCGTTCCTCGGTCGTCACGATGATCGCCCTCCCGCCGTCGCTCACCAGGCAGCAATCGTAGATGCGGAAGGGCTCGGCAATGAAGCGCCCGTCGAGGTAGTCATCCATCGTCAAGGGTCGATCGCGCATGGTGGCGATGGGGTTCTTCAGCGCCCACTCGCGGGTCGAGATCGCGATGTGGCCCAGGTGCTCCTCGGTGGTGCCGTAGGCGTTCATATGCGCGCGGGCGACGAGGGCGTAGCTGGCCGGCGCCCCGAACATGCCGTAGACGCCGGCGATGGGGTCGGCCATGTTCTTGCCCGGCGCCGCCCCGCCGTGCGGGTTGGAGAGGTGTGAATTCCCGTAGGCGATCAGGATCGTCTGCGCCATGCCCGACTCGATGGCGTGGACGGCCTGGTGGAGCAGCGTCATCGCGCCGTTCCCCCAGGGGAGGCCGATGCCCTCGAACCCCGGCTCGATGCCCAGCCCCTGGGTGATCTGGCCGGGAAAGACGTCGCCGCTGATTTGCGTCATGACCCCGTCGATGTTCTTGGGGGTCAGCCCGGCGTCGGTCAGGGCGGCCTGGGCCGCGTCTAGGGCGAAGCCCAGGTACGTGCGCCCCGGCACGCGCCCCTGCTCGGTGTACCCCACGCCCGCGATGCAAGCCCGCTGTGTCATGCCGCCCTCCCGTCCGCGTTCCGGCTCATCTTATCGGACACCGTTCCCCAAGCCAACGCCAAGGCCCCCTCGTCGCTCTCTCCTTTGCGGTCACCCTAAGCCTCTCCCCCTCTGGGGGAGATTGAGAGAGGGCGCGCGCCATCGGCGCGCGGGTGCCCGGAGGGCGCCGCTCCGGGGCCGCCGCCGACCATCCTCGCTGGACACCCTTTCACCCCGCCCCTAAGCTACCCGCATGGCGGCTCAGGACCCGACGGCGACGCTCCTCCTCTCCTGCCCCGATCAGAAGGGCCTGGTCGCGGAAGTCGCCGGCTTCATCCACGGCCACGGCGGGAATATCGTCCACGCCGATCAGCACGCCGACAGCGAGCAGCGTGTCTTCCTGCAGCGCGTGGAATGGGAGCTCGATGGGTTCGATCTTTCGCGCGACGGCATTGAGCGGGAGTTCACCGCGCTGGCCCACCGCTTCGGAATGTCGTGGAGCCTGCATTTCTCCGACTACCTGCCGCGCATCGGCGTCATGGTTTCCAAGCAGGCACACTGCCTCTACGATCTGTTCGCCCGCGTGCGGATGGGGGAGTTGCGGGCAGAACTCCCCATCGTCGTCAGCAACCACCCCGATCTGGGGGACGCGGCGCGCTCCTTTGGCGCGGAGTTTGTTCACCTTCCCGTCACGGTCGAGACGAAGGCGGCGCAAGAGGTCGAGGCGTTCGATCGGTTCGAGGCGGCCGAGGCCGACCTTATCGTGCTGGCGCGGTACATGCAGGTCCTGACTCCGGCGGCGATTGAGCGCTACCGGAACCGCATCATCAACATCCATCACTCCTTCCTCCCCGCCTTCGCCGGCGCGCGCCCCTACCACCAGGCCTTCCGGCGCGGCGTCAAGATCATCGGCGCGACGGCCCACTACGCGACCGAGGATCTCGACCAGGGGCCGATCATCGAGCAAGACGTGGTGCGGGCCAGCCACCGCGACTCCGTGGCCGACCTCGTCCGCAAGGGCGCCGACTTGGAGAAGGTCGTGCTCGCCCGCGCCGTCGATCTCCACGTCCGCAACCGGGTCCTTACCTACGGCCGCAAGACTGCCGTCTTTGCCTAGCGCGCTCCGGTTGCCGCCTGAATTGGGCGCCGATATACTCCTAAAGCCCCACGATTTCTCCTAGAGGAGGCGCGCGCCCCGTACCCCGCCGGGGACTGGGCGTGCGGCGAGCACAGATGTACACCCGCGTACGCGACGTTCCCATCGCCCGAACGCCCGATTACACCGTCGATACCAAGGATTACTACGCGCGGCATACCACCTCGGCGGAAGAGGCGGTGAGCGCCGTCAAGTCGGGCGACCACGTGGCCATCTGCCGTGGCCGCGAACCGGAGGCGCTCGGTCTGGCGCTGGCGGCCCGCAAGGACGAGCTCCAGAACGTCAAGCTGACCGTGCCCCAGCCGGGCCGCGACAACGGCATGTTCGACGACGCATCCTGGGGCGAGAGCTTCCAGGTGCAGGTCGGCATCGTCACCAACCTGGCCCGGCCCGGAGTCGAGGACGGCTTCATCGAGTACCGGGTCAACCTCGATATGGCGGAGAGCGCCCCCGGCCTCGGCCTGAACCCCAGCTACGGCGCCGACGTCTACATGGTCGAGGTCAGCCCGCCCGACGAGCACGGCTTCTGCAGCTTCGGCGCCTCGGTGTGGGACAAGCCGATGGCGATCAAGACCGCCAAGGCGGTGCTCGCCGAGGTCAACCCCCGCCTCATCCGCACCTACGGCGAGAACTTCGTCCACGTCAGCGAGATCGACGCCTTCGTCGAGAACGAGGCCCCCACCGGCTGGACGATCTCCCGGACCCGCAAGGCGGACGTCCCACCGCTGGCGAAGCGCTTCGCCGAGATAGTCGGTACGCTGGTCGAGTCGGGCGACACGATCCAGCTCGGCCTGGGCCAGGTCACCGAGTGGCTGCCGCGCGCCGGCGCGTTCGACGACCACGTCGACCTCGGCCTCTATACCGAGATCACCCCCCGCGGTACCACGGCGCTCATCGAGGGCGGCGTGATCACCAACAAGCGCAAGACCCTGCATCCCGGCAAGTGCATCGCCACCGCCGCCGGGGGCAGCCGCGACGACGTGGGCTTCATCAATGAGAACCCGCTCTTCGAGCTCTACAACGTCGAGTACGTGATCAATCCGCTCACGGTGGCCAAGAACGACAACTTCGTGGCGATAAACTCCGGCCTGATGATGGACCTGACCGGCCAGGGCACCGCGGAGTCGTTCGGCTCGTTCCAGTGGTCTGGCCCCGGCGGGCAGCCGGTGATGGCCCTGGGCGCGCTGATGGCCCGCAACGGCCGGTCGATTATCTGTCTGCCGAGTACGTCGTCCGACGGCAAGCACTCCCGCATCATACCGCTGCTGCCGGAGGGCACCGCGGTCACCGTCCCGCGCTACATGACCGACATCGTGGTGACGGAGTACGGCGTGGCCCACCTGCGGTGGAAGACCCTGCGCGAGCGGTCGCAGGAGCTCATCAAGGTCGCGCACCCCGACTTCCGCGCCGAGCTGGAGAAGGCGGCGCGCTTCCGGTTCTGGCCCCACTAACACATCGCTGAGGAACGACCATGACCACCATCGATCAAAACGTCGACAGCAAGCTCACCGACGAAGTCATCGCCAAGTACCGGGCGCGTATCGGCGAGGTGACGCCGATTACCGAGGCCTGGAACTCGGAAGCGACCTACGACACGATCCGGCACTTCGCCAACGGCATCGGCGACGACAACCCGCTGTGGAACGACGAGGACTACGCCAAGGGGACCCGATACGGCGACATGATCGCGCCGCCGAGCTTCCTGTTCACCTGCAATCAAGGGCCGCTCTCCCGGGGGCGTACCTCGGGCGGCTTCCGAGGCTTCACCGGCGTCCACCGCTACTGGTCGTCGGACGGCTGGGAGTACTTCCACCCCATCAAGCGCGGCGACCGCATCCACGGCGAGACGTATCTCACCGACTTCATCGAACACAAGAGCGCCTACGCGGGCCGCACCATTGAGGACAGCGCCACCCAAACCTTCTACAACCAGCGCGGCGAGAAGATCGCGACGCACCGCCTGAACTTCATCAACTTCGAGCGCTCCACGGCGGCCAGGGCGGGTAAGTACAAGGACATGGGCGAGCACGTCTGGACGCAGGACGAGCTCGAAAGCCTGTGGGCCGACATCGAGAAGGAAGAGCGCCGAGGCGCGGAGCCCCGCTATTGGGAGGACGTCGAAGTGGGCGGCGAGATGCCCTGGGTGGTGAAGGGGCCGCTCTCGCAGTGCGAGGTGGTCGCGTGGCACGCGGGCTGGGGCGGCCTCTTTCTCATGGCGTCGGAGATCGCGCAGCGCACCGTCCAGAAGCACCCCAAGGCGAACGTGCCCGACATCCACAACAATGCCCCCGACTTCCCCATGCGGGCGCATTGGGACCGCGAGTGGGCCCGCATGGTCGGCGCGCGCTCGGCCTACGACTTCGGCGGCCAGCGGGTCGCGTGGATCATCAACGGCCTCACCAACTGGGGCGGCGACGACGCCATGGTCCGCGGCATCGACGCCAAGTTCGTCAAAATGAACGTCCTCGGCGACGCCACCTGGTGCCACGCCAGGATCAAGGGTAAGGAGATGGTAGACGGCGAGCCCCTCGTCTTCTTCGAATGCTGGGGCGTCAACCAAGAAGGCGACGTAACCGTCACCGCCGAAGCCAAGATGCGCCTCCTCAGCCGCGCTTAGCGTCAGAGTCCGCTCCTAAGCGTTCCCCTCGCCATACTCCCGGATTGCCGCGAGAAATGGCTCGCCGTATTTTTGCAGCTTCGCTGGGCCCACGCCCGAGACTTGCAGCATCGCGTCGGGCGTGACTGGCCTGGCGGCGGCAAGGCCGCGCAGCGCCGCGTCGCCGAACACGACGAACGCCGGCACGCCCTGCTCTTCGGCGAGCCGGCGGCGCAGCGCACGCAGCTTCTCGAACAGCGCCTGATCGTAGCCGGCGGCGCCGTCCTCCTTGCGCCGCCCCGCGGACTCGTCCCCGCGCCGCGTGCCTTGCGGCGACGAGTCGTCCGCGCGCACCTCGATCTCCAGACTTTGCCCGCCGCGCAGCCACGCCCGTCCCTCCGGCGTCACCCTCATGACGCCGAGCGAACCTTCCTCCTTGGCCAGCAAGCCGCGCTCTGCCAGCATCTCGGCAATGCTCCGCAGACCGTTGCGGTCGTAGTCGTCGACGATGGCGTAAACGCTGAGCCGGTCGTGCCCGAACTTGCGGATGCGCTTGTCGCGGCTGCCCAGCAGCACCCGGTTCACGTAGCCGATGCCGAACTGCTCCCCGGTGCGGATCACCGCCGACAGGATCTTCTTCGCTGGCTGCGTCACGTCTACCGACCGGTACTCCCCGAGGCACGAATCGCACCGGCCGCACGACTCGCCTTCCATCGCCTCGCCAAAGTAGGCCAGCAGGTACTTGCGGCGGCAGGTGCGGAGACGCCCGTATTCGACCACCTGGTTCAACTGCCGCTCCGCCACGTCGCGGGCCGCGTCGTCCCCGATCTGCTGGATGAAGTATTCCTGTTTGATCCGGTCTCCTTGTGAGAAGAACAGCACGCAGTCGCTGGGCTGCCCGTCGCGTCCCGCTCGGCCCGTCTCCTGGTAATAGCCCTCGATCGACTTGGGCAGCGAGTAGTGGACCACCAGCCGGATGTCCGGCTTGTCGATGCCCATGCCGAAGGCGATAGTCGCCGCCACGATGGGGACTTCCCCGTCGATGAATCGCTCCTGCGCGCGGCGGCGAGTCTCCGGTTCGAGGCCGGCGTGGTAGGCCAGCGCGGGGTGGCCGCCGGCGGTCAGCTGGTCGGCCAGCCGTTCCGTCTCGCGCCGCGAGAAGCAGTAGATGATGGCCGACTCCCCTCGCCGTTCGTCGAGCATATCCACCAGCTTCCCGAAGGCCCGTTGCTTCGGCTGCACCGAATACGTCAGGTTGGCGCGGTCGAAGCTGGAGATGAAGCGGGGGCAATCGCCGAGCCGCAGTTGGGCCGTGATGTCTTCCCGTACCCGCTCGGTCGCCGTCGCGGTCAGCGCCATCACCGGCGTATCGGGGAAGCGCGACCGCAGCTCGGCCAGGTTGCGGTAGTCGGGGCGGAAGTCGTGGCCCCACTCGCTGATGCAGTGCGCCTCGTCGATGGCGATGAGGCCGACGCGCAGGGACTCCAGGAACCGCCGGAATCCGGGCGTGTTCACCCGCTCGGGCGCGGCGTAGAGAATCTTCAGACCGCCGGCGAGCGCCGCCTGCTGTACGCGCCCAAGCTCGTCGAAGCTGAGCGTGCTGTTAATGAAGGCGGCGGGCACGCCGTTGGCGCGCAGCGCGTCAACCTGGTCCTTCATCAACGCGATAAGCGGCGACACCACCAGGGTCAGGCCGCCCATCGCCATCGCGGGCAATTGATAGCACAGCGACTTGCCCCCGCCCGTCGGGATGATGACGAGGCCGTGCCGCCCCGCGAGCGCGTTGGCGATGATCGCCTCCTGCCGGGGGCGGAACTCGTCGTAGCCGAAATGCTGCTTGAGCAGACGGCGCAGATCGCCCGCGTCGGGCGGAGTCGCGGGTGTATCGGTCATGGCGGTCCTATCGATGGTGGCGGCGGGGCTGAGGGGCATGTCGTCGTTGCGCTCCATGGCTCGGCGTTTGGCGCGGATGATGCTGGCCGCGCCGCGAGTGGCGCAATGGCCCCGTGTCGCACCGGTGGCCCCCTCCGCGCCCGCGAAGAAGCCGTCAACGGCGAGGGACGGGCGTCCCCGGCGTCGTCATGCGCAGCGTGTAGACCGACGTGCGCGCAGTGAAGAGCATGGTGCGGTTGTCCGGTCCGCCCCAAGCGCAGTTCGCCGGTATCTCGGGCGGCTCGATGACGCCCAAGACCTCGCCGCCGGGGTCGACGACCCAACAGCCGCCGGGCCCTGTCGCGTAGAGCCGGCCTTCGACGTCGACCTTCATGCCGTCGGGGACGCCGCGCGAGCCGTCGGAGGTCATCTCGACGAAAGTCCGCCCGTTCGAGACCGCGCCGCCCGCGCTCACGTCGTAGGCCATCACCCGCCCGTGGGGGCGCGTATTCGCCACGTAGAGGACGCGCTCGTCGGGAGAGAACGCGAGACCGTTGGGGTAGGGGATGTCGTCGATTTCAAGCGACATGGCGCCGTCGGGGGCGATCCGGTAGACGCCGCTAAAGCCCAGCTCGCGGTCCGCCTCGTCGAGGCGGCCGCCGGGGTCGGTGAAGTAGATGGCCCCGTCGGAGCGCGTGACCACGTCGTTGGGACGGTTCAGCCGCTTGCCGTCCCAGCGGTCGGCGATGGGAGTAAACGAGCCGTCGTCGCCGCGGCGCGTGACGGCGCGGCCCAATCCTTCGCAGGCGAGCAGCCGCCCGTCGAGGTCGAAAGTCATGCCGTTGGCGCCGTTGCTATCGCGGCGGAAGACCTCGTGCTCGCCGGCGGGCGTCATGCGGACGATGATCTGGTCCACAATGTCCACGAAGAGCCAGTAGTCGTCGGGATGCCAGAGGGGGCCCTCGGTGAACTTGAAGCCCGACGCCAAGCGCTCCGGCGGTGGAGACTCGACGATGTTTGATAGGCCGCCGGCCATCCGCGCGGCTAGCCGGCGGGCTCGAAGCGGTAGTACGTGACGTCGTCGTGGTCTTCCCACGCGACCTTGACCGGCATGCCGATGTAGAGGTCCTCATTCTTGCAGTTGATCACGTTGCTGGTGAGCTTCACCCCGCCGCAATCGTTGAGCTGCACGATGGCGGCGTTGTACGGCACCGAGCCGCGCACCGCCGGGTGTACGGCATGAGGCACGATGATGAACGACCAGACCTCGCCGACGCCAGCGGACTCGACGAACGAGTGCTTGAACGAGAGGCACTGCGAGCAGACCGGCGTGGGGTTGTGGCGGTAGGCCCCGCACTGTCCGCAACGCTGGATGAGCAGCTTGTGCTCCTTGCATCCCTCCCAGAACTCAGCCGTGTCGCGTTCCATTGCCGGGAGCGGCATGCCGTCGCCGAAGTAGTTGCTCATCAAATGCTCCTGAGGAGACGCCCTGGAGGTCGTCTAGTTGCGGAGAATCAGCGCGCTGGACGGCGGCGCCGCCGGACCGGCCACCACCAGGCACGTCTCCGCGCCCTCGACCTGCGACGTCGAATCGCCGCGCATCTGCCGCACGCCCTCGACCACCATTTCGAGGCCGTGAATGTATGCCTCCGCCAGGTTGCCGCCGCTCGTGTTGATCGGCAGCGACCCGCTGGGATAGTCGATGTTGCCGTCTTCGATGAAGGGTCCGCCCTCGCCCTTCTTGCAGAACCCGAAATCCTCGATCGCCATTAACACTTGGCCGGTGAAGTTCTCGTAGAACTGGCCGACGTCGATGTCGTTCGGCCCGATGCCCGCCCGCTCGTAGCAATCTCGGGCCGTCTCGACGAGTCCTGACGAGGTCCACGTGCTCGCGGTGCGCGAATGCTCGTCGTTGCCGTCGCGGTAGCCCGCCCCGTGGGCCGCCCCCGCGATGTAGACCGGCTTGCGCTTGAGCGACTTGGCGCGCTCGGCGCTGACCACCACCACGGCGCAGGCCCCGTCGTTCTCTTGGCAGCAGTCGTAGAGGTGGTAGGGATCGGCGATCATTCGCGAGTTCTGGTGGTCTTCCAGCGTGATGGGGCGGCCGTACATAACGGCGCGCGGGTTGCGCTGCGCGTTGGCGTAGGAGTTGACCGAGATGCGGCCGAGCTGCTCGCTGGTGGTGCCGAACTCGTACATGTGCCGGCGGGCCTGAAGGGCGTAGCGGTGGACCGCCGCGATCACGCCGAAGGGCATGCTGAAAGCGTTGTTCCCCCCGTAGCGCCGTGCCCCCGTCCGAGCTGCGCCCTGCCCGAACCGCCCGAACTGCCCCTGGCATAGCGAGCGGTAGCAGACCACCGCGTCGGCGCTCCCGCTGTAGACCGCCATCGCCGCGTGATGGATGACGCCGCACGTCGAGTTGCCCCCGCCGGGGTACAGGCTGGCGAACCGCAGTTGCCTCACGCCCAGCGTCTGCGCCAGCGTCATCGGGTTGTTGCGGTCGGCGCTGTAGGTGACGAAGCCGTCGATGTCCTGCATCCGCAGGCCGGAGTCGTCGACGGCCTTGGTGACGGCTTCGCAGCATAGCTGGAACTCGCTGCGCTCGATTTGGCCCCAACGGGTGTATTCGGTCTCGCCGATACCGACGATCGCGGTCTGGTCTCGCATTGGCCAGGACATAGGCGCTCCAAAGGTTATGGGATGAGGGGCACGAGCATTGTAAGCGGGGCAAATGCACTGTCAAGAAATGCCGGCCGCCGCCCTTCCCTCCGGCGCCTCCCTCTCTGAGGGAGACCAAAAGAGGCGCGCGCCGCCAGGCGAGCGCGGGTCGCGGGGCCGCTACTCGGCGCCGCCGGGCAGGAGAGAGAGGATGTCGTCGGGGAGCTCGTCCACGTGGTGGAAGTCGAACCCCGCCTGCTTGGCGAAGTAGCGGTCCATTTCGGTGTCGCCGAAGTGGATGTGGTGGGTGGCGCCGAAGCGCTCCTTGATCTCGTCGAGCCGGTGCTTGAGGCTCACGAAATCGACTTCCATCTCGTGCTCTTCCCAGAGTTGGGCCTGGTTGCTGACGGGACGGTCGGACGCGCTGCCGACGATGCATCCCATGCTTTTCGCCTGCCGCACGACGTCCACGGTGATCACGCCGGGGGGCTGTCCGAAGATCATGGTACCGTCTATGTCGAAGCTGATGAGGGTCAAAGTACGGTCCTCCAACGGAAGATTCTCACATAGGCGGCCCGCATGGTCAAATTGACCGGATTCCAGCTTTAGGGCTCTGGACTCCCACTTTCGCGGGAATGCGGGAGGGCAGCCGCCGCGCGGCTAGGGCTTGGCGCGGCGGCTCGTGCCGGTGGGCCCGTCTTCGAGGAGGACGCCGAGGGCGTCGAGGCGGTCGCGGATGGTGTCGGCCAGGCCGAACTCCTTGGCCTCCCTCGCCGCCATCCTAGCCTCGACGAGCAGGTCGAGGAGGGGGTCGGGGTCGCTGATCTTCTCGCCGGTGGTCCAACGGGTGCCGTCGGGGCCGTCTTCCAGACTCACGCCGAGGGCGGTGAGGCGGTCGCGCACCATGTCGGCGAGGTCGAACCGCTTGACGCCGCGGAAGGCGGCGCGCGTCTCGATGAGGAGGTCGAGGGTGGGCCCGGCCTCGGTGTCAGCGAGCTTGGGCGTTTCGAGGGTGAGGCCGAGGCCGCCGGTCAGTTCGAGGAGCGCGGCCTGGGCCCCGGCGACGTCACGGCCCTCCTCGGAGGCCCGGTTGATGTCGCGGGCGAGGTCGAAGAGGGCGGCCACGGCCTGCGGCGTGTTGAAGTCGTCGTCCATGGCGCGGATGAAGCGCTCGCGGTGCTCCGCCGCGTCGAGCGTGCCGTTCCCGCCCGCCTTCGCCTTTGCCGCCACGGCGTAGCGGAGCCGTTGCGCGCCGCGGCCGGCGCCGCGCACGTTCTCCTCGCTGAACTTGAGCGGGCTGCGGTAGTAGGAGCTGAGGACGAAGAGGCGGATGGCGTCGGGATTGTGCCGGTCGAGGGCCTCGCGCACCGTGATGAGGTTGCCCAGCGACTTGCTCATCTTCTCGTCGCCTAGCTGGAGGAGGCCGTTGTGCATCCAGAACCGGACGAAGGGAGTCTTGCCGGTGAAGGACTCGCTCTGCGCGATCTCGTTTTCATGGTGAGGAAAGACGAGGTCGGCCCCGCCGCCGTGGATGTCGATGGTCTCGCCGAGGTGGCGCAGGGCCATGGCGCTGCACTCGATGTGCCAGCCGGGGCGTCCGGGACCCCAGGGGCTGGGCCACGCGGGCTCGCCCTCTTTGGCGCCCTTCCAGAGGGCGAAGTCGAGCGGGTCTTCCTTGCGGACGCCGAGTTCCACGCGCGCGCCGGAGAGCATGCCTTCGAGGGTGCGGTGACTGAGCGCGCCGTAGTCCTCGTCTTGCCGCACCTTGAAGTAGACGTCGCCCTCCGCCGCGTAGGCGTACCCGGCCCCGATGAGACCCTCGATGAGCTCGATGATTTTCGGCAGCTCCTCGGTGGCGCGGGGGTAGACGTGGGCGGGCCGGATGTTGAGCTCCGCCATCTCCTCGTGGAAGTCGGCGATGTGGCGGCCCGCGAGCTCCGCGGGCTCGACGCCGAGGCGGGCGGCGCGCTCGATGATCTTGTCGTCGATGTCGGTGAAGTTCTGGACGTGCTTGACGGCGAAGCCGCGCCACTCAAGGTAGCGGCGCACCACGTCGAAGATGATGTAGCTCATGGCGTGGCCGACGTGTGCCGGGGAGTACGGCGTGATGCCGCAGACGTACATGCGGACAGTCTCGCCGTCGAACGGCGCGAAGTCGCTCTTGGCGCGCGTCAGGGTGTTGAAGACTTGCATCAGGAGTCGGACTCGATCAGCGCAACGGCCTGTGCCGAGACGCCGTCCCCCGTCCCCTCGAACCCCAAGCCGTTTGAGGACTTGGCCTTGACGCTGATGCGGGACGCCTCGACGCCGAGGGCAGCGGCGGTCCGTTTTCGTATCTCGGGGAGGTAGGGCGCCAGCTTTGGCTTCTGAAGAATAATTGTAGCATCGACGTTTCCCACCCGCCAACGGCGCTCCTGGAGGAGGGCCGCGGCGTGCTCGAGGAACGTCAGGCTCGGCGCGTCCTTGTACCGGGGGTCATCCGGGGGGAAGTGTTGGCCAATGTCGCCCAGGCCGGCGGCGCCAAGGAGGGCGTCGACGATGGCGTGCGACAGCGGGTCGGCGTCGCTATGGCCATCGGGGCCGAGGTCGGATGGCACGACGACTCCGGCGAGCGTGAGGGGACGGCCCGCCACGAGCGGGTGCGCGTCCCAGCCCATGCCGACGCGGATCATGCCGGGGCCTCGGCGGCGCGACGGAGCAGCGCCGCGGCCACGTCGAGGTCTTCCGGCGTGGTGACCTTGATGTTGTCGTAGGAGCCGCGGAAGACCTTGACGGCGCGCCCCAGCTTCTCGACGAGCCCGGCGTCGTCGGTCACGTCAGCGTCGTTGGCGGCGTAGGCGGCGCGGAGCAGATCGAGCCGGAAGACCTGCGGGGTCTGGACGGCCCAGAGCGCCGCCCGGTCCGGCGTCTCGACGACCACGCCGTCGGCGTCGACGACCTTGATTGTGTCCTTGACCGGCGCGGCGGCGACGGCGGCCCCGAACTGCTCCGCGGCGTCGATGCCCCGGTCGATGACGTCTCCGGTGACGCAGGGGCGGGCGCCGTCGTGGACCAGCACCCAGCGGCAGGCGGGGGGTAGCGCGTCGAGGCCGGCAGCCACGGAGTCCTGCCGCCGTCCGCCGCCGGGGACGACGGCGGCGACCTTGTGCCATCCCATCTCGCCGACGAGGGCGCGGCCCCGTTCGACGGAATCCGGGTGAAGGACGACGACGGCGGCCCCCACGCGGGGGTGGGCCTCGAACGCCGCGACACTGTGGGCCAGCACGGCGCGCCCTGCGAGGAGCGCGAAGATCTTGTCCACGCCGCCCATGCGGCTGCTCGACCCCGCGGCGGCAATGACCGCGCCGGTGTTCGCCGCGGACGGCGGCGGATGGTTGTCGTCCCGCATCGTCATGTTCCGCGCTTGTGGGCTTCTAGGTGAAGACATCCTTGATCCAGGTTACGCTCTGCGCACCCGCGTAGGCGATGCCCACGTTCTTGATTGTCTTCCCCGCCCACGCAATGAGCAAGAAGCGCCGAAGTGGATAGCGCAGCGCGCCCGCCGCGATCCCCAGCACGTCGAAGAAGGGGTTGGGGATGAGGCTGGCGATGAAGATCACCACCGCCCCGCGTTTCCGCACCCACCGCTCGAACCGATTATAGAGCCGGCTCTTGTCGATGGCGCCCTGGCCGCTGTAGCCCAAGGCGTAGCCGGTGATCTCGCCCATGGCCTCGCCGACGCCCGCGAGCAGGCCGACGAAGACCGGGTTGAGCAGGTCGCCGCCGACGAAGACGGCGAGGGTGCTGGGCAGCGGGATGACGAGTCCGCCCGCGCCGACCAGCGAGAGCGTGAAGATGGCGGGGTAGCCCAGCCGCCTGACTAGGTCTTCGGCGTCGGCTAGGTCGTTGCGGAAAATGAGGGCGACGGTGACGATGGCCAGCACGAGCCCCAGGATGAGCCACCGGAAGTGCTGAACGTCGAAGGGAAGGGGCAGCGCGGCGTCGTCGGGGACGGCGGCGGGCGCCGCCGCTTCCACTTCGTCGGCGGAGTCGCCGGCTATCGGCTCAGGGGCCATGGTTCCAGGGTAAGCCGCCGCCCCAAGCGGGCGCAACCGGCCCGTATCCAGAGGGTCCGTCGAGGAGAAGAACGCCGCCCGCTGGCCTTGGGACAGGGAGGCGGCGCGGGGTCTTACTCCCTCTCCCGCTGGGAGAGGGTTGGGTGAGGGCGGGGGGCGGCGGGGGCCGCGCGACCTTGCTGAAGCCCGCCCGCCGAGATACGCAAAGGTCTCCACTGGGAGAGGGTTGGGGTGAGGGCGGGGGGAAGTGGGGGCCGCCTAACCTTACGGAGGCTGCCGTCGCGGCCTAGGAAGCAACGGAACCAACGAAGCCGCCAAGCAGGCGGTTGAAGGCGTCGGCGTGCTCGTATTGGGGCCAGTGGCCGCAGGCGTCGAAGACGTGGAGCTTGGCGCCCGCGACGGCCTGCGCCGCCTGCCGCGCCTGTTCGACTGGGAAGAGGGGGTCCTGCGCGCCCCAAACGACCAGCGTGGGCACCGACAGCGACGCAAGGCTCGCGTCCCGCCGCGTCCTCGGACGCTGCCCGAACAGTCCAACGCCGGTCCGGAGGTAGCGAAGGAGCGCCTGCGCCGACCCCCTGCGCTTGAGGTAGCTCAGACGGATGGGCAGCTCCTCCTCGTCCACCAGGCTGGGGTCGTGGACCATCCAGCGGACCAGGTTGCGGACCCCCTTCAGCGTGGGGCGGCGGGCATATTCGCCGAGGAGTGGGAGGGCGCCCAGCCGCAGCAGGACGGAGATCTCCCGCCCGAGCCCGGCACTATCGGCCAGAGTCAAGGACGCGGCGCGCTCGGGACGGGTCAGCGCGAGTTCAAGGGCGATGGCTCCGCCCATCGAGTTGCCCGCGAGATGCGCCCGTTCCACGCCCATTTCGTCGAGGAAGGCGTCGAGGAAGGCCGCGCCCGTGGGCAGATCGAACCGGACCTTGGGCATGTCGGAGAGGCCGTGGCCGGGCAGATCGAGGGCGATGACCCGGAAGCCGCGGCCCAGCGCCTCGACGTTCTTCCGCCAGGTGAGGACAGAGTTGGCCAGCCCGTGGATGAGGATGATGGGCGCTCCCGTGCCCTCTTCCCAGTACCGGATGCGATGGTCCTGGACGGTCGCGTAGCGGTCGGGCGGGAGGTCCATGGGAAGTCATCAGACCCGCCGACCCGCATGGCCGGCGGGCTGAGTCTATGCCGCCTGCTTGCCTTCGCCCGCGGTGAACGAGGGCTCGCCGTCTTCTATGTCCACGACGACGCGCGTGCCTTCAGGGAACTCGCCGCTGAGGATGCGCTTGGCCAGCGGGTTCTCGATGGATCGCTGGAGTGTCCGCCGCAGTGGCCTCGCCCCGTAGACCGGGTCGTAGCCCTCGGCGGCGAGCCAGTCCTTCGCCTCCAGTGTCAGCTCGATGGTGATCCGACGGTCTTCGAGGCGCCGCTCGACCTCGGCGATGAGCAGATCGACGATGCGGCGGATCTCGTCCCGGCTGAGGGGCTCGAACACGATCACCTCGTCGATACGGTTCACCAGCTCTGGTGGGAACTCCCGCTTGAGCGCCTCGTCGACTGAGCGGCGCATCTTTTCGACCTCGGCGCCGTTCGATCCGGACTCTACCTTGAAGCCGAAGACCGGGCGGCGGAAGTCGCGCGTCCCCAGGTTGCTCGTCATGATGACGATGGTGTTCTTGAAGTCGACGGTGCGGCCTTGGCCGTCGGTCAGGCGTCCGTCCTCGAGTATTTGGAGAAGGATGTTGAAGACGTCGGGGTGCGCCTTCTCCACCTCGTCCATGAGGACGAGCCGGAAGGGGCGGCGGCGCACCGCCTCGGTGAGCTGACCGCCCTCTTCGTAGCCGACGTACCCGGGCGGGGCGCCGATGAGGCGCGACACGTTGTGCTTCTCCTTGTACTCCGACATGTCGAGCCGGACGATGGAGTCCTCGTTGTCGAACATGAACTCTGCAAGGGCCTTGGCAAGCTCCGTCTTGCCCACGCCGGTGGGGCCGGCGAAGACGAAGGAGCCGATGGGGCGCTTGGGGTCCTTCAGCCCGGACCTGGCGCGGCGCAGGGCGTCGGAGACGGCGACGATGGCCTCCTGCTGCCCGATGACGCGTTCGTGTAGCCGCTCTTCCATGGCGAGAAGTTTCTCGGCCTCGCGTTCGAGGAGCCGTGAGACAGTGATCCCCGTCCACGCCCCGATGACCTCGGCGACGGTCTCGGCGGTGACGCGGGCCTCGGTCTTGCCGCTGCCGCGCCAGGCGTCGTGCATGCGGTCGTACTCCTCCTCGGTCCGGATGCGCTCGCTCTTGATGCGCGCGGAACTCTCGTAGTCCTCCCGCTCGTGGGTAGCTTCCTCCTCGTTCTTGAGCCTGGTGAGGCGCAACTCAAGGTCGCGCACGTCGGGCGGGGCGCTCTGCGCGTCGATGCGTACCTTGCTCGCCGCCTCGTCGATCAGGTCGATGGCCTTGTCGGGGAGGAAGCGCTCGGTGAGGTAGCGGGAGGAGAGCCGGGCCGCCGCCTCCAGCGCCGCGTCGTCGATCGCGACCTTATGGTGGGCCTCGTAGCGGGGCTTGATGCCCTTGAGGATCTCGATGGTGTCGTCAACACTCGGCTCGTCGAGATACACCGGCGAGAAGCGCCGCGTGAGCGCCGCGTCCCGCTCGATGCGCTTCCGGTACTCGTCGAAGGTGGTCGCGCCGACGCATTGGAGCTCACCACGGGCCAGGGCTGGCTTGAGCATGTTGCTCGCGTCGATGGCGCCCTCCGCCGCGCCGGCACCCACGACGGTGTGAATTTCGTCGATGAAGAGGACGATCTCGCCCTCGGCGGCCTTGACCTCGTCCATGACCGCCTTCAGGCGTTCCTCGAACTCGCCCCGGAACTTCGCGCCGGCGACCAGCGCGCCCAGGTCGAGGGACAGGACCCGTCGGCCCTTGAGCGAGTCGGGAACGTCATCGAAGGCGATCCGCTGGGCGAGGCCCTCGACGACCGCGGTCTTGCCCACGCCAGCCTCGCCGATGACGACCGGGTTGTTCTTGCCGCGCCGGCTCAGAATCTGGACGACGCGCCTCGTCTCCGCGTCGCGCCCGATCACGGGGTCGAGTTTGTTCGCTTTGGCCAGGGCGGTGAGGTCGAGGCTGTACTTGGCCAGAACGCCGTCCTGGCTCTCTTCGGTGGGGACCTCTCCAAGTGCGGCCCACACCCTGTCCCTGGTGATGTCGAATTCGCGGAGAATGGCCGCGCTCGCGCCGGTCGTTTCTTGCGTCAGGGCGACCAGCACGTGCTCGACGCCGATGGGGTCTTGTTGGAGCCGCCTGGCCTCGTCCTCGGCGGCCGTGAAAAGGCGGTCCACGCGGGGCGTCAGGTAGAACTCATTGCTGGGATCATCCGACTTTGGGCTCTCGGCGAGCGCCGCGCGCACCCGCTGCTCGACCGCCGTCGCGTCGATGCTGAGGTTGGCGAGCACCCTCCCGCCGACGCCGTTCTTCTGCCTGACCAGCGCCAGGAAGACGTGCTCGACGTCCCATTGGCTGTGCTGATATTCGCGCACGAAGCGTTGGGAGTCTTCGATCACTTCCTGCGCTTGTGCGGTAAATCGTTCTGGTCTCATCTTCTTCCTCCCGTTCGGCGGGCGGCGGGCTTGGCGCTCCGCGGTCTAGCCGCGAAGGGCCTGGAAGTCTTGGAAGAGGGCCCGCTCTTGCTCGGAAAGATTGGTGGGCAGTTGGACCACGATCTTAGCGTAGAGGTCGCCAGCGCCGCCGCCCTTCAGGTGCGGCATCCCCTTGCCACGCAGGCGGAAGCTCTTCCCGTTCTGGGTCTCGGGGGGAATCTTGAGCGCCATCTTGCCCGAGAGCGTGGGCACCTCCACCTCCGTTCCCAAGACGGCGCCGGTGAGGGCGACGGGGATGTCGGTATGGAGGTTGTCGCCCCGGCGCTCGAAGGCGGCGTGGGGCAGGACGTTGATGACGAGATACAGGTCGCCGTTCGGCCCGCCTCCCGCGCCGGGATAGCCCTCGCCCGCGACGCGCACGCGGGAGTCCGTCTTGACCCCCTTGGGAATCTTCACCTCGATGCGGCGGGGACGGCCCTGCTGGTCCCGCAGGGTGAGCGTCCGCAGCGAGCCGTGGAAGGCCTCTTCCAGCGAGACATCGACCCGGTGGTCAAGGTCGCGGCCCCGCATCCGGGCCGGTGCGCCGCTCCCGAAGATGGAGCCGAACACGCCGTCGGGGCCGTCGAAGCCCTCGAATCCGGCGCGGCGGCCGCCTCCCGAGGCCCAGCGCCACGCGCCGGAGCCGCCGCGGCCGCCGCCGCCGGCCTTCTCGAACTCCTCGGCGTGCTTCCAGTCGCGGCCGTACTTGTCGTACGCCTTACGGTTCTTCTCGTCGGAGAGCACCTCGTAGGCTTCGTTGACCTGCTTGAACTTGCGCTCCGACGCGTCGTCGCCCGGGTTCACGTCGGGGTGACATTCGCGGGCCAGCTTACGGAAGGCCTGCTTGATCTCCTTCGGCGTGGCGTTCCTGGCAACGCCGAGGACGGTGTAGAGGTCTTGCTCCGGCATGATCGAGGCTCCTGAGAGCTTTACATAGGAATTATATATTGATACGGTATCTTTAATCAAGCAAGTTAGTTGTGAAACCACTTATAACTTGACATGAGATGTATCACTATGTATACTGCGCCATAAGTTAGACATGGGGCCCAACCCCAACAATTTTCCACAAGGAGGATCCTATGAGCAACCTAATTCGATGGAGCCCGTTCGGACACGTATCGCCGTTCCCGCGGCGTCATTTCGGCCACCGCGCCTTCGCGCCGCCGGCGTGGTTCGGCGATTTGCCGGCGTCCTTCTACGGGCGCCTCCCGTCCTACGGCTTCGACATCGACGAGACCGACGGCGCCTACGTGGTGAGCGCCGCCGTGCCGGGCCTCGCGCCCGCCGACATCAAGGTCGAGCTCGAGGGCCGCACCCTCACCATCTCGGGCGAGGCGAAAACAGAGGAGGAGAGCGGGGAAGGCTACCCCCGCCGGAGCTTCGGCTCCCTCCACCGCTCGTTGCGCCTGCCCGAGGGCGTCGACGCCGATTCGATCACCGCGTCCTGCGAGAACGGCGTCCTGACCGTCACCATCCCCAAGCCCGAGGCGGCGCGGGCCAAGGCCATCGAGGTGAAGGCCGCCTAGCCGTCCGCAGCGGCATCGGACGCGGAGAAGGGGCCGTCATCGGGGCGGCCCCTTCGTTTTGTCTTGCCTTAGGGGGCGAGTCGCGCTGGCCGCCTACCAGCCGCGAACTACGGGCATGATCTCCCGCACGAAGAGCTCGAAGGAGGACTCGAACTCCTTCAGCGGGACGCCCGGCGGCGGCGTCCGGATGATCAAGTCCGTCGGCTTCGGGCCGTCCCACGACCACGTGGCGCGGAGCTCTTCGAGGTTGCGCAGAATGGTGTCCGGCGATCCGACCACCTCGTCGCCGTAGACCCCCGGCTTGGTCGCCGCCGTTGCGATCTCGCCCGCCGGCGTTCCGCTGAGCGGGGTGTCGCCGAACTCGGCGATGATCTTGTCGAAGAAGGCCCGCCGGTACTGGTAGTGGGGCCGCAAGCGCTCCCACACCGTGTCGGGGTTGTCCTTGGTGACGATGGCGGAGAGGCTGACGGTCACCCGGTAGCCGTCGAACGATTCGCCGCGTTCCTTCAGGCCCCGGGCATAAGTGCGGTACACCTCGGGGTCTGTGCTGCCAGGCTTGAGATTGCAGCCCAGGCGCGCGGCGCGCTCCGACGCGGCGGGAGTGCGCGTCGCCATCCATATCGGCGGGTGGGGGCGCTGAATCGGCTTCGGCTGCACCTCCGCGTCGTCGATGGTGAAGCGGCGGCCGTGGAAGTTGACCCGGTCTTCGGTCCACGCCCGGCGCATGATCTCGATGCCTTCCTCGATGCGCGACGGACGCTGCTTCTTCGGGACGCCGAGGATTTCAAACTCTTTCAGCCGGTGCCCGATTCCGACGCCCACGTCGAGCCGCCCCCGTAGCAGTTGGTCTAGGACGGCCATCTCCTCGGCGACGAGCAGCGGGTGGTAGAGGGGCAGGATCTTGATGGACGTGCCGACGCGTATGCGCTTGGTGCGCATGGCAAGCGCCCCGGCGAAGGCGGCGAACGAGGGGCCGTAGGCGGACTCCTCGAAGTGGTGCTGCTGGATCCAGACAGCGTCGAAGCCCCAGTCCTCCACCATCGCCATGTGGTCGAGCGTGTCGTGGTAAAGCGTGTCGTAGGGGACCCGCCACTGCGGGGGGTTGCGGATGTCGTAGGTTACGCCGATCTTCATGGGCCGCGATTCTACCGCATCACCGGCTACTTGATCGCGATGGCGTTGGCGGGCGAGCCGACGCCCCGCGGCAGGTTGAGGGGGACGGCGACGACCATGCACTCGTAAACGCCGTCCCGCACGCAGTCGTCGGCAAGGGCGTCGAGGCTCCAGAGCTCGCCAAGCGCCATGCCGAGGAGCGGGATGAGTCGCCGGTGGAGGAAGCCGGCCTCGGGGCTGCCCGGCGAGTCCTCGACGGCGGGATTGTCGGCGGCGACGAGCGAGAAGCCGGCGTCCCAGAGGAAGGCGGCGCTCTCCTTCACCGCGCTCAGCCCTGGACTCTCCAGCCCGCCGGGGCCGAGGTCTTGGGGCAGCGCGGCGCGCTGTTCGGCGCTGAGGCCCAGGTGTTGCCCCAGCCAGCCGGTGCGGAGCAGGAGGATGTCCCCCTCCTCGGGCGTGACGCCCTGGGCCGCGAGCGCCGCTTCGAGCGCCGCCGGCTTCCACGCCGTATCCCGCGAAGCGTCGAACGCCTCGCCACGCGACGCGAAGTAGCGTGGCATGTCGAGCAAGAGACCGCGCCCCACGATGCCGTGCTCCGCCCACCGGTCGATGCCCAGCGCGCCGCCGTCCACGGCCTCTGTCTCCAGGCCGTTGTAGAACCCGAACTCGCGGTAGCGCATGTGCGACAGCGCGTCGATCTGGCTGGACGCCTGGTTCCACAGGTCGTCGATCTTGTCGTCGCGCGAGTTGCGCTCGGGCTCGACAATCTCGTGGCGGTACGGCTTGCGCCGCTCGACCAGGGGCGGGTCCGGCTCGTTCAACGGCAGCGAGAGATTGAAGACGGCCCCCCGGCGTACCGTCCGGGCCGCCCGCGCGATCCGCTCCGGCGTGAGCCGCGCGATGGTCCCAAGCTCGTCCCCGTCACCGAACACGCCCCAAGCGTGGCGGTCGCCCGTCTTCTCGATCACCGGTAGGTCCTTGTACAGCGGCGTCATGCGCTCGGCCATCGACTCCCTCTCCTTCTGCGGCCCTCCGGAACGGCGTCAGCGATAGAGCTCCAGGTGGAAGCGTACCGGCCCGGTGATTTCGACGCGGTGCGGGATCTCCGGCTCGGCGACTCCGGGCCGCTCCGGCGAGAGTTCGTACTCCTCGACCTCCGGCCCAAGGATTCGATAGAGGAGGCTTCCTTCCAGCACCACGATCTTCGCCCACACCCCAGGCTTCGTCTCGTGGGAATCGAGCAGATGCTGCGGCACGGTCGCATCGGTGAATTCCGGCGTCGCCGCGTACCGGGAGACATTATCAGGGACCGTCTTCAAGGCTATTCCTCCCGGACGTCGGGACCATGCGCCGCCGCACCGGGCAATGGTGGACGCTAGCGTCGCCCCCACGCAAGGGGTTGGGCCGAGGGGTCTTACCTCCTCTCCCAACGGGAGAGGATTGAGGTGAGGCCCCCCCCCCCGACAACCACCAAAGGCTATCGAAGCCCGCCACCCTCGCGCCAGTCAGCCTTGGTCACAAAAAGGCTCGCAAACGGCAGAGGGGCTCTAAAGCAGACGCTGCTCGCGGTACCAGGCGGTGGCGCGTCTCGCGCCTTCTTCGAAGGCGACCTGGGGCTTCCACCCCACGTCGGCCTCGATGGCCTCGTTGGAACAGATCCAGTACTGCTGGCGCAGAATGACGACCCTGTCGCGGGAGAGTGGGGTGGCCTTCCGCGTCAGGGCGCCGAAACCCTCTGAGGCGAGGCCCGCCAGCCAGTAGGACCACAGGGGCATAGGCAGCACCAGCGCCCTTCGTCCAATCGCCGCCTCGACGTGGGCCACGAGTTCGCGCCACGTGTACCGCCCGCCGTCGTCGGCGGTGTAGGCCTTGCCGCCCACCGCGGCGCTCGACGTGGCGAGGTCGGCCGCCGCCTGCGCGGCGTCCTCGACGTAGATGATGGACAGGGTGTTGCGCCCGCCGTGGAGGAGCGGCGCGAGGCGCAGCTTGACGAGGCGGAAGAAGGTGAGGAGCGCGAAGTCCCTGGGGCCGTAGACGCCGGGCAAGCGGAGCATCACGGCGCGGCCGGCGAGCGGGGAGCGGCGGACGAGGGCCTCCCCCTCCGCCTTGGCGCGTCCGTAGACGGAGACGGGAGCAGGGGCGGCGTCGAGCGGTCTCGGCACGCCGTCGGGGCTCGGCCCGTGCGCCGCGATGCTGGAGACGTAGACGAAGCGCGTCAGGCCGGGGGCCTCCCGCTCGACGGCGGTGAGCAAGTTCCCCGTGCCCTGGGCGTTCACCGCCTGGAACTCGCGCATCGACCGCGCCTTCACCAGTCCCGCGGCGTGGATGACGGCGTCGACGCCGCGCGCGGCCGGACCCAGCGACGCAGCGTCGGTCAGGTCGCCCTCGACGGCTTCGAATGGAACGCCTTCCAGGAAACGGCGGCTGCTGGTGGCTCGGAGTAACACGCGCACGTCGTGGCCGTCGGCGGCAAGCCGCCCGGCAATGTGGGAGCCGACGAATCCTGTGGCGCCGGTGACGAGGATCTTCATGTTAGTCCGTCCGCCTCCGTGCCGCCGATTGCCTTTTCGTAGACGCGGAACGTCTTGTAGCGCTCGCAGCCCATGCGGTGGAGCACGGCGTTGATGGCGTGGTTGTCTTCGAGTGTCCAGGAAAGGTCGGCGTGCCGGTAGCCGCGGGCCGAGGCGCGGCGTATGAGCTCGTCGATCAGGAGATAAGACAGGCCGGCAAGGTCGCGCCCGCGGTATTCCTTGCGGATGCCCACCAGCAAGAGGCGCCCGCTCTTGAGCCTGCGAACCTTGACCCGCCACAGCAGCTTGAGAAAACCCAACGGGAAGAGCTTGCCGCCGAGGTCTCGGATGGCCTCGTTGAGATCGGGTATGGCCACGGCCATGCCCACGGTCCGCCCGCCGACCTCGACGACGATCACCACGTTGGGATCGACGATGGGCCGCAGCGTGCTCGCCAGGTTGTCCGCCTCGGCGCCGGTGACTGGGACGAAGCCCCAGTTCTCCGACCACGCATCGTTGAAGACGTCGAGGATGTCGTGAATCTCTTGCCGAAACCGGCGCATGCGGATCGGGCGCACCACCACGTCGGGGCGGCGCCGCAGCTCCTCGACGCTACCGGCGGCGCGGGGCGGCGGGCGGGTCCAATCGAAGCGCCAGGCGTAGAGGTCTTTGACCTTGCGAAAGCCCGCGCCTTCGAGCAGTTCGAGGTAGTAGGGATGGGTGTAGGGCGTCATGATCCGGGGCGGCGAGTCGAACCCGTCGGCGAGGACGCCGGCAACGCCGTTGATGGAGAAGCTGAGCGGCCCTCGGATACGCTCCATCCCGCGTTGCGCCAACCACGACTCGGCCGCGCTGAGGAGCGCGCCGGCGGCCTCGGGGTCGTCGTCGCATTCGAAGAAGCCGAAGAAGCCGGTCTTTTCACCGTGGTGCCGGTTGTGCTCCGGGTCGATCTGCGCCGAGACGCGCCCCACCGTCCGCCCGTCCTCTCCATACGCGAGGAAGAACGCCGCCTCGGCCTGCTGTAGGAAAGGATTGCGCCGGGGGTCGAACTCGGCGCGTTCCAGCATGCCGAGGGGCGGCACCCAATACGGATTGCCTTCGTAAATGCGGCGCGGCGCGGCGATGAACGCCTCGACGCCGCGGCCGGAGACTGGCTCGACGCGGATGCGGCCCTTGGTCTCCACGCGGGCCGGGGCTTAGATGAGCCCGCGGGCCTTGCCGACTAGCTCGAACTGTTCGAGGGCGTAGTCGATTTGCTCCGGGGTCTGCGTCGCCATGCAGCTGATGCGGAGCATGGCGCGGCCCTTCGCGGCGGCGGGATAAACGACGGGGTTGGTGTAGACGCCGTGTTCGAGGAGCGCGTGCCACACGCGCACCGTCTCCACCTCGTCGCCGACGGCGATCGGGGCTACCAAGGACTCGGAGTCCGTCACGTCGAACCCCAGGCTCTTGAGTCCGGAACGGAGCCGTTGGCCTAGGGCGCGGACGTGGTCGACCCGCTCCGGCTCGCTTGCGAGAACGTCGAGGGCGGCGAGGGCCGCCGCCGTCGAGGCGGGGGGCAGACTCGCGCTGAACACCATCGGCCGCGCGAAGTGACGCACCCAGTCCACCACGGCCAACTGCCCCGCGACGAAACCGCCGATGGAGGCAAGCGACTTCGAGAATGTCCCCACGATGAGATCGACATCGTCTTCCAGGCCGAAGCGGCTCCCCGTGCCGCGCCCCCCCTCGCCGAGCACGCCGATGGCGTGGGCGTCGTCGACCAGCAGGCGCGCGCCATGCTTACGGCAGGCCGCCACCACTCCGGGGAGATCGACGACGGCGCCGCTCATGCTGTAAACGCCGTCGACGATGACGAGGGTGGGGCCGCCGCCGGCGCCCGCGAGCACCGTATCGAGGTGGCGGGCGTCGTTGTGGCGGAACCGGAGCATCTTGCCGCCGGAGAGCCTGCAGCCGTCGTAGATGCTGGCATGGTCGGCCTTGTCGACGACGGCGGCGCAGCCGGGGCCCACGAGGGCGGAGATGGCGCCGAGATTCGCCTGGTAGCCGGTGGTGAAGACGAGCGCGGCCTCCTTGCCGAGAAACCGCGCGATGCGCTCTTCGAGCTGCTCGTGCAGGTCCATCGTCCCGTTCAGCACCCGCGAGCCTGTCATCGACGTGCCGAAGCGCTGGAGCGCCGCCTCTGCCGCCTCCATCACCTTGGGGTGCCGCGTCAGGCCCAGGTAATTGTTCGAGCCAAGCATCAACACCCGCTTGCCGTAGATGACGGCCTCCGGGCCGTCGTTGCGCTCCAACGGCTGGTAGAAGGGATAGGCCTGGGCCGCCTTCGCCTCCTGCGGCAGCGTGAAGTCGAACGTCCGCGCGAAGATATCGCGGTCTTCAAGGCGTGTGGCACGCCCTTGAATCAGGCGGTCTATGGAAAGGCCGTCGTCGCCCGAATCGAAGTTACCGTCTGCGTCGCTGCGCATCGTTCCTTCCGGAGGGGCGCGCTAGTACTCCATGCGCGATTCGCGGCCCATCCAGTGGTGGACTTGCTTCTTGCGGGCGGGCCGCTTGTTGATGACGACGTTCACCAGGGAGGCCTTCCCCGAGGCCAGGGACCGCTCGACCGCGGGCTTGAGCTCTTCGGGCCGCTCCACGTGCTCGCCGTGCCCACCGAAGGCCTCCATGATCTTGTCGTACCGCACGCCCTCGGGCTGGCTCTCCAATTTCGCCGCGGAGCCCAGCTCCATCTTCTGCGGCCCGCCGACGGAAGCGTTGTTCGCCACGATGAAGATGATGGGCAGGTCGTTCCGCACCGCCGTCTCCGCGTCCATGCCGTTCCAGCCGAAGGCGTAGTCGCCATTGAACGAGAAGACCTGCTTCCCCGGCGTGGCCGCGGCGGCGCCGATGGCGTAGGGCACCGAGACGCCCATGCAGCCGCTGACCCCGGCGTCGAGGCGGTGGCGGGGCAGGTAGTTGGGCACCATGACCCGAGAGATCGCCATCGCGTTCTCTCCGTCGGCGGTGATCGTGGCGTCGTCGTCCATAAGCTCGACCACGTCGCGGTACATCTGGTACATGTTCATGGGTACGGCGTCGGAATCGAGGAACTCGCGAATGGCCCCGGCGTTCTTCTCGGCCTCCTGCTGGAGCGAGGGCAGCCAGGGCGTTTCCGCGCGCCGCACCCCGTCGGTGGCCTCGAGGACTTGCCGGAAGACCGCTTTCGCGTCGCCGACGAGGCCGACCTCGGCGGGGACGCCGTTCCCAATCTCCGATCCCTCGATGTCGATCTGCACCACCTTCACGTCGGGGGAGAAGCGCGGCGGCGCGCCGAAATGGAAGATCCAGTTGAAGCGCGCCCCGGCGAGGATCACCAGGTCCGCGTTCTGGAGCGCGTAGCTTCGCGCGCCGGAGGCGTTCAACGGGTGGTCGTCGGGGACGACGCCCTTGCCCATCGGCGAGGGCACGAACGGAATCTGCAGGCGGTCGACCAACTCGCGCACCTCGTCGGCGGCGTCGGACCAGGCCAGACCCTTGCCGATGAGGAGGAGCGGGCGCTCGGCCTGGAGAATCTCACGCGCCGCGCTCTCGATCAGCGTGGGGTCGGCGAGGGGACGCGCCGGCGGCGCCGCCGTGGGGAAGAAGCGCACCTCGTCCTCTTCCACGGCGCCGGAGATGACGTTCGAGGGGAGGTCGAGATAGACCGGCATCGGTCTGCCGCTCGTCATCTTCTGGACGGCGGCGTGGGCGTAATAGGGAAGCTGGCGCGGGTCTTCGACTTGGACGGACCACTTGCAGAAGGGCGCCGCCGCCTCGACCTGCGGGGCCTCCTGGAAGTCGCCCCGATAGCGGCGCCGCAAGTCGCCGTTACCGCCGATAACCAGAACAGGCCAGCAGTTCGAGCGGGCCGTCTCCAGCGCGGTGAGGGCGTTGGTCATCGCCGGTCCTGAGGGGCAGATGGCCACGCCCGGGCGGCGGGTCACGTAGCCGTAGGCTTGCGCGGCGAGGGCGCTGGCCTGCTCGTGGCGGAAGTTGATCAGGCGCATGCCGTGATTCCGCATCGAGGTGTTGATCTCACCCATGGGGTCGCCAGGGAGGTTGAAGACCGTGTCCACTCCCTCGTGCTCAAGCTGCCTGGTGAGAATCTCCGCGCCGCTGATTCGTGCCATGCCGCGACCCCTTTCCGTCCTTCCGTTCGTTCTTGCTCGTGCCGCCCTCCGGCGGGGAGGCCCTAGTATGCCTGTTACGTCCGCCGGATTCTATGGGCGGAAGGAATTGGGGTTTCGCCCCCGGCTCAGAGCCGCCACAGCCGCGGCGCAACGATGACGAGCAGCGCATTGAGTCCGACTCCGAGCGCCCCGAGCAGGAGAAAGACGGCCTCCACACCGATGATCTCTGCCGCGCCGCCGGCCCATAGCGCGCCGATGGGCACCATGCCGTGCGTCATGAAGAAGAGCGAGATGGCCCGCCCCCGGTAGCGGTCGTCGGCGTATACCTGGATCATGGCGTTGCCTTCGACGAAGAGCACCGTCTGCGTCGCGCCGAGGACGAACATGGCGGGGATCGCGAAGGCGGCTGTGGGGACCCTCCCCATGCCGAGGAGCATCGCCCCCGCGACCACGGCGGCCATGACGAGCCACTTGCCCTTACCCACGGGATAGCCGAGCCCTGCCACGAAGACCGACCCCAGGAGTCCGCCAACCCCCATTAACGACATGAGCAGCCCGAAGCCGCCCGGACCGAAGTCGAGGGCGTTGTCCGCGTAGGCGGGCATGAGGCTGAGGAAGCCGAGCACGCAGATGGAGGCGATGACGCTGTGGGTCAGCAGGAGGAGGAGCGGCTGGTCGCGGCGGACGTAGGCGAGCCCCTGCAGGATGCTGGTGAAGATGTTCGCACGGACGAGAGGGCGGCGTGTCGTGACGGGGCGGATGCGGCTGAGCATGAGCATCGAAGCCACACTGGCGACGGCCTGCACGACGTAAGCGCCTTCCACCCCGATGCTGCCGATCAGGATCCCGCTCACGGCCGGCCCGGCTACGCGCATCAGGTTTTGGGCGATGGAGTTGAGCGAGATCGCGGAGGCGAGCTCGCGCTCGGTCACCATGTCGAAGGCGAGGGTATACCGCGACGGCCCGTTGGCTGAGAAGCAGACGCCGGTGAGGGCCGCGGTGACGTAGAGATGCCATACCTGGACGATGTCCGTGGCTACCAGCGTGGCGATGGCCACCGCCAGACTCGCCAGCAAGAACTGGCTGACGATGAGCACCTTGCGCCGGTCGAGCCGGTCGGCGAGTGCGCCGGAGAAGGGGGCGCAGACGGTCATGGTGCCGCCGCTGCAGACCGCGACGAGGCCAAGCTGCAGGGGCGAATCGGTGAGATCGAAGACCAGCCAACTGAGCGCGATCTGCTGCGTCCACAGCCCCATCTGCGCGAACAGCGTGCTCGTAAGCAGGATGCGGAACTGCGGCACCCGCAGTGCCTCGAAGACCTTGCCGCCCGTGCCCACGCCTGGGACCCTGGTTCCCCTAGCCAACGGCGCTCCATGCGCGGGGACGCGGTGGAAGGCGGTAGAATCGCGGAGGCGCGTTCATGCTTGAGGTATCCACATCGACGGCGGACGCGCCGATAGAGTAGCGCACACGGGAATGGCCGGTTGAAGAAAACTAGTGAGAGCGCGGACGCCGCCGGTCCGGACGGTGGCGGCTGGCTCCGGTATTCGCTGCGCGTCTCCGGGGAATCGTGCGAGGTCGGCTGGCAGCTCTTCAACCGCTACCTGCGCAACGTTTCCCTTGAATGCCCCCCGGACGAAGACGAGGCCGTCCTTCGCGGCTACGTCCGCGACGACGAGTCGGACGCGCGGGCGCGCTTCGAAGTGATGCTCGAACTGATTCGCGCCGCACTCAGCGCGGGCGAGGTCGAGGTGGCCAACGTCGCGCCCGAGGACTGGGGCGAGGCATGGAAGGCCCACTTCCCGCCGCTCCGTGTCGGCAAGCGCTTGGTGCTCAAGCCATCGTGGGCCGAGGTCGAGGCTGCCCCGTCCGACGTCGTGGTCGGCTTCGACCCGCGGATGGCCTTCGGCACCGGCCATCACCCCACGACGCGTCTCTGCCTCGAAGCGTTGGAGAGTCTCGACCTCGCCGGCGTGCGCCTCCTCGACGTGGGGACCGGCTCGGCGATCCTCTCCCTGGCGGCCATCGGCCTCGGCGCGGACTCGGCGGTGGCCCTAGACACCGACCCCGAAGCCGTCCGCGAGGCGAAAGAGAACGCGCGCCGCGCCGGCCTAACGGAACGCCTTCAAGTGGCCGAGGGTGGCCTGCCCTATCCCCTCGCGGCGCCGGAGAGCTTCGACCTCGCGCTCATGAATATCACCGTCCACATCGTCGAGCTTCTATTGCCCGATCTCGCCGCAACGCTGTATCCGGGCGGCCAGGCCATCATCTCCGGCTTCCAGGATAAGGACGAGGAACGGATTACCACGGCCGCCTGTGCCGCCGGCTTCGAAGTCGCCGAC
The DNA here is from genome assembly GCA_965219875.1 of Dehalococcoidia bacterium. Taxonomy (GTDB): domain Bacteria; phylum Chloroflexota; class Dehalococcoidia; order SHYB01; family SHYB01; genus DAOUKH01. The sequence continues at coordinate 300,416 of CBDCOW010000006.1, read as the reverse complement.
GACCGGCGCCTCGACGGCTGGGTAGCCTTCCTCCTCCGCCGGGCCTAGGCAGAATCTACCTCTAGGGCACCTTAACCTCTCTCCCTCTGAGCGCGTCTTAAACCTCTCCCCCTCTGGGGGAGATTGAGAGAGGGCACGCGCCGCCAGGCGCGCGGGCCGGGGGCTGGGACCCTTACCTCCTCTCCCAACGGAGACCTTTGCAAAACTTCGTCGAGGGGAAGACCGCCGCCCGCTGGCCTTGGGAAAGGGAGGCGGCGCGGGGTCTTACGCCCTCTCCCGTTGGAGACCTTTGCAAAACTGGACGGGCGGGGCAGAGTAGAGGGCAGCGCTCGGATGGAGGGAAGCATGCACCAGCAGACCGGTCTGCCAACATTCGTGGACGCCTTTGTGCCGGAAGGGCTTGGGACGAACAAGACGCTGGAACATATCGAGGCGATGTTGGACTGGGAACGGATCGGGAAAGTGGTGGGGGAAGTGCACGCCTCGCCCGAGGGGAGGCCCGGCTACCCGCCGCTGACGATGGTGAAGATCGCGCTGCTGCAGCAGTGGTACCGGGCGTCGGACCCGGCGATGGAGGAGGCGTTGCGAGACCGGATCTCTTTCCGCCGGTTCGTGCAGTTGGGCTGGACGGACGGGACGCCGGACCACTCGACGATCAGCCGTTTCCGGAAAGCGTTGACCGAACGGGGGCTCACGGAGCGGCTGTTCGCCGAGGTGAGCCGCCAGTTGGAGGAACAGCGGCTGCTGGTGAAGCAGGGCACGCTCCTCGACGCGACGATCGTGAAGGCGCAGGCGCGACGGCCGTCGGTGGAGGAAGGCCCTGGGGCGCGGAGCGCGACCGACCCCGACGCGGGATGGACGCGGAAAGGGGGCGCGGCCCACTTTGGGTACAAGGCGCACCTGGGAGTGGACGGGGAGTCGGGACTGATACGGAAGGCGGTGCTGACGAGCGCGAACGTGAACGATACCGAGGCGGCGGACGCCTTGGTGTCGGGGGACGAGGCGGCGGTCTACGCGGACAAGGCCTACGAGTCGAAGGAACGGCGCGCCCGGCTGAAGTCGCGGGGGATCAAAGACCGGATCATGCATCGGTCGCACAAGCACCAGCGGGAGCTGCCGCATTGGCAAACGCGGCGGAACGCGCTGATCTCCCGCGTGCGTGCGCCGGTCGAGAAGGTGTTCGGAACCCTGAAGCGCTGCTACGGGTATGGACAGGTGCGGTACATGGGACTGGAGCGGAACGCGACGGAGCTGTGGCTCAAGTGCATGGCCTACAACCTGCGCCGGGCGGCGCGCCTCCTGGCTGTCGACGCACCCGTCCCAGGGCGGAGTGCGCCCTAGCAGCCTGGCGGGGCCAAAATCGGGCCCGCTGAGGGCCCGATCGGTCCTCGCAGGGGGCTCCTCAAGCCGCTGAGTCCGCAAACAACACCACCCCCATGGCCTCGAACAGGCCCCCGCGTCACCACCACAACCACATCCCGGTTACGCAAAGGTCTCCGCTGGGAGAGGGTTGGGGTGAGGGCGGGGGGAGGCGGGGGCCGCGCGACCTTGCTGAAGCCCGCCCGCCGAGTTACGCAAGGGTCTCCCAACGGGAGAGGATCGAGGTGAGGGGCCCCCTAGCAACCACCACAGGTCATCAAAGCCCGCCACCCTCGCGTCCCGGAGGAAGACAGGGCGCCCCCTAGATCGCGCCGCGCTCCCGGAGCCCGCCGATCTCCTCCGCCGAGTACCCCACCTCCGCCAGCACCTCGTCGGTGTGCTCGCCGAGCTTCGGCGCGGAGCGCACCGGCGCTCCCGGCGTCTCGGGGAGGTGGACGGGGACGCCGATTTCGGTCAGGCTGCCCACCTCCGGGTGGGGGACCTCGGTGACGTAGCCGTTGGCGCGCGCCTGGGGATCGTCCGCGACCTCGGCGTAGTCGAGGACGGGCTGGCAGATGATGCCCCGTTGGCGCATCGCCTCGACCCACTCGTCGCGGGTCTTCGTGGTGAAGATCTCGTCGAGCATGCCGATCAGCTCGCCGCTGTTGGCGGCGCGCGCCGAGGCGTCGCGGAAGCGCTCGTCGTCGCGGAGGTGCTCGATGCCGAGGATCTCGACGAAGGCGGGCCAGTAGCGGTCGGGCCCCACGCCGCCGATGGCAAGGACCTTCCCGTCGGCGCAGCGGTAGGTGTTCATCAGAGGGTTCGGAGTGCGCTCCCGCACCCGCGGCGCGGGCAGCGACCCGTTGATCAGATAGCCGTTGATCGCCATGGCCTGGAGCATGAGGATGCCGCCGAGTTGCGACGTTTGAACGTGTTGGCCCACGCCGTGGCGCTCGCGGGCGATGACGCCCATCGCCACCCCCCAGGCCAGGGTCATCGCGCCGCACTGGTCCGAGATGCCACCGGCGGGGGACTCCGGGTAGTCGCGCCCCAGCGAGTTCATCCACAGGAAGCCGCCCCGCGCTTGGCCCAGCGAGTCGAAGATGCCGTCGCGGGCGTGCGGCCCTTCGTGGCCCAGCCCCGACACCGAGGCGTAGATGATGCGCGGGTTGATCTTCCGGATCGTCTCGTAGTCCACGCCCAGCCGCTCCACGACGCCGAGACGGAAGTTCTGCGTAATCGCGTCGGTCTTCTCTGCAAGCCGGTGAAAGACGGCGCGCCCTTCGTCGCTCTTGAGGTTGAGGGTGATGCTCCGCTTGTTGCGGTTCATCGTCTCGAAGTAGGAGTTGTGTTGGCCGCTCGACGTGCTTATGCCCCGCCCCGGGTCGCCGCCCGCGGGGTCTTCGACCTTGATCACCTCGGCGCCCATGTCGGAGAGCATCACGGTCGCCCAAGGCCCGTTCTGGAAGATCGTGAGGTCTAGGATCTTGATGCCGTCGAGCGGCGCCGCCATGTCTCGGCCCTGCCTTCTGGTCTCGTGCTCTGTCCGCCGCCCGGTTAGGCGGGGAGGTCCATGCGGTACGACGCCACGGCGTTGGTGTAGGTGATCTTCTCCCGATGGGCGTCGGCGACACCCTCGAACAAACCGTCGATGACGGCGACGGACTCCGGCCAGGTGCTGTCGTCGTGGGGGTAGTCGGAGGCCCACATGAAGACGTCGGAGCCGACGAGCTCCGTGAGGCCGACACCGGCGCGGTCTTGCATGAACGTGGCGCGCACGTTGCGCTTGAATTGCTCGCTAGGGAGCATCCCCGAAGGGAAAGGAGGCGCGTGCCGCGAGCCCTTGCGGATGTAGGCGTGGTCCATGCGCTCCATCAGGTGGGGCGCCCAACCGATGTCGTTCTCGGCGGACACCACCGTCACGCCGGGGAAGCGCTCGAAGACGTGCGAGAAGAGCAGCGTCGTCAGCGAAAGCTGGATGACGTGTGTGATGCACGAGTACCTGGCGAGGAAGAGGTCGGAAACGTCGCGCGCCTTCCCGGCGAAGGTGTGCAGGCTGATCGGCATCCCCAAGTCTTGCGCCGCCGCCCAGAAGCGGTCGTAGTAGTCCGTCCCGTAGCTGTAGCCGTCCTGCGGCTCGGCCCAGGCCATGCCGCCGGCGAGGCCCATCGCCGCGCACCGCCGGAGCTCCTCGACGCCGGCGTCCACGTCGTAGAGCGAGATGAGGCCCAGCCCATAGAGGCGCTTGGGATGCGTCGCGGCGTATTCGGCGACCCAGTCGTTGTAGGCGCGGAAGGTGTCGCGCTGCATGGCGGGGTCGTCGAGGCCGAAAAGCCGCATCCCGAAGCTGGGATAGAGGACTTCCGCCGCGATGCCGTCCTTGTCCATGTCCACGATGCGGGCCTCGGGATCCCAGCCGCCGGAGAGGCCCTCGGAGAGGCGCGTGGCGAAGCCGAGCCCGGCCTTGGCGGGGGAGATGAACCCGCCGACCACGGCGGGCCCCGAGACGCCGTTCACCTCGAACTTGGCGCCCTCGGCGTCCTCTGTAAGCCGGGGGGCCCGGCCCTCGTAGGCCGAGCCGAGCCGCGATGTCCAGAGGTCCGGCGGCTCGACTACGTGGGAGTCCGCGGAAACAATTCTTGAGCCCATGTGTGCGCTCCGGGGGCCGCCGCGCCGAGGCTTCGGGGCGGGGCCGTTTTCGCCCTTCCCAGGGGGAAGGAACGATGCCGCAATTCTGGTGTGGGCCCTTACGGCTGTCAAGGACGGAGGCCGTTGCCTGTAAGATGTGGGTCGCGCCGGGCGCGACGCCCGGGCAAGGAGAGCGCCGTGGCGCACCGCTATCGTTCTTGGAAGGCCGGTCCGCGGTGAGCGCGCTGCAAGGTCTGCGCGTCCTCGACCTGTCGCGGGTGCTCGCCGGCCCCTTCGCCACCCAGATGTTCGCCGACCTCGGCGCGGAAGTGTGGAAGGTCGAGCCGCTGTGGGGCGACGAGACCCGGGCCTGGGGGCCGCCGTTCACCGAGGGCGAGAGCGCCTACTATCTCTCCACAAACCGCGGCAAGCAGAGCCTCGCGGTAAACCTCAAGGACGAGCGAGGGAGCGCCCTCGTGCGTCGACTCGCGGCGAAGGCCGACGTCTTCGTCGAGAACTACAAGACCGGCGATCTCGCCCGCTTCGGTCTGGACTACGACACCCTTTCCGACGGCCACCCCGAGCTGATCTACGTCTCGATCACCGGCTTCGGACAGACGGGGCCGCGGGCCGCCGAGCCCGGCTACGACGCCGCGCTGCAGGGGATGTCGGGCATCATGAGCGTGACCGGCGAACCCGGCGGCCCGCCGGTGAAGATCGGCGTGGCCTGGATCGACGCGCTCACCGGCCTGACCGCGACCGCCGGCGTCCTCGCCGCCTACGTCGAGCGCCTGCGCTCCGGCGCCGGTCAGCGCATAGACCTGTCGCTGTTCGACGTGGGCTTCATGGCGATGGTCAACCAGGCCCAGTCGTATCTGGCCACCGGCGAGCCGCCCGGTCCGCTGGGCAGCGCGCACCCGCAGATTGTGCCCTACCAGGCGTTCGAGGCCTCCGACGGCTGGCTCATGCTCGCCGTGGGCAACGACCGGCAGTACCAGCGAGCCGTCGAGGCGCTCGGCGAGCCGGACTTGTGGGACGACGAACGCTTCCGCACGAACACGGGCAGGGTGGCGCACCGGGGCGAGCTCGTGCCCAAGATCGCGGCGTCGATCGCGGCTCGCTCCAAGGACGATTGCCTGCGGCTGTTCAACGAGGCGGGCGTCCCCGCGACTCCGATCAACAACCTTCGTGAAGTACTCGCCGACCCCCAGGCCGCCGACCGCCGCCTCGTCTGGGAGCAGGACCACCCCAAGCTCGGCGTTGTCCCGCTCGCGGCCAACGCCCTGCAGCACATGAGCCGGACGCCGGCGCGACCCTCGTCGCACCCGCCGCTGCTCGGTGAGCATTCCCGCACCCTGCTCGCCGCCGAGCTCGGCCTCGGCGACGAGGAACTCGACGCGCTGGAGGCGGACGGCGTGATCAAGACCGCCGGCGGGCACTGAACCGCAGCCGCAGCAGGTGGCGCAGGTAGTGGAGCTGCTCGCGAAAGCCGAGCTTGCTCGCGCCGTGTAGCCGCGTCTCGAAGGTATAGGGCACGGCGGCGACACGGCCCACCGCGCCGCGCGCGAGGATTTCCAGCAGTATCTTGTACCCCAGCGGGTCGAGGCGCACGCCCTCGACGACCTCCCGCCGCAGCAGGAAGTAGCCCGACATCGGATCGGGGGTCAAGCGCGCAGCGGGCAGGATAAGGTGCGCCAAGAGCGTGGCCCCCTTGGAGACCGCCCGCCGGGGCAGGCCCCACTCGCCCACGCCACCCCCGGGCACGTAGCGGCAAGCGACGGCGACGTCGGCGTCGCCTGCCGCCGCCAGCAGAGCCGGTAGCAGCTCCGGCGGGTGCTGCAGGTCGGCGTCGATGACCGCGACATAACGCGACGCGCTCCGCCGAATCCCTTCGACGACCGCCGAAGCGAGCCCCCGCTCGTCCTTCCGCACGATCACGTCCACCGGGTAGCGCTCCCCGAGCGAGCGCGCCGCCTGGGCGGTGCCGTCGGGGCTGGCGTCGTCGACGATCACGACGCGGTAGCGCGTCCCGGTGAGCGCGGCGTCGATGCGCTCCACGAGCGGGGCCAGGTTCTCCCGTTCCTCATACGTGGGAACGACGACGGCCAGATCGGGCGGCTCTTCGTTAGGGTCCATCGCGGGGGCGGCCATTCTACACCGCCACCCCAGCGGGCGCGGGGAGGCCTTGCCCCCTCTCCCGCTGGGAGAGGGTTGGGGTGAGGGTGGGGGGAGGCGGGGGCCGCGGGACCTTGCCGAAGCCCGCCCACCGAGTTACGCAAAGAGTCTCTTCGAGGGGAGAGAGGGTACGCGCCGCAGGGGCGCGGGCGCCGGAAGAATAGGCGGCGCGATTGCCCCAGCCGCTGGGCGCGGGTATCCTCCGGTGGTGCGCCGCGGCGCGCGGACAAAAACACGGCATCATTCGCATGGGAGGCGACATGTCCGACTATCGATTCGTAACCTACGAGACCCTGGAAGAGGGGAAGATCGCGCGCATCATGATGAACCGGCCGAAGCAGCGAAACGCCCAAAACCGCGGGCTGCTCGTCGAGCTGAACGACGCGTTCCTGAAGGCCGAGGCCGACGACGAGGTGCGCGTGGTCATTCTGGGCGGCGTCGGGCCCGCCTTTTCCGCGGGCCACGACCTCGGCTCCTCCGACGCTCGCGCCGAGCGCGCCCCCGGCCCCGATCAGCATCCCACGATGCAGGCCTACGGCGGCACGAAGAAGGGTGCCGAGCAGCGCACCCTCCAGGAGTGGCACTTCTTCTTCGACAATACGCGGCGCTGGCGCAACCTCCGCAAGATCACCATCGCGCAGGTGCAGGGCAACTGCCTGGCCGCCGGCCTGATGCTGGCGTGGTGCTGCGACCTCATCGTCGCCGCCGATAACGCCGTCTTTGCCGACGTCGTAGGCACCCGCCTCGGCATGTGCGGCCTCGAGTACTTCGCCCACCCCTGGGAGTTCGGCACCCGCAAGACCAAGGAGCTCATGCTGACTGGCGACTCCATCGACGCGGAGGAGGCCTACCGGCTGGGCATGGTGAGCAAGATCTTCACCGTGGACAATCTGGAGCAACAGACGCTGGCCTACGCCAGCCGCATCGCCAAGCTGCCGTCGATGACCTCACTCATGATCAAGGAGTCGGTGAACGAGACGCAGGACAACCAGGGCTTCTACAACGCGCTCAGCGCCTGCTTCACCCTCCACCAGCTGAACCACGCGCACTGGTCCGAGGTCACCAAGGGCGAGCGCGCCGCCGCGCGCCCCGAGGACGGCATCCCCGACTGGCGCAGCGCCCCGCCGGTCAAGCCGGCCGTGAAGACGATGGCGGAGGCGGGAGTCTAGCCGCCGCCGCTGGCGGGCTGGTCTAGAAGACCTCGGTCTCCTCCGTCTGCGGCTTTTCCTCGATGCGGTCGGGGCAGTCGTCCGCCGTGATCTCGCAGAAGCCGCACTCCCAGTGGCTGGGAGTCTTGCGCGTGGGCGACTCGGCGGCAAGCCGCTCGATAAGCGCGACGGCGTTTGCCTTGAACTCGTCGTTCGCCGCTGAGGCCGGTATGTCGAAGGCGTGGTCGGCGTAGACGACCCGGCCTTCCAGCGCGACGTCGCGGTAGCGCGGCTTCGCCAGGGGCAGCGCCCACATGTACAGCAACACCTGGGCGGCGTCGGCGGTGTTGGGCTCGCCGGTCTTCACGTCGTGGACGACGACCCGCTCCTCCGTGGCGGAGACGAGGTCGGGCTGGCCCGACAGCGTGGCCGCCCGCCCGCGGATCTTGAAGTGATTCTGCTGCTCGGCGAAGACCTCCGCGCCCTCAGCCTCTAGCCGGTCGCGCTCCACCATGACCAGCGCGGCGTGGCGCATGGTCCACGCGGCGAGGTCGAAGTCGCTGGGCATCTTCTTCCAGCTCCAGCCCTCGTGCTGCGTCTTGAACCACGACGCCCACTCGCACGAGCGCGTCCCCGCCAGCAGCCGCGCCATCCACGTCACGTAGACGTAAGGTTTACTGCGTAGCTCGGCCATGCGGGCTCTAATCCTTTATTTGTCTTGCCGCCATGATCCGTGAGGGTCTCGCTCTGGCATCCGTTGAGGACGATGGAGCTTGCCTTCGGTGGCCTCGGCAAACCATCCTATCCAGCGCTCGATAAAATCGTCCTCGGCTCCTTGATCGAAGGGTGTGAATGGCCAAGCAACCTGGGATACAGCTACGGCCCGCGAAAGTGCTTCGTAGGCATCCCGCCCTGGATTCAAGGCAAAGGGTCGAAGGGATGTCGTGCTGAACATGTGCATGAAGGCAGTCTCATACCACCGAAAAACGCCACGTTCTTGAGCATCGCAGTACCACAAGGAATGCGACCTGCCCTTATAGCCATCCCGGTGAGGCACGGAGCCAACGGCAATGCTGGAGTGGGCTACGATCTCGAACGGCGGATCGTAAGCCTCGCCTGACTGCGCCTCGGCCATCTTTGGCTTGTCCATGATCAGCCGGGCGTTCATCAAGGACCACGAATAGAGCGATGCTTCCTGACGAAACCCGCTTGTCGGAGCGTCCGCCATAATCCGGTCGTGCAGCAATCTCCAAAGCCGCTCCAGTGACTCGTCCGCCGCATTGCAGAGCGCAAGGCGACGTTCCGCCCTAGACTTGGCCACAGACTGTTGACGGGATGCTTCGGCTTGCTGCTGAACGGCGAGTGCGTTGGCCTGTTGGAGTCGCCGCCCCGCCTCTGAGGCTGGCTGCAATTCCTCTCTCAGTCGAGTAAGTAGGTTCTGGGGTCGTGGTCGGGCGTCGGGGCTCTTGTACAGACATTCGATCACTAAGGACTCCAGCTTGACGGGGACGCCCCGGATTGGCTCTGGTTTGGCCGCTAGATGCTGTTGACGGTAGTCGTGAATCTCGGGGCCAGGGAAGGGTAGCCTTCCAGCGAGAAACTGGTGTGCGACTACTCCGACCGCGTATACGTCGGTCGCGCTCGTGGCTTGCTCTCCCCTCCACTGTTCGGGGGCCGCGTAAGCAGGAGTCATCGAATACTTGCGGGTATCAAGGGCCGTGGTGGCCTCGGCGTACCTGGAAATCCCGAAGTCGGCGAGGCTCCATTTTCTGTTCAGCAGTAGGATGTTGTCGGGCTTAATGTCTCGATGGACGACGCGCCCTTCTATCGCCGCCAGTGCCTCGACGACATCCACCAGCACCGGAATGGCATTGTCGACGGTTAGGCGCCCTCCTGCCTCGTCAAGATAGTCCCTTAAGGACTTCTCCGCCCTCGGCATGACGAGAACCCAAAAGTTGTCCCACTCTCCCGTGTCAAGGATCGGCACAACGTTCGGTGTTCCCGACAGTTCCTCAAACAGAAGCTCCCGGTCGGCGCCTGGATACTTGGGGATGAGCTTGACGACGGCCGCCTCGTCATCTTCCGACTGGGCTAGGTAGACGCGGCCAAAGCCACCTGCCCTGAACTCTTCTCCAAGGCGCCATCGTTGGCTAAGGTCAATTACATCCGGTGCAAGACGATCGTTCAAGACTTCTGCCACCCTTCCTACAATATGTCGTAGGCGAGTTCCGAGGATGGTGCAGTATAAGGGGGCGCACAGTCAACTGGGCTTTGTCACGCCGCGCTAGCCGGACTTCCAAAGAGCCCGTGCTATCAGCACCCCGTGAACATGATGGCGCACTCTTCACTTGAGGCTGATGATGCCCAAGCCGTCTCGGATCTCTACCGGCGTCCCGAAGGGCCTGGAAACTTCCACCGAATATTCCAGAACACGTTCGGAGAGCGGGCTTCCCGGCTCCGGCATCAAGGGCAGTCCCCTCCGGAACCGGGGACCGGAAGAAGGTTCCAAGGGTTGAATCTGAATCTCTTTCAACTCGAACTGGTGGTCGAAGATGCACAGGTGCACCGCGGTGCCTCCTGAGCTCTGCCTCTCTGAAGCTCCGGGGCCAAACTCTCGAGCCGCCGCCGCCGCTTCGGCTCGGACATCCAGAAAATCCGCAGCCAGTCCATCAGCGCTGGCTCCGACCCGAGACATATAGGAGCTGGGCACATGAGTCACCGCCTCGGTCTGCAAAAAGAGACCCGGCTGGCCATAAATCAGTGCCTTGCCCTTATAGATCTCAACTCCTCGGTGCTCCCCAGCGTTGCAGAAGTAGATGTCGGCGCCGGCATCAATAACTCCGTGGGCAAAGGTGTCGATGTACGGGTGAATCCCCAACCCATGGCTCTGGTCATGCAGGGCCACCACGACTATGTCGGCCTGCCTTCGGGCTTCTCGAACGTGTTTGTAGATGCGGTCCAGGTCCTCTTGGTACGGGAATGGCGCGTTCCCAGGCGTGTCACCCACCATGAACTTCCTGCCCAGGAAGAAGAGTTCCGTATCCGTTTCCTCTTCCCAGCCAAAGTTCGTCGTCGGACCAATCAGCGGGGCACTTCTCGAACCGCCGCCATGCACACGAAGGAGCTTTTCGTCTTCCCAGCCGAGATCTTGGCTGATCTGGCGCAAGGCATTGAGGGCATCTTCGCTCACCACGTGAGCCGTATCGTAGCGGAGTAAGTTGACCCCGGGTCGGCTCTTGAAAGGAGGCAGGTTATCGGCGGGCAAGTACCCATGGGGCCAAGGGAAGACCAGCCCCATGTTTGCCCTTGGGCCGTAGTCGCAGGCGGCCAGAAACGCAACCCGCGCCCCGGTTGGCGTGTCGTAGTAGCATGCCTCGGAGGCCTCGGTGAGGCTTGCCCCTATCCCGGCATAGGGCATCCCGGCGCGTTTCAAGTACCGGACCATCGTCAGGATGCCGTTCTCGCCGAAATCCGCGACATGATTATTGCCGGCGCAGAGGGTATTGACACCCAGGAACTTCAACTCGTCGAGCATGCTTGGGTGCCCGGCCATGTACGTTGCGTGCGCGCCCATCCCCGCGGTGTATGCGGGCCAGTCCTCTCCGTCCTGGATCGCGCACTCGAGATTTGTCGTCGTGGCATCGGCCTGCCGCAAGAGCTCCACAACTTTCAGGAACCGCTCGTTACGGTAACCGGATATCGGTTGTGCCACGTACGTGTTCCCAGTTAGCGCCAGCGTCGTCTCCCCGTCTGCCATGCATATCTCCCTTTAGCCCGAAAAGGTTCCCATCATGAGGCCCTTATCGGCTCTTGCTGTTTGCCGGTTCACAAATCTCTTCACATGGTCATCGGTCTCGGTCGTTGTAGACCTGGATGCGGCCCGTCCCAGCGCGGGATCGATGATCTTGAGGGACATCCCTGGTGGCCCGGTGTTGGGGTGCCGGACCTGAGTAACGATGCCGTCCTTATAGACGCCCTCGATCCGTTAGTGGAGCATCTCTCCAAGGACCCTCTGGAGCAGACCTGGATCAGCCCATAGACCCTGGCGGCACTCCTCTCGTCGGCTAGTTAGCCTGTGGGAAGCCGTACACCCGGATGAAGTTGTCCGCCAGGATCGTCTTCTTCTCGTCCGGGGGCACCCCTTCGAAGTGGCGCTCGATGGTGTTCCAGGAGCGGGGCCAGTCGGTGCCGGTGTGGGCGTAGTCGCTGGACCACATCATCTGGGAGAGGCCGATCCAGTGGCGGTTTGCGACGCCGTAGCTATCGGTAATGAAGGTGAAGAACAGGTTCTTGTCGAAGTAGTAGCTGGGAGGGTTCTCGATGGGAGGACGGCTCTCCGCCTCCAGTCTATGGAAGCGGTCATCAATTTGCTCCCTCACGTAGGGGACCCAGCCACAGTCAGTCTCGGCCCAGACCATCTTGAGGTTGGGGTAGCGGTCCAGCAGGCCGCTGTTGATGATCTGCTTGGTGCGCAAGGGGGCATCCAAGTGGCGCATGTCGCCGGTGGCGCCTTTCGCCTTGGCCCCGGGGGCCGCGGTGCTGAAGGAAACATGGATGTTGATAGGGATGCCGGCCTCGGCGGCCTCGGCGAAGAACGGCTCGTCCGCGTCGGAGATCTCGAACTCGCCTGCCGGCCAGCGGCTGAGGAGGACGCCGCCGCGCAGCCCGGGCATCTTCATGACGCGGCGCATCTCCAGGAGGGACTCCTCGATGCCCAGGGTGGGAATCATGGCGATACCGCCCAGCCGGTCCGGGTTCGTGCTTGACCACTCGGAAAGCCAGTCGTTGTAGGCCCGGATGAGGGCTAGGTGGAACTCCGGCTCTTCGTTGGTGTGCAGGATACCGGCGGAGATGCGTGGGGTCGGGTACATGACCCCCGCCCCTACGCCATCCTCGTCCATGGCCTCCAGGTGGGCGACAGGGTCGTAGGTACCCTTGGGCACGTCCTCCCAGAAGACCCACTCTCGTCGGCCCTCGGGGGTCAGGCCGCCGGGGGTACCGCCCAGGACGTTATGGCCGAAGTTGATGGGGTCGACAGCCCCCTCTATGATCCAGGCGTCGCCCTTCTCGAACCGCTCCATGCGGGGAGCCCGGTCCTTGTACTTGGCCGGGACCCGGCTCTGCCACAGGTCCGGCGGCTCGATGACATGGCTGTCGCCGTCCATCAGCTTGAACTCGCGCATTCTTCTCCCCCTGCTCCCAAAATACTCATCAACATCCAGTTGATCTTCCACCGGCTAGCCGCTACCTGCGGCTCTTATAGCAGCTTCCAGCAATGCAGGCAATCCTGAAACTCGGTCAGTGAGCGGCGAGCCTGCCAGGTACTCACCGCACCCCGGTCCAGCTGCCGGTATCGAAGCGTGGCCGACGAGCAGGCTGCCCTCAAGATGCGGAAGCGCCGACGGCCGGGGCCCTAATCGCCTGCCCCTTTCTTAGGCGCTACCTTCTCCCGACGTCTCCTCCCGGACCTTCCGCGTTATGAGACGCAGAGAGACCGCAAGTGACGATAGTATGGCGGAGGGAGTGGGATTCGAACCCACGATGCCGTTGCCGGCATAACGGTTTTCAAGACCGCCGCATTCGTCCGCTCTGCCATCCCTCCCCGGCCCTGTCGTCATTATAGACGGGCCGGTGGGGCGGGCCTCCGACCTGTTATCGGACAGCCTTCACTTCGAGGTGGGCACGGCGTTCATGTAGTCGCGCAGGACGATCTTGCCGGTCTCGATGTCACCGGCGAGGAGACACGCGACGCCTTCTTCCAGCAGTCCCCTGCGGAAAGCGGCGTCGCGCGCGGCGCGGGCTTGGACAGTCTCTTTGAAGTCGTGGGTAAGCACCATGGCTTCGGTCTCCGGGCATCATTATAGGGCGCCGACGCGCGGAAGCCCTCCCCCGTTAAACCACACAGCCCCGGCGCACGGCCGGGGCTGCGTTCACTTGCGTTCTTGCGCGGGGCTAGTTCTTGCCGAGGAAGCGGGCGAGGTTGTCGCGCATGATCGCCTTGACCACCTCGTCCGGCTGGCTCTTTAGCTGCGTGACGTACTGGATCGGGTCGGGGATGCCTTCGGAGTGGGGGAAGTCGGAGCCGAAGACCAAGCAGTCGGTGCCGATCACGTCGATGGCGCGCTGGACGTTCTCCTCGGGGAAGGGAGCGATGACGCAGCGGCTCTTGAACATCTCGCTGGGGCGCATCGTCAGGTCGCCGCCCCACTTGGGCTTGCGGCCCGCGAGGTGGGCGTGGTCGAGTTTGCGGATCCAGTAGGGGATCCAGGGGACGCCGAACTCGGCGATGAGCACGTTGATGTTGGGGAAGCGGGCGAGGAGGCCGTGGAAGACCAGCATGGCGGTGGTCTCCATGATGGGGAAGTCGCTCCACTGCGTCAGCCACTGAAAGCCGTTGAACTGGGCGTACTGGCCATTGGGGTCTTCGCTCCACTCCGCGCCGCGGTGGTTCAGGGTGGCCCCGAGGTGGACGACCATGTTGAGGTCGGCCTCGTTGACGCGGGACCAGAACGGGTCGAAGTAGGGGTCGGCGGGGGAGCGGCCGTAGGAGCCCTTGGCGTTGAGGCCGACGAGCCGCGCGCCCTGCTTGATGCAGCGCTCCAGCTCCTCGACGGCGAGGTCGACGTCGTAGAGCGGGATGTAGCAGGGGGTGAAGATGCGCTCCTGGTAGGAGTAGCCCCAGTCCGATTCGAGATAGCGGTTCCAGGCGCGGGCCGCGGCGTAGCCGGCGGTGGCGTCGTGGTTCTGGAAGGGGGCGTCGGCGCCGCTGCCGGCGTGGACGACGGCGGCTTGCACGCCCTGGGAGTCCATGAGGGCGAGGCGGAGGTCGTGGTCCTCGAAGGCGGGCTCCATGTCGTGGTAGGTCTCGACGAGCTTCGCCAAACCCTCCTTGTCGAGGCCCTTGCCGGCGTTCATCTTGTTGAGCATGGCGCCGGGGACGGGGATGTCGCTCTTCATTTCAGGAAGCTCGAGCGGATTGGTGCCGCCGTGCAGACCGACGGTGTGGAAGCCAAGCGTCTTCGCCTTGTGCTCGTCGCCGACGAAGTCGGTGGTCGTCAGGTGCGTCTTGCCTCCGGGGAAGACCCGCTCGACGTACTGCCTCTCAAGGAAGCGGGTCTCGGCGTCCTCCGGCGGATAGATGTGGTTGTCGGCGTCGAACGCCAGATAGGGCAGCCTGGCCTCGACTTCGGCCTGGTAAACGCCTCGTTCTCCGGTTGTAGTCATGTTAAACCCCCTCTGACTGACTCGTAGCGCGCTCATTATATACACGCGGCGCAGACGCGCCAAATATACATGAGCGGGAACGGATGCGCGATGCCGCGTACCGCGCCGTCTATACTTTTCCTGCCCATCGAGACCTTCCCCCGTGAGACGATCCCATGCCTGAAGAAGCCCTCGCCGGCGTTCGCGTCCTCGACCTCAGCGACAGCATCGCCGGCGCCTACTGCACCCGGCTGCTCGCCGACTTGGGCGCCGACGTGATCTTGGTGGAGCAGCCGGACGGGCATCCCCTGCGGCGGACTGGCCCCTTCCCCGGCGGCGTCCGGCACCCCGAAAAGAGCGGCCTCTTCCTGCATTTCTGCGCCAACAAGCGCGGCGCCGTGCTCGACTTCGCCACGCCCGATGGGCGTGCCCGCGCCCGCGAACTCGCCGCCGGGGCCGACCTCGTCGTCGAGAGCCGCCCGCCGTCCACGCCCGCGCCCGAGGGGCTCGACCCCGCGGCGCTCCAGGCGCTCAACGAGCGGCTGGTGGTGACGTCGGTCACCGAGTTCGGCCTCACCGGGCCGTACAAGGACTGGCAGGGCGAGGAGATCGTGCATTGGGCGATGGGCGGCTATATGCACTTCGTGGGCAGCGCGGAGCGCGAGCCGCTGCTGACACCCAATCATCAGGCGCAGCAGCACGCCGGCGGACAGGCTGCCATCGCCTCGCTCGTCGCGCTGCGCCGCGCCCGCATCGACGGCCTCGGCCAGCATATCGACCAGTCGGTCATGGAGGCGATGCTGGCGGCGCACAACTGGACGACGACGCACTGGGTCTTCTTGGGCGAGGAGCAGCGGCGCACCGGCTCACAGCTCCTCCGGTGCAAGAACGGCTGGGCGCACTTCGAGGCGACGTCGCTCAACCCCAACTTCCTCCTGCTGGCGGAGCGGCCCGACCTGCTCGACGATCCGCGCTTCGCCCCTGAGGGGACATGGGCGCCGGAGCGGCGCGAGGCGCTGCTCGACGTGCTCCGCGCCTGGTGCGCCACGGTTACCAAGGAGGAGGCATTCGAACGGGCCCAGGAGCTTGGGCTTCCCGTCGCCCCCGCCTACGACGTCGCCGACCATATGGCGTCGCCGCACCTGCGCGACCGGGGCTGGCCCACGACGGTGGAGCACCCCGCCGCCGGCGCGGTCCCCTTGCCCGGGTTCCCCTACATCTTCTCCGAGAGCCCAGCGTCGGTGCGGGGTCCGGCGCCCCTCCTCGGCGAGCACACCGGCGGCTGGACTCCCCGCCCAGCGCCTCCGGCGCCCGCGATCAAGGAGGCGCCGCGTCCGCCCATCGAGCCGCCGGGGCCGCCCCGCGCGCCCCTAGAAGGCATCCGCATCCTGGAGATCACCAACAACTGGGCGGGGCCGGTCACCTGCCGGATGCTCGGCGACCTGGGGGCGGAGGTGATCAAGATCGAGTCGCCCACCCGGCTCGCCGCCCGCATTGGCCAGTTCGCGGGCAACCAGGGTTTCGAGCGTTACTGGGACCGATGTAGCTACTTCCTCGAAATGAACCGCAGCAAGTACGGCCTCTCCATCGACCTCTCGACAAGTCGCGGCCGCACCATCTTCCTCCGCCTCGTCGAGGACGCCGATATCGTCGTCGAGAACAACACGCCGCGCGTGATGCGCAACCTCGACCTCGAATATCCCGCGCTGAAGGCGGTCAACCCCGCGATCATCATGCTCTCCATCTCGGGATTCGGGCAGACGGGGCCGGGCCGCGACTACAGCGCCTTCGGCTCGAACATCGAGGCGGCGTGCGGCATCGCGTCCCTGACGGGCTACGCCGGCGACGATCAGCCCTACAACACCACCAACTACTACGCCGACCCCATCGCCACGGCCCACGCGCCCGTTGCGTTGCTCGCCGCCCTCGAATACCGCGATGCCACCGGGCGCGGCCAGTACATCGACATGGCGTTGAACGAGGGCGGCATCGCCTTCTGCTCCGAGGCGTTCATGGAGTACGGCCTCACCGGCCGCATCCCCGAGCGGCGGGGGAACCGCCACCCAAGATTCGCCCCCCAAGGCTGCTACCCCTCGATGGGCAACGACGCGTGGATGGTGCTGACGGTGCGCTCGGACGCGGAATGGCGGCGGCTCCGCGAGGTCGTGGGGGACCCCAGGCTCGACAACCCGCGGTTCGACACGGAGGCGGGCCGCCGCGCCGCACACGACGAGATCGACGAGGCGCTGGCCG
This sequence comes from Dehalococcoidia bacterium, assembly GCA_965219875.1. Classification (GTDB taxonomy): domain Bacteria; phylum Chloroflexota; class Dehalococcoidia; order SHYB01; family SHYB01; genus DAOUKH01. The sequence continues at coordinate 283,650 of CBDCOW010000006.1, read as the reverse complement.
CGTGGAGCGCGGCCCTCGACCACTACGAGGCGGCGCGGCGACTCCAAGCGGCGGGCGTCCCCGCGGGGCCGGTGCTCGCCAACTGGGAGATGATCAGCGACCTCCACGCCCACGAGCGCGGCTTCTATATGATGCTGCCCACCCGCCGCGTCGGAGCCTGGGTCCACAGCGGCATGCCGTGGAAGCTCTCCCGGACGCCCGGCGTCATCCGCCGCGACAGCCCGGCCTACGGCGAGCACAACCGGCTGGTGCTGGAACGCCTGCTGGGAATGCGGCCCGAGGAGATCGACGCCCTCTATCGAGACCGCGTCGTGACCGAAGACCCGCCTGAGCGCTACCGGCTCGCCTAGGCGCCGCCCTCGCGCTTCTCGATGGCGCGCTTGGCGCGCTCCTCGAAGCTCCCCGACATCCCGAACCACTTCATGGTCAACTGCGCCCAGCGCAGCGCCTGATCGCGGCTCATGTCCTGGTTACGGTCGAGGTGGGAGAGGGTGAGGCGGACGCCGGCGGGGCTCATCGCGGCGATGGTCCGCGCCATCTCCAGCGCGCGGTCCATGAGCTCCGCGCTGGGGTGCGCCGCCGTGGCGAAGCCGATGCGCTCGGCCTCGGCGGCGCCGACGACCTTGCCGGTCAGCACGATCTCCTTCGTCTTCGTCGGCCCCACGAGCCGCGACCACCGCGTGCTCGCGCCCCAACCACCAAGTCCGGTGCCCAGGTTCTTCAGGTGCCAATCGCTGATCTGCGCCGCCTCGCCCACCAGGCGAAAGTCGCACGCCAGCGCGAGCTCGACCCCGCCGGTGCTGCACACCCCGTCGACGACAGCGATGGAGGGCTTGAGCATGTCGTCAATGTCGTTGGCAAGCTCATAGCCGAGGCTCCCCGACGGGGCCAGCCCCTCGGCGGCGGCCTTGAGGTCGGCCCCCGCGGAGAAGCACGGCCGGCCGTCGGCGCGCGGCGCGCCGGTCAGCAGCCAGACCCGAATCGCCTCGTCGGCCTCAATCTCCGCCACCGCGTCCGCCACCTCTTCGAGGATGAGCCGGTGTAGCGCGTTCAGCCGCTCAGGACGGTTCAGCGTGACCAGCGCAACGCCGTCGCCAGGCTGCTCGTACCTGATGAACTCATACCCCAAGACGGCCTCCCCGATCCCGTAGTACAGCGAGAACGCGCCGCTTGCTGACGGGTTTCGTGGTTAGGCCATCGGCTATGGCCCGCGCCAACGCGGCATCCTCTGCCCCCACGCTGGCATGAGCTGCGTCTTCCAGGGTCAGAAGAACCTCTTCGCCTTCCTCGATGTCGAGGGGCTCCAGCGGGCCGATGGCCCCCTTCGCGAACTTCGCCTTGATCTGCTTCATCCCTGAATGCTCTGCGCACCGCGCTTTGGTGGCGGGGCCTCGCCCTACACGTCCACCAGTTGAGCCGATGACCGGGGCTCTGGGATGGGCTCGCCATCCTCGGTAAGCAATTCCAGATGGGAGGTGATGGCCTCTTGGATAAGCGTAGAGACTTCCTCCCTGGTATCCGCCACCGCGACGCATCCGGGCAGATCGGGGACATAGGCGCCGTAGCTCGTAGGACCCTCTTCGATGATCACGGTGTACTTCATGAGTCCTGTCCTCTTTCGATCCCCGCTTGCTTCATTATCTGAATCCACGTCCCGATCGGGACGTCGACACTCGGCTTACCGGCGATCGTCACGAGACCGCGCTTCTCCGGGTGCTTGTAATGGCGGTGACTGCCTTTCGTTCTCATCTGCCGCCAGCCATCATTCTCCACAAGCCGGATTGCGTCCCGCACCTTCGGCATATGAAGCCCTGCCCCGCAATGCCTGCTTCAAGTGCTCCCGATTATACCCTGCCAAGTGGCCGCCGCCTCGTGCTACCCTCGGCGTGGAACAAACTCCCGCCCCCGCACGTCTTACACTGGGACACCTTCGGGAGAGTGCGGCATGCCGAGGAAAATCCCGGAAGCGCGCGGCGGATCGCAGGCGGCGGCAAAGCCATGAAGCCGTTGCTGCTCCTCGCGATCGTTCTGGCTTGTCTTTTCGTGGCCGCGTGCGGCGAGGATGGCCCGGCCGGGCCTACACCCACGCCAAGCCCCACGGCGACACCTGGGCCGAGCCAGACGCCTACACCCACGCCAAGTCCCACCGCCACACCCATGCCGAGCCCCACGGCTGCGCCCACGCCGAGGCCTATAGCCACACCCACGCCGAGTCCGACGCCGACCGCAGTTCCAACCCCCAGTCCGTCAGCAACGGTGGCTCCAATCCCCACGCCGAGCCCGACGCCGACCGCAGTTCCAACGCCCACGCCGAGTCCGACGCCGACTGCGGTACCAACCCCTACGCCGACTGTGGTTCCAACCCCCACCCCGAGTCCCGTCCCCTGTCCGGCGACCGCCGATCCGGACTGGTGGATTCCGGAGCCCTACTATCCTCCCATTGCCCTCACCATACCGTACAAGCCCCCGGCCCTAGAACACCTGCTCTACTACTCGAATATTGTCGTCCACGCCTCGCTGGCTTCTGTCAGCACGCGAACGGCATCCCACCCGGCCGGCAAGACACCTGCTCCGGCCGGCAAGACATCTGCTCCGACCTGCAGAGCCACGCTGGAACTACGTTTCGAAGTGGCCGAGTACCTGAAGGGCGCTGGCCCCACGGAGGTTCTCGTGATGATTCCTTTCGAGGCAAGCTACCTGAAAGACGGCCTCGTACACTCCTATCGTCTGGAAGAAGAAACCCAGGCGGCCGCCGCTGCGTGGTGGTCCGCTCGAAATCCTCTATGGGACGACAGGAAAGCCGTGCTCTTCTTGAAGTTCGATCAGGGTAATGAGCAGACGCTCTCCTTCACCGATAGGGCTTGGGACGGAAGGTGGTATTCAGAAGGTCCTCAAGTCTACGAAAGGTCGTGGCTTCCCGAAGTGCAGGGCGACTTTGTTCCCCCTCCTGCGAGGTACGGCAAGACAGGGGTGTTCTTGGAACGCGATGATGACAACGATGCTCCACTGAGCGGGGACGGGAACGCTCCTCGGTTCCTGAGCGCATCGGGCCCGTCCAGGGAGGGGCCAACGCCAGTCGTCATATCGCTCGCCGATCTCCGCTCGCGCATGGCGGCATTCGAGGCTGTGCTCGCGAAAGGGAGGGACGTTCCTGGCTACAGCGAATGCATCGAGACTGTGCTGTGGTTTGAGCAAGATGCCCGCTATAGAGGCAAGCCATGGTTCCCCTATGAGTTTCGCATCGCAATGCCATCCGGGTTGCCCGCGGGGACGGTAGTCGCCAGATCCAATCACTACCGCCATCGAGATATCGTCGACTACCACGACACGTGGCTCGACGGTCCCGATAAGGAACTCTTCGAAGTGATGATCGTTGACGATGATGATTCCCCGACCAATGGGTACTACGAGTTACTCTCGGCGGTTAGGCCGTTGCCTTTCGGCGACTACGAAATTGAGCGGTATTACGTTCCCCACACGGATACGTTGTGCCCCGACTTCATGCCGAACGGCTTTACCTTCGTCCGTTTCGGTGAATGGACAATCTCCGTCGAAGCATCCATTGCCGGCTTGCTCCATGAAGCATTCTTCGACCCCGATGCGTCGGCGAGCGCGGTGGGCTTCTCCGCGAGCGAAGGGGTCCTGCGGCCGGCGGTCTTCACGGTGAGCGGTGCGACAACGACGATACGCAGCCTGCAGTGGCGCGACGGCGCTGTCTCCATGCGTCTGGAGCCTTACGTGCCGCTCACCGGCTACGTCGTAGACATCGTTGACCCCGATGGGTCGGCGCGCCTTACGTTGCCGATTGCGGACGCGGTGGTGAACCGGACTAACGGAACGCTCACCTGGCAGGTGCCGGACCAGCCGTGGCGCGCCGGTGACAGGCTCATGTTGCGGATCCGCCCTGAAGGGCCTGTCCCGCTTGCGCCGGGCCCAAGGCCGTGGGTCCCCGAGGTGCTAAACCTTACCGCGACGGTCGGCACGGAAACCGTACGCGGTTCACCACTTGTTTCTGTGACGCTGGAGTGGGACACGGGCGATGCGGTGTACCAAGGCAATACGGCTCACCCTAAAGTGCAGCTGTGGGACGGCGGCGCGAGAGAATGGAGGGAGCCCTTCGACGCCAACGCCGGAATCCAACGCACCTCACCGTTCGCTGATGTCCTCATGGGCATCAACCCCGGCCCCTACACAATCCGCGTTCGGTATACAAGGGCCTTGGAAACATCTGACGCTTACCTTGCCGACTACTTCGCGTCAGAGTGGAAGTACGTCTCGGTGGTGGTCCCGGGAACGCCCCCCGACCCCAACACCTCGCCGACGCCCGTCGCGCCAGTTCCTGCGCCGTCGTCCTGAAATCTGAGAGGACGACATCCGCCCACCCGCGCTCGCCGACTCGGGCGCGAAGTGGAGTCCGCGAGGCCCCCTAACCCGCCCCGATCCGCTCGAACCCCGTATACGGGTGCAGCGCCTCCGGCACCAGCACCGAGCCGTCGGCCTGCTGGTTGTTCTCCAGGATGGCGATCATGATGCGCGGCAAGGCGAGGCCGGAGCCGTTGAGGGTATGGGGGAAGGCCGGCCGGGCGCTCTGCTCGGTGCGGTAGCGGATGTTGGCGCGGCGCGCTTGGAAGTCGGCGCAGTTCGAGCAGCTGCTGACTTCGAGCCACTCCCGGCAGCCCGCGGCCCAGACCTCGATGTCGTACGACTCCGCGGCGGCGAAGCCGAGGTCGCCCGCGCAGAGATGGAGCAACCGGTGCGGGAGCTCCAGCGCGGCGGCGATGTCCTGGGCGTGGGCGACGAGGTCCTGGAGCGCGGCGGTTGAGTCCGCCGGCTCGACGATCTGGTACATCTCGACCTTGTCGAACTGATGCCCGCGCTTCAGACCGCGGATGTCCTTGCCCGCCGACATCTTCTCGCGGCGGAAGCAGGCCGTGTAGGCGACGTGCTTTAGCGGCAGCGCGCCCGGCGGTAGGATCTCGCCGCTGTACAGCCCGGTAATGGGGACCTCGGCGGTGGGGACCATCCAATAGTCCTCTTCGGCGTCGTGGTACAGATTGTCCCGGAACTTGGGCAGTTGACCGGCGCCGAAGATCGTCTGCTCCCGCACCATGTAGGGCAGGTAGACTTCCGTGTAGCCGTGCCGGTCGATGTGGCGGTCGAGCATCCACTGGATGAGGGCGCGCTGGAGCTTGGCGCCCGCGCCGGTGAGGGTGTAGAAGCGCGAGCCAGATATGCGCTGCCCGCGCTCGAAGTCGAGGATGCCCAGGGCCTCGCCGAGCTCCCAATGTGGGCGGGGCTCGAAGTCGAACGTGGGCAGGTCAGAGTCCTCGCGCAGCACGACGTTGCCGGTCTCGTCCTCGCCGTCGGGCACGTTGGCCGCGGCGATGTTGGGGAGCCGGGCGAGGATGTGGTCGATCTCGTCCCGCAGCGTGCCGCTCTTTGCTTCGAGCTCCTTGATGCGCTCGCCGACGCCCCGCATCTCCGCGATCAGCTCCGGCGGCTTGGGGTTCATGCGGGAGAGCTTCTTGCTGGTCTCGTTGCGATCGGCGCGCAGCGTCTCGCCCTCCGTCATCAGGGCGCGGCGCTCGGCGTCGGCTTCGAGGAGCCGGTCGATGGGGGCGTCCTCGTGACGGCGGGCCATCGCGGCGCGAACGGAGCCGGGGTCGCGGCGAATCAGTTCGATGGAGAGCATGGGTAGGGCCGCGAACGGCGGTCAGGCGACCTTGAGCACCTTGATCTTAGTGGCGCCGGCGGGGGCCGCGACCTGGGCGGCCTCGCCGGATCGCTTGCCGAGCAGCGCCTTGCCGATCGGGCTTTCGTTGGAGATGCGGCCTGCCCTGGGGTCGGCTTCCAGGTGGCCCACGATGGTGTAGGTCTCCTCGGCCCCGTCTTCGTGCTGCACGGTCACCGTCGAGCCGATGGCGGCCCGCCGTGTCGGCCGGTCGTGCCGGACCACCTTGGCGTTCTTGAGGATGGTCTCGATTTCGAGGATGCGGCCTTCGATCTTGGCCTGCTCCTCGACGGCGTCGTCCACGAGGGCGTCGCCGGTGACTTCGAGGTCGCGGGCGGCGTGGAGCTTCCGTCCCACCTCGGCCCTGCGGCGGTTGCGCAGGTCGTCAAACTCTTCCTGGAGCTTGGTCATGCCCTGGGGAGTAACGTAGACGGGTTCTGGGGTCATAAAGCTTGCCCTCACCCAATCCGTTCCCTCCGAGAGAGGGAGTAGGCGACGCCGGACTGACTTCTGTAGGTCTCTTGGAGGAGAGGAGTACCGCCCCGCGTCTGACGGTAAGGAAATTATAGGTTCGGGCGCTTGCTCTTGTAAAGAAGAAGGCCGCTAGGAGAGACCGGCGGCGCTCGAGGTCCGGGCCGCGAGGCGCGCCGCCCGTACGGTGTTGCCCACCAGCATCGCGACGGTCACCGGGCCGACGCCGCCGGGGACGGGCGTGATCATCGACGCGACTTCCTTGACCTCGTCGAAGTCCACGTCGCCGACGAGCCGGTAGCCGCGCTTCGCCGACGCGTCGGCGAAGCGGTTGATGCCGACGTCGATGACGACCGCGCCGGGGCGGATGTGGTCCGCCTTCACCCATTGCGGGTCGCCGGTGGCGATCACGACGATGTCGCCGCGGCGCATAAGCGAGGCGATGTCGTGGGTGTGGGTGTGGCACAAGATGATGGTGGCGTTGGCGTTCTTGACCTCCTGGGACAAAAGGAGGGCGAGCGGCTTGCCCACGATGTTGCTCCGTCCGCAGATGACAACGGTCTTGCCGTCGGGGTCGACGCCCAAGTGGAGCAGCATGCGGAGGATGCCCGCCGGCGTCGCGGGGACGAAGGAAGGCCGGCCCACGGCGAGCAGCCCCATGCTCGTGGGGTGGAGGCCGTCGACGTCCTTGGCGGGGTCGAGGGCTTCGATGATGGGGAACGGGTCGAGGTGGGGCGGCAGCGGAAGCTGGACCAGGATGCCGTGGAAGGCGTCGTCGCGGTTGAGCGAGCGCACTAGGTCGAGGAGGTCGCGGTGGGTCGAGGAGGAGGAGAGGGTGAAGACGCGGCTCTCGACGCCCACCCGACCGCACGCCTTGATCTTGTTGCGGACGTAGACGTGGGAGGCGGGGTCGTCGCCGACGAGCACGGCGGCGAGGCCGGGACGGACACCTTCGTCTCGGAGTGCGCGGACATCCCTGGCGGCCTCGTCGAGGATAGCCGCGGCGATCGCGGCGCCGTCAATCAGGGTTGCGGTCATGCGCTCCGCCGTAGCGCGGCGAGAGTGGACGGCCCGGAGGAGAACGGCGGGAGAGGGCAAGGTCGGCGCACGCCCTTTAGTTTACCCGACGATCCCCCACGGTGGAATAGCCCGCGCGGCCCGATTTCGGTGGGTGGCCTGGGTGCGAAAGCCGCCGCGCCTGAAACGACCCGTACTCCGTCACCGGACTCCCATTGACTAAGGACGGCTCGGCGCGCATCTTGGATAGGGCCATCGAGGACACGTTGGAAGCAGAATTGGTACGGGGGCTTAGTGTGTGAGGGTCCGTGCAAATGGACCACGATACATCTCTCTCATACGGAAGTGGGACGGGAGGCTGAAATGTCCACCACAAGGCAACTGATAAAAGAACTCATCGAGACCGATTTTGAAGACATCCCTTCCGCGGCGGTGGAGAAGATCAAGGAGGCCATTCTCGATGATGTCGGCATCGCGTTCCAGGGCTACGCGATGCAGGGCCAGACCTTGGTGGACTACGCCCGGGACGCGGGCGGTGCGCCCGAGGCCACCGTTGTTGGCGATGGAGCGAAGGTGTCCGTGGGTGTGGCGGCGGGTGTGAACGCGATGTTCTGCTACGCCAGCAACTACGACGAGATGGGCCCGGCCGGCCACTCCATCGAACGTATCAATCAGACGGGGCTAGCGGTAGGGGAGCGCGTGCACGCCTCCGGCAAGGAGATCATCGCCGCAGTGGCCACGGTCTTCGAGCTGGGCGCCCGGTTCGCCTACGCCGCCACGGCTGTTGATGCCCGGGGACGGGTCATGAAGATGCGGCACCAGATCCTCCTCTGCGCCCTCGTGAGCGGCAAGCTCATGAAGCTGGACGAGACCCAGATGAACAATCTCGTCGGCCTCGCCTGGATGATATCCCCGCCGGTGCTTGGCCTTGGTCTGGGCAGCATGGTTGGCAACACCGCCAACGTGATGGTCTGTCCCGTTGGCGTGCAGGCCGCGCTTCTCGCCCGCAACGGATTCACCGGGCCATTGGATGTGTTGGAGCGGGCCGACACGTATGACCTGGAGGCGTTGGCGGCGTCCCCGGCTCCGTATCACTACCTGACGCAAGAGATGTACCTGAAGCCGTGGATCGCTCCCGGGGGCACGAGTCATCACGCCATCGACCTCGCGGTCTCGATCGTGCGGGAGGAAGGTCTCCGGCCGGACGACATCGACGAGATAAAGCTTCTGGTCAGGGAGCCGAATTGGACGAATCCTCCGTTCAACCTTCCCGAGCCCGGCGGCTATTGGGATGCGCTGTATGCGATCCCCAGCATCATTGCCCTGATTCTCCTGGGTGAAGAGTCTGGGCCGGCCTGGTTTGCCGGCGACATTCGCCACGACCCCAAGGTGGTCACCCTCGCGAAGAAGGTGCGGATCGAGCTCGACCCGGAGCCGCTAGATCCTGGGGAGAAGACCACGGGCTCGATCGTCCCGTACCCGCATGAGCGACGGCGGGCGGAGGTCACTTCCAAGGGGAGGACCTTTCGAAAGGAGAGGGCCTACGTCGATGTCATAGGAGGTCCCAGGCGGCCGCTGTCGAAGGAAGAGCTCGAAGCGAAGTTCAAGCGGCTCGTGACGCCGGTCATCGGTCAGGGGTCGGCGGATAAGCTGTTCTCGGGTCTCGCTAGGCTTGAAGAGATAGAAGACTTCCGTGATCTGACAAAGCTGTACGGTGGGGGTTAAAGCCACCGGCGGCAAATGTGCCAATCCCTCTTCACCAACACCAAAGGCGAGCACCTTAAACCGCATCCCTCCCTGGAGACCTTCGCAAAACTCCGTCGAGGGAAAGAACGCCGCCCGCTGGCCTTGGGACAGGGAGGCGGCGCGGGGTCTTGCTCCCTCTCCCGCTGGGAGAGGGTTGGGGTGAGGGCGGGGGGAGGCGGGGGCCGCGCGACCATGCTGAAGCCCGCCCGCCGAGTTACGCAACGGTCCTCTCTGGGAAAGACTGAGAGAGGGCGCGCGCCGCAGGTGCGCGGACGCGGGGTCTTGCTCCCTCTCCCGCTGGGAGAGGGTTGGGGTGAGGGCGGGGGGAGGCGGGGGCCGCGCGACCATGCTGAAGCCCGCCCGCCGAGTTACGCAACGGTCCCCTCTTGGAAAGACTGAGAGAGGGGCGCGCCGCAGGCGCGCGGACGCGGGGTCTTGCTCCCTCTCCCGCTGGGAGAGGGTTGGGGTGAGGGCGGGGGGAGGCGGGGGCCGCGCGACCATGCTGAAGCCCGCCCGCCGAGTTACGCAACGGCCCCCTCTGGGAAAGACTGAAAACTGAGCGCGGGGTGCCCCCCTACCGCGGTAGCCCCAGCCCGCGCGTAGCGATGACGTTCCGCTGGATCTCCGACGTCCCCCCGCCGATCGTCGCGGCGATGGCGGAGACGTACGCGCGGTGCAGCCGCCCGCCCCACGGAGCGTGGGGCGCCCCCTGCTTCAACTGGCCGTAGAGCCCAACGACCTCCATGCCGACGGAGGCCACGTGCTGGCCGAGCTCGCTGGAGAACAGCTTCGCCGTCGAGGCCTCCCGGTTGGGGACCTCCTTGCGCGTCTGCATCGAGGCGATGTTGTACGCCATCCAGCGGCCGATCTCGCACTTGATCGCCAGCTCGGCCAGCTGCCGCTTGATGCGGGGGTAGCGGTCGAGGCGGTCGTGCCACGGCCCGTTGCGCGCCAATGCCGAGAGCTCTTCCACGGTGCGGCGCATGCCCCCGAAGACGGCGATGCTGGAGCGCTCGAAGTCGAGAAGCTGCGCCGATTGGTACCATCCCCGGTCGCGCTCGCCCATGAGGTTCCGCCGAGGGACGCGGACGTTGTCGAAGAAGACCTGGTTGAAGCCATGCGTGTCCATCATGTTGATCAGCGGACGGACGGTGACCCCCGGCGTCTTCAAGTCGACGATGAAGTTGGTGATGCCCTTGTGCTTCGGCGCGTCGGGATCGGTGCGCGTGGAGAGGAAAATGAAGTCGGCGCGGTGCGCGTCCGACGTCCAGATCTTGGCGCCGTTGACCACGAAGTCGTCGCCATCCTCGACGGCGGCGGTGGTGAGGGAGGCGAGGTCGGAGCCCGCGTTGGGTTCGGAGAACCCCTGGCAGAAGTAGGCGTCGCCCTGGGCGATACGGGGCAGGAACTCCTGCTTCTGCTCCTCCGTGCCGTGGATCATGAGGATGGGCGCGGCGTAGAAGATGCCGCGGCGGTGCGCGCCGACCGGGGCCCGGTGGTAGGCCATCTCCTCGTTGAAGATCGCCTGGTCGATGTGATCGCGGGCCAGCCCGCCGTACTCCTTCGGCCAGGGCAGGGCGATCCAACCGCGCCGCGCCAGCGCCTTCGAGAAATCCGGCGACCATCCCGCCCCCATCCCGATCTCGCCGGTCGTCTTGGGCAGCTCCTCGTCGAGGAACTCGCGGACCTCTTGACGGAAGCGCTGCTGCGCCCCGGTGAACTTGAAGTCCATGCAGCCTCCTCGGTCGGGCGTCCGACGGCTTGCGACGGGGCGCCGCCCCGCACATCTTTACGGGATGGAAGGGTAACGCAGCCCGCCCCCGCGGGAAAGACGCGGGCCGACTTCCCCTCCGCTCCCTCTCCCGCTGGAGACCCTTGCGAACCCCCCATATCCGTCTCCCGCGAACGCGGGAATCCATCCCCTCCCGTAGGGGCGCCCCTTGTGGGCGCCCGTTCCCCCATCCCCAGCCCGCCCCCGAGCCGTGCGTGACATGGAGATGGCACTTTTATGTGCTAGTATCAGCAGCATCCGGTCGCTATGGGCTGGTTGGAGGGTCGGGGGATGGCGTGTGACGGCGGGGCAGCGGGATCATGAAGCGACTCTCCTTCGACTTGGTCGCCGCCGGTGTCGTCTTCCTCGCCGTCATCATCGTGCCGCTTGTGGTGACGACGGTACTCACACCGTCGTCCTCCGACACGGCGCTCGCGGCCCCGGCGGCGCATTCAGAGACCTGCTACTGGGACTGGGACCCCGTCCTTCAAATCCCCGTGGAGATATGCAACCACACGCCCCACACGCCGGTGCCGCCCACGGCCACGTTTACCTGGGATCCCTGTGATGACCTGCTGAGCCCTCCGCGTTTCGATTGTGACCCACCGACGCCCGAACCTACGGCCACCGACCCACCACCGCCGCCCACGGCCACTGACCTGCCTGAGCCCACGGCCACCGACCCGCCTGAGCCCACGGCTACCGACCCACCGCCCACGGCCACCGACCCACCGCCCACGGCTGACAGAACGGCTACGGCAGAGGCCATCGAGGCGCAACAGACGGCAGCGGCCCAGGCGGCCACGGCGGAAGCCATCGCGGCGGAACAAACGGCGGCCGCACAAACCGCCACGGCCATCGCGGCCAAGCCCACGGCCACGCCCGTTCCGCTGGACGCCCCGGTGCTGACGAGCGTCGGCGATGTCCTGTCGATTACTCTCTCGTGGACGCACGTCACGAACGCGGATGAATACCGGGTGCAGGAAAAACGCTCCATGTGCAGCCGCGACGATCCCAGGCGCTGTGAGGAGACGTGGTGGTACCCCTTGCACACCGCGACAGTGCATAGTTCGCACGGCTATACGGTCACGGGGCTTACGTCCGATAGGACGTACACCCATCGCGTTTGCAGCCATCGGGACCTCCTGAACGGTACGTGGCAGACCGCCTGCTCATCGGAGGAGACGTCGCGCCCCAACCCGGAGCCGCCGCCCGTGCCCCCTACGGCCACGCCGCAGCCCACCGCCACGCCCGGGGCGTTGCTTGACCAGAACATCACTGTTACGTTGCATGCCATGGATCTCACTTACGAGTGGATTGACGATCCAAACGCGGACGCTTACGCAATCGAAACGAGTGAGTGCCACGGGCCGGTCTGCCGCTGGAGGACGGTACCTTGGATTCTGCCTGATGGAACCTCGGTTACGTTTTCCATCTGGCCTGATAGCGTCGAGGAACGAATAATGTCCAGGGTTTTCAACACAACCTATGGCGTTCGTATCCGAAGTTATCGAAACTTAAATGGCTCGACTGAATACTCTCGGTATTCAACGACTAGATATTTTACGGTAGGCCTTCCTCACAGAGGTCATCAGGATGACGGTACAGTGGAATATAGGATTGGCTCTATAGCGTCTGACCTTCGTATTGTCTTTGACTACGCCCTCAACGACGCCGTTTCTGAGTGGAATTCCGTTGTGGGACAGCACCTAGTATTCTGCGAACAACCCTGTTCCAATAATCATGACAATGCGACGACTGTGATAGACACGGTGAGTGATGAGGTCACGCCCGGCAAAGGAAGCACTTCCGGGGGCGGAGCTTGTGGCGCAGCAATAGCCTGCCATGTGAGCAGGACGGCCGCGCATCTTGGAGACTCCAGGGTGATCATTGAAGAGCCAGCATACGAATATAGTGCGGACAAGGCTAAACATTATAGAGCCATCTGGACGAATGACCCTGGGTAGCATGGACGAGAAGTTCCGGGGCAACAAGATACGAGTTTCGTCTACCTTCCGATGGTCATAATGCACGAACTGGGGCATGGTGCAGGACTGACAGATCTGTACCAATTCATGGGCGACTATTCAAACTACCTAATGGGTACGCTCCCTCTAGAGGGCCTAGCCATCACGGTTATCCCTGTATCGGACATAGACTATGTGCGTGAAGTATACCGAGAACACGACCACTAATTTGAACATGACCCTGTCAATCTGGCACCATCCGAATGGCATGGAGGTTTCGTGATGCCGCAAACGTCACGTCCAAAGTCCCAACGGCTCTCCTTTGCCTTTGTGGGTGTAGTCGTTCTGTTCGCTTCAGTCTTGCTTATGTCGTGCGGCAGATCTTCGTTTGAGGCGGAAACAACTCCTATCGGAACAACGCCAGCAAAAACAGCAGATAAAGAAGCTATAACCAAGGAGATAGTTCCGACGCCAGTTGCTCCAATAGTGATAAGTGAATCCCGAAGTGGAGCTTTCCCGCTTCGCTATTTCGGTCAGATTTCGCTTGAGGAGAGAATCCTGCAGGCTGCAGTCATAGCAAGAGCGCGGCTCCGCTCAGTCTCCGCGGGAGCGGAGTATTACGATCCCTACCGCGATGGGAGTGCGGGATACGTTGGTACGCTTGAGCACAACTTCGAAGTGATTGAATATTTGAAGGGAAGCAGCGGGGCTGAGGTAGTGGCCGTTGTCTACGACCTAGATATGCTTCATGCAACCAGGCAAGACGCCATGGCTGTAGGGGAAGAATATCTTGCGCAACGCGATGCCAAGTGGGATGACAGGGAAGCGGTGATTTTTCTGCGGAACGACCCCAGACTGCTCCCAAGTAGCCAGCAGACAGACCGCTTTTTGCTCGGTAGCGCATCATTCCCAGGTATCAACCGACCACAGCAGGCAACCCACGGCCTCTTGTTAGGCGAAGCCTCGACTTCCTTGGTCGTTGAAGAGTATTACACCATAGCCAGCCGCCACGCCAAGCGCTGGCTGCCTGAAGCATCGGTGTCGTCACCCGCCGACGCTTCAGGGAGATCGGGCATACCACAAGTTCAAAGGTTTCTTCTGGACGTGCCCTCGAGCGAAGCCGGCGGCGGATCGGTGAGATCGGGCCCACCGGACGGGGCCCCATCGGCGTCTACGATCACACTGGGCGAGCTGGCGGCGAAGATTGCCGACCTAGAAAGAGAAGCCGGTTCTTCGCAGGCCTACCGGGACTGCCTCAGCTACAAATACGAATGGAGGAGAAGGGTCGATTACTGGAAGGAGGGACTGGGAGGAGCTTTCGGAGGCCGCGGCTACTTTTACGTGCGCCACGACCAAGATATGGCCTCCGGTGTAGCTGCTGGAACTCGAGTATACACGGATGCCGTTTCTGGTTTCTTATTGGGAGAGCACGGCCAAGTTGCCCCGAACGGTTTTGGGGAGTTTCGGCTTATCGGCGCAGACGCGGAACGGTTCATCGCGCAATGGCCGAGTGTGGCGGACACGGCACGGCCGCTTCCCGATGGGACATATCAGTTCTACTTCAGCTGGTATCCGGAGGTAGCCGTAGTCTGCGACGGAATGCCTGTAGAAGAACGAGAGAGGATTGAGGTGTTCGTCACCGTCACCGCGCCCGCCAGCACGCTGCACGAGGCCCTCTTCGACCCCGCGGCCATCGGCACGGCGGTGGGGGCGGGTGCAGGGAACGGGGTCGTCGAGCCGGCGGGGTTCAGCGTCGGGGGCACCGCCACGACGATCACCGGCCTGAAGTGGGAAGGCGGCGTGGTGACGATGCAGCTGAGCGCCGCGGCGTCGCTGTCGGGCTACGACATGGACGTCATTGAGCTGGATGGGTCGGTGTCGCTCACGCTGTCCGTGGCCGGCGCCGCGTCGAATGCCGGCGGCACGCTGACGTGGGACGCCGTGAACCAACCGTGGCATGACGGCGACCAGCTCATGCTGCGCATCCACACGGCGGGACCGCCTCCGCCCATCGCTACTCCCACGGCCACGGCCACGGCCACACCGGAGCCTACCGCCACGCCCAAGCCCACAGCTACGCCGACCCCGACGCCCACGCCCGAGCCCACCGCCACGCCCGACCCCGACGCCGCGCCCGTCACCGTGACGCTCAGCCCGCGGCCGGTGGAGGGCACGAACCTCAACTTCATCAACATGACGGTCGAGTGGACCGACCCCGGCGCCTGCGATAGCCGGTAACTTGTCGGGGTGTACCACAACGAGGAGCTTGATCGCCTCGTCAGAAACCTGGGCTTCCATCCCGCCCCGGCCACAACCACGGTCTACCAAGAGACGGGCTGGTTGTTTGACCCACCACCCGACGACGGCTGGTGGGTCGGCGTGACCTGCGCCCCTACCAACGGTGACGCTTGGACGGACGTGGGCAAGGCCCCTCTCCACTTCGTCTTGCCCAGCGACTCCGACGGCGGCTAGCCGCCCGCTGGGCGCCTTCCCCGCCGCCCCCTCTCCCGCTGGAGACCCTTGCACAACCGCTCGTGGGCAAGCATGGGTGGGGCCGGGAGGTCTTGCCTCTTCTCCCCACGGGAGAAGATTGAGATGAGGGGCCCCCTCGCAACCACTAACGGGTATCGAAGCCCGCCATCCTCGCCTCAGCCACCCCGGTTACGCAAAGGTCTCCGCTGGGAGAGGGTTGGAGTGAGGGCGGGCGACGCCGGGGCCGACCAACCTCGCGGAGCCGGCTCTTTCTTGCCCTGACGGCGGGCTTTCCTTCGCGGCGTTTCCGTTGCAACATAGGCGGGGCCCGAAACCGGCGGATCGACCGCCGGCGGGCGATTGGAGAGGCCACGTGACCACACCCGCATCGACCACCTCCCCCGCGACCGAGCGCCAAATCGAGGTGCTGGGTCGGCCCATGCGCCTGCTCGAAGGTGGACGAGGCGACCCCCTCCTGCTGCTGCACCGCGACAACGGACATCCCGGCTGGGGGCGCTTCGAGGCCCTCCTCGCCGAGCGCTTCACCGTCTACCTCCCCTCGCATCCCGGCTTCCACGGCTCCGACGCCGCGTCGTGGACGTGGCTCGAAAGCGTTCGCGACGTGGCCGGCGTCTACCAGGCGGTGTTGAGCGCGCTGGGGCTGACCTCCCTCCGCGTCGTCGGGCACGGCTTCGGAGGCTGGATCGCCGCCGAGATGGCGACGCTCGATCACGGCCGGTTCGAGTCGCTCGTCCTCGTCAACCCGATGGGGATACTGCCGCGCGAGGGCGAGATCTTCGACCAGTTCCTGGTGAACTCCGAGACCTACGCGCGGCGGATGTACAGCGATCCGGCGGTCTTCGAGACGGTCTACGGCGCAGAGCCCCCGTTCGAACAACTCGAGGCGTGGGAGACCGACCGCGAGATGTCGACGCGCATCGCGTGGCGGCCCTATATGTACAACCGCGCCCTGCCCGGCCTGCTCGGCGGCGTCGAGGCGGACGTGCTCGTCGTAGCCGGAAGCGAGGACGCCGTCGTCCCCAACGAGTGCGCCCAGGCCTACGCCGACGCGCTCCCCAACGGGAACCTCGCCACGCTGCCCGCCGGCCACGCCCTCGACCTGGAGCGCCCCGCCGAGCTCGCCGAGCTCTGCATCGGCCATCTGGCCTGACCGGCGCGCCCGCGGTCCCGACCCTCGACCATCTAAGCCAGGAGACATCCGATGCACTTCATGTACTTCACCGAGCAGCCGATGAACACCTATCCCGAGGACAAGGTGGAAGAACGCGTCTCCATCGGCGGCGACCGGTCCCTCGGCGTGACCGCGCTGATGTTCTCCAACAAGTACTTCGACCCCGTCGAGGGCAGCCGGCTCTACAACGAGCGGCTGGAGGAGTACCGCCTCGTCGACGAAGTCGGCTTCGACGGCATCATGCTCAACGAGCACCACACCGCGCCCTTCTGCATGTCGCCCCGCGTCATGATCTTCGCCTCGATCCTGGCAGCCATGACCGAGCGGGTGAAGATCGTGCTCCTCGGCTACCCCCTCCCGATCACCGAGAGTCCGGTGCACGCGGCCGAGGAGCTCGCCATCGTCGATATGATCTCCAAGGGCCGGCTCGTCTCCGGCCTGGTGCGCGGCGGCGGCGTGGAGAATATCCAGGCGAACGTCAACCCGCTGCACAACCGCGACCGCTTCGAGGAGGCCCACGATCTGCTCATCAAGACGTGGACCGAGCCCGGCCCCTTCCGCTGGGAGGGCCGGCACTACCAGTTCCGCGTCGTCAATCCCTGGGCCGTGCCCCTGCAGAAGCCGCACCCCCGCATCTTCATCCCCGGCATATCGAGCCGCGAGACCGTCACCTGGGCCGCCAAGCACCGCTATCCCTACATCGGCCTCAACACCAACTACGCGACCAACCGCAAGATCCGCGCCCTCTACGCCGAGGGCGCCCGCGAGGTCGGCTACGAGCCGGGCCCGGAGAACTTCGGCGTCCTCCTCCAATGCCACGTCGCCGAGACCGAGGAGAAGGCCTACCGGAACGCGCAAGAGTTCTTGTGGATGGCCGGCGAGTTCACCGGTCTCACCCACCCCGTCTGGGGCACGCCGTCCGGCTATAGCTCACCGGGCAACCGCGCCCCGCTGATCCAGGTCGCCGCGGGACGCCGACCCGGCCCCAAGCCGCCCCCGCTCGAGCAGCGCCTGAAGGACCGCACCCTCTTGTACGGCACCCCCGACCAGATGATCGAGCAGTTGAAGGAAGTCATCCAACGCAACGAGCTCGGCATCCTCTGCCTCTGGGGCAACGACGGCCGGGTGAACCACGAGGACTCCAAGACCTGCATCCGGCTCATGGGCCAGGAGGTCATCCCCGCGGTCCGCGACTTCTGCAACCGCGGGGGCTACAACAGCCCGTTCGACATCGACGCGCCGGTGAGCGCCGTCTACAACTGACCACGCCCCGCGCGTTGACGCCCCCCGCGCGCCGCCGTAGTATCGCCGCCACAGACCTCTCCCCCTCTGGAGACCCTTGCATATCCCAGTCTTGGGGGCGAGGGGGTTGGGAGTGGGGAGGTCTTCGCCCTCTCCCGCTGGGAGAGGGTTGGGGTGAGGGCGGGGGGCTGCGGGGGCTGCGCGACCTTACCAGAGCCTGCGGCCCAAGGTTACGCAAGGGTCTCCTCTGGGGGAGACTGAGAGAGGGCGGGGGCGGGACACTCCGGCCCCTATCCGGCGAGAGGCAGGTGACGCGATGGCTACGCTCGAGTTGAAGTACGGCGTCGTCTCGACCGACGAGCACATCCAAGAGGCCCGCGACGTGTGGACGAGCCGTATGTCCGCCGCCCGGTTCGGCGGCGACATCCCCCACGTCGCCGAGCTGCCCGACGGCACCGAACACTGGTTCATCCGCGGCGAGCTTGCCCGCTTCTCCAACCACAAGGTCGCCAGCGTGGCCGCCGCGATGACCCCGCGGAACGCCGAGCCCCAGCGCTGGGAGGAAGTCCCCCGCGAGACCTACGTCCCCGCCGAACGCCTGAAGGCCATGGACCGCGACCACGTCGATACCCATGCCTTCTTCCCCAACGTCGCCGGCATCACCAACCAGAACTTCCAGCGGGGCGGCAGCGACGAGTTCCGCCTCGCCTGCCTCCGGGCCTACAACGATTGGCTCGCCGAAGAGTGGACCGCCTTCAGCCCGCGCTACATATCCCAGGCCTTGGCGCCCATGTGGGACGTCGAGGCCGCGGTCGGCGAG
Organism: Dehalococcoidia bacterium; assembly: GCA_965219875.1. Classification (GTDB taxonomy): domain Bacteria; phylum Chloroflexota; class Dehalococcoidia; order SHYB01; family SHYB01; genus DAOUKH01. Next base: position 265,221 of record CBDCOW010000006.1, on the reverse strand, counting down.
ATCCGCCGCGCCGTCGGCAACGGCCACAAGGCCGTGGTCTGGCACGGCGCGCCCGAGGTCTTCGGCCTCCCCCACTTCAACGACCGCCAGTGGGACCCCGTCTACGCCGCGTGCGCCGATCTCGGCGTGCCCATGTGCCTGCACATCGGCGCCGTGCCCATCCTCGAGGCCTGGCCGGGCTACGACGTCAGCACCAAGATCGCGATGGGCTCCACCCGCTCTATCTCGTCGCACATGCAGATCGTCACCAACGTCCTCTTCTCCGGCGTCCTCGACCGCTTCCGCGGGCTCAACGTTACCATCGTCGAGAGCGGCATCGGCTGGATTCCCTACCTGCTGGAGACCGCCGACCACGAGTACGAGAACCTCAACGTGCGGGCTACGGGCCTGGAGAGCAAGCCGAGCGAGGCCTTCCGGCGGCAGGTCTACGCCAGCTTCTGGTACGAGCGGCTGGGCATCGAAATGCGGGAGCACATCGGCGTGGACAACATCTTGTACGAGACCGACTTCCCCCACCCGACCTCGACGTGGCCCGACTCGAAGGCCTGCCGCGAGACCTCGCTCGCCGGTGTGCCGGAGGAGGAGAAGGTCAAGATGCTCCGCGAGAATGCCATCGGCCTCTTCAACCTCGACGTCGACCGCTCCGGGATCGAGGCCTAGCCGTGCCCAACGACAGAGACGCTTGGCTGGCCCGCGTCGTCGAGGAGCCCATCGACCCCGACCTGCCGATCTGCGACCCGCACCACCACCTGTGGGACCGTCCCGGCAACCGGTACATGCTCGACGAGATCATGGCCGACGTCGACAGTGGACATAACATCGTCTCCACCGTCTTCGTCGAGTGCCGCACCATGTATAGCGCCGACGGCCCTCGCGATTTGCGCGTCGTCGGCGAGACCGAGTTCGTCCAGGGAATCGCCGCCCAGAGCGCCAGCGGCGCCTACGGGCCGTCCCGCATCGCCAAGGGCATCGTCGGCAAGGCCGGCCTGCCCCTCGGCGACCCCGTGGCCGCGGTGCTCGACGCCCAGCTCGCGGCCAGCCCCAACCGCTTCCGCGGCATCCGCTACTCCGCGAGCTGGGACGCCGCGCCGGAGGTCGAGATCGCCAAGACGACTCCGAAGCCCGGCCTGCTCGGCGACGCCACCTTCCGCCAAGGCTTCGCGCACCTGGCGCCGAGAGACCTCACCTTCGAGGCATGGGTCTACCACCCCCAGCTTCCCGAGGTTGCCGATCTGGCGAGGGCCTTCCCCGACACCACGATCATCCTCGACCATGTCGGCGGGCTCATCGGCATCGGCCCCTACGCCGCCGCTCCGGAGGACACCTTCGAGGCGTGGAAGCGGGGGATCGCCGCCGCCGCCGAGCCGCCGAACGTGCTGGTGAAGCTGGGCGGCCTCGGCATGCCGCGCTGCGGCTTCGGCTTGCATCAGTGCCCCGACCCGCCCACTTCGGCCGAGCTCGCCGAGACCATGGCCCCCTATATCCACCGGTCCATCGAGCAATTCGGCGTCGAGCGCTGCATGTTTGAAAGCAACTTCCCTGTCGACAAAGTCTCCTTCTCCTATGGCGTGATGTGGAACGCCTTTAAGCTGCTCACCAAGGACTTCACCCCCGCCGAGCGGGCCGCCCTCTTCCACGACAACGCCGTCCGTGTCTACCGCCTCGACGCCCCTCTTCCCCCCTCTCCCGCTGGGAGAGGGTTGGGGTGAGGGCGGGGGGCGGAGGGGGGCGCGCGACCTTGCTGGAGCCCTTCGAGAAGCTCAGTGAGGTCTCCTAAACGCGCCGAGCGAGGACTCGCATGATCGTCGACACCCACATCCACGTCACCTCCAGAGACCACGTGACCTATCCAGTCGAGCGCGACTGGATACCGCGCCGCCTGGAGCGCCTCCTGCTCACCGGCGAAGACCTGATCGCGCTCATGGACGAGGCCGGCGTCGACCGCGCCGTGCTCGTGCAGGCCACCAACACCCACGGCTATGACAACGCGTACGCCGCCGACATGGCGCGGGCCTACCCCGGCCGCTTCTCCACCGTCTGCTGCGTCAACGTCTCCCTCCCCGACGCCGTGGAGCGCCTGACCTACTGGGTGGGCGAGCGCGGCATGGGCGGTGTCCGCCTCTTCAACGCCATGACCGACGACGATTCCTGGCTCGACGAAGCCCCCTGCGATCACCTCATCGGCAAGGCCCGCGACCTCGGCGTCCCCGTCACCCTCGTCTCCCGCCACCCCGACCTCTCCCGCGTCCGCGCCGTCCTCCAACGCGCCCCCGACCAGCCCTTCGCCCTCGACCACCTCGGCTTCATGCCAAACTTGGAGTCGCCCCCGTTCACCCCATCCGACGACTTCCTCGCCCTCGCCGACTTCCCCCACCTGTCGCTCAAATTCTCCGCCGTCAACCAATGGGCCGTCGACCAGGCGGACACACCGCAGCGGGACTACTTCCAGCGCATCCTCGACCGCTTCGGCCCCCGGCGCCTCATGTGGGGCTCCAACTACCCCGTCACCCGCTTCCGTCCCTACCCCGAGCTCGCCGCCCTCGGCAAAGAACCCTTCGACTTCCTTTCGGACGAGGAGCGCGCCTGCGTCATGGGCGGGAACGCCCTCCGCCTCTGGCCCGCGCCCTAGCGCCTGACTGAGCCGGGGCGGGGGGATACACCTTGCCCTCTCCAGGGGAGCACCTTAGACCTCTTCTCCCTCTGGAGACCCTTGCAAGACCGACTGAGGTTCTGGCGGGGGGAGCGGAGGTGGCATTCACTTAAGCCCGAATCCACCGAAGGGATGGCATTAGATCAGTGGAATGGGAGATGAGAGGCATGGGGATGCGATGGTCCGGGCACGATTTGGGTAGATGGGCCGGGTGTCTGCCTTCGGTCGCCGCGGGGAGACCTTATGACCCTCTGTGGACGTTGTGCAGGGCGAGATGGCGGGGAGAACACGCAGCAAGAGATACTCGCGGACCGGGCTGGCGCGAGTCTGTGGGGACCTTCGGATGTCCGGTGGGTAGGTAAGCCGGCGGCGGTGCCGTCAGGCTGGGAGAGGAATCGCTCGCAATCGTGCCAGGGCGCGATTGAACTGGGTTTCCCAGGGCCAGCGCCGGGGAAGATGCAAAGTGAGGCGGCGCGCCGAGCGGGTGAGGCGTCCGGGTATGGAGAACCGCCGCCGGAGGGTCTTGGTGGTCGCGGTCTGCTCGCCCAGACCGATGCGCGCTGTCCAGCGTGCCAGGTTGTGGGCCATTACCTGTATCGCCAGCCAGGCGCCGTTGGCGGCGAAGCGGCCGGATGGGAGATGGTTCAACCCCACGCCGTACTTGAGGTCTCGAATGGCGTTCTCCATTTCGGCATGTCGGCGGTGATCGGCCTCCAACTCCAGGGTATCCCCGTCCCGGTCGGTGATGAACCCGTGATAGCTGTAGGTAGCGAAGAGGGCGAGCTGGGAACCGGGCGTGGGCTTCACCCTCCGGACGATGAGTCGCACCGGCACGGCGTCGGACTCACTTTGGAAGGGGACATAGGTGGTCTCGGCCACATCGGCGGCGCCGTCCATCCAGTATGGGATCGGCGTCCAGTCTCCCTCGGGTATGGCCTCGATCAGGTTCCGCAGGCTTTTGTGCTGGCGGATGGTGATGGAGAAGCGGACGCCCAGCTTGCGGCAGTCCCAAGTGGCGGGCCACGGTGGCGGGAAGGATCAGCCCAGCATTGGCCACCAGACGGTGGTCATCAGTTTCAGGGTGGTTCTCTGTTCCATAACCATTATCCCAGATTCACAGGAACACCTCTGGCTTATTCAAGTGCTGTCCCCAAGGCCGTCCTTCGGTGGATTCGGGCTAAGAGTGACGTTGGAGCGAGAGTTTGCTGCATCGGGAAAAGCCTGAGCCAGGTCGGGTTTCGGCTCGCCACGCTCGGGTCGCGGAAGTCCCAGTGCGCAGGCCAATGGGGATTCGCGCAGGGGTTCTAAGGCCCCGTCGTGTCTCCTTGGATTAGGGAGGCCCTGTTGGGTTGCCGGCACTTGCTCCATTAGGGGTGTGCTGATGCTTTAGAATACAGCCAGCTGCGAACGAGGGGCTCCGAAGGGATTCCCTGTATAACAAGCGTCCCCTCGGAGCTTCCGGATGCGTAACCTCAACCCACCGTCCGTCGCGATGGCGTCTGCAGCTTGCGATGATCAAGCGACTGGATACCGTACCAGGCGATGCGGGTGGCGAGGGGTCAGCGCGCCAGAAAATGGTGGGCGATCTTGTCTGAGTGCCAAATAGCACTCATGAGCAAGACGATCTGACTAGCCGTGCGTCGAGAATTGCACCGGAGGGAAGGGACGTGCCCGATGCGGTAAGTGAGTGGGGGCGGATCACAGAGGAAGCGCTCGCGCGGTTGCGAGCCAGGATGGGGGTGGACATACCCCACGACGACCGGTATGTCCAAGACGTAACCAGAGACGCCGTAAGGAACTTTGCCAACGGCCTGGGCGATGGCAACCCCCTCTGGAGAGATGAGGCCTACGCGCAGGGCACACGCTGGGGAGGCATCATCGCACCCCCTTCCTTTGTCATGGCGCTGGACGAAGCACCCACGATCGGGTTGCCGGGCGTTGGCGCTCTTTTCGCAGGCATGGATTTTGAGTGGTATAAGGCAATCACCGTAGGGCTCATTACGACTGCTACGTTCAAGATTGTCGATCTTTTCGAGAAGAAGAGTCGTTTCGCTGGGCGAGCCTTTGAGCAGATCGTTGAGACCACGATTCGCGATCAGAGCGGAGAGCCGGTCGCCAGGCACTGGCTCCACCAGCGAAGGTTCGAGCGAGGAGCCGCTCACAAGAAGGGGAAGTTTCAAGAGCTTCGCCAGAAGCGGTATACACCTGAAGAGATCCGTGCCCTGGACGAAGAGTACGAGCGTGAAGAGGTACGTGGCGCAACGCCTCGCTATTGGGAAGACGTGCAACCTGGCGAGGAATTGGTGCCGGTCGTGAAGGGGCCTTTGACCGTTCACGACCTGATCGCATGGTGTATGGGAGCTGGTCCCACCCTCATCCGTGCGCACGAGCTTGACTATGCGTTACGAAAGCGGAAGCCGGCGTTTTACGTCCCCAATGAGCTGGGAATACCTACATCCTGGCTGGATTTCCACTGGGACCTCCACCTCTCGAAGAAAATGGGATTCCCTTTTGGAAGTGACATGGCGAATGCCAGGATGGCCTGGCAGACTCACCTTCTCACCAACTGGATGGGCGATGACGGGTTCCTGAAGGCGATGAAGCTTCAGGCGCGCCAACCCGTGTCCCTAGGCGATACATCCTGGTGCAGGGGTAAAGTAAGCGAGAAGCACATCAACGCCGGGGAAGCGACAGTGGAAATTGAGCTGTGGCAGACGAATCAGTGGGGAGAGGAAACCACCCGCGGCTCGGGGACGGTGATACTTCCCCGACGGGAGAGCTAGCATCGCCAGTCCGTCGAACCCGAAAGAGACACCATTGATCCTAGCCGGGATTCGCGTCATTGACTGGTCTGTGATGCATGCGGGCCCGTATGCGGCTGCCATGCTGGCAGACCTTGGCGCCGAAGTTATCCACCTGGAGGACCCCAAGCGTGGCGACGCTTCAAGGGGAGTCACGACCCTGTACGGCCAGCCCGCTGCTCTGCCCGGTGGCAGGCATGTGCTGTTTGAGGAATACAACCGGAACAAGAAGAGCATTGCCATCAACCTCAAACATCAGGATGGACGGGAGGCGATCTATCGGCTAACAGAGAGGTCGGACGTCTTTCTCACCAACTATCGACCAAACGCCGCCGCCAGATTTGGGGTGGACTATGAGACACTCCAAAGTTACAACCCCAAACTGGTCTACGCGCGGGGCTCGGGATATGGTTTCCAAGGGCCCCGAAAAGACCTTCCCAGTTTCGACCTCATCGCGCAGGCGATGAGTGGGATGATGCTCAGCAGCGGAGAAGAGGGGGCCCCACCGGTGTTCTTAACCCCTGGCCTGGGCGACCGACTCACTGCCCTTTGCCTGGCCTACGGAGTGATCGCCGCTCTGCTGGCCAGAGAGCGGCTGGGCATCGCTCAGCAGGTGGATGTCTCTCAGCTGGGCTCCATGTCTTTGCTCCAGGGCAGCCACCTTGCGCAGGCACTGCTTCTCGGTTGGACCTACCCTAGGCACAACCGAATTCGCCCCCACCGCAACCCTTTGTACAACAGCTATGCCTGCAGCGACGGCAAATGGATAGTCATGGACATTTCCAGGGAGGAGTACTGGCCTTCACTGTGCGAGGTGATTGGCAGGGCCGATCTCACGAAGGACCCTCGTTTTGCCGACGAACCCAGCCGGATGAAACACCGTGAGGAGCTCGTCCGAATTCTTGACGAGGTATTTGCAAAAAAGACCGCCGCAGAGTGGGAGGCCATTGTCCATGGCGGAGCCGACGTGCCGTTTAGCGCCGTGAAGACGGTGGGAGAACTGGCGCACGATGAGCAGATGGCAGCCAATGGATATGTGGTCGATTGGCACCACCCGGTACTGGGTAAGATCAAGTTCCCAGGCTTCCCCATTCAGTTTAGTGAGACACCTCCTTCCCTAAATGCTCCCGCCCCGGAGCTCGGGCAGCACACTGAAGAGATACTCACTCAGGTGTGTGGCTACTCATGGGATGACATCACTCAGCTACAAGAGGGGGGCGTGATACCTTGACTGATCTCAAATGGCGGAGAATCTCTTGAACCAACGCGGAGCGCACGTTGCCCGATAGATTACCCACGGCTGTGCACCGAGATTCTCAAGGGCATCCATTCCAACCAGACTGGCCAACAAGCATCCCCCGAGGGGAGCAGCGACGCGGAGGAACCGTCCAATGCCGAAGATCTTGGAGGGCATACGAGCGATAGAGTGGGCCTGGATGGTCGCCGGCCCGACGGCAGGTTACGTGCTCGGCGACCTGGGCGCCGACGTGATAAAGATCGAGGAGCCAGGATCGGGGGACCCCGGACGGTGGGTCGACCGCTACATGGGCGTACCGGTTAGCCTGCCCAACGACTCCAGTCCCCACTTCGAGCTCGCTAATCGAAACAAGAGAAGCGTGACCCTGAACCTTCGTCACCCTGAGGGACGCGAGGTACTGTACCGCCTGGTCGAGAAGTCAGATATCTTCTACAACAACTTCCGCAAGAGCGTGCGAGAGCGGCTTGGCCTGGACTACGGGACTTTACGCGATCTCAATCCCCGGCTCATCTACGCCACGACCACTGGGTTCGGTCCGGAAGGACCCGCGGCTGAATCGCGGGCCTACGACAACCTTGGCCTGGCTCGAGCAGGGACGATGTACACCATCGGGGAGGAGGGAACGCCCCCCCAACAGATGGTCTTCGGCCTGACGGATCAAATGACCGGCACGTTCCTGGCGTTCGGCATTATCAGCGCCCTTCTTGCGAGAGAGCGACACGACGTTGGCCAGGAAGTGGACGCCTCTCTCTTCGGTACCATGCTCCATGGCCAGGGAATAGCGAACAGCGTGTACTTCTTTCTTGGGGAGGAGGCGCCTCGGCCCAAACGCCGCAATGCCTTCAATCCATTGGTAGTCCACTACGAGTGCAAAGATGGTAGATGGGTGGCCTTCTCTGAACAACGGCCCCAGGAAGCGTGGCCGCGTTTTTGTGCGGCCCTGAGCATTGAGAGCATTCAGGATGACCCGAGATTCACTACAACCAAGGCAAGGGGCGAGAACTCAGAGGAGCTGATCGCTATTATCGAGCAAGCGATCGGAAGCAGGCCCTTCTCTGAGTGGGAGCCTATTCTCACGCAGTACGACCTGATCTTCGCCCCGGTGCAAAGAATCCAGGACGTCGCCAGTGACGAGCAGGCATGGGCGAACCGGTACCTGGTGAAGCACGACCACTCCGTCTTCGGCCCTACCACCATGCTGGGCTTCCCTATCGGCTTCAGCGAGATGCCCGCCTCGATCGAACGGGAAGCCCCTCGGATTGGCCAGCACACGGAGGAGGTCTTGATGGAGGTCGGGGAGTATACGTGGGACGACATCACCCGCATGCGGGACAACGGCATCATTTGACCGGGGCACGCTGATAAGAGCGTTCCCTACCCGGAAGTGGCCAGGCAAAGGAGGGCAGATGATCAGATCGTTTAGAGGGAAGGCGCCAAACATACATCCAACGGCGTTCATAAGCGAAGCCTCCTATATCGTGGGCGACGTCGAAATCGGTGAAAACTCCAACATTTGGCCCGGTGTCGTCATTCGCTGCGAGGGGGGGCGAGTGGTCATGGGCAAGAACGTTTGTGTTCAAGATAACGCGGTCATCCATGGGGGAGACATGTACATTGGGGACAACGTTGCCTTCGGTCACGGCGTGATGTCCCATGTCGAAAGGATCGAGGGCAACGTCCTCATTGGAAACGGCGCGGTCCTTGGCAACTGGGTTTCCATTGGCGAACACTGCCTGATTGCAGCGGGTTCAATCGTCGTAGAGGGAACAACGATCCCGGCCTACTCGCTGGTGAGAGGGGTTCCCGCCAAGGTCGTTGGGCCGGTGACAGAGAAACATCTGGAGGTGATCCGCGGAGTTTGGGAGCCTTACGTAAGGCTGGGAAGGGCTTACAAGCGCGAAGGGCTTGAGGAGCCAAGGGACGGCGATGGCTAGCAACGCTCATCGGCAACAGCACAAGTATCTCGATCGTTCCGACGGGAGGCTGCACTACCTCCAAATCGGGTCAGGGGATCCGCTGGTCCTTGTGCACGATGATCTCGGCACGTCTTGGATATGGGAGCGGGCGACCCCTTATTGGACGGAGCAATTCACTTGCTACAACGTAGACTTGCCTGGCTACGGCGAATCGGACACACCCGATCACTTTTACGCCGTTCAGAATTACACCGCAGCGATCCTGGACATGCTCGATCACGAGGGGATAGAGAGGGCAGACATCGTCGGTTATCACATGGGCGCGCTTGTGGCTTTCGATCTAGCACATTCGCATCCGACCCGGGTGAGGAAACTTGTCTTTGAGGGGCTTCCGTTTTGGGACTTGGGCGGTGGCCAAAAGGTGTGGGAGTTGGCTTTGTTGCCCTCGTTCACCGATCACGACTCGTTCGATGTTCCCGTGCTCCCTTTCACGTCGTGGGAAGGGGCTGCCAAGCAGGACTCTGCATTGGACCACGCGCTCTGGGCGCACCGCGAAGAGCTAAAGGGGAAGAGCCGACGCTGGATTCACGACGCCATGAAGGCCATCACCTCCTACGACGTCAGGGCTGTCGCGCCCGGCGTTACCGCACCTGTGCTCTTGATCAACGGCGAACACGATCCAATGCTACGCGGGGCCGAGCGTGCACTCCAAGCCTTCCCCAACTGCCTGTCTCATCTGCTGCCGGGCGCCAAGAGGCCCCATCACGAGCGGCCAGAGATGTTCGCGTTGGAGGTCCTGCGGTTCCTGTGGGATGACTCCACGCCGGCCGCCTGATTGCGAGAACTCATCTGAACCTCGCACCAAGTAATGTGGACTCGTTCGTCGCGACTAACCTCTTCGCTCGCTGCCTCGCATCTTCGGATCAAGTACGTCCCGCATGGAGTCCCCCAACATGGTGAACGCGAAGACGCTCAGAGAGATCAGGACACCAGGGGAAATGGCCAGCCACGGTGCGCGCTCCGCGAACATCCTGACGCCCTCGGCCATCATGCGGCCCCATGAAGGGTCAGGCGGTGGGGAGGCTACGCCAAGGAAGCTGAGGGACGCAGCGACGATAATGCCCCAAGCGACCTGACCTGTAGCAACCACCATGAGCGGAGCCATGGTCTGCGGCAAGATGTGGCGCAGCATGATTCTCGTGTCAGACGCGCCGATCGCCGTGGCAGCCTCGATGTAGGCTTCTTGCTTCACCGACAGGACCACGGAGCGCATGACTCGGTTGCCGATTGGCACGTTAACCACGGCAACCGCGATCATCACGTTGATATCCTGTGGGCCAAGCGCCGCGACGATCGCCAAGGCCAACACCAGAGCAGGGAACGCCAACAGACCGTCAATAAACCGCTGGATTGCGGCGTCGAGCCACCCGCCGTGAAAACCTGTTATTAGACCCAGCAGGCCCCCTATGCTTGCTCCAAGGAGCACTGAGCTAATCGCGATAAAGAGTGCTGGTCTTGTTCCTGCAATGAGACGGCTGAGGACATCTCTCCCGAGGTCATCGGTGCCTAGCAGATAGGGCGTCCCAGGGCCCTTGAGCAGCGAATCGGTGTGCAGTTCTAATGGATCCTGCGGAGCTATCAACGGACCGAAAATCGCCAGCACCACGAGCACCGCGACCACCACCGCAGCCGCCGCGCCTACCGGTTGCGATCGGCCGAACCATCCGGCGGTGGCGAGAAAGCGCCTGGCGAGGCGCAGGTTCGTATCTGGGGATGCCGGATGGTCCCCTTGCGGGTTGGCCTTGTCTGCAGAGGTGTTGATGTCCAAGACGGCAGCTCTCAAGTAGATAGCCGGACTCGCGGATCGAGCCAGCCATACATGACGTCGACCAATAGATTGATGACGAGGAAGACCAGAGCAAAAAGTGTCACCAGCGTCTGAACCATCGGCCAGTCTCGATTCAGGATTGAATCCACGAGCAGCAGCCCGACCCCCGGTAGCGCGAAGATGCCTTCAAGTACGACGCTTCCAGCAAACATGCCGCCGAACTGGATCCCGGCAACGGTGACAATCGGGATGAGGGCGTTGCGAAGGGCATGCCGGACCAGGACAACGCGTGGAACGAGGCCCTTTGCCCACGCCGTCCGAACGTAGTCCTGGCGCATGACCTCCAACATGGAGGACCGAGTCATTCTGCTGAGTAAAGCTGCATGCGCGAAACCGAGAACCGCCGCTGGAAAGATCATCTGCTGTAGATTGTTGGTTGGGTTGGACAGGAACGAGGCATACTCTAAAGGCGGTATCCACCTGAAAAAGATGATCAGGCCGAGGATCACGAGACTTCCCGTGAAAAATGGGGGCATGGACAGTCCGGAGATGGCAAAGAGCCTGATTCCGTAATCCCAGGGGGTGTTCTGACGTGCGGCAGCCAGGAGGCCAGCGGGGATAGCGACCACTAGGGAGATGATGGTCGACAACACCGCCAGCTCGAACGTAACGGGGAGGGAATCGGCAATCTCAGTAAATATCGGCCGGCCGCTGTAAAGGGAATCCCCTGGGTCCAGACTCGCCAGCCCGATAAGCCAGCTCCCATATTGCCAGAGCACCGGACGGTTGAGCCCGAGCTCTTCTCGAAGCTCGGCGTATAGCTGCGGATCGACCTCGGCGTTGCCATCTCCCGCGAGGATAAGCAGGGCCACGTCACCTGGGAAAAGCTGCATGACCAGGAAGATGATGACGGATACGACAAAGACACTCGGCAGAAACAAGAAGAGTCGCCGGCCAATGTAGGCTCCCAAGGATACGCCTCGGTCCTGTCGGTTTTCCTACGGGTGGCGCCGTCGGCCGCGGGAAACGCCTCGTCCGACGCTCGGTATTACGCGCACCCCATGTCGCGAGTTTGCTCGGAGCAGGCGAGCGTCAGGCCTTGAATCCCAACTTCTGAACCACGCCAACAGCTTACAGAAGGGAACGACCTAATTGACAGCATAGAGAGGATGAGGGTTCTATCTGCCTACGCGTTGCGCCGTTTTTCTCAGCGTCTAGTCGGAGCAACGTTACTACATCGGCCAGTGACCGTAGGCCAGCCTCACCTGATCCCATCCATCTCCCAACAGATCCGTGCACCTGTTGAGAGATGGATGCTCAGTTAGCTTTCGGGAAGGCCGACGAAGCGAGGAGCCCTCTTACCGATCGAGCCAAACACGCTCCATCAAAGGCGAGCCGGTAGACAGACCAAGGGGTGGGAGGAATCCTCGGACATCCTGCTGGGCAACCCAAAAACCTCCAAGCCGGATAATGGGCGCCTGGTTGACGATCTCAAGCATACGACGTTCCATCTCGAATACTAGCTCCTGCCGTTTCATAGGAGACACTTCGGCGCTCTGTGCCTCGAACAGCTCGACAAGTCTCGCGTCATCGAGCGGGTTGAATGGTCCTGTCAAGACATTCCTCGAAGTTCCATCCGGGTCCGGCAGCGAGATTGAGGCCGCCGAGACACGAAGCTCGAAGTCGATCATTTCTCGTCTCGAAAAGTATTCTGCGTCCACGGGGAAGATCGTGTTGATCCGGATGCCGACCTTCTCCAACTGGTCCTTCACAAAGATGAGGGCGTTAGTATTTGCCTTCGATCTCTGAAGAGCCATGCCTTCGGCTTCAAATCCATTGGGAAACCCGGCCTCGGCCAGAAGCCTGCGGGCCTCTGCCAGGTCTTGCTCTTTATCGGCCCCCTGACGATAGCCCGGAAGTGCGAAGAGCTCATCGTCAGGAATCGCCCAGTTATCCGGAATGAGGGGCCCAGCGGGCTTTAGGGCGTTGGTCAAGACCTTGACCGCTTCGAATCGGTCGATGGCCAGAAAGGCGGCACGCCGAACACGCACATCGCTCCAGGGCTCGCGCCTGGAGTTCATCTCCAGGATCTGGGTAGCCATCGTGTTGTGACGGAGAGACTGAAGGTCGGGTACGCTTCGCTTCAGGTCCTCGATCTGCTCTGCGTTGGGTCCAGAACCGGCGATGCCCAGAACGTCGATTTGGCCAGAACGGAAAGCGGCCAGCCGAGTGGCGGCGTCTTTGACTATCAGTACTTTCACGCCATCCAGGTAGGGTAGCCCCGACTCGAAGTAGTCGTCGTTGCGTACCAGGTCCAGCGAGACACCCCTGTCGTAGTTGTCTTCCTTGAAGGGGCCCGTGCCCACGCTTGGGCCTTCCTTCAGATCGCCACCAGCCGCCTCGTAAACGTGTTTCGGGATGATAATCGCCTGGTTCAGGCCGAGAGCGGCCAATATCGATTGTTGCGACCTGTTCAGATTCACTTTTAGCGTGGAGGGGCTTGGGGTTTCTGTACTGGCAATGCTCTTTAGGAGCCCTTTGGTAAACGCCCCTTGGGTCCTCAGCAACTCCACACCGAACGCAGCATCTTCAGCCGTGAGGGGACGCCCGTCATGCCATCTGACGCCGCTGCGTATGTTGAACGTGACGTCTTGGCCGGTTGGACCTACCTGCCAACTCTCGGCCAAACCAGGCACAAGTTCGCCTAGCGGCTCGGTCTTGCTGAACTGGATGAGCGGGTTATAGACGTTGCCCCAAATCTGGAAGAAGATATCCGCGCTGTTGACCAACGGGTCCACGTGCGCGGGTTCTCCCGCCGAACCGAGGATGATTACTCCGCCACGGGTTTCTGATGGGGTCGGAGTCGGCACTGCGGTCGGGACCGCCGTGGCCGGTATCGCTGTGGCCGGTATCGCTGTGGCCGGCATCGCTGTGGCCGGCATCGCTGTGGCCGCCGTCATGGCATCGCCACCTGCCGGTCCTTGAGCGCCCGCCGGCCCTTGAGCGCCCGCCGGTCCTTGAGCGCCCGCCGGTCCTGCCGGCCCCGCTGGTCCCGCCGGTCCTTCAGCCCCCGTGCAGGCTCCTACAACGAGGGCCAGCACAGCAAGCGCCGCAAAAATACTAAGCCACCTCTTGGAACTTAATCGCATGGCTCTTCTCCTTAAGACCCCTACGGCACTGCTTTAGGCTTCATCTCCGAGGGGAACGATATTCTCCACGTTAAGGCGCTCAACTCAGTCAGGTCGGTGGAATATACGTTCCCCCTTCTCTCCTGTCAAGTTGCTGTACTCTTGTGAGTGGCTAAGAATCCACCGAAGGGATGGCATTAGATCAGTGGAATGGGAGATGAGAGGCATGGGGATGCGATGATCCGGGCACGATTTGGGTAGATGGGCCGGGTGTCTGCCTTCGGTCGCCGCGGGGAGACCTTATGACCCTCTGTGGACGTTGTGCAGGGCGAGATGGCGGGGAGAACACGCAGCAAGAGATACTCGCGGACCGGGCTGGCGCGAGTCTGTGGGGACCTTCGGATGTCCGGTGGGTAGGTAAGCCGGCGGCGGTGCCGTCAGGCTGGGAGAGGAATCGCTCGCAATCGTGCCAGGGCGCGATTGAACTGGGTTTCCCAGGGCCAGCGCCGGGGAAGATGCAAAGTGAGGCGGCGCGCCGAGCGGGTGAGGCGTCCGGGTATGGAGAACCGCCGCCGGAGGGTCTTGGTGGTCGCGGTCTGCTCGCCCAGACCGATGCGCGCTGTCCAGCGTGCCAGGTTGTGGGCCATTACCTGTATCGCCAGCCAGGCGCCGTTGGCGGCGAAGCGGCCGGATGGGAGATGGTTCAACCCCACGCCGTACTTGAGGTCTCGAATGGCGTTCTCCATTTCGGCATGTCGGCGGTGATCGGCCTCCAACTCCAGGGTATCCCCGTCCCGGTCGGTGATGAACCCGTGATAGCTGTAGGTAGCGAAGAGGGCGAGCTGGGAACCGGGCGTGGGCTTCACCCTCCGGACGATGAGTCGCACCGGCACGGCGTCGGACTCACTTTGGAAGGGGACATAGGTGGTCTCGGCCACATCGGCGGCGCCGTCCATCCAGTATGGGATCGGCGTCCAGTCTCCCTCGGGTATGGCCTCGATCAGGTTCCGCAGGCTTTTGTGCTGGCGGATGGTGATGGAGAAGCGGACGCCCAGCTTGCGGCAGTCCCAAGTGGCGGGCCACGGTGGCGGGAAGGATCAGCCCAGCATTGGCCACCAGACGGTGGTCATCAGTTTCAGGGTGGTTCTCTGTTCCATAACCATTATCCCAGATTCACAGGAACACCTCTGGCTTATTCAAGTGCTGTCCCCAAGGCCGTCCTTCGGTGGATTCGGGTTAAACTCCCCCTCTGGGGGAGATTGCGAGAGGGCACGCGCCACAGGCGCGTCGGCGGAGGGTGGCGAGGGGGGCCTTAACCTCCTCTCCCAACGGCGACTTTGCGCAACCCGCCTGCGGGCAAGCATGGGTGGGGCCGGGAGGTCTTGCCTCTTCTCCCCACGGGAGAAGATTGAGATGAGGGGCCGCCTCGCAACCACCAAGCCCTATCGAAGCCCGGCAATCCCTTGGAAAGCAGCCCCAAACCTCTCCCCCTCTGGGGGAGATTGAGAAAGGGCGCGCGCCCCTCCCCCACCCGAGCGTCACGACAAAGTCTAGGCGCCGTCTGCTTTAGTCAGGGCGGCCATCACCTTGGGCGCGAGGTCTTTGGCGATGCTCCGCGCCTCGTCGTCGGTCCACACCGCGGTGGGGATGTGCGGGTAGTTGACCTCGACGTAGTCGTAGTCTTTGACGCCGCTCAGGCGCTTCATCGAGTCCGCCGACCCCGCCATGCCCTCGTGGATGATCGCCACGCTGGGGATGCCTGCCCATTCAAGCTCGATCGCGTCGCGCATACTGCGCGCACTGCACGAGCCTCAGCCGCCCATCCCGGTAATGGCAACGGTCACCTCCGAGAGCAGGCGCTCCCAGTCGGGCTTGTCGGGCGGGATTGACACGCTGCGTTTGAGCACGCGGACGGCGCTAACGACTTCGGCCTCCTTGGCCAGCTCCTCGTAGAGCGCGTCCATCATCTTCTGGCCCTCGCCGAGCCCGTTGGCGACGAGCCCGACGACAGCGCCGTTCAGCGTCTCGGGCCGCGCGGGGAAGGCGCGGGGGTCCTTGCGGTCGAGCGGGCCGCTGGTGGGATCGAGTGCGACGAGTTCGCTGGATGCCATGCTTACCTCCCCGGCGTGTCGATTTGCTTGGTAATGGCGAGTGCCAGGTGGGGGAGCAGGAGCCATGACTCCGCCATGCCTGGCCCGCCCGCCGATACGATCAGGATATTCTCCGGTTTCCCCAGCTTCAAACGCCGCCCGCTCTCGCCCGACGGCGCGGTCATACGCGGCCAGAGATAGTCGCGCATGTCGGCCTTCGACATGCCCGCCTCGGCGAAGTAGCGCCGGTGTTCGGGCCCGACGACGAGCACGATGTTGAGGTCTTCGCCGAGCCAGCGGTCGCCGCCGGCGCCGCGCAGCCGCGCCTCCTTGATGATGCTGTCCATGACCCCCTCGGGGTCGCGGCTCCGGGAGTCCGAGGCGGCCGTCATGTTCATCACGGAATGGACGGTGACCGTGCTGCTCTCGGCGGGGAAGCCGCGCTCGACGTGGAGCGGCGTCCAAGGGCTCTCTTCTTCGTCCTCGCCGAAGCAGAAGGAGTAGCGCGCCGGGGTGGAGAAACTGGCGCGGTCGAGGAAGCCGGGGATGGCGCGGCAGACGTTGCGGATCACCAGGCGCAGTGCCCGCCCGATGGTCGCGTTGGCGCGGAACCCGGGGCCGAAGCAGCCGGCCTGGGACGCCACGCCGATTTCTCCCCGGATGGGGCCGTTGATGATGAGGCACTGGGAGGCGCCGGAGAGCGTCCCCGTCGTGCTGTGGCAGTTCCCCTTCTCTTCGAGATGGGCGCGGACGGCGGCCACGACGGCGGGGAAGTAGTCGGGCCGGCACCCCGCCATGACGGCATTGATCGCGGCCTGCTCGGCGGTGCAGGTCACCTCGCGGGTGGGCACGTGGCCCAGTACCTCGTTGGGTTTGAGGCCCGCGACGGCGAGGAACTCCTCGACCCTCTCCGGTGTGGGCGGGACGACGGGCATCCCGTCGGTCCAACCGCGCTCATAGTAGGCGTCGAGCAACTCGTCGTAGTCGGAGAAGGCGTGGCGTTCGGCTTCGAGCGGGGTCATGCGGCGAGTCTAGGCGGCGTTCGGAACCGGTGTCAAGAAGCGGTCGTTGCCATCAAAGGCGGCCACCTCCGGCCTCTCCCCCTCTGGAGACCTTTGCGTAACCTGGCCCTATCCGTCTTTCCCGCGAAAGCGGGAATCCATCCCTCCCGTAGGGGCGCCCCTTGTGGGCGCCCTCCCCTCCGGCCTCTCCCCCTCTGGGGGTGTATAGACCGGGGACATCATTAACGGGTGTTCGGAGACATGGTTTACACCTGCCGCAGGCAAACGAAGCGGCAGGAGGTGGATCATTCCATGGCAGGAGGCATCCGTGGTGTCCTTGAGGTATGAGTTCGTCAGACTCGCTGAGCGGGAGGGAGCGAACATCCGGGAGCTGTGCCGCCGCTTCACGATCTCGCCGCCCACCGCGTACAAGTGGCTCGGCCGCTACGCCCAGGAGGGAGAGGCCGGCCTCGCCGATAGGCCGCGCCGCCCACGCGGCTCGCCCCGCCGGACCGCGGCGGCGCTCGATCAGGCCGTCCTCGGGATCCGCGAGGAGCATCCGCCTGGGGAGGCCGCACCATACGCAAGGTGCTGCTCGATAGGGACGGCGGCCCGGTGCCCAGCCCGAGCACCATCACGGCGATCCTGCGCCGGCACGACCGCATCGCCCCTGCCGAACGTGCCCAGCGCGACTGGCAACGGTTCGAGCATCCTCGCCCCAATGACCTCTGGCAGATGGACTTCAAGGGCCACTTCCCCACCGGCGCCGGCCGGTGCCATCCCTTGACCATCGTCGACGACCACTCGCGCTTCGCCATTGGCCTTCAGGCATGCGCCGACGAGCGCACCCGGACGGTGCAGGAACGGCTGCGCGCCATCTTCCGCGTCTATGGCCTGCCCGAACGCCTGCTCATGGACAACGGCGCCCCTTGGGGCAGCGACGCCGCCCACCCGCGCACCCCCCTCACCGTCTGGCTCCTGCGCCTCGGCATCCGGGTGAGCCACGGGCGCCCGTACCATCCGCAGACCCAAGGCAAGGGGGAGCGCTTCCACCGGACGCTGAAGGCCGAGGTGCTGCAAGGCAGGCACTTCGCCGACCTCCCCGCCTGCCAGGAAGCCTTCGACCGCTGGCGCACGGTCTACAACGTGGAGCGCCCGCACCAGGCGTTGGAGCTGGCGGTGCCCATCAGCCGCTACGCACCGAGCCCGCGGCGCTTCCCGGAGACGCTGCCGCCGATCGCGTACGGGGACGCAGACCTGGTACGGAAGGTGGGGGCTGAGGGGTGGGTGAGCTTCAAGGGCCGGACGTTCAAGGTGGGCAGAGCACTGCGCGGCTACCCGGTGGCGCTCCGGCCGACCGCCTCGGACGGTGTCTGGGGCGTGTGGTTCATGACGCACCCCATCGCCGAGGTGGACCTGCGCAGCCCGGAACCGCTCGTCAGGAGACTCCCCCATGTGTAAACCATGTCTCCGAACACCGGTAAACCTTCTCTCCGGTCTTTACAGGGGGAGACTGAGAGAGGGCACGCGCCCGCAGGGCGCGTCGGAGGGGCGGGGGGTGGAAGGCGCGTGCCCGCCGCCGCTTCTCAACCCCGCAGCGGGTTCCACGCCACCGGCGTGAGCAGCTTCTGCACCCAGTCGGTGCGGAGGTCATGCATCTCGCGCATCCAGGCCTGGACTTCGGAGTCGGTCGAGGCGGTGGCGCGCAGCTCGATCCAGTGGTCCCAGTCCCGGAGCGCCCAGATGTTGACCGCCTCGGTGTTGCGGAAGGCGGAGCGCCACGATCCAACCAACTGCATCCCCCGGCGCTCGGCAATGGGAAGGTAGCGGGAGATGACCTGGGCGGTGTAGTCGTCGGCGCGGCCCGGCGCGACCTCGACGATCTCGTGGAGGAAGACGCCGCCCTTGACCCCCGTTCGCCTCAGGTCGCTGATGGTCGGCGATCCCTCGCCGGGGATGAGCATGCGGTCGAAGCCGCCGGTGCGCCACTTCCACGCGCTGTTGACCCACTCGGTGAGCCGTTCGTCCTTCTCTCCCTCGACGAATTGGGAGTTCCGGAGCCGCGCGTAGTGCTCCCAGTCCTCCATCTCCCAGAGCGCGATGGCCTCGGGCCAGCGGCCGGTGGTGCCCACGGTGGCCCAGAACCCGACGCAGCGGAGGTTGCGCTTGGCGGCCACGGGCAGCCAGAGCCGTCCCAGCCCCTCAAAGTACTCGTCGGCCATGCCAGGCACGACGTCCAGCGTTTCGTGCAGATAGATTGCCATATTCACCGCCCGCGCCGCATGGAATGGCCGGATTATAGCGCCGCGCCTTTCAACTTCCCTGTTTGACGCTAGTGCGGGGCCGTCCCTAGACTGAGGGCGGAAATTGCAGAAGAGGCGCCCCCCTCCGAGGCCAACGCCGCATGAGCACCGATACCGCGGACGCATCACGCTCCGCCGCGCGCAACCCGCTCGGCCTGCCGCTGCGCAAGGCGGCAGTCTTCGCCGAGTCGATCAAGATCGAGCACAGCATCTTTGCGCTCCCCTTCGCCTACCTCACGCTGTTCCTGCTGTCCGAGGGTTGGCCCGACGCCGCCGCGTTCGGCTGGATCACCCTGGCGATGTTCGGCGGCAGGACGGTGGCGATGGCGGCGAACCGCCTCATCGACGCGGAGATCGACGCGCGCAATCCTCGCACCGCGGGCCGCGCCATTCCGGTCGGGACGCTGAAGCGCGGCGAGATGCTCTTCTTCATTGCCGTCGCGCTGGCGCTCTTTCTCCTCGCCGTCTACAACCTCAGCGAATGGGCGCAGCGGCTCTGGCCCGCGGCCTTGGCTCCCCTTATCTTCTATCCCTACCTGAAACGCTTCACTTGGCTTTGCCACTTCGGCCTGACGACGGTCTACATGATCGTGCCGCCCGCCGTGTGGCTCGCCGTCGCCGGGGACCTCCCCGTGGGCGCGATGCTGCTCGGTCTCGGCGCGGGCATGTGGGTGGCCGGCTTCGACGTCATCTACGCCCTCCAGGACATCGCGTTCGACCGCGCCAACCGTGTGCACTCGATACCGGCGCGGTTCGGGGTGGCCACGGCGCTGCGGACGGCTAAGGTCCTGCACCTGTCGACGGTGGCCTTCGTCGTCGGGGCGGGAGCGGCCTTGGGCGTGGGCCCGCTCTACTACGCCGGCGCGGCAGCCTTCTTCCTCCTGCTCGCCGCCGAGCATAGCCTGGTCTCGCCGCGCGACACCTCGCGGGCTGGCGTCGCCTTCTTCAATATGAACGGCGTCATCAGCGTCGTCTTCCTCATCTTCGTCATGGCCGACGTGTTGGTGCGGTCATGAGCGTCTACGTCGTCGGCGTCACCGGCGCGTCTGGAGCTCCCTACGCGGTCCGCGTGCTGCAGGGCCTCCTCGAGGCAGGGCATCACGTCAAACTCGTGGTGTCGCCGGCGGGCGAACGAGTGCTCGCCATCGAATCGGGGGTGCGCTTCAGCGGCGTCAGGGCGGCGCGCCTCGAGCAGTGGCGCGAGCTGCTTGGCGTCGAGGGCGGCGGCCTTGAGCTGCTCCCCCACCGGGACTTCTCGGCGTCCATCGCCAGTGGCTCCTATGTGTTCGAGGGCATGGCCATCGTGCCGTGCTCGATGGGGACGGTGGGGCGGATCGCGGGCGGTGTCTCCTCGAACCTCATCGAGCGGGCCGCCGACGTGGCGCTCAAGGAGCGCCGCCGCCTCGTCATCGTGCCCCGCGAGACCCCGTTCAACCGGATCCACCTGCGCAACATGCTGGAACTGGCCGACGCCGGTGCGGAGATTCTCCCCGCCATGCCCGCCTTCTACCATCAGCCCGCGACTATCCAAGACCTCGTCGACACCGTGGCCGGCCGGGTGCTCGACCGGCTGGGCGTCGAGACCGGCCTGCTGCGCCGCTGGCAGGGCGACCCGCTGGCCGAGCTCGCCGCCGCCGACGGGCCCATCGCCGAGGACGGCTAGGGCGTGCCCCACCGCGACCTCCAGGAGTTCATCGCCGTCTTGGAGCGGGAGGGCGAGCTCCGGCGGGTCAAGGTCGAGGCCGACCCCGAGCTTGAGATCTCGGCTATCGCAACGCGGCTCGTCCGCGAGGGCGGGCCCGCCCTCCTGTTCGAGCGGCCTTCTGGGTCGCCGTTCCCGCTCCTCATCAACCAGCTTGCCACCGAGCGCCGCATTGAGCTCGCCCTTGGCCGCCATCCCAAGGCGGTGGGCGAGGAGCTGATCGGACTCGTCGAGCGGCTGAATCCGCCCTCGCTAAAGGAGCTTTGGCGGTCGCGCGGGCTGCTCTGGAAGCTGGGGCGGGCCTCCCGCCGGAAGGACGTGCCCTCCGGCCCCGCGCAGGAGGTCGTCGAAGCGCCCGACTTGCACGGCCTCCCCGCCATCAAGTGCTGGCCGGGCGACGGGGGGCGCTTCCTCACTCTGCCGCTGGTGCGGACGCTGAGCCCGGCAACGGGCCGGAGCAACCTCGGCATCTACCGCATGCAGGTCTACGGGCCCGACGAGGCGGGGATGCACTGGCAGATCCAGAAGGGTGGCGGATTTCACTACGCCGAGGCCGAGGCCCTTGGCCGCCCGCTGGAAGTGGCGGCCGTCTTGGGCGGCGACCCCGCGCTCTTCATCTCGGCGGTGCTGCCGCTGCCGGAGACCATGGAAGAGCTGCTCTTCGCCACCATCCTGCGCGGCGCGCCCACGCCGATGGTCCCCGCCAAGACCCTCGCCATGCGCGTGCCGGCCAACGCCGAGTTCGTGCTCGAAGGCGCCGTCGAACCCAACCTCCGGCGCATGGAAGGCCCCTTTGGCGACCACTTCGGGCACTACTCCCACGCCGCCGAATTCCCCGTGTTCAGGATTAACGTGACGACGCGGCGGCGGAACCCCGTCTTCCCCGCCGCCGTCGTGGGCAAGCCCCCCGCCGAGGACACCGTCCTGGGTTACGCCATCCAGGACTTCCTCAACCCGTTCCTGAAACTGCTGCACCCGGAAATCGAAGACCTGCACGCCTACGGGGAGACCGGGTTTGTGAACCTCGCAGCGGCGTCGGTGAAGTCCCGTTACCACAAGGAGCCGCTCAAGGTAGCGCTGGGCCTGTTCGGCACCGGCCAGCTTTCCCTCACCAAGTGCATTGTCCTTGTCGGCCCCGGCGTCGACCCCGGTGACTTCGACGCCGTCCTCCGCGAGATACGGGCCAACTTCGACCCGCGCTCCGACTTCCTGCTGCTGCCCCGCGTCCCCTTCGACACCCTCGACTTCGCCAGCTTCCGCATGCACGAGGGGAGTAAGATGGCGCTCGACGCCACGCCCAAGCGCGACCGCGCCCCGTCGTCCCCGCCGCGCCCGCTCGACCTGGGCGCCTTGGGGCCGGATGTCGCTGGCGCGCGGCTGTGGGAGGACTGCATGGTGATCGTGAAGACGGAGGGCGCGGGCCGCCCCCTCGCGGAGCGCCTGGCCGCCGACCCGCGGCTCGCCGACGTGAAAATCGCCGCCGTCGTCAGCGCCGACGTTGATCTGGACGACCGCACCAGCACGCTCTGGGGCATCTTCACCCGCTTCGACCCCGCCCGCGACGTCGTCTTCCCGACGATGCGTATGGAGGGGGCCGCCGCCGTCTACGAAGGCCCCCTCGTCATCGACGCGACGTGGAAGCGGGGCTACCCCGATCCCTTGGAGACCGACCCCGACACCGCGGCGCTGCTCGAACGGCGCTGGGACGAGTACTGGTCATGAGCGCGCCGCCCAAACGCCAAGTCGTCCTCATCACCGGCGCCACGCGGGGTATTGGACGGGCGGCGGCACTTGAAGTGGCGCGGCGCGGCCATACCGTCGTCGCCACGGGCCGCGACGTTGACCGGCTCGACTCGCTGCGCCGGGAGGCCGTCGCGGCGGGCCTCTCCGTCGAAGCGGCGCGCCTCGACGTCAGCGACGCCGAGGCGTGCGAGGCGCTGACGTCTGGGACGATCGAGCGCCTCGGGCGGATCGACGCCCTGGTCAACAACGCGGGCTATGGTCTGTGGGGGCCGTGGGAGCACGTCTCGGAGGACGAGGTCCGCACCGTCTTCGAAACGAACTTCATTGGCGCGATGCGCCTCGCCAAGCTCGTTATCCCCGGGATGCGAGAGCAGGGCTTCGGCACGATCATCAACGTTGGGTCGATAGCAGGCCAGGCTAGCAGCCCCGCCGGCGGGGCCTACGCCGCCACCAAGTTCGCCATGAACACCATGAGCCGAAGCATGCGCCTCGAAGTGGGGCGCTTCGGCGTCCGCGTCGTGCTGCTGGAGCCGGGCATCTTCAAGACCGACTTCGTCCCCTCGCAAGTCATGGCCGGCGCCATGGACCGCGAGACGACGCCCTACGAGCCGCTGCGGCGCGAGGAGCCACTGCCGGGCGGCCTGATTCCCTGGCCCGGTCCGGCCCGCGTCGCCCGCCGCATCCGGCAGGCCATCGAGGCGCGCCGCCCGCGCGCCCGGTACACCTGCGGCTACGACGCCTTCCTCGGCGCCATCATGATGCGTCTACTCCCCGACTGCGTCGTCGACTTCGCCGTCCGCAAAGCCACCGGCTGGTAGCCGCGCCTTCTCCCAAAGGAGGGTGCTGGGCCCGTTTCCGCGGTAATAGCCGGTGGGGGCGGGACGACCTCTTTCTGTTATGCTGCGCAACGCGGAATTTACATAAAGGGGGGTTTTCATGGCGCAGAGTGATTCCCAGATTGGCGGCGGCGGTTCCGACTACCCCGTGCAGTTGTCCGTCGACTACCAGGAGTCGAGCAACCGCCTGTCGGTGTTGCCGCGAATTCTTCTGGCGATACCGATTCTCGTCGTGGGTGCCGTCGTAGGCGGCTACATCGATACGGGAGACCCGGAACTGAACAACGCATTGCTGCCCCTCTATGCCGGCGGCTTCTTGTTTATCGGGCCCCTGTTGATGATCGTGTTCCGCAGGAAGTACCCCAAGTGGTGGTTCGATTGGAACCTGGAACTGAGCCGGTTCGCTGCGAGGGTTGAGGCGTTTGTGCTGCTGCTCCGCGACGAGTATCCCTCCACGGACGAAGAGCAGTCGGTGCATCTTCGGATCGAGTATCCGAACGCCGAGACCGACTTGAACCGGATCCTGCCGATCTTCAAGTGGCTGTTGGCCATTCCGCACTACGTCGCTCTCGCCGTTCTCGGGGTCCTGGCCATTCTGGTCACGATACTGGCATGGCTGTTGATCCTGCTCACGGGCCGGTATCCCCGAGGATTGTTCGAGTTCGTGGTCGGCGTGCTCCGGTGGGGCACTCGCGTCGGCGCCTACGCCTTCCTGTTGACTACGGACCGGTATCCGCCCTTCAGCTTGAGCGAATAGCGGCCGAACGGCTCCCCGGCTTAGCCATCGGGAAAGCGCGGCGTCTTCCCGCCGCGGAGGATGAGCGGCCTTCGGGCGCTCGCGGGCCGCTAGGGCCATACGCAAAGCCACCGGCTGGTTGGCTCGCCCAGGGTCGACCCCGGCCCGCGGTAGAACGTGCCTGCCGGGGAGGGTGCTTAACCTGCGACGCCTGCTCAACAGGTACCGCTGGGAGCTGTGGCTGTTCATCGGCATCCCAGCCGTTTCGGCAGTCTTTGTCTACTTCTATGAGTGGAGCCCTGCGGGGCGGGACGATGACTTGCGCCTGTTAGGTTGGGGATCACTGATCGCGTTTGTGTGCGGGGCTCTTCTAAAGGGAGCCTCGTATCGATGGGTTTGCCGCCTGGGAAGGCCTACGCTCGCAGTGCTCTGGAGATGCGCGCTCGCGACGTCCGTCGTGGGGGCTGTGACCCTTTTCTTTGTCAACATCCTGTACCCCCTGCGGGCGACCCGCGCCGACGATCTTAGTGTCCTCTATAAGTGGGTCATCCTCCTTGTGTTGCTCCTTGTAGGTACAAGCATCGTACGGCTTTGGTTCGCCAGAGAAGCGTCACGCATTAGCCTGGCGCATGCCTTTCTCCTTGTTGCACTGACGTCCGGAGTTGGTTCCTCCATTTTGTCGGTCGTGTCCCGCCTGCGCCTCGAGTGGGACTTTCTCAGCCCGTATGATCTCGCGGTTGTGGCGGGGAGCGTGGTGATTGGAGTTTGGACCACACTCTTGTCCATATGGGCGCTCGCCCACTTTGATGTTTTGAGCAGCGAAAGCCGTACCCGCGTTGTCGTACTCCTGCTCGCGCTTGGCGCCTTCGCTGCCACCCCCTATGTCCATGTGGTTCGAGAAATTGAGGCGGGGGACTATGCGACGGCGATGCTCGTCGTGGCGACTCTCGCGCTGCCCACCGTCGTCTTCACGCTCATCGTCCTCGGGCTGACCTACCTGCTGCGCGTCCGGCAGCCGCCCGAGCCGCCGACCGCCGTAACCGCACAAGAGGATGCCTGACGTGCGACGTCTGCTCAACAAGTACCGCTGGGAGCTTTGGCTGTTCATCGGCATTCCGGTGGTTGTGTCTCTCATCGGCGTCATCTATGACTGGAGCGGCGTGCGGTGGGTGGGCGACTCCGGCTTGCGGGACACGGGAGCCGTCACTGGCTTGGCTGCAGTTGTGCTCCTAGGGCTCTCCTATCCTCGGGTCCGCCGTTTGGGAAGGCCAATGCTGGGGACGCTGTGGAGATACTCTATCGCCGCGTCGGTTGTGGTGAGCGCGGGATGGGTTGTGATCGATTTGCTGTTTTCCGGCGTGAGACTGGACCGCACTGACTTAGCCCTCTCCCTTATGGCGCTGATCCCCGCTGGGATCTTGGTGAGGCTCTGGTTCGCCAGGGAAGCGTCGCGAATCAGTCTTGCGCATGCCTTTCTGTTCATTGCCCTGACAGTGGCGACTGGTTCTCTAGTCTCCCCCTTGACCAGCGCCTGGTCTGCCCTACGGGAGGGCTACGACTTGTATGTCGCGATGGCCGTGGTGGGCAACGCGGCATCAGCGATCATGCTCGTAGTCACAATGACCCTGCTCTCGATCTGGGCGCTCACGACCTTCGACGGCCTGGACCGCACAACGCGCAGGCGTCTGATCATAACCTTGCTCGCGCTAGGCGCGGCTGAGGCTTTCCTGTTCAGAATGGTCCGCGACATAACACTGCTTGGCCCCTGGCGGGCAATTGATTTGGCCATTTTCCTCGCAGGCTCCGTCATCGGCACACTCATCGTCCTTGGCCTGACCTACCTGGTGCGCGTCCGGCAGCCGCCCGAGCCGCCGGCCGCCGTAACCGCACAAGAGGATGCCTGACGTGCGACGCCTACTCAACAAGTACCGCTGGGAGCTGTGGCTGTTCATCGGCATCCCGACGGTTGCCGCGTTGGTCGGCCCCATCGGCCTTGCGTACGCATGGGACGCCATTGCGTCGGGCGACGGGTGGGCCTTCTCAGCGTGGCGTGCCGCCAGCACGAGCGTGGTCGCAGCCGTCCTGTTGGGCGCGTCGTATGCGAAGGTTCGGCGCCTGGAAGGATTCATGCTCAAGTTGTTCTGGAGATACTCGCTCGCCGCGTCGGTCGTGTCGGCTCTGGGCTTCTTGACTATCAGCCTGCTGTCCTCCCAACCCTGGGATCCCCTCGACCTTGATTTTCTTCCCCTCTATCTACGATGGGTGCTGTCCATTCTCGCGCTGGCCGTCCTCGTTGGCCTTGTGCGACTGTGGTTTGCCAGAGAAGCATCGCGGTTCAGCCTAGCGCACGCCTTCCTGGTCATTGCGCTATCGGGGTCCACCGCCGGCTCTTCCATTCTCTCGTTTCCTTTTCTCCTTGCGTTCTCGGTGCTGGCACCCACCTTTCGGGACACGTCCGATGTCGCGCTCCAGCTAGGAACCGAAGCGCTCGGGACTGCGATCACCGTGTTGTCGATCTGGGCACTTGCGAACTTCGACGGTATTGGTCGTCGATTGCGTCGACGCTCGCTGGCAGCGCTGCTCGCGCTGGGCGTACTCCACGCCGTCACCTCTCCCAGCGGTGTGGCCGGCGATGTGGTCGACTATGTAGAAATGGGCAACTATATGAGCGCCGCGCTCGTTGCTGCCATTAGCCTGTTGGGCGTCACTGTCTTCACGCTCATCGTTCTCGGGCTGACCTACCTCCTGCGCGTCCGGCAGCCGGCCGAGCCGCCGACCGGCGTTTCCGCAACAACCTAGCCTCACCCGCGGGGCGTGCCGTAGACGTCGATTACACGGATTACCATTGAGGGGTGAGATGATGCCGATGCAGAACCCTCCCCATCCGGGCGAGATCGTTCGGTGGGAGTGTCTTGAACCCTTGGGCCTGACGGTGACCAGGGCGGCCAAGGGTCTGGGCGTCACGCGCCAGGCGCTGTCGGACTTGGTCAACGGGAAGGCCGGCGTTTCGGTCGAGATGTCCCTGCGCCTGGGACAGGCGTTTGGCTCCACGCCGGAGACCTGGCTCGGCATGCAGGCCGCCTACGACCTGTGGCAGGCCCGGGAACGGGCCAAGCAAATCAAGGTAGAGCGGTTCGGCGTGCCCAGTCCGACGCAGCCCACCGGCGTCTCCACGACAACCTAGCGCTACCCGCGGGGCATGCCGAGTCCGCGCTGCGCGATGATGTTGCGCTGGACCTCGTTGGCGCCGATGGAGACGGGGCTGCGTATCGTTTCGAGGTGGCCGTAGGCAGGCTGACCAAGGCCGGGCAGGTGCGGGCTCATCGGGAGCAGCGAGCCGTAGTGGCCCATGATCTGGGTGCCCACGCGGCAGATGCGCCGGATCATCTCCGTGGCCCACACCTTGTTGATGCTGGCCTCGGTATTGGGCGCCTGGCCCGACTGCTGGAGCCAGACGATGCGCTTCATCAGCCGCAGCCCGGCGTCGATCTCCGTCCGCATCCGCGCGAGTTGGCGCCGCACCAGCGGGTCTTGCGCCAACGGAGCGCCGTTCCTGCGCGTCTTGCGGCAGAAGTCGAGAAGCTCGTCGAAGAGGCGCTGCGCCTCGCCGTAGTAGAGGAAGCCGCTCCGCTCGAAGTCGATCGCCGTCATCAGGTGGTACCAGCCGCGGTCCTTCTCCCCGACGAGCGCCGTCTTGGGCACGCGCACGTCCTCGAAGAAGACCTCGGCGTGGTCCCAGCCCGCAACGGTGGGGATGGGACGCACCGTGATTCCCGGCGTCGTCATCGGGACGACGAAGAGGCTGAGCCCCCGGTGGCGCGGGACGTCGGGGTTGGTGCGGGCAATCATCCACGCGTACTCGGTGCGCTGGGCGTGGGTGCTGAACGACTTCTGCCCATTGATGATGTACTCATCGCCGTCGGCCACGGCGCTGGTCTCGACGCCGGCGAGGTCGCTGCCCGCGCCGGGCTCCGAATAGCCGAGCAGGAACTCGACCTCGCCGCGGGCGATCTTGGGCAGGAAGAAACGGCGCTGCTCCTCGCTCCCGAACGCGCTGAGCGACGGGCCGATGATGTAGACGCTGTGGTAGACGCCGGGGGCGCGGGCGTAGGCCGCCTCGTAGGAGAGGATGGCGTTGTAGGCGCCGGACAGGCCGCGGCCGCCGTGCTCCACGGGCAGCGAGTAGCCGGTCAGGCCGGCCTCGGAGAGATCACGCTTGAACTCGCGTTCGAGGTCGCGGTCCGACCACTGCTGGTCATTGAGGTCGCGGCCCTCTCGCCGGCGCTTGGGGGTGAGGGCCGCTTCCATGAAGCGCCGCACCTGCCGCTGGTAGTCCTCTTCCTCTTTCGAGAAGGCGAAGTCCATGGAGCTCAGAATAGCGCAGTGGGGGAGGTTTGCGTAAATCCGCGCGGGAGGGGGGCGCCCTGCGGGCGCCCGCTCTCAGTCTCCCCCAGAGGAGACCTTTGCGTAACCTCGCCGATGGAAAAAACGGGGTGGAGCAGGGAGGTCTTCCCCCTCTCCCGCTGGGAGAGGGTTGGGGTGAGGGCGGGGGGAGGCGGGGGCCGCGCGACCTTGCCGGAGCCCGCGGTGCCAGTTACGCAAAGGTCTCCAGAGGGGGAGAGGCCGGAGGAGCCCTTACCAGACGCAGCCCGGTGTATCGACGGCGTAGTCGGTCTTCATAGGTGTCGGATCGCCGTCGGGGACGGGGAGCCGGACGGGGCCGCGCTCGCGGGAAGGCAGCAGCACCGACGCCGTCCCCGGCGTGGCTACCTCGCCCCGCTGGTTCTCGCACCAGACTTCTAGGTCGACGACGTTCAGATCGCCCTCGCGGCGCTTTCCCGCCACCTTGGCGCGGACCCACTGCGTATCGCCGTGGAAATTGAACTTGCGGGTCTGGTCGGACTGCTTCCAGAGGAAGCCGTCGTCGCCCATCCAGTTGGTGCAGTAGTGGATGATCCACGACGTCCGCATCATCCCGTAGTCGTACGACCGGGGAGCGCCGATCTTGTTGGCACGCTTGTCCTCCCAGTGGACTCGCTGGGCGACGTCGTAGTAGCCGTAGTCGTTCTTCGGGTAGAAGGTGGGGATCCGCTGCCGGTTGAGGTAGCCCAGCCGCAGCGGGGCGACCTGGAAGACACCCCAGCCCCAGCCTTGGTGCCACCCGATGATCTCGACGGTGGAGAGCGGCCCCTTGACCATCGTGGGCATCTCGTCCGTCTCGGAGACGTCCTCCCAGTAGAGCGTGTCGGCGCCGCGGCGGAACTCGTTGGCGTACGCCGCGTCGATCTCGTCGAGCTCCTCCTGGGTGTACGTCTTGGGCTCGACGCCCATGTATTTGCCGGTCTTCTCCGACGCCTCCCGCTCGGCGAACCAGAAGTAGTAGCGGTAGACGGCGACGAGCTCGCCGCGCTGGTTTAGAAACTCCTTGCGGTGGTAGACGACCGCCGCGGTGCCCCCGCCGAATTGGCTGCGCTTCTCCTCGACGTCTTCGATGAAGTAGTTGACGCTGAGACGGTCGCCGGGTAGTACGGGCTGGAACCATTGCCAATCGCTGCCCGACTGGTACCAGGGCACGCCGCGGAGGGCTCCCGCCCCGGCGTCGCGCACGTGCTTGGGGATGGGCGGTGCGTGGGTGACGCCCATGGTGCTGACGAACATCGGCGGCGCCGGCGTCGTCCCCCAGCGCGTGGACTTGGCGTACTCGGGGTCGGCATAGAGCGGGTTGTCGTCGCCGTAGGCCGTGGCGAAGTGGCGGATGGTGTCCGCGTGGGCCTCGGTGTTAAACGGCGGCGGCTGCGGTATCAGCACGCCGATGCGGTTGCGGTAGCGCTGCACCCCGTCCGGGGTGATCCGGCCCCGCATCTCGTTGTCGCCCCGTGTCCGGTCTGCGACTGCCATGCGCGCCTCCTCGGCCCCGCTCCCCGCCGCACGGCGGGGAGCGGGGCCATTATAGGCGGCGGAGGGCACTGACACGCGCCACTGGACAGAACGCACGTTCTGTTCTATGCTAGGCCATGGTGGCTGTGAGAGGCACAACTGACATCGGCTGGACGAGCGCCGCCCGCGGAGCGCGCTACGAGGAGGCCGAGTGCAAGACGGTCCTTAACCGGGTGAAGGGGATGGCCTTCAAGTGGTCGATCAACCCCTACAAGGGCTGCGTCCACGGCTGCCACTACTGCTACGCGCGCCGCTATCACGCCTTCATCGACCTGAACCCGGGCGAGGATTTCACAGGCCTGATCCTCGTCCGGGTCAACGCGGCGGAGGTGCTGCGCGGTGAGCTGGCGCGGCGCTCGTGGAAACGCGAGACCGTGGCCCTCGGTACGGCGACCGACCCCTATCAGCCCATCGAGGGCCGCTACCGGATCACGAGGGGCATCCTGGAAGCCCTCCGCGACTACCGCACCCCTGTCAGCATCGTCACCAAGGGCACAATGATCGTGCGCGACCTCGACGTACTCGCCGACCTGGCTAGCCGTGCGGGGGCGTCCGTCTGCATGTCGATCTCGACCCTGGACCGCGAGACGTGGCGGCGGCTCGAACCGGGCACCGCGCCGCCGTGGCAGCGCCTGCGGGTGGTCCAGAAGCTTTCAGAGGCGGGAGTGGAGGCCGGCGTGCTTATCGCGCCCATCGTGCCGGGCATCACCGACGCGTCAGACGACCTGCGGGAGCTGGTGAAAGCGGCGGCCGACCACGGCGCGCGGTTCGTCGGGTCGCGGGTCCTCGCGCTTCAGGGGTCGGTCAAGGACCACTTCCTCGGCTTCATGGGGAAGGAATACCCCGGCCTGCTCGCCGAATACCGCCGCCTCTTCCCCGGCGCCAACGCGGACCGGGATTACGCAGCGGCCACGACCGGTTACGTCGACGGCCTGCGCCGCCTCTACCGCGTGGGGGATCGCTCCGCCCGCGAGGTGGTCCGTCCGGCGGGGCATGGCCGGCAGCTTTCGCTGGCCCTGTGATTTGGGGCGCGGGCGTAGATGGAACGGCGTATGATGACGTGTGACACGCGGCTATTGCGGAAAAAGAACGCACGTTCTATCATCTCGCGAAATCGAGAGACGTAATCGCGAAGGACGAGATAAGGAGCAAGCGTTGGACACCGAGAAGAAGACGATGGACACGGAGAAAGACAAGGCGCTCGACATCGCGATGGCCCAGATCGAGAAGCAGTTCGGCCGGGGCTCGCTGATGAAGCTCGGCGAGGTCTCGTCGAAGCTGACCATCGCCAGCATCCCCACGGGGTCGCTGTCGCTGGACCTAGCCCTCGGCGTGGGTGGTGTGCCCCGCGGGCGGGTGATCGACATATTCGGCACCGAGTCGTCGGGCAAGTCCACGCTGGCGCAGCACATCATTGCCGAGGCGCAGAAGCTCGGCGGCAAGGCGGCCTACATCGACGCCGAGCACGCGCTCGACCCGAGCTACGCGGCGAAGTGCGGCGTCGATATCCAGGAGCTCTACATATCGCAGCCCGACTTCGCCGAGCAGGCGCTGGAGATCACCGAGGCGCTGGTGCGCTCCGGCGCCATCGACGTGGTGGTGGTGGACAGCGTGGCTGCGCTGGTCCCGCGGGCCGAGATCGAAGGCGACATGGGCGACCCGCAGATGGGCCTGCAGGCCCGGCTGATGTCCCAGGCCCTGCGCAAGCTGACCGCGGCGATCAACCGCTCGAAGACGTGCGTGGTCTTCATCAACCAGTTGCGCGAAAAGGTCGGCGTGGTTTTCGGTAACCCCGAGACGACGCCCGGCGGCAAGGCCCTGAAGTTCTACTCGTCGGTGCGTATCGACCTGCGCCGGCTGGAGACGATTAAGCGAGGGCAGGAGGCCATCGGCAACCGGGTGCGCGCCAAGGTGGTGAAGAACAAGGTGGCGCCGCCGTTCCGCGTCGCCGAGTTCGACATCATGTTCGCCCACGGCATCAGCAAAGAGGGTGATATCCTCGACTTGGGCGTGAAGCACGAGATTCTGCGGAAGAGCGGCGCGCACTTCACCTTCGGTGAGACCAAGCTCGGCCAAGGCAGGGAGAGCGCGAAGAGCTTCCTGATGGAGAACCCCGACGTGGCCCTCGCCATCGAGAAGCAGGTGCGCTCCGTAGCCAGAGAGGCCGAGCCGCAACTCACCGCGCCTCCCAAGGCCGGCGAGGAGGCCGTCGCGCTCTAACGCCCGGCGCCACCTCAAACCCTTCCCCCTTTGAGACCTTTGCGTAACCCGCCCACAGGCTCAAGCATGGGTGGGCCGGGAGGTCTTGCCTCTTCTCCCCACGGAGACCCTTGCAAAACCGACGGGGGTCCTGGCGGGGAGGTGGCATTCACTTAAACCTCTCCCCCTCTGGGGGAGACTGAGAGAGGGCGCGCGCCGCTAGGCGCGCGAGCGCCCGAAGGGCGCTGCTCCCTCCCCTCCCGCAGTTACGCAAAGGCCCCCACGGGAGAAGATTGAGATGAGGGGCCCCCTCGCAACCACCACGGGTTATCGAAGCGCGCCACCTTCGCGGTCAGTTACCCCGGTTACGCAAAGGTCTCCCTCTGGGGGAGACTGAGCGAGGGCACGCCCCGCTAGGCGCGTCGGCGAGTTACCCGGGGAAAGCGGCAGCGATCTCCTGCGCCGTCTCCGTCCGGCAGCGTAGGTCGGCGGCGATGCCGTCGAGGACCGCGTCCAGCGCGGGGTAGCGGAAGGGCTGGCCGGTGACGAAGGGCGTGAGGCTGAAGCCGAAGACCTGCGCACCCCGGTCGTCGGCCTCGGCGAGCAGTGCTTCGCGGGCCTCCGCGATCTGCCGCGCCCACACCGCCTCCTCCTGCGTGCGCTCGATGAGCAGCTTGTAGTCGTCGAGCTCGTTGTGCAGCGGTAGGCAAGTGAGCGGGCCGGAGCGGGTGCGCATCGAGACCGGAACCTGGTCGATCTCCCAATCAAGGCAGATGTCGAAACCGTGCTCGACGAGGAGATCGGGCGTGTTGAAGCTCTGCTGTCGGGCAGGGCTCAGCCAGGTTTTGGACGCGAGGCCGGCGCGGTCGAAGGCGGCGCGCACCGCCTCGATC
Organism: Dehalococcoidia bacterium; assembly: GCA_965219875.1. Classification (GTDB taxonomy): domain Bacteria; phylum Chloroflexota; class Dehalococcoidia; order SHYB01; family SHYB01; genus DAOUKH01. The sequence goes on along the minus strand of CBDCOW010000006.1, from coordinate 232,200 downwards.
CGGCGGCGCTCCTCGTCCTCGTCCAGCGCACCGTGGTGGATGGCGTCGCCGTTGAGTCCGGCGGCGGCGATCTCGTGGCCATCCTCGACAATCGCCGCGGCCAGCGGCGCGGCGCGGGCGAGTAGGTCGGCACTGAGGGCGAAGGTCGCCCGGACGCCGTGTGCCTTCATGGCGCGGAGGATGCGGAAGACGCCGACCCGGTTGCCGTAGTCCCGCGTCGTGAAGTGCCGAAGGTCGGGGTAGGGCGTCACCATCCCGTGGGGGTGATTGAACGGGTCCTTCTTGGGGTCGATGGGGTGAAACTCGCACGCGACCACGATCATCACCGAAAGATCGGCACCGTCAGCGCGGCGGACGGGGGTGCGGTCCTTGGCGAGCCGCCAGTCGTAACGGTCGATGTCCTGGCCGTGGCGCCGGCGTGGGTATTCGAGGTGTTCCTGGGGTAGGCTCATGCCGCCGCCCCCGTCGCGAATCCGGTCCCGCCCGACGCCAGCCCCCGGCCCGCGACGTCGGCCAGTGTCTGGTCCCAGTAGTGCTCGCGGTAGTAGGCCGCGATTTCCGCCGCCGTCGTGATCCACACGTCGTCCCGGTTGGCGTCGGCGTGCTTGAGTGCCTCCTCGAAGGCCCGCAGGCGGTGCGGCTGCGCGACGAGATAGGCGTGCAGCGGGATGCACATCACCGTCCCCGACTCCTCGCCCTCTTCGAGCAACTGATCGAGCTGGCGCTTCAAGGCGTCGGCGTAGCGCCACGGGTCCATGGCCAGCGCGCCGTAGGTGATGACGTCGTTCACTTCAAGTGAGTAGGGCATGGAGATGAGCTTGCCCGACTTCGTCTTGATCGGCTGCGGCTGGTCGTCCTGGAAGAGGTCGCAGGTGTACCAGAAGTCGTACTCAGCGATGAGGTCGAGGGTGCGCTCGGTGTGCGTGAGCGCGGGGGCGAGGTAACCCCTGATGCGCCGCCCCGTCGCCGCCTCGACGGTGCGGATCGAGTCCTCCAGGACCGCCCGTTCCTGTCCCTCGTCCATCTCATAGGAATACCGGGTGTTGTAAATCCCGTGGGAGAAAAACTCCCAGTCGCGTTCGTTGCAGGCCTCGATGATCTCCGGGCAGTGGTCGCACATTGCTACGTTGAGGCTGATCGAGCCTCGGACGCCGTACTTGTCCATCAGCTCCATGAGCCGCCAGTGGCCGACCCGGTTGCCGTAGTCGCGCTGTGAGTAGCCCACCACGTCCGGCGACGGCCGCGGCCAGCCGGGTCGCTTGGGATTGCGCGGCGGGTTGAACTCGTAGTACTCGATGTTCGGCGCGACCCAGAAAGCGAGCTTCTTCCCGCCCGGCCACACGATCTTGGGCCGGTTGCGGTAGGGCCAGTAGTCGTAGAGGTTGGGGTCGCCGGCGATCATTTCCCGCCCTCGTAGGCCTCGACCCAGGCCATGACCTCGTCGATGCCCACCACGTCGGCGTACTTCAGCTGCATGTCGGTGAGGTTGGCGAAGTGGTAGCTCTCGTGCTTGTCGGCGACGCACTCCAGGGGGACGATCGTCCGGTAGCCGTGGGAGAGGGAGTCGACGGCGGTGGCGCGCACGCAGCCCGAAGTGGACCCGCCGGTGACGACGATGGTGTCGACCCTGTGCCAGGTGAGGAAGCTGGAAAGCGGCGTTTCGAAGAAGGCCGAGGGCATCCGCTTGGTGTACACCGCGTCGACCTCCTCGTCGATTTCAAGGCGCTCGTCGAAGCGGTGCCGGTCCGAGCCGTACTTGATGTTCTGCAGGCTGTCCGGGGTGTCGCTGCGTGTCCCCCAGATGCCGGCGTCGCTGGAATTGGGCATGTAGCCAACGTGCGTCCAGACGACGGGCAGCCCCTTGGCGCGGGCCGCGTTGGAGAGCTCGCGCATGTAGTCGACCTGCTTTGGGTCGGCGACGTAGCCCGTGTTGGGGTACAGGTCGGGCCTAGTGTAGGTCTTCTGCGGATCGACGTTGACGACGGCGAGCTTCTCGCCGAAGCCGAAGCGCGCCCGCGCCGGATTGGCCGTCAGCTCTTCGAATAACTCGCGGGCGGTCTTACCGGACCGGACCATGGTGGATTCGGTGTTCATCGACTCTCTCCTGCTCTGAAAATGGCCTTTTTAGTGGCGTTTACGACAGACGGACCGATTATAACGCCGCTCCAACCCGCCGCGGGTTGTACGCCGCCGCAGTGTATAATCGGCAACAATGGCACGCGAATCACCTACGTGGAGGCAAAGCGCATGGGCGCGACGAAGATCATCTCGTCCGACTCCCACATCATCGAGCCCCCCAACCTCTGGCAGGAACGCATGCCGAAGTCGTTCGGCGACCGCGTTCCCCGGCTGGGCAAGGGCGAGGAGGCCGGCGCGGACGACTTCTACGTCGATGGCCGTCCCATCGGCGTCCTCATCCGCAGCCTGACGGACGCGGGCTCGCGGTTCGAGGACCCCGAAGGTATCCGCCTCGAGGGCGGGATCGACGAGGTCCGCTCCGGCGCCTGGCAGGCGGGGCCCCGGCTGACCGACATGGACTTCGACGGCATCTATTCCGACCTGCTCTACCCGTCGATCATCCTTAACTTCTGGAGCGGCGTGGCCGACTCGGAGCTCCTGCGCGGCATCTTCGTCGCCTACAACGAGTGGCTCGGCGAGTTCTGCGCCGAGGACCCCGAGCGGCTGAAGGGCGTAGCCCAGATACTCATCGATGGCAACGTCCAGGCCGGCATCAACGACCTGACGCAGGCGGCCAAGGTGGGCATGGGCGGCGCGATGATCAGCGTCTTCCCCCGCGAGGGCGAGGACTACACCAACCCGATGTACGACCCGTTCTGGGCGGCGGCCGAGGAGATCGGCCTCCCCATCAGCCTGCACATTGGCACCAGCCGCGCCGTCGAAGGCGCCATCGGTGACAACAAGATGATCAAGATCGCGGCCACCGGCGCGCTCCGCACCAACATCGAGTACTGGGTACGCATGTCCCTGTGTAATCTCATCTACGCGGGCGTGCTCGACCGCTTCCCCAAGCTGCGGTTCGTTCAACTTGAACACGAGCTCTCCTGGATTCCCTTCTTCATCGACCGCATGGAGTGGTGCTACCGCGAGCGGCCCCAGCTCACTCCTTACCGCTTTAAGAACGGCGCGACGCCGCGCGACCTCATGCGGCGGCAGATATTCCACAGCTTCCAGGAGGACGGCCTCGGCATTCAGCAGCGCGAAATCATTGGGGTCGACAACCTGATGTGGGGCTCCGACTACCCGCACGTCGAATCGACTTTCCCCAAGTCGCGCGAAATCCTCGAAGAGATCCTCGCCGACTGCTCGGAGGAGGAGAAAGAGAAGATCGTCGCTGGAAACGCCGCCCGCATCTACGACATCTCGTTTAATTAGCGCGAGCGCATTATCGGAAGGCGAACGAAGCACAGCGAGACCGCTGGGGGAGAGGACAGAACCGATGACCACACAAACGAAGGTCATGTTGATGTCGGCGGACAACCACATCGTGGAGCCTCCCGACCTGTGGACCAGCCGGATCGAGCCGAAATTCCGGGACCGGGCGCCGAGATTGGTTGAGGGCGCCGACCATGATTGGTGGTACGTCGAGGGCGATCAGTGCCTCGGCTCGATGGGGAACACCACCAACGCCGGCGCGCGCTTCCGCACGGACAGGCCCGACGAGATACCGGCGGAGGGCCGCTGGGAGAGCGTGCTCCCCGGGGCCTACGACCCCCACGCGGCGGTCAAGGACATGGACCACGACGGGGTCTACGGCGGGGTCCTCTTCCCCACGCTTTGCGTCGGCGGGATGTGGCGCATCAAGGACTCGGAGTTGCTCTCGGCGATCTGCCGCTGCTACAACGACTGGATGGCCGAGTTCTGTAAGCCCTACCCCGACCGGCTGAAGGGCGCGGCGATGATCAACGTGGACAACGTGTCCGAGGCGGTCGAGGAGCTCGAACGGGCCAAGGCCCTAGGGCTGAACTCGTGCTTCATCACGGTCTATCCCCAGCACGAGCGCCAGTACCACAGCCCCGAATACGACCCGTTCTGGGACGCCGCGCAGAGCCTGAACCTGCCCATCTCGCTGCACTCGGGCTCGGACCGCGACTTCCTGCCCATGAACCTGTACGACCCCGCCGACCCGAACCAGCCTCTGGGCGTCATCTATTCGACGAATGACTACTGGATCCGGCGGAGCTTGACCTCGATGATCTGGTCGGGCGTCTTCGAGCGCTTCCCCAACCTGAAAGTCGCCAGCATCGAGAACGAGGCGGGCTGGGCCGGCCAGTGGCTCTACAAGATGGACCTGCTCCACCGCGACCGGGGCATGATGTGGCGGCGTTTCAAGGACAACATGAAGCCCAGCGACTTCTTCCACCGCAACTGCGCCATCGGCTTTCAGGAGGACTGGGTAGCCGTCAAGTCGCGCGAGGCCATCGGCGTGGGGAACTTGATGTGGGGCTCCGACTACCCGCACACCGAGGGCACCTGGCCCGATTCGCACCGCATCATCCGCGAGATCTTCGACGACGTGACGGACGAGGAGTTGCGTAAGATGACGGTGACCAACACATCGGCGTTCTTCAACATCGAGGAGCCCGTCTAATTGAGTTCGACGACAGAGACCAAGGAGGTCCCGGAGTTGGCTGAATACGATGTAGTGATTCGAGGCGGGACGGTGGTCGAGGCGTCGGGCATACCCCGCTACGCTGCCGACGTGGGGATCAAGGACGGAAAGATCGCCAAGATCAGCGGCCGCATTCCCGCGGGCGGGGCCCAGGAGATAGACGCGAGCGGCTGCATCGTCGCCCCCGGCGCCATCAACCTCCACACCCACTACGACGCGCAGCTCAACTGGGACCCCTACGCCACGCTCGACGGCTGGTTCGGCCAGACGACGGTCAGCATCGGCCAGTGCGGCTTCGGCTTCGCCCCTACGCGCCCCGAGGACCGCGACCTCAACATGCGGATGATGAATCGCATCGAGGCGATCCCGTTGGACTCGATGCGCGCCGGTATGCGGTGGGACTGGGAGACGTACCCCGAATACCTCGACAGCCTCGACCGCCAGGGCCTGGGGATCAACGTGGGCTCGCTCCTCCCGTTCTCGCCGCTGCGGGGCTACGTTCTGGGCATGATCGAGGCTCGAAACCGGACCTCGGTGACGGAAAAAGAGCTCACCCATATGAAGGAGCTCTTCTACGAGGGCATGAAGGCGGGCTCATTCGGCTTCGCCGCCGACCGCAACGAGGAGGACCGCAGCGAGGACGGCTCGGCGATTCCGAGCCACGTCGCCTCCGACGAGGAGTACCTGGCACTGGCCGAGATTCTCGGCGAGTTCGGCGTGGGTTGGATGGGCTGGACGATCGGTGTGTCGGCCCACCCCGAAAAGCAGCAGGACTTGCTGACCCGCATGCTGCGCCTGAGCGGGCGCCCCCTCCACGTCGTGCTGGGCCACAACGAGGACGGCCCTAAGTGGGTCGAGCGCGCCCGCGCCGAGGGGCTCCCCGTCGCGCCGCAAAAGACACCGATGTTCCCCGAGAGCCGGTTCACTCTCGCCGAGTTCAATCTCTTCGACTACATGCCGAACTGGGTGGACCCGCTGGTGGGTACGCCCGAGGAGCGCAAGCGCAAGCTGCTCGACCCGGCGACGCGCGAGGCGATGAAGCGCGACGCCGCGGTGCCGACCTATCTCGGGCGCACCGAGTGGAGCACCGCCCGCGTGCTCGAGGTCGCCTACGAGCGCAACCATCAGTACGAGGGCAAGACCGTCGAGCGAGTGGCCGAGATGATGGGCAAGCACCCCGTCGACGCCTTCCTCGACCTCTCCATCGACGAGGATCTCAAGACCGAGTTCGCTACCCGCGAGTTCAGCAAAGCCGGCGAGCAGACCATCGACAAGGGCCTCGTCGACCCCTACACGCACATCTCGACCTCCGACGGCGGGGCGCACACCCGCTTCCAGGCCAACGCCCGCTGGCCCGTCGACTTCCTGGCCTATTGGATCCGTGACCGCGAGCTGATGAGTCTGGAGCAGGCCCACGTGAAGATGAGCGCCTACCCCGCATGGGTCGCCGGTTACACCGACCGCGGCGTGCTCACCACGGGCAAGGCGGCGGACATCATGGTCTACAACCTCGACGAGCTGGGCCTGCTCCACGACCCGCCGATCTATTCCAACGACTTCCCCGGCGGCGAGCGCAGGCTCATCCAAAAGCCGAAGGGGATACGCTTCATCCTGGTGAACGGCGGGGTGACGTTCGTCGAGAACGAGTGCACCAACGCCCTGCCGGGCAAGCTGCTCCGCAGCTACGACATGGCGCGTTAGCCGCCCCCGCTCCGCCTCCGCTCTCGCCGGAAGAGACCGCGACAGAGACCCTCCGCAAACCTCTCTCCTTCCTGAGGGAGCCTCAGAGAGGCCGCGCGTCCCGGCCGTCCTTGTCGCCGCCGCTAGTCCGGCTTCGCGTCGGCGAGCGCCTTGACGATGGAGCCCGGCGTGATGGGGAGGTTCGCCATGCGGACGCCGGTGGCGGCGCTCACCGCGTTGGCTATCGTCGCCATGGGCGGCACGATCGGGACTTCTCCCACGCCGCGCATGCCAAAGGGGTGGGCGTCGCCGGGTATCTCCAGCATCACCGTGTCGATGCGCGGCACGTCGAGGGCCGTCGGCATCCGGTAGTCGAGGAAGCTGGAGTTGGCGAGCCGGCCGTCTTTGGAGAAGTAGTACTCCTCGTTCAGCGCCCAGCCGATGCCCTGGACCGCGCCGCCCTGCATCTGGCCTTCGACGTAGCTTGGATGCGCCGCGCGCCCCGCATCCTGGAAGGTCGTGTAGCGGAGGACGTGTACCTTGCCCGTCTCGGGATCGACCTCGACGTCGGCGACGTGGCCGGCGAAGGCCGGAGCGACCTTGCGCCCCTTCGTTGTCGCCGAGACGCTGATCGTGCCGCCGAGGGCCATCTGCTGCGCGGCAAGGTCCTTGAAGGCGATGCGCTCGTCCGACTTCGTGTTGATGAAGACACCGGCCTCGAAGACGACGTCGGAGGGAGAGATCTCCCACATCGTTGCGGCGCGCGCCGCGAGCTCTTCCTTCACCACCTCGGCGGCCTCGATGGCGGCGCGCCCCGTGTCCACCGCGGTGCGGCTGCCGCCGGTGGTGCCCGTCCAGCCGATGGAGTCGGTGTCCACCACCGTGGGGCGCACGTCACCGGCGTCGAGGCCGAGGACCTCCGCGGCCTGCATGGCCACGGCGGCGCGCGTCCCGCCGATGTCCACCGAGCCGGTGAGCAGGCTGATCGTTCCGTCGCTGTTGACGTTGATCGTGGCCGACGACTGCATCGTGGCGTTGAACCAGTAGCCGACGGCCACGCCCCGCCCCTGGTTGGGACCGAGCGGCGCCGTGTAGGCGGCGTGTGTCTTGATCGCCGTCAGGAGCTCGTTGCCGGCGAAGTCCTCGTGCGGCTTGCCGCTGGGCATACGGTCGCCGGGTTGGGCGAGGTTCGCCTCGCGGAGATCGATGGGGTCGAGGCCGAGGGACGCGGCGAGCTCGTCCATGGCCGACTCGACGCCGAACGCCGCGATCGGCGCCCCGGGGGCGCGGTAGGCGGCGACCTTCTGCTTGTTGCAGACCACGTCGTAGCCGTCGACGGTGATGTTCTCGATCGCGTAGGGGGCGAGGCCGGTCATGGCGCCCTCGCCGACGGGCGAGCCGGGGAAGGCGCCGGACTCGTAGTACTGCTGGACGTGGGCCGCGGTGATCTTCCCCGACGACTTCGCGCCGAGCTTGACGATGATCTTGGCGGCCGAGGTGGGGCCGGAGCCCTCGAAGACCTCACGGCGCGACATAACGATCTTCACCGGTCGACCGCTCTTGCGGGAGAGCTCCGCCGCGACGGGGTCGAGGTAGGTGTCGAGCTTCCCGCCGAAACCGCCGCCGATCTCCATGGGGATGACCTTCACCCGGCTCTCGGTCAGGCCCAAGATCAGCGCGGTCTCGGAGCGTATTGAGAACGCCCCCTGCGTCGAGGTCCAAACCGTGATCTGGCCGTCGGGCGCCCACCACGCCGTCGAGGCGTGTGGCTCGATGTAGCCCTGATGCACGGACTGCGTGGTGTACTCGCGCTCGATCACGGTGTCGGCTTCGGCGAAGCCCGCGTCGAGGTCGCCGTCCTTGAATTGGATGTGAAACGAGATGTTGCTCGGCTTGCCGGTGTCGCCGTCCTTGGCAAGGAAGGCCGAGATCGACCGCGTCGTGAGCCCCTCGTGGAGGAGCGGGGCGTCGTCCTTCAGAGCCTCGTCGAGGGTGAGGACGGTGGGCAGGACCTCGTACCCGACGTCGATGTGGGCCAGGGCCTCCTCGGCCTCGTGGGGGCTGTCGGCGGCGACGGCGGCCACGGCGTGGCCCGCGTACAGGACCTTCTTGCGGGCCATGACGTTCTCGGCGAGCATCCGTGCGCTGCCTCGGATCTCGGCGAAGTTGATGGGCTGGTCTTCGAGGATGGGGAAGTCGGCGGCGGTGACGACGGCGCGAACGCCGGGAAGGGCCTCTGCTTTACTCGTGTCGATGGAGCGGATGCGCGCGTGCGGATGGGGGCTGCGGAGCACCTTGCCGTGGATGAGGCCGGGCATGTCGATGTCGGCGCCGTAGCGGGCGCGCCCGGTGACCTTGTCCACGCCGTCGTGCCGGATCGGGCGTGTGCCTACGACGCGGAAATCGGTCTTCGGTGGTTCGGAGATGGTGGTCATGGGAGCTCCCTTAGGGTGGCGTTGGCGCGGCCCGCGCCGGGCCTCGTGGCACGAAGATTATACCCCGGCCCCGCGGCACGCCTCACTCCGACCTCTTCCAGCCCGTGCGGGCGATCGCGGACGACTGGGGGTATAATCGGAAGGTTCGGGGGGCGGCCCTGCCGGGGCGGCCCGTTAGGAGGCGGCTTGGGACCCATAGATGCGCTTGGATTCTGCGCCGGCGTCGTCGCCGTCATCTCGTTGTTCCCCCAGGTCCGCCAAAGCTGGCGCACTCGCTCCACCGGCGACATCAACCTCCCCGCCTTCGCTATTCTCACCCTCGGCAACTTCCTCTGGCTGCTCTACGGTGCCCTCCTCGGATCGGTCCCCCTCATGGTCGCCAACTTCCTAACGGGGAGCATGGTGGGCTCGATCGTGTACCTCAAGCTGCGGTACAGGTAGGCGGGCGTCCGCGCCGCTGCGCTGTGCGCCCTCACTCAGTCTCCTCCAGAGGGGGAGAGGCCGGTGCAGGCGGGAGGGCGATTCGCGAATCGCCGCTACGGGATTTCGGTGAGGCGCACCAGCGGTATCTCCCGTTCGGTGCGGGTCTGGTAGTCGGCGTACCAGGGGGACTCGGCGGTGATGCGGGCCCACGCTTGGGCACGCTCCTCGCCGGTGAGCGTCGTCGCCTTGGCGCGGTAGACGCGCGGCCCCGCCTGCACGCGAACTTCGGGGTCCGCCTGCATGTTCAGGTACCACGCCGGATGGCGCTTGGCCCCGGCGAACGACCCGACGACCAGGCAATCGTCCCCGTCCGGTATCGCCGGCAGGCAGATGCTGTGTCCCTTACCGGTGCGCCGCCCCTTGGTGTGGATGACGATGCCGGGATAGGGCCCGAGATCGCCGCCGATTTCGCCGTTCGTCCACTGGTAGAGCAGGACGTGGCGGCGCGAGATCCACGGGATCTGCCACCGCGGAGGCTCGTCGAAGGCGTGGGGATGGTCGCCGGGTGTTTCGCTCATTGGTCCGTCCTACGAGACGGAGGCGGCTTCCTTCCTCGCCGCCTCCTTGAAGTGCGGGATCACGTACTTACCGAACAGGCGGATCGAGTTCATGATCTTCTCGTGGGGCACGTTACCGACCTGGAAGAACATCATCGCCTGGTCGACGCCCGAGTCCTTGTACATCTGGATCGTCTCGATGCACGTGTCCGGGTTACCCATGCAGAACGAGCCGTTGTCGATGAGGTCGTTGTAGTTCATGTCCGCCTGCTTGTGCAGGAGCTGTGAGTCGGCCTGGGTCACGTTCAGGGCATGGTAGGCGTAGCTGGCGGGGACGCCCTTTTCGCGCTTCTGCCACGCGGGGTCGTAGATCTTGCGGATGGTGTCGAAGTACCACGCGCCCTGCGGCCCCGCGAGCTCGCGCGCCGCTAGATCGTTCTCGTCGCACGCCGCCACGGTGAAGGCCGCGACCTGATCGTTCTTCAGCTTGCCGACCTGCTCGGTGGGATCCGCCACCGCCTCGCGGTACGACTGGATGCGCTCCTTGAGCTCGCCGGGCCTGCCGATGGTGAAGCAGAGCGCGCCGATACCCTTGCGCCCCGCGATGGGGAAGGTCGCCGGCTGCTGGCAGGCCACCCAGATCGGAGGGTGCGGCTTTTGCAGCGGCTTGGGTAGGACGTTGCGTTCCTCGATGTCCCAGAAGCGGCCCTTGTGGCTGAACCAGCCGTCCTCCCACATCCTGGGGATGATCTCGACGGCCTCCTCCCACTCCTCACGGGTGACGTCAAGGTCCACTCCGAACGGCTCGATCTGGAACGGGTTCGAGCCGCGCCCCGTTCCGAAGTCGACCCGCCCGTCGGACATAATGTCGAGGGTGGCGATGCGCTCCGCCACGCGGACGGGGTGGTTGATCGTGCCTTCTAGGAGCACGACGCCGTGCCCCAGACGGATCTTGCTGGTGCGCGCCGCGAGGTAGCCCAGCCAGACCTCGGGGGCCGAGGAGTGGGCGAACTCTTCGAGGAAGTGGTGCTCGACGATCCATACGTAGTCGAAGCCCATCTGCTCGGCGAGGACGACCTGGTCCGCTGCCTGGTGGAAGATGTCGTACTCGGACTTCGGTGTCCAGGGCTTGGGGACTTCGAGCTCGTAGAGCAGTCCGAAATTCATCTAGCTCCCTCCGTTGCTTTCGCCCGCGCCGCTTTGCGCAGCCGGTCGACCACCAGGCCGAAGTCCGAGACGCCCCATTGTTCGATGATGAGGCCGTCCTCGAAACGCACCGTCTCCATCATGTTCCAGCTCACCGCTTCGCCTGTGGGCGGGATTCCCAGAAGCTCGCCGGTGTGGGTGCCGGAGGCCTTGAGGCGGATCACGACCTTGTCGTCCTCGGCGATGATGTCCAGCACCTCGTCCTTCCAATCGGGGAAGGCTGTCTTCCAGGTGCGGATCAGGCGCTTCATCCCGTCGCCGGGATCTTTACTACCGAGGCCGTGCGCGACGAAGCGCGGATGCTGGCGCTTGTCCAGGTAGTCGAGGTCGTTCTTGTTGACCACGTGGTCGATCTGGTCGAGCACGATAGCCTTGTTCTTGGCGAGTTGGGCCTTGTATTCTGCGAGGGTCGCGTCTTCGGGAGACATGGTGACGGCTCCGGGCTGGTCGTGCGCCATCCTACGCGATACGGCGCGGGGCCACAACAGAGCCCGCCGTGGCGGGGAGGTCGGAGCGATGAAGAACGGCCATCCGGTGATGGATGCCGACATCCACGTCATGGAGCCGGCGGACCTGTACCAGAAATTTATGGACCCCAAGTGGGATACCCCCCGGCGGCTCTATGGGATGGCCTAGCGATGCTGAAGCAGTACATCGTCGACGAGAGCATGGGGACGCGCCGTACGCTGGTGCGGGACACGGGCCGCGAGCTGAAGGTGCGGATTCTCCTCGACGGGCTCGACGGCGGCCCCGAGGCGACGCACTCGCACCAGCCCGGCTCCAAGGTGCGGCCGCACTATCACCTCGGGGCGCAGTTCCAGCTTGTCGTGCGGGGAAAGGCTGCCTACCCCACGTTCCAGGTCGAGGCCATCGGTGTGCACTACACCGACCACAACACCCCCTACGGGCCGTTCGAGACCACCGAGGACTATCAGATGTTTGTGGTCCACGCGAAGCCGGCGGGCCAGTTGTACATGGACACGCCCGAGAACCGGGCCAAAGCGAACCACGAAGGCCGGGAGATCGCCAGGTCGGCGAGCGAAGTACCGTGGGCCGGCATGGGACTGCTGGGGTTGCTGGGGTTGCTGGGGCTGCGGGAGAAGGTCCTCATCGCCGAACCGACTGGGCTGCGGGCTGAGGTGATCGAGGCGCCCGCCGACGCGAAGGTGCCCTTCGGCGCCGCGGAATACGGGCGTTACGAGATCGTGGTGGCGGGGAGCGCCCTCGCTAGTGGAACGACCCTCACCGCCCATAACCTGCGCTATGCCGAGGGTGCCGAGCCTGCCCCGGCCATCGAGGCCGGCCCCGATGGGCTAACACTGGTGATGCTCCAGTTCGACGAGGACGCCTCGAAGAGCCACGGGGGCAGCATCACCGAGCGCCTGCTGGAGATCGAAGCCGAGGCGCCCGCCTAGCGGCCCTTCCAGTTTGGGGGGCGCTTTTCGGCAAAGGCGCGGGGGCCTTCCTTGGCGTCCTCGGTGTTGGCCAGACCGCGCACCAGCGGCTCGGCATAGGCGAAGGCGTCCGACAGCGGCAGGTGCCGCGACTCCATGACGACGCGCTTGATGGCCTTGATAGCGAGCGGGGCGCAACTTAGCACCCCGTCGGCGACCGCGCGGGCCTCCTCCTCCAGCTTGTCGGGCTCCGCGAGGCGCTGCACCAAGCCGATGGCGTAGGCGCGCTCGCCGTCGATTCGGCTTCCCGTGAACTGCATGTGCAGCGCCTCGCCCAACGGAATCATCCGGTTGAGCATGTGGAGGCCGTAGCTGCCGGGCACGTTCCACCGCGCCTCGGGAAGGCCGAACTGCGACCGTGGCGTGGCGACGCGGATGTCACACTGAAGCGCCAATTCGAGCCCGCCGCCGATGCAGTAGCCGTCAATGGCGGCGATGAGCGGCTTGTCGGGGATGACCGGTATCGGCGGCGTGCGCGTCACCGGTTCCTCCCTCGGCTCGGCGCGTATCGCCGCGAGCTGCTTCAGGTCCATGCCGACGCAGAAGGCGCGGTCGCCGGCCCCGCGCACGATGCCGACCAGCGGCTCCGGGTCTTCGTTGAACGCGATCATGACCTCGCGCCAACGCTTCATCATCCCGAACGTGAGCGCGTTCAGCGATTCGGGGCGGTTCAACGTGATGCGCGCGACACGGCCCTCGACTTCGTACAGCAGCTCTTCTTCCGTTGTGATAAAAGGCTCCCTCTACGCCCACGCTAGGCGTGTGCTGGTTGCTTGCTCTCGGCGAGCATGCGAGCGGCCTCGGCCTCGACGCGCGTGCCTTTGAAGAACTCGGGGTTGACCTCTCCCCAGAACCGCACGGGGTTCACGAACGAGAAGTCGCGGAAGTCCTCTTCGGTCAGCAGCCCCTTCTCGACGGCCTCGTATGCCTCGGCGAGCACCTCGCGCATGTCGGGCACGTCCCAGTGGCCGAAGTCGGAGCTGAACATGGCCCCAAGCCGGGCGCCGAAGGGGTTCACCTTGGTGTTGAAGGCCCATGTCGTCAGCGGGTCGTCGGCCTCGCACCCGAAGAAGAAGTTGTCAACGAACAGGTTGCGGATGTCCTCGGGCTTCTCGATGCCGCAGGCGGAGAGGTCGTCGAGCTCGTCGGGGCGCGGCTCGGGCTCCCGGAGGAACGCCTCGATGCTGTCGGCCTCGCGCTTGACGCGCTCGTCCCCGTAGATTTCGAGAGTTCGGCGGAAGCCGGCGTGGTCGCGGATGGCGGGGTCGAGGTGTTCGAGCAGGTGCTTGGGGTTGCGCTTCTCCCAGTGGCCGATGAGGTCGGCGTAGAGCGCGCAGGCCCACGCCGCTCCGCCTTCCAGAAAGCCGAAGTTGAGCCCGGGGAAGCGCTTGGTGACCCCGCCCATGAACAGCGACTTGCACAGCGCCTCCGACCCCTCGGCGAAGGAGCCGATGTGGTTGTACATAAACCGGGACACGGAGCGGCGGCTTCCCCATCCCTGGGCGCCGGCGTGCGAAGCGACGGCGGTCTTCAGCTCCGCGCAGCGCCGCCACAGCGGGTCGTAGTCGTGAGGGCTGTCGATGCCGTACATGTCGATGCGATAGGTGCGTCTGGCGAGGTCGGGGTCGCGCTCCGCGATGTCTTCGATGGGCCGCTTGGTGGGCCGGACCATGATCGCCTTTAGCCCAAGCTCCCCCACGGCGTACTCCAGCTCGTCGATGGCCTCCTCGGGAGTGTTCATCGGCATCAGGGCCGCGGGGGTCAGACGGTCTGCGTAAGGTCGGTACAGATCGGCGTAGAAGCTGTTGTAGGCGCGGACCGCGGCCCGGCGCAGGTCGGGGTCGACGATGTCGGGGAGGTTGCTGGCGTGGCTGGGGTACATCACCGCAAAGTCGATGCCCAACTCGTCCATGCGCTCGGCCAGCAAGTTGGGGAAGGTCGCGGCGGCGCGGTCAAGGGTGTTCTTGCTGGGCTGCCCCCACCACGCCGGCACCGACGTCCAGGTGCGGTACCGTTCCTCCCACGTCATCCCCATCCAACGGTCAGCCACGGACGTGCGGTAGGTGAGGCCGACGCGCTCGAACTGCTCCACCATCGACGCCCCACCGATCTCCCTGAGGTAGTCGAGCACGTAGTCCTTGAGCACCGGCACGAGTTCCTGTAGGTGCCCGTCGGCATCGACGACGGGATGCCCCAGCTTCGACCGCACCTCCTGCGACTTCGAAGCGGCGTGGACCATGCGTCCTTCCCCCTTACACCCATACCCATCCGAGGGCCGCGCTATTCTAGCAAACGGAAGTCCTCGGAAGAGGTAACGACCCTAAGTAGAGGTGCCGTAGTACCTACGGTCGATGATCTCTTCGGCGATGGCGGCGTCCCTGGGAGTCGCGTCGGTCACGAAGGCCGCCTTCAGGTAGCAGACGCCACGTTCTTGTTCGCCGTCGCACTCGCCTCTCCGCGCGTCATCCCACAAGAGCCGGTTCAGGTTGGCAAATCCCCGCCGGAACGCTTCCTCGCCCAAGCTGCGGTAGAGGTCCAGGAACATACTCTCTCCTAACGTGTAGTTGCATGCCGAGGAATAAACGTCAATGTCGTTTGGGATTCTCTCCAGTTCGGCGATGTTACGGGCGAGAGAACACGAGTCGACCGGCTCCGGGAGCGGTTGTCCGCTGCGGGCTCTTGCCGTTATCGACTCCAAAAATTCCGCCACGCCTTCGTCCATCCAGGGAAGATAGAGGATGGGCCAGTACGTGTGCGCCGCTTCGTGAGCCATGATGCCTTCCGAATCGCTATACGGAGGGTCGATCGTAATAAACCCCCCAGCGCCTGTAGCGATTGCGCCACCGGCGGAGCGCTCGTCTTTGTCTAGGATGAGCACGATGGCGTAGCTATTGGGGTAGGGTAGGCCAATGAATTCCTCCTGCGCGCGCACCGCGTATTCCAGGAGGTCCAGCGTGCGGGACGCTTGGGTATCGGAAACGTCCCCCCTTGGCCAGATAGCCAATGACGTCACTTCGCCCGCGAGCGGAAGCGTGACTTGACGTTCCATGATTTGCAGCGTGACCCCTTCGCCGCCGCGGTCAAGAGCCTCACTCGCCAATAATGCCAGGGTCAAGAGCATCTCGGATTCGTCTGCCGTGAGGCCGTCCTGTACCCAAGACCTAGTCAATAGAAGCGGTAAGACCTCATTCGAGTAAAGCGCGACGAAACGCAATGCCCCAATGCCGTTCCGATCAGAACGGTCTATCCCGTCTTGGATCCAGGGCAGCGCGTTCAATGCGGCAGCGGCGTCAGGATCTTGCAGCTCGAGGTGCAACAGGCCAAGGATGGCCGTGTGTTCGTTCGTGATGCCGCCCCGCAACTCCGGACTGGACAGCAACTGTTGGAGAAGGGTCGGGTCGAAGTCGGCTAAGTCTTCCAGCACCTGCAAAATGCCCAAGGGCTTGGTGCCTTGGTCCAAGCTTGCCAAGAATGGCATCCCCACGATCTGCGCCCCAGCTTCGTCGTTCCCGAAGCCGATACGCGTGATTTTCAGAACCGCTTGGTTTTCAAGCCGGGTGTACCCGTCTCGCACCCATGGTTTGGACAGAAGCGCCGCAAAGGTCTTGCCGCCAGACCGCGCGAGGGCGACGAGGTCTGCGACCGACGCGTCTTCATACTCCGCCGGATCTCTTTCGTAGGAAATCGAACTGCTGCCTGGTGTTTGCGTGATTCCGTCCTCCACCCATGGCAACGCTCGTATCGCCGCCGCCGCGGCAGGGTCCTCCTGCTCAAGACTCAGAAGAAGGACCAACACCGCTTCTTCACTGGTGATTCCATCGCGGATCTCGGGATGATCGAGCACCCGCTGTAGACCATCCAGGTCGGACTCCGCCAGTCTCACTAGGGCGAACAACGCGCTACCGTCAACAACGCCGAGGTGGTCACCGTTTAGAAAGGGCATCTGGAGAATACGTATGGCCGCCGCTTCGTCGCAGAAGGCTATGGACGTGTAATGGCGGACTACTTGTGGGGAGGGGTCGCGGTCTCCAAACTGCCATATCAAGGCGTCGAGCCCTGCTGGAGAGCGCGCTGCAAGGCGGCGGAGCCTTTCGGCTAGCCATGCCCAATCCTGTGCCCAGGCGTCGATTGCCTTCTCCTGCTCTGCCGTGATGGGTTGTTCTGGTGGCGGCGTGCATGTGCGTTTGGGTATCGGTGTGGGCGTGGCGGTGGGCAATGGCGTGGCGGTGGGCAATGGCGTGGGGGTAGGCGCCGGCGTAGGCGTAGGCGCTGGAGTGGCGGTAGGCGTCGGCGTGGCCGTGGGCGCTGGCGTTGGGGTCGGCGTCGGCGATGGCGTGGGCGTTGGGGTTAGGGTAGGCGTGGGTGGTTGTGTCGGCGTGGGGGTCGGCGACGGCGTGGAGGTAGGTGTCGATGTCGGCATCGGCGACGGTGTTGGGGTAGATGCCGGCGCCGGCAATGGCCTAAGCGTGGGTGTAGGTGTTGCCGTAGGCGATGGTGTCTGCGTAGGCGATGGTGTGTGCGTAGGCGCGGGTCCGGTTGTGGCGGTTGCCGTCGGAGTCGACGTCTCCCCGGGCGGCGGCTGGCGGTCGCAGGCCGACAGTATGGCTGCGGCCACCAGGCAAAGCAGGACAGCCCACGCCGTCCGCCCGGCGAGTCTCCGCACGGTGATCAGCGCGCCGAAAGCGGACGCCGCGTTAGTCCATCCTTTCATCCATCCAAACCCCGCAAAATCGTATCACATAAATATGTCAGCCGAAGCTCCGCCCCCGTGCCCTAGTGGGACGAGTATACCGATAGCCCCAATCGCTGCTCTCCGCAAAGATTCTCCGCAACCCCTCCGGCGCATGCCTTGGGTATAATCCCCGCACGTTGCGCCCGCGCGTTGCGACTGAGCTAGCATCACCCCAAGCCGAGGTATCCCCGCCATGCCCTCTTCCCTGCCGCTCGAGAGCGTCAACGTCCTCGACCTGAGCCGCGACGTGGCGGGCGCCTATTGCACCAAACTGCTCGCCGATCTGGGGGCGACGGTCCTCATGGCGGAGCCGCCCGGCGGGCATCCAGCGCGCGCGGAGGGGCCCTTCCCCGGCGGCGTTCCCCACGCTGAAAAGAGCGGACTCTTCATCTACCTCGCCTCGAACAAACGGAGCGTCGCCGTCGACTTGGAGACGGCGGCGGGCCGTGACCGCGTCGCCGATCTTGCCGCCGACGCCGACCTCGTCGTCGAGAGCCTGGCGCCGGGCCGCCTCGGTGCCCTCGGCCTGGGTTACGACCGGCTCAGCGCCGGACGCGACGACCTCGTGATGACCTCCGTGACGCCGTTCGGCCAGTACGGCCCCTACCGAGACTGGCAATCGGAGGAGATCGTCGGCTGGGCCCTCAGCGGCTATCTCTACTTCGGCGGCGACCCCGAGCGCGAGCCGCTCATGGTCCACAACCGTCAGGCCGACCTCCACGGCGGAGCCCACGGCGCGCTCGGTGCCCTCGGCGCGCTGTGGTGGGCCCGCAGGACCGGCCAAGGCCAGTACGTCGACGTGTCGAACTTCGAGGCGATGCTTACCGCCCACATCTGGACGACCACGATGTGGACGCAGTTGGGCGCGGTAATGGAACGCACCGGCTCAGACGTGGTGAAGTGCCGCGACGGGTGGATTCACATCCTGTCGATGGCCGCCAGCCCCGAGCTCTTCGTCATGATCGGCAAGCCCGAGATGATGGACGCCCCCCGCTTCCAAGACCGCGCGAGTTGGATGGCCGCGCAGCCCGAGATCCAAGGCCTGATCCGCGAGTGGTGCTTGGGCCAGAACAAGGAAGACGTGTGGCGCTTGGGCCAAGACCTCCGCATCCCCTGCGCTCCGGTCTACGACGCTGCCGACCTCGCCGCATCGGAGCACCTCAAGGAGCGCGGCTTCTGGTGGGAGATCGACCACCCCGAGGCGGGGAAGGTCGTCGTGCCGGGTGCGCCGTATTTGCTCGACGGCGAGACGCTGAAGGCCCGCGGGCCCGCGCCGCGTATCGGCGAGCACGCCGAAGGCTGGCCGTCGGACCGCCGCGGCCGTCAGTCAGCCTCTAGGATCACGGCCTTCCGCTCCCCCATCGAGCCCGATCCGAAGCCGGAGATGCCGCTGCCGCTGCAGGGCGTGCGCATCATCGAGGTGACGAACAACTGGGCGGGGCCCGTCGCGGGGCGCAACCTGGGCGACATGGGCGCGGAGATCATCAAGGTCGAGTCGCCGCAGCGCATCGCCGCCCGCCAGGGGCATTACACCGGCAACCAGCCCTTCCGCTATCACTGGAACCGCGTCTCCTACAACTGCAAGATGAACCGCAGCAAGTACGGTGTCACCCCCGACCTCTCGATGCCCGAAGGCCGCGACCTCTTCCTCGAGTTGGTGAAGGACGCCGATATCGTCATCGAGAACAACAGTCCCCGCGTCATGCGGAATCTCAACCTCACCTACGAGGTCCTCCGCGAGGTCAACCCCCGCCTGATCATGCTCCAGATCGCCGCCTACGGTCAGACGGGCCCGAACACCGACTACATCGCCTACGGCGCGAACATCGAGGCCGCGAGCGGCCTCGCATCCGTCACAGGCTACGCCGACGACGAGCGGCCCTACCGCACCGGCTACTTCTACGCCGACCCCG
Source organism: Dehalococcoidia bacterium (assembly GCA_965219875.1). GTDB lineage: Bacteria > Chloroflexota > Dehalococcoidia > SHYB01 > SHYB01 > DAOUKH01. The sequence goes on along the minus strand of CBDCOW010000006.1, from coordinate 213,170 downwards.
TAACCGCGACGCACGCCTCGGCGGCGATTCTCGCTGCTCTGCACCGCCGCGAGCAGACCGGCGAGGGCATGTATATCGACCTCTCCCTTCAGGAGAACGGTATTTCGTTCCTTCCCCAGTCCATGATCGAGTGCACCATGACCGGACGGCTACCCGAACGGCGGGGAAACCGGCACAGCGTCCACGCCCCGCAGGGTGTCTACCGCACCATAGGCGACGACATGTGGATGAGCCTCTGCGTGCGCTCCGACGACGACTGGCGCAGCCTCGTCGACACGATCGGCGATGACCGCCTCCGCGACGAGCGATACGCGAACGAGGAGTCACGCCGCGCCCACCACGACGAGATCGACGCCGTCATCTCCGAGTGGTCCCTGAAGTACGACCACAACGAGGCGTCGGCTATCTTGCAGGAGGCGGGAATTCCCGCCGCGCCGGTGCTCATGAACTGGGAAATGGTGAGTAACTTGCATGCCTACGCCCGCGACTTCTACGTGGTCGTTCCGCAGCGGTCGATGGGCGCGTGGCCCTATCCGGGAATCACGTGGCACTTCTCCAAGACCCCCACCGAGATCCGCCTCTCTGCCCCCGACTTCGGCGAGCACAACCGCCTCGTCTTCGGTGACTACCTCGGCCTGAGCGACGAGCAACTCGACGACTTCTACGACCGGCGCGTCATGGCGGAGCAGCCCCCCGACGAGTTCCTCCCCCCGCCGCCCGCCTACCGCCCGTAGGCCGCCGCTACCGAAACCCGCCCGCGTCCAGCGTCAAACGCCAGCCGCGGTCGATGAGGCCTTCCTTGCTCACCTGCTGGAAGGCGAGGGTGTCGTTGCCCCGTATCAGGACGAAGACGTAGGTGTCTAGATCGACGCCGCCGGCGATGGCGATCTCGGTCTCGGCCAACGCCGGGAGATAGGCGAAGTTCGTGGTGACGCCGTCCGAGGTGATCTGTAGCTCCGCCGCGTTCACGTCGAGCAGACGGAAGATGAAGCGTTCGTCGGCGTCGTTCTCGAGGGTGACGACGCGTTCGGTCGGCCGGTCGTCAGGCGTGGCGGTTGGCGCGACCGTGGGGTCGCCGCCGCCGCAGGCCGCGGCGAGGAGCAAAACGATGGCGGTGGCGAGGGCCGCCCGCGCTCCGGCTACGGCCATTCGCGCGAAGCCTCGGTGACGCCCATGGCCTGAGCGATCATTTCCGGCGCAACCGCTGCGAGGTCGTCTACCTCCCAGCGCTCCTTCTCCGTCTGCCGCGTCGGCTTCAGGATCGGGCGCATCACGGAGACGCTCTGCCGGTCCATCTGGAAGGTGAAGCCGGTGATCTCCTTTGAGGCGTCGCTGGCCAGATACACGACGATCGGCGCGATGTCCTCAGGCTGGGCCATCGTCGCCTCGAAGGCGCGGACCTGCTCCTCCGGCATGCGCTCGACGGTGCGCAGCGATTCCAGGAAGTGATCGACGGCGCGGGTCTGGGTAAGCCCCGGCGCGACGCAGTTCACCCGCACTCCAAACGGCTCCATCTCCCGCGACAGCGTGCGCATGAGCCCGAAGACGGCGCCCTTCGCAGCGCCGTAGCCGCCGAGGCGGGTGACGCCGAGGTAGAACGCCCCCGACGTGATGTTGATGATCGAGCCCGACTGCTGCTCCTTCATTACCCGGGCCGCCTGCGCCGAGCAGTTGAACTGGCCGTTGACGTGCACGTCGAGCGTTGCCTTCCAGTCCTCAGGCGTGATCTCGTAGAGATAGCCGCGGCGGTCCATGCCCGCGTTGGTGACGATGACGTCGAGCTTGCCGAACGCGTCCACGGCGGCGCCGACGATCGCGCCGGTCTGCTCGTAGTCGGTCACGTCGTGGTAGTCGGTGACGGCGGTCCCGCCGGCGGCCGTAATCGCCGCGACGGTCTCGTCAGCGGGCGAGGAACTCGCGCCGTGCCCCGAGAGGTCGGAGCCGAGGTCGTTGACCACGACGGCCGCGCCCTCGGCGGCCAGCGCGATGGCGTAGGCACGGCCAAGACCGCGTCCCGCGCCGGTCACGATGGCGGCCTTGCCTTCGAGTCGTTTGCCTTGAAGAGACGTCATGGAGGCCCTCCGCTCAATCCGCGGCGAGGCGTTGGTCTTCGGGCGCGGCCTCGACCATGCGCCGCATCCCTTCCTGCCAGGGGACCTTTGTCCTGCCAATGAGTTGGTGCATGAGGGTGGTGTCGCAACTGTTGCCCGCTATGAAGTCTTCGGTGTAGCGGAACTTGGGCTCGATGCCCAGCAGATTCCCGATGTACTCGCACCACGCCTCGGCGGCGACGGTCTCGCTGCCGCACCAGTTGACCACGGTGGCGGGGCTGGTGGCGACCTCGCAGAACGCCTGCACCTGCTCGACGATGTCGTCCTCGTAGACGGGGTTGTAATTGTTCGGCCGCCCAACGCGTAGGGGTATCTCCTTGCCCGCCTTCAGCAGGTTCATGTGCATGGCGGGGAGGCCGCCGTTGGGGCCGTAGGGAACGTTGAGCCGCGCGATGATTGTGGGGAGGCCGAACTCGGAGGAGATAAAGCGCGCCACAGCCTCGCCGCAGAGTTTGGAGGGCCCGTACGTCGGCGCCGAGGCGGCCATCGTTCCGCTCATCAACGGGCTGTCCTCGCGGAAGGGCGGGCCTTCGGGGCCGCCGTAGACGGCGGTGGTGCCGCAGTGAAAGAAGGTCTTGGCCTTGCGGGTGTGGTACATCAGGTGCCCCACGCCCTCGCCGTTGACTTTGATGGCCTGATCGAAGCTCGGCTGCGTGCGTCCCGTCTGGAAGGCGAAGTGCAGGACGTGGGTGTAGTCGTCCGGGACGTCGCCCAGATCATCGAGGGCGTAGTCCCGCTTGATGCACCGGATGCCCAGCGCCTCCAGCTTTTTCCGCGAGCCCTCGGCGGTGAAGCGCGCCAAGGCGTGGACCTCGTTATTGGCCGCCAACGCCTTCGCCACGGGGAAGGCGACCTGACCGGCGGCGCCGGTGATGAGGACCTTGGCGTCTTGCAGCATCGAGGCGCCTCGCGGAGGTTTACGCTGGGCCGGGCCGGGGCGCTAGCGGTACCAGCCGCTCCGCAAGACCACCGCGGGGAGGTCGCCCGTCTCCTTGCCGCCCTCGATGGTGAGACGACCGTTCACCAGCACGTGCTCGACGCCGTCGGCGTTCTGCACCCAACGAGTGTCGCCGCCGGGGAGATCGTTCTTCGGCTCCTTGTAGTGCGTTTCGAGCTTGTCGATGTCGAAGACGGCGATGTCGGCCTTCATGCCCGGCTTCAACACGCCGCGGTCCTTCAGGCCGATCCAACGCGCGTGGTCGGCCGTCACCTTCTTGACGCCGTGTTCCAGGTCCATCACGCCGTTCTCGACCACCCACTTCTTCAGGAAGTAGGAAGCCTCGCCGCTCTTGCACTCGCTGGCGATGTGCGCGCCGGCGTCGGAGTTCATCGGCGAGACGTGGGCGTGGTTGAGCAGCGGCGCACGCGACTCGTCGGCGAGCCACTTGTCCTCGGGCATGAAGCGCATCTCGAACATCGTCTCGCCGTCCTCGGCGAGAGCGAGGTCGAGCAGCACGTCCGCCTTGTGCTTGCCCGTCTCGGCGCTGATCTGCGGGATGGTCCTGCCGTTGAGGGGGCGGTTCGACTCGGTGGCCGCCTTGTGTACCGTGAAGTAGTCCCACACGATGCGGGGCCGGCGCATGTTGCGCGCGTCCATCGTGGGCTCGGCGTCGATCTCGTCGCGCAGCCGTTGCCGGATCGAGGCGTCGGCGAAGCGGGCGCGCCGTTCCTCCGGCGTCTTGCCCATGATCTCGAACCACGTGTCCATGCTGTTGAACGTCGTCGTGCCCGAGTTGATGCTGAAGATCTTGTAGAACGGCTGGGACGCCACGACGCCGTAGATCTCGGCGCCCTTCGTCCGCGAGTCCGCCATGAAGTCCCACGCGTCGGAGTTGCTGACGCCGTTGAGCTGGATGGTGGTCCCGCTGCGTATGGCGAGGTTGAAGATGAGCTCCTTGTCCTCTTTGCTCATCCCCGCGAAGAGCCCCTGCGGGATTAGGCCCATCGCCGTGGCGTTGAGCGACTTGAGCTCGTCGGCCAGGCCGTAGAGCTCCTCGGGCGCGGCCTGACGGCTCGGGACCGGCTCGCCGCGCGCCCCGAAGTGGCTCGGCGCCCGCGACGTCGTGAGCCCGAACGCGCCCGCCTCGATGCCGGCGCGAAGGACGCGCCGCATCTCGGCGATCTCGTCCTCGGTGGCCTCCCGCTCCAGGGCCGCCTCGCCCATCACGTAGTAGCGCAGCGTCGAGTGGCCCACCATGGTCACCGCGTTGACGCCCAAGCCCTTGTCCATGCTTTCGAGATACTCGGCGGTGGTTACCCAGTCCCAGGGCAGGTTCTCCTGGAAGATCTTGGGCGCGATCTCCTCCACCTGACCGAACATTTGAATGATGTACTCGCGGTCTTCGGGCTTTATCGGCGCCAGCGTGTAGCCGCAGTTGCCCATCAGCACCGTGGTCACGCCGTGCCACGAGGAGGAGGAGCCCCGCGGCTCCCAGAGAAGCTGGCCGTCGAGGTGCGTGTGCGGGTCGATGATTCCCGGCGTCACCACGAGCCCCGAGGCGTCGACGGTCTCGCCGGCGGTGCTCAGGCCGGGCCCGATCTCCGCGATCTCCGAGTCCCGCACCAGCACGTCGGCTTCGTACCGAGGCTCGCCGGTCCCATCGACCACCGTGCCGCCCTTGATGAGGATTTCGCTCATGCCGAGTCCCCTTTCACTCGCATTGATTCCGGCGGCCAGTGTACGCCATCGGCCCAACGGACGGAAGGGCGTACTCCCCCTCCAGAAGGGGATGGGCGCTAGTCGATAACCCCTAGCTTGCGGGCGAAGTCCAGCCCCTGGCGCGCGGTGTGGATGTGGGCCTCGTCGACGAGGCCGTCCTCGAAGCGGACGGCGCCTCGGCCCTCGGCCCACGCCGCCTCCATCGTCACGAGGGTCTTGCGCCAGCTCTCGATCTCCTCCGGCGTGGGGGTGAAGACCTCGTTGAGGATGGGCACGTGCGTGGGGTGGATGCACGTCATCCCCACGTAGCCGAGGTCGCGGGTCTGATTGGCGAAGGCGCGCAGCCCTTCGAGGTTCCCGATTTGGCTCCACTGCCCGCTCATCGGGTAGGGGACGCCGGCGGCGCGCACGTCGAGCAGCACCTTGGAACGGAAGTAGAGTGATTCCAGGCCCTCCGGCGTCCAGCGGTAGCCGATCGAGCGGACGATGTCGCCCCGCCGCGACACGCCCGATCCCAAGTAGGCGATCCGCGGCGAGGCGGTGGCGATCTCGTAGGACTGGCGTATCGCCCCGGCGGATTCGAGCAGCGGCGTGATGACGATGCGGCCCTCGGGGAGCCCGCGCTCACGTTCGAGCTCGGTGAGGATGGTGTCGACCGCCGCCACGTCTTCGGGGCCGCGCGTCTGCGGGATCATCACGCCGTTGAGGCCGGCGCAGACGATGGCTTCGAGGTCGGCGCGGTTCTTGGCCGACGCGGGGCCCGATACGCGCACCACCCGTTGCGGGCCGCTGCCGCCGGTCTCTTCGAGCACGCGGCGCACGATCTCGCGTCCCTTGGGGAGCTCGGCGGGCGGCATCGCGCCCTCCATGTCGAAGATCAGCCCGTCGGACCCGTACTTGGGAGCCTCGCGCATCCAATCTTCCCGGTTGCCCGGTACGAAGAGCAGACTGCGAATCGGCTTGGGGTCAATCGGCATGGGGGTCTCCTTTGGCGTCGGACGCATTCTCGCCTCAACCTTACCCGCAAAGGAGTCGTTTGCGTAGTCCTTTGGTGGAAACCATCTGGTGGTGGAACCCATCTGGGCGCCCGCGGGAGGATTGCTCACGGCGGCGTATCCACTACAATACGCGCGATAGGGCCAAGCCCGACGCGGAGGTAACACATGACGACGGCGCTTGAAGGTATGCGGGTACTGGAGTTGAGCATGAGCATGTCTGGCTCGATGGCCGGGATGTTCCTGACGGAGAACGGCGCAGAGGTCATCAAGATCGAACCTCCGGGCGGAGACCCGACGCGGGGGAGTTCGGGATTCCTGGTGCGGAACCGCGGCAAGAAGAGCGCGGTCATCGATCTGAAGACGCCCGCGGGCCTGGAGACGTTCAAGCAGCTCGCCGCTACCGCCGACGGAGTGATCGAAGACTTTGCCCCCGGCGTCGCCGACCGGTTGGGCCTGGGCTATGACGCCCTTCGCGAGGTCAACCCTAGCCTCGTCTACGCTTCGATCACGGCGTTCGGCGAGGTCGGCCCCTACCACGACCTGCCGGGCTACGAACCGATCGTGGCGGCGAAGACGGGCCGCATGATCTCCCAGGAGGGCTTCCGCGAGGGCCCCATCTACACGCCCACGCCGATCTCCTCCTACGGCTCGGCGGCCATCGCTGTGCAAGGACTGCTCGCCGCGCTCTACGCCCGCAAGACCACCGGCGTGGGGCAGCGCGTCGACGTGAGCCACCTCGCCGCGCTCACCGCCTACGACATGGGCGGCTTTCTCCATAGGATGCACTCGAACGAAGAGGACGACGGTCCCGCGTTCGGCGTGATCCCGCTGGCGTTCATGACCGCCGAATGCAGCGACGGACGCTTCATTCAGATGTGCAGCCGCCAGCCCCACCTCTTCCGCAACTGGATGCGCGTCCTCGGGCTTGAGCACCTGTACGACGATCCCGCGTTCAATGACATGCCCGACCGGTTCCCCACCCGCGGCGACCTCCAAGCCGTCGTGGAGATGGTCGAGACACGCATGAAGGAGAAGACCTTCGACGAGTGGATGGAGATCTTCACCAACGACGATGTCGGCGGCGACCCGTTCCTCGGCGCGCAGGAGTACTTGGACCACGAGCAGACCACCGCCAACGGCCGGCGTCAGACGGTCGTCGAGCCGGGTATCGGCGAGACGGTGCAGATCGGGCCGCTGGTCAACTTGTCCGAGACGCCCTCGGTCATTGGCGTGCCCGCGCCGAGCCTGGGGCAGCACACCGACGAGATCGTGGCGTCGCTCGCAACGGCCCCGATACGAGTCACGGCGCCGACGGGTAAGACGGTGCGGAGGCCGCTCGACGGCGTCACCGTCCTCGAGTGCGCTTACTTCTACGCCGCGCCCTTCTCGATGACGCTGCTCGCCGAGCTGGGGGCGCGCATCATCAAGGTCGAGCCGAACGCCGGCGACCCGATGCGCCGCAACTGGTCGTCGACGTACAGCAAGTCGGCGGCGAGCAAAGAGAGCGTGGTCCTCAATCTGAAGACGGAAGAGGGCCGCGAGATCGTCCACAAGATCGCCGCCAAGGCCGACCTCTTCCTGCACAACTTCCGTCCCACCGGCGTGGTGGAGAAGCTGCAGATCGACTATAAGACGCTGAGCGCGATCAACCCGAGGCTGGTGTACATCTACGGCTCGTGCTACGGGACGAACGGGCCTTGGAGGCGCCGCCCCGGCTTCCATTCGTCGCCAAGCGCCATCGCGGGTTCAGGGATCATCGAATCGGGGTTAGGCAATCCGCCCAAGGACCGCGTCTTCCCCGACCCCGTCGGCGCGTTGGGCGTCGCGACGGCGGCGATGATTGGGCTCCATTCGCGCGACCGCACCGGGAAGGGACAGTACGTCGAGACAACGATGCTGAGTTCCTTGGCCTACGTCGTTTCGTCGTGGGGCTTGCAGTATGAAGGGAAGCCCGCCAACCCGATCCCCGATCAGGGGCAGCACGGCTACAACGCCCTGCACTGGCTCTACGAGTGCGGGGACGGCTGGCTCTTCTTGATGTGCCCCAAGGAGGAGCACTGGACCGCGGTCGCCGAGGCCGCCGGGCTCGCCGGCGACGCGCGCTTCGCCACCGCGGAATCGCGCATGGCGAACGACGAGGCGCTGCGCGCCGCCCTCGGCGCGGCCTTCGCCCGCCGCCCCGCCGCCCAGTGGGAGGACATCCTGCTCCATGCGGGCGTCCCCGCGGTGCGCGCCGACGGCACGCCGCATCACGAGTTCATGCTCAACGACCCCCAGGTGCGCCTCAACGACCTCGCCCGCGAGGACGAGCTGCCCGAGCACGGCAAGTTCTGGCGCAGCGCCCCGGTCTACCACTTCTCCGAGTACGAGACCCGCTTCGAGACACCGCGCCCGCTGGGCTTCGCCACCGAGGACGTCTTGCGCGAGTTCGGCTACTCCGACCGCCAGATCGACGAGCTGAGCGAGAAGGGCGTGACGACCGCGGTGGGCCACGGCCTCCCCGCCTAAGGATCCTGGAGGCGTTGAGCCCGGAGATGTCATGAATAGAAACGAACCGCAGCCGCTGCGCACGATTCTCTTCGTGCCGGGCAACAAAGAGGACTGGATGCGGAAGGCGGTCAAGTACGGCGCCGACGCGCTCGTCTTCGACCTGGAAGACGCCGTGCCCGAGGCGCACCGCCCCCAGGCCCGCGAGATGGTGCGCCGCGTCACCGAGGAGCTCGCCGCCCAGGGCTACACCATCTTCGTCCGCGTGAACGGCATCGACACGTTCGAGACCGGGGACGACCTCGAAGCGGCGGTCTGCGAAGGTCTCCACGGCATCTTCCTGCCCAAGACGCGCGGTCCCGAGGACATCGTGGCCGCCGCCGCGCTGCTGGAGCACTTCGAGCACCGCGCCGGCCTCCCCATCGGCCGCACCCTGATCAACCCGCTGCTGGAGACGGCGCAGTCGATCCGGCTCGCCTACGAGATCGGGACGACGTCGCCGCGCGTGGCCTACATGGGCTACGGCTCGGCCAAGGACGGCGACGGGGCGCGGGCCATCGGCTACACCTGGACGCCCGAGGGCGCGGAGTCGCTGCACATAAGGGGCTCGGTCCTGGTGGACGCGCGGGCGGCCAACGTCGCCTACCCCATCACCGGTCTGTGGCCGCACGTCGGCGAGCACGACGGCCTCCGCGCCATGGCCGTCGAGTCCAAGAACCTGGGCTACGACGGCATGATGTGCATCCACCCCAGCCACGTCCCGATCATCAACGAAGTCTTCTCCCCCACGGGAGAGGAGATCGAGGAATGGAAAGGCGTGATCGCCGCCCTAGCCGAAGCCGAAGCCGCCGGCACCACGGCCATCCAACGCGACGGCTTCCTCATCGACACCGCAATGGTCCGCGTCGCCCAGGAGCGGCTGGAGCACGCGAGGCGGCTCGGGCTGGCGTAGAGGGCGGGCGGCCCACTCGCAGGCCTGCCGCGAGGCCTAGATTCATGCCGTGCGCGGGGACCGGAGCCTCTACGCACACGTAGAGCCTTCGCATGGAGCAATGGAGTAAATCAGCGTGGCGAAGAAGGCCCGCCGAAAGCAGCCCCAGAAGCAATGGCGGGTCTTGGATCGCCAGAAGGCCGGTGCCGACGACAAGCTGAGTTCATACCAACGACAAATAGCGGACCACGACAACACCTGTCTTTTTGTAATAGACGAGGAAGGAAGGCGTTGTCGAGCGCCCGCCATCAAGGGCCACTCCATCCCGGAGTCTCCGGTGCTCAAGCCACTGAGAGATGACATAGATGACAAAGTACTAGAGTTTCGCTGGGGCATGGGCGCATGGAGAAATCTCTTTATGCGCAGTAACGTAGAAGACCCTGTCGATTTGGCCTCCTCGGAGAAATTCACGCCTCTCAGGGTCGGAACTGGCGATGCCTCTGTCGGCCGTTTCACCTGCGAACGTCACGATGGCCACTTCAACTGCATCGACGTCGCGCAACACGACATACCGAGTGGAGAGACCGCTTTCCTTCTCGCTTATCGCACGTTGCTCTATTCCTATGATTTATGGAGGAAGTATTATGCAGCGACATTCAGCGATCCCATAAGGTTGCTTGTTAGAAACCAAGGCAACAGGGAGTCTAAAGTAAGGTATGTGCAACTCCGCGAATTAGGAAAGAGATTGAATCCACGACTGGATTTTCAGGTCAGTCGCTTTGGTAGCTTTTGGTATAGCAGGGAAGCGTTGAAGCATGGCAACCTGAAATTAGTTGCGACGCGACTCAGTTTCCGTTCCAGGTTGAGGTTTGCGGCTTCCGTCATGGTCGATGCGAGGGCCTTTGCGACAGCGTGCCCTGGCAAAGGAGACCTACACACCCTTATAGTCTTGTGGCTAGCTGAGGACGAATTGACCGTGCGTAGGGATATTGACCGCCTAACCTCATTGGTAGATGCACCGCACGGCGAGGGTGCTTATGGCGTGCGCATAGCGTGTGAACTCTTATCGAACTGGTTCGGCAGCATGGCAGCGTCCCCTGATACCTACGACGGATTGACGGATAGCGAACGCCTGGCAATCCAAGAGACTATCCGTGACTCCAATCAAGCTCAGAACCTGGCTGAGATTTTCGCCGACGGCGGCGCCGGGCAGGAATAGGGAGCGTCGTTGAAGATGCTCCCCCAGTAGGGGAGCGTTCGGGAGGGGGTCGCCGCCGCCCACCGCCCCGGCCCTCTCTCAGTCTCTCCCAGGGGAGGCCTTTGCGTAACCGGGGTGACTGACCGCGAGGGTGGCGGACTTCGATAACCCGTGGTGGTTGCGAGGCGGCCCCTCATCTCAATCTTCTCCCGTTGTGAGAAGAGGCAAGACCTTCCCGGCCCCACCCATGCTTGAGCCCGCGGGCGGGTTGCGCAAAGGTCTCCAGAGGGGGAGGGGCCGGAGGGGAGGGCGATTCGCGAATCGCCCCTACGGGAGGGGGCAGGTCTTGAGCGCTTGGTGGTTGCGAGGCGGCCCCTCATCTCAATCTTCTCCCGTTGGGAGAAGAGGTAAGACCTCCCGGCCCCACCCATGCTTGAGCCCGCGGGCGGGTTGTGCAAAGGTCTCCAAGGGGGAGAGGCTTAGTGGTACCCCACCTGCACTCCCTCCTCCGCCAGGTTCTCGATAGGTTCGGCTAATTCAAAATTCAACTTTGAATTAGCCGAGTCGCTATGGTAAAGTCGGCTTATGCCGGTCGAGCGAGATCTGACACCCAGAATCTTGGAGGCGGCGCAGAAATCGCCGTCGATAACGCTTACGGGGCCTCGTCAAAGCGGCAAGACTACCCTGTCCAAGGCCGCCTTTCCCCAGCACAGCTATGTGAGTCTGGAGGACCCGGACGTTCGGGCCTTTGCTTCCGAGGACCCCCGCGCCTTCCTGAGCCGGTACGCTGAAGGTGCCATTGTCGGCGAGGTGCAACGGGTCCCGGATCTCCTCTCCTACCTCCAGGGGAGCATCGACGCAGCCCCACGACCAGGCCGGTGGATCCTGACGGGCTCACAGAACCTCTCCCTGGCTGAGTCGGTGAGCCAGTCCCTCGCAGGACGGACCGCCGTGCATCATCTGCTTCCTTTAGCACGGAGCGAGGTCGTCCGTTTCACCCGGCATCCGAAGACTCTGGAAGAAGCTATGCTCGCCGGCGGCTATCCGCGGATATTCGACGAAGACCTCGATCCTTCGGAGTGGCTCCGCTCCTATGTCGCCACCTACATCGAACGGGACGTGCGGACCATCAGCAACGTCGGCGACCTCGCGACCTTCCAGCGCTTCGTGGAGTTGTGCGCGGGGCGCACGGCGCAGTTGCTCAACTACTCCGCGTTAGCGAGCGACTGTGGGGTATCCCAGCCCACGGCGAGAGCCTGGCTCGGCGTATTGGAAGCCAGCTTCATTGTTTTCCGCCTTCCGCCTTTCCACGCGAACCTGGGCAAACGGCTGGTGAAAATGCCGAAGCTCCACTTCTACGACACCGGCCTCGTCTGCTGGCTCATCGGTATTCGCACGCCGGAACAGCTGCGCACGCACCCGCTGCGCGGTCCTATATTCGAGACTTGGGTGGTCTCGGAGATCGCCAAGCACCGCATGAACCTAGGCGAACCGAGGGGTCTCTACTTTTATCGCAACCGGGACGGCGCCGAGGTCGATCTTGTCATCGAGCATCCGTCTCGGATTACGCTGGTCGAAGCCAAGTCATCCCAGACGCCGTCATCGAGCCTCTTCGCCGGGGCGCGGCGCGTTCGGAGCCATCTGACCGATGCTTCCCCGCAGTGTGACGTGGTCGTCGCTTACGGCGGCGGCGAATCCCAAGACAGATCGGGCGGGCGCCTGCTGCCGTGGGACAGCGTGCATGAAGCAAACGCTTGACTAGGGAGCGGCAGTCAGCAGACCCTCGCCGCGGCGCAGGGCAGTAGCTGGACCTGAGGGGCCTACCTAGACGCGGCGGGCGTTTGGGAGGCCCGCCATGCGCGCGTCCAGCGTGAGGACTTCGAGGCCGGCGCGGTCGTAGTCGTTGGCGATGAGGCGGTCGAAGAGGCCCGGTTGGCCGGGAGCGCTGAGGGCGTCGATGACCGCACGCCCATTCAGCGGCGAGACCAGCCCGCTGCGCAGCACGTCGAGCAGCCCGGCGCGAGTGTCGGCCTTGGACACGCCGTAGTGGTGCTGCACGGCGACGTAGGCTTCCCCGATGACCTGGTTTGACGCGTAGACCTCCGCTCCTGCTGTCGCCAAACTTTCTAGCTCCTTGGCGCAGTGCGCGAAGGCGTCAGGGGGCACGCCGGTAAGAAGCCGGACGAGGACGGAGGTATCAATCCCGTAGCGAGGGGTCATGGGGTTGGCCGCGGAAGGTCTCGACGTCGAACGGAGGCGCCCCGGGCCGGATCTTGCCGCGCAGGGGAGCGAGGAGAGACGGGTTGAGTCGGCGTGGCCGCAGCAGGTAGCCGTTGGGGCCCTCGTCTAACTTGATGTGGTCGCCTGGGCCGACACCCAGGGCGTCCAAGACGCGGGCGGGGAAGGTCACCTGGCGCTTCGAAGTCACCTTGATAAGCATCACATTGCTCCTTACCAGATACTACATTACAGTAAGGCGGCGAGTCAAGCCTAGATCAACCCCTGCCCCGCCAACTTCGCCGCATCCAGGCCCAGCAGCTCCTCGTACGCCCACCGGTTGTGCTCCCCCACCCGCGGCGGGGCGCCTTCGACGGTGGCGGGGGTGCGGGAGAGTTTGACCGGGAACCCTGCCACCGTCATTGTGTCTTCTCCCTCGCGGCCCACCTCGACGAGCATCTCGCGGGCGTGGACCTGCGGGTGCTGGGCCATTTCGGGCACGGTGAGGACTCGCGAGCAGGGGACGCGGGCGGCGTCCATGGCGGCGGTGACCTCGTCGACGGTGCGCCCTGCCACCCACGCCTGCACGATCGGGCTGAGCTCGTCGCGGTTCTCGAAGCGGCTGAGGTTGTCGCGGTAGCGGTCGTCATCGAGCAGGTCGGCGCGCCCGATGGTGCGGGCCAGCCGTCGCCACTGTGACTCGATGGCGGGGCAGATCATCACCGTCCCGTCCAGTGCCTCGAACGAATCGACGAAGGAGTACCAGCTGCCGTTTCCGATGCGCCGCCGCGCCCGCCCCGTGTGGCGGACCTCGGAGACCATGGCCTGGGCAATCACGGGCAGCACCGTGCTGTCGAACAGCCCCACGTCCACCATCTGGCCGAGGCCGCTGGCGTTGCGCTCCCAGAGCGCCAGCATGACGCCGAAGGCGCCGTTGTAGCCCGCGAGGAAGTCGCCGATGGCGACGCCGGAGCGGGTAGGCGGGCCGTCCGCCTGGCCGGTCAGGTCCATCATCCCGGCCGTCGCCTGCACGGTGACGTCGAAGCCGGTCTTCTCAGCGAACGGCCCCGTCTGGCCGTAGGCGGAGATGGCGCCGACGATGATCGAAGGGTTAACGTCGCTGAGCGCGTCGTAGTGGAGGAGGGCGGCCTGCGGCGAGCCGGGGGCGTAGTTGTGGACTAGTACATCGGCTAGGCGCACCAGGTCGCGCAGGAGGGGCGAGGCCGCTTCGTTGCGGAGGTCGAGGGTGATACCCCGCTTGTGCCGCCCGGTGCAGGCGAACCACATCGGCTGGTCCTGGGGGCCCATCACGCCGATGCGGCGGTCCTCCTCGCCGCCGGGGGCCTCGACGCGCACCACCTCGGCCCCGGCGTCGGCGAGCAGGGCACAGGCGGTGGGCGCGGCGATGTACCGCGAAAAGTCGAGAATGCGAATGCCGTCGAGGACTGGGCTCATCGATTGCTCCCTTCGGGCACTATCTTACGCATGATGGTTGAGTAGGGAGCACCTGCGCGTCTGGCGGCGCGTGCCCTCTCTCAGTCTCCCCCAGAGGGGGAGAGGTTTACGGTGGGAGGCGGAGGCAGTATACATAGGGGGACGGCGGGAACGGCGGACGACAAGCCGCCCGCCGCCCAAGCCCCAAGTACCGCGGCAGAGGTGGCTATGTCCGACGAAATCGTCCGATCCCTGCAGGGTGTGCGCGTGCTCGCGCTCCCCGACGCCAAGCTCGCCCTTTGCTGCAAGCTCCTCGCCGACATGGGCGCGGATGTGGTGGCCGCCGAGCCACCGGAAGGGTCGGCACTCCGCTCCGCGCCGCCGCGCGCCAACGAGGGAGGGGAGAGCCTGATCTTCTGGTACGGCTACTCCCGAGCCCGTTCGGTGGACTGCGATATCTCAACGGCGGAGGGCCGGGATCGGTTCGCCGACCTCGCCGCCAAAGCCGACGTGCTCCTCGACGCGCTGCCGCCGGGGCGTCTCGCCGCGCTCGGCCTCGCGCCGGAGACGCTGGCCGCCGCCAACCCGGGGCTCATCCACCTCTCCGCCACCGACTTCGGCAGCAGCGGCCCCTTCAGCGACTACCTCGGCTCCGACATCGTGACGTGGGCCATGGGCGGGCTGATGAGCCTGACCGGCGACCCCGCGCGCGAGCCGCTGACCGCGCCCGCGCTTCAGTCGTACCACTGCGCCTCTGTCTGGGCGGCGCTCTCGGTGCTTGGCGCCGTCTACCGCCGCCGGAAGACGGGCCAGGGCGCCCGCGTCGATCTCTCCGTTCAGGAGACCTCCTTCGACATGTCGGAGACGGCGCACTCCTTCTACTTCTGCAACGGCGAGATCGTGAAGCGCATCAACGGCGACCACCCCCTCACCACGCCGTTCAAGGTCTACCAGACCAGCGACGGCCACGCTTTCGTGGGGCTGTCGTCGCAGCAGCAATGGCAAGGCATGATCGCTTGGATGAGGCGCATCGGCTACGATCCCGGCCCGCTCGACGACCCCTCCTTCAGCGAGATCGTCAACCGCCGCAACAACCGCGACCTCATCAACGAGCTGGTTGGCGGGTTCGCGCGCATGGTCACCGAGGACGACCTCTTCTACGGCGGCGCCGAGCTCGGCATTCCCAACGCGCCGGTGCGCTCCCCCGGCCAGACGGTGGAGGACGAGCAGCTACAGTTCCGTGGCAGCTTCGACGCGCTCGCCGACCCCCGCCCCGGACACGAGGACGAGCGTCGCGCGATGCCCTGCCTTCCCTTCCGCGGCAACGCAGGGCTCCAGTTGCCGGCCCCGGGCGCGCCGCCCCGCCCCGGCGAGCACACCGACGAGGTCGTGGAAGCCTGGTCGGCGCCGTCGGAATGGCCGGAGCCCACGGCATCGGCGCGCCGCTTGCCCCTCGACGGCGTCCGCGTCGTCGATTTCTGCTGGAACATTGCGGGGCCCATCATGGGCCGGGCGCTGGGCGACCTCGGCGCGGAGATCGTCAAGATCGAGCCCCGGGAGATGGGCGACCCGTCGCGGGGCCTCGTACCCTTCCGCGACGGGGTGACCAACCTCAACGGCAGCTATACCTTCCACGACATCAACCGCGACAAGCAGAGCGTCACCATCGACATGAGGAAGCCCAACGCCGCCGCCGTCGCGCTCGGCATCATCAAGCACGCCGACGTGGTGATCGAGAACTTCACCGGCGGGACGATGGGCCGCCTAGGCGCGAGCTACGATTTCGTCGCCGAAGCGAACCCACGAGCGATCATGGCGAGCCTCACCGGTTTCGGACAGAACGGGCCGAGGGGGACGTGGCCGAGCTACCACCCGACCTCGTCGGCGCTCAGCGGCCTCACCTGGCTCTTCGGCTACGAGGGCGAGGGCCCCCTCGGCTTCGGCCACTCGCACATGGACTACATGGCGGGGTACTTAGGGGCGCTCGGCGTCCTCGATGGCCTGCTCCGCCGCGAGGTCACCGGCGAGGGCGACCACGTGGACGTGTCGCAGCTCGAATGCGGCGCCACGCTCGTCGGCCCGCAAGTCCTGCAATGGACGGTGAACGGCGAGACGGCCAGGCCCGAAGGCAACCGCGCCGGCGCGCTCGGCGCGCCGCTGCAAGGCTGCTATCAATGCGCCGGGGACGACCAGTGGATCGCCGTCACCGCCGCCGACAACGAAACGCTGGCCAAGCTCGGCGAGCTCACCGGCGCCGCCGACGACACGGCCGGCGTCGTCGAGGCCGCTCTCGCCGCCTGGTGCACCATGCTCGAACCCTGGGACGCCTTCCACCGTCTCCAGGAGGCGGGTGTCGCCGCCGGCGTCGTCTCCCACGGCCCCGACCTCGAACGCGACGAGCACCTCGCGGCGCGCGGCGCGATCGCCAAGCTCCCCCATCCCGAGCTCGGCGAGGCGGTGATCATCCAGTGCCCCGTCGTCCTTGACGGCGAGCGCCTCGCGGTGCGACGACCGGCCTCGCTGCTCGGCGAGCACAACGAGCACATCCTCCTCGGCGTCGTTGGGATGAGCGAGGAAGCCTATCTCAACCTCGTCGTGAGCGAGATCATCTGAGTGAACGGGACCACGCAACCGTGACGGCCCTCCCCGAGTTCTCCATCGAGGGCAAGAAGGCCATCGTGACCGGCGCGGGCCGGGGCATCGGCAAGGCCATCGCGCTCACGCTGGCCGAGGCCGGCGTCGATGTCTGCGTCGCCGCGCGCAGCCGCGACGAGCTGGACGCGGTGGCGGACGAGATTCGCGGGATGGGCCGCCGCGCCGCCGCCATCCCCACTGACATAACCGACGAGGCCAGCGTCGCCGCAATGGTGGACGGCGCGGTGCGCGAGCTTGGCGAGATCGACGTGCTGGTCAACAACGCGGGGATCGCCGTGGTGAAGCCGCTCGTGCCCCTCCCCGGTCTGAAACCGGCGACGGCGGACAGCTTCCCCGGCTTCTTCGAGCCCTACACTGCGGAGGAATGGGCTCAAGTGATGGACGTGAACCTGCGCGGCGCCTTCTTCTGCATGCGGGCCGTCGGGCCCCACATGCTGGAGCGCGGCTCGGGGAAGGTCGTCAACATCTCGTCGATCAACGCCGAGCGGGCGGGCCGCTACCGCTTCACCTACGACACCAGCAAGGCGGCGCTCAACCGGATGACGAAGTCCATCGCTGTCGAGTGGGCCCGCCACGGCGTCCAGGTCAACGCGATCTGCGCCACCTACGTCGACACCGACCTCATCCGGGTGTCGATGGAGGACGAGCGGCTGCGGTTGAAGATCCTGGCGGAGATTCCTATGCGCCGTCTCGCCGATGCCCGCGAGGTCGGCCTGGTCACCGCGTTCCTGTCGTCGGCGGCGTCGGACTTCATGACCGGGGCCTGCGTGTTTCTGGACGGCGGCAGCACGTCGTAGCGCCGCCGGCTCGCTCCGCCCTTGGGGGGACTGAGAGATGGCGCGAGCGCGGTGTTCGCACCCACGCCTCCTTCACCATCGAATATCGAAGCCGCCTGCCTCACCGCGCGGGACGCGCCACTCCACCTCGATGCCATCGACGCGGGCCATCCCCGGCCCTTCCCGTAGACGCTCCAGCAGCGCCTCGACGGCCGCCCGCGCCCCCTCGGCGTAAACTTCGACCACGGCCCCATCGGGCAGGTTGCGGACCCAGCCCGCCAGCCCCAGTCGCCGCGCGTGCGACGCCGCAAAGGTGCGAAAGTTCACTCCCTGCACGCGCCCACGGACGGCAAAGAGCGCCGCCGCCTGCTCGCAGGCTACCCGCTCGTTCATGCCATCCCGAGCCGCCATTTTGAATCAGAATGAGACGGGCGGTCTGCCTAGCCGAACCCGTAGAGCGCCGCCGCGTTGCCGCCCAGCACCTTCGTCTTCACGTCCTCGGGCAGGTGGGCTGTCTCGCGGGCGATGATCTCCCGCGAGTTCGGCCACGAGCTATCGCTGTGGGGGTAGTCGTTCGACCACATGATGTTCTCCGCGCCGATCAGGTCCCAGGTACGTAGCCCCGCCTCGTCGTCGATGAACGTCGCCGCCACGTTGCGGTGGAAGTAGTCGCTGGGCATCTCGGCCAAGTCCAGCTTCAGACGGGGGCCGTGACGCCGCATCGTGTGGTCAATGCGCTTGAGGAAGTTCGGTATCCACCCGATGTCGGCCTCGACGGAGACCACTCTCAGCCTTGGGTAGCGCTGGAACACGCCCGAAAAGATGAGCGCGGCGAGCGAGCGCATCATCCAGTTCGGCGTCGCGGGGTAGTCGATGACGAACGACTCGAAGCCCGGCTTGTTGGCGCTGGTAAGGATGTGCAGGCCGATGGGCGTTTCCAGGTCTTGCGCCGCGGCCCATAGCGGATCGTAATACGGGTCGCTGTAGGGACGCGTCTCTTCGGGCGTGATCGCGATCATCCCCGATGGCAGCCCGAGATCGCGGGCCCGGCGCAGTTCCTCGACCGCCCCCTCGATGTCGTAGGTCGAGATGAGGGCCACGCCCGCGAGGCGCTTGGGAGCGGCGGCGCACAACTCCGCCGTCCAATCGTTGTAGGCGCGGAAGCAGGCGCGCTGGTAGTCCGGGTCGGTCAGGCGGAACATACGAAAGGCGATGGTGGGGTAGAGCACCTCAGCCTCGACGCCGTCAACGTCCATATCCTTCAGACGTTTTGTCGGGTCCCAGCCGCCCTTGCGGTTGTCCTTGAAACGCTTCAGTTCGCCGAACCGCTCCGGGGAATGCCCCGCCGGCCCCAGGATGCCGACGTTGCTCGGCGGCTGGCCCTCACAGTAGAAGAAGTCGCCGTGCGCCTCGCGCTTCATGTGCGGAGCGCGGTCGCGGTACGCCGCATCCATGCGCCGCTCCCAGAGGTCGGGCGCCTCCACCACGTGCGAGTCGGCCGAGATCAAGCGATGGCCCACGTCGGGCCTCCCGCGCGGCGTACTAGGCCGGCGTCCCCAGCGGCGTCTTCCCCAGGATTTTGAAGAGGTTGTGGGAGAGGACGCCCTGCTTCTCGGCGTCGGTGAGGCCGGACTCCATCACGTAGCCCTTGATCGGGACGAGCGACGGCGAGGCCATCATGGGGTAGGAATAGATACCCGAGCCGTAGATGAGGCGGTGCGCGCCGAGCACGCGCTCCACGTGGTTGATCTTGCCCACGCCCCCCGTCCACATACCGGTGTCGAAGGTGATGTTCTCCCTGCGCTGGCAGATGTCGAAGAACAGCTCGGTCTCCTCGAAGCCCGCCAGGCCGTCTATCACCACGAACTGCGCCGTTGGGAACTCGGCGGCGAGCCGCTCCAGCCGCCACGGCGATTCGAGCAGCGACCCCTGGTGACAGTGGACGAAGTTCGTCATCCCCTCGTCGATAATCACACGGGCGCACCGCCGCATCCACGGCGAATCGACGTAGCAGCCTTGTAGCCGGTTGTGCCACAGTACGCCGACCATCCCCAGGTCGCGCTTGATCCGCCGGATCTCGTCGAGAGCCGCCTCGCCCTGGCGCGGCTCGATGGCGCCCACGGCGAAGGGGAACCGCTCGGGGTGCTTGTCGCGGAAGGCCGCGAGCCGGTCGTTGACCTTCGCCGTGTCGGCCACGCCGTTGGGCATCAGGTACTGATAGGCGGGTCCGATGACGGCGCGGTGGATCCCGCTCCGGTCCATCGTCGCCGTACGCGTGCGGAATTCCCGGACTTCAGGGTCCTCCGACTCGTCCTCTACGCTCCCATGGACGAAATCCTCGATCAGCCCCAGGTGCTGGTGAATGTCCAGAATCTCCATAGCGCTCTTCGCCTTCCTCCGTTGCGTTCCCTTCAACCCCTAGGACGAGTCCCCGGAGAACGCTTGCGCCACGTGGCGGCGCTGAACTTTCCCTGTCGCGGTCTTCGGAAGCTCGCTCGCCACGTGGATTACCTTGGGGACCTTGAAGGCCGCCAGGCTCGCCTCGGCGTGCCGCCGCAGATCCTCGACGTCAACGTCGGCGCGCAGGACGACCGCGGCGTGGACCTCCTCGCCGTACTTCGCGTCGGGCGTGCCGAACGACACCGCCTCCGCGACGGCGGGGTGGGCGCTGAGCACGGCGTCGACCTCCAGCGGCGAGATCTTCTCCCCGCCGCGGTTGATCATCTCTTTCAAGCGGCCCGTGAGCCGCAGATAGCCGTCCTCGCCGATCACGCCCTGATCGCCGGTCCGGAACCAGCCGTCGATGAAGGCCTCGGCGTTAGCCGCCTCGTTGTCACGGTAGCCGGCCATGACGTTAGGGCCGCGGATTACGACCTCGCCCGGCCCACCGTTCGGCGTCACCGCCCCTGAGTCATTGAGCAGCGCGATCTCGACGCCCGTGCCGCGCCCCACGCTGCCGGGTCGCCGCTCTCCTGGCGGCAGCGGGTTCGAGGCCATCTGATGCGCCGCCTCGGTCATGCCGTAGGCCTCGATCACCGGTGCACCGATCGTTTCCTCCAACTCGTGCAGCACCGAGGGGGCAAGCGCGGCGCTGCACGAGCGCGCGAAGCGGAAGACCTCGCGCGGCGGCGGAGTCTCCGCCGCCCGCATAAGCAGAATCTGGTGAATTGTCGGCGAGCCCGAGTACCACGTCGCCCCGCTCCCCACCGCGTCGCCCCAAAACGCCGTCGCGCTGAAGCGGGGCGGCAAAATGACTGTCCCGCCCGAGATCAGTGTCGCCAAAACGACGCCAACAAGCCCGTGGATGTGAAAAAGGGGCATCACGCAGAGCGCGGCGTCGTCCGGTCCCAGCGCGTAGGAGCGCGCTGAGTTGCTGGCGGAATTGGCAAGATTGGCATGAGTCAGGGGCACGCCCTTGGGCTTGCTCGTCGTGCCGCTGGTATGCAGAAAGAGGGCGGCCAGCGACGGATCGTCGATGGGTGTGATCGACGTCCGGCCCACGTCCGGCTCGAACACCGCGCCCCGGTCGGACGGGCGGGCAACAAGATAAGGCAGCCCCAGCGTCCGGCAGGCCTCGAGCGCCTCGCCGCGCTCCGGTTCGACGATTACCAGCCTCGCCTTGGCATCCGCAAAGTACGACTCGAACTCACTCGCACGGTACTCGGGGTTGAGCGGGGCCGCCGTCGCGCCCGCCGCCGCGGCCCCGAGGAACGTCTCAACGAACTCGATGGTGTTCCCCATCACCATGGCGACGACATCCCCGGGCCCGGCCCCGGCGCGGGCGATGCGCGCTCCCGCCGCCGCGGCGCGTTCGGCAAGCCCGTCGTACGTCACCGACGGCCCGTCGGGCACGACGATGGCGTTCCGCTTCCCGCCCCCGTCGAGCAGGCGGTGCAGCGCCGTGGCTTCTGAAGTCGTCATAGCGCCGGAATCATACCGTGAGCGGTATAGAGTGGCCAGTGGCGGACGGAGGGAGGCGGTGTGACACCACCCCACCTTGCCCGACCCCGGCGGCGCCGGGTACACTACCGCCCGCCTTCACGGCGCCGCTTCGAGACTTTGGAGGTCGCATGGTCACGCGAGGGTTCTTTGGAGGGAAGCGTCCCCAGCCGCCGCGTCCGTTGCCGCCCGGCCAGTACCTGACCCGGGACTTTCCCGTGCTCTCCGCCGGGCCCACGCCGCGCGTCGACACGTCCGTGTGGAATTTCTCCCTCGTCTACGACGGCGAGACGCTCGGCCGCTGGACGTGGGATGAGATGCTCTCCCTCCCGCGTACCACTATCAAGACCGACATCCACTGCGTGACGAAGTGGAGCAAGTTCGACACCCACTGGGAGGGCGTCTCCATCGACGACTTCCTCGACTCGAAGGGGATCGATCCCCCCGCCGACTACGTCATGGCCTTCTGCGACGGCGGCTACACTACGAACCTGCCCTTCGAAGACCTCGCCGGTGGCAAGGGCATGGTCGCCTTCCGCTACGACGGTGACGACCTCGATCCCGAGCACGGCGGCCCCGCTCGGCTCCTCGCGCCGCATCTCTACTTCTGGAAGTCGGCGAAATGGCTCCGCGGCCTGCGCTTCATGGACGATGACGAGCCCGGCTTCTGGGAGATGTACGGCTATCACATGTACGGCGACCCTTGGACCGAGCAGCGGTACTCCGGCGATTAGCGCCGGAGGCGACGAGCCGCGCCGCCCCGTCCGATGACGAGCCCAACGCCCCCCGCTCCCGCCGCCTGGCGGTTCGCCACTGTCGAGCGCGTCGTCGCCGAGACGTTTCGCGTCAAGACCTTCACCTTCCGCCTCCCCGAATGGCGCTCCTTCAAGGCAGGCCAACACTACGACGTCCGGCTCACCGCTCCCGACGGCTACCAGGCCCAGCGCAGCTACTCGATTGCCTCGCCGCCCGAGCGGGAGGGCGTGATCGATCTTACTATCGAGCTGATGGAGGGAGGCGAGGTCTCCCCCTACTTTCACGAAATCGTCGAGCCCGGCGACCGGATCGAGATGCGGGGGCCCATCGGCGGGCCCTTTACCTGGACGGCGGACCAGGGCGGCCCGCTGCTCCTCGTCGCCGGCGGCTCCGGCGTCGTACCCCTCATGTCGATGGCGCGTCACCGCTCCCTTTCCGCCCCGGAGGTCCCCGGCGCGCTCCTCTTCTCCTCCCGCTCCTTCGATCACATCATCTACCGCGAGGAATTGGAGCGCCTGAACGGGGGCGCGTTCAAGGTCGTCCACACGCTGACACGCGGCGCGCCCGATGGGTGGACGGGCTACGCGCGCCGCTTCGATGCTACGATGGCACGCGAGACGCTCGCCGGCCTCTGGGGAGGCCCGCCCAAGGCCTTCGTGTGCGGCTCGTCGCCGTTCGTCGAAGCCGCCGCCGCCACGCTCATCGAAGCCGGCGTCTCCTTCGACGCTATCCGCACCGAACGGTTCGGCCCATCGGGAAGCTGACGCGCCCCGACGCAGGGGCTTGAACGGAAGGGAGAGCAGGCATGGGAGAGACCACGAACTGGGACGCCGTACCGCGCGAGCAAGTCTCGGAGCTTATCGGGCGGCGCATGATCTACGGCGAGAAGGTGATGTTGGTGCGCTGGGAATTCGCCAAGGGCTGCTACGTCGCGGCCCACCGCCACCCCAACGAGCAGGTCGCCGTCGTCGAATCGGGGCAACTGCGGATGCGCATCGACGGCGAAGAAGCGGTGCTCGCCGCCGGCGACATTCGGGTTATCCCGCCCGACACGCTCCACGACGCCGAGGCCATTGAAGACACCGTCGTCATCGACATCTTCAGCCCGCCCCGCGAGGACTTCCTCGGCGGCGAAGGGCCGGGTTACCTCACCCGTGGGCGGTAAGGCGCAGGTCGACACTCATCCCACTGGAGGACGAGGTGACCGAAGTATTCCGAAAACTCCCGCCCGACGTCATCACGAACCTCGAGAGCGCCCCGTGGCGCTTTGCCTATACGATGGTCGGCATACCCCACTCACACTCGCATTCGAGGACCTGGGATAACGCCGACGGCAAGGCCAGGGAGCGCTTCCTTTCGACGGCCTTGGCATTCTGGGAGCACGCGGAAGAGCGGTCATGGCGCGGCAGACCCAAGTGGTACCTGGACATGAACGGCTACCAGTATTGGATGGAGTGGAAGCCCGACCAGAAGGAAGAGATGATCGAGGGGATCTCGAACGGAGGCGACCTGTTCAACCGGTGCCCCCACCGCTATCAGGGCCGAACGGTCGCCTACGACGCGGTCGCCGCCGACTATGACGACGCCACGGGCTGGTGGAGTGACGTCGACCTGCGCCGGGGCTACTACGATCGCGTAGCGCTTCGCGGCCGCCTGCTGGACATCGGGTGCGGCACGGGCCAAGCGATAAGTTATACCTGGCTAGGAACGGCCGGCGGGCGGCCGCCACGCCCCGGCGTGGACCCGTCGAACTACGTGGGCATCGACCCGAGCGTGGGGATGCTCGCTGAGTTCGCGCTGAAGCACCCCGAGTTCAGAGGGAAGCTCAAGCGGACCACGTTCGAGCATTTCGAGGACACGGAGGGGTTCGATACGATCCTTGGCATGTTCGGCTCTCCGTCGTACGTCGAGGGCTGTGACGTGGTGGAGAAGTCGCGCTACCTCTTGAAGCCCGGTGGGCGAGCGTACCTAATGTTCTACGACCCCAATAGCCCGCGCTCGAGCAATCCGTTGGTGAAGGACTCTCCGGCCTCCGAGCCGCCGCCCGGCTGCGAGTACGCGGACGGGTATGCATGGCTGGAGATGGAGAAGGAAGCCGGCATCTCGGGGTCCTCTCTAGGCACGGCGGGAAGCGCGTGACGAGTCGTCCATCACATCCGGCCCTGCCCGACCGTGGCGGCCGCCGCCGAGACGAGGCGGAGACCTTCGAGCGCGACTATGTTCCCGGGGTCTTCGCACCCTGGGCCCGGGCCGTCGCCGATGCCGCAGGGGTCGCGCCCGGACACCGTGTCCTGGACGTGGGATGCGGCACCGGCGCGCTGAGCCGTGAAGCGGCGCGGCGGGCGGGAGCGCCGGAGCGCGTCACCGGCGTCGATCTCGACGGGGAGATGCTGGCGGTGGCCCGCCGTATTACGCCCGCCATCACCTGGCTCCGCGACGATGCACTCGACCTGCCCTTCCCAGGCGGTCGTTTCGACGCCGTGCTCAGCCAATTCGCCATGATGTTCTTCGATGACCGTGAGCGCGGCGTCCGCGAGATGTGGCGCGTCCTCGCTCCCGGCGGCCGTCTGACTGTCGCGGTATGGGGCCGCCTCGACCGCGCTCCCTTCCACGAGGCGTTCGTCCGCATCGCCCAGCGCCGGGCCGGCGAGGCCGCCGCCGAACGGATACGCGAGCGGTTCTCTCTCGGCGACTCCGCCGAGCTGGCCCGCATCTTCGAGCGAGCCGGCGTGCCCGCTGAGATCCGAACGCGCGCCGGCACCGGGGCCTACAAGGGAATCGAGGCGTTCGGCAAGTCCGACATCGACGGCTGGATACGCAATGGGGAGATGCGGCCCGAAGAGCGCGACGACGTGGTCGCCGAGCTGCGGGACGCCGCCGCGCCCTTTATCGACGCCGACAGCGCGCTGGGGTTCCCCATAGAAGGCCATATCGCTACTGCGGGCAAGGACGAAGCGGCCGCTCTTAGGTAATGAGCCGCCGCCGCATCAGCCGCAGCGCCAAGTAATAGAAGATCAGGCCGGCGCCCGCCATTCCGAGGACGGACCACAGCATCGACCAGGCGAGCTCGCCGGTCACGAGGCCCCGCATCACGTGGACCGCGGGGGTCAGCGGCAGCACCCATGAGAACTCGCGCACGCCGTCGGGCAGCTCGCTCGTGGGGAAGAAGACGCCGGCGAAGAAGAACATGGGGAAAACGAAGAGTGAGAAGAAGAAGTTGAACGAATTAACCGACGGCGCCAGCGACGTATACGTCATCGCCAGCGACGCAAACAGGAAACCCTGGAGCAGGGTGAACGGTAGCACGAGCACCGCCCACGCCGACTCGACCGCCCCGATGACGGCGAGGATCGCCAGGATCAGCGTCCCCATGATCAGGGCCCGGGTGATCCCCCAAAGAATCTCGCCCGTGATCACGTCTTCGATACTGAGCGGCGTCGCGATGATCGCGTCGTAGATGCGGCGCACCGCCATGCGGATGTAGGAACCCCACGAGTTCTCGAACGTCGGCGCGAACATCACGTAGGCGGCGAGAATCCCCGGCCCGATGAAATGCAGGTAGCTCCTACCGTCCACGTTCTCGACCAGTTGGCCGATGCCCAGGCCGCTTACCGTAAGGATCACGACGGGCTCGGCGAAGACGGGCACGGCGTCGCTCTTCCATAGGCGCAGAAAGACGTGGAGATGCCGCCGCCACAGGCGGAAGCTGAGCGTGGAGACCTCGGCGAAGGCGCTCACCTTTCGCCCCGCCTCATCCCAAGTCCGCCTTTCGTCCGGTGAGCAGCAGGAACACGTCCTCAAGGCTGCCGGGGCGCGTGATCACGCGCAGGCGCTCCGGCGGCACGCCGACCTCCAGCGCCTCGCCGGGAACGTCGAAGAAGATCAGGGCGTCGACGGCGTCGGCGAAGGTATAGGAGCTCCTCTCGAGATGCGCCAGCGCCTCCTCCCGGTCCCACGGCGCGATCCGCACCTCGACGACCTGGCCGGGCGCGAACCGCGCCACGACCTCGCTCGGCGTCCCTTCCGCCAGAATTCGGCCGTGGTCGATGATCGCGAGCCGGTCGCAGAGGTGCGCTGCTTCCTCCATGTAATGCGTCGAAAGCGCCATCGTCACGCCCTCGTCTTTCAGCAGCCGGATGCGTTGCCACGTCACGTGGCGGGCGTGCGGATCGAGCCCCGTCGTCGGCTCGTCGAGGATCAACACCTTGGGGTCGTTCATCAACGCGCGGGCGATCATAAGCCGGCGCTTCATGCCGCCGGAAAGTGTATCGACCGGCGACCGCGCCCGGTCGGCCAGGTCCATGGTCTCGAGCACTTCCATTGCCCGAGGGCGGGCTTCGCCGGCGCCGATCCCGTAGTACCGCGCGTGGATGAGCAGGTTGTCGATCACATTGAGATCGGTGTCGAGGTTGTCTTCCTGCTGCACGACGCCGAGGAGCCGCTTCACCGCGCGGGGATCGCGACTCACGTCGATTCCCTCGACAAGCAACTCCCCGCCGTCCACGGGAGAGACGCAGGTCGTCATGCGGATCGTGCTGGTCTTGCCGGCCCCGTTGGGGCCGAGCAGCCCGAAGACCTCGCCCTCATGCACTTCGAGGTCGATACCGTCAACGGCGGTAAGATCGCCGTACCGTTTGACGAGACCGGTCGCGCGGATGACGGGCTGCACTACGTCATGGTAGCAGACGGCGCGAATGCGGCGGCTATAATCGCCCCATGGGCACACTAGGGCGACGGGTCCGGCTGGCGGTGTACCTCGCGCTGGTGGCGGCGGGGTTGGCGTTTCAGGCCGTGCCGGTGAGCGCCCAAGCCCCGGGCGAGGCATTCCTGATCCACGTCGACGGGATCATCGATCCCAACCGCGCCAAGTATCTGGACCGCGCCCTCGATCGCGCGGTCGGCGAGCAGGGCCAGGTCGCCATCGTCCTCATCGACACGCCGGGCGGGCGGCTCGACTCCATGCGCGCGATGGTCGAGGACATCCTCGACGCCGGCATCCCCGTCGTCACCTACGTCGCGCCGCAGGGCGCCCGGGCGGGCTCGGCGGGCACCTTCATCACCGGCGCCGGGCACATCGCCGTCATGGCCCCCGGCTCCAACATCGGCGCGGCTACACCCATATCGGGGACCGGCGAAGACCTGCCCGAGACCCTGGCCGACAAGGTCACCAACGACGCCGCAGCCCTTGCCCGCAGCATCGCCGAGGCCCGCGGACGCAACCCCAACGCGTATGAGAACACCGTCCGGGAGGCCGCCTCGTACACCGCGGTCGAGGCGCTCGACCTGAACATGATCGACTTCCTCGCCGACGACATGGACGACTTGCTCGCCAAGATCGACGGGCGCACCGTCGAGGCCGGCGGCCGGACCGTCACACTCCAGACGGATGGGATCCGCTGCACCGAGCCCTTCGCCGCCTGCAACGATGTTGGTCTGAGCTGGGTCGAGCGCATTATCGATGTTATCGCCGACCCGAACATCTCGTCGCTGCTGCTCTCGCTGGGCGGCCTGGGAATCTTCATCGAAATCCTGAATCCCGGGCTGATCTTCCCCGGCGTCTTCGGCGTCATCGCCCTCGTGTTGGCTTTCGTGGCCTTCGGCAACATTCCGGTGAACTGGGCCGGCGTCGGGCTGGTGCTCTTCTCGCTCGTCCTGCTCTACGTCGAGCTGCAGATCGCGGGCGTTGGCATCTTCGGCGCGGGAGCGGTGATCGCCTTCGTCTTCGGCGTGATCTTTCTGCTGGAGCCGTGGGCGGCCGATCCGCCTTCCTTCGCCGGACCCGACTTCAACCCAAGCCCGTGGCTCGTCGGCGGGCTCGCGGGCGGCTTCGGCGGCGCCTTCGCTCTGCTGACCTGGCTGGGACTCCGCCGCTCGGCCCCCGTGGCCGAGCGCCCCGCCGTGGTGGGTAAGACGGGCCGTGTCCGCCGCGATCTGACCCCCACCGGCTCCGTCTTCGTCGATGGACAGCTCTGGACGGCCGAGGAGATCAATGGCGCCTTCGTGCCCGCCGGCGAATTCGTCGAGATCGAGGAGATCGACGGCCTGACGCTGTGGGTCAAGAAGCGCGTCCGCCTCCTGCCCGAAGGCGGCCGGCACGGCCTCCCCGAAGGCGGGGAAGGCCCGTCTCCGGAGCGCCCCGCGCATTGACGCTTCAGAGGGTGGCAACGTAAGCTACCGCCCGGAGAGCATTCGAAACACGGAACGTCGGCGCAATGAGCCGCCGGCTTGGCATTTTCAGGAAGGAGCACGGCATGGCCCCGGGAATTAACATAGTGCGCCAGTGGGAGCGCATGGTCGTCTTACGGTTCGGAAGGTTCATCGAGCTTCGGCATCCAGGGATTCGCTGGCTGTGGCCGTTCATCAACTCGGGGACGCGCAAGGTAGACCTGCGCGAGCGGTTTATCACCATCCCGAGCCAGACCGCCATCACGCGGGATAACGCCCCCATCGACATCGACTTCCTCATCTACCTACGTGTGGTCGAGAACGAACCTCAGAGGTCGGTGATCGAGGTGCAGGACTTCATCGGCGCGGTGCAGGGCGTGGCGATCACGACGCTCCGCGCCGTCATCGGCGACATCGCCCTCGACGACGTGCTCGCCAAACGCGAGCAGATCAACGACACCCTGCGGGTGAAGCTCGACGAGATCACGGTGCGCTGGGGCGTCAAGGTGACCTCGGTGGAAATCCGGGAGATCACTCCGCCGCGCGACATTCAGGCGGCAATGAACCGGCAGATGTCGGCGGAACGAGAGCGCCGCGCCGCCGTTATCGAGGCCGAAGGATCGCGCGTTGCCTCCGTCACCGTCGCCGAAGGTGAGAAGCAGGCCCAGATCCTCCGCGCCGAGGGCGATCGCCAGGCCCAAATCCTCCGCGCCGAGGCGCATCAGCAGGCCCAGGTCCTAGAAGCCGACGGCTTCTCCCAGGCCCTGGAGCGCATCTTCAACGTCGCCAAGACGGTCGACGGCAAGACGATGGGCCTCCAATACTTGGAGACTCTTAAGAGCCTGGGCGACAGCCCCTCCACCAAGTTCATCTTCCCCATGGAGTTCACCAACCTCATGCAGTCGGTGCGCGGCATGTTCCCCGGCTCCGGCGACTCGGACAAGGACGGCTCGTAACCCGCGGCGGGGCGCCCCAAGGGCGCCCCGCTAGCCCATCAGCCCGACGAGGACGTTGCGGAACCGCGCGGGTGCCGCACCGTGCCCGACGTGCCCCACCTGCTCCGGCTGGCCCTTGCCGCAGTTCGGGACGCCCCACACCATCCACGAGTCCGGGCCGCATACCGCGTCGCACGACCCCCAGAACTGGGGTGTAATCCCCGTGTAGGTGGGATTCTTCAACATCCGCCCCAGCTTGCCGCCCTTGATCTCCCAGGCGATCTCCGTCCCGAACTGGAAGTTGAGCCGCTTGTCGTCGATGCTCCAGCTACGGTTCGTCTGCATGTAGACGCCGTCGCCGGTGTCGGCGATCAGGTCGTCGAGCGACCAGCTGCCGGGTTCGAGGTTCACGTTAGTCATGCGGATGAGCGGGATGCGGTCCCAGCCGCTGGCGCGGGCCGCGCCGTTGCTCCGGCCCCCGAGCTTGGCAGCGGTCTCCCGTGACGTCAGATAGCCCACGAACACGCCGTGCTCGACTACGGCGGCGCGCTGCGCGGGAACGCCTTCGTCGTCGTAGCCGAACGTGCCCAGCCCACCGGGGATGGTGGCGTCGATGGTGATGTTCACCGCGTCGGAGCCGTAGCGGAAGGCCCCAAGCTTGTCCGTGGTGAGGAAGCTCGTGCCGGCAAACGCCGCCTCCGTCCCCAAGACCCGGTCGAGCTCGATGGGATGACCGCACGACTCGTGGACCTGCAGCGCCGTCTGCGAGCCGTCGAGGATCACCGTCGTCTCGCCGGAGGGGCACTGATCGGCGCTCAGCAGCGCGGCGGCCTCCTCGGCGATGCGCCCCGCGTTGCCCGGCAGATCGCAGCGCTCGACGAGCTCCCACCCCTCGGTGCCCATGTGCCGCCCCACGCTGTTAGGATAGCTCCGGTTCTGCACCTCGCCGACCCCCACCGCGGTGGCCTCCATCAAGCAGCCCGTCTCGACGAGGTCTTGCTCGATGAAGCTGCCCTCGGTGCTGGCGAAGAGCTTGCGGATGCGCCCGATCTCCGTCGACGCCGACGCGACCGCGATTCCCTTGACCCGCCGCATCTCGTCCGATGCCCGCGTCAGCAGCGTGACCTTCTCCGCGAGATCGACGGCGAAGGGGTCGCGCCGCACCGGCGTGGCGTACGACGCCGTGATCGGCGCGGGCTCACCGATGTCGACAGGTGCGCGGAGCGCCGTCGAGGACGCCTTGGCGATGCGGACCGCCGTCGCGGCCGCCACGTCGACGTCTTGCGCGCCGAGCCGCGACGAAGCCGCGAAGCCCCACCCGCCGTTGGCGATGACCCGAACCCCGACCCCGCGGCTGCGGTCCGACGTCACCGCCTCAACGCGTCCGTCCTTCACCGAAACAATCTGCCGCTCCTCCTCGATGAGCCGCGCGTCGGCGTAGGAGGCGCCGCGCAACCGAGCCGTTTCCAGCGCTCGCAGCAGCAGGTCTTTCATCGCCGTGCCCCTTCTCCCGCACTGGAATGCCGTGTGTCGGAAAGGGGCATGTTGAGCAGCGGCGGCTGGGTGACGTGAGCCGTCGGAGCGCGCCCGTCGAGGTCGTCGTCCGCCTGCACTGAGCCGTCAGCCCGCAGGTGCAACGCCTCGACGCCCCGCTCCTTCAGCGCCTGGCCCACGAGGAGGCGGCGGTGGCAGGATGCTGGGTTCTCCTCGCTGCACATGATCGCGACCCGCGACTCTCGAAGGGTCGCCTCCAGCCGTTCGAGGCCGTCCTGGAAGCGTCGGCTTTGCGCCAGCTTCCCGTAAAGGACGCGCCCCTCGCTATCGTAGAACTCATCTTCCTTGGGCCGTCCGCCAAGCTCCGCGCCCATGAACACGTACTCAATACCGTTGGCATCGAGCGCCGACGCGAGGCGCCTCCGGTTGAACTGCGGCGCATGCCGCGACGCGGGATACGACCGGACATCCGCGACGACCTCGACGCCGTGCGCGGTCAGCACGCCAAGAAACTCGGCGAACCCCCGGTTGGAATGACCTATGGTGAAGATACTCGCCATTGCGCCCGCCGATTATAAGCCCGGCCTTGGGGCAGAAATGGGACGGATCAGGAAGGCGGATGCAGCTTCGGCGCGCGCTTCGCACCCGGCGCGGCGGCTTGGAAGGCGCGCACGTCGTTGAGGAGGCGGGCCACGTCGACGCCTAGACGCGACGGTATGAGCGGGGCCAGTCGGGCCATGCCCTTACCCAACATCGACGCGGCGCCCTTCCGGTTTCCCCGCGCCTCGTGATGCAGCCCCACGGCCACCTGCAGCACGCCTTGATAGAACCCGCGTTCGGGGCCCTCCGCGACGAGCCACAGGCGTTCCAGCGCCTCGTGCGCCTCGAAGTAGCGGCCCGCGTTGAAGAGGCCGACGGCCTCGGCTAGGCCGTCCTCTTCCGTGTCGGCCATCGGCTCGCGCCTGGCTAGCCGATCAGCTCGGCGAGGCGGTCCTTGTCCGAGCCGAAGACGATCTCTCCGTCGATCTCGTAGATCGGCCGGCGGAGGATGCTCGGCTCCTTGGCGATGAGGTCGAGGGCCTCGTCGGCGGAGAGCGCCGAGCCGTCGACACCCAGCTTACGGAATGACGGCTTGCGCGTGTCGATGAGCGACGCGGGGTCGCCGCTAGAAAGGCGCAGGACCTCATCGCGGCTCAGCGGCTCCTTGGCGAACTCGCGGGCGGTGAACTCGATTCCCTTTTCCGAAAGCGACGCTTTCGCCTTGCGGCAGGACGTTCAGGTCGCCTTCCAGTAAAACGTGACGTTCGCCATCGCTCGCTCCTGTCTGTGCTGCTGTTGCCTATCTCGCGGTCAGTCACCCAGCGCGTCGAGGGCCTCGTCGATTCCCATCGAGACGCCGGTGAAGATTGGTGTGTCCCGCACCGTGTACATGCTGCCTTTCGTCTCCCGCAACTCCATGACGAGATCGAGGAAGTCGCCGGGGTGGTCGGACTCGAACGAGACGACGAAGTCCTGGTCGTCGAGGCCGAAGGAGTACGAGGTGTTGATGCGGACTCGGGGGTACTTGTGGCCAACCTTGATGTGCGTATCCATCATGGCCTGGCGCTCCTCCAACGGCAGGAGGTACCACTCACGGCTCTTCACGAAGGGGTAGACGAAGAGGTACTTCGAGCCAATGGGCCGTATCTTCAGCCGCGTCCCCTCCTGGTCCTCGTGACTGTGCCGGTCGATGTACTGCGACTTGCGTGTCATCGCCAGGAAGGAGTGCGGCATGGTGAGGTAGCCGCCCATGCAGGTCGAGTAGACGCGCGTCGAGAGTGTCTGCAGGTCTTCGAGGTTGAGGGCGACCGTCCATAGGAAGAAGTCGGCGTCGGCCCGCGTACCGGTGAGGGCGTAAGGACGGATCATCATCCGGTCGGAGAGCTCGCCGACGACGGCGGCGAGCTCGCGTTTGCCCTGGGCCTTCGATTCGGCGTCCAAACGCCGCCACTCCGGCGACACCCGGTAGAAGGTGTACTTTACGAATTGGCGTCCGTCTTCAGCCGACAATCGAGTCCCCCAAGGATCCGCGTTCGGGCCGCACCATGCTAGCAACGGCTTCAGAGGGCGTCAACGAACCGCAGGGCGCGACGGGCGGGACTACTCCGGCGTGTAGGCCGTCACCTTGTCCAACCTCCGGGAAAGGCGGTCCTCGGCAGTCTCTAGGTCGTACTGGCTTTGCAACCCCATCCAGAACTCCGCGGAATTCCCGAAGAAGCGCGACAGCAGCAAGGCCGTCTCCGCCGTGATCGACCGCTGCCCGTGGACGATGGCGTGAATCCGGCGCGAGTCCACGCCGATCGCCTTGGCCAACCGGTATTGGCTCACCCTCATCGGAAGGAGAAACTCCTCATTGAGCACCTCTCCGGGATGAATGGGCGGGAGGCTCTGTAATTCTTCGGTTGTCTTCGTCGTCATGGCCGCCTCGGCTTTCCATGATAGCCCACGATCTTTGTTTACAGACCAACAGTGCGGCAGGTGTCACTCGCCCTAACCTCTGCTTCGAACCCGCTCAACTCGGCCTTGCTTAGCCTGTTCCCGGAGGGAAGGGGCGCCCTGGTGACGCCCGCGCGCCTGCGGCGCGCGCCCTCTCTCAGTTTCTCCCAGAGGGAGAGAGGTTTAGTAGAGAGTGTTCCGGCACCGGCGGCGTAGTACGCTATGCGTGACGACAGACGGCGAAGGGAGGCCGCGCTTGCGCTATCGGAGGGCGTTGGTGACCGGCGGGGCCGGGTTCATTGGCTCGCACATGGTGGAGCGGCTGCTCGGCGAAGGGGCCGACGTGTCGAGCGTCGACAACCTCTCTACCGGGCGGCGGGCGAACATGCTCTCTGGCGCGGTCTATCACGACATGGACCTGCGCTCCGACGGGCTCGCCGCCCTGATCGCCGCTGAGCGGCCCGAAGTCGTGTTTCATATGGCGGCCCAATCGAGCGTGGCGCGCTCGATGCGCGATCCTGGCGAAGATGCCGCGGTCAACGTCGGCGGCTCGATCAACCTGCTTGAAGCCTGCCGCCTGGCCGGCGTCGATTGGCTGGTCTACAGCTCGACGGGCGGCGCGCTGTACGGCGAACCCGAGCGCCTACCATGCGACGAGGGCCACCCGGTACGACCTCTTTCTCCGTACGGGGCGAGCAAGTACGCATTTGAGACGTACCTCGACTGTTACCGGCAGGTCTACGGCTGCAAGAGCTCGGTGCTGCGTTACGGGAACGTCTACGGCCCCCGTCAAGACCCCCACGGCGAGGCCGGCGTGGTCGCCATCTTCACGCTGAAGCTGCTCGCGGGGGAGCGGCCCACCATCTTCGGCGAAGGACTCCAGGAGCGCGACTTCGTGTACGTGAGCGACGTGGTCGACGCCAACATCGCCGTCGTCGAGCGCGAGGTTGAGGACACGTTCAACATCGGCGCGGGAGCGCCCACGAACGTCAACGCGATCTATGAGCGCCTCGCCCGCCTGACCGGCTTCGACGGCCCTGCCAACTACGAAACGGCCCGACCCGGCGATGTCTACAAGATCTACCTTGACGCATCCAAGGCGCGGCGTGTCCTGGGGTGGTCGGCGAAAACGGACCTCGACGAGGGGCTGCGGCGCGTTGTCGAGCACGCCCGCGCGGAACTGGCGGCCGGAGCGTAGCCCCAAAACGCCGTCCGGCGCGCCCAAATCTGGGTGCGCCGGAGGAAGCGCGGAGAGCGGCGGAAGGGGCCGCTACGTCTACGACAAGGCCCAGGAGGCCAGCGGCGTGACGCCTGAGATGCGCCAGTAGAGGTCGCCGTCGGTCTCGAGATGCACCTCGTTCTGCTCATGCACGCCATTGGGCAGCTCGACTTGGACCACGACGGAGGCGCTATGACAGCCGATGGCGGGGACCTCGGAGCTCACCATCTCGATGGACTTGCCGAGATCGGCGCTCGCGATGGGCAGGTAGTCCTCGGTCACGACCGTTGCAAGATCGTCGGAAGAGTCCTCGCGCAAGAAGCGCAGATACTCGCGCACCGTGCTCTGGATTACCTCGGGACGCTGGATCACCTGCGCCGCCGATCCGCCGATGCCGCCCAAGTCCGAGCGCTCGCTCGATATCTCGACTTCACCCCGGACCAGCAACGAAAAGAGATCGCCACCTCGGTGCGTCACGCAAATGACCTCGTGCCCGCGCTCACGCAGGGCGCTGCGAAGGGCCAGGGCCACGTCGAGCGAGGAGACGCCACTCCCCAAATCTACTTCGATCCTCTCCGGCTCGTTCAACACGATCACGCCGTCCGTCGTCGCATGACCTTGCAGACCGATCGAATAGACGTCGTCGACGGCGATCGTAGCCGATGACGACGATGAACAGGCTCCAACCACGAAGGCTGCTATCAGGCCCAGCGCGGCAATGCCTAGAAAACGACGTTTCACGGCGACACCTCCTCACCCACATAACATTGTACCAAGTATTGAACTTAGTTCAACAATAGACCTCCACCGCGGTTGCGGACCGCTCCTGTGAACCCTAGAATCCTTCTCCGCGGGAGGCGCGATCGTGATCGTTACGAAACGGCTGCGGCTGGAAACCCAAGGCGGCGGACAGGTCATCCCGCTCAACGGCGAGGTGGTGAAGCAGGCGCACGGCGCCGGCGTTGGCGAAGGCATCGTTACGGTCTTCGTGCAGGGCACCACGGCCGGCGTCGCCATCATGGAATACGAGCCCGGCCTCGTCCTCGACCTCGACACGGCGATGGAACGGCTCTGTCCCCGAGGCATCGAGTACC
The DNA here is from genome assembly GCA_965219875.1 of Dehalococcoidia bacterium. Taxonomy (GTDB): domain Bacteria; phylum Chloroflexota; class Dehalococcoidia; order SHYB01; family SHYB01; genus DAOUKH01. The sequence goes on along the minus strand of CBDCOW010000006.1, from coordinate 177,627 downwards.
GCCACAACACGCTCAACGCCGACGACAACGGCCACTCCCACACCCGCGCCACGCTCATCGGCCCTTCGCTCGTCGTGCCTATCGCCGGTCACCAACCACTGCTCGGTGTGTGGCAGGAGATCGTGCTGATCGATTTCGACTCCCGCCCCCGCTCCCGTGACCTCGTGCTCCAGTTCATGGGGGAATAGGCCCCAGCTCCCGCCGACCCGGCGGTCTAGGACAAGCCCGGGGGCGGTGCGACTTCGACCGGCAGGGGTGTCGAGCCCACCGGCTCGCCGTCGACGAGGATGTTGAACTCGTAGACCCCAGATCCCGCTATACGCAGAGGCACCTCGAAGATCGTGAAGAAGGTCGGCGACTCTTCGTCCCAGTCGATCTCCAGCGGGGGCAGCGTCGTCGAGACCTCGCCGCGCGGGTCGCGGACGGCGACCCAGACCTTGTGCCGTCCCACGGCGCCCTCGATGAGGCTCACGACCAGCGTCACCGGTACCACGGGCAGATCGCCGTCGGTGGCCGATCGCACCGGCGCCACGAGCTTGTGGCAGACGCCGATGAGGTTGGTGACGCCGAACCACTGCCCGTCCTGGAATTCGTGACACACGACGGCGTATTGGATGCGCATGCGCCTAGTCTAGGCCGCACCGTCAAACGTCCGTCTGGTTTGACACTCCTTGCTCCCCTTCCTAGAATCGGCTCGCCCTCATCCTTGGAAGACTCCCCCCGAGACCCGGAGGAATCAGCGCCATGGCCCTACAGAAGGACTACCCCGTCAAGGTCGGCAGCATGCTCTTCACGATGGTGGACCCCAACAAAGGCCACGAGGCCGCCTACAACCGCTGGTACGAGCGGGACCACTTCTACGCCGGCTGCATGATCGGCCCCTGGCTCTTCGCCGGGGCGCGGTGGGTCGCCCCCAACTTTCTCAAAGACCTGCGCTTCCCCGAGCCGGCCCAGATCGCCGCGCCCACGGTGCGTGCCGGGTCCTACGTCTCGACGTACTGGATACTGCAAGACCATCATCAGGAGCACGTCGATTGGGCCAGCCCCCAGGTGCACTGGCTTTATAGCAATGACCGCGGCTTCGCCGAGCGCACCCACGTCCACACCTATCTCTACACCTACGACTGGACCGCGTACCGCGACGAAGACCCCGTCCCGGTCGAGCTGGCCTTCCATCACCGGTACGACGGCATGGTCTCGCTGGCGATCGAACGCGAGCCGGGTGTCGACGCCGGCGAATTCGACGACTGGCTCAGGGGCGGCCCGCTGCCGAAACTTTTCGAAGGCTCTCCCGTCGCGAGCTGCGCCTCTTGGTCTCCAATTCCCCGTGAGGGGGGCCAGAACTCGCCTATGACGATCCCCAACAATATCGCCGACGCCGACCGCTTCCGCATGCACATGTACTTCCTGGAAGGCGACCCGAGGGAGGTCTGGGACCGCTTCCTGAAGTTGAGCGCGGAGATCGAAGAGTCGGGGAAGGCCAGGGTTGTCTTCGCCTCCCCGTGGCTCCCAACCGACGTTGGGACCGACACGTACACCGACCAGCTCTGGTAGGGGCCACGTCCCGCTTTTGCATGTTCTGCAACTTTCGCCATGCCGGGGAGGGTCGGCGAAGGGCCGGGAGCTGGAGGGTTTTGGGTCAGCTCCGGTAGGGAAACGGGGTGGGTTGAAAGCGGTGGGCGACGCCTTTCCGCCATCACCCCGTTGTCCATCTCGGCCTCTCTCCTTTGGCTGTCTACAGGGCGCGGCCGAGTTCTCCAATTAAGGCCCGCCGGTTCCGCCACTGCCGTTGCCAGTTTCGCCAGTTCTGCCAGTTTTGCCAACTGGGCGGGTCGTTTTGCAACTTGGTGGCGGAGGGAGGGGCGCCCTTTGGGCGCTCGCGTGCCTGCGGTGCGCGCCCTCGCTCAGTCTCCCCCGGAGCGGACCTTTTGCGTAACCGGGGTGACTGACTGCGAAGGTGGCGGACTTCGATAACCCGTGGCGGTTGCGAGGGTGCCCCTCATCTCAATCTTCTCCCGTGGGGAGAAGAGGCAAGACCTCCCAGCCCCACCCATGCTTGCCCGCGGACGGTTGTGCAGAGGTCTCCAAAGGGGGAGAGGCCGGAGGGGGCCTCCGCCACGGCCCTTTGGGCCGCTATTGGAGGCGGATGAGCGTCTGGATCTCTGAGACGCATAGCTCGTCCCGTTGGTTGACGAAGCGCCACTCAGTGATGATGAAGACCATGGGGCCGCGGCTTCCCTGCTTCTCGTAGATATCGGTGACCTTCTCGTTGAACGAGATGGCGTCGCCGGGGCGGATCGGCTCGTCCCACTCGATGCGGCGGCCCGCGGCGACCGCGCCGGGGAAGCCGGGAACGGGGACCTCCATGCGGATGCCCATCTTCTTGCCGAGGCCGCTGTGCTCCAAGTCTTCTAGGGGCTCCTCCTCGAGCTGGAGCGCGCAGTAGAAGGAGGGCGGGGCGACGATGCCTCCGTAGCGCGTGCTCTTGGCGTACGCCTCGTCGTAGTAGAGGGGGTTGGCGTCGCCGATGGCGAGGGCGAAGCGGCGGATGTCGCGCTTGGTCACCTCGACGGTCCGGGTGGCGTTGGCCTTGCCGACGTAGGCTCGGGCCTCGGGCGTGATGTAGCTGGACTCGGGAGGCATGGCGACTCCGGGCCGCGGGCGGCAGCGCGGCGATTCTAGCAGTGGGCCTTTCGACTTGTCACCTTTTTCGCCAGCCGGGGGGCTGACTGTCGCGAGGGTGCCGGTCGTCGATGACCGTTGGGGGTTGGCAGGGTAACTGGAGTTAGCGGGCGCGGGGCTGTGGGTTTCGACAGCCGCCGGTGGTTGAAAGGGGGCCCCTCACCCCAACCCTCTCCCAGCGGGAGAGGGAGTTAAGACCCCTCGCCGCCGGCGCGCCTGTCGGCGCGTGCCCTCTCTCAGTCTCTCCCAGAGGGAGAGAGGTGTAAGGCGGCGGCCAAAGGGAGGGAGAAGAGGGAGGGCGAGTCGCGACTCGCCCCTACGGGAGGGGATGGATTCCCGCCTTTTTGGACAGGCGCGTACGGGCACCTAGGGGAGAGGGGCGGCGCTTTCGCCGACGGGCCGCGTTCGCTACCATGACGCCGCGCGCCCCGCCGAGGGCGAGGAGGCACCCAATGGATACGGGACGTTTCAACGGCTTCACCGCCGACATCGAGCGCAAGGGCGTGCTGCTCATCACGTTCGACGAGCCCGAGCGCATGAACGCAATGACGCATTCCCTGAAGCGAGACTTGGTCGAAACCCTGCTGCAAGCGCAGATGGAGGAGGCGGTGCGGGTGGTGCTGTTCACGGGCACGGGCCGCGCCTTCTCCGCCGGCGACGACATCTCGGACGAACCCCGCGGGCACGGTGGCGGGCGGCTACCCGACATCCCCTACGGCCAGCGCAGCCCGCTCAACAGCTACGGCTCGCTGCGGACGTTCTCGCAGCCGGTGCAGCTGGTCGTCCGCCAGTTGGACAAGATCAGCGTGGCGGCGATCAACGGCTTCGCCATCCAGACGGGACTCTCGCTGGCGCTGGCCTGCGACTTCCGCGTCGCCGCGAGCGACGCGATGCTGGGCAGCGCTACCCTGCGCTTCGGCTACCAGCCCGACGAGGGCGGGCACTACCTGCTCGTCCAGCACCTCGGCGTAGGGCGGGCCATGGACTTCATGCTCCGCAACCGGATCGTGTCCGCCGACGAGGCGCTGAGTCTGGGCCTCGTGCAGGAGGTCGCGCCCCGCGAGCAGCTCATGGACCGCGCTTGGGCGCTCGCCGAGGAACTCGCCAACGGTCCTCAGGTGGCCATGCGCCTGATGAAGCGCGCCATCTACAACGCCGCCGAGTACACCTTCCACCAAGCCATGGACGACATCGCAACGAAGACGGCCATCTCCGACCACCACCCCGACGCGGCGGAGGGCCGGGCCTCCTTCCGCGAACGGCGCAAACCCACCTTCAACCAGGACCTGCCGTAGGAGAGCTTCGCGGGAGGGAGGGGCGCCCTTTGGGCGCAGGCGCGCCTGTCGGCGCGTGGCCTTGCTCAGTCTCCCCCAGATGGGGATCTTTGCGTAACTCGGCGGAGGAGGAAGGGCGCCACCCTCCTGCGCCCTCTAAGTGTCCGCCGTCGAGGGCAGCGCGCTTCGTCTACCATGGCGCGCCCCGCCTCCCCCCGCCCTCACCCCAACCCTCTCCCAGCGGGAGAGGGAGTAAGACCCCGCGCCGCCTGCCTTACCCAAGGCCAGCGGGCGTCCGCGCCCCGGCGGCGAGGCGCTACTCCATCGCCTCGCCGACGAGCTCGATGAGGTCGACGACTTCGACTTCGCCGGCCTTGCCCGCGTTCTGGACGCCTTCGGTGAGCATCTGGAGGCAGAAGGGGCAGGAGACGCCGATCTTGTCGGGGGCGGTCTCCAGGATCTGGTCGGTGCGCACGTGGTTGATGCGGCGGCCCGAGGTCTCCTCGACGAACATGTGCCCGCCGCCGGCGCCGCAGCAGAAGCCGCGCTCGCGGTTGCGCAGGGGGACCTCCTGGAGCTCGATACCGGGGATGGCGGCCACGATGTCGCGGGGCTCGTCGTAGATGCCGTTGTGGCGGCCCAGGTAGCAAGAGTCGTGGTAGGTGACCTTGGCGGCGATGGGCTTGCCCAGCTTCAGCTTGCCCTCGTCCATGAGCCGCCGCACGAAGGTGGCGTAGTGCTCGACCTCGTAGGTGCCGCCGAAGTCGGGGTACTCGTGCTTCAGGGTGTTGAAGCAGTGGGGGCAGGTGGTGACGATCTTCATCGGCTTGTGCTGGTCGAGGACTTCGACGTTGCGGCGCGCCATGATCTCGAAGAGGTACTCGTGGCCGATGCGCCGAGCCGGGTCGCCGGTGCAGCCCTCGGCGTTGCCGAGGATTGCGTAGCTGACGCCGGCGCGTTCGAGCACCCGGGCCATGGCGCGGGCGGTGGCCTGGCTGCGCTCTTCGAGCGCGGCGGTGCAGCCCACCCAGAACAGCACGTCCACCTCCTCGGAGCCCGCCGCGCCGTTGCCTAGGCTCTTCACCGGCAGGCCGTCGGTCCAGTCCGTCCGCGAGGCCTGCGTCCCCCGCCAGGGATGGCCGCGCGTCTCCAGGCTTTGCAGCGTCTGCTGGGCGGTAGGCGGCATATTCGACTCGGTCATCACCAGGTGGCGGCGGAGGTCGACGATGCTGTCGATGTGATCGACCATCACGGGGCACTCCTGCACGCAGGCCCCGCAGGTCACGCAGTCCCACACCCACTCCTCGGTGAAATGCCGCCCGAGGAGCGGTAACTCACCGGAGGCCTGCTCGCGCTCCTCCTGCGTCGCCGCTTTGGCGACGGCGGGGGCGACTTCCAGGAGGTTGTGCTTGACACCCTCGATGAGGTCCATCGGCGAGAGGGGCTTGCCGCTGATGTTGGCGGGGCAGTTGAAGGTGCAGCGCCCGCAGACCGCGCAGGCGTAGCCGTCGACGAGCTCCTTCCAAGAAAACTCGTGGGGGTGCTTCGCGCCCCAGACCTCGGCCTCCTCCATGTTCGGGATGGGGCGAAGCGCGCCGCGGGGCGTCAGCTTGCGGAAGAAGGCGTTGAGCGGCGAGGCGATGATGTGGAAGTGCTTGGAGAAGGGGATGTAGACGCCGAAGCTCACGGTGAGGAGGAAGTGTGCCCAGTAGAAGAGCCCGTGCAGTGTCTTCGCCGCCGAGGCGGAGAAGCCGGCGGAGCCCAGGGCCGCGCCGATGTTGCCGGCGATGGGCGTGCCGGCGGCGATCTCCGGCGTGATCGCCCCGCCGAGGTAGGCGACGGCGGCGGGGTTGGCCTCGGCAGCCGCGACGATGGAAATCTGGGTCAGTTGGTGGAGCAGCATCAGCGACCCCGTCGCCATGAGGATGACGCCGGGCTCGTAGCCCTGGAGCCCTTCCAGCCGCTTGGGGCGGCCGATCCAGCGCCTCGCTGCAGCCCAGAGCACCGCGCCGAGGACGAGCACGGTGAGGATGTCGAGCCACCAGAAGAAGAATTTCAGCCCGGTGGGCGAGAGCACGAAGGCCGAGTTACTAGGATCGATGGGGTCGAGGACGAGGAAGAGACTGTAGCCGACCAGCTTCGAGATGAAGCCCCAGAAGATGATGAAGTGGCCGATGCCGGCGAGGTCGCGCCAGCGCCACGACACGCTCATCAGCACGCGCCGCTGCCCGAACACGACTAGGACCATGCCGAGCAGGCGTTGGAGGGGGCGGTCGAACCTCGGGTCTTCGTGCTTGCCGAGCAACACCGGCGCGATGAACCGCGTGTAGATACCGTAGGCGCTAGCCCCGGCGCCAATGGCGCCGATGATGAAGACCGGGACCCAGAGGGGGAGTACGCCGAACAGGTCGCCAGGAACGATCATCCGGGGGCTATCCGTTCTAGAAGTGCGTTGGCGAGGGGAAGGGTCACGACCTCGGCGGCCTCGGAGCTACATTTTAACACATCGCTCAGAGGCCCTTGCGTAACACTCTCGCGGGAGCGGTGGTTTTTGGGCGCCCGCGCTCAGTCTTCCCTCGGAGGAGATTTTGCGTAACTCGGCAGGCGGGCTTCAGCAAGGTCGCGCGACCCCCGCCTCCCCCCGCCCTCACCCCAACCCTCTCCCGCCGGGAGAGGGGGGTAAGACCCCCGCGCCGCCTGCCTTTCCCAACGCCAGCGGGCGGCGGTCTTTCCCTCGACGGAGTTTTGCGAGGGTCCTCAGAGAGGGAGAGGGCGAGGGGATTGTCGCCGGGCGGCGGCTAGGTTGCTACGCGGGTGATGCCGTAGTAGTCGTCGTTGTCGAGGATGCGTTGGAGGGATTTGGGCTGGATGAGACGGGCGTCCATGATGCCGATGCCGCAGTCGGTGAGGTATTGGCTCAGTTGCTCGACGTCTAGTGGCTTGTTCTGGTAGACGAGTAGGAGGCGGAAGACGGCCTCGCGCACGGGGAGGTTCGGGTTCACGAAGCCCTCGATCTTGGCGAGGTCGGCCATGGAGGGGACCGACTTGCGTCGGCGCTTGGTGGCGGTCGTGTCGGCGCGGGCGGCGATCATGTCTTCCAGCGAGCGCCGGTTGCGCTCGTACCACCCCTCGTCGATTCGGTAGGCGGGCGGCGCTCCGCCCGTTGGGGTTTCGAGGCCGGTCTCATCCTGTTGCGTCATGGGTTCGCCTGCTCCTAGATTACGGTTCCTGCGCGCCGGCGTGGTTCCGGCGGGCGCGGTTACAAGTTTTCTTCGGGCCAGTCGAGCATCTGGACGGTGACCACTTCGCCAGCGTGCTTGACGGGGATGTCTTCGGGGCAGATGGCGAGACCGTTGGCCCTGGCCATCGAGGTCAGCACGCCGGAGCTCTGGTTTCCGGTGAGCCTCGCGTGGTACTCCCCGCCGCGGCGGGTGACGACGGCGCGGGCGTAGACCCGTCGCTCGTCGGTATTGTAGATGGGTTCGTCGAGGACGGCTTGGACGGTGGGCTTGTCGAAGCGGGTCTTGCCCAGGGCCTTGAGGATGGCGGGGCGAGCGAACTGCTCGAAGGCGACGAGCGCGCTGACGGGGTTGCCGGGGAGCCCGAGGTGGGGAACGCGGCGCTCGGACCCGTCGGCGGCACGGGCGCGCAGCGCCCCGAACGCGAGCGGTTTCGCGGGGCGCATCCGCACCGTCCAGAAGTCGATATCGCCCTCTTCCATGAGGACGTCCTTGACGATGTCGTAATCGCCGCGGGAGACGCCGGCCGTGGTCAACACGATGTCGGCTTCGAGGGCTTCGGCGAGCCGTCCCTTGAGCGACGCGAGGTTGTCCCGCGCGGTCTCCAGGGTCAAGGAGATGCCGCCGCAGGCCGATACGGCCGCGGCGATGGAGAAGCCGTTGCTGTTGTAGATCTTGCCGGGCGTGAGGGGCAGGGGCGGCTCGACGAGCTCGTCGCCGGTGGTGAGGACGGCGACGACGGGGCGGCGGATGACGGCGGCGTGGTCGAAGCCGAGCGAGGCGAGGACGCCGACCTCCGCGGCTCCGAGCGTCGCGCCTCGGGGGAGGACGGTCTCGCCCGCGGCGATGTCCTCGCCGGCGAGGCGGATGTTGTCGCCCTCTTCGGCGGCGGCGAGCACGTTGACCTCGCCGGCGACCCGCCCGCCGCGCTCGATGCGGTCGAGCTCGTCGGTCTCCTCGAACGGGACGACGGCGTCGGCGCCTTGGGGTATGACGGCGCCGGTCATGATGCGGATAGCCTCGCCTTGGCCCACGGCGTGGTTGGGAGGCGCGCCGGCGGGAGCCTCGCCGACCACGCGGAGCGTCACGCCCGCGGCGGGGCCGGCGGCCTGCACGTCGGCGGCGCGCACGGCGTAACCGTCCATGGACGAGTTGGCGTGGGGGGGCACGTCGAAGGGGGCGCGCACGTCCTCGGCGAGGACCTGCCCCAGCGCGTCGAGTAGCGGCTTGCGCTCAGGCCCGAGGGGGGAGACGTAGTCGAGGATTCGCGCCAAGGCCTCCTCCACGGTGAGCCATGACGGAATCTTGGGCATTCCGGCGTGCGCGCGGCGGTCGTGGGCGTGCCGGTCTCCGGAATGTTTGTGAACTGAAGTCATGGCCTAGACGCGGGAGCGTGGAGGGGGCCGTCGCTCTCCAATATTAGAGTATGCCGCCGGTAGGGTCTAGGGGACTGCCCCGCTCCGGCCTGTAGCAGTGGCCCTCATTCACCACCGTTGCCGAGCACGGCTCGAAGTTCAGGTCGTACGGCTGATGTCGGGGAACTTGTTCCGTGGCAAGGTGGGGAATACAATCGACGCATGGCGGGATCCGGCAGTTCCGGCGATCTCAGACGGCTCGCACTGCATGAGCGCCATGAGGCGCTCGGCGCCCGCTTCGCACCTTTCGCCGGCTGGGAGATGCCGCTCCAATACCAGGGCATCGTCGGCGAGCACCAGGCCGTGCGCGAGCGCGCCGGGGTCTTCGACGTCTCGCACCTCGCACGCGCTTGGGCGCGGGGGCCGCAGGCGGCCTCGCTGTTGCGCTCGGTGACGACCTTCGACGTGACCACGCTGCCGGCGGGCAAGGCGCACTATTCCCTGTATTGCAACGAGGCTGGGGGCATCGAGGACGATGTCTTCATCTACCACCTGCCCGGCGAGCGCTGGCTGGTGGTCCACAACGCCGCCAACGCCGACAAGGACTTCAAGCGCCTGCGCGCCGCCGTCTCCGACGCCTCCGAGGTCACGGCGGAGACGGTGATGCTGGCGGTACAGGGCCCGGACGCGGTCGCGCTGCTCAGCAGCGTTGTCGGCGAGGGATTCGCGGCCCTCGAACCGCGTGACTGCGCGGAGTTGGACTGGCAGGGTACGCCCGTGCTCGTGGCCCGCACCGGCTACACCGGCGAGGACGGCGGCGAGTGCATCGTCGGCGCGGACCACGCCGCGGCGCTGTGGGACGCCTTGACCGCAGGTGGCGCGACTCCCGCCGGCCTCGGCGCGCGCGATACGCTGCGCCTAGAGGCGGCGCTGCCGCTGCATGGCAACGACATCGACGAGACCACACACCCGTACGAGGTCGGCCTCGGCTTCGCCGTGAGCCTCGACGACGGGGCGCCCTTTACGGGGCGCGAGGCGCTTGCCGAGGCGAAGGCGCGGCCCCGTACGCGGCGGCTCGCTCATCTGTCGGCACGGGACCGCGGCGTGCTGAGGGCGGGCTACGAGGTGCGCGCACCGGACTGCGGGGAACCCGTCGCGCGGCTTAGCAGCGGGACTTTCAGCCCCAGCTTGCGCGTGGGCATTGGCATGGCTTATCTTCCCGTCGAGCTTGCGAGGCCCGGCGTCATGCTCGAGGTCGACGTGCGGGGCCGCGCACTCCCGGTCGAGGTCGTGCGCCGGCCATTCTACCGAAAGCCGAGGCAGTCATGACGATGGCCCACGAGATCCCCGACAACCTCCTCTTCACGCCAAATCACGAGTGGTTGCGCCGCGACGAGCAGAGCCCGGACGAGGTGACGGCGGGCATCACGGACTTTGCCCAGGACCAGCTTGGCGACGTGGTCTACGTCGATCTCCCCGCGGAGGGGGACAAGGTCACTGCCGGTGAACGTTGCGGCGAGATTGAGTCCACGAAGACGGTCTGCGACCTCTACGCTCCGGTCAGCGGCGAGGTGATCGCCGCCAATGGGGAGCTGGAGGACCGTCCGCAGCTGGTCAACGAGTCGCCCTACGGCGAGGGGTGGCTAATCCGCGTGCGGATCGCGGACGAGGCGGAGATCGAGGGCCTGCTCGACGCCGCCGCGTACCGCGCGCAGCTTCCGGCGAGTTAACCGTTGACTTCACTCGCCGGGTCTCCTCATCCCTACATCCCTGCCACCGAGGCGGATCGCGCGCGGATGCTGGAGCGTGTCGGGGCCGCCGACGTCGGCGCCCTGTTCTCCGACCTGCCCGCAGCCCTGCGCGATCCGGTAATCGATCTGCCGCCCGCCCTCACCGAGCCGGAGTTGATCGCGCTGCTGGAGGAACGCGCGGCCGCGAACGCCAGCCCCTCGCGGCCGAACTTCCTCGGCGCTGGGGCATACCGGCGCTCCATCCCGGCCGTCACCGGCCACCTGACCGGGCGTTCCGAGTTCGTCACCGCCTACACGCCGTACCAGCCGGAGGTCAGCCAGGGCACGCTGCAGTCCGCGTTCGAGTACCAGTCGGTGGTTTGCGAGCTGACCGGGATGGACGTGTCCAACACCGGCCTATACGACGTGGCCAGCGCGACTGCCGAGGCCTGCCTCCTCGCGGCGCGCGCCACGAAGCGGGGCGCGGTCGCGCTGCTAGCACCGATGCATCCCGGGACCGCCGAGGTGGTGCGCACCTACGCCCGCGGCGCCAGGCTGCGTGTCGACATGGTGTCGTCGGCGGATGCGATGAACGAGGAACACGCCTGTCTGGTGGCCCAGCAGCCGGACTTTCTCGGCATGATCGCGGACCTCGAACCGCACGCCGCCGCGGCGCACGCCGCCGGGGCGCTGTTCGTGACGGCCGCCGATCCCTTCGCGCTCGGACTGCTCCGCGCGCCGGGCGACGCGGGCGCGGACATCGTCACCGGGGAGGGGCGCGACTTGGCGGGCGCGCCGGCCTTCGGCGGGCCGTCGCTCGGACTGTTCGCGGCGCGTACGCAGTATCTCCGGCAGATGCCCGGCCGTATCGTCGGCCGCGCCAAGGAACTACATGCCCCACCGAACGGCGAGAAGCGCACGGGCTACGTGCTCACGCTCCAGGCCCGCGAGCAGTTCATCCGCCGCGAGCGGGCGACTTCGAATATCTCCACGGCGCAGTCGTTGATCGCGCTTGCCTTCACCGTCACGGTGCAGGCGCTTGGTCCGCGCGGCCTGCGCGAGGCCGCCGAGTTGTGCTACCAGCGGGCGCACGACGCCGCGGCGCGCATCGCCGCGCTGCCGGGCTACGAGACGCCGGAGCGTGGCCCCTGGTTCCAGGAGTTCCTCGTGCGCGGCCCTATCCCCGCCGCTCACCTGGCCGAGCAACTCCCGGCCCGGGGCATCGGCGCGGGCCTCGACGTCTCGGCGCGGCCGGAGCCCGAGGCGCGCGATGCACTGCTCTTCGCGGTGACCGAGGCGACGCCCGATGCACACGTCGACGCGCTGGTCGAGGCGCTGGCGGAGATCGGGGGCGGCGCGTGAGCATGCCACGGCCCGGCAGCGAGGACTTCGGCGCGCGTCTGAGCTTCGACCGCGGGGCGCCCGGCCGTCGGGCCGTCGACGTGCCCTCGTGGAGCGGGGACGAGACGCCGCTGCCGGACGCGCACCTGCTCCGCGAATCGGTGCGGTTGCCGGAACTAAGCCAGGGCGAGCTGGTGCGCTACTACACGGCGCTCTCCGCGCGGAACTACGGCATCGATTCCGGCACCTACCCGTTGGGCTCCTGCACGATGAAATACAACCCGAAGGTCAACGACCTCATGGCGTCGCTGCCGGGATTCGCGGAGGCGCATCCGCAGACCCCGCCGGCGGACGCGCAGGGCACGCTGCGGACCTTGCTGGAACTGCGCCGCGGCCTAGCGGAGATCACCGGCCTGCCGGCGGTCAGCCTCGCCCCCGCCGCCGGCGCGCAGGGCGAACTGGCCGGCGTGCTGATGGTCACACGCGCTCTCGAGGACCGGGGAGATCTCGAAACGCGCCGCCGCATCCTCGTTCCCGACTCGGCGCACGGCACGAACCCGGCGACCGCCGCGATGGCCGGCTTCACGGTCACGCAGATCCCGACCGCGGCCGACGGCTCCATCGATCGTGCCACCGTCGAGCGAGAGATGGATGAGACGGTCGCGGCGGTTATGGTCACCGTGCCGAACACGCTGGGGCTGTGGGTGCGGGGCATCGAAGAGGTGGCACAACTGGTCCACGACGCCGGCGCCTACCTGTACGGCGACGGCGCCAACCTCAACGCGATCATGGGCCGCGCGCGCTACGGCGACCTCGGCTTCGACGTCGTGCACCTCAATCTGCACAAGAGCTTCAGCACACCGCACGGCGGCGGCGGGCCCGGCGCGGGGCCCGTGTGCTGCAGCGAGGAACTGGCTCCGTACCTCCCAACGCCGGTGGTCGAGGAATGCGAGGACGGCTTGGTGCGCCTCGCGGCTCCAGAGCGCAGCATCGGCCGGCTCCAGCAGTTCCACGGCAACGCCGGCGTGCTGATCCGCGCCTACGCCTACATCCGCGCGCTCGGCCTCGATGGACTGCGCGCGGTCTCGGGTCAGGCCGTGCTCAACGCCAACTACCTGCGCGTGCTGTTGAACGGCCACTACGACCTGCCCTACGACCGCCCCGTGCTGCACGAGGTCGTCTTCTCAGGGTCGCGCCAGCGCCTCGAGCACGGCGTGCGCACGTACGACATCGCGAAGCGGCTGATCGACTACGGCTTCCACCCGCCGACGGTCTACTTCCCGCTGATCGTCGAAGAGGCGCTGATGATAGAGCCGACGGAAACGGAGCCGCCCGAGGCGATCGAGGCGCTCGCCGAAGCGATGATCGCGATCGCGGAGGAAGCCAAACGCGACCCCGACGTGCTGCACGGCGCGCCCTGGAGCGCTCCCATCGGCCGTCTCGACGAGGCGACCGCGGCGCGCCGGCCGGTGCTCCGCTGGCGGGACGGCGGCGCGGACGGCTCGTAGTCTCCGAGACGTTCTTGGACAGTTTGACGGGAGAAAACTCCTTGCACAGGGCCGTTGGGGGACATCGATGGCGGCGCGCGACTCCCCGTCCAGCCCGCTGTCCTTGCCGTTGAGGAGGGGGTTGCCGCAATGGCTCCAAGGCAGAGGGACCGGAGGCGGAGGACGGCGAACAAAGTCCTGAAACTGGCTTCATTGATTGGGCTAGACTGCACCAGATATACTATTGAAGTCAGGTGGGGGCGAGCTAAGTGGCGTCGAGCATAGCCGATCTCCTGAGTAAGTCGAACGGTTACCTTCCGCGAGACGAGGTAACCCTGGTCGAGGACGCCTACCGGTTCGCCGACGAGGCCCACCGGGGCCAGCTCCGCCGCTCCGGCACTCCCTACATCGAGCATCCGCTCGCCGTCGCCTCGATCCTGGCCGATCTGCGCCAGGACAGCACGACGATTGCCGGGGCGCTGCTCCACGACACGATCGAGGACTGCGACGTTCCGATGGCGAAGGTCGAGGAGCGGTTCGGGCCGGACGTGGGCCGCATCGTCGAAGGGGTCACCAAGCTCAACCAAATCGAGTGGCAGACTACCCGCGAGAATGGGGGGCCGCCCATCGGGGGCAGTATCCACAGCGAGAGCCTGCGGAAGATGCTCGTGGCGATGGCGGAGGATGTCCGCGTCATCTTGGTGAAGCTCGCCGACCGGCTCCACAACATGCGGACGATCCGGCCTCTGCCGCTCTCAAAGCAGCTTCGGATCGCGCGGGAGACGTTGGACGTCTACGCGCCGCTGGCGCACCGCTTGGGCATCGCCACGATCGGGTGGCAGCTCGAAGACCTCTGCTTCCGCTGCCTCGACCGGCCGGCCTACGCCCGGATATCGAAGCTGCTTTCGGCGAGCCGGAACGACCGCGAGAGTTTCATCAGCGACGTCGTGGCCCGCATTCGCTCCGAAATGCGCCAGGCTTCAGTCCATGCGCAGATATCGGGCAGGCCCAAGCACATCTACTCGATCTTCCAAAAGATGGAGCGCTACGCCGAGATCGGCCGCGACTTCGACCAAATCTACGACCTCTTTGGGTTCCGTATCCTGGTGGACGACATCACGAACTGCTACAAGGCGCTGGGCGTGGTCCACAGCCTGTGGCATCCCGTCCCCGGGGAGTTCGACGACTATATCGCCAACCCGCGGGAGAACGGCTACCAGTCGCTTCATACCGCCGTCGTGGGCCCGGATACGACGCCTTTCGAGATTCAGATCAGGACGTCCCGCATGCACGAGGTCGCCGAGCACGGGATCGCGGCGCACTACCGCTATAAGGAAGGCGACCGCTCCGACCCCGGCTTCGACGACCGGATGAACTGGATGCGGCACCTCCTCGACCTGAGCCAAGAGGACGGGGGGAGCGAGGCGTTCATCGAGTCGGTGAAGACCGATATCTTCCACGACCAGGTCTTCGTCTACACCCCGAAGGGTGAGGTCCGCGAGCTGCCCACGGGGGCGACGCCGCTCGATTTCGCCTACCGGATTCATACCGATCTGGGCCACGGGTGCGTGGGCGCGAAGGTCAACGGCAAGATGGTGCCTCTGAACCGTCCGTTGCATAACGGCGATACGGTACAGATCATCGCCGCGAAGTCGGAGAAGGCCCCGACGCTCGATTGGCTGAACCCCGACCTCGGCTACATCAAGACGGCGGCGGCCCGCGACAAGATCAAGGCTTGGTTCCGCAGGCGGGCGAAGGAAGAGAACATCGAGCGGGGCCGGGGCATCATGGAAAAGGAGCTGCGCCGCCTGAAGCTCGGGCTGCGGCCACAGGACGCCGCCGAGAAACTTGGGTACGAGACCGTCGACGACCTCGCCGCCGTTTTGGGAAGCGGCGCGCTGAGTGCCGATGACCTGGCGCAGCCGCTCCTGCCCGAGACGCCGCCGTCGCCGCCGCCACCCGCGGGGAACGGCGCCGCTCCGCCCGGGGACGGCACCGGGAGCATCGTCGTCATGGGCATGCCGAACCTGCTGGCTCGCCTGGCCGAGTGCTGCCACCCCTTGGCCGGCGATTCCATCGCCGGCTTCGTCACCCGGTCGCGCGGGGTTACGGTGCACCGCGCGGAGTGCCGTAACGTCCAGAACGTGGCGGAGCCGGACCGCTTGATCCCGGTGAGCTGGGGGACGCCGAGCCAGCGGTACACCGCGCGGGTATCGATCCAGGCGTGGGACAGAGTCGGGCTGCTGAGCGACATTGCCAGCCTGCTTTCGGCCGAGCGCGTCAACATCAGCGAGGTGCGCAGCTCGCATCCCCGCAACGGTCTGGTGACGGAGACGCTGACGCTGCGGACGTCGGGCGCGGCGCAGCTTAGCCGGATGCTCCAGCGGATCGAGAACATCCGCGGGGTCGTCAAGGTCGAGCGCAAGGGTTAGGCCGCGGCGTTTGTCACACCGTCGACGGCTCGGTTACAATGGCGAGTGCGCCGCGGCCGGGCGGCGCCCATCTTCGGCATAACGATCATCGAGGGACCACGTTGGCTCATAGCCGCTCCGCCAAGAAGGCGGTACGAAAGAACGAACGCCGCCGCGTGGCGAACCGGTCGCTGCGATCGGCGCTACGGACGCACCTGAAGAAGGCCGAGGCCCATCTCGCCTCCAGTGAGGTGGACGAGGCCGGCGCGGCGGTGGCGAACGCCGCCAGTCAGCTCGACCGGGCGGTCACCAAAGGGCTGATCAAGAAGAATAACGCCGCACGCCGCAAGTCTCGGTTGATGCGGAAGCTCAACGCGGCAAGAGCCGCGGCTTCCTAGCCCTGTCTCCGCGCTCGCAGCGCCCGCCCTTTTTCAGCTCCGCGCAGGGAGACCCTTGCGTAATTCGGCGGGCGGGCTTCAGCAAGGTCGCGCGGCCCCCGCCTCCCCCCGCCCTCACCCCAACCCTCTCCCAGCGGGAGAGGGAAAGACCCCGTGCCGCCTCCTTTTCCCAAGGCCAGCGGGCGGCGTTCTTCCCCTCGACGGAGTTTTGCAAAGGGCTCCTCAGGGGAGAGGGCGGGATGGAACCATCTCACCTAGCCGTCTATCCCGCGTGCCCGGCGTGTGACAGGGGGACGTTGACAGCGCCGTGGGGGTGCCCTTAGACTTCGTCGCGAACGCCTGTTCCGAACATTCGTTTCCGGCGTGGGCCGTGCGCCGTCCGTTTCTACGGAGCGCCGCCCAGAGGAGGACATGATGGCGAAACTGCCCGCTAAGCAAGAGGCGATCCTCGACTTCATCAAGGGTTTTGCCGACGACCACGGCTATCCGCCCTCGATTCGCGAGATACAGGAAGCCTGCGGCATCAGTTCGACGTCCGTGGTGGACTACAACCTGCGTGGGCTGGAGAACAAGGGCCTCATCCGGCGCGGCCGCGAGATCTCGCGCGGCATCGAGGTCATGGGGCGCGGGCGCGCCGGCGTGCGCCTCGTGCCCGTCATGGGTCTCATCGCAGCAGGCGACCCCATCCCCGTGCCCGAGTCGGACGGCTGGTCGCGCGCCCCCGACGAAGAGGTCGAGGTGCTGGAGTCGCGGTTGCGGGGCCGCGAGCAGGTCTACGCTCTGCGCGTGAAGGGCCAATCGATGATCGACGCGATGATCAACGACGGCGACATTGTGATCATCGAGCACCGTAGCGCCGCCGATCCCGGCGAGCGCATCGTCGCTTGGTTGAAGGACCGCGAGGAGACGACGTTGAAGAAGTTCTATCCCGAAGGGGACCGGGTGCGCCTGCAGCCGGCCAACCCCACCATGGACCCGATCTATGTCGAAGGGGAGAACCTCGAGATACAGGGCACGGTCCTGGACGTGATCCCCGCGATGTAGCGAGGAGAGCCTTGTCCGATCCGTTGGAGACCCTTGGGCAACCCTGACGGAGGTGGGTGTGCCTTCGCTGCGCTCCTCGGCCCGCTCTCAATCTCCCCCAGAGGAGAGCGTTGCGTAGCCTTGGGCCGCGGGCTTTGAGGCGTTGTCCGGTCCCCGCCTCCCCCCGCCCTCACCCCAACCCTCTCCCAGCGGGAGAGGGGGCAAGACCCCCCGCTTCCAGCCCCTTGCTTCCAAGGCTGGTTATGCAGAGGTCTCCAGAAGGGGGAAAGGGTGGAGGTATCGGACACAGCAAGGAGCCCTTCAAGAAGGGCTCCTTTTCGCGTCGGCTTGCGCCGCCGCCCGGGGAGTGCGCGGGGTCTAGTCCGAGGAAGGCAGCGCGCGGGGCTGCTGGACTTCCATCTCGCGGTCGTCCACGTACAGGCTGCCTTCGCCCGCCTTGGTGCAGAGCACCTGGATACCGGTCTGTTCGTCTACGTATCGTCTACCAAGCTGAATGGGCACGTCGTCCTCCGGGCCGCCAGGCCTACTTCATCTTCATCTCTGCTTTGCCATCACCGCACGCGCAGTAGAGCGCACCCTCGCCGCCGCGAGTGACGATGACCTCGGCGCCGCAACTGTCGCAGAAATATCGCTTACCCGTTTGTGCAGGCAACCTGACTACCTCCTGAATCTGTTGGAGCGTCGGCCATTATAGCGCCGCCCTAAAGGGGCGTCAATCTGTTGACGCGGCGGCGCGAGCGCGTTCGAGGTGGACGAGAAGGACCGCGAGGTCGGCTTGGGTTACGCCCATGATGCGGGAGGCTTGGCCAACCGTCGCGGGGCGGAACCGGTCGAGCTTCTCCGCGGCCTCGCGCTTGAGGCCGGTGAGCGGCGCGTAATGGAAAGCGGCGGGGATGGGCCAGTCTTCCAGCCGGCGGATTCGCTCAACCTCCCGACCCTGCTTCTCGATGTAGGAGGCGTACTTGGCGAGGACCTCGACCTGCTCGCGTTCCGGCCCGCCGAGGGTTTCGTCGCCGAGGCCCAGGCCGTCGAGGACCCCGTAGTCGACGTCGGGGCGGCGCAGCAGTTCGACGGCGGAGACCGCCTTACGGGGCGGCTCGCGGCCGGTCTCGCGGAGGCGTGCGCCGGTGGCGCGGTCGGGTGTGACGCGCAGTCCTGTGAGGCGCGTCATTTCCCGCTCGACGGCGCGGCGCTTGCGCTCGACGGCCTCCCGCCGGTCGTCGGAGATCAGGCCTAGCTCGTGGCCGATGGGGGTGAGCCGCAGGTCGGCGTTGTCCTGGCGGAGGAGCAGGCGGTACTCGGCGCGGGAGGTCATCAGGCGGTAGGGCTCTTCGAGCTCGCGGGTGACGAGGTCGTCGGCCATCACGCCGATGTAGGCTTGGTCGCGGCCCAGGTTGAGCGGCGGACCTCCGAGTGCCTTGCGGGCGGCGTTGACTCCGGCGAGGAAGCCCTGGCCGGCGGCTTCCTCGTACCCGGAGGTGCCGTTGATCTGCCCGGCGAAGAAGAGGCCGTCGACGGCCTTGCTTTCCAGCGTGCCCCTCGTTTGGCTCGGCGGGACGTAGTCGTACTCGACGGCGTAGCCCACGCGCATGATCTCGGCGCGCTCCAGGCCGGGGATGGAGCGCAGCATGGCGAGCTGGGCGTCCTCGGGCAGGCTCGTGTTGGCGCCCTGGACGTAGACCTCGTTCGTCTCCCAGCCCTCGGGTTCGAGGAAGAGGCCGTGGCTGTCCTTGTCCCTGAACCGGTGCACCTTGTCTTCGATGGAGGGGCAGTAGCGCGGCCCCCGCGCCTGGATCGTGCCGTTGAACATGGGGGCGCGGTCGAGGTTGGCGAGGATGACCTTGTGGGTGCGGGGGGTCGTGGCGATGCCGTAGCACGGGAGTTGGGGACGCCACGGCGTCTCGGGGCCGAGGGGGTAGATGGGGTTGCGTTCGAGGAGCCACGGCGGAGGTGCGTCGTCGGCGCCGTAATAGAAGCCGAAGGAGAGCGGCGTTGGGCTCCCCGGCTGGAGGGTGGTCTTCTCGAAGTCGATGCTGCGGGCGTCGACGCGCGGGGGCGTCCCGGTCTTCAGGCGCCCGAGATCGAGGCCCCAGTCGCTCAGGCAGTCGGAGACACCCATGGCTGGCGGCTCGCCGGCGCGGCTTTCCGCCCGCGCCGCCTCACCGGTGATGGTGCGTCCGCGCAGCGAGGTGCCGGCGGTGATGATCAGCGTCTTGGCGGTGTAGCGCTGCGACGTGTGGGCGCGCAGGACGAAGCGGGTCCCGTCGGGCGCGGGCTCGCGCATGATGCCGTCGATGGTCGCCTGCTTGAGGGTCAGGTTGGGCTGGCGTTCGAGGAGCTTTTTCATCTCTAGGCTGTAGAGGCGCTTGTCGGCCTGGGCGCGGGGGACCTGAACCGCCGGTCCCTTGCCGGTGTTCAACATGCGAATTTGGATGTAGGTGCGGTCGATGACGCGCCCCATCGCGCCGCCAAGGGCGTCGAGCTCGCGGACGACGTGGCCCTTGGCGGGCCCGCCGATGGAGGGGTTGCACGGCATCAGCGCCACCGTGTCCAGGTTCATCGTCACCAGGAGGGTGCGGCATCCCATGCGCGCGGCGCTCAACGCGGCCTCGCAGCCGGCGTGCCCCGCGCCGATGACGGCGACGTCGTAGGGCGCGGCGGCGGGGTCTCTTGGCGGGTGCATGGGGCCGTGCTCCATCAGTCGAAGTCCGCGGGACGCTCGGGGTGGCGATGGTGCTCAAAGACATGGGCGAGCTGGTCCGGGGTGACCTTGGCCAGCGGGAGCGCCGCGATCTCCTCTTTCGAGAAGAAGGCCACTTCGGAGGTCTCGATGCTCGTCGTGGCCTCACCGCCTGTCTTGTCGCAGAGGAAGAAAATCTTGTAGCTGTGCCAGGGATGCGGTGTTTGGGGGTGGAGGAGACGGTCGTAGACGGCGATGAGCTTGCGCGCCTTGGCGGTGTACCCTGATTCCTCGAATATCTCCCGCTCGACGCTCCGGCTTGGCGGCTCGTTGATCTCGGCCCACCCGCCGGGGACCGCCCAGCCTCCGGCGAGGTCCTCCTTGACCATCAGGAGCCGGTCGCCCTCGAAGACGGCGCCGCGCACGTCGACCTTGGGGGTGGCGTAGCCGTGGTCTTGGGCGAAGAGACCGAGGATGGCCTCGGGGCCGCCGCCGGTCCGGTCGGCGAGCATGTCGGCGGCGACGGCGCGGACCGCCTCGTAACGCTCGGCGTCGAAGGGATTGCCGGTGTGGGCGAGGCCGCTCTGGGCGATGGCTTGGAGCTTGCGCCCCCACGTGAGCCAATTGGGTTCCATAGACGCCCGCTCCTGCGTGGCCGGACGCGCCGGCCCGAACCAGGATAACACCGGCGGCGCGGGGGCGGGAGGCCGGACCGCGCGCTAGGAATGCGCGCCGCCGCGGCGCGGGGTATCCTAGCCCCACGACCGCCGCCCGCGGTCCGTGACCGTACAGAGGAGCGCCGGAGATGGCCTACGACCTGCTGATCAAGAACGGACGCATCATCGACGGGAGCGGCCTTCCCGCCTACCACGGGGACATCGGCGTCGCCGGCGGGCGCATCGTGGAGATGGGCCGCCTCGACGGGGGGCGGCGGGTGATCGACGCCGGCGGCCTCGCCGTCGCGCCCGGCTTCATAGACATCCATACGCACTACGACGCGCAGGTGCTATGGGATCCGCTGCTCACCTGCTCGCCGTGGCATGGGACGACCACGGTGATCATGGGCAACTGCGGCTTCGGCATTGCCCCCTGCGCCCCCGCCGCCCGGGACTACCTCGCGAGCATGTTCGCCGTTGTCGAGGGCATGGACCTCGTTGCGCTGAACGCGGGCCTCGACTGGGCGTGGGAGTCGTTCCCCCAGTATCTCGACCGCGTCGGCCGGGAGTCGTTGGGGCTCAACGTCGGCGCGCTGGTAGGGCATTCGGCGCTGCGCCGCTACGTGATGGGCGAGGACGGCAGCCGCCGCGAGGCGGATGCCGCAGAGATCGAGGCGATGACGTCGCTCCTACGAGAGGCGATGGCCGCCGGGGCCTTCGGATTCAGCTCGTCGCAGACACCGAACCACCTCGACGCGCAGGGCGTGCTCGTGGCGAGCGCCTTCGCCTCCCGCGACGAGCTGGTCGGCCTCGCGGAGGTCATCGCCGAGTTCAACGTCGGCGGCATCGAGTTCATCTCCAAGACGGCGGTGATGGGCGACGATGTCTTTGCCCAGGAAGACCAGGACATAATGACCGCGATGTCGCTGGCCAGCGGGCGTCCGGTGAACTGGAACGAGCTTTCGCAGGGTCCGGAGCGGCCCACGGTGTGGCGGCAGCAGCTCGACTTCATGGGCCGCGCGGCTGCCGCGGGCGCGCAGGTCTACGCGGTGGCCCGCTGTCAGAACATGGACCGCATGTTCTCGCTGCGCGACAACACCGACTTCCGCCGCTGGAGCGATACCTGGCCCAACTGGCGCGACATCCTCGGCAGGCCCCACGAGGAGAAGGTCGCCGCCTTGGCGAGCCCCGAAGTCCGCGCCGCGCTCATGCGCGACTTCGAGGCAAATCAGCCGCCCAAGCCGCGGTGGGTCGATATTCCCAAGGCCGTGTTCACCCGCGGCAAGAGCGGTCGCCGCGCCGATCTCGTCAACGTGCCGCTGCAGGAGATCGGGCAGCGGCTCGGCAAGCATCCCGTCGATTGCCTGATCGATCTCTCGCTCGAAGAGGACTTGGAGGCGGACTTCAGCTTCCGGGGTCTTCGCAACACCGACAAGAGCGCCGTCGAATCGATCCTCAAGTCGCCGTTCTCGATCCCCGGCATCTCCGACGCCGGCGCGCATTCCAACCGCATGAGCGGCGCGTACTACACCTCGTTTCTGCTGGGACACTGGGTGCGCGAAAAGGGCCTCATGACGCTGGAAGAGGCGGCGCGGGGCCTAACGTTCCTGCCCGCGACGATCTATGGGCTGCGGGACCGGGGTTTGCTGCGCGAGGGCATGGCCGCCGACATCGTGATCTTCGATCCCGACACGGTGAATTACCTTCCGGCGGAGAAGACGAACGATCTGCCGGCGGGCCGGCCGCGCATCGTGAACCGTGCCGTCGGCTTCGACAAGGTGATCGTGAACGGCGAGCCGCTCTACGATGGCGGCGAGCATACCGGCGCGCTTCCCGGCGGCCTGCTGCGGAGCACCGCGTACACGAACGGGGGCTAGGCTAGGAGCTTGGCCATTGTCTCGCCGATGACGGCGGGGCTCTCGACGACGTGGGCGCCGGCGGCGCGGAGCGCGGCCTGCTTGGCCGCGGCGGTGCCCGACTCGCCGGTGATGATGGCGCCGGCGTGGCCCATGCGGCGGCCGGGCGGGGCCGATCCGCCGGCGATGAAGCCGACGACCGGCTTGGTCACCCGCGCCTGAATGAAGGCCGCGGCGTCCTGCTCCTTCGAGCCGCCGATCTCGCCGATCATCACAATGCCGTTCGTCTCGGGGTCGTCCTGGAACAGCTCCAGGATGTCGACGAAGGTAGAGCCGACGATGGGGTCGCCGCCGATGCCGACGCACGACGACTGCCCGAGTCCGTTTTCGGTGAGCTGCGCCACCGCCTCGTAGGTGAGGGTGCCGCTGCGCGAGACGACGCCGACGGTGCCGGCCTTATGAATGTTGCCCGGCATGATGCCGACCTTGCACCGCTCGCCGGGCGAGATGAGGCCGGGGCAGTTCGGCCCGATGAGGCGCGTGGACTTGCCGTCGAGGAATCGCCGGACGCGCACCATGTCGATCACGGGGATGCCTTCGGTGATGCAGGCCACGGTGTCAAGACCGGCGTCGACGGCTTCGAGGATCGCATCCGCCGCGAAGGGCGGGGGCACGAAGATCATGCTGGTGTTGGCGCCGGTCTCGCGGACGGCGTCGGCGACGGAGTCGAAGACGGGGCGGCCGAGGTGCTTCGTCCCGCCCTTGCCCGGCGTGACGCCCGCCACGAGATTCGTTCCGTACTCGATGCAACGCTCCGAGTGGAAGCTCCCTTCGTTGCCGGTGAAGCCTTGAACGAGAAGCCGCGTGTCGTTGCCTACGAGGATGCTCAAACTGCTACTCCTGCCGCTCGGGCTGGAAGGGGGCTAACGGGCTTCGACGGCCTTGCGCGCGGCCTCTTGAAGGTCGTCGGCGACGGTGACGCTGAGCCCGGACTCGGCGAGGATGCGCTTGCCCTCGTCGGCGTTGGTGCCGCGCATTCGGATGACGAGGGGCACGTCGATGCCCTTCTCCTTCACCGCGTTCACGATGCCGTTCGCGGCGATGTCGCAGCGCAGGATGCCGCCGAAGATGTTGACCAGCACGCGCTTGACCTTGGGATCGGCGAGCATGATGCGGAAGGCGCTGGCGACCTGTTCCTCGCTGGCGCCGCCGCCCACGTCGAGGAAGTTCGCCGGCTGCGCGCCCATGTACTTGATGATGTCCATCGTGGCCATTGCCAAGCCCGCGCCGTTCACCATGCAGCCCACGTCGCCGTCGAGCCGGATGTAGTTGACGTCGTGCTCGTGGGCCTCGACGTCGAGCGGGTCTTCCTGGCCGGTATCGCGGAGCGCGGCGAGGTCGGGGTGGCGGCCCAGCGCGTCGTCGTCGAAGTCCATCTTGGCGTCGGCGGCCAGCAGCCGTCCGTCCGAGGTGATGACCAGAGGGTTGATCTCGATGAGACTGCAATCGAGCGATTCGAACATGTCGTAGAGGTTGGCGAAGAGCGCGCCGCCGGGGCGAACGAGGGCCTTGGGGAGGCCGAGCGCGGCGGCGGCGCGGCGGCCCATGTAGGGCTGGAAGCCGATGATGGGGTCGATGGGGATGCGCTGGATCTTCTCCGGTGTGCTCGCGGCGACCTCTTCGATATCCATGCCGCCTGCCTCGCTGACGATGAGGACGGCACTGCGCTCGGCGGGGTCGATGGTGATGGAGGCGTAGAGTTCCTTCTCGATGCCGATGGTTTCCTCGACGATCACGCGCTCCACGGGGACGCCCTCCGGCCCCGTCTGGTGGGTGACGAGCCTCGTTCCCAGGAGGCCTTGGGCGAAGTCGCGGGCCTCTTGGGGCGAGCCGGCAACCTTGACGCCGCCCGCTTTGCCGCGCCCGCCCGCGTGCACCTGCGCCTTGACGACGCCCATGCCGCCGAGCGCCTCGACGGCGGCTTCGACGTCGGCGGCCGTCGACGCCGCCCGACCCTCGGGCGTGGCGACGCCGTGCTTGCGGAAGAGATCCTTGGCCTGGTACTCGTGAATCTTCATGTCGATGCTCCGGGGAGCCGTTGTCGGCGGCGGCAAGCGCCTCGGCGGACGTGTCGTGCGGAGTTGCGGCCGGGGTGTGCGCTGCGGGTGTCTGGCCGCCGGACATGATACCGCCCGCCCTGATTTGGTGTAAAGGCGATGGGTCTCGGGGGACGGGCGTCGACGGGCGCTTCTTGACACTGGTTTTTGCGCTCGTATAGCATGAGCTTGCGAGGGTGGTGGTTAGGCCCTCGTATTCATGCACTGCATTGACTAGGTCGAAACGGCCGCGCACCAATCCGTATCCCGGTTTGCGCGGTCGTTTTGTTTTCAGGAGCGGCGGTTGAGCGACTGGGCGGCGGTGATTCTGGCGGCGGGCAAGGGTACGCGGATGAAGTCCAAGGTACCCAAGGCGCTGCATCCCTTGTGCGGCCGCCCCATGGTGGGCCACGTTGAACGGGCCGTCCGCGAGGCGGGCGTCGAGCGCGTCGTCGCCGTCGTCGGTGTTGGCGCCGAGCGTGTCCGCGCCGCTCTCGGCCCCGGCGTGGAGACCGTCGAGCAACGGGAGCCGCTTGGGACGGGCCACGCCGCCGCGCAGGCGAGGGGCGTTCTCGGCGGCGGTCCCCGCTACGTTCTCGTGATCAATGCCGATACTCCGTTGGTTACGCCGCCTACGCTGACCGCTCTGATGGCCGCCCATCTGGAAGGCGGCACTCCGCTGACGTTCCTGACCGCGCGTGTGTCCGACGCGGCGGGCTTCGGGCGCGTCGCACGGGGCGAGGGCGGCGCTGTGCGGGCCATCGTCGAGGGTGGCGAGGGCGGGACCGGCGAGGTCAACGCCGGCGTCTACTGCTTTGACGCGGCGTGGCTTTGGTTCCGCGTGGACGCGATCGGCCCGAGCGCCGGTGGCGAGGTGTACATAACGAGCCTCGCCGCCATAGCCGCGGACGAGGGCTCGCCGCCGGCGGCGTTCGAGTGCGCCGATCCTGCCGAGGCGATCGGCGTCGATACGCGGTCGCGCTTGGCCGAGGCGGAGGCGGCGCTGCGAGGGCGCATCCGCGAACACTGGATGGCGGAAGGCGTGACGCTCGCCGATCCCGCCACGATTTACATCGACGCCGACGCCGTAATCGGACGGGACACGGTGTTGCACGCGAACACGTCGGTCCGCGGCGGCTCCGAGATTGGGGAGGACTGCGAGATCGGCCCGGGCAGCATCGTGTCGGACTCCCGTATTAGCGACGGTTGCGCCGTGGTGGCTTCAGTCATCGAGGGAGGGAGCCGGCTTGAGGCCGGGGCGCGCGTCGGCCCGTACAGCCGCGTGCGCGGCGGCAGCGAGATCGGGAGCGGCGTCCATCTGGGGAACTTCGTCGAGGTGAACCGCAGCGTCCTGGGGCCGGGTACGCGGTCGCACCATTTTTCCTACATCGGCGACGGCGTTTTCGGCGCCGGCGTCAACGTCGGCGCGGGGACGGTCACGTGCAACTTCGACGGGGTGGACAAGCACCCCACGGTCGTCGAAGACGGAGCCTTCATCGGCTGCGACTCGATGCTTGTGGCGCCGGTTCACGTCGGCGCGGGGGCCAAGACCGGCGCGGGGACCGTGGTAACCAAGGACGCGCCGGCGGAGAGCCTGACGGTTGGCGTCCCCGGCCGCGTGTTGCGAGCCGATGCTTCGTCGGGCCCCAAGGCGAAGGAGAGCAAAGCGGTCGAGATAGCCCGCCGGCGCAAGGCGCGCCGCGACGGGGACGAAAAGAGGTGATGGTCTCTGGACAGTGCTAGTTGGGCTGAGATAGCCGTCCTCGTTGTCTCCCTCGCGTTGCTCACGTTCGCCGCGGGGAGCCTCACGACGCTCGCCGAGGCGCGCCGGATGCGCCTGCTCCGCCAAATGGGCCCCGATGAGATACTCGATTTCGAGCGCCGCACCGACGTGTACGGGCGCTCGCTCGGGCCGGTGCGGGGCGCCGCTCTCGTGGGGGTCGTGGCCTCGTCGATTCTGCTCGCCTTCGACCTCTCCGGCGACCAGACCTGGGCAGCGGCCGCGGCGGCCGCCGCGAGCTACGCCGCCGCCAGCGCCGTCGAGTGGACGGCCCGCCGGATCGCCGTCCGGCGCGCGGAGCTCTTCTTCCGCTACTCGGCGCCGCCCCTCGCCTTCATGAGCTGGCTCCTGCGCCCCTTCATCCGTCCTATCAGAGGCGTCCCCGGCGAGACCCGGGAGGCGCCCGCGAACGGCTCGCCCGCCGGCGGCGCTCTGGAGCAGGTACGCCAACTACAAGAGCTCGTGTCGGGAGCGAACGAGGCGTCGGCTCTGAGCGCCGGCGAACGCAAGATGATCCAGGCCATCGGCGCACTCCGGCAGAAGACCGTCCGCGAGATCATGACGCCGCGCCCAGACATGGCCGCGGTAAGCGTCGAAACCTCGCTGCAAGACCTGGTGGACCTGATGGTGCGGAGTGGACATAACCGCATACCGCTCTACGAAGGCGACATGGACCACGTCACCGGACTCGTCTACGCGCGCGACGTACTCAAAGTGCTCGCCACTGCCCCTGGCGACTTCGACATCGCAGGGCTGGCCCGGCCCGTCCACTTCGTGCCTGAGATGAAGATGGCCAACGAGGCGCTGCACGAGTTCCTTGCCAGCTTCATCCACTTCGCGGTCGTTGTCGACGAGTATGGCGGCGTCGACGGCCTGGTGACCCTGGAAGACCTGCTCGAAGAGATTGTGGGCGAGATTGAGCAGGAGAACGAGCCGCCGGAGACGCCCATTCAAGCGCTCGGCCCCAATGAAGCGATCATCGACGGACAGACGCCACTCGATGAGGTGAACGCCGCGTTCGGTCTGACCCTCGACGGCGACGGCTTCGAGACGCTCGGCGGGTTCGTGCTGCACCACATCGGGAAGGTGCCCGCCCCCGGCGAGTCGTTCGAGGCCGACGGGATCGCGGTGGAGGTATTGTCGTTGGACGGGCGGCGGGTGCGCCGCGTTCACGTGCGCAAGCTCGCGACTAGTGGTGGGTCGTCCCCGTTGTCCTAAGCGGCCGCCGGGCCTCCCATATCCTCTTCGAGGAAGCCGTCGATGAGCGCGGCGACTTCGGGGGCGCGCGTCCAGACTAGTCCATGCCCCGCGCCAGAAAGAACGGCCAGGCGCGCCCGCGGGATGCGCTCGTGGAGCGAGCGGGCGAAGCGGAGCGGGGTGAAGAGGTCGGCGTCGCCGAAGATGAGCTGCGTAGGGCAATGTATGAGGTTGAGCCGCTCCCGCGAAGAGTGGGCGACGGCGGCCGCGACCTGGCGCTCGTAGGCCTCGGGCGATTGGAAGAACGGGTCTTGCGAGAGCGCCGCGGCGACGGCGTCGGGGTCGAAGTCCCCGCGCATCTCTTCGTAGGTGTAGACCCAGGGGATGAGCGCGCGGTGGTAGTCCTCGCGGGACAGCGTGCGCCGCAGCCGCGCGATCTGCTCGAAGAGGAAGGTTCCGCGGGGATCACCGTCGTCGTAGGTGGCGATGAGTACCAGGCGCTCGATGAGGTCGGGGCGCGCGATGGCGAGCTCCTGAGCGACGGCGCCGCCCATGGAGAGGCCGACGACGGCGGCGCGCGCAACGCTGAGATGATCGAGCAGGCCGGCTGCGTCGCGGGCGAGGTCGGCGACGGTGTAGGGCACGGAGGATTCGGCGCTCTTGCCCGCGTCGCGCGGGTCGATCACGAGCAGGCGCCGCCGTTGGCTAAGCCGCCGCGCGACGGGCCCCCAGGTGAGGTGGCTGCCGCCGAGGCCGGGGATGAGCAGCAGGGGCGTTCCCCGCGGGTCGCCGCGGTCCTCGTAGTGCAGCCGGACGCCATCGATGGTTGCTTCAGGCATAGCGCGATTCTACCAGGCGGGTGCGGGGCTGCCGTGTGCTACACTTTTTCCCGGAGCGCCGGTGCGCGCCCACTCTCCCAACTCCCGCATCAGGAGTCCCCTATGGCCACGATGGTCCCCACGTCCGAATTGTCTCGCGGCATGGTCCTAGAGATGGACGGGAATCTGCACACGGTGCTCGAATACGCGCGGTTCCTCGCGGGCAAGGGCAACTCCGAGGCGCGGATGCGCGTCAAGATCCGCGACCTCAAGACGGGGTACACCCAGGAGAAGGTCTTCCGCACCGATGAGCGCGTCCCCAAGGCCGCGGTAGACAGCCGAACTTTCCAGTATCTCTACAACGACGGCGACCTGTACCACTTCATGGACCAAGAGACCTACGACGAGAAGCTGATGTCGCGGGACTCGCTAGGGAACGCCGCCAACTTCCTCACCGACGGGCTTGAAGTCGAGATGCTGGTGTTCCGGGACGAGCCGGTGTCGGCGCAGCTCCCGACGGCGGTGCAGCTTCGGATCGACGAGACGGACCCGGGGTATAAGGGCGACACGGCCACCGGCGGCGCCAAGAAGGCGGTGCTGGAGACGGGACTCGCGGTCAACGTGCCGCTTTTCCTGAACCCCGGGGATACGATCAAGGTCGACACCCGCACGTCGGAGTATATCGAGCGGGTCAGCGGCTAGGTGGGCTTCACCAAGCTCCAGACCAACGCACCGGGGAGTCCGGCGATCGACCGCGCCGCGCTTCTGGGGAGATAGGAGTTGGCGCCGGCGGCGAAGTTCACCTCGTCGAGGCGCGGCTCGATGACGCGCTCCACTGAGAGTCCGGCCGCCCCGAAGGCGTCGAGGTAGGCGCCGGTCAGGTGCATGTGGCTGCGCACGTAGCCCGGCGCTCCGTCCGCCCCCACGAAGAACGCCGTGGCGCCGAGAGCGGTGAGCATAGGGTGCAGGTCGGAGAGCAAGACCCGGCCGCCGGGCCGCAGCACGCGGGCGAACTCCGAGATGGGCTTGGCCAACGACTCGAAGTGCGTCAGCGTCAGGCCGCAGACGACCGCGTCGAAGCCCGCGTCGGGTAACGGCAGCTCCGTTATGGACCCCTCTACCAACTCGGCCTCGGGGACGCGCGCACGCGCTTTCGCCAACATCTCGCGGCTCTGATCGACGCCTGTGACGCGGTGGCCTCTGTCGGCGAGGAGCCGCGCGTACCGTCCCGTGCCGCACGCCGCGTCGAGGACCCGTCCGGCGGGTAACTCGTCGATCAGCCCCTCCATCGCGGGTTGCTCGATGTCGATAAGGACGTTGCCCGGCTCGTCGTAAGTGGCGGCCCACTTGGCGTACCCCTGCTCCACGTCATATGGCGGTACGTCGAACTCCATCGACAACGGCGGCTCGGAGGGATGCGCCGCGATCTTCGCAATCTCGTCGAAGTGCTCGCGCGCATCGTCGGGATCGAAGAGCCATGCGCGCAGCATTCCCACTCCGTGAACGGCTGCGACGTAATGACCGGCATTGGCCATAGGGCTGCTCCTTAGGGTCGCCGAAGGGCGCGGGCTACAGGATTTCGCGGAGGCGGGGCATCATGAACTGCTGGATGAGCGTCATGCCGACCACGCTTGCGATGAGGACAACATAGAGTACCCAATCGAAGTCGGTGATGGCGAAGCCGAGGGCGGAGCCGGCGGCGGGGGCGTGCTCGGTGTCGCTGAGCGCCATGGCGAGCATGGCCACGCCAACGGACGCGGCGGCGAGCACGTCGGACGTGAAGCTGTGCGTGAAATCGTGCGTGCCGCCGCTGATCCCCGCGATGACGAGGGAGAAGAGCACGCCAATGGATGCCGAGACCAGGTGTCCGCCGACGGCGTGGCGCGGCGTGGCGGTGATGCTGTGGGGCATGAGAAAGAGAACGAAGGCCGTGGAGGCCAAGGCGGCGAAGAGCGCGGCGTTGGTGAGAAGGTCTTGTGCGTGAGTATCAGCACCAGCGCCCCGGTGGCGATGGCGGTCTGACGGACGTAGTCCCGGCGCTTCCCTTTGAACCGTGAGTCTACGAGGTGGAAGCGTCCCCGCAGGATCTTGCGGCGCCAGAGGACGACGTTGCGCCGCCCCAGATGGAGCGATCGGTGATGCTTGACGCCCCGCTTCTCGCCGGAGTCTTGCGTGTTGACGCCGGCCATCGGAGCCTACACCTCTCCGGGAGTGGTCTTTTGGCGAGGGACCGCTATGGGACTGGCGTGTCTGGGCTGGTAGAGGGCGAGCTCGCCGCCGGGAATCCTCATCCGGTCACCAGGCCGAACCCCTGGTCTTCGACGGGCTGGATGAATTCGACGCCCTTGTGTTCGAGGTCGGCCATCGTCGCCTCGACGTCGTCGCACAGGAAGCAGAGCTGGTGAGCGCCGTCCCCGTACTCGGCGGGCGGCATGGCGAAGATGAGCCAGCCTCGGCGGCGTCCACCGAGTCGAAGCCCAACGTGTCGCGGAAGAAGGCACGGGCGGCGTCGGGCTCGCTGGTGTAGTTGAGGGCGTGCAGGCCGGTGATCATCGGGCCGTCCGTCCCGTCCTTGGAATCCCTTGCCTGAGAACTTGAGCGCTAGAGCCTCATCGCCTTCACGAGGTCACGCACCTCGTCGGCGGAGCGCCGGAGGGCGGCGCGCTCGTCTTCGGTAAGGTCGATCTCGATGATCTGCTCGATGCCGCCCGCGCCCAGCTTGACGGGCACACCGACGTAGAGGCCGCTGATGCCGAACTCGCCATCGAGGTAGGCGGCGCAGGGGAGGATGCGCTTCTTGTCGAGCAGGATCGACTCGACCATCTGGGCGCCCGCGGCGGAGGGGGCATAGAAGGCCGACCCCGTCTTGAGGTGGCCGACGATTTCGGCGCCGCCGTCGCGGGTCCGCTGCACGATCGCGTCGAGCCGGTCTTTGGGTATGAGCTCGCCGACGGGGATGCCGCCAACCGTGGTATAGCGCACCAGCGGGACCATGGTGTCGCCGTGGCCGCCGAGGACGTAGGCCTGCACGTCTTCGACGGAGACATCGAGCTCGGCGGCGAGGAAGGTGCGGAAGCGGGCGGTATCGAGGACGCCGGCCATGCCGACGACGCGCTCGCGGGGGAAGCCGCTGACGTGATAGGCGAGCTGGGCCATCGCGTCCAAGGGGTTGCTGATGACGATGAGTATCGAGTTGGGGGAACGCTTGACGATCTCCTCGGTGACGCCGCCGACGATCTTCTGGTTGGTGGCGAGGAGGTCGTCGCGGCTCATGCCCGGCTTGCGGGCGATGCCGGCGGTGATGACCACAACGTCCGACGCGGCCGTCTCGTCGTAGCCGTTCACGCCGGTCACGTTTGAGTCGAAGCCCAAGACCGGCCCCGACTGGAGCATGTCGAGGCCCTTGCCCTGGGGCAGGCCCTCGACGATATCGACCATGACGACGTCGGCGTAGCCGCGCTCGGCGACGCGCTGGGCGAGGGTGGCGCCGACGTTGCCGGCCCCGACGACGGTTACTTTCTTACGCATTGGTTGGAATCTGTCTCCTTCACTATGCCGCCGGCGGGCCTTGTGCCGTAGCGCCGGCGCGTTCTAGGCGTTGACGTAGGCCTCCCAGCGCGAATCGAGCGAGGAGTCCTGGACGGTGGCGACGACGTAGTCGCCAAGCTCCTTGCCGGTGCAGCCGGTGTCGCGTCCGGTGATGCTGATCTTCTTTTCGAACTGGCCGCAGATGTCGAGGGCCTTGCTCAGCCTGCCGCCGAGCTCGGTGAAGCCGATGTGCTCGAGCATCATGGCGCCGGCGCGGATCATCGAGCTGGGGTCGGCGTATTTGGCGCGGCCCTCGCGGACCATGCGGGGCGCGCTGCCGTGGATCGCCTCGAACATCGAGTACTTACGGCCCAGGTTGGCGCTGCCCGCCGTGCCCACGCCCCCCTGCATCTCCGCGGCCTCGTCGGTGAGGATGTCGCCGTAGAGATTGGGCATCACCAGCACCTGGAAGTCCTTGCGGCGCTTGGTGTCGAGGAGCTTGGCGGTCATGATGTCGATGTACCAGCCCTCCCAGCTGATGCCGGGGTAGTTCTTGGCCACCTCGCCGGCCGTCTCCAGGAAGAGGCCGTCCGTCGTCTTGACCACGTTGGCCTTGGTCACCACGGTGACGCTCGTCTTGCCCGTCTTCTTGGCGTGCGCGAACGCGGCCTCGATGATGCGGCGCGAGCCGGGCTTGGTGATGACCTTGAAGTCGACGGCGAGCTCGCCGACCTCGACGCCGAGGCTGCCGACGGCGTAGACGTCCTCGGTGTTCTCGCGGAAGAAGGTCCAGTCGATCCCTTCCTTGGGAATGCGGACGGGGCGGACGTTGGCGAAGAGGTCAAGCTCCTTCCGCATCGCCACGTTGCAGCTTTCGATGTTGGGCCACTCGTCGCCCTTCTCCGGCGTGGTGGTGGGGCCCTTGAGGGTGACGTGGCACTCCTTGATGGCTTCGAGCACGTCATCGGGGATGGCCTTGAGGTGCGCGGCCCGGTTCTCGATGGTGAGCCCTTCGAGCACGCGGAAGTCGACCTTGCCGCTAGCGATATTGTCCTTCAGCAGGATCTCGAGGACGCGCTGGGCTTCCTCGGCAATGAAGGGGCCGATGCCGTCGCCGCCCAGGATGCCGATGATGATGGGCTTCGTGGCGGCGTAGTCGATGGTGCTGGTGTCGTTCTTGATCCGTTCGATCCTCTCCGCCTGGGCGTCGAGAATCATCCCGAACCGGTTGAGAGCTTCCTGTTTGGTGCCCATAAGCGCCTCCTCTAGTCGGTCACGTGGCGCGTAGGTATAGTGTTTGTGCGCCGGGGGTTGCGGGCCGCGATGCGGCCTTCGCGGCCCGCGACATGATACCAAACCCCGAATCGGGGCGGAAGGACGGGGCACGCCGCGGCGTCAGCCGACGACGGCGAGCGTCTGGCCCCTGGAGACTTTGTCACCAGGGGCTGCGGCGAGGCGCTTCACGACTCCGGCGACGGGGGAGGGGATGGCGTTCTCCATCTTCATGGCTTCGAGGATGGCGACATGCTCGCCGGCGGCGACGGCGTCTCCCTCGTTCACGAGGTAGCGCAGCAGGAGGCCGGGTAGCGGCGCTTCGATGACGGCTTCGCCCTCGGCGGCTGGAGCCGCGGGCTTGGAGGGCGCGGCTTTCGGCGGGGACTTGGCCACGGAGCCGGGAGTGGGGCGGGGGCCGCTGGCGGAGCGGAGGGCGTAGCCGCCGCCGTCGGCGGGGTCGACGTCCACGCGGTAGTGCTCGCCGCCGACGTAGACATTGAAGGTGCGGGTGAGGGGCCCCTTGGGCGGGGCGTCCATGCCGCCATCGCCGAGCGCGCCGTTCTTGGCCCTCTTGATCAGCTCGTCCTCGCGCTCGATGTCCTCGATGGTCTTGAGTTTCACGTCGTCAGGCTTCTGTTCCAACCCATACTTCCAGCGGAGGAAGCGCATGCCGGTGGTGGGATAGAGGGCGTAGGTGAGGACGTCGCCGAGGTCTTTGGCGATCTCCTTCGTCTCCTCCCGCGCCTTTTCGAGCTCGGGTTCGAGGACGTCGCCGGTGCGGACGGTGATGGGGTCGCGGCCCCGAGGGTAGTCCTTGAGCGCCAGGTCGAGGAGCTCGGGGTTGATGGGGCGCGGGGGCCGGCCGTAGAGGCCGTAGCAGTAGTCCTTGACCTGGGAGGTGATCATCTCGTAGCGCCCGAACAGGACGTTGTTGGCGGCTTGGACGCCGACGATCTGGCTGGTGGGAGTCACCAGTGGGGGGTAGCCCATGTCGGCGCGGGTCTTGGGCAGCTCTTCGTAGACCTCGTGCAGCCGGTCGAGGGCGTCGGCCTCGCGGAGCTGGGCGACGAGGTTCGAGATCATGCCGCCGGGGACTTGGTGCATGAGGACGTTGGTGTCGATGGTGGCGAATTTGGTGTCGTCGAGGTAGTCGCGGTAGCGGGGGGCGACGCGTTCGAGGTGCTCGCCAATTTTCAGGAGGTAGGGCAAGTCGAGGCCGGTGTCGCGCGCCGTGTTCTGGAGGGTGACGACGATGGGCTCGACGGCGGGCTGAGCGGCGCGGAGCGCGAGGGGGGCCAGGCAGGCGTCGACGACGTCGATGCCCGCCTCCGCCGCCTTCAGCACGGCCATGGAGGCCATGCCGCTGGTGTAGTGGGTGTGTAACTGGAGCGG
The DNA here is from genome assembly GCA_965219875.1 of Dehalococcoidia bacterium. GTDB lineage: Bacteria > Chloroflexota > Dehalococcoidia > SHYB01 > SHYB01 > DAOUKH01. The sequence goes on along the minus strand of CBDCOW010000006.1, from coordinate 143,388 downwards.
CAGTGAGATCTTGGCCTTGAGCGCCGTTACGAGCGTCTCGACGTCGATGGGGTTGATCAGGCCCGCCATGTCCTTGATGCAAATCGAGTCGGCGCCGAGGTCTTGGTATTGGAGGGCCTTTTCGACGAAGTAGTCGAGGTTGTAGATGTCGCCACCGAGCCGACCCTCGGTCACGGAGTAGGAGATGGCGGCTTGGGCATGCTTGCCGTTCTCCTTGACCGCTTTCACCGAGGTCTCAAGGTTCCAGGGGTCGTTGAGGGCGTCGAAGATGCGGAAGATGTCGATGCCGACCTCGGCGGAGTGAGCAACGAAAGCGCGCACGAGGTCGTCGGCGTAGTTGCGGTAGCCGACGAGATTCTGGCCGCGGAGCAGCATCTGGAACGGGGTCTTGGGCATGAGGCGCTTGAGGACGCGGACGCGGTCCCACGGGTCTTCGGCGAGGAAGCGGGTCATGACGTCGAAGGTGGCACCGCCCCACATTTCGACGGAGTGGAAGCCGGCGTTGTCCATGGCCTCGGCGATAGGTTCGAGGTCTTCGGTGAGGAAGCGGGTGGCCACGGTGCATTGGTGGCCGTCGCGGAAGGTGGTGTCGGTGATCTTGAGCGGGTTGGCGCTCCCGTACAGGTCCTGCGCGGGCATTTAAGGACGATTCCTTTCGCGAGCGGGATGGGGGCTCGCCCGGGTCTTCACGCGCGAGGCCTGCTCACCGGCGGTCGCGGGCCGCCCACGGTAGGTGGTTTCGCGTCGCCCGGAGGCGGCCCTCATAGGCCCATCGCGACGGGGGCCGGGCCACGATCCGCTCGTGTTCGGTATAGGCGTTGATTGCGGCGAGGATGGCCGCCATCACCTTGTCACTCAGCATCAGGAAGAAATTATACGCGGAAACGGCTACGAGGGTCTCCCGCGCCGACGGCAATGGGCGATGCCGCGCACGGGCGCAGGGCGGTGGCGGTGTTCCCGGCTAGAGGGGAATGTTGCCGTGCTTCTTGGGGGGAAGCGTGTCGCGCTTGGTGTGGAGCATGCGCAGGGCTTTGATGAGGCGGGGGCGGGTCTCGCGGGGGTCGATGACGTCGTCGACGAAGCCGCGGGCGGCGGCGATGTAGGGGTTGGCGAACTTGCCCTTGTACTCTTCGATGAGCCGGGCGCGCTCCGCCTCGGGGTCTTCGGCCTTGGCGATCTCCTCGCGGCTGACGATGTTGACCGCGCCTTCGGCGCCCATGACGGCGATCTCGGCGTTGGGCCAACTGAAGTTCACGTCGCCCCGGAGGTGCTTGCTGCTCATGACAATGTAGGCGCCGCCGTAGGCCTTGCGGGTGATCACGGCGAGTTTGGGAACGGTGGCCTCGGAGTAGGCGAAGAGGAGCTTGGCGCCGTGGGTGATGATGCCGCCGTGCTCCTGGCTGGCTCCCGGCAGGTAGCCCGGTACGTCGGCGAAGGTGATCAACGGGATATTGAAGCAATCGCAGAACCGGACGAACCGGGCGGCCTTGCGCGAGGCGTCGATGTCGAGGACGCCGGCGAGATAGGCGGGCTGCTGGGCCACGATGCCGACGGATTTCCCATCGAGGCGGGCGTGGCCGACGATGATGTTGGGCGCGTAGTTCTCGTGGACCTCCATGAAGTCGCCGTCGTCGACCACCGCCTGGATGATCTCTTTCATGTCGTAGGGCTTGGTGGGGTCGTCGGGGACGGCGTCGACGAGTGAGTCGGAGACGCGGGCGGGATCGTCGGTGGGCGGGTGCTGGGGCGGGTCCTCCATGTTGTTCGAGGGGAGGAAGCTGATGAGCCGCCGCACCTGCTCGAAGCACTCCTCCTCGCTCTCCAAGGCGAAGTGGGCGACGCCGCTTTTGGTGGCGTGGCTCATCGCGCCGCCCAAGTCCTCGTGGGTGACCTCCTCGCCGGTCACTGCTTTGATTACGTCGGGGCCGGTGATGTACATCTGCCCGATGCCCTTGGCCATGAAGACGTAGTCGGTGATCGCGGGCGAGTAGACCGCGCCGCCGGCGCAGGGGCCGAGGATGACTGATATCTGGGGGACGACGCCGGAGGCTAGGGTGTTGCGCAGGAATATCTCGCCGTAGCCGCGCAGGCTGACGACGCCTTCCTGGATGCGCGCTCCACCGGAGTCGTTGAGGCCGATGATGGGTGCGCCGACGCGCATCGCCATGTCGAGCAGTTTCACGATCTTTTCGCCCACGACTTCCGACAGCGATCCGCCGAAGACGGTGAAGTCTTGGGCAAAGACGAAGACGACGCGCCCGTCGATGAGGCCGTGGCCGGTGACCACGGCGTCGCCGGGGATCTCGGTGCCCGCGAGCCCGAAGTCGGTGGCGCGGTGGGTGACGAAGGGGTCGATCTCCTCGAAAGAGCCTTCGTCCACGAGCAAGTCGACGCGCTCGTGGGCGGTGAGCTTGCCGCGTTTGTGCTGCTGCTCAATCCGCCGCTCGCCTCCTCCCAACCGGGACGCGGCGCGGCGGCGCTCAAGGTCGGCGAGGCGGTCAGAGGTCGTGGTCATAGGTCTGGTGTCCCGGCTGCGGGGTCTCGGCGTCCGCCTCGGAGCGGACGGAGGGCTTGGGTATGCTACCAGAGCGCCACTTTTGGCCGCAAGCGCGGGCCAACGCCGAACCTCTATTGAGGAGCCTCCTGAAAGGGAAGAGAAAGGCGGCTAGGCGCGGGGAGCGCCGGGGAGGCGGAGCCCGGCGTTGAAGAAGCTGCTGAGGACCATGGCGCGGATGAAGGGGTGCTCGTCGGGGGAGAGGCCGCGGTCGGGGTCGAGGCCGTCGGCGGCGGCGCGGGCGAGCCGCGCGAGGTCTTGCTTGCCTGCTCGGTGGAGGATGTCGCTCTGGCGTTGCAGACGCCGCTCCAGCATGGCGGCGAAGTCACCGTCGACGATGTCGCTCGCCGCGAGGGAGATGAGCGCGTCGAGCGTCCGCCCGCCGTCGGAGCCGGAACGCTGGGGCATCGTGCCCGACTGCCATTCGTCGACGTAGGCCCAGACGGACTCAGGTTCGAAGAACCATTGCCGGAACTCCGGTGTGGCGAGGAGCGCGCCGGTCTCGGCCAAACGTTCGCCGTGCTCCTCCACTGCGCCTTGGATTCGAGGCTGCTCGGGCTGGGTGGGTGCCGCGATCACCTCGCGCCAGATTTCGAGGCCTACGGGAAGCCGGCGGCGCTTGGCGACGGAACGCCGCCGGGCTTGAGCGATGAGGGCGCCCGCGAAGGCGGGCTCGACCTCGACGGAGGCGAGGCCTTGCGTCTCCAGCGCCGCGAGTATCTCGTCGAGTTCTTCGCGGGTCATCATGTCGACGCCGGTGCAGCTCTTGACGCCGGTCTCTTGATTGGTGAGCACGGTCACGACTTTCAGGTAGTCGTCACCGCGGCGGCGGGCGATGGTGACCGCCTGGTCGCCGTAGCGGTCGAGGAGGGAAACGCTGACGTGCTCCCACGGAAGTCTGCTGCTGTTCGCCGCAGCGTGGAGGGCGGAGCGCTTGGGGCGGAACGTAGGTGACTGCATGATGATCCGGCCGTAGGCGGCGCGGGCGCGGCGCCGGACCTTCACGTTGGGGTCGCCGTCGGCGCTTTCTTGCAGCCGGCCTACGGCCGCGGGGCTGGCCAAGGACTCGAGGGCCTCGATCGCGGACAGAATCGCGCTCACGCGCGGGCTCGAAAGCAAGGGAAGGATGAGAGGAAGCGCCCGCTCGTCCTGGGGTTCGGCCAGGGAAAGCAGGACGAGGCGGCGGCCCGCCGCGTCGTCGCTTTCTAGGTCGTAGAGGAAGCGCTCGCGGAAGCCCTCGTCGCCGGCGGCGCGGACGAAGATTGCCTCGCGGGCGTCGGGGACGATGGACTCGTAGTCGAGCCCGGCGGCGGCGTGAAGGGACGAGGTCTCGCCCATCGTGTCGAGGACTGCACCGGCGGCAGCCCGCACCGGGGCGCTGAGCGAATCGTCGCGGAGGATGTCCCAGAGCGGGGCGGTGGCGCGAGGGCCTTCGATCTGCGCAAGGAGCTCCGCCGCCCGCTCGCGCTCGCGCTCGCCGCCGGTCTTGATCCGCTCGGTCAAGTAGGGCGCGGCCACGCCCGCGGAGGCGCGCACGCGCCGCGCGAAGGGCTTCGCCTCGGCGTAGCGCCATTCGCCGGCGGCGATCTTGGCGAGGCCGCGGGCGAGCTCGATCTCGCTGATCTCTCTCTGGCGTCTTTTGGGTTGTGGTCGCATAGATGCGTGGCCTACCGCGCAGGTTTCGCGCTTCGCTTTGGTTCTGCGATGAGAGTCGTGTCCTCTTCTCTGCTCCGTGCGGTTGCGCCTCGTTCACTTCTAGAGCGAGGGGTCAATTCTTTGAACTAGGTTCAAAACTTCTTGACAAACTAGGGTTACCTTCGCTACGGTGTTTGAGTGCGGTATTGAACGGAGTTTAGATTGTTTTCGATTTCTTGGCAACCTCCGGTGCCGCGCAAAGGACGACCCAGTAAGGAGGCATGGATGGCGTTCATTACGGCATGGCCTGTGAACGGTGAGCGGAAGGGCGATTGGGATCGCATGGTCCAGTACTACGGACTGTGTGAGGTGCTGCCCGACCGTAGCCGCCCGGAGCAGACCGAAAAAACGTTCCGCGATTGGGCCTATAAGAAGCGGCTGGCCTTCGTGGAAGGCGAAAACATGGTGGCCTTCGATCCGAAGACCTACAACCCCAAGGATTCGCTCGACCGCGGCCGCTTCGGATTCCTACTTCGATATATCCGCCCGCGGGAGTTTTCCGCGTTCAAGCGGGATGTCGAAGAGCACCTCAACATCCGCTCGATGTACGTACTGGACGCGATCAAGGGCTACTGGCTGCGCGAAGGCGTCATCCATGACGTCGGCGGCCGCATCTCGGCGGACCGGGAGCTGCTGCGTCTGATGGGCTTCAGTTACCTCGAACTGGTCAATGCGCTCGACGGCGTCGTCAAGCGCGAGTACCTGAGCGACGTGATCAACGGCCAAGCCCTGCTCGACCCGGTGTTCGGCAGCGAGTTCGGGCACTACTTCGTGAACTTCGACATCCTGAAGGAGCGGTTCTTCGAAGCCGAGTTCCTGCTTCACGCCGCCGGCCACCCCATCAGCCTGGACCAGCTAGGGCAGCAGATGGGGGTCGACGACCTCGACGACCTGCAGGCGATCCTTCGCGAGGCGAAGAGCCGGTTCGACGTCAACATCGAAGTGACGGACAGCCACGTGATGTTCGGCGCGCCGAGTCAGAAGTCGATCGAGGGCCTGATCCAGCGTGAGCGAAACAACCGGCAGCGGCTTGACCAGTCCGAGGACCAGCTCAAGGAGCGGCTGAAGACGGTCAAGGACCTTCTCGACCGCTACAACGCGCGCGAAGCGAAGATCCTCAACGAGGTCGAGCAGAACCGCGAGGAAGGCCGGGTGGTCTGGATCAAGGCGAAAGTCGTCGATGCGGCCCTAGGTCACATCGAGGGCGAGAGGAAGGTGAGCTAATGGCGACCGTAGCGCAATCCCTGCCGCCACAGGCTATCGACGAGGCGCTGCAAGAAGTGGCGCCGTACGACCGGCACAACGAAGAGCTGGTCCAGTTTAAGGGCTACCTGGAGAAGCTGGACTCGAAGCAGCTCCGGTCTCTGCGCGAGGATCTGAAGGGCGTCGCCCGGGTGCGGGGCCGCAAGATCCTCCTGCGGGAGGGGCTGCTCGAGCGTCTCGGCACCGAGTGGCTGCGGAAGCAGCAGGAGATCGTCGAGGGCGAGCTGGCGAAGATCGAGGTGGCGAAAGACACCATCGACTTCAACATCCTCGAGCTCGAACTGAGCAGTCAGAACTGGCAGCTTGGCAAGATGACTCAGGTGCTGAACCTGGACGAGCAGGCCGCCGCCGATCCCATGATCGACATGCTGAAGCGGCGCCAAAAGGACGACGAAACCGCGTCCCTAAAGGTGCAAGGCGGCATCGAGGACGAGCGGCTTGACGCCATCTTCGGAGTGTAGGGCGAATCGCCCCGCATTCGGTGAGGCGGCGAATGGCTCCCGCCGGTCCGGACTGGGCCGGCGGGAGCCGAGCCGTTCTCTCGGCGATCGGAACGCGACCCGTGTGAGACCGGCTAGCGAACGGCGCAGCCGGAAGGAGCTTGATGGCTAGGCGTCACCTTCTTCTCTCCCAAAAGATCATCGGCGATGAAGCGGTGCTTCACCCCGCGACGTTGGAGGCGCTGGAGATGAGCCCGGAGGGCGGCCAGATTCTGGTTACCTGCTCCGCGACGTATCTCGTGCTGAAGGCGGTGGGGAAGGAATCGGTCTCCGAACATCAGATCAAGCTGCCCCGCAGGGCCGCCGCGGTGCTCAAGGAAGGCGAGCGCTTGACGGTCCAGCCCGCTCCGTTGGTGCAGGACACGGCGCGCTCCAACGGCCACGCCCCCCCGCCGGCGCCGAAGGGAGGCCCTTCGGGAGCGCATTCCTCGGACGGCGCCGCCCCGGCGCGAGCGGCGGGCGGCGGTGAGCAGGCCGAGGGTTTCGAGTGGGACCCGATCTCCCCGGCCGATTTCGAGGGGATCGCCGGCCTCGGCCGCGTCAAGGACCGCATCGAGCAGGCCCTCTTCTATTTGACTCATCCCGAATGGTTCCTGATCCGCCGGAATCTGCCGCCGCGCGTCTTTCTCTTCTTCGGACCCTACGGCTGCGGCAAGACGATGCTGGCCAAGGCCATGGCGAGCCGTATGGCGTACGCGGAGACCGACGGCAAAACGCTTCCGGTCAAGTTCAAGGCGATCAGGCCGACCGACATCAAGGACCCATACCTTGGGATGTCGGCCCGGCGGGCGCAGGAGTTCCTCGACCGGGCGCGCGACGAGTGCAACCGCGGCTCCACCATCATGATGCTGCTCGACGAGATCGATTCGGTGGTCTCGAACCGCTCCGACGGCAACACGCACGAAGAGTACCGCGACGTGGTCAACTCGCTGATCCAGGACATTCAGGGCGTGCGGGAGCTGGACACCGAGTCCCGCATCCGGGCGCTCTGGAGCGATCCCGAAGTCGAGGAAGTGCGGCAGGAGATCGCCGCGCTGGTGCGAAAGTGCGGCAGCAAGGACCAGGGCGGCGACATCTCGCTGCCCGAGTCGCGTTGGACGCCGGAGGTGCGGGGCAGGATGCTGAACCTGCGCGAGCGCATCGTCGACGAGGGCGGTGCCAGCACCGTCATCATCGTCGGCACGACGAACGATCCGCTGCGTTTGGACGAGGCGTTCCTGTCGCGGGCGGGGAGCAACATCTTCTTCGTGCCGCGCCCCAACGCCCCGGCGATCGAGAAGATGCTGGCCGATCACCTCGATAGCGCGTTCGTGGAGATGAGCGACCAGGACCGCCACGCTTTGGCCGACGCCGCCTTTCGCGAGGGACTCACCGGACGCGACATCGTCCTGTCCTGGCTCCAGCCGCTTCGCAGCGCCTCGCCGGGCTCCCTACGCATTTTGGGGCGCCAGACCGTCGCCGCGCGCCGACCCGCCCCCGTCGTGAGCATTGAGTGGGAGAGGGATCTGCTGGGCCGCTTGGAGAAGCGGGGCCAATCGTCGCTGGCAACGCAGGTGTCGGAGTACCTCGACGAGGTGTTCAGCGCGACCAAGCGACACGAGGCCGGAAACGCCCCGGCCACGGGCGGCGCCGGAGGGAAGCGCCGTTCTGGGCCGGCCGGTGGGAGCAAACAACCGGCGCTGCTGTAGCCGGCGGGCGGCCCTAGGGGTAGGCGCGCTCCCAGCGGTCGCGGTAGGCCACCGCCTCGACGGGGAGGCGGCGAGTCTCGCCGAACGGCTTGACGGGGTAGCCCACGGGGATGATGCACGGGACCTCGACGTCGTCCGGGATGCCCAAGCCGGTCTTGAGGCTTTCTTCCACCCGCCGGTGCAGCGTGGTGAAGATCGTGCCGAGGCCGAAGACGCGCGCGGTGAGCATCATGAGCTGCACTCCCTGAAGCACCGAATCGAGCGCTTTCCTTTCGGTGAGGCAGACGACGATAAAGGCGGGGACGTCGTGTATGCCTTTCGTGGCAAACTCCCACGCCTCGCCTAGAATCTTCGGGCTTCCGCCGGCCGAGTACCGACGCGCCGAGGCGTCGCCGCGGTTCTCTTGGCCGGCCCGGTAGTAGTGCTCGGCGACGATCCTGCGCTCGGCCTCGCCCGTCACCGCGATGAACTTCCAGGGCTGGCGGTTGATCGCGCTCGGCCCCCGTGTGCCGGCCTCGAGGATGGCGCGCAGCGCGTCTTCGGGTACGGGATCGGTCCGGTACTGCCGGACGGCGCGCAGCGTGCGAATCGCCTCGAAGACGTCGATATCGGGCATGGCGTGCTCCTTCCATTAGCCGCGCCAGTATAGCGCCGCTGGGGGAACCCTCACTCAGCCCTCAGAAAGAGGGTGAGAAGGCTGTTAGGTGGCGTCGAGGCCGCCGTCGACGAAGAGGCCTTGGCCCGTGATGTAGCTGGCCTCATCGGAGGCGAGGAAGGCGATGAGCGCGGCGGGCTCGGAGGGGTCGGCCATCCGGCCGAGCAAACCGCGTGAGCGGGTGTTGGAGGGGCCGCGCGTGGCAACCGCTGCCTCCATCAAGGGGGTGTCGATGGGGCCGGGGAGGATGGCGTTCACCCGGATACCCTTGGCGGCGTACTGCATCGCCAGCGAACGCATCAGCCCCAACACCCCGCCCTTGCTGGTCCCATAGGCCGTGGTGGGCGAACCGATCGTGGCGCCGGTGGAGCTGGTGAGAACGGCCGCGCCGCCGCCGCTCCGCACAATCTCGGGGAAGGCGTACTTGCAGCACAGGAACATACCGCGCAGGTTCACGTCGAGCACCCGGTCGAAGACCGCCTCGTCGATGGTCGTCACGGGGCCGTCGTCGCGGGAGAAGACACCCGCGTTCGAGACCAGGACGTGGAGCGCCCCGAACGCCGCCGTGGTCTCGCGGACGAGGCGCTCGGCGTCGGCGGCCTTGGAGACGTCGGTTGGGACGAAGATGGCGCGGCCGCCGGCCTCCTCGACGAACCGCAGCGTCTCACGGCCCGTCGTCTCGTTGATGTCCGCGATGGCCACGTTGGCGCCCTCTTGGACGAAACGCCGGGCGGCGGCCCGTCCGATGCCGGAGCCGGCGCCGGTGATGATGGCGGTCTTTCCTTCGAGCAGCATCGCTAAATCGCACTAACCCCGCCATCGGCGGTGTAGGCGGCGGCGGTGATGAACGAGGCGTCGTCGGAGGCGAGGAAGAGGGCGAGGGCGGCGATCTCCTCGGGGCGTCCCGTCCGGTCGATCAGGCGCGGCGAGCGGGGGTAATCGACGCCGTCGGCGGCGCGCCCCGCCGCGGTGGCCGCGAAGAGTGGGGTGTCGACGGCCCCGGGGCAGATGGCGTTGGCGCGGACGCCGTGCTCGGCGAACTGCCGCGCCACGGCCTTGGTGAAGGTGAGGAGCGCCCCCTTGCTGGCGCAGTAGGTGGGGCGCTGCGACGCGGTAAGCGCCGCCGTCGAGACGATGTTGACCACCGCGCCGCCGCCGCAGGTGACGATCTCGGGGAGCGCGTAGCGGCAGCAGTAGAAGGGGCCCTTCAGGTTCACCCCCATGACGCGGTCCCACGTCTCCTCGCTTAGGTCCTCGATCAGGTGGTCGGCGTGGTCGTAGATGCCGGCGTTGTTCACCAGAAGGTGGAGCTTGCCAAAGCGCCGTACCGTCTGCCCCACGGCGGCGCGGACGTCCGCGCCGTTGGAGACATCGCAGCGGATGAACTCGGCGCGGCCGCCGGTGTCGTGGATCTTGCGGACGACGGCCTCGCCGCCGTCGCGGTTGATGTCGAGGCAGGCGACGCGCGCGCCCTCGGCGGCGAAGCGCGCCGCGATCGCGGCGCCCATGCCCGAGGCGGCGCCGGTGACGATGGCCACCTTACCTTCCAGCCGCATGCGTCCTCTCTTCTTAACGGCTCCGCGCGCCTCGGTCAGATGGTTACGCCGAGGAGCTCGCCGACGGTGAAGATGTCCTTGTCGCCGCGCCCACTGAGGTTGAGCAAGATCGTCTTGTCGCGGGGGAGGGTCTTGGCGAGGTCCATGACGTAGGCGAGGGCGTGGGAGGGTTCGAGGGCGGGAATGATCCCCTCGGTCTTGCTCAGGACCTGGAAGGCTTCTAGGGCCTCTTCGTCGGTCACCGCTACGTATTCGGCGCGCTCGATGGTTTTGAGGTAGCTGTGCTCGGGGCCGACACCGGGGTAGTCGAGGCCCGCGGAGACGCTGTGCGCCTCCTGAATCTGGCCGTGTTCGTCTTGGAGGACGTAGGACTTGGAGCCGTGCAGGACGCCGACCGACCCCGCGGTGAGCGTCGCCGCGTGCTTGGCGGTGTCGACGCCGAGGCCGCCCGCCTCGACGCCGATGAGCCGTACGCTTTCGTCGCCGAGCAGGGGGTGGAAGAGCCCGATGGCGTTGCTGCCGCCGCCGACGCAGGCGATGGCGTAGTCGGGGAGCCTGCCCACGGCCTCAATGAACTGGGCGCGGGCCTCGCGTCCGATAACGGACTGGAAGTCGCGGACCATGCGGGGGTAGGGGTGGGGGCCGACGGCGCTGCCTAACAGATAGTGGGTGGTCTCGACGTTGGTGACCCAGTCGCGGATCGCCTCGTTGATGGCGTCTTTGAGGGTGCGGCTACCACTGCTCACCGGGGAGAGCTCGGCGCCGAGGAGTTTCATGCGGAAGACGTTGGGCGACTGGCGGCGGATGTCCTCCTCGCCCATGTAGACGATGCATTTGAGCCCGAGCATGGCGCAGACCGTCGCGGCGGCGACGCCGTGCTGTCCGGCACCGGTCTCGGCGATGATCCGGCGCTTCCCCATGCGCTGGCAGAGGAGTCCCTGGCCGAGGGCGCTGTTGATCTTGTGGGCGCCGGTGTGGGCGAGGTCTTCCCGCTTGAGGTAGATGCGGGCACCGCCGAGCTTGTTGGAGAGGTTCTCGGCGAAGTAGACCGGCGTGGGGCGGCCGGCGTAGGTGCGCGAGAGGCCGTCGAGCTCTCGGTGGAAGGCCTCGTCCTGAACGGCGGTCTCGTAGGCCTGCTCAAGCTCTTCGAGCGCCGCCATCAAGGTCTCGGGGACGAACTTGCCGCCGAACTCGCCGAAGCGACCGGCGGCGTCGGGGATGGGGGTGGGAAGCGTGGTTGTCATAACGTGTCCGCGGCCCGCGTGGGACCAGCCTCATGATAGCACCGCGGGCGGACTCCGGCGCTCCTTTCACCGGAAAGGGAGCGGGGGTAATCGTCCGAGGAAGGCATGGGAGTACCAGGGCGTACCCCTTTAAAAAGTGGAGTTCGGGAGCGCCCGGCGCGCCGGAGAGGGCGACCGGGCGCGGGGCTCGGCGGGGGTTACCGCGCCGAGCTTATTCCCAAAACTCCGCTTTGCAGCTCCAGCACGGCCTTGATGGTCTCCGGAATACCGGCCATGAGGAACTCTTCAAGGCTGCCGCTGAGGAGCGGGGTTGGCCTTGTGAAAGCGCCAAGGGGCGCTCGGTACGCCTACGCGCCAGGACTCTCGGAGGAAGCGGTGGTCCCGCTGACTCGTCGAGCGGCCCGAGCGCGCGCCCACGGCCGTTGCCGGCTCTCTGGAGGAGCCGCGGTATGCGATTGGCCGGCGCCAATGGGCTGAGAACGCATGGGGATATGGTAGAGATTGGAGGAGGGGATGGGCAATGGGGTGATGGCAGGGCTGCGGGGCGCGCCCCGGCGTTGATTGACTCCCGAACCGTGGGCGTGCTACGGTGAGCGCTAAGATTTCCACTACACCGGTTCTCGAACAGGAGAGGCACGGTACATGATTACAGTCACCGATACGGCAACGCAGAAGATCCAGGGGATCATGAAGGAACAGGGCGAGGAAGACGCCTCGCTCAGGGTCATCGTGACTGGGATGAGTTGCTCGGGTCCGCAGTACATGATGACGTTGGAGCATGCGCAGGAAGAGAACGACGCGCTCGTCGAGTCCGATGGCCTGCGTATCCTGCTCGATCCCGACACCGCGCAGATACTGGACGGCTCCGAGATCGACTATCTCGAAGGGCTGGAGCGCTCCGGGTTCACGATCGTGAACCCGAACATGGAGACCGGCGGCGGCGGTTGCGGCAACTGTAACTGCGGCAAATAGCCGAAGACGATCCTTCGAAGAAGGCGGCGCGAGTCGCCTTCTTCTTATTTTGGGCGCCCCAGGGCGTCGTGAGGGAGCAAGATGGCGCCGCAAGCCACCCCGGACCGCACGCTGGACGTCCGCTCGTATTTCGACCCGGTCGAGTGCCGCAGCCTGAAGTACGTGAAGCACGAGCTGGCCGGACTCGCCCCGCGGCAGACGCTGGAAGTGCTGGGGAACGAGTTTCAGAGCCGCGAGATCCGGGCGTGGTCGTCTAAGTTCCGCCACCAGGTGCTCGACGAGCGGCGGGAGGGCGATCTGGTCCGCCTGATCATCGAGAAGGCGGCGTGAAGAAGATCGCGGTCCTCGTCTCCTCGGGGACGAGCAACAACCTTGCGCAGGTCGCCAGCCTCGTCATGGCCGCCGTCCTATGCGACGTGTCGGTGAGCGTGCTCTTTCGGGACGAATCGGCCGCCGCGGTGACTCGCGAACGAATCGGATCGCTGCCCCTGTCGCCGTTCTTCGCTGCCGACGCGGGATATGTGGGCCGGGCGGAGCAGGCGAAGATGAGCGACGTGGCGGCGCTCTTCCGCGAGGCGAAGGAGGAGGGCGAGGTGAAGCTCTTTGCCTGCACGTCGTCGATGTTTCTCGCCGGCGTGTCCCGCGAGGACCTGATCCCCGAGATCGACGAGGCGCGGGGGCTCGTCTCCTTCATGATCGAGGAGATGGAGGACGCCGACCAAGTGCTGACGTTTTAGGGGCGGTCTCTCGCCATAGGCCAACCCCAAGAACCTGGTGGGAGAGGGGTGGCGCGCCTGTTTGACGACGCGGACGACGGCCTGTAGAATGCCTGGTCGTTGATATCACATATCATTACTGACAGGCAGACGCAGGAACGATGACGCTGACGAGACATCCGCTCATTGAAGACTTCGTGGAGGCGTTGGAGCAACGTGGCCACCGGGTAACGGAACCGCGCCGGGCGGTGGTCCAGGCCATCGCGCGCCGGACGGACCACTTCACGGCGGAGGAGCTCTGTGAGGAACTGTCCCAGTTGGGCAGGGCCACCGTCTACCGCAACGTGAAGCTGATGGTCGAGTTGGGCTTCGTCTGCCGGGTGCTTCTGAGTGACGGCAGCCTGCACTATCAGGTGAGCCACCCCGGGCACCATCACCATCTTATTTGCACCGAGTGCGGCAGCTCGACCGACTTCGCCGGGTGCGGGATCGAGGACGTGCTCGGCGAGAAGGCGGCGGAGTTTGACTTCTCCGCGCAGGGGCACTGGCTCGAGGTCTACGGGCGCTGCGGCTCGTGCCGCCATCAGGCAACGGCGAACTAGCGCCCCTTTTTTGCACGGTATTGATACAAAGTATTGCACCATGGACGCAAACGATACAGCGTACCGAAAACTGCGAACAAGAGAGACAAAGTATCGGAAAAGGAGGAGTATTGAGAATGCGAGGAACGACGCTGATAGTTCTGGCCCTAGTCACGACCCTCATCCTTGCCGTCGCGGCGTGCGGCGGCGCAGACCCCACTGCGACGCCGGCACCATCGATCGACGCGCCGCCGGAGCCGGTCAAGGTGATCACCGGCACCGTGATCATCGCCGACTTTGCGCGCAACGTGGGCGGCGAGGCGGTGTCGGTGGAGTCGCTCATACCAAGCGGCGGCGACGCGCATACCTTCCGCACGACGCCCAGCGACGGGATCAAGGTGGGCGGTGCGGATGTCATTCTGCTCAACGGCTCCGGGCTCGACGACGACTTAGTCGGGTTCGTGGAGTCGTCGCGGCGTTCCGGGTCCATCCTCGTCGAGGTCTCGGAGGGCCTGACGCCCATGGAACTCGTCGTGCGCGAGCTCGGAGAGGATGACCACGGCGACGAAGAGGAGGGGGGAGAAGGCGAGGACCACGGCGACGAGGAAGGCGAGGACCACGGCGACGAGGATGAGGGAGAAGAAGGCGAAGACCACGGCGACGAAGGTGAAGATGACCACCACGGCGGCGATCCGCACTTCTGGCAGGATCCCATCGCGGCCATCTTCTACGTCGAACGTATCCGCGACGCGCTGATTGAGGCCGACCCCTCCCGCGCCGGTAGCTACCGCGCGAACGCCGACGCCTACATTCAGCGTCTCCGCGATCTGGACGCCGAGATCAGCGACATCCTGGCGGCGGTTCCGGCGGAGCACCGCACTCTGGTAAGCTTCCACGACGCGTTCGGCTACTTCGGCGCCCGATACGATTTCGAGGTGATCGCCTTTGTCGGCGTCCACGGCGGCGAACCGACGCCGGGGGACATCGCGGGAGTGATCCACGAGGTGGAAGATAGCGGGTTGCCCGCCATCTTCGGCGAGCCGCAGTTCGCCCAAGAGGCGCTCCAATCCGCGGCGTCTGAGTCCGGCATCGAAATCGGGGCTATTCGCTCGGCAACCTTCGACGAAACGGCACCGGACTACATCAGCATGATGCGCGCCAACGCCAACGAGATCGCAAGGCTACTGGGGTGATGAGATGACGACAGGAACGCTCCCCGCGCTGGACCTTCAAGGGGTGTCGGCGGGCTACGGAGGCCGCACCATCATCCGCGACATAAACCTCCGGGTGGACGATGGCGCGTTCTTCGGACTCATCGGACCCAACGGGGCGGGCAAGTCGACGCTGTTCAAGACCGCGCTGGGGCTGCTGAAGCCGCTCGCGGGCGAGGTGCGCGTCTTCGGCGCGCCGGTGTCCGAGGCCCGCGACGTGATCGGCTACATGCCGCAGATGGAGCTGGTGGACTGGGACTTTCCCGTCACCGTGGGCGACGTCGCTCTGATGGGCCGGTACGGCGGGCTCGGCCTGTTGCGACGCCCGTCAAAGGCCGACCGGGAGGCCGCGGAGGAAGCGCTCGAAACCGTCGGTATGGCCGATCTGCAGAATAACTTGATCGGGGAGCTTTCGGGAGGACAGCGCCGCCGGGTCCTGCTCGCCCGTGCGCTGGCGAACAAGCCCCGCCTGCTTGTGCTCGACGAACCGATGGCGGGCTTGGACACGACGGCGCAGCACCAGATCTTGAACGTGCTGCACGGCTTCACCGCCCACGGGCAAGGAATCTCCGTGCTGATGAGTACGCACGACCTCTCCTGCGCCTCGACGCTGTGCGATTGCATCTGCTGCCTGCGCGGCGGCGGCGTCTTCGCGTTCGGCACCCCTCAGGAGGTGCTGACCGAGGACGTCTTGAGCGAAGCGTTCGGGAAGCACCTACTCATGGTCCACGTCGACGGCAAGGCTTACGCGGCACAGCATCACGTCCACGCCGAGGACGAGGGCGGCAAGGCCTACGCCGCCTCGCAACATCACATCCATCACGACCACGACCACGATCACCACGATCACGACGACGAGTACGGAGCATAGGGAAAGATGTACGAAGCCTTCGTTGAGCCCTTCCAGTTCGAGTTCATGCGGCGGGCCCTGCTGGCCGCGTCGCTGGCCGCCGTCGTGACCTCGATCGTGGGGACCTACGTGGTGTTGAAAGGCCTGGGGTTCATGGGCGACGCCCTGGCGCACTCGGCACTGGTGGGGATGGCGGCGTCATTTCGTCTCGGCGGGAACGTGCTCTGGGGCGCCTTCGCGTGGATCGTGCCCGCGTCGCTGCTCATCACTTGGATCAGCCGCCGGGGCGGCCTCCGCCTCGACACCTCGATCGGGATCATCTACGCCCTCGGCTTTGCGCTAGGGCTCATTCTCATCAGTCAGGTCTCGGGTTACACGACGGATCTGTTTAACTTTCTCTTCGGCGACGTGCTTGGCGTGAGCTGGGGCGAAATCTATGGGATCGCCGCCGTGGCCGGTGTGGTCCTCGTCGTCGTCGCGCTGCTGTACAAGGAGCTGCTCTTCGTCTCCTATGACGAGACAATGGCGGCAGCCTCCGGGATTCCGGTCACCCTGGTGCAATATCTGCTGCCCGTGCTCGTGGGCGTCACGACCGTAGCGGCGGTGAAGACGGTGGGCGTCGTACTGGTGCTGTCGCTGCTGATCACACCGGCGGCGGCGGCGCGCCTCCTCGCGCGGCGCCTGATCGGGATCATGGCCGTCTCCCTCGTCGTCGCGCTGGCATCGGTGCTGGGCGGACTCTACGTCTCGTACCATCTCGATTGGCCTGCCGGGCCGGCGATTGTTGTCTTCTCCAACGGGCTCTTCGCGCTGGCGCTGCTGTTCTCGCCGTCCCGTGGCCTCGTATGGCGGCGTGGCCGCGACCTCGCAACCGCCCCGGTGGAGTAAACTCCGCGGCGTCTCTTGGGGGCCTAACGGCGGAGGGAAGCGATGGAGCCGCGCTTCGGGGTCAACGTCGCGACAACGTGGGGATGGAGCCTGGCGGAGTGCGTCGATGCGTGGGTCCGCAGGGGCGTGCCCGCCATCGGCCTCGGCGCACAGATCATCGACACCCACGGGCGGGCAGAAGGTGTGAAGCTGCTGCGTGACTCGGGGCTGCGGGTCTCGACCTTCACCACGATCTCGCCGGCCGCGATGGATGCGGGGACGATTGAATCGACGCTCGACCTCGCCGCGGCGGTCGGGGCCGACTGTGTCTACGTGATCACCGGAGGGCGCAAGGCCGCGGCATGGCGGGACGCGGTCGACATCTTCAAGGAAGAGTTTGGGCCATCGCGGGAGTTGGCGCGTGAACGCGGGATGCGGCTGGCCATCGAGCCGATGCACCCGCTGCGTCAAGACCTGAGCTTCCTGAACACCGCGCGCGACGCCGGCAGAGTCGTGGCCGAGATCGGCGACCCCAACGTGGGGTACGTCTTCGACTTCTGGCACTTGTGGTGGACTCCGGCCATCCTGGAGGCCATCGCCGAGACGGCGCCGCACATCTTCAGCGTGCAAGTGAGCGACCACAAGCCCATGACGATGCGGTCGTTGAACCGCACCGTTCCCGGGGAGGGTCTGATCCCCTGCGCCGCCCTGATGCGGGCGCTCGAGGCGGCGAACTACGACCGCTACTACGAGGCCGAGGTCATCACGGACGACCACCGCGAGATGGGCTACGAGGCGGCCCTGAACCGAGTGGTCGCAAGCTGGGAACAGCTCTGGGACCAGACGACGGCCGGGTGACGGGAAGCGTCTGAGCCGCTGAGTGGATGTCTACGGCAGCGGGTCGATGACGCCGGTGGGCTCCTGGTGTTCCCTGCGCTCCCACGCTTCCCGCAGCTCGTGCAGAGGGAGCGATGCCCACTCAACCACGAGACCGTGCGCTCGCGCGGGGAGGTGTCCATGGAGCACAGCGAGGCTGCCGATAGCGACTACGGCCTCCTCTCCCTGATAAGTCGCGTGAAAGTGCGGAGGCGCGTGGTCGGCGTAATACATGCGGATGACGATTCCGTAGAACCTGGAGAGCTCAGGCACTAGTCGTCAAGCCGCGCGCGGCGGGCATGACTTCCTCTACAGACTTGCCTGTCAACCGCATGTACAGGGCGTCCGGGCAGAGTTCGATCTCCTCGCCCCAAGCGATTGAGCGATGCGGCGTGAGACGCACGGACTCAAAGAAGGCCCGGTCGCTCCAGGCCGCGAACACGATGCCTGCTGCGAGGTCGGACAAATCTATCTCGCCACAGGCGCCGTCGTCGTACCGGAGCCATATCCGGTAGCCCTCGCGCGCCGCTACTTCTTCGGGGTGAACCATCCACGCCCTCCGCCGCCGATTATAGCAGCAGCCCCCATTCCCCTAACCTGGCAGGTCCAGGCGAGCTATTAGCCCCGCCGGGAGGCCGCCCCCGACCGCTCCAACTCTTCGATCTCCCCGCTCGATAGGCCGAGGACGCCGGCGAGGACCTCGGCGGTGTGCTCGCCGGCGAGCGGCGCGTGAGGCGTGGAGAAAGCCTGCCCGTCGACCTTGAGGGGGGAGCCTAGCCATCTCAGTGTGCCGTGATCAGGGTAGTCCTGATCGAAGAGCATGCCGCGCGACTGGAAGTGCGGGTCGTCGATGAGCTCCTCGGGGGCGTTGACCGGGGAGCCCGCCGCGTTGTGTTCGAGGAAGAAATCGACCCATTCGTGGCGTGTCTTGGTGAGAATGATGTCGGCGATCTCCTTGCGCAGCCCCTCGTCGCCGCGGGCGTGGGAGAAGACCTTCTTGCGCTCGTGCCCTTCCAGAAGGTCGGGGCGGCCCACGTTCTCGCAGAAGTTCACCCAGAACTTGTCCTCCGAGCACTGGAAGATGATGAAGCGGTCGTCCTTCGTCCGGTAGGCCTGATGGCGCACCGCGGGCCCCATCCCCTCGTCCGATCCCGGGACGCCGTTCAGCGCGCGGTCGACGCCCTCCCCGGCCCAGGCGGCGCAGGCGTCGAAGTGGGACGTCTCCAGCCGGCTCCCCTCGCCGGTGCGCAGGGAGCGGATCACGGCGGAGAGGACGCCGAGCGCGGCGTACAGAGGCGCGGCTTGGATGCCGATGAGGTTTTCGCGGCCCAGCGTGGCGAGGCCGTCGTCGCGAATCGACGGGGTGAGGAGGCCGGCGTAGGAGTCGAACCCCGTGCTGTGGGTGGCGAGGTCGCGGTAGGGGCCGGACTGCCCCGTGGCGTTGAACGATAGCCAGACGATCGAGGGATTGACGGCCTTGACGGCCTCGTAACCCACGCCGAACCGGTCGACGGCGCCGGCTCGGAGGCCATCGACAACGACATGCGACTTCTGGACGAGCTCGAAGAAGAGGCGGCGGCCCTCGTCGGTCTTCAGGCTGAGCGTGACGCTCTTTTTGCCGCGGTTCCATCGGTGGTGGAGCAGGCTGGCGCCGGCGAGCTGGTCGCCGATGAGACGGACGTAGTCGCCCTCAGGCGGCTCCTCGATCTTGAGGACCTCGGCCCCCATGTCGGCGAGGTGCATGCCGAGCGCGTTGGGGGTCGCGAGGGCAATTTCGAGGACGCGGATGCCTTCGAGCAGGTTGTAGCCGTCGCTCACGTTATCCTCCTGCCCCGCGGGGCGGACTTAGACGAAGATGCCGAGGTCGTCGAGGCGGGCGGTCTCGGCCTCGGAGTAGCCGAGGAGCTCGGTCATGACCTCGTGGGTATGCTCGCCGAGCATGGGGGTGGGCCGCCGGAAGAAGGTATCGAAGCTCTCGAAGCGCCAGGGCGGGCGCGGCAGGATGACCGGCCCCATGACAGGGTGTGGGCACTCCCAGAATGCGCCGCGCTCGCGCAGATGGGGGTGCTCGGCGATCATCCGGTTGCTCATCGATGGCATGGCCGCGATGCCGGCCTTCTGTAGCCGCTTGGAGACTTCCCAATTGGTGAGACCGGCGGTCCACTGGCCAATGACTGCTTCGAGGGCGTCGTTGTTGGCATACCGGTCGGCCATGGTGGCGAAGCGGGGGTCGTCGGCCAGTGACGGCGTGCCCATCGCGGCGCACAGCGCGCGCCACTCGTCTTCCGTTCGTGCGGCGATGGTGACCCATTGCGCCTCGCCGAGGCTGGGGAAGACGCCGTGGGGCGACATCCAGGGGTGCCGGTTGGCGGTGCGCCCGGGGTTCGTTCCCGATAGGGCGGGCTCGGTGAAGGTGTGCCCGAACAAGGTCATGATCGAGGCAACCGACGAGAGGTCGACGTGGCGGCCCTTACCTGTTCGGGAGCGCTCGGCAAGCGCCGCGATGATGGCGAAGGCGATGGTCGAGCCCGTGCGCAGGTCGATGGGGTAGTTGCCGATGTAGGGGCCGCCGTCGGGGTAGCCGGTGATCGTACTGACGCCGGCGGAGCCGCCGAGGATGGGGGCGATGGCGGGATAGTCGCGCTGGGGCCCGCGGGGCCCGAAGCCGGATGCCGAGACGGTGACGAGCGTCGGGTTGTGCTGCCTGAGCACGTCGGGCCCGAGCGCGAGCGTCTCCATGACGCCGGGGCGCATGTTGTCGATGACGGCGTCGCAGCTCTTCACGAGGTCGTAGACGATGTCGAGCGATTCGGGGCGCTTGAGGTCGAGGACAACGCCCTGCTTGTTGAAGTTGAGCGCGTTGAAGAGCGGGGCGCGCTCCGGGTCGCCGCCGGGGATCACGATCGAACCCTTGAAGCGCACCAGGTCGATGCGCTTGGCCGATTCGAGCCGGATCATCTCGGCGCCGAGGCAGCCGAGCAGATTCGTCGCCGCGGGCCCGGCGGCGATCCATGACAGGTCGAGGATGCGCACGCCGGCCAGGGGCGGCGGTGCGGAAAGCGGGGACGGTGGGCGTGCGTGGGCCGTGACGCCGTCCGCCGGGGCCTGTTCAGCCTTGGCCCGTTCCACTTCGGCGAGCACGGCGGCGGTGTGCTCGCCGAGGGCGGGGGCGCGGGGCGCCTCGCCGTCGTCGCCATCCTCTACGAAGTAAAGGGGACGCGGGACGGTGACGCGCACGCCGCCTGAGCTCTCGACGTCGGCGAAGACACCGAGCGCTTTCCAATGCTCGCTAGCGAGGATCTCCGAGGCTTGGGCGAAGTAGGTCGCCATCATGCCGCGGCTCTCAAGGATGTGGAAGACCTCCTCGCCCCGCTTGTCTTCGAGCCATTCGACGACGGTAGAGATGTAGATCTCGCGGTGCTGGCCGCGGAGGATTGGCGTTGCGAGGCGGGGGTCGGTCTTCCACTCCTCCTTGCCGAGAAGGTTGGCCAGCCGCTCGAACTGCTCGTCGCGGTGGAAGGTGATGTAGAGCAGGCCGTCCTTGCACGGGAGGAGGAGCATCGTGGCCTGCGTGGGGCTGGCCCGCCCAGTCTCTTGCCCCTGGTTGTTCCATTCATCGAGGATGCCGCGGTTCGGAATGAGCTCCGCTTCCCACTTGGAAATATCCACGTGCTGGCCCACGCCGGAACGGTCGCGTACGGCGACGGCGCCGATGGCCGCGATGGCAGCCATGTAACCGGCATGGGCGTCGGCGATAAGCCCGCCGATCTGAATGGGAGGGCGGCCGGCAAACGTGTTCTCGGGGTCGGAGTTGGCTCCGGGGAGGACGTAGCCCTCGCCGCCCATGTGCGAAAGCGTGAGGTGCTCGGCGTCCCAGTCGGCGCAGGGGCCGGTCTGGCCGAAGGGGGTGAGCGAGACGCGGACCAGGCCGGGGTTGCGCTCGCGGAGGGCGTCGAAGTCGATGCCGGCCCGAGCGGCGTCGATGGGGCGGATGTCGTCGATGAGGATGTCTGCGTAGGAGGCGAGGTCGAGCAGCGTGTCCGCGGCATCTCCGGAGCGCCAGTCGAGGACGACACTCTCCTTGCCGGCGTTCTGGTAGATGAAGAGACCGCTGAGCTCGGGGTCGGGGCCCGACGCGGGGAAGGGGCCGTAGCGCCGGGAGACGTCGCCCTCCGGCGGCTCGACCTTGATGACGCGCGCGCCAAGCTCGCTGAGTAGCCGCCCGCAGAGCGGTGCCGCGGCGCCTTCGGCGATTTCGAGCACGATCGATCCTTCGAGTGGCCGCAACAGGGGCTTCCTCCCGGCAACGCGATGCCCGATGATACTACGCATTCTCAATATGAACGCCGAGGTGAGGAACGTGGCGGCCGACCCGCTGGAGAAGCTGCGTGAGACCTGCCTTGCCTTGCCCGACACGAAGGAGACGTTGACCTGGGGCTCTCCCTACTTCCGCGTTGGAGAGAAGATCTTTGCCGGCTACGGCGAGGAGGACGGCAGGCCGTCGGTGGGCCTCAAACTGGAGAAACCTCACGCCGAGGCGCGCGTTGCGGACCCGCGATTCACCCGCTCGAAGTACGTGGGCCAACATGGCTGGGTCACGATGGACCTCACCGACGTGGAGGACTGGGGCGAGGTCGAGGCGCTCATCCTGGAGAGCTTCCACCTCATCGCCCCCAAGCGCACGCTGAAGAAGCTGTCGTAACGCGGCGCGTGCCCATTCTGAAGGTTGGTGTCTTTTAGGGAGAAGAACATGCCCGCTAAGCAACGGGAGGTGCCATGAGAGTCGAACGAGCAGTAGCAATCTTGGCTCTACTAACCCTATCGGTTCTCGTCCTGACTCTCGGATGTGAACGCGCCCGGACAGACGATAATGTCGAAGGGCTTACCGTCGCCATCACAGAACTGACCAGTGCGATTGAAGAGGCTAGAGTCGATGCCAGGGCGCTTGAATCACGATTGGCGGCACTTGAAGCAGAACTGACCGATGTGCCTGAAGAGGTAAGAATCAACACTGATTCTCTTGAGTCGCTACTGGAGGCGCTTGAAGAGGCTGTGGACTCCTTGAGAGCCGCGACCGAACCGAAAGACGGCAACGACTGGGAAGCTGTAAGGGAAAATGCTACGACTCAAATGGTGGACTTCGTGCGGGCCTTTGCCGAGTGTCGATCGAACGGCTGGAGCAACAGGGAACGTGTAACCGACTACCTCGAACAAGCGACTTGGCGAGACATAGCGATGGGTGAGCCGATAGGAAACCCGAGTGCAATCGTTGATCTGATGGACTTGTATCACTGCTCGACCACTGCGTTACCCGGATCGTAGTGCCCTGAGGTCGAAAGTGGAGGAAAGAGGGGCAGTGCGGCGCCTTAGACCAATCCGTGCTCCCGGCACAGCCTGTGGTCGAGGAAGACGCCGCCGGTGACCCCGGCCCCGTCTTGACCGGCGAGGAAGAGGGCCGCCTTGGTGAAGTACTTGTAGGGCGACCGCCAGCGGGAGTGGTCGGCGCTGCTGAGGTGTCCGGCGAAGCCCTCCGACCAGGTGGGCGCGCCTGGACTCAACGCGTTGACCGCGATGTTGTATTCCTTGGCGTGGTCGGCCAGGCCGGTCGAGAACCGCTCTAGCGCCGCCTTGCTCATCCCGTAGGCCACGCTGACGCGGTTCACCGACCCGTCGCTATCCTGCACCCCCGAGTAGTTGTTCGCCGCCGCCATCGACGAGATGTTGACGATGGAGCCCCCGCCGCGCTCGATCATCTGGGGTAGCAGCAGGCTCGACAGGCGAAACGGGGCGCGGATGTTGATCGCCGTGAGCAGGTCCCAGCCCTTGGCCGGAATCTCCCACGCCAACTGGTTGTACGGCATGCTGATCCCCGCGTTGTTGACCAGGACGTCGACCTGCCCGAACGCCTCCAACGACGCCTCGGCCAGGTGGGCGACGTCCTCCTCGCGCGCCACGTTGGCGCGGACCGCCGCCGCCTTTCCGCCCAGCGCCTCGATCTCGGCCACGGTCTCGCCGATGGTGCCCGGCAGCTTGCCGGTCCTCTCCGAGCGCGCCGCCACGATCACCGAGGCCCCAGCCTTCGCGAACTCGATAGCCAGGGCCTTGCCGAGACCACGGCTTGAGCCGGTTACCAGTGCAACTTTGCCGGAGAAGTCCATCGGATCGTTCCCTGCCGCGGAGCCGCCACATCCTACCATCGCCGCCGATATGCCCGGCGCGGCGCTTGCCGTTGGGCGCTACAATCCCCCGCGAGGGGCCGTCAGGCCCCAGGAGGACGGCCATGACGCAGGTGGGTCTCGTACGCGGAATACCGGCGATCGATTGCAGCCTCGAACCGCTGTGGGGCGAGCCCCGCAACATGGCGGGAAAGGCGGCGCGCCTCTTCCGCGACCCGGACAGCCTCGGCTACGGCCATCCCTCCCAACACCTCTTCAAGCAGGAGGCCGCCGAACGCGCGACGCAGCGCCGCACCCCCGACGAGACCATCGAGATGATGGACCGCTTCGGCGTGGAGCGGGCGATTGTCGCCCTCCACGAGGAGAACGTGGACGAAACGCTCAAGATCATGGACGCCTACCCCGGCCGCTTCTACGGGAAGCTCGCCGTCGACCCCGACGAAGGGATGGAGATGGTGCGCAAGATCGAGGCCTACGCCCGGGGCAATCCCCTCGTCAAGGCCCTGAACGTCTCGCCGTTCTCCTTGCAGAAGCCGCCCAACGACAAGGTCTACTACCCCCTCTACGTCAAGGCCATCGAGCTCGACCTCCCGGTCGTCATGACCGTCGGCCTCCCCGGTCCGCGCGTCCCCGGCGAGATCCAGAACCCCATCTACCTTGACGAACCGCTGTGGTTCTTCCCCGAGCTCAAGGTCGTGATGATGCACGGCGGCGAACCCTGGGAGGCCATGTGCGTGAAGCTCATGCTCAAGTGGCCCAACCTCTACTACATGACCTCCGGCTTCGCTCCCAAGCACTACCCCAAGGCCGTCATGTACTACGCCAATACGCGGGGCGCAGACCGGGTCATGTACTCCGGCTACTACCCCGGTCTCTCCTACGAACGCCTCCAGTCCGACCTGGAAGGGCTGGAGCTCCGGGAGCACGTCTGGCCCAAGTTCTTGCGCGAGAACGCCATCGCCGCGTTCAAGCTGGACACCTGAGCTAGGCGCCAATATATGGTGTCCACAGATATGTTGACACCATAGTTGCGCCATGCTACTGTGCGTCTCATGGCGCCGATACGACCGGATCACCACGACTTCGCGTTCAAGCCCGAAACCCTTGATGCGCTGCGCAAGCGATTGGAACTGACGCAAGCTGCTCTCGCGGAACATCTAGATGTCCCGGTCAACACAGTATCTCGATGGGAAACCGGGGCCACTACTCCAGACGCCAATGCTCTGGCAGCCATCTTCTCGGTAGCCAAGGAACGGGGTGTTACTCCTCAGTTCTTCAAAAGGAGAGCCACTCTGAAACAAAAGCAACCAACTCAACTTCTTTTTGCGTGGGACTTCCAAAACCGGGGCCTCGACGCCTCCGATGTCGAGGAGGAATGGCCTCCTATGCGGAAATATCTGGATCTACTCTTCCCCAAGACTCGTTCTAGTCGTCGCTATTTGGCTTATACCTCACCGCACCAGTACGGAGCTGCTCAAGAACTGGAACATCAGGGATTCCAGGTGTTCACGGGCTTCTTCGACGCCGATGCCCAACTTATTCGTGATGTGAAGGCGGCCTGCCAAAGTCGCCCTTCTAAGACTGTCGTTTTCCTAGTGACCGACGATGGGAACTTCGGCAATTTGTTGCTCGAACTGAAACAGATGGGGGTAGAAGCTTACGTCTGGGGGACTGACGAGTGCAGCGAACGCCTTAGAAAGGCGCTTGGGGACGGGAACTTCGTGCATTGGGATGCTCCGTTCGTGATCACCGAGTGCGTAGAGGTCATCAAAGAACTCAAGGGCAAGCCCATTGGCAGAGCAGAGTTTGGGAACCGCTGCAACGATCGTCTGGAAGAATCCGAAGTCTATCCAGGCGACGTGGGGTTCAGCAGACGCAACCCCTACGGTAGCGCCTTACGATGGCTTGAGAAGCAAGGTATAGTCACCACTGCCAAGGTATCCGGGCAGCCTGATTCGGTGACCATCAGGCTGCTGCACTAGCCCCACATTGCACTAGGCCCTGGCGGGAAACGCACCGCATGGACCTGATCGACTGCCACGTCCACACCTTTCCCAACGAGGCGGACGCGCGTGAGTTCATGACCCACGTCCGTATGCCCAACGCCGATCCGGTGGGGACGATCGACGAGTTGGTCGAGACGCGCGAGGGCACGCCCATCGTCCACACGAATATCGTCTTCCTTCCCACGGTGATGTGGCTTCAGGCCGATCTGGACGCGATTCCCGGCGACACCGCGGACCGGGCCGCCGCCGAGCAAGAGGCCCTCGACGCCTACCTGGCGCGCATCGACGAGTACAACTGCTGGACGGCGGGCGTGACCAAGGAGCGCGCCGGTTTCAGCTATTTCTGCGGCGTCGACCTCGTCCGCATGACCGAGCGCCAGGCCCTGGAAGGTATAGAGCGGTGGGTGGGGGACGGCGCCATCGGGGTGAAGCTCGCGCCGGTGAACATGCGCCTGCGCGGCGACGACCCAGGCTACGTCCCGATCTTCGACTACTGCCAGGAGCAGGGACTGCCCATCGTCCTGGCCTCCGGTGCGGCGGAGTGGGCCCAGCCGCGCTGGTTCGCCCGCCTGTACCGCCAGTTTCCCAAGACGCGGATCATCATGGCCCACGCCGCCTACCAGCCTAAGCATGCCGATGCCGGTCTCGCGGAGCTTGTGGACGCCATGGACGGCCATCCCGACGTGTGCGCCGACCTGTCGCTGCGCTTCGACCACGTCGCCGACGGGCGGGAGGAGGCCGAGGCGCTGGTCCGCATCGTCCGCGAGGCCGGGCCGGAGCGCATTCTCTTCGGCACGAACTTTCCGCTGGGCAAGACCGGCGCGGCGCTCGACGTGTTCGAGAAGCTGCCACTCACAGCCGGTGAGCGCCGGCTCGTAGGCCACGACAACTTCCTCCGCCTGACCCGCTAGATTCAGAGAGGTAACCTCATGAACTTCGGTATCGCCCTGCCCAACATCGGCCCCGCCGCCGAGCCCGAGACCATCTTCGGGCTCGCCGATGCCGTGGAGGAGTTCGGGTTGGGGAGCGTGTGGACCGGCGATCACCTTGCCTTCCCTAAGAACCCCCGGCTGCCCTACCCCTACGCGCGCGGCGGCCCCGGCTTCATCGATCCGTCGAGCAAGGTGCTCGACCCGTTGACGGTGATGGCTGCGGTGATAGGGCGGACGAAACGGATCAAGGTGGGAGTGAGCGTCCTGATCCTTCCGTACCGGCACCCACTGGTAACTGCCAAGCAACTAGGATCTATGCAGGTGCTTTCCGGCGGACGTGTGATTCTTGGGGTCGGCGTGGGATGGATCCCCGAGGAGTTCGAGGCGCTGGACGTGGACTTCCGCAAGAGGGGCGCGATGACCGACGAGCAGATGCGCTACTTCCGCGCGGTGTGGGAGCACGACGACGCCGAGTTCGAGGGAGCGCACTACCACATCAAGGACATGAGCCTGTTTCCCCGGCCCGAGCAGACGATACCGCAGTGGGTGGGCGGGAATACGACGTTCGCTATGCGCCGGGCAGCGCGCCTAGGGGACGGGCTGAACCTGATCGACGCCACGCCCGAGGAGCTGACGGGGCAGATCGAGCGGTTCAAGCGCATCTGCGACGAAGAGGGTCGCGACCCCGCCACTGTCACGCTCTCGATCCGCCAATCGCTGCGGCTGACCGAGAAGCCGTTGGCGGCTGATGAGCGTCGGCTGCCCATCACCGGCAACGTAGAGCAGGTGATCGAGGAGTTGCGGTCGTACAAGGCCCTCGGCATCGAGGACGTGGCCATCGGGATACGCCCGCGCGGGGCCGACCTGAGCAGACAGTTGGAAGTCACCGAGATCATCGCCAAGGAGATCGCCCCCGCCGTGGCCTAGCGGGCGGGGGCGAGGAGGCCGAGGAGGCGCCACTATGGACTTCGGCAGGGGGCTGATATCGGCGGACTCGCACGTCGAGGAGCCGGAGGACCTTTGGCTGACGCGCCTGCCCGCCCATCTGCGGGACCGCGCCCCCCGCTACGAACAGGGCGAGGACGGCATGCAACGCCTCATCATCGAGGGGCATCGCTTGGGGTGGAGCAAACGGTCGAAGGAGGACAGGGAGCGGCGCGCCGCCGCCGTCGATCCAAAGGAACGCCTGGTCAACATGGACGTCGATGCGATCTACGGCGAGGTCATGTACCCGACCACGGGGCTGCATCTGTGGAAGATCGCCGACGCGGAGCTCGGCGAGGCGTGCATGCGGGTCTACAACGACTACGTCGCCGAGACCTACGCGCAGACCTCGGAGCGCTTCCGCCCGCCGGGGATGATTCCCATGTACAGCCCGCGAGCCGCCGCCGAGGAGATGCGGCGCATCGCCACGCTCGGCATCAAGGCGGCGATGATTCCCCTCAAGGTCGAGCACCTCCCCTACAACTATCCCGACTACGACGTGGTCTGGGACGCCGCCGTCGAGCTCGGCATGCCGATGAGCTTCCACAACGGCACCGGCTACGACATGATTTTCTACCAGGGCCCCGGCTCCGGCGTGGTCAACTACGCCACCTCGTGCGGCAGCGCCCTCCAGACCCACGCCTTGCTCGTCATGTCGGGCGTGATGGAGCGCTTCCCCGAAGCGCAGTGGACCGCCGTCGAGTGTGGCGGGGGCTGGATGGCCTGGCTGATGAACGTGCTCGACGAGGGCTATACCGATCTCAACTACATGGCGAGTGTGAAACTGAAGGAACTGCCGAGCTTCTATCTGAAGCGTCAGGCCCACGCGACCTTCCAGGACGACCCCGTCGCCGTCGCCGCCCGCGAGTTCACGGGCAACTTCGCTCTGCTGTGGGGGAACGACTACCCCCACGACGAGGGGACGTGGCCCCACTCACGCGAGGCGATCGAGCGGCAGATGGCCGGCGTCCCAGAGAACGACGTTCGCGACATCGTGAGCAACAACGCGGCCCGCATCTGGGGGTTCTAACCGCCAGCCCCCGCGGCGCACCCCCTCTCTCAGTCTCCCCTCTGGAGACCTTTGCGCAACCGCCCGCGGGCTCAAGCATCGGTGGGGCCGGGAGGTCTTGCCTCTTCTCCCAACGGAGACCTTTGCGTAACTGGGGCGGGGTGGTGTGGGGGCCTGTTCGAGGCCATGGGGGTGGTGTTGTTTGCGGACTCAGCGGCTTGAGGAGCCCCTACGAGAGCCGATCGAGCCCCTTCAAGGGCCCCATTTGGCCCCGCCAGGCCGCTAGGGCACACTCCGCCCTGGGACGGGCGCGTCGACAAACAGGAGGCGCGCCGCCCGACGCAGGTTGTAGGCCATGCACTTGAGCCACAGCTCCGTCGCGTTCCGCTCCAGTCCCATGTACCGCACCGGTCCATACCCGTAGCAGCGCTTCAGCGTTCCAAACACCTTCTCGACCGGCGCACGCACGCGGGAGATCAGCGCGTTGCGCCGCGTTTGCCAATGCGGCAGCTCCCGCTGGTGCTTGTGCGACCGATGCATGATCCGGTCTTTGATCCCCCGCGACTTCAGCCGGGCGCGCCGTTCCTTCGACTCGTAGGCCTTGTCCGCGTAGACCGCCGCCTCGTCTCCCGACACCAAGGCGTCCGCCGCCTCGGTATCGTTCACGTTCGCGCTCGTCAGCACCGCCTTCCGTATCAGTCCCGACTCCCCGTCCACTCCCAGGTGCGCCTTGTAGCCAAAGTGGGCCGCGCCCCCTTTCCGCGTCCATCCCGCGTCGGGGTCGGTCGCGCTCCGCGCCCCAGGGCCTTCCTCCACCGACGGCCGCCGCGCCTGCGCCTTCACGATCGTCGCGTCGAGGAGCGTGCCCTTCTTCACCAGCAGCCGCTGCTCCTCAAACTGGCGGTTCACTTCGGTGAACAGCCGCTCGGTGAGCCCCCGTTCGGTCAACGCCTTCCGGAACCGACTGATCGTCGAGTGGTCCGGCGTCCCGTCCGTCCAGCCCAGGTTCACGAATCGGCGGAAAGAGATCCGGTCCCGTAACGCCTCCTCCATCGCCGGGTCCGACGCGGTGTACCACTGCTGCAGCAGCGCGATCTTCACCATCGTCAGCGGGGGGTAGCCCGGCCTGCCCTCCGGTGCCGCGTGCACCTCTCCTACCACCTTCCCGATCCGTTCCCAGTCCAGCATCGCGTCGATCCGTTCCAGGGTCTCGTTTACTCCCAACCCCTCAGGCACAAAGGCGTCCACGAACGTCGGCAGACCGGTCCGCTGGTGCATGCTTCCCTCCATCCGAGCGCTGCCCTCTACTCTGCCCCGCCCGTCCAGTTTTGCAAAGGTCTCCAACGGGAGAAGATCGAGATGAGGGGCCGCCTCGCGACCGCCACGGGTTATCGAAGTCCGCCACCCTCGCGGTCAGTCACCCCAGTTACACAAAGGTCTCCAAAGGGGGAGAGGCCTTCCCCTAGGCGGCGGGCCTGGCCGCGATGAGTATCTCCACGTGCACCTCGTCTTCGACTTGGACGAAGCTGAGGTTGGGGGCAGTCAGGCCAAGGTCCTCCCAGGTGAAGGTGGTGCGTCCGAGGATGTAGACCACGTCGCCATCGTCCCGCGCCTCTATTTCGAAGGCGACGGGGGCCTGGAATCCCCGGATGTCGAGTTGGCCGGTCACTTGCCCCGTGGCGGTCTCGCCATCGGTGAACTCCTTGGGGAGGAGGCCGGCGTCGGGGAGGGTGAAGGTGGCAACAGGGTCATTGGGGAACATCCGCTCGCGGACATAGCGGTCGCGGCGCTCTTGGTCGCTGCCGAGCTTGTGCAGGTCGATGGTGATGACGGAAGGGCGGCCGTCGAAATGCACCTCGCCGGAGAGGGCCGTGGTGCGCATCACGGCGTCGTTGGGCAATGGCAGACTCGCCAGTTTCTCCCGCACGGTGAAGGTGGCTTCGGAGCCATCGCCGACTAGGAAGGTGACGCCTGCGACCTCGCCTATGGTCCGTTCGGCGGCGGTTTTGGGTGGTGTTGAGGTGGGCGGTGCCGGCGTGTCGGTGGCGGCGGGCGGCATGGGTGTGGTTGTGGCGGCGGGCGGCGCGGACGTGGCCGTCGGGTCGGGCAGGGGAGGAGTCGAGGTCGGCTGCGCCGTGGCCGTTGCCGTGGGCGGCGCTTCGGTGGGCGCCGGTGTCGACGTCGGGTCGGTGCCACAGGCGGCGATGATGAGGATGAGCACCGTGGACAGTGCCAGAACTCCCGCGCTCCGGTTCCATACCGTTCGTAGATTCATGGTGAGCGACCTCCAGGGTGTTTAGGGTGCTCCTTCCGCGGCGCGGCGAGTCCGGCGCGCGGCGGAAGCTCCAGCCGCCCGCTCTCCTCGTCGCCCTGACCGGCGAGGGACAGTCCGACCGCGAGGGCGGCGGCGAGCGCCGCGGCGGGCAGCCAGGGCTTTTGGATCGCGGGTGCGCCGGAGAGTAGGACGGTCAGCGCCCCGGTCAACGTGAAGACGATGGCTGCTAGGGGGAGGGCGAAGGATAGGAAGCGGTCGAGTTGGGTCTCGCCGGCCCAGCAGAGGAGCGCGGCGACGCCGAAGGCCGCCGTCCACACGCCGCCGAAGACGGTGTGGCGGCGTTTCGACCTCGCCGAGTAACGCCACAGCGCTCCGGCGGCGAGGCCGGCGATCAGCGCGGCGATGACGACCGTGGCGGTGTTGAGCAGGGCGTCGTCGGGGGAGCGCAGCGGCAGCGAGACGAGCGCCGCCACGATAGCCGCGATCGAACCGGCGGTCACGCCCGCGATCATCGTTGCTTCCTCCGCCCCTGGGACCGGCTCTCCGTGACGTATCCGCCCCGGGTCTGTTCTAGCGCCGTATTGTCGAGGAAATGTCGACGCGGCGGGCCGCATCACCGGGCGGGCTTGAATTTGTACAGGGCTATCTCGTCGGAGGCGTCTTCGAAGGCGACTTCGACGGGCATGCCGACGTGGACGTCCTTGGCCTCGCAGCCGGTGATGCTGGTGAGCATGCGCGGGCCCTCATCGAGCTCGACGACGGCGACGGAATAGGGGACGTCGTCCATGAAGCCGGGGGACTGGGGCCGGTAGATCGTGGTGTGGGTGTAGACGACGCCGCGCCCGCTCATCGGTGTCCAGTCGTAGTCGGTGGAGTAGCAGTCGCGGCAGGCCCATTGCGGCGTCCAGCGCAGCGCCCCGCAATCGGCGCACTTCTGGACGAGGAGCTCGCCCCGCTTCGTGCCCTCCCAGAAGGGAGCGGAGAGCGCCGTCGGGTTGGGCAGGGGCTTGTCGTAGGCCATCGTCGGTCTAGTCCTTGGCGAGCAGAGCGAAAGAGTGGCGTCCGGTGAGGGGGCCGCAGGAGGCGGCGATCTTGGGGTCGCGGATCTTGCGGCAGATGCTGCGGTCGTAGGTGTGGACGCCCGCCGCCCACTCGGGGCAGAGGTCCTTCACCTCGTTCCGCATCTGGCGCACCGCCTCGATGATCTTGAAGTTGTAGGGGTTGCCGGGATGGCTGTAGGACTGGTTGCCGCCGTCGGAGCAGACGGGGAAGGGGTCGTCGAGCCCGACGTTCTCCATGACGAACGGGCCGCCCTCGCCGACTTCGCAGAAGCCCAGGGCCTCGTACTGCATGACGATACCGCTGGCGAAGTGGTCGTAGACCATGACGAGGTCGACGTCGTCGTGGCGCACGCCGGCGCGGGCGAAGCCCTGTAGCATGTGGTCGCGGCTGTTCAGTATGTCCAGGGTTGGGACTTCGAAGTAGGCCTTGTAGCGGCTCTCCATCGCGCCGGAGAGGACCCAGACCGGCTCGTGCTTGCAGCTCTTGGCGCGCTCGGCGGAGGTGACGACGACGCAGTTCCCGCCGTCGTTGACGATGGAGCACATGAGGAGGGTGAAGGGGTCGGCGACCATGCGGGCTTCGAGCACGTCGGCGGTGGTGTAGGGGCCGCGGTTGAACATCACGGCGTCTGGATTGATATGGCCGTTGTTGCGGACGACGGCGCAGCCGTGGGCGATCTGCTCCGGCGTCGTCCCGAATTCGTGCATGTGGCGGCGCATCTGCATGGCCATCTGGCCGGGCGTCATCGATCCCGTCCATTCGGTGAACTCGTAGTCGGGCCGGGTCCAGTCCACCACGCTGCCGTCGGAGGCGGCCCGCGAGTTGCCCGAACCGAGAATCGCGACCTCGCAGAGGCCGTCGCGTATCGCCGCCGCCGCTTGCAGGAGCGCCATCGCGCCCGACAGCTGGGTCACGATGCTGAGCGGCCTATTGAACTGGTAGGAGACGTTGCCGTCGGTCGCGCCCTGGCCGTTGCCGAGGGGGAAGGTCGAGCCGTAGTAGGCGTCAACGTCGGCCATGGTGAGGCCGGCGTCGTCGAGGGCGCCGAGAATCGCCTCCATGCTGATGTCCTGCGACGTGCGCTGGGAGACGCGCTCCTGCTCCGTCGCGTAGACGCCGACGATGGCCACGTCTCTCGGCTTCGGCATGGCGGAGCTCCTTCTGTGGGAGAGGATTGTAGAGGAAGTCTTCTCCCGCGGGCCGATTGTACGGCAATCTCTGCCGGAGGGGGCGCCCCTGCACCACGCGCGACGGCTGCGTAGGGGCGCCCCTTGTGGGCGCCCGCTCCCGTAGGGGCGATTCGCGAATCGCCCGTTCCCCTGAGCGACCTCCTGGAGGCAGGCTCAAGGCCACGCAAACCCCTCCCCCTCTGGAGACCCTTGCGTAACCTGTCCATACCCGTCATTCCCGCGCAAGCGGGAATCCATCCCTCCCCGTAGGGGCACCCCTTGTGGGTGCCCGCTCCCGTAGGGGCGATTCGCGAATCGCCCGTTCCCATCCCCCTGAGCGATCTCCTGGGGGAGGCTCAAGATTACGCAAACCTCTCCCCTCTGGGGGAGCCCTTCCCCCAACCCCGCGGCGGCCACTGTGACACGGCCCCTTTGACTCTCCGCACCCTCGCTGCTAAAGTAGCAATGTAGCACGAATGTTCTGTCAGCCTAGCCCCCGAACGGCGGCCCCATCGGCCGCTAGCCTGCCCTTAGAGGGGGTAGAGACACTGCCTCTAACAGTGTAAGGGGCCGGGTTGAACGAGCCCGCCGGATCGGCCCTCGGGTCGTCCTGCTCGGAGCGCGCCCGAGCAGGACTGCTTCCCCGGCGAGACCCGCCCGGGGAGAAGAGGGCGGCGGGGGCCTTCGGCTACCAGACGCAGCCAGGCGTGTCGACGGCGAAGTCGGTTTTCATGGGGGTCGGCTTGATGTCGGTGACGGGGATGCGGACGAGGCCGCGTTCCCGTGAGGGGAGCAGCACGACGCCGTGGCCCGGCGACGAGATTTCGCCGCGCTGGTTCTCGCACCAGACGTCGAGCTCGACGACGTTGAGGTCGCCGTCCTGTCGTTTCTCGGTCACCTTGCCCTTCACCCACGTGGTGTCGCCGTGATAGTTGAACTTGCGTGCTTGGTCGGTCTCTTTCCACACGAAGCCGTCGTCGCCGACCCAGTTGGTGAGGTAGTGCATGATCCATGAGGTGCGGACGTTGCCGTAGTCGTAGGCCCGGGGGTTGCCTACCTTCCTGGCGCGGGCGTCGTCCCAGTGGACCCGCTGGGCGGGCGACCAGAAGCCATCCTCGGTCTTGGTGTAGAAGGCGGGGATGCGCTTGCGGTTGAGGTAGTCGAGGCGGTAGGCGGAGACACGGAAGATGCCGAAGCCGATGCCCATGTGCCACAGCACCATGTCCTTGGTCTCTAGGGGGCCCTTGACCATGGTGGGCATGTCCATGCCGGGCTCGACGTCCTCCCAATAGAGGGTGTCGCCGCCGCGGCGGTACTCGTTTTCGTAGGCCTCGTCGATCTTCGCCAGGTAGTCGTCGTCGTAGTGGGTCGGCTCGTAGGTCTTGGTGTACTTGCCGGTCTTCTCCGACGCCTCGCGCTCGACGTGGAAGAAGTAGAAGCGCCGCATGGCGACCATCTCGTCGCGCTGGTTGATGTACTCCTTGCGGTGGTGGATGATCGCGGCCTTACCGCCGCCGAACTCGCTCCGCTTCTCCTCGACGTCCTCGATGAAGTAGTTCATGCGGATCTGGTCGCCGGGCAGGATGGGGCGGACCCACTCGTAGTTGCCGCCGGAGAGGTAGTTGGGGACGCCGCGGAGGGCGCCGGCGCCGGCCTTGCGGACCTCCGGCGGGATGGGAGGGACGGTGGTGCGCTCCAGGGTGATGATGTACTGAGGCGGGGCGATGATCCCGCCCCACCGGGTGTCCTTCGCGTACTCCTCGTCGCAGAAGAGGGGGTTGTCATCGCCGTAGCAGTTGGCGAAGTGGCGGATGGTGTCCTTGTGGGCTTCGTGATTGAAGGGAGGCGAGTCGGGAATGAGCACGCCGATGCGGTTGCGGTAGCGCTGAACGCCGTCCTCGGTGATCTTCCCCTTCATCTCGGCGTCGTCGCGCTCGGGCATCGGAACCTCCTGGGGCTGGGGCGCTGGAATCGGCGTCATGATAGACGAGGGAGGCGGGCGCGTGCTAGGGAAGGGCGTCCTTTGGGCCCCGATGCCCCTAGCGACGCGTGCCCTCTCTCAGTCTCTCCCAGAGGGAGAGAGGGCGGAGGGAGGGCGATTCGCGAATCGCTCCTACGAGAGGGAAGTGGGTTGGGGCTACGGCGCGCGGCCGGTTAGGCCGATGAGCCTGTCCTGGCGGGGGGCGTCGTCGGGGACAGAGACGGGCGGGGCGAAGGCGGGGCTGGGGGGGCGCTTGGATATGCCTTCCATGAGGGGGTAGAGGAAGTCGACGACTGCGCCGTCGAGGGCGGTGTCTTGGCCGGTGGCCTTGGCCAGGTCCCAGGTGTGGACCGAGAGGTCGCCGATGGCCATCCCGATCATGGCCGCGACGGGCATCTCGCCCATGCGGCTCTCGACCATCTTTTCGAGGGCGCCTGGCTCCTCGGCGGCCTTGGCAATGGCCGACGCCGCGGCGTCGATCTTGTCCATCGCCGAGCCCTCGGCGGCGACTTCGCCTCCGATGACCATGCCCGCGATGCCTGTCTGGGCTCCGGCCATGTGGTCGAGAAGCTGCTGGACGTTCCATTCCGAGCACGGCGTGGGCTGGCCGAGCTGGTCGTCCGAGACTCCTTCGACCGCCGCCTGGGCGCGGGCCACCGCCGTCGTGTAGAGATCCGTTACGCCGCTTGCCATCGTTCGCCTCCGCTTGTTCGGTTGGGTTGGGGTGTAAGGATAACTGAACGCGCGGGGCGGCGTCCCCACCCTACCTGTAGGGGGCGGAGGGGCCCCATGCTATAATCCTCCGGGCTCAATTCAGGCCTACCCCGACGGGCCCCGTGCACGGCAAACCGGGGCCCAATGACTGCGGAGGAACGCTGAACCCACAATGAAATTCCACGGCTTTATCTACTGCACCGTCGGCGACCGCGCCCAGATCGAAGCGGGCATGGCGGGGAAGAACCCCGAGCTCTACCAGAACATGCTCGGCGAGGTTGGCGAGTACGTCCGATTCTGCGACGACATCGGCTTCGCGGGCTTCGGCCACCCGGAGCATCACCTCCAAATCGAGGGGCTGGAAGTCTCCAACGAGCCCGGCCTGCT
The DNA here is from genome assembly GCA_965219875.1 of Dehalococcoidia bacterium. GTDB lineage: Bacteria > Chloroflexota > Dehalococcoidia > SHYB01 > SHYB01 > DAOUKH01. Next base: position 107,465 of record CBDCOW010000006.1, on the reverse strand, counting down.
CAGCATGTTCATCGGCATGCAGACGAAGCAGCTGCGGGTCGACCTCTTCGGCTACGCGCTGCCCGCGCACAACCCGCTCCGCGTCGCCGAGCACGTGGCGACGCTGGACCACATGCTGAAGGGCCGGCTGAACGTGGCCTTCGTCCGGGGCTATCAGGAGCGGTGGTTGCAATGCCTGGCGGTAAAGCCCGGACTCACCGGGGCCGGCCCGTGGAACCGCAAGCAGCCGTCGGACGTGATGAACCGCGAGTTCTACGAGGAGAGCATCGCGGTGATCCGCAAGGCGTGGGCCAACGACACCTTCTCCCACGAGGGCAAGTACTGGACCTTCCCGCCGAAGGACTTCGTGAACCCGCACGAGCAGCCGACGTATCTGAAATTTGGGCAGGGCGTGGACGACGACTACACCATCCGCGAGATCGGCATCGCGCCGAAGCCGTATCAACAGCCGCACCCGCCGCTCTACAGCGGCTTCACCCAGAGCATGACCACGGCGCTCTACTGGGCGCGCGAGGGCGGCAAGCCCGTCATCCTCGGGGAGAACCTGGAGTTTTGTAAGACGCTCTGGGGGGCTTACCGCGAGGAGGCGGAGCGGCACGGGCGGCATGTCCCCTACGGCGAGGAGGCCGCGTGGGGCGGCTATCTGATTCTCGCCGACACCGACGAGGAGGCCCAGGAGTGGGCCAAGGACGCTTACTGGATGTGGGATAGCTGGGGCTGGGGGTTCGGGATGCCCTACCCGGCGATGATCATCGGCGGCCCGGAGACGGTGAAGCGCCGCATCCAGGAGGCTCGCGACATGGTGCCGTTCAACGAGTGCTTCTTCCTGCTCGGCCAGGGTGTTCTGGGCCGCGACAAGGTGATGAAGACGCTGGACCTCTTCGCGAACAAGGTGATGCCCGAGTTCGCGGACATGTAGGGGCGCCCCTTGTGGGCGCCCGCGCCTCCGGCCTCCCGCCCTCTGGGCGGGATGAGAGGGGGTCTTGCCTCTTCTCCCCCCGGGAGAAGATTGAGATGAGGGGCCCCCCGACAACCACCACAGGCCATCGAAGCCCGCGACTCCCGCGACTCCCCACCGGTCACGCAAACGTCTCCAAGGCGTGAGCGGTCCACGGTGCTCCGACGGCGGCCCGCGATATGCTAGGCTTGCGGCGGCAACGTCATTCACGCGGAGGCGGCGCATGAGCAAGATCGTCATTACCAACGTCGAGGAAGCGCCCTGGGTGCGCGAGTCGCAGAACGACGCGGGACGCAAGACCGGCGTCCAAGTCGTGGGCGAAGTTCAGGAGGGCATGCGGGCCTTCATCATGAACGTCGCGCCGGACTACGAGACGGAAGTGCACAGCCACTCGCAAGACGAAGTGATCGTCGTCGTCGAGGGCGAGCTTCGCATGGGCAACCGGGTGCTGGGCCCGAGCAGCATCATCCTCATCCCCAAGGACATCCAGTACCGGTTGGGCGCGGGGAAGGACGGGGCGCGCTTCATCAACGTGCGTCCCGGACCCGCCGACTACCAGCCCGTGGGCAAGCCGGTGGTGACGAGCGAGCAGCTCTACAGCCAAGGCGCGACCATCCCGTGACGGTTGGGGTTGGCACCGCCCGCGGGCGTCCGAATCAGGCCCGAATCTGATAAGCTGACCCGGAAGGTGAAGCGAGTGGAGAGCGCCGGCGCCGGTGCTCTCCGGCCGCGGAGGGAAGCATGGACTTCAAGATCATCGACGTCGATGCCCACGTGCAGGAACCGGCAGACTGCTGGACGAAGCGCATGTCGGAAAAGAAGTGGGGTAAGCGCATCCCGCAGCTCGAAGAGATCAGCCGAGAGGAGCGCGGCACCACGCCCGTCGGCTACTTCCTGGACCCCAAGCCGGAGCGCGTGCACCGGTGGACGCTCGACGGACAGCCGCATTCACCCTATCCCTCCACGTGCCACGCCGTGATGCCTGATCGCGAGACGCTGCCCTCACGCTGGGAAGACGTGCCCAAGAGCGTGTACGACGCGCGGGCGCGGCTCGAAGCGATGGACGCCGATGGCGTCGACGCCGAGGTCTTCTATCCCAACGTCGGCCTCACCTTCCCCTTCTTCGGCAAGGACCCCGACTTCGAGAGCGACTGTGTGCGGGCCTACAACGACATGCAGGTGGATGAATGGCTTGACGTAAGCGAGCGCTTCATCCCCCTGACCATGCTTCCGTTCTCCGACATCGAAGGCACGGTGGACGAGCTGCGCTATACGGCGAGCCGGGGGCACAAGGGCTTCCTGATGCTCTCGGCGCCGCACCAGAAAGGGCTGCCCCATCTCATCGACTCCTATTGGGACCCGCTGTGGGCCACGGCGGAAGAGATGCAGATGCCGTTCCACTTCCATGGCGGCAGCGGCGCCATCCGCATGTGGATCGATCCCAAGCCGGGCCTGAGCCCCAGATTCAGCCGCGCCTTCGCCGGCACCATCGGCTTCAACCTCCAGGCCCAGTTCATCAGTTACGTCCTCTTCTCCGGCATCCTCCACCGCTTCCCCGGCCTGCAGTTCGTCGTGGCCGAGAGCGGCGTGGGCTGGGTGCCCTACGTTCTGGAGATGTGCGACCACGAGTGGGAGCGCTGCCGGCTCTCCGAGCACGGCCACCCCACCCGGCCGTCGGAGCTCTTCCGTCAGCACGGCCACGTCGATTTCTGGTACGAGCAGAAGGGGCTGGCGTATCACCACGTCATCGGCGCCGACCGCATCATGTGGGAGAGCGACTTCCCCCACCCGACCTCGATCTGGCCGAACTCGTCGCGCTACATCGAAGGCAGCCTCGGCGACGTCTCCCCCGAGGACCGCGAGATGATCCTCGCGGGCAACGCCAAGCGCGTCTACCGCCTCTAGCCGCCCTCGCGCTCCGAGAATACGAAGGTGATGCCAAGCATGAAGGTTATCTCAGCAGACGACCACGTCATCGAGCCCCCCGACCTGTGGACGAGCCGTATTTCTGATCGATGGGGCGAGCGTGTCCCCCGCATCGTGCAGCTTGACGGCGGCACGGAGCGGTGGGCGATCGATGGCCGGATCAGCGAAGAGCCCCGGCTCGCGCCCACGGGGGCGCTGTCGCCGAACCGCTACGAGGAGCCTCAACGCTGGGCCGATGTTCCCAAGGAGGCCTTCGATCCGGCGGCGCGCCTCGCCGCGATGGACCGCGACGGCGTTGACGTCTCGGTGCTCTATCCCACGGCGGCGGGCATCGGCGGCGAAACGCTAGGCACCATCGCCGACACCGAGCTGCAGATCGCCTGCGTACGCGCCTATAACGATTGGCTGCTCGATACATGGGCGGCGGCGAGTCCGCGGTTCGTCCCGCAGTGCATCCTCCCCGTCACCTCAGTCGAGGATGCGCGGGCCGAAGCGGAGCGGTCGATGAAGAACGGCCACAAGGGTGTGGTGATGGCGCCGTTCCCGTGGCACATCAACCCCGATGCGCCGCATCTGCACGATGAGGCGTGGGACCCGCTCTGGCGGACGATCGACGAGGCGGGCACGCCGGTCTCCTTCCATTCAGGGACCAGTCAGCGCAACATGCTGGAGCTCTACGAGGGATGGGACCCCGCAACCTCGCGGGCGTTCGAGACGGTGCGCCGCCCCGTGAGCAGCGCGATGGTGGTGTCGAGCTTCGTCCTCTCCCGCATTGGCGAGCGCTTCCCCACGCTGCAGGTGGTCTTTGCCGCCGCCGGCATTAACTGGCTGTCCTTCCAGCTCGAGCTGTCCGACCACGAGTGGGGCGCCTCGAAGCTGGTGAAAGAAGGGATGGAGATCAAGCCGTCGGAGCTGTTCCAGCGCCAGTGCTACGTCACCACGTGGGCCGAGAAGGCGGGGATGCTCCAGCGCGAGTTCATCGGCGTGGACAACATCATGTGGCAGTCGGAGTTTCCCATGGAGACCTCGACGTGGCCTGAGTCGGCCGCGTTCATCGAGCGCAACTTCTCCGACATCCCCGAAGACCACCGCGAGAAGGTGTTGGCGGGGAACGCCAGCCGGCTGTACAAGCTGGACGCGTAGCGGCGCGCGGCGCTCTCTCTCAGTCTCCCCCAGAGGAGACCTTTGCGTGACTCAGGCCGGGCGGGCTTCAGCAAGGTCGCGCGGTCCCCGCCTCCCCCCGCCCTCACCCCAACCCTCTCCCAGCGGGAGAGGGAGTAAGACGCCGCGCCAGGTCCCTTTCCCAAGGCCAGCGGGCGGCGCTCTTTCCTTCTACGGAGTTTTGCAAAGGTCTCCAGAGGGGGAGTGGCCGGAGGGGAGGGCGAGTCGTCACTCGCCCCTACGGGAGGAGCGCCGCTGGGCGCAAGGAGCAAAGGGCCTCGTTCAGCGCGTAGGCTCGCCGTGGCCGCGTGGCGTGGTGGCGTTTCTTGGGGTGAGGGGCGTGCCTCGGAAGGCCGGCTTGCGCTTTTCCTTGCGGGCCTGGGCGGCTTCGGTGATGTCGTGGCCGGCGAAGAAGCGGTTGTTGAGCGAGGCGGCGTATTCGTGGGGGAGGTAGTGCTCGAAGTCGAGGTTTGCGCCTTTGCGCACGAGGAACTTCGAGAGGTAGGAGGCGAAGGGCGGCCCCTCGGCGAAGCGGCGGGCTAGGTCGAAGGCGCGATTCGCCAACTCGCCGCGCGGGGTGACATAACTCACCAGGCCGATGCGCTCCGCTTCCTCCGCGCCGATCATGTCGGCGGTGTAGATGAGTTCGAGGGCCTTGGCCTCACCCACCAGCCGGGGCAGCGTCCAGCCCAGGCCGTCGACGGCGGGGAGCCCGACGCGGGCGAGGCCGGTGGTGAAGCGGGCGTCCTCGGACGCGATGCGGATGTCGCAGGCGAGGGCCATGCCCATGCCCACACCGACGGCGGGGCCGCCGACCGCGCCGATGGTCGGCTTGCGGATGTTGTAGATCGCGGCGGGGCCGCCCTCGTAGGCGTAGATGGTCGGCGTCCGGTCGACGCTCGATCCAAAGTCGTGGCCGCTGACGTCGACGCCGGAGCAGAAGCCGCGGCCCGCGCCGGTGAGGATGATGGCGCCGACGTCCGGGTCGTCGTCGAGGTCGAGGGCCGCGGCCCTAATCTCCTCGAACATCTCGCGGTGGACGGCGTTGAGCACGTCGGGGCGGTTCAGCGTGATGGTAGCGACACGGTCGCGGATTTCGACGAGGACTTCGTTGGACGGCATGGGCGCTCCTGTACGAGAGGCGTCAGTTGTCCCGGCGGCCCTGGACCTCGATTCTGGCGAGGATGTCTCGAATATCGGTCAAGACCTCCGGAGCGTCGCCGGCCGGTGCGGGAGAGGCCGCCGGGGTCTCCCCGCCGCTCACGGCCTTCTGCCGCTGGCGCAGGATGAGGTCGCGGAACTCGGCCGCGTCGATGACTCCCACGAGGTCTCCCTCGCTACTGGCATATTGGCCCGACTGGCCGGCGGTCTCCAACCGGAGCCCACGTAGGCCGTAGTGACGCATGACCGGGCCGTCGTGGAGGCGGACGTCGGTGATCCTGTCGAGGGGGATGGTGGACTCCTTGCGCATGAAGACGCCCTTGCGTATCTCGACTGCGTGGGTGGTGAGACGGGCGGAGATGCGGCGGAGGTATTCCGGGTAGTACCAGAGGCTGAAGAGTAGTAAGAACGGGATGAAAGGAATGCCGACGATAGTGATGAAGAACCACAGGGAAAGGACCACCTGGCCATGCGAGGCGATCTTCGGGTCGAAGCGGGCTTCGTAGAGGGTCTCTCCGGTGACTTCCCGGTTGTCCTGGTTGTTCATGGGCGCAATCTCCTAGGGAGGCCAACCATACCACCCGTTCGTTCGCTTCGGCCACCGCCGCCGCGCTTCTTCGGACCTGAGGCGGATGAGCGCCAACGGCGGTGATGGGAGTGCGGCGCCAGCTTCATTGGCGACGGCTTAATTATTCCGTGGTAGCCTTGAAGGTAGGACTGTACTGCTTTGTTCCGGCAAACAATGTTTCTTCAGGCCCTGTCAAAGGTGTCATTGCGACGGTTGCTTCCCGCCCTCGTGGCGGGATTCATCGTGCTTGTCCTGCTCTTTCTTGCCCCGCCCGCGGTGGATGCGCAAAACCCATGCGTTCCGGGTAGGCCGCTCACGCCCAGAGTGGATAGCGACCGTCCCACCACCATCACCGTCACTTGGCTCGAGCCGAGCAACAGCTGCCCCGCGATTACCGATTACGACTATCGGTTCAAGGAGATGACCGACGCCGTCTGGACGCAGGTGACCGACACGACCATCACAAGGCGGTGGATCGAGATCTTCGGGTTGAAGTCGGACACGGTGTACGACGTGCAAATCCGGGCCAGGAATAGCGAGGGCGAGGGCGCTTGGTCGCGGTATGGTACGTGGAAGACACTGCCGCTGCCGATGACGCCGACGCCTGAGCCAACGGCGACGCCGACGCCTGAGCCGACAGAGACGCCAACACCTGAGCCGACAGAGACGCCGACACCTGAGCCGACCGCGACACCAACGCCTGAGCCGACGGCGACGCCAACGCCGCAGCCGACAGCGACGCCGACGCCTGAGCCGACGGCGACGCCAATGCCGCAGCCGACAGCGACCCCGACGCCTGAACCGACAGCGACCCCGACACCGGAACCGACAGCGACGCCGACGCCGCAGCCGACGGCACCCCCAACCCCGCAGCCGACGGCGACGCCGACGCCTGAGCCGACAGCGACGGCTACGGCGACGCCAACGCCTCTGGCAATATGGACGCCGACGCCCGCGCCTCCCGCGACGCCGGCATCGACAGCCACACCGCGGCCGCAGTCGCCGCCCCCACCGCCGGTCACGATATCGCGCGGTCCGCCCGCCGCCGAGGCCGAACTTTCGGACCTAGCGGCGGTGCTGATCGGGTTGGCAGCCGCAGTTGAGTCCTTGGCCATTGGCTTCTTCATCGCCGCCTCGTCCCGCCGCAAGGAACCCGAGGGCGGAGAGAATTAGAGGGAGAGCGTCCGCTTGGTCGCAACGAGCACGGCGCTTCTGGATGGCTTAGGCGGCGAGCGTCTGCTGCCGTTCGCGGCGGCCCTGTTGCTCGTAGCCTTGATCACGCCGGTGCTGGGCATGTCGCTCGATGGGCGTTTCGCCGAGCGCATCCCGGGCCATGGGCATGTCGGAACCATCGAGGTGGGCCACGTCCACGACTTCACGCGTTCGCACGTCTCCGGAGGCCTTGGAACGCATAAAGAGATGGGCGAGCGCTCACCCGCCGTGTCCGGCCCGGTGCTCGTGGAGTATGCCCCCGACGTGCTCGCCGGTGGTCTGACCCTCACCCCCGCGGCGGCCCCGCCTTCGCCTCCGGCCCTGGCGCCGCCGCCGCTTCTTCCGCTTCCGGCGGGCGGCCTCGTCTACGACGGGCCCGCCGCCGCGCCTCCCACGCCTCCGCCCCGGCCTCTCCGCTAGCCCCATTCGTTTTACGTCTGCGGCTTAGCCGGAGGAGCGGCCTCGTCCAGGGGCGCGCCACGTCGGGGGGTGCAGCTCCTAGTCAGGAGAGGAGAGCATGGAGATTCGTATGAGCCTTCGCGTGATGGCGCTTGCCATGGGCGTCGCCGCCATGGTGGCTTTGTCGGCGTGCGGCGGCGATAGGGACGGCCTCGAAGAGAGAGTAGCGGCCATCGAGGCCGAGACCGCCTCGTCGAGGGCGGCCTTGGAGGGTCTCGACGAGACCCTTCGCACCGCCAACATGATCGCGGCAATGGGCGTGCTGGATCAGGTAGAGTTTCACCACGTCGACGTAACGGTCCAGGGCTATAAGGAAGTGGACCGTGAGTTTCTGTCTACGCTGCGCAACGCTCGCCGCGTGACGCGGGCCGCGGTCTGGCCGCACGCGCTGCAGTCCGGCGCCGACGGGCTGGTGGCGGCGATCGAGGACGCCGAGGCGGCGTTCGAGGCCGAGGATCTCGCCGCCCTCAAGACCGCGGCCACGGAGGCCCACGACCGCTTCCATACTCTGGAGTCGGACGTCAATGCCCTGATGGACGGCGGCGAGCCGAAGGGTTACCACGGCGGCGACGACGATGACGACGATGACCGTGACGATGATGATGACGACCATGGCGAGGACGATAATGACGACCATCACGAATAGGGGCGGCGCAACGGCGATGCGACGGCTGGGCGGGGCGGTGTTGCTTGCGTTGGCCTTGGCGGGGGCGGCCCTCGCGGCCGCCTCGGTCGAGGCCCATGCGGGCTACGAGCGGTCCGAGCCCGCCGACGGCGCGGTGCTGGCCGAGTCGCCGCCGAGGGTGGATGTGTGGTTCTCGCAGGAGCTTCGGCGGGCCGGCGGCCTCCCCACGCTGGAGGTGGTCAACTTCGCCGGCGACGTCCTGAGCGATCCCTCCGTGCTGGACGACGACGACCGCACGCATGTCTACGCGGCGCTGCCGCCGTCGCTGCCCAATGGGCGGTACACGGTCATCTGGCACACCTTGTCGGATGAAGACGACGAGGAGGCGCGGGGCGCCTTCCACTTCTACGTGGGAGAGGGCCCGGATACCGCATCCGAGATCGTCCTGACGCCTTCACCCACCGTGCCACCGACTGCGCCGCCCGCGCCGCCGTCGGCGTCCGACGATGACGGTGGCCAGCCGGCGTGGTTGATCGCCTTGGTGGGGGCGATGGTTGGCGGGATTGTTGGCGCCGCCGCCATGTTCGCCGTCCGGCGCGCCGGACGGTAGGAGACGGCGATGGCGAGAGCGCAGGGCGCCGCAGTCGTGGCCGCGCTGGCCGCGGTCTTGTTCCTGTTGGCCGCCGCCGGTGCCTTGGCGCCGTCCACGGCGTCGGCGCACGCGCTGCCGACACGGTCGGACCCCGGCACCGACGCGCGGCTGCTCGATGCGCCGGCGCGCGTCACCGCCGTCTTTACCGAGCCCCTGAACGCTGACCTCTCGTTCATCGAGGTGCTCGACGGCCTCGGCGAGCGCGTCGACGAGGGGCCGACCCACTTCAGCCAGGAGAACGACCGCGAGATGTGGGTCGGCCTGCGGTCCGGCCTCGAGCCGGGCTACTACGTCGTGGCCTGGCAGACGCTCTCCGACCTCGACGGGCACCTGCTGCGGGGTTCGTTCCCGTTCACGCTTTTGGCGCCGGACGGGAGCGAGCCCGCCGGACCAAGGTTCGCCGGCATCGGCGAGTCGGGGGGCACGCCTACCGCCGGACCCGTGGCTGTGAAGTGGGCAGTCTACTTGGCGGCGTTCGTGCTGGTGGGCGGCATGTTCTACGGGTTGATCGTGACCCCCGCGATGGGAGGAGGCCCTGGAGGCGCGCGCCGGCCGGTCTATCTCACCGTTGGACTGAGCGCCGCCGCATTACTCGCCGCGGGCGCGGCCGAGCTCTTCGTCCAGGCCGCGCAGATCGGCGGCCTCTCCAGGGTGGGCGACGCCCTGGACACGGCGTGGGGGGCGCGGTGGTGGCAGCGAGAGCTCGCGGCGGGCGTCGCGGGAGCCGCCGTCGCGGGGGCGTATGCGCTGCGCCGCGCGGGGCGCGGCGGCTTGGCGCGGGGGGCGGAGGTCTTGGTCCTCGCCGCCGGGCTGGGTTGCCTCTTCCTGCTCGCGGCTATCAGCCATGGGGCCTCGGTCGATGGGTCGTTCTGGGCCGTGGCCGCCGACTTCATCCACCTCGCCGCCGCGGCGGTGTGGGCGGGGATGCTGGTCCAACTCGTCCTCGTTGTCCGTTGGTCGGGGAGGCTTTCCGATGGGGAGCGGGCCGCACTCGCGGCGGCGCATTTGGGGCGCTTCTCGGCGGTTGCCGCGGCTGCCGTGCTCGTGCTCCTCGCCACGGGGGTCTTCAGCGCTTTCGTGGAGGTCGACTCCCTGCGCGGCCTCGTCGATACCGGCTACGGCGTCACCCTGCTCGCCAAGTTGGCACTGTTGGCGCCGCTGCTCGCCATCGCGGCGCTTAACGCGACGGTTCTCGGGCCGGCGGCGCTGGCGGCGGCAGGGAGGGCGGGCGCCGAGACCGCCGTCGCGCTGCGCCGACTCGGCAGGCTTGCCGCCGTCGAGTTGGCGATCATCGCCGCCGTCGTGGCGGTCGTGGCGGTGTTGGTGCAATTCCCCACCGCGCGACAGGAGGCCGAGTCCGCCGCCTTCACTGAGGCCGGCGCCGAGGCCGTCGTGGGCTACGAGGAGACGCGGCCCGCCGGGGATCTTTCGGTCAACGTCAGCATTGCGCCCAACGCGGTGGGGACGAACTCGTTCCAGGTCTTTGTCTTTCCGCCGCCGGGCGAGGACCTGTCCGACATTCTACGGGTGCGGCTGCGCTTCAAGCCGCCCGACCCCAGCTTGGGGCCGTCGCAGGTCATCGCAGAGCGTGAGGCGCCCAACTTCTTCCGCGCGGTGGGGGCGTTCTTCACCCAGCCCGGCGATTGGGAGGTCGAGGCCAATCTGCGCCGCCGCGGCGAGGATGACGTATCGGCCTTCTTCGCCGTGCCCGTCGCCGGCGCGGTGGGCGCCTCCACGGACAGCATGGCGCTGCCGCTGACGGCGGGAAGCTGGGCCGCGGTCGCCGCGTCGGGCGTCCTACTCGTCGGCCTCGTGTTGTGGCTCGGGGTGAGCCGGTGGCCGGGGCTGTCGGAGCCGGCGCGGGGGCCGTTGCGCGTGGCGCAGTCGGCGGCGGTGACGTTGGGGGCGGGCCTCGTCGTCTTAGCCGTCGTGGGCCTGCTGGACTTCGGCGAACGGCCCATCGGCGAGAACCCCGTCGAGGCGACGGCGGGCTCAATCGCGGCGGGGCGGGCGGTCTACTTCCGCGAGTGCGCCCTCTGCCACGGCGACGACGGTCGTGGCGACGGCCCCGCGGCCTCGGGTCTCTCGATCCCGCCCTCGGACTTCCGCATCCATATCCCGTTCCATTCCGATAGGTTCTTCTTCCTAGTGATGTCCAACGGTTTTGGATCGGCGATGCCGGCCTTCGCCGACCGTGTCAGCGAGGAGGACCGCTGGAACGTCTTGAATTACCTCCAGTCGCGGTATGGTATCGAGGCGCAGGGGGCGGACGGCGATGGCTAAGCGCGGCATGGGACGGAGGCAGAGCTGGGCGGGCGCGGCGGTTGGCGCCGTGGCCCTCGTGCTGGTGCTCGTCCTGATCCTGTTCGGGCGGGACTCGGATGGGGGGCAGGGCCAGGACTGCGGGCGCCCACTCCCGCTGCTCGTCGAGGTCGAGCTGGACAGGGAGGGATTCGCGCACGCCGCGAGCTCCCTGGCGCGGGTGGTGGAGGCCGCCGAGGCCGGCGACCTGCGCGCCGCGGACGAGGCGTTCTTCGCCGGCGGCGTCCACGCCTTCACCCACACCGTCGACGCCACGCTGCGCGGTGAGGCGCCGGAGCTCTCCAGACCGCTGTGCGAGGCGGTGCTGGCCATCGAGGAGGCCTTCATCGAGGCCGACGCGGACGATACGGCCCGTCAGGCGCGGCGCATCGACGCGGCGCTGCGGGCGGCGGCGCCGTCGTTCGGGGTCGCTGTGCGCTGATTCCGACGCGTGAGCGTTCCCCCGCCCCGTATAATGCGCCGCGCGGCACGGGGTAACCGAGCCCGCGGCGGGAGGGCGTCGATGGCCAACGATGGCGAGATGTCGGGGACGATCACCGAGGACGGCATCCAACGCTACCGCAATCGGATCGGCGTGTTGGCGCGCCGCGAGGCGCCGTATAACTACGAGGCGGCAGAGGACTCGATTCGCCAGTACGCGGTCTACGCCTGCGGCGACGACAACCCGCTGTTCACCGATCCTGCCTACGCCGCCAAGACGCGCTGGGGCGGGGTCATCGCCCCGCCGGCCTACGTCCAGACGATGGGCGTCTTCCGCAGCGCGCCGATCCCGAAGGAGGTGCGCGACGCCGGACGCGGCGCGTTGTCCGGCGTCCCGAACTACAACGCAGGGAATCGCTGGGAGTTCTACGAGCCGGTGGTGCCCGGCGACCGTCTCGAACGCCGCTTCTACATCTCGAAGGTGGAGGAGAAGCGCAGCGACTTTGGGGGCGGGCGCTCCGTCTTCATCCACCACACCAACGAGTACATCAATCAACATGGGCGACTCGCCGCCAGCCTGGTGAACTACTTCTTCCACGTCGAGCGCCAGGCCTCGCAGAGGCGGGGGAAGAACCTCGAAACGCCGCTCTTCGATTACGACGACGACTACCTCGCCCGTATCGACGAAGCGTACGAGCGCGAGCGTCCCCGGGGCGCCGATCCACGCTACTGGGAAGACGTGGCCGAGGGGCAGGAACTCGACCTCATCGTGCGAGGGCCGCTGACCACGACCGACATCATCTGCTGGCACATGGGCCAGGGCATGGGGCAGTTCGACGTCAAGCCGCTGCGCCTGGGTTATCTGAACCGCCGCAAGACGCCGAACTTCTACACCAAGAACCCCTACGGCGTGTGGGACGCCGCCCAGCGCGTGCATTGGGAGAACGACCGCCCGAAGGTCGTAGGCATGGCGCGGGCCTACGACTACGGCCGTGTGCGCACCCAATGGCTGCTGAACCTGATATCTAACTGGATCGGCGACGACGGTTGGATCTTCAAGAGCTACGACGAGACGCGCAAGTTCAACTACCACGGTGACACGTCGTGGGTGCAGGGCAAGGTGGTAGAGAAGTGGGCCGACGGCCCCGATCACTACGTGGAGATCGAGGCGTGGATCGAGAACCAGCGGCGGGAAGTCACCACCACGGGGCGGGTCACCGCGCTGCTGCCCTCACGCGAGCATGGCCCGGTCCGGCTGCCCGCGGAGACGGGCCGTCACAATCCCGCGCCGATGAAAAACGAGTACTCGGTGGAGGTGGCGGAGGCGTAGAGGCTCCGCGCGCCCGACGGAGCGGGCCCTTAGGCGGGCTCGAACTTGGGGAGGGTGATCTCGGGGGTCACGTCCTCGAAGCGGACTTTGACCGGCATCCCGATGCGCACTTCGGACGGGTCGACGTTGACGAGGTTGGACATGATCTGCACTCCGCCGGCGTCGTCGATCTCGATGACGGCGACGACGTAGGGAATCTCGTCGCGGAAGCCGGGGGAGACGCTCTGGCGGATCACCGAGAAGGCGTGCACCTTCCCCGCGCCGCTGGTGGCGCGCCAGGTCAGGCTTGTTCCGTGGCAGTGAGGGCAGATGGCCCTCGGGTAGAGATGAACGTGTTGCAGGCGTCGCACTGCTGGATGTCGAGGCGATGCTCCTTGCACGCGGCCCAGAACGGCTCGGTCTCGACTTCGGGGACGGGGAGCGGCTTCAGGTAGTCGGCCATGATTGTTTCTCCACGGTGGGGACGGCGCCTACTCGGTGGTCAGGATGGTGGTGATGCCGCTGTGGCGCGTTCCCATGAACCCGCCGATGCCGTGCACCATCGCGATCTTGGCGTCGGCGACCTGGCGCTCCGTTCCGGCGAAGTCGCCGCGCAGTTGGCGGGTGGCCTCGACGAGCAGGAACATGCCGCGCATCCCGGGGTGGCAGGAGGAGAGCCCGCCGCCGTCGGGGTTGATAGGCAGCGCGCCGCCGAGCCCGATGCGCCCGTTCTCGACGAATGCGCCGCCTTCGCCCTTCTTGCAGAAGCCGGCGTCCTCCAGCGTCAGGATGACGTTGATACTGAAGGCGTCGTAGATCATGCAGAAGTCGATGTCGTCGTGGGAGACGCCGGCCTGCTTGAAGGCCGCTGGGGCCGACCACGCCGCGGCGGAGACGGTGAAGTCGCGGTAGCCCCCGCTGGTGTTCTGCTGCGCCTCGGCGCCGCCCATGACGTAGACGGGCCTCGTCTTGCAGCGGGCGGCGACCTCGGGGCTCGCCACGATGATCGCGCCGCCACCGTCGCTGATGATGCAGCAGTCGAGCAGGTGCAGCGGGTCGCAGATGAGCCGCGAGCTCACCACGTCCTCGACGGTGATGGGGTCGCGGTACTTGGCGTAGGGGTTGAGACCGGCGTGGCGGCGCATGGTCACACCGACCTCGGCGAGCTGCTCCGGGGTCGTGCCGTAGTCGTGCATGTGGCGCTGGGCGCTGAGGGCGTAGGTGCCGATGAGGGGGATGCCCCACGGCGTCTCGAAGCTGTCGGTGACGGCCTGCTCGCCGCCGCCGGAGGCCGCCGTCCGCGCGCCGATTTTGCGTCCCTCGGTGGTGGGCAGGCTGCCGTAGACAATGGCGACGCAGTTGGCCCGGCCCGCGGCGATGGCGTCGAGGGCGTGGAGCAGGTAGAGCACGAAGCTCGATCCGCCCACCGCGGTTGAGTCCATGAATGTGGGGCGCAGGCCGAGGTGCTCGGCGAAGGCGATGGGCTGCATCCCCGGAATCCGCGTCGAGCAGAGGCCGTCGACGTCGCCGATACCGAGGCCGGCGTCTTCCAGCGCGGCGAAGAGACACTCCGCCTGCACCTGGTTCGCCGTCTTGCCGGGAGCGCTCCGCAGAGGGTACTCGTAGGCCCCGACGATGGCGCCCTTCTTGTAGCTCGCGTAAGGGCTCATGCAGGCCTCCCCCTTAGGCCGCCTTGCGACAGGCGGCGATGACTACCTCGGCATCCTCTCGCTTCCACTCCCTTAACGTGCGTCGCACAGATCCAGTCCAGTCCCTGGTTAGCTGGTCGTCCAGGTCGTGAATTTGGACTCCTGAATCGGAATCGAGGAGGGTGGTTGCTTCGACGTGAAAGCGATCGGGATAGATCTCCTCCTCGTAGATCGGCGTAGAGTCCTCGAACCTAGGCGAGGTTACGCGGAGCGTTCCGACGAACTTAGAGAGGCCAGCGGCCTTGCCTCCCGTCAGGTAGCAAAGGAGTACATCATCGACCTGTACTGCTGCTCGGTTGGCTTGCTTGGGGCTGAATGCGGCAACCTTTGCCCCATTTCGCCGAAATTCCCCCCACGTTTTTCGTGAGAAGAGGTCGAGCCAATACCTGGTTGATTGCGACGTCGTCACAGCGGGGCCCGCCCCCAAGGTCTCGGGTGCCTGCGGAGTATAGTCTAGCCGGCGGCGGCGATGGCGCGGCGGGCTTGGTGGTAGTCTACGGCGTTCCGGATAGCCTTGGCGGCTCGGTGGTAACTGGGGAAGCAGGGGATGCCGGCGTCGCGGAGTTCGCGCTCGGTCTCGCGCAGGACTTCGGCGTGCTCGTAGGGGAGGAGGGAGTAGGGGATGGCGACGGCGGGCTTGCGTCCGCGGGCGGCGGTGCGCTTGATGGAGCGGACGTGGGCGGCCCGCATCCCTTGGTGGCGTTCCTCGGTGGCGAGGATGCCGATCTGCATGCCGATGACGTCGATCACGGGGTCGGCTTTGAGAATGTCGAGGGTGCGGTCGATGTCGGTCATGTTCATGCCGAGGTCGATGGGGTTGGATGCGCTTGCTCCGACGAGCTTGAAGTAGGCGCCGAGCTCCGCCTTCGACGCGTCGGAGAGCGGCGGGACGCGGAGGCCGTGCTCGGCGAAGACGTCGGCGATGGCGACGGACTGTCCGCCCTGACCTCCGATGAGTCCGCAGCCCGCGCCGTGAAGCTCGGGGAGCTTTGCGATCACCTGCAGGGTGTCGAGGGCCTCCTCAATCGAGGTGACGAGAACCGCGCCGGTCTGCTGCGCCGCCGCCCGCCACATGGCCATCGATTCGGCGAGCGCGGCGGTGTGCGACGCCGCGGCCCGGCGTCCGTCCTCGGTGCGGCCCCCCTTCCAGAGAATGACCGGCTTGCGGTCGGCCACCTCCCGAAGTACGTCGAGGAAGCGGCGGCCGTCCTTGACGCTTTCGACGTAGAGGACGATGGCGCGGGTCTGGGGGTCTTGCCCGAAGTATTTGAGGTAGTCGGTGCTTTCCAGCACCACGCCGTTGCCGAAGCTGATCATCTTGCTGATGGGGAGGCCGTTGTAGGGCGCGGCGAGCGAGAAGAAGTTGCCGTGGGAGCCGCTCTGGCTGGCGAAGCCGACGTACCCGCCGTCGTAGAGCGGCTGGAAGGGGAGGTAGCGGACGCCGCGGGAGGGGTTGTGCAGGCCCATGCAGTTGGGACCGAGCATGACCAAGGAGGCCTCGCGAGCGATGCGCTCGATCTCGGCCTGGGCCTCGGCCCCGTCCGGCTCGCCGGTCTCGGCGTAGCCCGCGGTGTACATGCACACCCCGCCCACGCCGGCCCGCGCGCACTCGCGCAGCCCGTCGGCGGCGTACTTCCGGGAAAGCGCGACGATGACGTAATCGACGGGCCCACCGATGGCGTCGAGGGTGGGGACGCACTCGAAGCCCATCTCCGTGATGCGTCGGGCTTCTTCGGGGTCGGGCTGGACAGCGTAGAGCGCCCCTTTGAGCCGTCGGAGTGCGGGAAGGAACATGTGGGCCCGCGACGTCCGCTCGCCCAGTACGGCCACGGTCTTGGGGTTGAGCGCCCGGTCCATGGCGGCAAAGTCGATGGACATGGACAAGGCGGGAACCTCCGGCGGTGGCGCGGGCTAGGGTATGGGGTCGTGGGACGTGACGATGCCCGTCGCGCCGAACGGATAGTAGGAGAACCAGGCCTTGCCGATGATGTTGCCGCGGGGGAGCATGCCCCAAGCCCGGGAGTCGAAGCTGTTCACCCGCTCGTCGCCGAAGACAAAATAGTTGCCGGGTAGGATGTCGGTGGACGGCACGCCTCGGTTGCCCAGCCTCGGCAGATAGTCTTCGTCGAGCCGTATGCCGTCGACGAAGACGGCGCCGGGCTGGGCGTCCTTGCAGAGGTTGCTTTCCGCGTTGCCCTGACCGCACACCTCGATGGTCTCGCCGGGCATGCCGATGACGCGTTTGATGAAGTTGCGGCCGGGTTCGGCGTCGCGCTTGAACACGATGACCTCGCCGCGTTGCGGCTCGCCGAAGGGCTCGACGTAGCCGTCTTTGTCGCGGTCGAGGAAAAACAGCCAATCGGAGATGGGTTTGAAGTTGAATCTGCGGTAGGCGGCCTTGTTGACGATGATGAATTGCCCGTCTTCAACGTTGGGGGTCATGCTCGTCCCTTCCACCTGGTAGTTCTGGAAGGACGTGTAGATGAGGGCGAAGACGATCACGGCGAGAACGAGCGTGATGACAAGGCTCTGCATGGCCCGGCTTTTTTCGGGGGAAGCCGTTTCGGAGCCGTCAGCGGCCTTTTCGGCCTCCTGCGTGGCCTCCCGAGGCGTCTCCTGCTCGTTGGAAGGCTCGTCCATTTCGGAGCCGTCCGCGGCCTTCTGGGTCTCCTGCGGCGTTTCCTGCTCGTTGGAAGGCTCGTCCATGACGTACATTATAGGGTAAGCCTGAGCCACGGTCTCGACGCTCCCGACCGCCGGTCCAGCCTCAACACGGCCTCCTCCTGACCTACCCTACCGGTTGCCGATGGACGACGAAGAACTGATCGCGCTGAGCCGGGAAGGCGACCTCGACGCCTTCAACCGGCTCGTTGAGCGTTACCAGAGCCGGGTCTATCGCCTCGCCTACCGGATGGTGGGCCCCGCTTCAGCGGACGACGCCGCCCAGGACGCCTTCACCAGCGCGTTCAAGAGCCTGCGGTCGTTCCGCGGCGGCAACTTTCGCTCCTGGCTGTTGCGGATCACCGCGAACGTCTGCCGCGACCAGCTTCGCGCGGCGAAACGGAAGGGCGGAGCCTCGCTCGACGAGATGCTCGAAGCGGGTGCTTGGGCGCCGCCCAGTACCGGGCGGTCCCCGGAAGAGGCCGCAACCGACGCGGAGCTCAACGCCGCGATCATGGCTGCGGTGGCGGCCCTGCCGCCCGATCAACGGGCGGTGCTGGTGCTTATCGATATCGAGGGCTATTCCTACGAGGAGACAGCGGAGGCGGTCGCGGCGTCACTGGGGACGGTGAAGTCGCGGCTCAGCCGGGCGCGGGAGAAGGTCCGGGACGCGTTTCGGGCCAGTCCGGAACTCCTGCCCGCCCAATATCGTCTGAAAGAGTGAGGATGGAAGCGTGATGAGAGCCATACTCCGGCTGTTCACATCTCGGCGTCGCCGCTGGCGGGAGTTGTTCTCGCTGGCCATCGACGAGCGGCTGTCCGACGCGGAGGCGGCGGAGCTCGAACGCATCCTCGACCGCTCGCAGGAGGCGCGGAGAGAATTCGAGGAGATGAAGGCGTCTGTGACGGCCCTACGGGCCGCGCCTCAAGTCGAGCCGACGCGGAGCTTCCGGCTCACGCCGGACATGGTCGAGGCCCCCGCACCCGTCCGCCGCCTCCCCGCGTTTGTGCCGGCTGCGGCGGGTGCCGCGGCGCTGCTCGTCTTCGCCATCATCGGCGGGACGTTGGGACTGTTCGACGGCGGGCCGCCTGGTGAGGACACCCCGCCGCTCGCCGCGGCCCCGCCGGCCGCCACACCGGCCCCAGAGATCAGGATTGCCACGGCCATGCCGGCCCCGACCGCGACCGGCGCACCTACGCCGGCCGCCGCATTCCGTGTGACCGCCGTGCCGGCAGCGACGCCTACGCCGGAGGCCATGCCGCCTCGCGCCACGGCGCTGTCCGAGCCGACTGCTACACCAGAGCCGATGATCATGGTCGTTACCGCCACGCCGGCCCCGGCCCCGGCCGCGACCAGCGCGCCCGCCGCCACGGCGTCGCCGGGGCCCGCGGAGTCCGGGGCCGCCGCCGCGCCGGCTGCTACATCAAGTCCTACGTCGACGCCTGAGCCGGCGATACGCGCGGCCGTCACGCCGACTCCTGAAAGCATGCCGACGCCTCTCGGCGAGCCAACTGCCTCCGCTACCCCAACTGCGACCGCACTGGTGATCGCCGTTCAGCCAACGGCGGCCCCGGTATCCACTGCGGCTCCGGCGCCGACCGCCACCGCCGTGCCGACCGCGACGTCCATACCGGCCGCCACGGCTGTGCCAACTGCAACGCCGGCTCCGGCACCTACGGCGACCGCTGTGCCGACCGCGACGCCTATACCGACCGCGACCGCAGTACCCACCGCCACCATCGCGCCGGCAGCGACCGCCACGCCGACCGCCGAACCCCCGCAGCCGGACGGCGAATCTGGCCCGCGAGGCGCGGCAGGCGCTCAAGGCCCGCAAGGCGTGCAGGGCGAGGAGGGTCCTTCGGTCGCTGAAGGCGCCGACGGCGTCGCCGGACCACGAGGTCCGCAGGGCGACCAAGGCCCGCCCGCCGCCACGGCCCGGCCGGAGTCGGTCGGCGACTTCCCCTGGCTGCCGCTGCAAATCGCGGCGGGCGTGCTCCTTGCCGTGATCCTCGCATTCGGTGCGTGGTCGTACCTGAGGCGGCGATGATCAGCGACGAACTGAAGAAAAGAGAAAAGCTCGCGAAGGCGACGCGACATAAGGGAGGATAGCGATGTCTTTGCTACGAGGATGGAAACGCGGCTGGCTAATGGTCCTGGCGATGCTCGGGGCGGCCGCGATGCTCGCCGCCGCCTGCACGTCAGACGATTCAGACGCCCCGACCGCCGCGCCACCGGCCCCGGCGCCGGTCGTGGTCCAAGAGAGCGCGTCCGGATCGCAGCAGACCGGCATTTGGGTTGATGGCACGGGTTCCGCCGCCGCCGCGCCCGACGTGGCCGACCTGAGCTTCGGCGTCGAGACTCGGGCCGACACCGTGGCCGACGCGCGCGCCGAGGCGGCTTCGGCCATGGACGCGGTCATAGCTAGCCTAGGAACCAGCGGCGTCGCCGGGGATGACATCAGGACGACGCACTTCTCCATCCAGCCGGTCACGGTGTACGAGGAAGGGCCTCGGGGCGAACAGACGCCGAAGATCGTTGGCTACCGGGTGTCGAACTTCGCCACGGCGAGGATTCGGGACTTGGGCGCCGTCGGCGGGATCATCGACGCCGCAGCGGCGGCGGGCGGCGACGCGGTCCGCATCAACGGGATTGGCCTCGCCGTGGACGATCCACAGCCCTTGGAGGTCGAGGCCCGTAAGCTCGCGTTGGAGGATGCCACCGCCAAGGCTGAGCAGATCGCGTCGGTGATGAACGTCACGCTGGGGGATCCGGTGTACATCTCACAGTATGGCGGCGCGCCGCGCGTCGCCAGGGAGTCCGTGGCCTTCGCCGTGGCCGCCGATGCGTCTACGCCGATCAGCGGCGGGCAACAAGAGATCAGGGTGGGCGTGCAGGTAGTCTTCGCGATTGAGTAGGCGGGAGTCGGACGGGTTGGCGGCGCCTCCTTTCCAAAAGAGAGGCGCCGCCGAGAGGTGTCAGACGCTGAAGAGGACGTTCATGATGTCGCCGTCCTGAACGGGGTAGGTCTTGCCTTCGGTGCGGAGGACGCCGCGCTTCCGCGCCTCGGCCAGCGAGCCTGCGTCGATGAGGTCCTCGTAGCGCACGACCTCGGCCCGGATGAAGCCGCGCTCCAGATCGGAGTGAATCTTGCCGGCGGCGCGGACGGCGGGGGTGTTCGCCGGGACGGGCCACGCCCGGACCTCGTCGTCGCCGATGGTAAGAAAGGAGACGAGCCCGAGGAGGTCGTAGGAGCAGCGGATGCCGCGCGCCAGGCCCGACTCCCCCGCGTCGAGCGATTCGCGGAACTCCGCCTCGTCGCCGGGGTCCATCATGGCCAGATCGGACTCGAGGCCCGCCGCGAGCACGAAGCCGGTGGACTTCGGCCCGCCGGTGCGCGCAGCCAGCTCGGCTTCCAGGGCCTCCACCTCGCCCAGCCCCTCCTCGCCGATGTTGAGCGCGTGGAGGATGGGCTTGGCGGTGAGGAACTGGAAGTTGGCAAGGTGGCGCACTTGGTCGGCGGTCGTTTCCTGGGCGCGCAGGGGTTGGCCCGCCTCGAGGGCGGTCTTGACGCCTTCGAGCCACCGGCGCTCGCGCTTGGCGGCCTCGCGGACTTGGGCCTTGTCCGACTTCGCGTCGGACTCGAGCCTGGCGGCGCGCCGTTCGAGGATGGCGAGGTCGGAGAAGGCGAGCTCGAGCTCCATCGCCTCGATGTCGCGGAAGGGGTCGATGCCGCCGTTGGGTTGGGGCACGGCGGGATTGTCGAAGGCCCGCGCGACATTAAGGAGGGCGTCGACGCGCTGCAGACGGTTGAGCTGCTCGCCCTCGATGCCCCGCCGTTGCGAGCCCTCCGGGAGGCCGGGAAAGTCGACGTACGAGACCTCGGCTTGTACCACCCGTCGAGGCTTGAAGATCTCGGCAAGGCGGCCGAGCCTGGGATCGGGTACGTGGGCGACACCGATGTTGGCCTTCCCGCTCGGCGAGGGCGGGACCTTGGTTAGCGCAGTAAAAGCGGCGGTCTTGCCGCTGCGGGGGAGCCCGATGATGCCGATTTCCATGCCGGTGTGTCCCAAAAAGAGAGGCGGTTCCAAGACCGCCCCTCTTTGGCGTACCTCTGTGTGTTCTGCGCGGCGGCTTAGAGGTTGGGCTGCGGCGTCGTGCGGAGGTAGGGTTTGATCTCCCTGAAGCCCTTGGGGAACTTGGCGGGGATGTCCTCGGTCTTGATGGCAGGAACGACGACGCAGTCTTCGCCGTGTTTCCAGTCCACCGGTGTGGCGACCTGGTAGTTCGCGGTGAGCTGCAGGGAGTCGATCACCCGCAGAATCTCGTCGAAGTTGCGCCCCGTCGAGGCGGGGTAGGTGATGCTTAGCTTGACCTTCTTATCGGGGCCGATGACGAAGACGGTGCGGACGGTCAACGTGTTGTCGGCGTTGGGGTGGATCATGTCGTACAGCGTGGCGACCTTGCGATCAGGGTCGGCGATGAGGGGGAATTGGACGTCCGCGTTCTGCGTCTCGTTGATGTCCTTGATCCAGCCCTCGTGCGAGTCCACCGGGTCGACGCTGACGGCGAGCACCTTGACGCCGCGGCTGTCGAACTCGGATTTCAGGTTGGCCACGCGGCCAAGCTCGGTGGTGCAGACCGGCGTGTAGTCGGCGGGGTGCGACATGAGCACGCCCCAGCCCTCGCCAAGCCAATTGTGAAACTCGATCGGGCCCGAGGTCGTCGCCGCCGTAAAGTCCGGCGCTTCGTCACCTAATCTGATAGCCATAGTTGCCTCCTCCGTGCAATGGGCGGTTGGTCCGCCTTCAACTGTTGTTGCTTTCGGCGCGCCTCCGTGGCGCGCGCACTGGTGTAGACTACCACGCGGCTCCAGTCGCGGCCAAGGGCGCTAGGGGACCCTCCCGTAGGGGCGCCCCTCGTGGGCGCCCGCTCCCTCCTCAACGAGCAACCCGCCCGCGGGCTCAAGCATGGGTGGGGTCGGGAGGTTTTGCCTCTTCTCCCAGCGGGAGAAGATTGAGATGAGGGGCCGTCTCGTAACCACCACGGGTTATCGAAGTCCGCCCACCTGTGCGGTCAGTCACCCCGTTTACGCAAAGCTCTCCCAGGGGGAGGGGTCTGCGGTGCGCTCACCACCAGTGGACCTCGTCGAGGTCGGCCCGTTCGCCTTGGGTGGTGCGCCAAGGGCGGGCGGGGAGGTACTTCCAACTGCTGTCGGCGAGCATGGCGACGATGACGCCTTGCTCCATTCGCTCGGCGAGGCGGAGGGCGGTGTCGAGCACGGCGCCGGAGGAGGCGCCGGCGAAGAGCCCCTCGGCGCGGGCTAGGTCTTGGACGCGGCGGAAGCTGGAGGCGCTGTCCACGAGGAAGCGGCCGTCGATCATCGCGAGGTCGAGCAGCGGAGGGATAAAGCCCTCGTCGAGGTTCTTGATTCCCTGGAGGCGCTCGCCGAGTTTGGGCTCGACGCCGACGACCCGGGCGTGGGGCCATCGTTCCTTGATCCGCCGGCCCGCGCCCATGATGGTGCCCCCGGTCCCGATGCCCGCGACGAAGACGTCGACGGAGGGCAGGGCGTCGGCGATCTCGCGGCCCGTGGAGGCGTAGTGGGTGTCGGGGTTGGCCTGGTCGGTGAACTGTCCGAGCAGGCTGTAGCCGCGGTCGGCGGCGAGCTCGGTGGCGACCTCTAAGGCATGGCCCATGCCGCCTTCGGCCCCGCACCAGGTGACCTCGGCTCCCAGCAAGTCGAGGAGGTCGCTGATGCTGGGGGCCACGCCTTCCGGGATGACGACGTGGGCCCGGTAGCCCTTCTGCTTGGCCACGAAGGCGAGCGCGATCGCGGTGTTGCCGCTGCTCGCTTCGAGGATAGTATCGCCGGGGGCGAGGCGGCCCTCGGACTCCGCCCGCTCAACGAGCGCGAGGGCGATCCGGTCCTTGATGCTGCCGGTTGGGTTCTGCCCTTCGATCTTTCCGAAGATGCGCACGCCGGGCTTGGGCGAGAGGCGCCGAAGCTCCACGAGGGGGGCGTCGCCGATGAGCGAGAGCGGGGAAGTCTGTCCCAAGGCTACCCTCCTCCGTCCGGTTGACATGCGCTCGCTGGGCGCAGCATCATGGTTGCTGCCTTCGCATGCGCCTATTGTCGCATCTTCTCTCCTCCAACCGATAACTCCTCTTTCCGGGGCCGATACTCTTCCTCCTAGAACGGATACATACATGGGCAAACTGCTCGAAAAGCTGAACCAAGTGGCCGCGTCCGGCGGGCCTCGCCTGGGCTTCGCCGCCGGCGGCGAAGCCGCGCGGGGCCAGATAGCCATCGTGGCCGTCTTGGCCTCGGCGGACAAGGCCCTCGCCGCCGCCGCGCTGGAGTCCGGCGCCGACGCGCTCATCGTCGGCGGCGGGAAAGGCATGGACGTGGGCGGTGACGCGCCCGTGGGGGCGATAGGCGAGACGGGCGGCGACTTCGTGGTGCTCACCCTGACCGGCGCCTTCGGAGCCGCGCTCGACGGCGACGCCGACGTCGTGCTCGCCCTCGCCGACACGTCCGACGAGGTCTTGCGGGCCCTCGACGCGCTGCCTGTGGACGCCGTCGCGGTGGACCTACCGGCGTCGCCCGTTTCGCTGCAAGACCTCCTGCCGCTGTACCGCGCTGCCCGCGCGACGCAGAAGCCGCTGCTCGCCAGGATGGCGTCCCCGCCGGGGCGCGAGGCGCTGACGGCGATACGCGACGCCGGCGCTGCCGGGCTCATCGTAGACGTGTCGAAGGACGGTGTGGACGGCCTCGCGGCGCTACGCGGCGAGATCGCGTCGCTGCCGCCCAAGCGCCGCCGCGGCGACGGTTCGAAGCCGTCGCCGTCCCTCGGGCTCTCCGGGGGCGGCGAGCGCTAGCCGCCGCGCCCACCGTGCGGATACCCCGGCCCAAGGGGCAGACGCTGCTAGTCGCGATGGCGGTGGCGGCCTCCGTATGGGCGCTGGTGAGTCCCGCCTTTGTTCTGCTTCCCTTGTTCGACACGGCCACGGCGGAGGGCGCGGCACGGAGCGTGAGCGCGTCCGACGCGGGTAAGCTGGGCGAGGCCCTTGCGGTGCTCCTGACTTCGGCGGCGCTCGGCGCGGCTGCGTTCGCGGCCACCCGCCTTTTTCTCGCGGGGCGTCGTTGGGCGCAGCTCGGGATGATGGGCTGCGCCGCCGGTTTCTTTGTCCTCACCGTCCTGACGGCAGGGAGCGTGGGGCCGCTGCTGATCGGCCCCGCGGCGCTGCTGATGTTCCCCGCGCTGTGGCTCGTGCCGCGCGGCTAGCGGGTCAGAGGTCCTTCAGCAGCTCGGCCATCTCAATGGCGGTGAGGGCGGCGTCGTAACCCTTGTTGCCGGGGCCGTCGCCCGACCGCTCCATCGCCTGCGCCACGGTGTCGGTAGTCAGCACGCCGAAGATGACGGGGACGTCGGTGAGCAACGCGGCCTGAACTAGGCCGTGGGCAGTACCGGCCGATACGTAGTCGAAGTGCGGCGTGTCGCCGCGAATCACGGCCCCCAGGCAGATGACGGCGGCGTAGCGGCCCGTCTGGGCCAAGCGCTTCGCGGTGAGCGGCAGCTCGAAGGCGCCGGGGACCCACACCGCGTCGATGCGGCTCTTGTCTACGCCGTTGGCCGCCAGGCCCTCGCGCGCGCCGCGCATGAGGCTGCGGGTGATGAGCTCGTTGAACCGCGCGGCGGCGATGGCGAAGCGCGGCCCGTCCCCCTTCGGTTCGAGACTCACGCGGTCATTCCTCGTCGACGAGCCATTCGGCGAGCGGGGCGACGCCGGGCATGATGTGGCCCATCTTGTCGCGCTTCGTTTCGAGGTAGCGGATGTTGTCGGGGTTGGGGGGCGCGACGACGGGGACGCGGTCGACGACGCGGAGGCCGTAGCCCTCCAGCCCGACGATCTTGCGTGGGTTGTTCGTCATCAGGCGCATCTCTTTGACGCCGAGATCGACCAGAATCTGGGCGCCGATGCCGTAGTCGCGCAGATCGGGCGCGAAGCCGAGCGCGAGGTTGGCCTCCACGGTGTCGAGGCCGTCGTCCTGGAGCGCGTAGGCCTTCAACTTGTTGTGCAGGCCGATCCCGCGACCCTCCTGGCGGATGTACACCAGGACGCCGCGCTGGGCCTGTGCGATGGCCCGCAGCGCCATCTGCACCTGGTCGCCGCAGTCGCACCGGAAGCTGCCGAAGACGTCGCCGGTGAGGCATTCGCTATGGACGCGCACCAGCACGGGTTCGCCGTCGCTGATGTCGCCCTGGACGAGGACGACGTGCTGGTCGTGATCGACGGCGCTCTGGTAGGCGTAGGCGGTGAAGCGCCCGAACTTGGTAGGCATGGCGGTCTCGGTGACCCGCTCGACGAGCTTCTCGTGGCGACGGCGGTAGGCGATGATCTGCTCGACGCTGACGATCTTGAGGTCGTGCTCGATGGCGAACTCTTCGAGCTCGGGGAGCCGGGCCATCGTGCCGTCCTGGCTCATGATTTCGCAGATGACGCCGGCGGGCTGCAAGCCGGCGAGCCGGCAGAGATCGACGATGCCCTCGGTCTGCCCGGCGCGCACGAGGACGCCGCCCTCGCGGGCGCGCAGCGGGAAGATGTGGCCCGGCCTCGACAGGTCGATGGGCCGGGTGGCGGGATCGACCAGGGCTTGGACCGTGGTGGCGCGGTCGTGGGCGCTGATGCCGGTGGTGGTGCCGTGTTTGGCCTCGACCGACACGGTGAAGGCGGTGCCGAGGGCGGCGGTGTTCTCCGAGTCGGGGACCATCATGGGGATTTGAAGCTGGTCGAGGCGGTCGCCTTCGAGCGGGGCGCAGATGAGCCCCTTGCCGAACTTCGCCATGAAGTTGATCGCCTCGGGCGTCACCGTCTCGGCGGCCATGGCGAGGTCGCCTTCGTTCTCCCGGTCTTCGTCGTCGACCAGGATGATGATGCGGCCCCGGCGCAGGTCGTCCAGAGCCTCTTCTATGCTTGCCAGCGGCATTTCGGCCTCGCCGCCCCCGCGGCGTCCCTCATTATAGCCATGCCCGTCCCTGACGGAGTCCGGCCCGCCTATGACCGGCTAGCGGAGGCGGGCGTCGGTGAGCCGCTCGACGTACTTGGCCAGGATGTCGACCTCGATGTTCACCGGATCGCCGGGAGTCTTGGTGCCGAGGTTGGTGTGCTCGCCGGTGAAGGGAATCAGCGTGACGCTGAACCAGTCGTCGCCGGCCCCGACCACGGTCAGGCTGACGCCCTCGACGGCGATGAATCCCTTCTCGGTCACGTAGCGGGCGAGCTTGCCGGGCAGTTGGAAGCGGACGATCGACGCGTTGCCCTCGGGCGTGATGCGCTCGATGGTGGCGACGCCGTCGACGTGGCCCTGCACCAGGTGCCCCCCGACGCGGCCGCCGAATTCTAGAGAGCGCTCCAGGTTGACCGCCGCCCCGCCGGTGAGCGCGCCGAGGTTGGTCCGGCGCAGGGTCTCGGGCGCGAGGTCCACGGCGAAGCCGTCCAGTCCGAGGCGCGTCACGGTCAGGCACGCCCCGTTGACGGCGATGCTGTCGCCGAGCTTCGTCCCTTCGAGCACCGTGGCGGCGTGGATGAAAAGCTCGCCGTTGGGGGCGCTCGCCGCGCGTCCGACTTCTTCAACGATGCCGGTGAACATCTTCCCTTTCGCTTGCGTAGACCTACGCCGTGGGGCCTGCCCCCGTGTAGCCGGTAATCATAACGTCGCCGTCCAGCACCGCCGTCTCCACGTCCCGCAGGCGCAGGGCCTCGGCGATGCGCTCGACGCCGTGGCCCGCCGCCGGCGTGGGCGCGTCCGCGCCGCCCACGAGCACCGGCGCGACAAAGGCGATGACCTTGTCCATGAGTCTCGCGTCCAGAAGCGACCCGATCAGGCGTCCACCCCCCTCGACGAGCAGGGACGTCACTTCCCGCTCCCCGAGGCGCCGGAGCAAGGCTTCGAGGTCCACGTCGCCGCCGGGAGCGGCCTCAACCGTCTCGATCTCCGCCCCCGCCTCCGTCAGGGCACGGCGGGCGGCTTCAGATGCGCCGTCCGTGGCGGCGACGAGCGTCCGGCCCGGCTCGCCGAGCATCCGGGCTTGGGGCGAGAGTGAGGCCTTGGCGTCCACGACGACCCGCAACGGTTGGCGGGCGCTGGTCTTCTCGCCATCACTTCCGCCGCGGGCGGTGAGACGAGGATCGTCGAGGCGGGCCGTGTTGGCCCCGACCATCACCGCGTCGACGAGGCCGCGGAGGCGGTGGACCTCGGCGCGGGCCCGCTCGCCGCTGATCCACCGCGAGTCGCCGGCGGCGGTGGCGATCTTGCCGTCGAGACTCATGGCGAACTTGACATAGACAAACGGGAGGTCCGTCGTGACCCACTTCATGAACGCCTCGTTTACGCGGCGGGCCTCGTCCTCGCGCTCGCCCTCGAACACCTCTATGCCTGCGGCGCGCAGCCGTTCGATCCCGTGTCCCGCGACCAGCGGGTTGGGGTCGCGCACCGCCGCGTGGACGGCGGCGAGGCCGGCCTCGGCGACCGCGTCGGCGCAGGGCGGCGTCCGCCCATAGTGCGAGCACGGTTCGAGGGAGACGTACATCACGCCTCCGCGGGCAAGCTCGCCGGCCTGACGCAGGGCGATGACCTCCGCGTGCGGCCCACCGGGCGGCTCGTTTGCGCCCTCGCCGACGATGCCCCCGTCCTTCAGGATGACGCAGCCCACGGCGGGGTTGGGTGAGACGCCGCCAAGGACGCCGCGGGCCAGATCGAGGGCGCGGTCCATTGGCGTGAGGCTCATGGCGTGGGGGCGCCCCACGTGGCCTCGGACGCGACGGCGCGCCGGGCGTTGGGGCGGCGGGATTGTAGCGCCGGGCCGACGGGCGCGGCAACCGGCCCGCCGCTCCCGAGCGCGGCGAAGAGCGCCCGCCCCTTATCGAGCGTTTCCTGGTATTCGGCTGCGGGGTCCGAGTCGGCTACGATGCCGCCGCCTACTTGCAAGTAGGCCCGTCCCTGCCGTACGACGATGGTTCGTATGGCGATGCTGAGGTCGAAGTCGCCGGTGTCGGCGAAGTAGCCGATGGCGCCGGTGTAGACACCGCGGCGGGTGGGTTCGAGGCGTTCGATGATCTCCATCGCCTTGATCTTGGGCGCGCCGGTGATTGAGCCGCCGGGGAAGGCGGCCCGCAGGATAGCGCCCGGCGTCGCGCCGGGGCGCGGTGCGGCGCGGACTGTCGAAGTGAGGTGGTGCACGGTGGGGAAGCGCTCCAGTGCCATCATTTCGTCCACCGTGACGCTGCCCACTTCAGCGATGCGGCCTAGGTCGTTGCGTTCCAGGTCGACGATCATGATGTGCTCGGCGCGGTCCTTGGGGCTCGCGGCGAGCTCGGCGGCCAGTGCGTCGTCGAGGTCCGGCGCCGCACCGCGCGGCCGCGTCCCCTTGATGGGGCGCGTCTCGATGACGTTCCCGCTCCGGCGCAGGAAGCGCTCGGGGGAGGCGCTCACCACCGCGAATGGCCCGCAGTCCAGGTAGGCCGCCATCGGCGCGGGATTGAGCGCGCGGGCGCGCTCGTAGAGCGCCCAAGGCGGCGCTCTCCACGGCGCCTCAAACCGCTGCGAGAGATTGACCTGATAGACGTAGCCCGCGGCGATCAGGCGCTTGATCTCCTCGATGGCCGTGGCGTAGGACTCGGGCGTGAAGTTGCTGACCGGCTCGCCGTTCGCGGGCGGCGCGGCGCTGGGAGTGTAAGGGTGAAGGAGGGCCGTCCTCAGCGCGGCGCCGTCCCCTTCGCCGTTGAGGACGAGGTACGCCTCGCCGTCGTGGAGGTCGTAGGCGATGATCTCGTCGTAAAAGCCGAGCCACACGTCGGGCTCGCCGAGGCCAGGGGCGGCGAGCTCGGGCAGGCGCTCGATGGCGCGGCCGAGATCGTAGCTGAGGAATCCCACCGCGCCGCCGGTGAAGGGAACGGGGTAGTCGGCAGTGTCGATCCGCCGCTGCGCCAGGATCTCGTCCAGCGCGTCGATGGGGTCGCCGCGCCATCGCCGTGCGCCCGCTCCGTGTCCGCAGCGTTAGGTGCCGTCCTTGGGCGGTGAAGACGGCGGAGGGGTCGCAGCCGGCGAAGGAGTAACGGCCCATCGCGCCGATGGACATGGCGGAATCGAGGAAGAAGGCGTGCCGGCGCCGCGCGAGCGCCGCCGCCGCGGCGGGCGGCGGACAATCGGAGAGTCGTTCGAACCTGGGTAGCCAGCCCATAGGCGCGCCTTCGGCGTTTTCGGCTCCAGTATACGGGTGCGGCCCGCCGGACGGACGGGTCAGGCGGCGCGGTGCGCGCCGGCGGCTTCGAGGCGGCGCTCGGCGATCCGGTCGGCGGCGGCGGCGGTGGTGATACCCTCGGCCTTTGCGGTGGCGATCACGTCCGCCACGCGCGCGCCGATCTGTTTGACGCTGCGCTCCGCCGCGGCGGGGTCGTAGCCGTACAGCTCGAACGACAGGTCCACGATGCCGCCCGCGCTGATCAGGAAGTCCGGAGCGTAGAGGATGCCGGCGGCTTCGACCCGTTCGGCGTCTTCAGGCGTGAGCAATTGATTGTTGGCGCTGCCCGCGACGATCCCGCAGCGCAGCCGGGGAATCGTTTCGGTGTTGAGAACGCCGCCCAGCGCGCAGGGAGAGAAGATGTCGCACTCGACGTCGTAGATGTCGTCGAGGTCGACGATGGCGGCGCCGACGTCGCGCGCGGCCTGGCGGGCGTCGTCGTTGGGATCGCTGACGACAAGGCGCGCGCCGCCCTCGACGAGGTAGCGCGCGAGGTGCGAGGCAACTTTGCCGAAGCCCTGCAGCGCCACCGTGCGTCCTTCCAGGCTTGGTGAGCCATAGACCTCAGCGGCGCAGGCCCGCATCGATTCGTAGACACCGAGGCCGGTCGGGGGCGCGGAGTCGCCGCTCCCGCCCGCGTGGGGCGGTTTGCCTACCATGTGACGGGTGCCGCGCATCACGATTTCGAGATCGGCGGGCGTGGTGCCCACGTCTTCGGCGGTGATGTAGCGCCCCCCGAGCGAGTCCACGGCCCGGGCGTAGGCGAGCAGCAGGGCCTCCGTCTTGTCACGCCGAGAGTCGCCGATGATGAGGCCCTTTCCGCCTCCGAGATCGAGGCCGGCGGCGGCGGACTTGTAGGTCATCGCCTTGGATAGGCGGAGCACGTCGGTGAGGGCGTCGGCCTCGGATGCGTAGGGCCACATGCGCGTCCCGCCGAGGGACGGCCCCAAGCGGGTGTCGTGAATGGCGATGATGCAGCGGAGCCCGGAGCTTGGGTCAGAAAAGAAGGACACCTGCTCGTGGCCTTCGGTCCGCATGGCGTTCAGGGTGTCCACGTCCGCCTCCCGCGCCTCCTCGGCGGCCCTGCATCTGCACTTCTATTGTACCCTTTTGCGTGACGAATTTCGACACACAGACCCTCCCCAACCCGGACTGGTTTCGCAGAAGTCTCCGGCGGGGGAGGCTCGAGGGGGGCGGAGACTAGGCGGGGATGGGGCGCAGGTCCTCCGCCGGCGTGGCGGCGAGGCTGACCGGCGTGTCGAGCTCGAAGGGGCTGCGCAGGTCGAGATAATCGCCGAACTCGCGGAGCGCGGGCATGACTTCCTGCCCCATGAGCCGGATGCACGTCATCGAGTCCTCGTGCGACACGTGGCCGTCGTTGCCCCAGAGCGCGAGGATGGAGGGGCGGGCCCTCGCGATAAGCAGCTTGAGCCGCTCGATGACTTGATCGGGTGTGCCGGTGATGATGAGGCCGGCGTCGACCTGAGCGTCGTAGTCGGCCTCGGGCCGGACCGCCGCGCCGGAGCGCATCTTCGCCAGCGCGCGGCGCGCCCATGGGCCGAGATAGCCCGAGGGCGCCGACCAGATGGGGTGGACGAGGCCGGTGAACTCGCCCTGCATCCACATGAACTCGCGGCCGTTGCGCTCCGCCTTCTCCGCCGTATCGGCGACGTGGCAGCGGATGAGATAGCCGCGCTGCTCCGGCCCCGCCCGGTAGCCGGCGCGCTCGGCGGCTTGGTCGTAGATGTCCCACACCTTCAAGGTGTCGTCGAGGCTCAGGTTCAACGCGATGTAGGGATAGCGGTGCCCCGCCGCCCACTCGATCGTCTCCTTGCTCGATATGCCGGGCACCCAAATCCGCGGGTGCGGCTTCTGCAGCGGAGCCGCCCATGGGTTGACGCAGCGGTAGTGGAAGTGGTCGCGCTCCCACCGGAACGGCCCCGGTTTGGTCCACGTCTCGATGATGAGGTCGTGCGACTCGTTGAAGCGTTCGCGGTTGAAGGCGGGGTTACTGTTCGCGGCTATGTTCTCGACGCCCCCACCGCGCACGAACCCGGAGACGAGCCGCCCCTTCGACATCAGGTCGATCATGGCGAGCTCTTCGGCGATGCGCACCGGATCGTCGGACAGGGGGAGCGGGTTGCCCAGCATGACGAGCTTGACGCGCTCGGTGACCGCCGCGAGCGCCGCGCCCATGATGTTCGCCTTGGTGGACATGGAGAACGGCGCGTTGTGGTGCTCGTTGAGCATGATCCCGTCGACGCCCATCTCCTCGGCGTAGACGTACTCTTCAAGCCGCTCGTTATACAGCCGGCTCGCCGCCTCGGCGTCGTAGAACTCGTTGGGGAAGAGCAGCGAGGTGTAGCCGAGCCTGCGCCCCTCGTCCTCTGGGTAGGCGTTCATCGGCTGCTCTGTGAAGTACATCAAGTGCATGTCGGTCGAGTCCGGTGGCCGGGACTGGGGCGGCCAAAGGAGCGCGATGGCGGCGTGGGGCGGGCGGCGTAGCGGGGTACGGCGTCGGCGGCTGAGCCTGTCGAACGATTGTAGGGTTTCTTCTGAGAGCGGGTCAACGAAACCGCCCATGGCTATAATACGGCCCTTCCTGAGGAGGCGTAGCGATGGCGCAGGGCGAAATCGGCGTTGGAATCGTCGGGACGGGGTTCGGGGTTCGGGTGCAGCTTCCGCTCTGGCAACACACGCCCGGCGCGCGCGTGACGGCGGTGTGCAGCCACAACGAGGGTCGGGCGCGCCAGGTGGCGGACCGCTTCGGCCTCGCGCATGCCGTCACCGACTACCGCGCCCTCGCCGAGCTTCCCGACGTCGATCTCGTGAGCGTGGTGACCTCGCCCGACCTGCACTATCCCGCGTCGATGGCCGCGATCGAGGCCGGAAAGCACGTGCTGTGCGAGAAGCCGTTCGCCCTCGACGAGACCCAAGCCCGCGAAATGTTCGAGGCGGCGGAGGCGAAGGGCGTGGCCCACATGGTGAACTTCGAGTTCAGGACCACGCCCGCCCGGGTGCGGATGCGCGAGATGATTCAGGACGGCTTCATAGGCAGCCTGAACCACGTCCACGCGACCTCGTTCGGCAACTTCGTCCACTGGACGGAAGGCCGCACGGCGTCGTGGTGGTATGGAGCGAAGACGGGAGGCGGCTGGCTTGGGGCGTCGGGTTCGCACACCCTTGACGCGATGCGGCGGCTCTTCGGCGAGGTTGTCGCGGTAAGTGCGGCGCTCGATACCTTCGCCAAGGAGCACAAGGCCATCGACCAGCCCGACCGCATCGTCGCCGACGCCGACGACACGTTCTTCTTGACGCTGCGGTTCGAAAACGGCGCGCTGGGCGCCCTCCTCTCAGGCGCGGCTGCCCCCACGGGATCGGGCGCGATGCTCCTCGAGGCCCACGGGAACGAGGGCTCGCTGGCGCTCGATGGCGACCGGCTCCTGGCGGCAAAGAAAGGCGAGGCGTTCGCCGAGGTCGAGGTCGAGGACCTTCCCGCGCCGCCGATCGCCGGCGATCAGCATTTCAAGCCGTTCTTCGCTTGGACCAACAGGATCGTCGAAGGGCTCTCGAAAGGCGAAAAGATCGAGCCTAGCTTCGAGGACGGGTGGCGGAGCCAGCAAATTCTGGACGCCGCCCGCAAGTCCTCGATCACGGGGCGGTGGGTCGAGATTGCCTGAGCGGGTCTAGGCGCCGAGAGTAACCGAGACGATCCGCCGCTCCAGAGCGAGGGCGAGGTCGGTGGTCAGGTCGAGGCGTTCCTGGTCGCCCGTCGAAACGACGAAGGCGACGCCGAGCAGCCGTCCCACGCGGAAGTCGATCACGGTGGACGAGATGAGCCCGACGGTGCCGCGGTGCGTGGCGCGCAGCGATACCGCCTCGTCGGCGAAGCCGCGGGCGTCGAGCTTCTCGACGGACATGAGCTTGTTGCCGTCGCGCCCCTCCTCGCCGACGTTCTCCTGGAATTGGCGCAGGAAGATCTCTTGCATCCAGACGCTGACGCTGTCCTCGCGATCAAAGAGATGCACCACGGCGCCGGCGGCGACGTTGACGCCGGAACCGGCGTCGGCGCCCGCGGCGGGATTGGCGTATTCGGTGAGGTAGCCGGTGATGCGGCCGATACGGGCGAAGCGCTCGGCGGAGTTGCCGGGGAAGCCCTGCTCCGCCATCGTGCGGTTATCGAGATAGCCGGACCGCGACCGCTCGAAACCGGCTAGGCCGGCGGGCAGGTCCGCCGGGCCCACGACCATCCGCTCGATGAGCGCGTCGGAGATCGAATAGGTGGCTCGGGTTAGTAAGGTAGGCATGGCTCGGCGCCTGCGGGAAGTACGTGCTTAAAAGTGTATCACCGCCGCGAACGAGGGCGAAGGCCGTGCGCTAACGGGCTGTGATGTAGAGCGCGCTTGTCGAGGGTTTGGGAGCGGCTAGGCCATCTTCTTCGAGCCCTTGCAGGTACAAGGCGACGGCCTCTTCCATCCGGCGCTTAATCTGAGCGCGGGACTTGCCTGTGGCGATGCAGCCCGGGATGTCAGGGGAATAGGCCGAATAGCCGGTCGATGTCTTCTCCACGACGATCAGAAAGCGGTCCATCGTTCCCCTCATCGGCGCAGACCGGCTTGCCGCAAGATGCTCCGCAGTGTTCCGGGCGCGATTTCGTCCGATGTATGCCCGGATATAGTCACCTTACCACTTCCTCTGAGGATGTTTGAATTGCCGGTGGCTTCCCCTTGATCCTACCAGTCGCCATCCATCGTTCTCCAATACACGCAGCAAGTCTCGGACCTTCATACCGCCGCTATCCCAGGCCGCGGGAGCGGTACTGGAGGGCCTCAGCGACATGGGCGGCGGTGATCGCGGGCTCGCCGGCGAGGTCGGCGATGGTGCGGCCGAGCTTGAGGGTGCGGTTGAAGGCGCGGGCCGACATCTGGAATCGCTCCATTGCCGTTTCGACCAGCGACTCGCCGGCTTCGTCGAGGACGCAATGCTTGCGGGTCTCCGTCACGTCCATGTCGGCGTTGCAGGTGAAGCGAGCGCCTTCGAAGCGGGCGCGCTGCCGCTCGCGGGCGTGCTCGACGCGCCGCCGTACCGTGGCGGACGACTCGGCCAGGCTATCGCCAATGAGCTTCTCGTACTCGACGCGGGGCGCCTGGACGAACAAGTCGATCCGGTCGAGCAGCGGGCCGCTGATGCGCTTCTGGTAGCGGGCGACAGCCCCGGCTGTGCAGACGCACTCCTTACCAGGGTCGCCGTAGTAGCCGCAGGGACAGGGGTTCATCGCGCCGAGCAGCATGAATCCGGCGGGAAAGGTTGTCGTCCCCTGGGCGCGGCTGATGGTGATGATTTTGTCTTCCATGGGTTGGCGCAGGACTTCGAGGGTGCCTTGGCCGAACTCGGGGAGCTCGTCGAGGAAGAGGACGCCGCGGTGGGAGAGGCTGATCTCGCCGGGTCGGGGCCAGCGCCCGCCGCCGACGAGGCCGGCGTTTGAGATCGTGTAGTGGGGCGAGCGGAAGGGCCGCGTGCTCACCAGGGGTTCGTTCGAGGGCAACTGCCCCGCCACGCTGTAGATCTTGGTCACTTCCAGAGCTTCGGCACAGGAGAGCGCGGGCAGGATGCCGGGCATGGCGCGGCTCAGCAGCGTCTTGCCGCTCCCGGGCGGGCCGGAGAGGATCACGTTGTGCCCGCCCGCCGCCGCGATCTCGAGCGCCCGCTTGGCGTGCTCCTGTCCCCGGATGTCGGCGAAGTCGACGTGGCCCGCCGCGCCTTCAATCTCCGGCGCCGGCCGTTCCGTGGGGAGTGTGAGGGTGATCGGATCGTCGCCGCGGTAGTGCGCGGCGAGACGCGAGAGGCTCTCCGCGGGGAGCACGTCGATGCCCTCGACCAGCGCGGCCTCGGAGGCGTTTTGCGCGGGGACGATGACGTGCTTGAAGCCGAGCTCTTGGCCCAGCGAGACCATAGGCAGGATGCCCTGGGTGTGGCGCAGGCTCCCGTCCAGTGAAAGCTCCCCGATGACGAGGGTATCGGACAGGTCGGCCTCAAGCTGGCCCGAGGCCAGCAGGACGCCCAGCGCGATGGGGAGATCGTAGGCGGGCCCCGCTTTGCGGAGGTCGGCGGGCGCGAGGTTGACGGTGAGGCGGGTCCGGGGGAACTCGCCGCCCGAGTTGCGGACGGCGCTCCTGACACGCTCCCGCGCTTCCTGTACCGCCGGGTCGGGCAGCCCAACGACGTTAAACCGGGGAAGACCCCGCGCGATATCGACTTCGACTTCTACCGGGGCTCCTTCGAGCCCCACGACGGCGCAACTGCGTACTTTGGCGAGCATGGCAACCTCCGGGAATAGGGGGAGTGCGGCGAAAGGGTAGAGACGGCGGATGGTTAGGGGCAAGGCCCCCGTGTCACACTGGCGTGCCACACTGGGTCGGGGCGTTCGCTCCGCCGTCCTTGACGCTCCGGCGCGGCCCGATACACTGAAGCTCCCCTTGGTCTCCAACCGAGGCAAGCGCGCCCCCGAGGTGATTAATGACGACGCAAGCCCCTGTCCGCGGCCCAAGCCGGACGTTGGTTGTTGGTCCGGACCGAGCGCCGGCTCGCGCCATGCTCCGCGCCACCGGCCTGACCGACGACGACTTTCGCAAGCCCCTGATCGGCGTGGCCAACACCTGGATCGAGGTCATGCCGTGCAACTTCCACCTGCGTCGGCTCTCGAAGAAGGTGAAGGAGGGCGTGCGCGCCGCCGGCGGTGTTCCCATCGAGTTCAACACCATTGCCGTGTCCGACGGCGTGGCGATGGGCACGGAGGGCATGAAGGCGTCGCTGATCAGCCGTGAGGTCGTGGCCGATTCCATCGAGCTCGTGGTGCGGGGGCATCTGCTCGACGGGGTGATCGCGATCAGCGCCTGCGACAAGACGATCCCGGGCACGGTCATGGCGCTGTGCCGCATGGACCTGCCCTCGGTCGCTTTCTACGGCGGGTCGATCATGCCGGGCGTTTACCGTGGCCAGGACGTGACGATCCAGGAGGTTTTCGAGGCCGTCGGCGCCCATTCGGCGGGCCGCATCACGGACGCGGACCTCTATGAAATCGAGAAAGCGGCCTGTCCTGGGCCGGGCGCCTGCGGCGGTCAGTTCACCGCGAATACGATGGCGACGGCCATCGAGACCCTCGGCATTTCGCCGATGGGCAGCGGCAGCGTGCCGGCCATGGACCCCGCGAAGGACGAGGCGGCGTTCGAGGCGGGCCGTCTCGTGATGGACGTCGTCGAGCGGGACCTGCGCCCCAGCCGCATCGTGACGCGCAAATCTATCGAAAACGCCATCGCCACCATCGCGGCCACCGGAGGCTCGACGAACGGCGTCCTCCACTTCCTGGCCATCGCCAAGGAGATGGGCGTGCCCCTCGACATCGACGACTTCGACGTCATCAGCAACAAGACCCCGCTGCTCGCCGACCTCAAGCCCGGCGGGCGGTACATGGCGAAGGACATGTACGCCGCGGGCGGCATCGCACTCGTTGCCAACCGGTTGTTGGAGGCGGGCCTGCTGCACCGGGACGAGATGACGGTGACGGGCCGGACGATCGGGGTGGAGGCCGCGGAGGCGGTGGAGACCCCGGGCCAGGTGGTGCTGAAGCCGCTGAGCGACCCGATCAAACCGACGGGCGGCCTGGCGATCCTGCACGGCAACCTCGCGCCGGAGGGCTGCGTGGTCAAGCTCGCGGGGCACGAGCGGATGCTGCATCGAGGGCCGGCGCGCGTCTTTGACACCGAGGAGGCGTCGTTCGACGCGGTGAAGCGCCGGGCCATCAAGGACGGCGACGTGGTGGTGATCCGATACGAAGGGCCGCGCGGCGGGCCGGGAATGCGGGAGATGTTGGGCGTGACGGCCGCGCTGGTCGGCGAAGGCTTGGGCGAGACCGTAGCCCTGCTCACCGACGGGCGTTTCTCGGGCGCGACGCACGGGCTGATGGCGGGCCATGTCGCGCCGGAAGCCGCAGTAGGCGGGCCCATCGCCGCCCTCCGCGACGGTGACACCGTCGTCTTCGACATCGCGAAGCGGGAGCTCAACGTCGAGCTTTCGGCGGCGGAGATCGAGGAGCGGATGAAAGACTGGACGCCCCCAGCCCCCCGATACACTACCGGCGCCTTCGCAAAGTACGCGCGGCTGGTGTCGAGCGCTTCTGAAGGCGCGGTGACCAGCTAGCCGCGGCGCTCTTCGGCGAGCCGCTTCCGGCGGTAGGAGAGGTGGCGGTTGACCGAGGCTTCGTGCATCCCGTGGCGGACGGCGGCGGCGGCATCCTCAGCGGCGCGTTCCTCCTCGCCCAACGCCGTGTAGGCCAAAGCCCGCTGGAAGTGCGCCTCGTCGGTGCGGTGCCCCTTGCCGATGACGAAGTCGAAGTCCGCAATGGCGAGGCGGTACTTGTGCGCCTGGTCGTAGGCCATGGCGCGTGAGAAGTAGTTCCACGGCTCGCCGGGTTCGAGGCGGATGCACTCGTCGAAGTCGGCGGCGGCGCGGTTGAGCTCGCCGCGGTTCATATAGGCGATGCCGCGGCTGTTGAGGGCGCGGGGTTCGTCGGGTTCGAGCCGCAGAGCCTCGTCGAAGTCGCGGATGGCGTCGTCGTGGGCGCGCCGGTCGTCGTGAGCGCAGCCGCGGCTGATGTAGAACTCCGCGCGCCGCGGCCGCAGTTCGATGGCCCGGTCGAAGTCGGCGATGGCCTGCTTGTCCTTCCCCCGCATGTGGAAGGTGATGCCGCGAAGGTGGAGCGTCTCGGTGTCGTCGGGCTCTTTGGCGAGCGCGGCGGTCAGATCGTTCGTCGCACCTTTCCATTCGCCTGCCTCCATGCGCTCCCGCCCGCGGGCGCGCGGGTTGAGGGTGCCGGCGTCGTCTTGTCCGCCGAAGAAGAGCCCGAGTAGGGACCGCATGGGCCCTATCATGCCCGATCCGACCGATTTCTGCGCGGCTCGTCGAGGCGCCTCCGGGGACGCTCGATTTTTTCGGCGGTATGGCGCATCCTATAATCAGTCCAGAAGAGCGCGGGAGCGTCGCCGTTTGAAGGTGATCATTCGACAGCCCCGAAGACGGGAGCTCGAGGTGGCGGGAAACCGGCAACTGAGAGACGTGCTCCGTGAGCTCGGCCTGAACCCCGAGGCGGTCGTCGTAGTGCAGGGCACTGACCTCTTGACGCGCGATGCCTACGTCCGGGAGGACGACACGATCGAAGTGATTTCGGCGATTTCGGGAGGCGCCTAGTGCGGTGCAAAAAGTGCGGCGACCGGGCCCAAGTCGAGATGCGGCGGCACAACACGTCGTACTGCGGCCCGCATTACCTCGACTTCTTCCAGGACCACGTGGCGCGGAACATCAAGTCGCGGCGCATGTTCGCTCCGGATGACAAGGTGCTCGTTGCCGTCTCCGGCGGCAAGGACAGCCTTGCCCTGTGGGAGGTATTGATCCGCCTCGGCTACCGCACCGCGGGCCTCTACATCGATCTTGGCATCGGACGCTACTCAGAGCGCTCGAAGGAGAAGAGCGTCGCCTTCGCCGAGCGCATCGGCGGCGAGCTCATCATCCACGACGTGCGCGGCGAGCTTGGTGACGGGGAAATCGGCGTCACCGAGCTGTCGAAGGTGCTCAAACGCGTCCCCTGCTCGGGCTGCGGCCTGACCAAGCGCTACGTCACCAACGAGACGGCGCACCGGCTCGGCTACGACATCCTGGCGACGGGACATAACCTCGACGACGAGGCGGCCACCCTCATGGGCAACGTGCTGCACTGGCAGACCGAGTACCTGGCCCGTCAGTCGCCGGTCTTGGAGAGCACGCACGAGAAGCTGGTGCGCAAGGTAAAGCCGCTCTACACCTTCACCGAACGGGAGACCTTGAGCTACGTCCTGCTGCGGGGCATCGACTACATCGAGGAGGAGTGCCCCAACGCCGCCGGCGCGAAGTCGATCCTGTTCAAGGAAGCGTTGAACGCCATCGAGCTGGAATCGCCGGGCGTGAAGGCGTCGTTCATGAACGGCTTCCTCGACAAGCTACAGCCGGTGCTGCGCGAGGCCGAGACCGTGGAGCTCAACGAGTGCGCCGAGTGCGGCGAGCCAACCCCTGGCGACGTCTGTTCGCACTGCCGAATGTGGAACCGTGCCCGCGAGGCCTGGGCCAAGAAGAAGGTCGTGGCGGCGCGAGACTAGCGCCGCCGCGCGCACGCTCACACCGGAGGCTTCCAATGTCCGGCAACCCCGGTCGTCCCGGATCGGCCCTCGCGCCTTACCGTGTCATCGACATGACGGA
This sequence comes from Dehalococcoidia bacterium, assembly GCA_965219875.1. GTDB lineage: Bacteria > Chloroflexota > Dehalococcoidia > SHYB01 > SHYB01 > DAOUKH01. The sequence goes on along the minus strand of CBDCOW010000006.1, from coordinate 67,735 downwards.
GGGCGGCTTCAACTGGTGCGGGAAGGTGCTCGCCGACCTGGGCGCCGACGTGATCAAGGTCGAGCCGCCCGGCGGCAGCCCTACGCGCCGACGCGGCCCCTTCGTCAACGACGAGCCGGGCCCGGAGAACAGCCTCTTCTGGTGGTCGTATTGCAGCAGCAAGCGCGGCGTTGTCATCGACATTGAGTCGGAGGATGGCAGGGAGCGGCTGCGGCGGCTGCTGTCGGAGGCCGACGTGCTGGTCGAGTCGTTCCGGCCCGGCTACCTCGACGGCCTCGGCTTGGGCTACGAGGTGCTGTCGGAGGCGCATCCCGGCCTCGTCCACACCTCCATCACCCCCTACGGGCAGACGGGGCCGTACGCGCAGTACAAGGGAACGGACCTGACGGCGTCGGCGATGGGCGGCCTCTCCTACCTCTGCGGCGATCAGTCGAGGCCGCCGGTGCGTATCTCCGAGCCGCAGTGCGAGCTTCTCGCCGGCGCGCAGGGAGCGGCGGGGACGATGACCGCGCTGTGGGAGCGCGCCCGCTCAGGCATGGGCCAGCATGTCGACGTCTCCATGCAGGTCGCGGTGGCGTGGTCGTTGATGAACGCCAACTCGCACCCCGCGCTGGTGAACGAGAACGTCTACCGCGGTGGGGCCGTCCGCGCCTACGGCAACCTCACTACGCGGTGGGTCTATTCCTGCAAGGAAGGCACGCTGAGTGCCCTTGCGTTGGGCGGGACCGTCTCGGCGGCGTCGATGCACGCGCTGGTGGCATGGATGGACGAGGAAGGCTACGCGACGAAAGAGATGGTGGAGCGCGACTGGGCGTCGCAGGACTTGCAGCAGCTGATCATGGCGGGACCCGACGACCCCGAGGTGGTCGAGTTCCTCGACGTGCAGGAACGGGTACAGAAGTTCTTCGTCACAAAGACGAAGCAAGAGCTCTTCGACCGTGCGATCACCGACTCGATCATGCTGGCGCCCTGCCAGACCGTGCAGGACATCCGGGAGAGCCCGCAGCTCGCGGCGCGGGAGTACTGGCACTCGATGGCGCCGGCGGCGGGCCGTGACACGCTCGACTTTCCCGGCCCGTACATCAAGCTAAGCGAGACGCCAATCGAGATCGCGCGCCGCGCGCCGTCGGTTGGCGAGCATGACGACGAGATTCTCGACGCATCTGACGGGAGCCCATCTGCCGACCGGCCCAAGGTGGACGCGGGCACGGCGCTGCCCTTCGCGGGGCTGCGCGTCCTCGACATGTCGTGGGTCGGCGTGGGTCCGATCACGATGAAGTACCTCGCCGACCACGGGGCCGAGGTCATCCGCGTCGAGTCGGTCAGCCGTCCCGATCCGGCTCGCAGCGTCCCCCCGTACAAGGACGGCAAGCCGGGTTTCAACCGGAGCCAGTTCCCCGCCAACTTCAACACCGGCAAGTACGGCCTCGGCCTCAACATGTCGAAGCCGGAGGCGCGCGAGCTGATCAAGCGGATCATCACGGCGTGGCGGCCCGACGTGCTCGCCGAGAGTTTTACACCGCGGGCGATGCGCGGCTGGGGGCTGGACTACGCCAACGTCCGTAAGCTCAAGGACGACATCATCTACTACAGCACCTGCCAGCAGGGCCAGACGGGCCCCCACGCCTCCTATGGCGGCTACGGCAACCTGGCCGCCGCCCTGGCCGGCTTCTATCACGTCACCGGCTGGCCCGACCTGGAGCCCGCGGGCGTGTACGGCGCCTACACCGACTTCGTGAACCCGCCCAACGGCGTCTCGGCAGTGATCGCGGCCCTCGACCACCGGCGTCGCACCGGGCAGGGCCAGCACCTCGACCTCTCACAGTACGAGTGCGCCGTCCATTACCTCGCTCCCGCGCTCCTCGACTACCAACTGACCGGCCGGGTGGCGGACCGCGACGGCAACCGCGATCCGCGGTACGCGCCGCACAACGTCTACGCCTGCGCTCCCGAGCCCAAGGACAAACTCAACCCCTCAGGCGAGTCGTGGTGCGCCGTCACCGTCACTAGCGACGAGGAGTGGGCGGGCCTGCGGCGCGCGATGGGCTCGCCGGCGTGGGCCGCCGACGGGCGCTTCGACTCGATGGCGGGGCGCAAGGAGCACGAGGCGGAGCTCGACCGCGAAATCGGCGCGTGGCCGGCGGGCCTGAACCAGTACGAGGTCATGCGGCGCCTCCAGGCCGAGGGTGTCCCCGCAGGCGTGGTGCAGAAGGCGTCGGACCTCTGGGAGGACCCGCAGCTGAAGGAGCAGGGGTACTTCACCTGGCTCGAACACAACGAGTGCGGCCCCATGCCCTACGACCGCGTCCAGTTCAGCCTGTCGCGGACGCCGGGGCGGCTGGCGTGGGCCGCCCCGACGGTGGGCCAGCACAACGAGCACGTCCTGCGCGAGATGATCGGCCTCTCGGAGGACGACGTCGGCGAGCTTATTGCCTCTGAGGTGCTGGAGACGTCCTGGTAGGAGGCCGCGCCCGGCGCAGCGCGGCGGCGCGCCGCCACGCGCCGACTCCGAACAGCCCGGCGGCGAGCGCAAATGCCAAGTCGCCGTATTCCGACCCGTCGGCTCGGTAGGGGAGCGCGTCGAGCACGGGCCGCAGCGCGTCCGACGTCCAAAGCAGGGTGATCGCCAGCAGGGGCGCGGTCACCGCCGCGGGCAGGATGAAGTCGGCGGTGGTGACGCGGCCTCCGAGGTGCAGGACGGCGCGCGCCGCGGCCCCGGCGATCGCCGCGATCGACATCCACGCCACGACGGTATAGACCGCCGTCTCCAGCCAGGCGATATTGTGCAACGTCGTCTCGCCCTGACGGTTGACGTCGGAGATCGCCCCGGGCGTGTCCCAGCCGAAGATGCGCTGCCCCCAGGAAATCTCTTCGAGCGCGCCGACGGTGAAGGCTACCGCGATTACGAAGTGGAGCGCCCCCAGGTTCCGGTGCCCCATGCGCCGCAGCAGCCGCCCCGCCAGCGCGCAGGCTGCCGCACCCCCCGCCAGCGCGGCGGCGGTGGCGTATTCCACGGCCCCGTCCTCCTTGGCGAACCAGGCCGTCTCCTCCCACCGCCACATCGCCCAATAGAGCACGGCAAGGGCAACCAGCAGCCCCGCCATCCTCACCCAGAACCCGCGCCCGAACCGGTCGGCGGGCAGCGCCGTAGCCGGAAAGCCGGGAAGGCCGTGTCCGGCCTCCTTCTGGGGCTCCATGCGCGGCGTCGTGGACATAACGCTAGATCAATTCCGGCTGAGAAGGTCGCGGTGGAGGGCGCAGCAACCGGGCGAGCTCCTCCCACCGGCGGCAGACAACTTGCTCGAAGAGGCAGGCTCCGTGAACCGAGAGATCGTTCGAGATAACGGTCCACTGGTTGACCTTTGCCGTCGCTACCAGGGCGGAATCGGCTCCGTCCCACGCTCTTTTCGACGCCCAAAACCCCCTGTAGCGATAGCCCCCGATGCTAAATTGTTCGCCATAACGCCGCTCGATCTCCGGAATGAGTTGGAGGATTGGCATGTCGGATGGCGTGATGACGCTCGTCGACCTGTTCCAGTTGGAGATTTGCCGGGAGATATCACTCGTAGCATGGGATCTGACCTCGTCGAACACGGCCTGAGGAACTCTGATAACGCCACTGGACGCGAGCTTGCGCAACTGGCGGAATAGACCCGCGTACTTGATGGTGATCAGAGCGTCTGCGTCGCAGCAATAGATTTCGCCTTGGCTGCGTGGGCTGGGCACGTTATGCCACCAGGTCGAAGAACTCTTCCACCCGTTCGACCTTCATGTCGACGAGGCTGGCCACTTCTGATCGAGAGACGGCGTCGCTCCGATCGGCCAACCGGAGCAGCCGTGAGAAATTTCGTCCCAACTCTCGATATCTGCGCCTGGCCTTCGTAAGCCCCGGTCTGGACTTCCCGTATCCGTAAGGTCGCCGTTTGTCCCACGATGCTCGCTTGCGCCGGTACGTTCCTTCCTCCGCGAAGCCCATCTCCTCCAGCAGGATCAATATCGTGTCTCGGCTGGCGTGGAATGGTTCCCGGATCGTGTTGAGGATAGAGTCTCCCCAGGCAGAACGTGCATGATTGAGGCCTAACCTGGACAATCGTTCTTCAAAGGCTTTCCTTGGCACAAGCGCGGATGCCGCGAACTTGTTCGCAAACGTTTCGATGCGTTGTTGCTCTCCGCTGCCCCTGAAGTCGCAGACGACGCCTGCCTTTCTGAGCAGCAAGTGGGCGTATTCGTGAAGCAGCGTGAAGATGCGCCCCGTGGCGGCCTCAACATCCGCGTGGTTGGCCAAGATTGCCGGTGGACGGCCCGCATCCCATGACGAAACACCCCGCAAGTCGCCGGCGTCGAGCTTGAGGCAGAAGACCAGCACCCCTTGTTCCTCGATGGCCGCTCTCCAACCGTTGAAGGCATCCTCGGCGCTTGACCATGCGGCGCGCGCATCCGGCGTTAGCCCTAGCGCGGCGACCGCGTCCGCCGCCGCTTCGTCCGGCGCGCTGTAGGGCGCAACTTCCGGCACGCGAACTGCCCAGTCGATTTCGAGTGCGGTTATGAGGGTTTGAGCGTAGTCGACGAGCCGGACGAATTGACGTAACTGGCGCCTCGTCTCATAGCGAAGTCGGTCCGTCTTGGTCTCGTCTAGGCCCCGGTAGTCGAGGCTGATCTGAGCCGTGGCGGGCGGAGCTTCGAGAAAGAAGTAGCCGAGCGGGCAATCGTAAACTTCGGACAACTTCCGCAACTCGTCGAAGCTTGGGGCGAACGTTCCGCGCTCCCAGGACTGGATAGTTGCAGGATCCGCGTCGATGAGGTTCGCGGCTTCGTGCTCGGTGAGCCCGATCTCGGTGCGAGCCCATTGCAGAATCTTTGGCGACGTCCATTCTTCGGGAACGTCTATGCCGTATCGAGCCACGGTTTTTCCTTGCCAAGGGATGGCTGGATTCTAGCACGACCTCCTTTGTGCCAACCTTGCGCCCCCGACGTTGCTCGCGTAGCCTACGCGGGCTATGCCTACCTCGTTTGGATTGCTTCGAGAACAGAGCATCGCGCAACTGACGGCGCTGGTGCCGTTCGTCGAGGGGCTGAGCACCGCCGACTGGCGGACGCCGAGCGCCTGCGAAGGCTGGGAGGTCGGTGAGGTCGTGGCCCACCTGGCGAGCGGGACGGGAATGTGGGCCGCGCTCATCCCCGCGATGGTGCGCGGCGAGGGAGCGGCGGGCGCCGACTGGAGCCTTCCCAACCCGTCGCGGCACGACCAGGTGCGAATTGACTCCGTCGAGCGGCGGAAGGCCGTCGGCGACGAGGGCCTTGCCCGCGAGCTTGCGGTCAACGCGGCGCGGCTCATCGAGGAGTTGTCCTCTTTGACGGACGAGGACGCCGACAAGAGTTCCCCCGGTGCGTGGGGCGGACAAGGCAACGTCAGGACCACCGCGGGCACGATCGTGGGCGAGGTGATCTTTCACCGCTGGGACATGGAGTCGCGGGTGCGCCCCGACGCGCATCTGCCGGCGGAGGCGTTCCCCGCGATCATGGGCTACGTGGCCGGCTGGCGCGGCTTCGGATTCCAGAAGCGCGCACTGCCCGCGCCGATTCACTACCGCTGGCGGCTCAGCGCGCCGCCCTCGACGTGGGACGTCCTAGTCAAGGGCGACTCGTTCGAGCATCTGCGCGGCGCGGACCGCGAGCCCGACGTCGTGTTCGAGACCGACACCGAGGCATACATCCTCGCGGGCATGAACCGGATGGACCTCGCCGAGGCGGTGGAGTCTGGCCGCGTGAAGGCGTCGGGCCCCGCCGACGCGGTCGCGGCCTACCAGGGCTTCTTCGCCAGCATGTAGGGGCGTCCGCCTACGACTCGGCGAGCCGCTTCATCTCCGCCATTCTCTCGTCGAGCTGCTTGCGGAAGTTGCCCGCGATCAGCGGCTCGATGAACCGCCCCAGGCCCTTCATCCGCATCCGCGGCGCGGCGGTGACGATCGTCTCGCCGTCCTGATCCTCGAAGGTGTACGACATCGAGAAGAGCGCTTCCTTCGACTCGGCGTCGATGGCCATGAGCCGGCCCTGCTCCAACGCCGTGATTCTGAAGTCGTAGGTCGCCGGGCGGCCCCCGTCGCGGCGCTCCTCGACGCCGGTCGACCCCACGTCGAGCGGCCCATCGGAGGTCTGGCGCGAAGTCACGCAGCCATCGTCCCACTTGGGGTGGTTCTCGACGTAGCCCCGCGCGACGTAGTCGAATACCTCATCAACGGGCCGGTTGATCGTGACGGTGGACGTGGGGGACAGCATGGTTGCTCCTTGGGAAGACTTTTGTAATCCACCTCAACCCTCTCCCTGAATGATGCCTTCGCGCAACCCCCCGCTGACTCAAGCATGGGTGGAGCCGGGAGGTCTTGCCTCTTCTCCCGACGGGAGAAGATTGAGATGAGGGGCCGCCTCGCAACCACCACGGGTTAGAGGAGGCTAAGACTTGCATTGTTACTCCGGCTTGGGCGGGTGTTGGACGGCGTCCCAGTCCGGCTCGCGCTTCTCGATGAAGGCCTGGACGCCCTCGGCCGCCTCGCCGCTGTACTGGTCGTGCATCTCGGCGATGTACCAGGCCTGGTTGACCCCGCCGCTCAGGCCGAGGTCGAGACATTGCCACACGCCTTTCACCAAGGCTTGGCTGGCCCGGGGCGCGTTCCGGCTCACGATGTCGGCGATCTCGACGGCGCGTTCGAGGAGCTGCGCTTGGGTGACGACCTCCGTCACCAGCCCCACGTCGAGGGCCTTGGCGGCGTCGGTCCGCTCGTGGCGACCCATGAGGCCGAGCCGCATGAGGTAGGAGTAGGGGATGTTGCGGTAGGCGAAGAGCACTTGGGCCACGACGGGGGCGAGGCCGTTGCTGCTGTGGGGGTCGACGAAGCTGGCGTTGTCGGAGCAGATGATGATGTCGCCGTAGGCCACGAAATAGAAGCCGGCGGCGGCGCAAACGCCGTTCACCGCGACGATAGTGGGCTTAAAGCAGTCGTTTTGTTTCGGTGTCAGTAAGCTGGCGGGGCGCGGGCCGGCCCGCCGGATGGGGCTCGTCTCGGTGGCGTCGCGGCGGCGCTCGGCGCGAACGTCCATGCCGGCGCAGAAGGCGCGGTCGCCGGCCCCGGTGATCACGATGGCGCGGACGTCGTGGTCGTAGCGGATCTCGCGCCAGAGGTCGATCAGCTCCTCCTCCATATCGAGGTTGATGGCGTTGAGGAGGTCGGGCCGGTTGAGGGTGACGATGGCCTTGTGGCCTTCCTTCTGGTAGCGCAGGGTCTGATAGGTCATCCGCTGCTCCTTACGGGGTCGCCGGATTTAGAGTGGCGGGGGCCTCTTTCGGTGTCAAGCGGCGGGTGGCGGGCGGGGCCTGGTGGGCGCATCGATGGATGCCAATTTTGCCAATTCCGCCTCTCGTCTGGGAGGCGGTAGGGGTTGGGTTAGGGGCGGCCGCGGATACGGAAGAGGGCGCCTTAAGTGCGGTTTTCGGCCAGTTTGGAGCGGTTTTCGGCCGGGGTCTAGCTCCAGAGTTCGTAGTGGACGTTGGAGGGCGTCGCGCCGAGGGCCGACGCGGCCTCGGCGGCGGCGGTGACGAACGGCGCGGGGCCGCAGACGTAGTAGCGCGTCTGGGGGCCGAGCCCGAGGGCGCGGAGCGTGTCGCGGTCGATGCGCCCGCGGGGGCCGCTCCAGCCGGCGGCGGGGCGGGTGATGGTGTAGTGGGCCGCGATGCGGGGGTTGCGCGCCGCGATGCGGTCGATGTCGGCGCGGAAGGCGAGCTCGTCCGGGCTCGACGCGCTGTAGACCAACGTGAGCTCCGGCGAGCGGGGCGCTTCGTCGGCGGCGCGGAGCATGCTCATCAGTGGCGTGATCCCGATGCCGCCGGCGATGAGCGCGACGGCGGGGCCGGCCTCGGGCTCGCGGCTGGGGTCGTAATAGAAGTCGCCGTAGCCGCCGTCGATGGGCAGCGTGTCGCCGGCGCGGGCCAGGCTGTGGATGTAGTCGGTGACTGGGTTGCCGCCGACGCGCTTCACCGCGATCTCGATGGTCGACGTGTCGCGCGGCGACGACGTCATCGAGTAGCCGGCGACGGGGGCGTCGGGGCCGGGGTGGAGGTAGCAGTCGATCCACTGCCCCGGAAGAAAGTCGAAGGGGCGGCCGCCGAGGTCGAAGACGAGGCGCTTAACGGTGGGGGTCTCGTCGCGGATGGAGGCGATGACGGCGGGGATCACGTCGACGGCCGGCCCGTGCGCCGCACCCTCGAGCTCAAGCCACATGGCCTCGCCGTGTATCTCCATGCGGCCAGGCAGGTCTCGCACCAGGCCCCTATCGCCAAGTTGAATCCCTTGTAATAGACGGCGGGTATGCTCTGCATCAGTACACGACGCCTTCCTCGTGCTCGAAGGGAGGCACCACGCGGACGAGCGTCGCATCCGTAGCGTCTGCCACACCTGCTGGATAGCGGGTTTCTTCGGGGAATCCGCCGGCCCAAGGCTCGCCAGTCAGCCCGTGCAACTGCAACATGCGCGCCACCAGTTCCCGCTCGTGCTCCGAGAGGTCAGCCGGTTCGAGGATGTTCCAGCGGTTTCCTCCGCCGGTCTCCACAAGGTAGCTCCTCTCATCGTGCAGGCCGCCTTTCGGCACGCGAAGGGTGTACGTCGGCATAAGCCCATTATGCTCGACGGGCAAAGCCTCACGTGGGGGCGAGGGTGTGGGTTCCGGGTCGGGCCGGGGCTAGAGGAGGCTCCAGCCGCCGTCGACGGTGAGGACCTCGCCGGTGACGTAGGAGGCGTCGTCGGATGCGAGGAAGGCGGCGACGCTCGCCGCTTCGTCGGGCTCGCCGACGCGTCCCAGCGGCACGTGGGCGACGTAGGCGTCGTGGTAGTCGGGGTTGTCCCAGAGGCTGCGCACGCGGCCGGTGCGGGTGAGGCCGAGGCACATCGCGTTGGCGCGGACGCCCTTGGGGCCGTAGGCGCCGGCCAGGGAGCGGGTGAGGCCGGTGACGCCCGCCTTGGCGGAGGCGTACCAGGCGACGGGCATGCCCATCTTGGTCCCGGCGATGGAGCAGACGTTGACGATTGCGCCGTGGCCGCTCTCGATCAGGTGGGGCATCGCCGTCTCGCTCATCCGGTAGACCGACGAGAGCGATTGCTCGATGCCCAGATTCCAGATCTCGTGCTTGTCTCCCTGGTTGTAGCGGGAGGGCAGGCCGGCGTTGTTGACCAGGATGCCGAGGCCGCCGAAGCCCTCGACTGCGGCGGCGACCATGCGCTCGCAGTCGGCCAGGGAGGCGGCGTCGCCCTCGACGGCCTTCGCCTCGCCGCCAAGCTCCACGATCTGCTCCACCACCGCGCTCGCCCCGCCAAGGTCGATGTCGCCGATGACGACCTTCGCCCCCTCGGAGGCAAAGCGCAGCGACGTCGCCCGCCCCACGCCGGCCCCGCCGCCGGTGACGAGGGTTATGCGGCCTTCAAGTCTGCGCATGATAGAGGGCCTCCTGTGTCGCCTCGCGAGCCGCCCCTATGGTAGTCCCTAGGGTGCACACGTGGCCATCCGGCCCTCCCCGTAGGGGCGCTTCACGAATCGCCCCCCTCCCGTCTCTCCCCGGCGTATTGCATATCTTTCTGTGTTTAGCATATTCTTCCCATGGAGCATCAACCAAGCGAGGCCTAGGCGATGGAAACAAAGAGGAAGCGACTCACTTTGGACCTAGACCCTACCTTTCAGCGGCGGCTGAAGGCCGTTGCCGCACTCAAGGGCGTCAGCATGCGGAGCTACTGCCAGGATGCTATCGATCGGAAGCTGACCAAGGACGAAGCCAACGGCATGGGCGGGCTGTTGTCGGACAAGCCGGACCACGAACGGTTCGCGGAACTCCAGAGGGAGATATTCGGGGACAGGACTCTACCGGGGAACTCTGCTGACCTGATTCGAGAGGCCCGCGAGATCAGAGATGCCGAAACCAAGGGATGGGCGTGAACGGCTCCGTCGTCGTCGATGCGAGCGTGGCCGTCAAGTGGTTGGTGCGGGAGGAGCACACTGACAAGGCGCTAGCGATTCTCCGTGCATGGAATGACGAAGAGGTCACCCCGGCCGCTCCCCACCTGCTGCCCTTCGAGGTCGCCAACGCTCTCCATCGGAAAGTGTTGCGCGGCGAGTTGAGCGTCGGGGACACCGCTCGCATGATCTCGCAATTGTTTAGCTCGGGGCTTGAGTTGCATCAGACGGCAGGGCTTCACGTAAGAGCCCTAGAGTTGGCAAGCGAACTCGGGCAGGGGGCGGCCTACGACGCCCACTACCTGGCGCTGGCGGAGCGTGTCGGCTGCGAGCTGTGGACGGCCGACGAACGGTTCTATCGGGCGGCAAGCCCAAGCATTGCGAACGTGCGTTGGCTAGGAGAGTTCGTCACGCTCGGGTAGGGCCTTGGCGTAGGAGGCCGCCCGGCCCACGCCGGACCCTCCGCCGGTGACCAGGGCCACTCTGGCTTCGAGTCTGCGCATGGTGGGGAGCCTCCTTTGGCGCGTCGCAAGCCCCCTCAGTCTCCCACAAAGGTGTCGGTTGCTACAATTGGCGCGGCACAGAGGCGCTTTGCCGAGGGCATTGCATGACGACGCACATCAGACGGCGTCCGTTCAGCGTGGACGAGTACCACGCTATGGTCGATGCCAGGGTTCTGACGAAGTACGACCGCGTCGAACTGCTGGACGGAGAGATAATCGCTAAGGTCCCAATCAGCAGCGGACATGCCTCGTGCGTCATGCGGCTATCGAGGATGCTATCCGAGGCCGTTGGGAAACGGGCCATCGTGAGCGTCCAGGGTTCGGTGCGGCTGGACGAGGCCAGCGAGCCGGAGCCCGACCTGATGCTCCTGGAATGGCAAGACGACTTCTACGCGGCGGCCCATCCCACGCCCGCCGACGTGCTGCTGTTGATCGAGGTGTCCGATGCGACGGTCGCCTTCGACAAGAATGTGAAGCTCCCGCTCTACGCCCGCGCCGGGATTCCCGAAGTCTGGATCGTCAACCTGCCGGACCGCATGATCGAGGCGTATTCGGCGCCCTCGGGTCTGGAATACACCGAAGCGCGGTCGATAGGAATGGACGGCGCGCTCGGCCCCGCCTGCTTCGAGGACGTGTCGCTTCAGGTCGGCGCGGTGATTCCCGCCTAAGCCCGGCTCGCCGCCGCGTTACAAAGGGGCGGGCGCCGGTCTCTTCCCATGGGGGCGGCGCGGCGCGCGCCAAGGCCAGCGGAGGCGGCGGGGGCCCTCTACTAGTCTCCCCCGGATGCGACGCTAGGGCAACGGAAGGTTGCGTTCCTATTCGACTTGGTCTGCGCCTCTTGCACGAATAACTCACCCCAACGCCGTCACGACCAGCGCCCGGTAGGCTTCCAGTCCCTCCGACTCCGGCAGCTTATCGGCGCTGAACCAGCGTACCTCCGTGTGCTCATCGGGTGCCGCATTCACGGGCTCTCCCTCCCACGATGAGACCGCGTACACATGCACGACCGCAGGCTCGACCGGGTCATAGATCTGCCCCAGCCATCTGAGAGCAAGCACCTCTATTCCCAACTCCTCCCGGGCCTCCCGCTGCAAAGCCTCTTCCAGAGACTCTCCCTCGTTAACGTGCCCACCGAACAGGTCCCAGACATCCGGCCAGAATCGCGCCGATGGGGACCGATGCACGAGCAACACCGTGTCGTCTCTGATCACGGCTCCCGCAACACAAATCGCCGCCGCGTCACTCTGTAACATGAGAACCTCCGCTGAAGGTCGGGGGCAAGCTGTTGCGATTGGCAACCAGTATGCAGCTGTCGTGTCTCAAGTCCCCTTCACAGATTGTACGGTAAACCGTACAATGAAGTCATGTTCACAATCCTACGAAGCGCGACTTTCGACCGATGGCTGGGTAGGTTGCGGGATCGGCAGGCGGTAAATCGCATCGTCGCAAGGTTGCTGGCAGCCGAGGATGGACATCTCGGAGACGTGCGGTCTGTTGGCGGTGGCGTGTCTGAGATGAGAATTCAGCATGGGCCTGGATACCGAATCTACTTCATTGCCAGAGGCGCTGAGTTAATCGTCTTGCTATGTGGCGGCGATAAGGAAAGCCAGCGGCGAGATATTGAGCGGGCCAAGAAAATGGCGACGGAATGGAGGGACTGATGTCTGAGGAGTATCGAAAATTCGAGGCAGCGGACTACATAGGGACCGAAGAGGATGCCCAAGGGCTTCTCAGAGCGGCTACGGATGAGGACCTTGGGGACGGGGTCGTGATTCGCGCTGCCCTGAAGCATGTCGCTCGAACACAAAACATGAGTGCCCTCGCTCGCGACACAGGGCTAAACCGGGGCAACCTCTACGAGGCGCTGTCTGAAGACGGCAACCCCACCCTTACAACGCTGCTGAGGGTCACCCGTGCCTTGGGGTTGAGGCTGCGTCTTGAGCCGGTCGAGATTCCCGTAGAGGCCGGGCGACCGTCCAAGCGCGGGAATCTCCCGGCAGAGTCGACTTCGACCTAGCCTCGGCCTCGCTATCGCACGGTTAGAGTGACGTGTGACGCGAGGACCTCCTTCTGGGAGAAACTGAAAGAGGGCCCGGGCCCTCTCCAAGGGACTCTAGGGGGCGGCTCCGATCTCGCGGAGGACTTCGTGGGTGTGCTCGCCGAGGAGGGGGGCGCGGTGTCCGGTCTTCCACTTGAGCTGCTCGGAGACCCAGGGGGAGCCGGAGTCCCAGAAGCTCCGGCCGAGTTCGGGGTGGTCGATCTCGGCGAAGTTGGCGCGGTTGAAGAAGTGCTCGTCGCGGATGCTGTCCTGGGGCTCGCGGATCGGGGCCCAGATGACGCCGTGGCGCTGGGCGGCGTGGAAGATGGTCTCGGAGTCTTCGGTGGCAAGGAAGGTCTGGATGACCTCGTCGATGTGGGCCCGCGAGCTGAGCTGCTTGCGGTGGTTGGGGTCGGAATAGGCGGGGTCGGTCAGGTCTTCGGCCATGCCGTACTCTTCGAGGAGGCCGACGATGCGCTCCCACTCGCCGGTGAAGAGGCCGAGCATGACGACCATGTACTTGGCGTCGTTGGTGAACATCTCGGGGAACTGGGGGCGGCGCGGCGCGACGTTGCCGCCGATGATGTACCAGGAGAGCCAGTTCTCGGTGCAGCTGTTGGTGGCGGCGTGCAGCGAGAGGTCGATGCGCTGGCCGATGCCGCCGTGCTCCCTCCAGTAGAGGGCGGCGAGCGTGTCCATCGCGCCGAGGCAGCCGGTGATGTGCGTCGACTGGTGCATCTGAGGGGCGATGGGCGGGGTGTCCCAGGCGCCGTCGTCAAGCTGGGGGTAGCCGGAGGCCATCATCTGCCCGCCCACGGCAAGGGCGACGAGATCGTTCGCCTTGAAGTCCGACCAGGGGCCTTCGAGGCCGAAGTCGGAGATGGTGAGGACGACGAGGCCGGGATGAGCGCGGTTGACTTCCTCCCACGACCTTCCGGCGAGGGCGAGGCCGCCGGGCTTGACGGTCTCAAGGAGCACGTCGGCGGAGCCGAGGAGCTTGTCGAAGGCGGCGCGGCCCTCGGCGCTTTCGAGGTCGAGGGTGACGCTGCGCTTGTTCTGGTTGTAGTGCCACCAGAAGATGCTCTTCTCAAGCTCGCGCTCGTCGTTGTAGAAGGGGCCGAGGCGGCGGCTCTCCGCGCCTCCGGGCGGCTCGACCTTGATCACGTCGGCGCCCATGTGGCCGAGGAGCTTGCCGCAGAACTCGCCGCGGCGGTCGGCCAGCTCGACGACGCGGACGCCTTCGAGGGAGAAGCCGAGCTCTTGGGGCGTGGAGGTCATCAGATCACATCCTCGGCTTGGAGTCGCGCGATGCGCTCTTGGGGCATGCCGAGCACGTCGGCGTAGAACGACTCGGTGTCTTCGGCGTAGCACTTGGCCCCGTGGCCGGTCTGTCCGAACGGCGACGGCGGAGTCTCGGAGAAGCGCCCGACGTGCCCCTCGACGTCGTAGGAGGGGACTTCGGAGTGGGGCACGTTGACGAAGTAGCCGTTGTGGGCCAGTTGCGGGTCGATCTCGTAGCGGTCGCGGGTGTTCTGGCAGACGCCGGCGGGGACGCCCCGGGCCTGGAGCCGCTCCATGAGGTCGTACCGCTCCTGCTGGAGCGTCCAGGTCTCGATATGGGCGTCGAGGTCGTCCTGGTTCTCGTAGCGGTCAGTCAGCGTGGCGAACTGAGGCGACGCGGTCCATTCCGGGCCGCCCATCTCGGCGACGAGGCCGTCCCACTCGGCGTCGTCGCGGCAGGCGATGGCAATCCACATGTCGTCGCCCTGACAGCGGTAAGCGCCGTGGGGCGCGGCGGGCTCGTAGGGGGAGCGGTTGCCGGTGCGCTCGTATGACCGGCCGTTCGCCGACCAGTCCATGATCGACGTGCCGGTGAGGAGGAAGGCGGGGCCGCTCTGGGAGGAATCGACCCAGACGCCCTTCTTGGTGCGGTCGCGCTGGCGGAGGGCCATCATGGTCGCCATGGCGACGAAGTAGGGGCCGCAGACGTCCATGTAGGAGTAGCCGTAGCCGACCGGGTAGCGGTCGGGCAGGCCCGACATGAAGGTGAGGCCGGAGACCGCGGCGGCGGTGGGGCCGTAGGAGCGGTAGTCGCGGTAGGGACCCTGGAAGCCGAAGCCGGGGGCTTGGACGTAGACGATGTCGGGCTTGACCTTGACCATCTCGTCGAAGGGGAAGCCCCAATCGGCGAGCGTCGCGGCGGTGAAGTTGTCGACCACGGCGTCGGAGACGCGCAGCAGCTCCCGGAAGACTTCCTTCCCCTTGGGGTCGCGCATGTTGAGAGAGATGCCCCACTTGCCCACGTGGTTGTTGTTGAAGCTCGCGCCGCGGTTGACGCTGGCCACGCTGAGCTGGGAATAGCCGGGGTCGGTGCCGGGCGAGTCGTCGCCGGGCATCTTGTGGTGGGGGCCGCTGGTGCGCAGCACGTCGAGCTTGCCCTTCCACTCGATGTGGACGACGTCGGCGCCGTAGAGCGCGAGGTGGCGCGTCCCCTTCGCCCCGGCGTTGAGCCAGGTGAAGTCCAGGATGCGCGCGCCTTCCAAGGGCAAAGGCATGGGGGAGCCTCCTCGCGGGGTCTGCGGGGGATTATTCTGGCGCGTCGACGGGGCTGTCAAGTTTGGGGGTTGGGTGGCGGCCTGCGGACGCTCTTCTTGGAGGAGACGTTGTGTGGCCCAGAGGGGCGGATCCTCGAGGTTGGTCGGGCCCCGCCGCCCTCCGCCCTCTTTCAGTTTCCCCCAGAGGGGGAAAGGTTTACGGCGCTCCCCTTCGGGGAGAGGCGGACGTCGATATCCTGTGGTGGTTGCGAGGGGGCCCCTCATCTCAATCTTCTCCCGTGGGAGAAGAGGCAAGACCTCCCGGCCCCACCCATGCTTGAGCCCGCGGGCGGGTTGCGCAAAGGTCTCCAGAGGGGGAGAGGCTTAAGGGGAGGGGGCCCTTCGTTGACAGGGTAGGGGCGCGAACCTAGCATTGGCGCGCGTTTCCGTTCTTAGGACGCAATCTTTCAAGGGAGCCGTTATGCCGAAGGCGAAGGACCAGATCGTTCGAATTCTCGAAGAGGCGGGGGTGGAGTACGTCTTCGGGCTTCCCGGCGGCGGGACCATGGCCATCTTCGACGCGCTGTACGACTCCAGCATCAAGCCGATTCTGGTGCGCCACGAGGGCACCGCCGCGGTCATGGCCGACGCCTACGGCCGCATCACGGGCCGGCCCGCGGTGATCATGGGCCAAGGCCTCTTCATGGGATCGAACGCCACGTTCGGCATCATGGAGTCGTTCCTGAGCAGCTCGCCGATGGTGGTGCTCACCGATACGTCGGACGGCGACCTGGCGCAGCACCCGTCGAACCAGTCGGGCGCCGGCGAGTACGGCAGCATCGACCTGCCCGCCATCTTCAAGGCGATGACGAAGTACACCACGGTGGCGACGACGCCGAAGGAGGCGGCGATCGGGACGCAACTCGCGCTGAAGCACGCCATCTCGGGCCGACCGGGGCCGACGGCGGTGGTGATGCGGAGCGCGTCGATCATCGGCGAGGTCGATCTGGAGCACCCGCCGTTCATCCACGACACGGCGGGCTATCTGAACATGGGGCGCACGCAGGCGATGCCGGCGGACGTCGAGCAGGCGTCGTCGCTGTTGACGGAGGCGAAGCGCCCGGTGATCGTGGCGGGGAACGGCGCGCGCATGGGCGGAGCGGCGGAGAGCATCCGCGCCTTCGCGGAGGTGTGGGGCATCCCCGTCGCGACGTCGTACAAGGGCAAGAGCATCCTGGAAGAGACGCACCCGCTGGCCCTCGGCATGGCCGGGGTCTACGGGACGAAGGCGGCGAACACCGCCGTCGCCGAGGCCGATGTGGTCCTGGTGGTTGGAGCGATGCTGCGCTGGCAGGACACCCTGCGCGAGAAGCCGACGGTGTGGAACCCGAAGGCGCAGAAGATCATCCAGATCGACGTGGACCCGCGCAACACCGGCTGGACGTTCCCCGTGGACGTGGGGTTGGTGGGCGACGCGGGCGCGGTGATGGAGCAGATCGTCCAGGCGTCCGGCGCGGACGGCGGGGATACCGCCCAGCGCCGCGCCTCGGCGGTGGCCGCGATGAAGGAGCAATCGAACTACTACACCGACCCGACGATGTTCGAGGACTCGTCGCCGGTGACGCCGCAGCGGCTCGTCCGGCTGCTCCACGAGCACCTCGACCCCGATTCGCTCATCACGCTCGACGCGGGCAACAACCGGGTGTGGATGTCGCTGATGTACCAGAGCCGCGCCCCGGAGTCGGTCTTCGCCCCCGGTGGGACGGCGGGGATGGCGTGGGCGCTGCCCGCCGCGCTGGCGGTCAAGCTGGCGCGGCCCGAAAAGCCGGCGGTGGCGGTGACCGGCGACGGCGGCTTCATGATGGCCGTCCAGGCGCTTTCGACGGCGGTGCAGTACAACATCCCGGTGACGTGCGTGGTGATGAACGACTCGTCGCTGGGCATGGTGCGGCAGCACCAAGGCGACCGGGTGATGGTCTCGGAGTTCACCGAGATCGACCACGCCGCGCTGGCGAAGAGCTTCGGCGCGGACGGCGTGCAGGTCACCGATAGCAAGGACCTCCCCGACGCGCTGCGTCAGGCGCAAGCGTCGGACAAGTCCTTTGTCGTGGACGTGGTGATCGACCGCGTCCCCAGCCCCGACGACTACCGCGCCGTGCCGCGTGGCGCTACGGAAACGTAGGCTTGGGGGCTTGCGCGTGACATAAGAAAAGACCGCCCCGGTTTGCCGGGGCGGTCTTCTTTTCTCTCGATGCGGTGGGCGTCGAGGCTAGTAGTCCATTGGGGGCATGGGAGGTCCGCCGGCGCCCTCGGGCTGCGGGGCGTCGGTGATCATGGACTCAGTCGTGAGGATCATGGCCGCGACGCTAGAGGCGTTCTCGACGGCGGCGCGGGCGACCTTGGCGGGGTCGACGATGCCGAGCTCGACCATGTTGCCGTAGGTCATCTTCTCGGCGTCGAAGCCGTACTGGGGGTCCTTCGAGCCGCGGATTTGCTGGACCACGACGGAGCCCTCGCCGCCGGAGTTGGCGACGATCATGCGGAGGGGCTCTTCGAGGGAGCGGCGCACGATGTTGATGCCGACCTGCTCGTCGTGGCTGCGGCCCTTGAGCTTGTCGAGCACGGACTGCACACGGATGAGGGTGACGCCGCCACCGGGGACGATGCCCTCCTCGACCGCGGCGCGGGTCGCCGAGAGGGCGTCCTCGACGCGGGCCTTCTTCTCCTTGAGCTCGACCTCGGTGGCCGCTCCGACCTTGATCACAGCGACGCCGCCGGCGAGCTTGGCAAGGCGCTCCTGGAGCTTCTCCTTGTCGAACTCGGAGGTGGTGGTCTCGATCTGGGCCTTGATCTGGCTCATGCGGCCCTTGATGGCCTCGTCGTCGCCTCGGCCCTCGACGATGGTGGTGCTGTCCTTGTCGGCGGTGACCTTGCGGGCCCGGCCGAGGGACTCGACACCGGCAGTGTCGAGCTTGCGGCCCGCCTCTTCTGTGATCACCTCGGCGCCGGTGAGGATCGCGATGTCCTCGAGCATCGCCTTGCGGCGATCGCCGTAGCCGGGGGACTTGACGGTGAGGGCGTTCATCGTGCCGCGGAGCTTGTTGACGACGAGGGTGGCGAGGGCCTCGCCCTCGAAGTCCTCGGCGATGATCACGATGTTCTTGGAGACCTGGAGCACCTTTTCGAGGACGGGGAGGATGTCGGCGATGGCCGAGATCTTCTTGTCGGTGACCAGGATGTAGGGCTCGTCGATCTCCGTCTCCATCCGCTCGGTATTGGTGACGAAGTAGGGGCTGACGTAGCCGCGGTCGAACTGCATGCCGTCGACGTACTCGGTCTCGTAGTTGAGGCCGCGGGACTCCTCGACGGTAATGACGCCGTCCTTGCCGACCTTGTCCATGACGTCGGCGATGAGGCCGCCGATCTCGTTGTCGTGGGCGGAGAGGGAGGCGACCTGTGCGATCTGGTCCTTGCCCGCGACGGGGGTGGAGACCTTTTTGATCTGCTCGCGGATGGAGTCGACGGCGATCTCGACGCCGCGCTTCATGGCCATGGGGTCGGCGCCGGCGGCCACGTTCTTGAAGCCCTCGTGGACGATGGCCTGGGCAAGGACGGTGGCGGTGGTGGTGCCGTCACCGGCGATGTCGTTGGTCTTCGTCGCGGCCTGCTTCAAGAGCTGAGCGCCCATGTTCTGCATGGGATCTTCGAGGTCGACTTCCTTGGCGATGGTGACGCCGTCGCTGCAGACGGTGGGGGGGCCGAATTTCTTATCGAGGATGACGTTGCGGCCCTTGGGGCCGAGCGTCACCTTGACTGTGTCCGCGAGCGCGTCGACCCCGGTAATGAGGTCGCGGCGCGCATCCTCCGAATAGGTGATCTTCTTTGCTGGCATCGTTCTTTCTTGCCTCCGTCGAAGTGCTAGCCGATTTTGGCCAGGACGTCGCTCTCCCGGACGATCAGGAGCTCGTCGTCGCCGTCCTTATACTCGGTGCCCGCGTACTTGGAATAGAGCACCACGTCGCCGACCTTGACGGTCATGGCGAGGCGCTCGCCGTCGTCGTTTACCCGCCCGGGTCCGGCGGCGACGACCTCGCCCTCCTGCGGCTTTTCTTTGGCCGTGTCGGGCACGATGATGCCGCCGCGCATCTCTTCCTTCGCCTCGTTGGGGCGAATGACGATGCGGTCGGCGAGCGGGGTGATGCCGCTCTTCTTCGCTGTCTTCGTAGCCACGCTTGAATCCTCCTCCGTATCGATTCGGTATGGCGGTCGCCGCGATGTTGGTGCAGCGCCATCGACTAATATAGCGCAAATGGCGGCATTTTGGCAGTCTCCTCCATCGACTGCTAGCGCGTGTCCGCTCTCTGTCTGCCGGAGCGGGGGAGGCCGGAGGCGCCCCGCGGGCGCCCGCGCGCCTGGCGGCGCGCGCCCTCTCTCAATCTCCCCCAGAGGGGGAGAGGCCGGAGGTGATCCTGCGGGAAGGGGATGGGTTCCCGCCTGCGTGGGAATGACGGGTTGGGGCGAGATTTCGCTATAGGAAAAGACTTTGCACAGGCCCTGCCTGCCCCGGCGCCGTGGTTTGACCGGCAAAATAAGCCCGCACTATGATGCCGACATTATAGCTTGGCCTGCTCTCGACCCCTGAAGCCATGTTTGGGGGGAGATCCTGGAAATCATCGACTGAGAGGCAGCGGCAAATGACACCTGAGCAAACTCGTCGCACCTCCCACGGCCACGCCGGCCGTGGGAGGAGAAACCCTGGGCACGACCATGACCACGACTATCGGAGCGCCGGTCGTCGCAGCCTGGTGATTGTCCTGATTCTGCTTTGCTGCCACATGGGGATTGAAATAGCCGGCGGCATCCTTTCGGGCAGCTTGGGATTGCTGGCCCATGCGACCCATATGATTACCGACGCGGTCGCGATTGGCTTGGCGCTGTTCGCCATGTGGATTGCGGAGCGTCCAGCTACCATTACGCGCACCTTCGGCTACCATCGCACCGAGGTGCTGGTAGTGTTGTTCAACGCTCTTGCTCTCTGGGTGCTCGCCAGTTGGATTTTCTACGAGGCTTACCGACGGCTTGGAGAACACGCCGACGGACACGGACACGAAGTGGAAGGCGTGTTGATGTTGGCTGTCGCCTCTGTAGGACTTGTTATCAACATATTGGCAGCTTCGATCCTCTACCGCTCGGCGCGGCACAGCATCAATGTTGAAGGCGCCTTCTGGCATATTATGGCCGACCTAATGGGCTCCATCGCTGTGGTTATCTCCGGGGTCCTGACATTGGCTTTTGACTGGGATCTTGTTGACCCCATCCTCAGTATCCTCATCGCCGTACTAATCTTGGTGAGTTCTTGCCGTTTGGCCATCAAGGTATTTCGCGTACTGCTGGAGAGCGTACCGGCCGGGTTGGATATGTACAGGCTTTGCAGTGCTCTGGAGGATGTGGAAGGTGTAACTCTGGTGCATGACGTCCACGCTTGGACTATTACCACCGGCTACGATGCCCTCACCGCCCACGTGCTCGTTGACCCCGATTACCAAGGGGATCTTGAACCGCTTCTGCGCCGTTTGCGGCGAATCTCCTACCAGGAATTTGGCATCCGCCATATCACCCTGCAAATAGAGCAGTCGGTGGCGGATTGCACCGAAAACCACCACGTGGGACACTTAGAAGCCCGTACACACGCTGAGGCATGACAAACGAGATCCGCCGAATCCGGCTAACTGCCCGAGAGGCCGGAAATGACATCTGATCACCACCCTGAACACGACGACCATGCTGGTCATTCCCATGACTATCGAATGGCTGGGCGCCTTCGCCTGCTGATTGCGCTTGCGCTGATTTCCGGCTACATGGCAGTCGAGATAGTCGCCGGCATCCTTTCCGGCAGCCTGGCCCTATTGGCCGACGCCGCCCACATGCTCACCGACGCAGGCGCCATCGGGTTGGCCCTTCTCGCCATGTGGATTGCGAACCGTCCGGCCTCCATCGAGCGTACTTTCGGCTACTATCGCACTGAAGTGCTGGCCGCGCTGTTCAACGCCCTGAGCCTGTGGCTGATTGCCGCCTGGATTTTCTTTGAGGCATATCGTCGATTTCACGATATCCCCGAGGTGGAAGGCGGTATCGTGCTGGCAGCGGGCGGGGTGGGACTCGGCGTCAACCTGATTGCCTTCTGGATACTCCGCCGTTCTGCCGGGCATAGCCTCAACGTTGAAGGCGCGTTTCAGCACGTTTTGGCGGACCTTATGGGGTCAATCGGCGTGGTTATCTCCGGCGTTCTGATAATGGCCTCCGGTTGGTGGATTGCCGACCCCATTCTGAGCGTGCTCATCGGTGTGCTTATCCTGATTAGCTCCTGGCGGTTGGTGGTCAAAGTCTTTCATGTTCTGCTGGAAGGCGCGCCGGTCCGCCTGGATATGCCGCTGCTTTGCAGTGAACTGGAAGCGTTAGAAGGCGTGACTTTGGTTCACGACATTCACGCTTGGACTATTACCTCCGGATATGAGTCCTTGACCGCCCATGTGCTTATTGACCCCGATTATCCGGGCGAGCTTGAAACTCTGCGGCTTCGGATGCAGGAGATTGCCTATCAGGACTTTGGAATTGCCCATGTAACCATACAAATGGAGCAATCACTTGCTGGCTGCACCGAACGCCACCACTTCGACCATCTGACCGTGCAGCGTCGCTCTTGAAAGTGTGTGCTGCAACCTGTTCCTATTATTACAACGACAGTTTATCTGGCAGGGAGATATTCGCGAACAATTAGAACCTGACAACGTACTGCCATGAACTCACCGCGATAGCTTGCTCGTGGCCAAATAGGAAGGGCTAGACACCATATTTGGCAATCCGTCGTTGTAATACTAGCGGGGGAGAGGCATAAGGGTTTCCCCAGAGTGGGTGAGGGTGGTTACGCCAAGGGTTGTCTAGGGAGAGGATGGAGGCTCGGCGGCGTTCACCGAGTCGCCCTCGCCTTCGCCGAAGATGCCGAAGGGGTTGAGGGAGCGGGGGTTGTCGTAGACGTCCATCTTTTCGGTGCGCTTGAGCCAGCCGACTACCAGGTAGGTGAGGGGCGTGGCGGCTATCTCGTAGACGCTCTTGGCTATCCAGGCGAAGATCGCTCCCTGGAACACCGGCGACCAGGAGCCGTCGTCGGCGACCCAGAAACCGGAAGCTCCGAAGGCGATGGTGAAGAAGATGATGGAGTCGATGCCCTGGCCGACGACGGTTGAGGAGATGGTCCGCAGCCAGAGGAGCCTTCCCTGCGTCCGGTTCTTCAGGATCACCATGATGGAGGCGTTGGTGAACTCGCCGGCGATGTAGGCGGTGAACGAGCCCAGGAGAATCCAGCTCGTCGCGCCTAGTATCGTCTCGAACGCGCCCTCGCCTTCCCAGAAGACGGCGCCGGGGATGATGTCGCCCAGCCAGAAGAGGAAGACCATCAGGAGGTTGCAGAGGAAGCCCAGCCAGATGACGCCCCGGGCGGTGCGGAATCCGTACACCTCCGTCAGGATGTCGCTGATGATGTAGGAGACGGGGAAGCAGACGATGGCGGCGGAGACGATGTAGAGGTCGCCCCCCAAGAACTCGAACGGGAGGGTGAAGAGGGAGACGGGCTTGATGGCGACGATGTTGCTGACAAGCAGCACCGTCACGGCCAGCGCCATGATGATGACGAGCTTTCCCGAAAAGCGCATGGGAGGTCTCCGTGAGGCCGGCTTGCTAGAGGCTCTCGCGGCCGAGGAAGGCGGCGGCCTCCTCGACGTCTTTGGGACTGTCGATCGATTGCCAGTAGCAGTCGGGGTGCTTGGAGGCGACGAGCCTCCCTTCGGCGGCGAGCTTGGGGAAGACGTCGCGCTCGATGCTCCCGGTCTCGGGTAGGTGGTCGACGATGGCGGCGTGCAGGCAGTAGACGCCCGCGTTGATCCAGTAGTCGGGCAGGCGGGGCTTTTCAGTGAACGACTTGATGAAACCGGCGTCGTCCGCCTCGACGACGCCGTAGGGCGAGGGGAGGGGGGCCAGCGCGATGGCGCCCAGCGCACCCTGCGCGGCGCCCTCCTCGCAGCGGCGGCGCACCTCGGAGAGCGGGATGTCGCTTATCACGTCGCCGTTGAAGGCGAAGAAGAGTCCGTCCTTGGGAAAGTGGGCCGCGGCGTTGCGGAGCGCGCCGCCGGTGCCCAAGGGCTGGTCCTCGAAGACGTAGTCGATGCGGACGCCGAACTTCGATCCGTCGCCGAAGAATTCGGTGATCCGCTCGCGCAGGTAGCCGACGCAGAGGACGAAGGAATCGACGCTGTGGCGTTTGAGCCACTCGATTTGCCACAGGAGGACCGGCTTCCCCGCGATGGGGATCAGCGGCTTTGGGGTGGTGTCGGTGAGGGGGCGGAGCCGCTTGCCGAGTCCGCCGGCCAGGACGATGGCTTTCACGAAGATCTCCCGGGCGGAGCGGCGCGGCCTCCCCGCGCTAGCTTCCGTTGAGCGTGCTGGACCACATGATGCGGTCGATGCCGATGGCGTGGCGGCTCTCGATACCGTGGGGGTCGGTGGCCCCCCTTGGCGGGATGATCGATCCTTCGCCGTAGCCTAAAGGGTTCGATTCGGGAGTGTCAACGAGATTGTGGGGGGAGCGCCGCCCCGGCTCCAGCCCTCTATCAGTTTCCCCCATAGGAGACCTTTGCGTAACCGGGGTGACTGACCGCGAGGGTGCGGACTTCGAAAACCCGTGGTGGTTGAAAGGGGGCCCCTCATCGCAATCTTCTCCCGTGGGGAGAAGAGGTAAGACTTCCCGGCCCGGCCCCTCCGACGCGCCCTTGGGGCACGTGCCCTCTTTCAGTTTCCCCCAGAGGGAGAAAGGTTTAGGGCGCTCTCCTTTGGGGGAGAGGCGGACTTCGAAAACCCGTGGTGGTTGAAAGGGGGCCCCTCATCTCAATCTTCTCCCGTGGGGAGAAGAGGCAAGACCTCCCGGCCCCACCCATGCTTGAGCCCGCGGGCGGGTTGCGCAAAGGTTTCCATAGGGGGAGAGGTTTAAGGTCTCCTATGGAGGGAGAGAGTGGGGGCAGGGTGTAAAATGGTGAACCGGCGCCTTCATGCGCCGATTTCGCCACGGTAGCTCAGTGGTAGAGCAGCTGTTTCGTAAACAGCAGGTCGTCGGTTCGATCCCGACCCGTGGCTCCATGAATCCCTGAGAGGACCGGAAGCGTATGTCCCTTATGCTATACTCGATTGCGGCAGGAATCGGACTTCCCCAGGACCGACCTTCTAGATTGGCCCGGCCCGCTTCAATGTTTGCGCGACCCCGCAGCTTGGGCTGCATACGGATACTCTCCAACGCGACGTAACGTATAGACGTGCCGAGATTCTTCCAGATAGGTCCACCGAGCCGCGGCGGAAACCGCATTCTGTGGAACATCGCCCTCCTGAGCGATAAGTTCAGCAGGTGGGCGGGCCGTAACCCCCTCCCTGCGATGGCGCTGATCGGGGCCGTGGTGGTCGGCGTGGTCCTCGCGGCCCTGCTCACCGTCCCCGGTTCACCGCTGGGCAGTCCCTCACCGACCGAGACACCGACGCCGATGGCGAGGGCCACGTCGTCGCCGATCCCGACGCCCACGGCCACCATCACGCCGACGCCGACACCCACGGCCACCGCGACGCCGACGGCCACGCCAACGCCGACGCCGACGGTCACACCCACGGCCACACCCACCGCGACGCCGACGGCGACGCCGACCGTGACACCGATTCCGACGGCTACACCCACGCCGACCCCTACGCCCACGGCGACGCCGACAGAGACACCCCTGCCCACCGAGACACCTACCCCGACAGAGACACCCGTGCCCACCGAGACACCCACGCCGGAGGCCACGCCCACGCCGGTGATCATCATCGTGACGGCGACACCGACGCCGACGCCGCGGGCTACGAACACGCCGGTTCCCACAAACACGCCGGTGGCGACGGCTACGCCCAGCGTCACGAACACGCCGGTCCCCACGAATACGCCGGTGCCCACGGCCACGCTTCCGCCGCAGGTGGCGCAGAAGATCGCGTGCGCGGTCCCGGAGCTCAGGCTCTATGAGGGCAGCGGATCCGCGACCACGATGCTTCCCTTTATCTATACCGCGGTTAGAGGGTCGCCGGTGCTCTTCGATATGAGATATCTGAGTCAGGACAGCTTCAAGACATTTATCGTGGACTCTAGCGGCGGAGGATACGAACGCCTCCTGACCACGGACCGCCCCACAGGCCCTTATGAAGGTATGCGCGCGCTTTCCTACCGGGACAACACGTTCGAGGGCCACAACGAGGAACTCTCGGCGTTCAAGATTCGCGTCGAGGGCGGTGGTGCCTGGACGGTGCGGGTCTGCCTTCCGAACTTGGCGGCAGCGCCGATCACGACGGCGACAGGATCGGGCGATCTGGTCATCGGGCCATTCAACTTGACCGGCTCGGACCCAGTCAGCGACGACTTTCGTTTCGAGGTCACCCACGGCGCGAATTTCTCGGCCCGGCTGATCGCCCACGACGGAACGCCGTTCCAGCTCATACCGCCGCAGACCACGTCCGCCACCGACCGGGAGAAACCGGTGAATGTCTACAGCAGTCCAAGCGCCGGCGAACTGCCCTACGGCCGCTACGTGCTGGCCATTCAGGCGGACGGGGCTTGGACGGTGCGGCTGCTCGAATGATCTGCGGCTAGGGGCCGCCGACGACCGCTAGTTGGTCGAGCCAGGTCTGGGCCGAGTCCGCGCCGAACTCTAGGAGCGCGTCTCTGCGCGGCAGAAGCCTTGCCCGGAGTTCCTCTGCGCTGTGCCCGTGCAGGCCGCGTCGAGCCGCGGCGA
This sequence comes from Dehalococcoidia bacterium, assembly GCA_965219875.1. Classification (GTDB taxonomy): domain Bacteria; phylum Chloroflexota; class Dehalococcoidia; order SHYB01; family SHYB01; genus DAOUKH01. Next base: position 41,814 of record CBDCOW010000006.1, on the reverse strand, counting down.
CGAAGGCCTCTTCCGTCGAAGCGGCGGTCTGGGTCGCGGCGGCAAGGGCGAGCAAGGCGCTGAGGTTATCCTGGTAGGCCTCCATCGCCAACAGAACCGCCAACTGGCGCTCGATTCTATCCAGCGGGCCGCTGAACGGCTCGGCCTTGGCCAGGGCGCCCTGGAGCCCCGCATCATCCAGCCAGTCGTTGTGGCGGGCGGCGAGGGTGGAGACGATGAGGTGGAGGTGGAGGTTCGCGTCGTGGCGGGGCGCGACGTCGGTTACGTAGTTGAGCTCGCGCTCGATGAAGGGCGGGAGCGAGCGGAGAAACCACTCGGCGACGGCCGGGGCGCGGGCGCCGCGAGGGCTTAACCGCAACTGGCCGTGCCAATCGAGGAACATCTGGAGTGTGCGGGGGTCGGGGTGGTTCCCTGAGCCGCAGACGTCGAGGCGGTTGAGCCCCGACGCCCATTCACGCATGCGGGGCTCGTCCATGGTCCGGAACGATGGGTAATCCAGAAAGAGCGAGTCGCAGTCCCAAGGCCGGGGAGCGTCGGCCCGCGACGCGAAGTCGTCCCGCCCGACGATGATAGCGTGGAGGTGCGGCGCGGGGCGGCGGTACGCATCGACGATGCGCTCCACGCGGACGAGGGCGAGCAGGTGGCCGTTGTCGTCCACCCTGGCGTAGCCGCACTCGCCGACTTGAAGGCCGCGGAACTGGCCGCCTTGGACGTCGTCGAAGAACTTTCGCAGAAAGGAGGAGAACAGCTTCGTGGCGGGCTGAACCTCGGGCAGAAGCCGCTGCACTCGTCCCTCTGGGAGGTACGAGATGATGGCGTGGCCGCGGATGATCACCTTGCTAAGCGGTGGAGCCAATCTACGAAGTGGTCGTAGCTTTCTTCGGGGTACACGGGAAGCCGCTCCGCGGTGCTGGGATCGACGATGATCTTGAATTCGCCTTCCTTCCCCGTAGCGTCGTCCGGAGGCACCCGCCACTCGGTGTAGCTGAGAAAGTGCTGCAGCGGTTCGCCGACGGAGGAGCCGACCTCGACGTTAAGGGTAGGAACGAAGTGAGCGGCGAGCTGCTCGGCGGTGGGCTCGTTGCCGAAGATCCTGCCGAGCTCGTAGCGCACCTCGTCGGCCTTGGTGAAGATGAAGCCGGCGAAGGTGATGGGGGGGAGGTCGTTCTTCGTCTTGTAGGCGCGGAGGTTCTGATAGAAACGGCGGTACTCGATGTCGCCGGACCCCTCGCGCATCTCGCGGACGAGGCTGAAGACGAAGCACAGAGCCTCGGCGCGGAAGACGGTTTCGTGAATGTGGGTGAGCTCTTCCGAGGGGATGTTGAACTGGTTCTGGGCCTCGGCGATGAGGCTCTGGTAATCGATCTGCCCGCGGCTCTCGCTCATGATCTTCATGGTGGCGGAAAGGGCTTCGCCGGCGACGTCCATCAGCGGGATCGCGAGCCGCTTCTTCCTGAAGAACCCAGGGAACTTCAGGTCGAGGCGGGCCTCGAAGATCTTGTCGGGCGGCGTGGGGAGCAGGGGCACGCCGGCACGGAGGCTGTTGGCGCAACCCGCGATGTCGAACTCGTTCGAGTCGACGTCGATGAGCACCTCCATGCGGCGTTTCGCCGCCACTCTGATGAGGTGCATGTAGAGGAGCGCGGCGAAGTGACTCTTCCCCGAGCCGGTGTATCCGACGATAGCCATTCGTTTGTCTGCTGGGGCCACGGTTAGTTCGTCCTTCCTACTAGGGCCGGTGCCGCGCCGAGTTCGTCGTCGGCGCGGGACTCGAGTCCGCATGCTTGGGCGATCAACTCGTACGAGCGAACGCGGTCTTCAAAATGGTAACAGTTGGTGACGATGCCGATGTCGTTAGTGTTATACGACGCGGCGGCCTCCATCAGACGTGCGTGGACGTCCTCGGGTCCGCCGTCGACGGGCTGCGGCCCGGAGCGGCCGGAGATGTAGACCATCTGCTGGGGGGTGAACTCGAAGGTCGAGGCCTCCTCGGGCGGATAGAGGCCGGGTTCGAGTTTGAGGTTGAGATACCGCGCCGCGCGCATCAGGTTGCGGCTGCTACCCAGGAACACGGCCTCCTCGCGGGTGGGAGCGCAGAGAAGCTGCACCGTCACGTTCAGCCTGGGCTCGGCGCAGAAGCGCGAGGGCTTGAACTCGTCGCGATAGAGCTCGGCGATGAAGGGCCCATGATCGCCGGTGAAGCCGAAGAAGTCGGCGTAGGAGAAGGGCAGGCCGAGCGCGGCGGCGAGGCGGGCGCTGTAGTCGGATGAGCCGAGCAGCCAGACTTCGGGGGCCGTTCCGCGGTCGGGCCCCGGCTGCGGCCTGATGCCACGGAAGCGGTGGTCGGGGTCGTCGAAGCCGTGCAGGAAGCCGAGGAGGTCGCCCACCTGCAGGGGAAAGGCGCGGACATCGGCCATGGGGCGGGGGTCGGCGAGAGCGGCGGCGGTGTACTGGTCGCTGCCCGGCGCGCGGCCGATGCCGAGGTCGATGCGCCCCGGAAAGAAGGAATCGAGCATCTTGAACTGCTCCGCCACCTTGAGGGAGGCGTAGTGCGTGAGCATGACGCCTCCGCTTCCCACCCTGATCCTGCTTGTCGCCGCGCCGATCTGTCCGATGAGAATCTCCGGCGCGGCGCCGCTGAACGAGCCGGTGTTGTGGTGCTCGGCGACCCAGTAGCGGGCGTAGCCGAGCCGCTCCACCGCCTGGGCCAGCTTCACCGATTCACCAAGCGCCTCCGCGGCAGCGCCGCCGCGGCGCACCGGCGATTGATCGACGACACTGAGGACTAACTCGCTCTTCACTAAAAAACTCCCAACTAACGCTATCTGAGGGGCCCGCTTCGGTCAAGACTTCGCGTGCTTCGTTCTGGAGATCGAACCGGCGGTGCGCGGGTCAAGTCCGGCCCGAAAAGCGGGGCTTGGGCAGGAGGGCGAAGACGGGAGCGGTGAGGAGCAGCAGGCCGGCGAAGGCGAAGAGCCCGATCCGGTAGTCGCCAGCCCTATCGAAGATGACGCCCAGGATGAGCGGCCCTACTACGCCCCCCATGATGGCGGGGAACTCAACGAGTCCCATGATCGAAGCGAATCGGGCCGTTCCCATCCAGTCGGCAATCGATGCCACCCTCAGGGGAACGAGCGCACCGTGGCCGAAGCCCATGAGGACGACGTAGAGCGCCGCGGTCCACAGACTGGTGACGTATTCAAGCACGACCAGGCCGAGTCCCACCAGAATGAGCACGGCGGAGAACTGAAGCCGTTTATCTATGCGGTCGCCGATGAAGGCGTAGGGGCCACGTCCTAGGAAGAGGCCGAGCACCATGGACGAGGCCACGAACGCGCCCTCCTTGAAGCTCCAACCCAATTCTTCGAGGTGCTCCACCTGGTGGATTATGATAGCCTGGACGGCCATAAGCTCGACCGCCATGCCCAGCGAAAGTATCCAGAACTCCTTCGAGCGCAGCGCTTCGGCTACCGAGAGACCGATGGCGCCGGAGTGGGGCGCGGGGGCGCCGCCGGCGGCGGCGGGGAGGTCGCCGTCGGGGTGGAGGCCGTAGGGCTCGGGCCGGTACCGGATGAGCAGGCAGAGCGGAAGCCCAACCGCCAGCATTACCACGCCGATGAGGAGGGCGGCAGTGTCCCAGCCGTACCGGTCGATGATGAGTCCGAGGCCCATCATTAGGGCCCCGGCGGCAGGGGTGCCGCTCCACACGATGGCCAGCACCTTACTGCGGTTGCGCCGGAACCAGTTGACCAGGGCCGCGTTGAACGCCGTGCCCACGCCCACACTCATGCCGGTGGAGATCACGATGAGCGCGGCGTAGAACTGCCAGAGCTCGGTAATTTGGCTGAAGAGCAGGAAGCCGACACCGATCATCAGCACGCCCAAGAGCGCCATCACCCGCGAGCCCACGCGGTCCACGATGAAGCCGGCAATGGGTTGGACCAGGCCGCCCTGCACACGTTGAAAGGAGAAAGCGGCGGCGGTCGCGGTGCTGCTCCAGCCGAAAACGGAGCGCAGCTCGGCGAAGAAGAGGCCGAAGCCGAAGACGGAGCCCGCCGTCATCGTGGCGATGGTGAAGCAGGCCCCGACGATGTACCAGCCGAAGAAGATGGGGGCGCGCCTTCCCGCGGCGGACTGGTCCGCTATGGGCGTGCCTCCTTTTGGTGGTTGGTGGGGGATGGGCGTCCTGCGGGCGCCTGCCCTCTCTCAGTCTCCCCCAAGGCAGACCTTTGCGTAACTCGGCGGTCGGGCTTCAGCAAGGTCGCGCGGCCCCCGCCTCCCCCCGCCCTCACCCCAACCCTCTCCCAGCGGGAGAGGGCGTAGGACCCCGCGCCGCCTCCCTTTCCCAAGGCGAGCGGGCGGCGTTCTTCCCCTCGACGCAGCTTTGCAAACGTCTCCAAGGGGGGAGAGGTTTGTGGCCGCCTTCTCTCCGCTGTCCCCACAGGGGGAGAGGTCGGAAGGGGAGAGCTTGGAGGAAGGAGCGGCATTGTCGAACCGGCTAGGGGACGATGCTGACTTTGATCGACTCGGTCGACTTGTCCAGCGCGGTCTTGAAGGCGTCGTCGGCGCGGTCGAGGGGGAAGCGGTGGGTGGACAGCGTCTCGACCTCGGCGGCGTAGCGGGGGAGCATGGCCACGGCGGCGCCGAACTCGGAGCCCCGGCGGGTGCGTCCGTAGGCGAGCGAGGCGGTGAGGTGGAGCTCCTTGGAGAGGAGCAGCAGCGGTGAGATTTCGACGGTCTCGCGGTTGAACGAGCCCAGGACGACGATCGTGCCGCCCTTGCGGGCGCAGAGCATGCTCAGGAGGATGGTGTCCGCCGTCCCGCCCACGGTCTCGTAGACGACGTCGGGCATGTTGTCCGCCGACCAGTCCTCGGCCTCGTCTTCGCCGATCGCTTCGAGTCCGAGCGCCTCGGCGCAGGCTCGTTGGTGAGGGTAGCGCGCGGTGATGGCGACGCGGCGCGCCCGGTCGCGGGCCAGCAGGCCGGTCACGAGTCCGATGGCCCCCGCGCCGAGCACGAGCGCGCGGCTGTCGGGTTCGAGCGGTCCCACGTGTATCCCCCGCACGCCGACGGCCAGCGGCTCGGCCTGTGACGCGAGGTGCTTGGGGACGGAGGGATCGACGGGGTGCAGCGTGTAGCGGGGGACGACGACGGAATCGGCGGCCCCGCCGTCGACGAAGATGCCGATGGTCCGGTAGCCGGCGCAGAACTGCGGCATCCCGCCGAGGCAGAACTCGCAGGTGCGGCAGTGGATGGTGGGGTCGACGGCGTAGAGGGCGTCGGCGAGCCCCGCGCCTCCCTCGGCGATCACGCCGGCGAACTCGTGGCCGGGGCAGACGCCGCGCCCGTACCGGGCGGTTTGCTGGTAGATGTGGAGATCGGTGCCGCAGATGCCGCAGGAGGCGACGTTGAGGCGCACCCACTCGTCGGGCAGCGGCGGCGGCTCGACGTCGACGACGGTGAGGCCGTCGTCGGTATAGCGGGCCTGTCTCACGGCGCGCCTCCTGGGTTTAGCTCTTCAGGGGTTGTCGGCGATTCTACGGGGCGCAAACCACGCGCGCAACGTGAGCCGGGTGATAATGAGCCGGGGGCGGTGCTCGTGGACTATGACGTGATCGTGGTTGGGGCGGGGGTGCTTGGCGCTTCGACGGCGATGCACCTGGCCGAGGGGAATCCGCGGCTGCGCGTGGCGGTGGTGGAGAAGGAGGCGCGGGCGGCGGTGCATCAGTCTGGGCGCAACAGCGGCGTCATACATTCCGGCATCTATTACAAGCCCGGCTCGCTGAAGGCGGCGACTTGCGTGGCCGGGGCGCGGGCGCTGATCGAGTTCTGCGAGCGGGAGTCGGTGCCCCACGCGGTCGTCGGCAAGGTTATCGTCGCGACGTCGGAGGCGGATCTCTCCGCGCTGGAGGAGCTGCGGAGCCGCGGCGAGGCGAACGGCGTGCCCGGCGTCGAGATGATCGGCCCCGAACGGCTGCGGGAGATCGAGCCGCACGCGCGGGGCGTCAAGGCGCTCCACTCGCCGCGCACCGCCATTGTCGACTTCGCCCGCGTCACTGAGGCGTACCTGGAGCGGGCGCGGCGGGCCGGCGTCGAGGTCATCTTTGGCGCAAGGGTCTTGGGCTTCGCTGAGAAGCCGGAGGGCGTCGAGCTCCGCACCACCGCCGGCGACATAACCGGCGGCACGGTGGTGAACTGCGCGGGGCTCCACGCCGACTCTATCGCCCGCATGATGGGCGGCGGCGGCGATACGCGGGTCGTCCCTTTTCGCGGGGAGTACTTCCTGCTTGCGCCGGAAGCACGGGGTCTCGTCAACGGTCTCGTCTACCCCGTGCCCGACCCGCGCTTCCCCTTCCTGGGGGCGCACTTCACCCGTAGGCTCGACGGCGGCGTCGAGGTGGGGCCGAACGCCGTGCTCGCCCTGGCGCGGGAGGGGTACGGCAAGGCGTCGCTGAACGCCGGAGACGTGGCCGGGATGCTCGCCTACCCCGGGTTTTGGCGCATGAGCGCCCGCTACTGGAAGATGGGTCTTGAGGAGCTCTACCGCTCGCTGCGCAAGGCGGCGTTCGTCCGCGGTCTGCAGGCGTTGGTCCCCGAGACGCGGGCGGAGCATTTGAAGCCGGGCGGCGCGGGCGTCCGGGCGCAGGCCGTCGACCGCCGGGGCCGTCTCGTCGACGACTTTCGGATCGAGCACACGGCGCGCGCCGTCCACGTGCGGAACGCGCCCTCGCCGGCGGCGACGGCGTCCCTCGAAATCGGACGGCGCATCGCGGCGCTGGCGATGGAACGGTCCGGCCTCGCCGCCCGCCGTGCGCCTTGACAGCGCCGGAGCGGCGTGGCGAAGATACCCCGGTGCGCCTCGGCCCCCGCTACAGGACCGCAGTCGGGACGCAAACGCCCGAACGGAAAGAAACAAGCAAACCATAACGTAAGAAATCGGCAAGGGAGGCTCCATGCCATCCGTCAAATACCTCCTCATCGGCGGCGGGCTGGCCTCCGCCGAGGCGGCGAAGCAGATCCGGCGCAGCGACGCGGAAGGGTCGATAGTGCTGGTCTCCGACGAACCGCTCCTGCCCTATAACCGCCCGCCGCTTTCCAAGGAGTACCTGCGGGGCGAGGCCACCGAACCCCTCGAATTCGCCTCCGCCGCGGACTACGAGGAGCTGCGCGTGACGACGGTGCTCGGCTCGGCGGTGGCGTCGCTCGACGCCGCGGCCTCGACGGCTACGCTCGACAACGGGGAGGTCTACGACTATGAGCAGGTGCTGCTGGCCACCGGAGGGTCTCCCGTCCGGCTCCCCGTTCCCGGCGCCGATCTCGACGGCATCTACTACTTGCGGGGCGCGGGCGACGCGGACGCCATCAATGCGGCGGCACGGGAGGCGAAGCGCGCCGTCGTGGTCGGGGCCGGCTTCATTGGCCTGGAGACCGCGGCGTCGCTGCGCCAAATGGGACTCGACGTCACGGTCATCGAGATGGCGGACGCGATCTGGCCCCGCTTCGCCGATAGAAACCTGGCGGCGCACGTCCAGAAGCTGTCAGCGGCGCGCGGCGTCGAGTTTCTGGTGAATAGCCCCGTGGCAGGATTCGAGGGCGACGGCGGCAAGGTGAGCGCCGTCCTGACGGGAGGCGGGGGCCCCGCCGTGGCCTGCGACCTCGCCGTCGTCGGCGTGGGTATTCGTCCCAATACCGCCCTGGCGGAGGAGGCCGGCCTGGCCGTCGACAACGGCATCGTGGTCGATGAGCACATGCGCTCCTCGGCGCCGAACGTGTTCGCCGCCGGCGACGTGGCGAACTACCCCGACCCCATCTTCGAGAAGCGCCGCCGCGTCGAGCATTGGGGCCACGCCGAGTATTCGGGGCAGGTTGCCGGCGCGAACATGGCCGGCGAGGAGATGCGCTACGACCTGCTGACCTACGTGTGGTCCGACATCTTCGACCTGCACCTGGAGGCGGCGGGCGACGAGGGTGAGTCGGACACGTCCGTCGTCCGGGGCGACATGGACGCGGGTTCCTTCACCGTGCTCTACCTGAAAGAGAACCGGATGACGGCGTATTTCTCGGTGAACACACCCGCCAGGGAGTTCCCCGTCTTCCAGCGGCTCATCAGACGCAAGAAGGACCTGACCGGCCGGCTCGACGATCTGCGTGATTCCGGCTTCAACGCGCGTGAGCTTTTGAAGTAGAGGGGGCGCGTACCCTCTCTCAGTCTCCTCCAGAGGGGACCTTTGCGTAACTTGGCGGGCGGGCTTCACCAAGGTCGCGCGGCCCCCGCCTCCCCCCGCCCTCACCCCAACCCTCTCCCAGCGGGAGAGGGGGCAAAAGACCCCGCGCCGCTTCCCTTTCCCAAGGCCAGAGGGCGGCGTTCTTCCCCTTGACGGGATCTTGCAAAGGTCTCCAGAGGGGAGAGGCTTGAGGTGCTCCCTCTCTTGGGAGGTTGAGGGCTTCCGCCCTAGGCGGTGGAGGGGACGACGCTGTCCACGATGGATTCGAGGATGAGGCGGCCGTCCTCGCCGCCGAGGATGGACTCGCAGCAGCGCTCGGGGTGCGGCATGAGGCCGAGGACGTTGCGTCCTTCGTTCAGGATGCCCGCGATGTTCTGCAGCGAGCCGTTGGGGTTGGCCTCCGCCGTCGCGTCGCCTTGAGGGGTGCAGTAGCGGAAGGCGACGCGCCCGCTGTCGTTGAGATCGGCGAGCGTGGCCTCGTCGGCGTAGTAGCGGCCCTCGCCGTGGGCGATGGGGACGCGCAGGACCTGGCCGGGGGCGCAGCGGGAGGTGAAGGGACTGGCCGTCGTCTCGGTGCGGAGGTGGGTCCACTCGCAGCGGAATTCGAGGTGCTCGTTGCGGACGAGCGCGCCGGGGAGCAGCCCGGCCTCGCAGAGGACCTGGAAGCCGTTGCAGCTTCCGATCACCGGCTTGCCGTCGGCGGCGTAGCGCTCCAGCGCGCCCATGACGGGGGCGAAGCGGGCGATGGCGCCGGCGCGCAGGTAGTCGCCGTAGGAGAAGCCGCCGGGGGCCACCATGCAGTCGTAGGACGAGAGGTCGGTGTCCTCGTGCCACACGCGCTCGACCTCGTGGCCGAGCACCGCGCCGAGGGCGTGCTCGAAGTCGCGGTCGCTCCAGGTGCCGGGAAAGACGATGACGCCGAATCGCATGGCTTCGCGGGTATTGTAGCGCGGACGCGCGAACGGGACACCGCGGCGGTCCGGTGTACCGCGAATTGAGACCTTTGCGTAACCGGGGCTGACTGGCGCGAGGGTGGCGGGCTTCGATGGCCCGTTGGTGGTTGAAAGGGGGCCCCTCATCTCAATCTTCTCCCGTGGGGAGAAGAGGCAAGACCTCCCGGTCCCACCCCTAGCTTGCCCGCAGGTGGGTTGCGCAAAGGTCTCGAATTGGCAGAAAGAAAGACCGTCCGAAGGCGGTCCTGATCGTGAACGGCGGCCTGGCGCTAGAGGGCGGCGAGGAGGTCGGTGACGGTCTGGTTGACGAGCTTGCCTTCGGCGCGGCCCTTGACTTGGGGCATGAGCCGGCCCATCACCTTGCCCTTGTCGGAGGGGCCTGCCGCGCCGACCTCCGCCGCGGCCTCTTCGGCCAGGGCGCGAATCTGCTCCGCGGTGAGCTGCTCGGGGAGGTAGGCGAGCAGTAGGGCAAGCTCCGCCTCCTCCTTGTCGGCGAGCTCGGCGCGGTCCTTTTGACGGAAGACGTCGATGCTCTCGCGGTGCTGGCGAGCCAGCCGCGTGACGATCTCTTCGATAGCGGCGTCGTCGAACTCGGCGCCCTTACGCGCCTCCTCGGTGTCCACGGTCGACTTGATCTGCCGCACCGTGTCCAACCGTGTCCGATCGCGGGCGCGCATGGCGTCCTTGAGGTCGGCGTCGAGCCGTTCTCGGAGGCCCATTTACGTCGCCGTCGTCTGCCGCCGGCTCTGACGGGCGCTCTTGCGGCGCTTGGCGGCTTCCTTCTTCTTGCGCTTGGTGCTTGGCTTCTCGAAATGCTCCCGCCGGCGCGCCTCAGCCAGGATGCCGTCCTGTTGCACGCGCTTGTTGAAGCGGCGCAGCATCGAGTCGAACGATTCTTCCATACCGAGTCTTACTTCGACCACACATACCACCTCCCCTCTCCATGAAACGAGCCCAGTTTCGCGCTGGGCTCAACGGGCATTATAGGGACGTTTCTTTTCAGGTGTCAACGGCGTCAGGGCGTCGAGCGCCGCCGTGAGGTCGGCGGGCAACGGCGATTCCAGCGCGAGCCGGTGGCCCGTCCGCGGATGGTCGATTTCGAGGCGCGCCGCGTGGAGGAAGTGCCGCACCAGGAGCGCCGACTTGCCGCCGTAGAGCGCGTCGCCGACTAGGGGATGGCCGATTGAGGCGAAGTGCGCCCGTATCTGATGCGTGCGGCCCGTTAGGGGACGGACTTCGAGGAGCGTCGCGCCCTCGAACGGGGCGGCGGTGCGGTAGCCGGTGACGGCCTCGCGCCCGCCGTCGACGGGGGCGATGCGCTTGCGGTGCCGGGGGTCGCGGCCCAGCGGCGCGTCGATGCTCCCTTCAGATTGGCGGGGACGGCCCTTTACCAACGCCAGGTACATCTTCGACACGGTGCGCGCCTTGAATTGGCCGGTGAGCGAGCGGTGGGCGGCGGCGTTCTTGGCCGCGGCGATCAGCCCCGAGGTGTCCTTGTCGAGGCGGTGGACGATGCCGGGGCGCTCGACCCCGCCGATGCCCGCCAGGTCGGGGCAGTGCGCCAGCAGGGCGTGGACCAGCGTGCCGCGGGGATGGCCGGGTGCGGGATGCACCGTCATGCCGGCGGACTTGTCGACGACGATGAGGTCGGCGTCTTCGTAGACGACGGCGAGGGGAATGGACTCGGGCGTCAGGTCGAGCCGTTCGGGGTCGGGGATGACGACCGAGACGAGGTCGCCGCCGTGCAAGGCGTAGGCCGGCTTGGCCTCCGTGCCGTTGACGGTGACCATGCCGTCGGCGATGAGCTTCTTGGCGTAGGAGCGCGAGAGGTCGGGCGCCTGCGCCCCAAGGAACGCGTCGAGCCTCGGCCGCCCCTGCGGCGCGGTGAACGAGCGCGTCTCGGGCATCAGTGGGAGCCTTCCGCCGGCGGTCCGGCGCGCTCGGCGCCGGTCTTGGGCACAAGGAGGACGTAGAGGACGACGATCACGATGCCGATGACGACCGAGGAGTCGGCGACGTTGAAGACCGGGTAGTGGGGGAATTCGATCATGTCGGTCACGTTGCCGTCGCGGATGCGGTCGGCGAGGTTGCTGACCGCGCCGCCGAGGATCATGCCCATGGCGGCGCTGAGGACGTGGCTCGATCCGGCGGTCTGGCGGAAGAAGTGCACCATGAAGGCGATGGCGATGATTGAGGCGATGATGAGGAAGAAGGTCTGCCCATCGAAGAGGCCGAAGGCGCTCCCGCTGTTCTTCACATGGGTGAAGCGCACCGGCCAATCGGGCCAGATTTCGCCGATGTCGAGCCGGGCGCGGGTCACGAACTTGGTGACCTGATCGAAGACGACAATGACGGCGAAGAGGAGCGCGGCGAGGAAGAGCCTGCTCCGGCCGAAGGAGCGCGGCGGGGGGTGCATAGCGGGTCTAGTATACGCCGCCGCCCCGCTTGGGCCGTTACTGGGTCGGTTGGAGGACCGAGGCGAAGAACGCGCCCGCCGCCTCGGCGATCTCGTCCTCGTAGCCGCCCATGAAGTGGTCGGCGCCGGCGAGCGCGCGCAGGTGGGCCTCGCCTTCCATGCGGCCCACGACGGCGCGGACCTCGTCGGCGTGGGCGAAGGAGTCCCGGTCGCCGGCGACGATGAGCTTGGGCTTGGCGTAGCTCAGGACCTCGGGGCGCGAGACCCCCTGCAGCGGCGGGGCTACCGCCGCGACGCCGAGCGCGTCGTCGAGGTGCGGGGCCAGAGAGAGGGCGATGTTGGCCCCGAAGGAGTAGCCGGCGATGGCGAGCCGCCCCGGGTCGATGGCCTCGTGCTCCCGCAGGGCGGCGAAGGCGGCAAGGGCGTCTTCCTGTTCGCCGATACCCTCGGAGTACGTCCCCGTGCTGCGGCCCGCGCCGCGGAAGTTGAACCGCAGCGCCGCGATGCCCCGCTCCAGCAGCCCTTGGACGATCGCGACAACGACGTTGTTGCGCATGTCGCCGCCGTACTGCGGGTGGGGATGGCAGACGGCGACGCCGGGGACGGGCGCGTCGCCGTCGGGCAGCACGAGCTCGGCTTCGAGGACGACGTCGCCGTTGGGGATGGTGAGCGGTTCGGTTTTCATGTGTGGTCGCGGGGAGGAGGGTCTACGTCCGGGGGGCGGCGTCGGGGTTCTCGCACTGCATCTCGAAGGTGTTGCGGATGGGGCCCAGCAGGCCGATGCGGAGCCATGCCTGATAGATGCGGTCGGTCAGCGCGCCGGGGTCGCCGGGGCGGTGCACGTCGACGACGGCGAGGCGCCATTCGGGGTGGGTGTTCGCCGCCTCCTCGAAGCCCGCGAGCAGGCGCTCCCACTCGTCGACGCTGGACACCCGGAACCCGAAGTGGTCCGCGAAATCGGCGGGGCTGCGTTCCAACGAGACGAGGGCGCGGTCGAGGTCGGGGACGCTCCGCCGCACGCGCTTCATTACGGCGGCGATCTCGCCGGAGGCCTGGACCGGCCGGATGAAGACACCGCCTGAATCCTCGCCATCGCCGATGCGGTAGCCGATGATGTCGTCGCGCTTGACGTAACGCCGCCACGGCAGGACGGCCTCGATGCAGGCGTCGAGCGCCTCCAGGTCGTCCGGCGGCACGGCGAAGTTCATGTGGTTCACGTAGGTCGTCGATTGCATCATCGGTGCTCCTCGGTCGGCGGTCAGGATAAGCAGGGGGCGGGCGCGCGGTCAAACCGCTGCCCTCCGGCGTAGGGGCGATCCGCGAATCGCCCCTTTCCTCTATTCCCGTTGACCGCCGATGTTTCTGAGAGTAAGGTAATCGCAAACGATGGCTATTGCATCGCTTGACTTCTGATGCCATCGAGAGAATTCCGATGACACAAATCACCGCGCGCTTACCGGACGAACTTGCGGTGTCGCTGGACGCGGCAGCCGTGCATCTCAAACGCAGCCGTGCCGACGTGGTCCGCCTGGCCTTGGAGCGATATCTGGAGGACTTCGACGACCTCTCCACGGCACTGGACCGGCTCCAGGATCCGTCGGACCCCGTTCTTGACTGGGATGAAGTCAGGCGTGAGCTACTCGGTCCGGATTAAAGCCAGCGCGGCCAAAGATCTGGCGGGCATCCCAAAACCGGCGCGAGCCCGCATAGTCTCTGCCATCGACCGGCTCCGCGAACAGCCGTTGGCCGGCACCCTCCTCAAGGGAGGGTTGCGCGGGCTGCGCCGTCTGCGGGTTGGCGACTACCGCATCGTATACGAAGTGCTGGACGGCGAGCTCGTCGTCCTCGTGCTGCGAGCCGCTCACCGCCGCGACGTCTACCGCACGTGACGAGCAGCGCTCCCACCGTCCTACGGAATTAGCACCGCCCGGCCGGTGACGGTCCGGTCGAGGAGCATCTGGTGGACGCGGGCGGCGTCGGCGAGGGGGAAGGGCGTGACGACGGGGCTGACGGCGCCGCTTTCGATCATGGCGAGCGCCTCGATGAGGTCGGCCTTGTTGGCGCCGGTCATGCCCATGAGGCGGGCGTCCTTGAAGAGGAGCTCCGCGGGGTTGAGCGAGACTTCGCCGCCGCCCATCTCGCCGATGAAGACGAGCCGTCCGTATTGGCCCAGGCTCTGGAAGGCCGCGTCGAAGGCCCGCGAGCCGAGGCTATCGAGGACGACGTCGGCGCCGGCGTCGTCGGTGAGGGCGAGGACTTCCCAGTGGAAGTCGAGATCGGGGCTGACGATGACGTGGTCCGCGCCGGCCTTGACGAGGGCGGCTTCTTTCGCCGGCGAGGTCGTGACGGCGAAGACGCGCGCGCCCTTGGCTTTGAGGATGCCGACGCCGTGGATGCCGACGCCTCCGCCCGCGCCGGTCACCACGGCGGTTTCCCCCGACCGGGGCTGGGCGAGGTCGCGGATGGCCCGGAGGACGACGCCGATGGGGCAGGCGGCGATGGAGGCCTGCTCCAGGGGGACGGAATCGGGGACGCGCGCCAGGCTCGCCGCGGCGACGGCGACGAGCTCGGCGTAGCCCCCGTCGATGCCGTGGCCGATGCCATGTCCCCGCAGGCAGCGGTGCTCGCGTCCCGCGAGGCAGCGGGCGCACTCGCCGCAGCAGTTCGTCAGAATCGAGGCGACGCGGTCGCCGCGTGCGAAGTCGCTGACCTCGGCGCCGGTCTCCACGACGACGCCGGCGATCTCGTGGCCGAGGACGAGGCGCTCCTTGACGCCGCGGCGCAGTTGCGCTCGCATCACGGCGACGTCGTGATGGCACACGCCGGCGGCGGCGACCTTGACCAGCGCCTGGCGCGGGCCGGGCCGCGGGGTCTCGACCTCTTGTAGGCGAAGGCCGGCGGGCGAGCCGGGCTGCTCCAGTACGACGGCTTTCATGGCCATACCTTCATAGCGGTAAGGGCGAGCCGCGCCATGCTATCATAGAGCGCCGCCGGCCCCTGATAGTCCGGCGCCATAACCCCAAAGAGACAGACTGCCGAGCGGGTCCGGCGCCCCGGCCGCTCTCCCGGAGGGTTCCCTGATGTTCCGAGCCCGTTTCGCCGCGCTTCGTTCGAGGATGATGTTGGTGGCGGTCATGCTGCTTGCTACCGTCGCGCTCGCCGCCGCCTGTGGCGGCGATGATCCCGAGCCCACGCCGACCCCGCTCCGCCTGGAGACGCCCACCCCCGCACCGTCCGGCGATGCGGCTGCAGGTCCGTCGCCCACACCGGGGCCGCAGAGCTACGACAGCGCCCCGGACCTCGTCATCGACACCAGCAAGGACTACTTCGCCACCTTCGTGACCAAGCGAGGCGAGTTCCGCCTCCGCCTGTTCGACGACCAAGCCCCGCGCACGGTGAACAACTTCGTCTTCCTGGCGCGCAACGGCTACTACAACGGCGTGACCTTCCACCGCGTGATCCCGGGGTTCATGGCCCAAGGCGGCGACCCCACCGGCACCGGAGGCGGCAGCCCCGGCTATAGCTTCGAGGACGAGTTCCACCCCGACCTGGTCCACGATAAGGCGGGCGTGATCTCGATGGCGAACTCCGGCCCCGATAGCAACGGGAGCCAGTTCTTCATCACGTTTGTTCCGACGTCGCACCTCGATGGTGTGCACTCGGTGTTCGGCGAAGTCGTGGAAGGGATGGACGTAGCGAACAGCATCTCGCCTCGCGACCCGGCCACGGCCATCTCCGACGGCGATACGATCTATACGATTTTGATCGAAGAAGTGTAGGGCCGCCCAAGGCCCGCGTTCCGGACCGCCCCGGCCCAGGGGGCCGGTAGTTCTGAAGGGAGCATCTGTGTCGTACAGCCAACCGCCCGCCATGTCCATCGATCCGAGCAAGAGCTACGCCGCCACGTTCGAGCTGGAGAACGGCTCGTTCCGCATCGAGCTCTTCGCCGACCGCGCCCCCAAGACGGTGAACAACTTCGTCTTCCTGGCGCGGGACGGCTTCTACGACGGCGTCACCTTCCACCGCGTGATCCCGGGCTTCATGGCCCAAGCCGGCGATCCGACGGGCTCGGGTAGCGGCGGCCCCGGCTACCGCTTCGAGGATGAGTTCCACGCCGAGCTCGTCCACGAGACGGGCTCGCTTTCAATGGCGAACGCCGGCCCCAACACGAACGGGAGTCAGTTCTTCATCACCTTCGCACCGACGCCGCACCTCGACGGGCGGCACGCCGTCTTCGGCAAGGTGACGGAGGGGATGGACGTGGTGAACGCCATCTCGCCGCGCGACCCAGGCTCCGCCCGCCAGCCCGGCGAGACCATCAAGACGATCTCGATCGAGGAAGCCTAGCGCTCGCAGGGTGGCCGCGAGTCCGCGGCGTGTATCCCCCTAGGAGACCCTTGCGCAGGGAACTATGCCCCGTTCATGCGGGCGACGGGCTACCTTGACAGACACCTCTTTCCTGTACCTGTAAGGGGGCTCCGTTGCGCCTCGTCGCCCTGTCAATACTCACTGCCGCCGTCATGGTCCTAGGCGTCTCCTGTAGCGGCGCGCCGCCTACCCCTAGTCCTACCTCGACGCCGGTCCCAACCGCTACGCCAGCGCCGACACCCACGCCTACGCCCGCGCCGACTCCTACTCCTCGGCCTACACCCACGCCTACGGCGCTACCCACGGCAACCGCGACGCCGGTTCCAACCGCTACACCAGCGCCGACATCGACACCCACGCCGCTACCCACGGCAACCGCGACGCCGGTCCCAACCGCTACACCAGCGCCGACACCGACACCCACGCCGGCCGCACTCTCGTCGCCCACGCCGGGGCCGCAGAGCTACGGCAGCGCCCCGCCGCTGGTCATCGACACCAGCAAGGACTACTTCGCCACCTTCGTCACCGAGCGCGGCGAGTTCCGGCTGCGCCTGTTCGACGACCAGGCCCCGCGCACGGTGAACAACTTCGTCTTCCTGGCGCGCAACGGCTTCTACAACGGCGTAACGTTCCATCGCGTGATTCCGGGATTCATGGTCCAGGGCGGCGATCCAACCGGCACGGGGGGCGGCGGCCCCGGCTACAGTTTCGAGGACGAGTTCCACCCCGACTTGGTCCACAAGGCCGGCGTGATCTCGATGGCGAACGCCGGCCCCGATACCAACGGCAGCCAGTTCTTCATCACGTTTGTTCCGACGCCGCACCTCGATGGTGCGCACGCGGTGTTCGGCGAAGTCGTGGAGGGGATGGACGTGGTGAACAGCATCTCGCCTCGCGACCCGGCCACCGCCATCTCCGACGGCGACGCGATCTATACGATTCTGATCGAAGAAGTGTAGGGCCCATCAAGGTCCGCGTTCCGGACCGCGCGGCCCTGGCTCCGCCCGCCAGCCGGGCGGTACCATCAAGACAATCTCGATCGAGGAAGCCTAGCGCTCTCTTCCGGCGGGGAGGGGGTCGTCCCCTCCTCTAGGGGCGTCCCTAGGGGAGTCTTCAAACCCCGGTTGTCGTCACCATGCCGGTTCGCGGTGCTGGGGACGGCGGACAACCGTTCGTAAGGGCCTTGTTGAGTGCCTCACGGGCCGCCACGAAATGGATTCTCCTTCTCACGATTTCTTCCAACTCGCTCCCCTCTCTGTAGTTGGCGGGGGCAACGGAATGCACACGTCCTTCCTCACGGAATCGTTCAGCGTGCTCGCGTGCCTTCTTGGTATGCGGGCGAAATACCGCAATAGAGATCCCGCCCTGATCCTTCACCAACCTGAAGCAGGGAACGTCAGTCGAACCATCACCGATGTAGATCATGTTCTCGAAAGGGATGGGACGGTCCTTCATCGCGACGAACTGATTGATCTCGCTATCGTCGCTGAGGTCATGCGCTCCCTTGTTGATCCTAAAGAGGTACTGGGTCTTGGTGGTGAAATTCACGGCCAGTGCAGGCCAGACCGCAACACCGTTCTGATCGTACAAGAACTTCGAAGCGTAGATTTCCTTGAACTTCGACGCAATCGGCGTACCTTCGATGATCTCGGCATTGCCCGAAGACACAATATAGTGTTCGACGTGAACCCCTTCACTTCTGCCGTAGTCGGTCATCCGGTCGAACCAGTCAAGGACTCCTTCAAATAGCTGGATAGCTTCGCCGCGTTCAACGAAGTCCTGTTGGCGGACAGGAATACTTGCCGCGTCAGCCTTTTTGAGCATGAGGTACATGTACATGAGAATCGGATCAGCTTGGCGATCTTGAGAGAGCCGCTTCGCCTCCGCCCAGAAATCCTCGGGCTTCATTCCAATATCAGGAATGAACCCGTTCTCTTGGAGATTGCCGGGCGCCAGCGTTCCGTCAAAATCGTAGACAAGCGCTAGAGGGATGTGCTTCCGCGACATCGTATCCTCCTACGCTTCGAACTGACGGCGGATTTGGCCGGCGCCGACGAACTGGGAGAGCAGGCGATAGTTCCGCCGTTCGTAGCGGACCCGGCCCGCGATGATCGCAGGGTGTACTTCTAGCACCTGGGCAAGGTTGATGACCTCCATGGCTGACAGTTCCTCATGGACGAGCGACGCCTGCCAGACATCCGAGGGTACGAGGGCTTCCTCGGCCCACCTGTCGGCCTCGGGCTCCCTCGGGTCTTCGGAAATACCTTCGCTGGCCCGCAGGCTGAGGTCGTCGACGAACCATGCGCGGTGGTCGCTGTCCAAATGCCGGCCGACGTGGGCCAGTTCGTGCAGCAAGGTGAACCAGAAATTATCGATACGGTCATACCGCAGCGTTATGCCGATGACGGGCCATCCGCCGCTCGCCCACAGCGCAGCGCCATCCAGGTAGGTCCTGGGTAGGTGTGCCAAAACCCGAAGGACGATACCGTGTTGGGCTAGGAAGTCTCGGGCTTGCCGGGGCCCGTCTGCCCAGCGGCTTAGCCGCGCAATCTGCCGAAGAAACTCAGGAGTGATGACGCCGGATTGGTAGTCAGCCTGAGGCGGAGCGGCGTTCGCCTGCGCCATAACCTGCCAGCACCATGCTCTGAGGGAGTACTCGTCGGTCTTGGCGTTGATTCGGCGATGATCGTTCTTGCGGTACAGCGGGGCGGCGGCAACCTCCCAGCCGCCGGCGCGCTCGATCAGACCGGCGATGAGTTCCTCAGCACGATCGGCCAGGTCCGGGACGTTGGGAAGCCATCCACGTTTCACCATGGTCTTGAGGGGGAATCTGCGCGGGTCGATTTGGTCGAACGTGGAGTCAAGGGACGCGCCGGGCTCCTGAAGCAGAATGTCGGCGGGAATCCCCAGGTGCTTGTGTAAGGCACGGGCCATAGCCATGGTGATGGCCCGCTTACCGGAGAGCACCTCAGAGACCTTGGCGCGACTTCCGATGTAGGGAACAAGGTCGCGCTGAGACAACCCCCGCTGGTCCATGCAAAATTCGATCGCTCCTATGGCGGTGGGAAAGCCGATGGGGTGGTGCTCATTCTCATAGCGCTCGACCAAGGTCACGAGGATATCGAGCTCGTCGCTCTCCGGCGTGCCGACTTGTGCGTGAAACAACCCTTCGATCCGGGCGAGCGCGGCGTCGTAGTCGGCCTCCGTGCGGATTGGGCTCACATTCGCCATTGCTACACCTCCTCAGCCTGTATCCGGTCGTATTCCGCGTGTGTCCCGATGAAGCGGATGAAGACGATCCGGTGTTGGTAATCGACCGCCACGATCAGCCGATACGTATTGCCCTTCACGTTGAACACCACACGGTCGCCTCCAATGAGGCTGGCCCGGGGATAGTGCTCCGTTACCCTCGCCGGTGTATCCCAATCGTCCCTTCGGACCCGCGCATACCAGTTTTCGAGTGAGGTCCTGGCGCTCGGGTGGCGCTCCCAGAACTCTCGGAGCCGGCGTTTTACGATAATCCGCACGAGAGACCTATATTACTCCCAATATGTAGCTTAGTATATTGCTCCCAAAATCGACTGCTGCGCCGCGAGCATAACGAACTGTGCCCGGCTTGTCTAGACAGACCTCCGTTGACGCCGCTACGAGACCCCGGGCGCCGGGGTGCTTGCGGCGCGTGCCCTCTCTCAGTCTCTCCCAGAGGGAGAGAGGGCTAAGGTGCCCCCAGAGGGGGAGAGGCTTAAGGTGCCCCCAGCGAGGGAGAGGTTTGATGTGGGCGCTCTCTTGGGGGAGAGGGTAAGATAGGATGGTCCGGAAAGGCGCTTGCATTGGATGGTCTTGATTCCGATGAACAGGAGAGCCTCGCTATGAGCCGCCGAGGCGGTGGGCTGCGTCTCGCCCTGCCGAGCGACCGCATGATGGAGGGCGACACGCTTGCCTTCATGGAGAAGTGCGGGTTGGCGGTGCGGCGGGCGAGCTCGCGTCAGTACGTGGGCCGGATCGCGAGCGTCCCCGACATCGAGGTGCTGTTCCAACGCTCGGTGGACATTCCGCGCGAGGTGGACGCCGGCGACGTCGACATGGCGATCATCGGCTACGAGCGCTACCTGGAAGACCGGGACGAAGATGGCGACTCGATCGTCGTCCTGGAGACGCTGGGCTACAGCCACACCGACTTGGTGGTCGCGGCGCCCAACTCGTGGGCGGACGTGCGGACGATGGCCGACCTCGCCGCCCACGCCGAGCGAACCGCGACCGGCGCGCCGCTCCGGGTGGCCACGAAGTACCACCGCCAGGTGGGGCGCTTCCTCGACCGGCACGCCGTGCGGCACCGGCTGGTGCACATCAACGGGGCCATCGAGGCGGCCCCGATGATCGGCACGGCGGACGTGGTGAGCGATTTGGCGTCGAGCGGCGCGACGCTGCGGGAGAACAACCTGCGCCCTCTCGACGACGGCGTCATTACGAGGTCGTCGGCGTGCATGGTGGCGAACCTCCGCGCGCTGCGGGGGTCGCCCGAAAAGCTGGCCACGGCCAAGACGGTGCTCGAACTGATCGAGGCGCGGCTGCGGGCGGAAGGCTTCTACAACATTATCGCCAACATTCAAGGCGACTCGATGGAGTCGGTCGCGGCCCTGGTGAACCGGAACCCGGCGGTGTCGGGGATGCAGGGGCCGACGGCGGCCAACGTATTCAGTAAAGACGGCGGGTCATGGTTCGCGGTGTCGGTGGTCGTGGAGATCTCGCGGCTGACGGCGGGGGTGGACTACCTGCGCGAGATCGGCGCCAGCGGCGTCGTCGTCACGCCGGCGTACTACGTCTTCGACCAGGACTGCAAGGCATTCGAGCGCCTGCGGGAGGCGGTGGGCGCGGAAGAGGCGACGGCATGAAGGCGCCGGAGACGGGTCGATGAGCCGGCGGACGGCTCGACGGAAACGCGCGGGCCCCGCGCCGTACACGCCGATGGGGGAGCGCCGCATCTTTCGCGTCGCGGTGGCGATCGTGGCGTTCCTGATGGCGGCCGCGCTGCTTCTGTCCCTCGTGATACCCTTCGCTGCGGGGTCCGGCGGGTAGCCCGCCCGCCGCGCTTGGTCCATGCCGAACCTCGGACTGCATATCGGCTTCGCCCTCGAATGCGCGAAGCGCCTGGGGCACCCCGCGGTGGACGCCTACCGGGGGAGCTTCCTGCTCGGCGCGACGTCGCCCGACATGCGTCTCTTCTTCGGCTGGCGGCGCGACACGACGCACTTCTTCGAGCTCACGCGGGACGTCGAGGGCGCGGGGGTGCGCAACCTCTTCGATGAGCACCCCGGACTGGCGCCGTCGGAGGCGCTGAGCCGGGAGACCGTCGCCTTCATGCTGGGCTATATGACGCACCTCAACGTCGACGAGTCGTGGATCTGCCGGATGTACCGGGGGTATTTCGGCAAAGGGGCGCCGTTGAGCGGCGAGCCGCTGGTCAACGTGATGGACCGCGCCTTCCAGTTCGACATGGACCGCCGCGAGCGCCGGAACATCGAAGACCTTGAGGGGGCTCTGGAGAGCATCAAGGGGTCGTACGAGTCGGTCGACATCGGCTTCATCGACAAGGCGCACCTGCGGGAGTGGCAGTCCATCGTGATCGAACGGTCGGGGCGCGACCTGCCGTGGGAGCGCTTCCGGGGCTTCGTGCACCGCGTCCGGCCCGAGGCGACGGAGGAGGAGGCTGAGGACATCGTGCGCGGTCTGCCGGGGCTCATCGAGCAGGTCCGGGAGCACATCACGGAGGACGAGGAGCGCCGCTTCCGTGAGGCGGCCATTCAGGCTTTCCTTGGCAACGCCCACGCCTATCTGAACGGGGGAGCGGCACCGTGAGAATCGTGCGCGGCGCTGCCGAGGTCCGGCGTCTCCTCACGCGGGCGTCTCAGGAAGAGGGCCCGCCTCCGCCGCACCTGGCCGACGGCATCCGGCGCATCTTCGGGGAGCCGCTCACCGTCGGCGAGGCCGTCGAGCGCATCATCGCTGACGTGCGGAGCGGGGGCGACGCCGCCCTCGCCGACTACGCACAGCGTATCGACGGCGCCGCGCCTTCCTCGTGGCGCGTGCCGCCGGAGGAGGTCGAGCGCGCCTACCGCGAGACGCCACCGGACTTACTCGCCGCGCTGACGCTCGCCGCCGATCGCGTCCGCGCCTTCCACGAACGGGCCATGCCCGAATCTTGGTACGACGGCGAGACCGGGCTGGGGCAGCGGTTTATCCCCGTGGCCTCGGTCGGCGTCTACGTGCCGGGAGGGACGGCGGCGTACCCCTCGACGGTGCTGCACGCGGCGGTGCCCGCCAAGACCGCCGGCGTCGAGCGAGTGGTCGTCGCGACGCCGCCGCGCGGGGGCGCCGTGGCGGGGAGTGTGCTCGCCGCGGCGCATATCGCCGGCGTCGACGAGGTGTACCAAGTCGGCGGGGCGCAGGCTATCGCGGCGCTGGCCTACGGGACGGAGTCGGTCCCGCGGGTCGATACGATCTGCGGGCCGGGGAATATTTTCGTGACTGAAGCGAAGCGCCGGGTCTACGGCGCAGTGGGGCTGGACGGCCTGTACGGGCCGACGGAGACGCTGATCGTGGCCGACGGCTCGGCCCGCCCGGAGGCCGCCGCCGCCGACCTGCTGGCGCAGGCGGAGCACGACGTGCTGGCCACGCCGGTGCTGCTCACCGACTCGGCGGAGCTTGCCGAGGCAGTCTCCCGCCACGCCGCCGAGCAACTGGCGGACTTGGAGCGCGCCGAGACCGCCGCCGCGGCGCTGGAGGGGCAGGGCTTCATCGGCGTCGTCGATTCGATCGACGAGGCCATAGACTTGGCCAACGGGTTCGCGCCGGAGCACCTGTGCCTGCTGGTCGCCGATCCATCGGCGGCGTTGGAGCGGGTGCGCAACGCCGGCGGCGTCTTCGTAGGGGGGGACTCGGCGGAGGCGCTGGGAGACTACGTCGCGGGTCCGAGCCACGTCATGCCCACGGGCGGGACGGCGCGCTTCGCCTCGGCGTTGGGCGTCCACGACTTTCTGCGTACGGTGAGCGTGGTCGGCATCGACGGGGGCAGCGGAGGACTGGCGGAGGCAGCGGCGAGGATCGCGCGTGCCGAGGGATTCACCGCGCACGCCCGCGCCGCCGAGCTGCGACGCCGCCGGGGAGCGGAGAAGCGATGACGTTCGGGTTCGACCGGCTGCTGCGGCCTCACCTTCGCGGGATGACGGGCTACGTTCCCATCATGACGCCCGGCACGCTGGAGAGCGACGGGACGCGCCCGGACGGCTCGGTTGTCAAGCTCGACGGGAACGAGAACGTCTACGGCTGCTCGCCGAAGGCGGCGGAGGCCGTCGCCGGTCTCACGGAGCACCATATCTATCCCGACCCCGAGCAGCGCCGGCTCCGCGCCGCCCTCGCGGAGTACACCGGCGTGGACGCTCGGCACATCCTCGCCGGTTCGGGCTCGGACGAGCTTATCGAGCTCCTGCTGCGGCTCATCGGGGGGCCCGGCGACAGCGTCGTGACGGCGGGTCCTACGTTCGGCTTCTTCGGTTCGAGCGCGGGGCTGGTCGGCGCCGAGGTGATCGACGTGCCCCGCGGGGAGGACTTCTCGGTCGATGTCGATGCGGTGCTCGCCGCGGTGGGTCCTACGACGAAGGTGGTTTACATCGCTAATCCCAACAATCCCACGGGGACGATCACGCCTCGAGAGGACTTGGAACGGCTGCTCGACACCGGCGCCCTCGTGGTGGTGGACGAGGCGTACTACGAGTTCTCCGGTGAGACCGTCGCCGACCTCGTACCCGAGTGCGACAACTTGGCGGTGCTGCGGACGTTCAGCAAGTGGGCCGGCCTCGCCGGGCTCCGGATCGGCTACGGCCTCTTTCCCGCACAGGTGATGGATGCGCTCATGAGCACAAAGTCGCCGTACAACATCAACGCCGCCGCGGAGGCCGCCGCCGTCGCCTCGCTGGGCGACGTGGACTATCTGATGGGCAACGTCGCGAAGATCGTGGATGAGCGCGACCGGCTTGAAATCCTGCTGCTGAACCTCGACTTCGTCGACGTGGTCCCCTCGCGGGCCAACTTCCTGCTCTGTCCGCTGGTGGACCGCGACGCGGCCAAAATCGTGCGGGAGCTGCGGCGGGAGGGTATCTACATTCGCTACTTCGACGCACCGCGGACTCGCGACTGCGTTAGAATAAGCGTAGGCCGCCCCGAAGACACCGACGCCGTGATCTGGGCGCTCCGAGCCTACGAGGACCTGTACTAGCCCGCCATGCGTTCCGCCACCGTTCGCCGCGAGACCGGCGAGACCACCGTCGCCGTCGAGATCGACGTCGACGGCACGGGCCGCTCCAAGGTCTCGACCGGCTTGACCATGCTCGACCACATGCTGGCGCAGCTCGCGCGGCACGGTGTGAACGATCTCCGCGTCGAGGCCTCGGCGACGATGGACCCCGACGGCCACCACACCGTCGAGGACGTCGCCATCGCGTTGGGCCAGGCCTTCAACGAGGCGCTGGGCGAAAAGCGCGGCATCGTGCGGATGGCGACGGCGTCTGCGCCGTTGGACGAGGCGCTGGCGACGGTGACGGTCGACATAAGCGGCCGGGGCTACGCGGTGATCAACGCCGACTTCGGGATCGAAATCGTCGGCGACTTGCTCACCGATCTCGTGCGCCACTTCCTCGAAACGTTCGCCCGCGAGGCGCGTCTGAACCTGCACGCCGACGTGGTCCGGGGCACGAACGACCACCACAAGGTGGAGTGCCTGTTCAAGGCGCTGGCGCGGGCATTGGACGCGGCGACCCGCATCGACGCGCGGGTGGCCGGCGCGGTGCCGAGCACCAAGGGCGTGATCGAGTCGTAGGCGCGTTGGCGCGCCTAGCGGCGCGAGCCCTCTCTCAGTCCCCCCCAGAGTGGAGACCTTTGCACAACCGCCCGTCGGCAAGCATGGGTGGGGCCGGGAGGTCTTGCCTCTTCTCCCCACGGGAGAAGATTGAGATGAGGGGCACCCTCGCAACCGCCACGGGTTATCGAAGTCCGCCACCTTCGTGGTCAGTCACCCCGGTTACGCAACCATCGCCAGAGTGGGGAGAGGCTTGGCGCGGCTAGTGCCTCGACCAGACGGGGGGGATAGCGTCGCCGGACAGCGCCGCCTCGATCTCCTCGACGTCTTGGGTTAGGGGCGGTTCGCGCGTGTCTTTCATGTGCGTCATGAGGTCGGCCGGGGAGAGGACGCCGCTCGATACCACGAGCCTGATGCCCTCGGCGACGGTGAGCTCCGTGGCTATGACCTCATCCTCGGGGAGGTAGGCCATCAGCCCCGTCTGGGGCGTCGGCGTGGTTGGGATGAGCACGGAGTGGTAGAGGCGCCCGTCCTGTCCCGTGACCGTGCTGGTGTGGAAGCCGATGGTGTAGGTGCCCTTCTTGGGCCATTCGACGAGGACGACCCGCAACTTCGCGCTGCCCGCCACGGACAACGAGGCGATGATCTGCTTGGTCAGGTTGTAGAACCACTGGACGATGGGCACCCGCAAGATGACGTTCTCGGCGTAGCCGACGAGGCGGCGTCCGATGAAGTTGGCCACGACCAAGCCCATGAGGTAGATGCCGATGGCCATGATGCCGATGCCGACGCCGGGGATCTCGCGGTTGAACGAGCGCTCCACCAGCGGTTGAACGGCGGCGTCGAGGGTGGTGAAGAAGAAGCGGAGGACGAAGAACGTCACCGCGAGGGGGAAGAGCGCGAGCAGGCCCGCGATGAAGGTGCGCCGCAGGTGTTGGCCCACCCGTCCCAGAATGCCCGGCTTAGGCGCGTGCTCCGGAGTCATGGCGATGTCCCTAGACCGTTCGTTCTTCGGGGCTGGGCGACGTACTGGCCCAGGGCGGTGATCGCCCCGGCTCCCTCGGATGAGAAGGCGGAGGCGGCGAGCGCCGCTTCGCCGTCGCGCGTTAGCCCGTCGATCAGCTCCTCGACGTGGGCGCGCGCGCCGCAGCGCTCGATGGCCGCGACGGCGGTGTCGACGTCGCCGTCGGTGAGGGGGCCGTCGTGGGTGCGGACGCGTTCGATGGCGTCGAGGTCGGCGCCGGCAGCGTTGGCGAAGGCGTAGATGACGGGAAGGGTGCGGCCGTTGCCGATGTTCTCGATGGCGGCGGTGCGTCCGCCGACGGTGAGGCCGTCGAGCTCGGCGCGCAGCCGCCACGCCGCACCGAAGTAGGTCCCGGCCCGGGACGCAGCGGCGCGGTCTTGGTCGCCCGCGCCGGCGACGGCGGCCCCGAGCGTTGCGGCGGTGGCGGCGAGCCGCCCGTCGGTGCGCTCGACGGCCTGGGTGTAACCGGCGGGGTCGGGCCGGTCGTGCTCTTCGATCTCGATGAGAGTGTGTTGGGCCAGCGCGAGGTCGAGGCAGCCCCGGTCGAGGATGAGGCAGGCGTCGAGGACGGCTTCGGGGGAGAGGCCGTCCTCCGTGGCCTCCATCAAGGCGAGGCGGGCTTGGGCGTAGAGGGCGTCGCCGGCGTTGATGCCTTGCGCGTAGCCCCAGGTCCACCAGAGCGCCGGCTGGTCGGGGAGGCCGGGGTCGCCCTCGCGGAGGTCCCGGTGCACACGGTAGAAGCCGCGCACGAGCTCGATAGCGGCGGCGGCGGTAATCGCGGCGTCGCACGGTCCGCCGGCGGCCTCCGCGGCGAGCAGGCACAGGACGCCGTGGGGCCGGTCGGGGGCGGAGGCGCCGGGCTGCCCGGCGCGGTCGGTCCAGCCGAGCTGGTAGCGGAGCATCTGGGCCAGGAGTGCGGCCCGCTCGCCCACGGCGCGCTTGAGGCGCGCTTCGATGAGTGGGCCGTAGCGGTCGAGCGTGGCGGGCCTGATCGTGCTCATCGCGTTGTGCTCCTCGCGGCCCGCGGCGGGGCGATTACTTCGCCGTGGGGGCCGCGCTCAGGGCCTCTCGCAGTGCTTCCTCGGCTATGGCGCCGTGCCGCAGCACGCGGGGAGGGTCGGCGGTCACGTCGAGGACCGTCGATTCCACGCCGCCGGAGCACTCGCCTTCGATCACGTAGTCTACGCTATCGCCGAGCTGGCGCACCGCCTCGGCGGCGGTCAGCGGCGTGGGCCCGCCGGAGAGGTTGGCGCTGGTGCCGATGATGGGGCCGCCGAGGGCGGCGCACAGGGCGCGGCAGAGGTCGTGGCCGGGGACGCGCACGGCGACCGACGGCCCGCCCGCGGTGACCTCGGGGGGGACCCACGAAGCGGCGCGGGCCACGATGGTCAGGGCGCCGGGGATGAAGACAGAAAGCCGTGCCAGCGTGTCTTCGTCGACGCCGGGGGCGGCGCGCCGCAGCATGTCGAGGTCGGCGGCGAGGAGGGGGAGGGGAAGGTCGGGGGAACGGCGCTTGGCGGCGAAGACGCGGCGGACCGCTTCGGGGTTGGCGGCGTCGGCGCCGAGGCCGTACACGGTGTCGGTAGGGTAGGCCACGAGGCCGCCCCGGCGGAGGACCAAAAGAGCGGTCTCAATCTGTTGGCGCACGCCTTCGACTCCTTGACCGAGTATAGCACAGGTGCTAAGCTTGGCCCCCGATTTCCCAGGAAGGCTCGGTGGAGCGAGTGGTCGAAGACCAGGGCCCGCGTGTCTCCGTCAGCGGGGACGTCGAAGTATCGACCTACCTGGGAATTGCCAAGGAGAAGGACCGCCGGGAGGCGGTGTCGACTCCGCCTCCCCCCGCGAAGCGCCAGGAGACAATCGTCGTCCTGGACTTCGGCTCCCAGTACAGCATGCTCATCGCGCGCCGCGTGCGCGAGATGAACGTCTATTGCGAGCTCGTACCTCACGACACGCCGTGGGAGCGCATCGAGGCGATGAATCCCAAGGGGTTCATCCTCTCCGGCGGCCCCGCCAGCGTCTACGAGAAGGACGCGCCGTTCGCCCCCAGCGGCATCTTCGACCAGCGCGTCCCCGTGCTCGGCATCTGCTACGGGATGCAGCTTATGGCGCATCAGCTCGGGGGGCGCGTCGAGCCCAGCGAACGGCGGGAGTACGGGCACGCCGTCCTGCATCAGAACGACGAGGACTTTCCGTTGTTCGAGAATGTGCCTTCCTCCGTGCCGGTCTGGATGAGCCACGGCGACAAGGTCGCCGAGATGCCGCAGGGCTTTCGGAGCCTCGCCTTCACCGACAATAGCCCCGTCGCGGTGATGGGCAACGACGCGGGCCTGATCGGCCTGCAGTTCCATCCCGAAGTCGTCCATACACAGCAGGGGAAGGAAGTCATTCGCAACTTCCTCTACAACCTCTGCGGCTGCGCCGGCGATTGGACGCCGGCCAACTTCATCGAAGAGCAGGTGACGAAGATCCGGGCCCAGGTGGGGACGGGCCGCGTGATCTGCGCCCTCTCCGGCGGCGTGGACTCGACCGTGGTGGCGGCGATCATTCACCGCGCCATTGGGGACCAGTTGACCTGCATCTTCGTGGACAACGGCCTGCTGCGCCTCGAAGAGTCGGAGCGCGTATTCCGGCAGTTCGAGAACAACCTGCGCATGAACATCATCCACAGCAAGGCCAGCGAACGCTTCCTGACTCGCCTCGCCGGCGTGATCGACCCGGAGGAGAAGCGCAAAGGGATCGGCGCGGAGTTCATCGCGGTGTTCGAGGAGGAGGCGGCGAAGATCGAGGACGCCGACTACCTCGCCCAAGGCACGCTCTACCCCGACGTCATCGAGAGTGCGGCGTCGTCGAATTCGGCGGTCACCATCAAGACGCATCACAACGTGGGCGGCCTGCCCGAGGAGATGCGGCTCAGGCTGATCGAGCCGCTGCGCAATCTGTTCAAAGACGAGGTGCGCGAGGTCGGCCTGGCGTTGGGACTCTCCGAGGACATGGTCTACCGCCAGCCCTTCCCCGGGCCGGGTCTCGCGATCCGCATCATCGGCGAAGTGACCCCTGACAAACTCGACACGCTGCGCGCCGCCGACTGGGTGGTGATGAACGAGATCAAGAAGGCGAAGCTGTACCGCGAGCTTTGGCAGACCTTCGCGGTGCTGACGGGGAGCTCGAGCGTGGGGGTGATGGGCGACCACCGCACCTACGGCCACGTCGTCGCCATTCGCGCGGTGACCAGCGAGGACGCGATGACGGCGGACTGGGCCCGCCTTCCCTACGATCTTCTCGCAAAGATATCGAACCGCATCGTGAACGACGTGCCGGGCGTGAACCGCGTCGTCTACGACATCACGAGCAAGCCGCCGGGCACGATCGAGTGGGAGTAAGGCGCCGGAGAACGGCGCCGCGCCGGTGCCCCGGAAACGAACCAGCGAGATGAACGTCCTCATCATCGGCAACGGGGGCCGCGAGCACGCCCTCGCCTGGAAGCTGAGCCAGAGCCCACGAGTCGGCGCGCTCTTCGCCGCGCCGGGGAACGCCGGGACCGCCGAGCTTGGGACGAACCTGCCCATCGAGGCGACCGACGTTCCGGCGCTCGTGGCCGTGGCCAAGGAGCATGCCATCGACCTCGCCATCGTGGGGCCGGAGGCGCCGCTGGCCGCCGGCGCCGTCGACGCCCTGACCGCTGCGGGGGTGCGGGCCTTCGGCCCGACCAAGAAGGCGGCCGAGATCGAGTGGAGCAAGAGCTTCGCCCGCTCCGTCATGGAGGCGGCGGGGGTGCGGTGCGCCGAAGGGCGCACGTTCGACGATCCTGACGAGGCGGTCGCGTACGTCCAGAGCCTCGGCGAGCCGCCGGTGGTGAAGGCCGACGGCCTCGCCGCGGGCAAGGGCGTGATCGTCGCCGACAGCATCGAGGAGGCCCTCGCCGGGGTAGACGCGATGATGATCGACCGCCTCTTCGGCGAGGCCGGGGCGCGGGTGGTGATCGAGGAGCGCCTGCCCGGCGTCGAGGCGAGCGTCTTCGCCTTCTGCGACGGCAAGCACGTATTGATGACGATTCCCGCCTGCGACTACAAGCGGGCGCTGGACGGCGACGCCGGCCCGAATACCGGCGGCATGGGCAGCTACAGCCCACCGGAGTTCCTCGACGACGCCGCGGTGGCGGAGGTCGAGCGTACGGTGATCGTACCGGTGGCGCGGCAGCTCGCCGAGATGGGCCGCCCCTACACCGGCGTCCTCTACGCGGGCCTGATGTTCCACGGGGGCAAGGCGTCGGTGCTGGAGTTCAACTGCCGGCTCGGCGACCCCGAGACGCAAGTGATCCTTCCGCGCCTGCGGACGGACCTCCTCGATGTCATCGAGGCCGCGCTGGAAGGCCGGCTGGATGAGATGACGCTGGAGTGGGACGACCGCGCCTGCGTCGGCGTGGTGATGGCCTCGGGCGGCTATCCCGGCTCGTATGAGACGGGGCGGCCCATCGACGGCCTCGACCGCGTGGACGAGGCGGCGGCGGTGTTCTACGCTGGGGCGCGCCGCGAGGGAGCGCAGGTCGTCACCGACGGGGGCCGCGTGCTGCTGGTCACGGCTCTGGGCAAGGACATCGGCGAGGCGCGGTTCCGTGCCTACGAGAACGTCCGGCGCATCGACTTCGATGGTGCGCACTACCGCACCGACATCGCGGCCCGCGCCGTTGAGGGGCGGTGGCGTGGAGGCGGGAGCGGCGCCGCGCAGCGAGGGAAGATCATGAGCAGCCGTCACGAGGCCGCATCGGGCACCGGACGGTAGATTCCCGCTTGCGCGGGAATGACGGACCAATACGGCGGAAAAGACAGATCAAGACGAGGGGAGTCCGATGGCGCTAGTTTCCGTAATCATGGGCAGCAAGACGGACCAGCCGTACGTCGACGAGACGGCGGCGGTGCTCGACCAGATGGGCGTTGAGCACGAGGTGCATGTCATCTCGGCGCACCGGACGCCGGAGAAGCTGCGCGACTACGTGCTCGCCGCCGAGGCGGCGGGCGTGGAGGTCTTTATCTGCGCCGCCGGCGGTGCCGCCGCCCTCCCCGGCGCGACCGCGGCGTGGACGACGCGCCCCGTCATCGGCGTGCCCCTTCCCACCAGCGAGCTCAAGGGCGTCGACTCGCTGTACGCCATCGCGCAAATGCCTCCGGGAATACCGGTGGCGACCGTGGCGGTGGGGTCGTGGGGGGCGCGGAACGCGGCGTTCCTCGCGGCGCAGATCCTCGGCGCGAGCCATCCGGAGATCCGCAAGGCGTACGACGACTACCGCGCCGGCCTGCGCTCGGGCTAGAACTCGAAGCGCCGGGCGGCCCGGTGTAGAATAGAGAGCCCTCCGGCCCGGCGCCGGAGTTCGCGTTCGAGGTTCACCGATGATCGACAAGTACTCCAGACCTGAAATGGCGCGCGTCTGGAGCGAGACGACCCTCTACGACACCTGGCTCGAAGTCGAGATCGCGGTCTGCGAGGCGTGGGCCGCCGAGGGTGAGATCGACGCCGAGTCGATGCGCCTCATCCGCGGCGCGAGCTACGACATCGACGGCATCAACCGCGCCCTTGCGGAGACGCGCCACGACATTAACTCGTTCCTGCACTCCGTCGCCGACTCGCTGGGGCCGGAGAGCCGCTTCGTCCACCTAGGCCTGACCTCGAGCGACGTGAAGGACACCGCCCTCGCGCTCCAGATGCGGGCCGCCGCCGACCTGCTGGCCGCCGGCCTCGCCGACCTCAAGGCAGTCTTCATCGAGCGGGCCCTAGAGCACCGCCGCACGCTGACGATGGGCCGCACCCACGGCGTCCACGGCGAACCCACGAGCTTCGGCCTCAAGCTGCTCGTCTGGGTCGACGAGATGACACGGCACGAGGAGCGTCTGGCGGCGGCGCGGCGCAACGTCGCCGTGGGCAAGATTTCGGGCGCGGTGGGGAGCCACGCGACGGTGCCGCCATCGGTTGAGGAGGACTCCTGCCGGCGGCTGGGTCTCGAGGTCGCCAAGGCCTCGACGCAGATCACGCAGCGCGACCGGCATGCTCAGTTCGTCCAGACCATCGCCCTCATCGGGGCGTCGCTGGACAAGTTCGCCACCGAGATACGGGGCCTCCAGAAGACCGAGGTGCGCGAGGTCGAGGAGCCCTTCGGCGAGGGGCAGACGGGCTCGTCGGCGATGCCGCACAAGCGCAACCCCGAGCTCTGCGAGCGCATCTGCGGCCTGGCCCGCGTCCTGCGCGGGAACGCCGCCGCCGCGCTCGAAAACGTCGCGCTGTGGCACGAGCGGGACATCAGCCACTCCTCCGCGGAAAGGGTGATTCTCCCCGACTCGTGCCTCGCCCTCGACTACATGCTCGACACCTTCACCTTCGTGATGCGCGGGCTGCGCATCTTCCCCGACCGGATGCGCGCCAACCTGGAGGTGAGCGGTGGGCTGGTCTGCTCCCAGCGAGCCCTTCTCGCCCTGATCGGTAAGGGCATGGCGCGCCAGGCGGCCTACAAGCTGGTGCAGCGCAACGCCATGGAGGCGTGGGAGACCGGCGAGCACCTGCGCGACCTGCTCCAGCGCGACGACGAGGTCATCGCCGTGCTCGCCGCGCCGGAGGTCGCCGCCGTGTTCGACTACGACTACTATCTGAAGCACGTGGACGAAGTCTACGCCCGTTTCGGGCTCTGACTCCACCCGCCGCAGGAGGACCGCCTGATGCCGAGCACGCTCACCTCGACGCAGCTTCCCGAACCCCGCACCCAGGGGAAGGTGCGCGACATCTATGACCTTGGCGAGACGCTGCTCTTCGTCGCCACCGACCGCATATCGGTCTTCGACGTCGTCCTGCCGACGGGCATTCCCGAGAAGGGCGTCGTCCTCACCGAGCTGTCGCGGTTCTGGTTCGAGCGCACCGGCCACATCGTCCCCAATCACCTGCTGGCGATGGGGCGCGACACCGAGAAGGCGAGCGCCTACTACCCCGACCTGCCGGAAGAGATCGCCCGCCGCGCCATGATCGTCAAGAAGGCCGAGCCGTTTCCCGTCGAATGCGTGGTGCGGGGCTATCTCGCGGGGTCCGGCTGGGCCGAGTACAAGCGGAACGGCACCATCGGCGGCAATCCCGCGCCGGAGGGGCTCGGTGAGAGCCAGCGCCTCGACACCCCACTGTTCACACCGACGACGAAGGCCCAAGAGGGCCACGACGAGCTCATTTCGCTCGCGCAGATGGCCGACCTCGTGGGTCAGGAGCTGACCGACCGCCTGCACCGGTACACGCTCGACATCTACGGCTGGGCCCGCGACTACGCGGTGGAGCGGGGCATCATCATCGCCGACACCAAGTTCGAGTTCGGGATGCTCGACGGCGAGGTGGTGCTGATCGACGAAGTCCTGACGCCGGACTCCAGCCGCTTCTGGCCCGCCGACGAGTACGCCGTGGGCCGTGGCCAGGACTCGTTCGACAAGCAGATCGCCCGCGACTGGACGGCCGACACCGATTGGAACAAGGAGCCGCCCGGCCCCGAGCTTCCCGACCACATCGTCGAGCGGACGGGGGCCCGCTACCGCGAGGTCTACCAACGCCTCACCGGGGAGGAGCTTCCCTCGTGACGGCCTACGCCGCCCGCGTCTTTGTCACACTGAAGCCGATGGTCAACGACCCGCAGGGCCTCACCGTGATGGGGGGCCTGGAGAAGCTCGGCTTCTCGTCGGTGCGGAACGTGCGGGTAGGCAAGTTGATCGAGATCGTGGTCGAGGCGGCGGGCGAGGAGGCGGCGCGGCGCGAGGTGGACGACATGTGCGAACGGCTGCTCGCCAACCCCGTGATCGAGCGCTACGACTTCGAGATTGAGGCCGCCCCCGAGGGCGCCGGATGAACAAGCGGAGCCTGCGCGACATCGACGCCGCCGGCAAGCGCGTCCTCGTCCGCGTCGACTTCAACGTACCGCTTGATCGCGATTCCGGGGCCATCACCGACGACAGCCGCATCCGCGCCGCGCTTCCCACCATCCGCTATTTGACCGAGCGCGGCGCGACGGTCGTGCTGTGCTCGCACCTGGGCAGACCGAAGGGCAAGCCCGATCCCCAGCTCAGCCTTGCGCCCGTGGCGGCGCGGTTGGGCGAGCTTCTCTGCTCGCCGGTCCCGCTGGCCTCCGGTTGCGTCGGCGCGGCGGTGGAGGCCGAGGTCGGGGCGCTGCCGTCCGGCGGCATGCTGCTCCTGGAGAACCTGCGCTTCCACCTGGAGGAGGAGGCCAACGACCCCGCATTCGCCAAGGCACTGGCGGCGCTCGCCGACGTGTTCGTGAACGACGCCTTCGGCGCGGCGCACCGCGCCCACGCCTCGACGGAGGGCGTGACGCGCTACCTGCCCTCGGTAGCGGGCTTCCTCATGGAGAAGGAATTAGACGCGCTGGGCGCCATCGTCGAGTTGCCGGAGCGCCCGCTCGCCGCCGTATCGGGCGGAGCGAAGGTCAGCGACAAGTTGGCGCTGCTGGAGCACATGGCCGAGAAGGTCGACGTGATGATCGTTGGCGGGGGGATGTGCGCCACGTTCTTCAAGGCGCGCGGCTATGAGGTCGGCGATTCGCTCATCGAGCCCGACATGATCGAGGCCGCCGCGGGCGTCGAGTCGCGAGCGGCGGAGCGCGGCGCGGCCCTGCTGCTGCCGGAGGACGTTGTCGTCGCCGACCGGTTCGCCGCCGACGCCTGCGCGAAGACGGTCGCCGCGCAGGAGATCGAGCCGGGCTGGATGCTGCTCGACATCGGGCCCCGCGCCCTGGCGTCGTTTGGCGCGGCCCTGCTCCCCTGCCGCACCGTGGTGTGGAATGGGCCGATGGGGGTCTTCGAAATGCCGAAGTTCGCCACGGGCACCAAGGGCATGGCGGAGATCGTGGCCGGCCTCGACGCGACCACCGTGATCGGCGGCGGCTCGACGGCCCAGGCTGTCTACGAGCTCGGCCTCGCCGACCGGGTCACCCACGTCTCGACTGGTGGGGGCGCGTCGCTGGAACTGCTCGAAGGCAAGACGCTGCCCGGCGTGGCGGCGCTGCTCGATAGGTAGACATAAACTGGACGGGGGTCTCCTATCGGAGGAGGCTCATGAACGACGGAGTTTGGCATGACGCCCGACATCATCTCGGAAGCCGCTGAAAAGACGCCAAGCAAGATCGTCCTGCTCGTTGCCGACGGCCTCGGCGGTCTGCCCGACCCCGAGACCGGCAAGTCGGAGCTGGAAACGGCGCGGACGCCGAACCTCGACGCGCTGGCGGCGCGGAGTGCGCTCGGACTGACCGTCCCGGTGGCCCCCGGCATCACGCCGGGGAGCGGGCCCGGGCATCTGGCGCTCTTCGGCTACGACCCCGAGGCCTATCTCATCAAGCGCGGCATCATGGAGGCGTTGGGCATCGGGCTCGACGTGGGGGCGGGACAGATCGCGGCGCGGGGGAACTTCTGCACCGTCGACGGCGACGGCAACCTCACCGACCGGCGCGCGGGGCGCATCGCGACGGAGCTGTCGACGCCCCTCGCCGCGCGGCTCGACACGATCGAGCTCGACGGCTGCGAGGTCAACGTCTACCCGGTGAGGGACTACCGGTTCGTGGCCCTCTTCGAGGGCGAGGGCCTGGAAGATGACGTCTCCGAGTCCGACCCGCAGAAGCTCGGCGTGCCTCCGCTCCCCTTCCACGCGCTGAGCCCGGGGTCGGAGAAGACGGCTGCGGCCGCCACCGTCTTCATCGACAAGGCGCGGTCGCTCCTCGGCGGACGTGATATCGCGAACATGGCAATGCTGCGCGGCTTCTCCCAGTTCCCCACCGTCCCCTCGATGAACGAGCTTTTTCGCCTCGACCCCGTCGCCATCGCGACATATCCGATGTACCGGGGCCTGGCACAGATCGTGGGTATGAACGTCGTGGATACTGGGGCCTCGTTCGACGACGAGATCGACACGATGACCGAGCTTTGGGAGCGTCACGACTACTTCTTCATCCACTACAAGGCCACCGACGCCGCCGGTGAGGACGGCGACTTCGGTAAGAAGGTGAAGGCGATCGAGGACCTCGACCGCCATCTGCCCCGCATCCTGGACCTGAAGCCCGACGTGCTGATGATCGGCGGCGACCACTCGACGCCGTCGGTCATGGCGGCGCATAGCTGGCATCCATCGCCGTTCCTGCTGCATTCGCGCTACTCGGGCATGGAAGGTCTGGAGGGCGGCGGCTTCTCGGAGCGCGCCTGCGCCCGCGGGCTGCTGGGGCGCTTCCCCGCCAAGGACGCCCTGCCCCTGGCGATGGCCAACGCGCAGAAGCTGGCGAAGTTCGGGGCGTAGCGGCCCACCGGGAACTATCTGACGGAAGGAGTCGGCCCATGCGTACGCCGGTGATGGCGGGCAACTGGAAGATGCACACCTCGCTCGCCGAGGCGGTGGCGTTGGCGTTGGCGATTTGCGAGGGTGCCGGCGGCGTCTCCGGCGTCGATCTAATCGTCTGCCCGCCCTCGGTCTGGCTCGCCAAGGTCTCGGAGATCGTGTGCGAGGGGCCCGTCCGTGCCGGGGCGCAGAACATGCACCACGAGGCGTCCGGCGCCTTCACCGGCGAGATCGCGCCGCCGATGGTCAAGGAGCTCGCCTCCCACGTCATCTTGGGGCACTCGGAGCGCCGCTGGCTGTTCGGTGAGACCGACGATCTGATCAACAAGAAGGTCCGCGCCGCCCTCGACATAGGACTCGTTCCGATTCTGGCCGTCGGCGAGCGGCTCGACGAGCGCGAGGCGGGGATGACGGAGGCCGTCATCGAGCGGCAGCTTCGCGGCGGGCTGCGGGAGATCGACGACCCCGGCGAGCTCATCGTCGCCTACGAGCCGGTGTGGGCCATCGGCACGGGGCGGGCGGCGACGCCGGAGATGGCCAACGAGACGATCGCCTTCGCCCGCACCATCCTGAGCGATCTCTACGGCGCCGGCTTCGCCGGCGGCGCGCGCATCCTCTACGGCGGCAGCGTGAACACGGAGAACGTGGCCGGGCTGATGGCGATGCCGGAGATCGATGGCGGCCTCGTCGGCGGCGCTTGCCTGAAGGCGGATTCGTTCCTGAGCCTGGCCCGTCAGGCCGCCGCGGCCCGCGCCTGAGCCGTCGGGTCTGGTTTGACGCCGTTTCGGGGCGGGCCTAGAATCGGCTGAAGGAGAGGCCGTTGGAACGAACCGCGGAAAGCGGAACGCTGGTCACCTACGTGGCGGACCCCGCGGCCACGCCGTGGCGGCGGGGCGCGACCGAGGGGATCACCTTCAACTGCCAGGTGTTGCTCGGCGGTGAGGACGGCGGCCCCGAGGCGATCCGCTTCCGCTTCGACCCCACGCTTTCGGTCTACGCCCACATGCACCTCACCGCCCAGTTCCAGTTGCTGATCGGCGGGTCGATGAACTTCTCGCGGGACGCGCTCAACCTCCGTCCCGTCGGCGTCCACTACACCGATCACAACACGCCCTACGGGCCGTTTTCCGTGGGGGAAGGGCACGACGTGCTTGTGCTGCATCCCAAGCAGGGCGGCCTGATGACGATGGGGAACCGCACCGCGCGGCGGGAGATCAACCTCGCGGGGCGCGTGCTGCAAGGCTTGGACAACGAGATGGAGTGGACCTCGGTGGCCGGCGCGCCGGACGTGCGGTACAAGGTGCTCATTCCGCACGCCTGCGGCCCCGAGGTTGTCATGCTCGAATGCGCGCCGGGGCTGGAAGTGCCCGTCGAGTCGGCGCCCTATGGACGCTACGAAGTCGTGCTCGCGGGTTCGATGGTCGCAGACGGGCGCGAGCTCGGCCCGCCGGGCTTCCGCTACACGCTCGGCGAGGAGCGCCCTGAGCCGGTGCGGGCGGGCCCCGAGGGCGCCACGTTGATATTTTTGACCTTCGACGCGAACGCGTTCGAGGGCGGGCTGACCGGGGA
This sequence comes from Dehalococcoidia bacterium, assembly GCA_965219875.1. Lineage (GTDB taxonomy): Bacteria > Chloroflexota > Dehalococcoidia > SHYB01 > SHYB01 > DAOUKH01. The sequence goes on along the minus strand of CBDCOW010000006.1, from coordinate 4,055 downwards.
AGGCATCGCCCTCGACGCCGCCGAGGCGATGGCGCAGGCTATTTGAGGACGGACGGGACCGTGAGCGAAGGAGGGGTCATGAACGAGACAGCGGAAGAGAAGGGCTACACGAGCAACGCCGAGGTCCCCGTCGTCGTCTTTGCGGACTTCGTCTGCCCCTGGTCGTACATCGTCCAGGACAACATCGACCGGCTGGCCGAGGAGTACGGCGTCAAGCCGCAGTGGAAGCCGCACTGGCTGCACCCCGAGGTCCCGCCGGAAGGCCAACCGGCCCACGGGACGAACTCGGAGCGCCGCGACGCGATGCGCGAGTGGATGAAGGAGCTTTCGCCGGAGCGGGCGGCGCGCATGCGTTCCCCGGACAAGCTCCAGTTCAGCTTCCTCGCCTTCGAGGCCCTGACCTACGCCGAGCAGTACGACAAGGCGCTGCCGTTCAAGGCAGGCGTCTTCGAGGCGCTGTGGGTGGAAGGCAAGGACATCGCCAAGGTGGAGACGCTGCAAGCGGCGGCGGAGGGAGCGGGCCTCGACCCCGAAGACCTCCACCGCGCGCTCGTCGAGGGCGAGCACCGCCACCGCACCTTCGACTACGTCAAGGCGGCCCAGCGCGCCGGCATCACCAAAACGCCGACGATGATCCTAGGCCGCACCATGATCCCCGGCTACCACTACTACGAGGTAATGCAGACGGCCCTCGAAAAGCAGGGCGTCATGCCGATGGCGGAGGCAACGGGCTAAGCAAGGCTTCGCGGAGAGCGGAATGATATCCTTAGCCCAAGACCGGAGGGTGCGGGCGAGAGGAGAGCGATGGAGCAGGTAGGCGCCGCGCTTATGAAAGAGTTCGATTTCTACCGAGCTCACCAGGACGACATGGTGGCGAAGTACGACGGGAAGGTCGTCGCCATCAAGGACTGCAAGGTTCTGGGCGCCTACGACAGCTACCTCGATGCGCTAGAAAACACGTCCGAACAGCATGAAGTAGGAACGTTTCTGCTTCAAAGGGTCAGCGAGGGCGATGCGGACTACACCGCAACCTTCCACTCGCGAGTGACCTTCTCATAGCCGCGCCGTCATCCCTCAGCTTCACGACCACGCACCCTGGGCTGGTAGATGTCCTGACGAACGAGTGCGCTGTCTCCATGGCGTGGAGCGTCGGCGGTGCGGAGCCCGAGCCTCAGGCGCATGCATCAGGGCCTTGTGGGACACCGGCGCCACGATCAGCGTTATCTCGCAGAGGGTTGTTAACGCTTGCGGTCTCAAGCCGATAGCGCCGGTCGAAGTGCACGGCGTTCATGGCCCCTCCATGACCTCCGCGTACCTCGTGAATCTCCGGCTGCCCAACAGAGTGACGATTCCAGGACTTCTCGTCACCCTGGGCGTGCTGAAGGATGCCGACGTGCTGATAGGCATGGACATCATCGCGAAGGGAGACTTCGCGATCACGAACTTTGGCGGCAGGACAACCTTCACGTTCCGTATGCCGTCGCTCGGTGGCATAGACTTCGCGGAAGATGAATAGGGACTTCGGTCCTTAAAGCCAAGTCGCGGTCGGTCGAGTGCCGCTCGGCCCGCGGCGTACAATGGGGGCGTGGCGCGCCTGATACCCCTTGTCGCGATCGTTGGGCCGACCGCCGCCGGCAAGTCGGCGCTGGCGATGGCGCTCGCGCCGGTCTTCGACGGCGAGATCGTCGGGGCGGATAGCCGCCACGTCTACCGCGGCCTCGACGTCGGTACAGGGAAGCCCACCACCGCCGACCGCGCCCGAACGCCGCATCACCTGATCGACATCGTCGAGCCAGACGCTGACTTCAGCGTGGCGCACTACCAGGAGCAGGCCGCCGCCGCCATCGCTGCCGTCGACGGGCGGGGCCGCCTGCCGCTGCTCGTCGGCGGCTCGGGACACTACGTGCGGGCGCTGCTGGAAGGCTACCGTCTGCCCAAGGTCCCGCCCGATCCGGAGCTGCGCCGCGAGCTGAGCGCGCGGGCGGCGTCGGAGGGCCCGGAGAGCCTGCTGCGTGAGCTTGCATCGCTGGACCCGGTGTCGGCGGCTCGCATCGATCCGCGCAACACGCGCCGGGTGGTCCGCGCCATCGAGGTCAGCCGCGCCGTGGGGCGCCCATTCTCCGAAGTGGGCGGGCGCGGGCCGTCGCCGTACCGCGCCCTCGTCATCGGGCTCACCGCGCCGCGCCCCGAGCTCTACCGGCGCATCGACGCGCGGGTGGACGCGATGATCGCAGCGGGCTGGGCCGGGGAGGTCCGCGGGCTGCTGGAGCGCGGCTTCGACACGACGCTCCCCTCGATGTCGAGCTTGGGCTACCCGGTCATGTTCGAGCACGTTCGGGGCGAGATCGCGCTGGACGAGGCGGCGCGGCGCATCCGGCTCCAGACGCACCGCTTCGCGCGGCGCCAGTACACATGGTTCAAGCCCACCGACGAGCGCATCAAGTGGCTCGACGTAACGAGCGCGGGGCACGTCGGCGAGGCCGAGGCGCTTTCCCGGGAGTTTCTGGAGTCGTAGGGCTTTGCATAGCGAAAAGAATGGGACTGGTTGCGCGCTTCCCCGTAGTCACACTTTGATTTGAAGAGGCCGGAGGAGTGGGATCGGAGGGGGGTTAACATAATCCGTCCGAAATTGATGACGAAATTCGTTGACGCCTTGAATCGAGGGGGCGTATAATCCCCCGTCAAAAGCCGGACTCATGGGCCCCGGACGAGGGCCGCCGGGACGGTCCCTCGCCCGCCCGACTCCCTCCGGACGCCGCCTGAGCTTTCGCGCCGATTCTTCCGAGGAGGAATGATGGAGCGACCGCAGTTCAAGCCCCTTCGCAGAGCGTACGGTTTCGACGAAGTCTCGATTGTGCCCGGCGACGTGACGATCAATCCCGAGCAGGCGAACCCCGAGCTCGTCATCGGGAAGCACCGGCTGAAGATTCCCGTGGTGGCGGCGGCGTTGGACGCGCTGTCGTCGCCGGAGACGGCGATCGCCATGACCAAGCTCGGCGGCATGGCCGTGATGAACTTGGAGGGCTTGCAGACGCGCTATGAGAAACCCGGCGAGGTGCTCGAAGCCATCGCCTCGGCGCCTCAGGAGGAAGCGACCGCGATACTCCAGGAAACATACGCGCGCCCCATTGAGGAGCGCTTCATCGGCCGGCGGGTCGAGGAAATCAAGAACGGCGGCGGACTCGCCGCCGTTTCTGTAACTCCGGCGAACACGAAGCGGTTCGCGCCGGCGGCGGTGGAGGCGGGCGCGGACATCGTCGTCGTGCAGTCCACGGTCACCACGGCGCGGCACGTGTCCAAGAGCCCTCGCGGTCTCATCATCTCGGAGCTTATCAGCCAGCTCCGTGTCCCCATCGTCGTGGGCAACGCGGTAAGCTTCAGCGCCGCGCTCGAACTGATGGAGACGGGCATCGACGGCCTGCTCGTGGGCGTCGGCCCCGGGGCCATCTGCACTACGCGCGAAGTGATCGGCGTCGGCGTCCCGCAAGTGACGGCAACGCTCGACGTGGCCGCGGCGCGGCAGGAGTTCCTGCGCCGCACCGGCAAGTACGTGCCGATCATCACCGACGGCGGCATCCGCACCGGCGGCGACCTGTGCAAGGCGATCGCCAGCGGCGCCGACGGCGTCATGCTGGGCTCGCAGCTCGCCGCCTGCGACGAGGCGCCGGGTCGGGGCCATAGCTGGGGCATGGCCAGCCCCCACATGGACCTGCCGCGAGGCACCCGTGTGCACGTCGGCTCCAAAGGGTCGCTGGAGAAGATCCTGTTCGGTCCCTCGACGACCTCCGACGGCACCGAGAACTACATCGGCGCGCTCCGCACCTGCATGGGCTACTGCGGCGCCTACACGGTGCAGGACTTGCAGCAGTGCGAGGTGGTGGTCGCGCCGGCCGTCCGCACCGAGGGCAAGTACCTCCAAATCACCCAAGGCCGCTAGCGCCGCAGGCGAAGCAGGAGACGTCCATGCCCCGCGAGACCATCGCGACCTACGAGACCATCGCGTTCGAGATGGCCGGCGACCGCGTGGCGCTGATCACGCTCAACCGCCCCGAACG
>CBDCOW010000005.1:0-444410 GCA_965219875.1 Dehalococcoidia bacterium | reverse complement strand
TGGTGGCGTCGTTCGCCGTCGAGGTCCAGGGCACGCAGAGCTACGACTTCACCCCCGCCCAATTCGAGGAACGGTACCGGCGGACGTTCGGCTAGCGAGGTCCGGCGTCCGGCTCGAACCCAACGAAGCGCCCATCCCCGCCGCGCCGGAGCCGGCGGACTCCCACAACGGCCCCGCGCTCCAGCGGACCGTAGATGTGGGGATAACGTTCGCCGTTCGCCGCCGCCTCGCGCTTGATCTCGGCGCGGACGCGGCGCTCGTCAATCACCAGGGCCGCGAGGTCGCCGGTGCCCGCGTACAGCCGGTTCGCGACCCCAACCACTTGCGCCTCGTCCTCAGAGGTGTGGATGAAGCCTTCGGCGGCGAGGCTCGCCGGGGCGAATTCCGCGTTGGCGAGGACCGCCTCGACGTCGTCGGCGGGCAACAGATGGTAGATCACGGCGTCTCCGTGTGCTCGCCGAGGTAGACGCCGCTATACCCTGCATCGGTGGCCCGCTCCAGCGTGAAGAAGACGAGCTGCATGATGCGGGCATTCCGGTAGAGGCGGAGTCCGCTGGGGTTGTAGACGGTCAGGAGACTCTGGGAGCGGCCGGAGTAGCCGGCGTCCCACACCGCGGTGTGCAGCGCCGCGCCGGAGCGGAGCAGGCTCGACCGGGTGCGGCCCAGCGCGGCGAGGTCGAGAGGCAGGTGGACGGTCTCGTTGAACCGGACGAGGTACGGCCCCGGCGCGAGCATGACCGCGTCGTCGCCGTCGAACGACAGCGGCGACTCCGCGGGCAGCGCACGTCGCTCGTTCGAGAAGTCGGCGGCGCCCGCGCCGACGTACGACGCCACGCTCCGCAGCGTGAGGTCGACGCCGTTGGGCTGCACCTGGACCTCAGGGTCGATGAGCCCCTCGATCAGAGGCGGCTCGGCGGCGATGCGGTCGAGGATGGCGCGTCTATCGAGCAGGCCAGACATAACGTCGGCGTACTATACCGGCTCCGCGGGCCGCTGGCTAAGGCTGCGGTCTTGAACGGAGGCCTTCGGGTTCTCGCTTGATTGGCGGCCCCGCTGCTTCACGCCGACCGTGCCTGAGCCGTGTGCCCTCTCTCAATCTGCCCCAGAGCAGACCTTTGCACAACGGCCCACCGCCTCGAACAGGTGAGGCCGGGAGGTCTTGCCTCTTCTCCCAACGGAGACCCTTGCGTAACCTGTCCATATCCCTCATTCCCGCGAACGCGGGAATCCATCCCTCCCGTAGGGGCGCCCCTTGTGGGCGCCCTCCGGCCTCTCTCCCTCTGGGAGAGACTGAGAGAGGGCGCGCCGTGAGGCGCGCAGGCCCCCTTCACTTAAACCTCTCCCCCTCTGGGGGAGACTGAGAGAGGGCGCGCACCGCTAGGCGCGCGAGCGCCCGAAGGGCGCTGCTCCCTCCCCTCCCGCAGTTACGCAAAGGTCTACAACGGGAGAAGATTGAGATGAGGGGCTCCCTTTCAACCACCAACGGGCCGTCCAAGCCCGCCACCCTCGCGCCAGTCAGCCCCGGTTACGCAAAGCCCCCCAAGGGGGAAAGGACGGAAGGTCGCCCCTACGCAGTGTCTACCCCGCGAACGGCTTCGATGAAGGCGCGGATCTTGCCGGGGTCTTTGGCGCCGCCGGTCTCGACGCCGCTGGAGACGTCGACGCCCCAGGGACGCACTTCGGCGACGGCCTCGGCGACGTTCTCCGGCGTGAGGCCGCCGGCGAGAAGGAAGTCGTGGTCGCGTGCGGCGTCCCGTGCGGCGTCGTGGTCGAAGCGGCGGCCCGTGCCGCCGTAGCGGGCGTCGACCTTGGCGTCGAGCAGCGCCGTTGCGCCCAGGCCGCGCAGGGCGTCGAGGCGGACGGCAAGCGCCGCCGGATCGGGCCGCTGTCCCGGGCCGGCTTGGACGTGGACGGCACGGACCACCGGCGCCTCGACGCGCCGAAGATAGTCGTCGGGTTCGTCGCCGCTGATCTGGACATAATCGAGGGCGAGGGCGTGGGCGGTCTCGTTGACTTCGTCGAGGGGGTTGTTGGCGAAGACCCCGACGGTCTTGGGCGGGTCCGGGCGCGACCGGACGGCCTCGACGAGGGCGCGGGCCTGTTCGACGGTGACACGCCGCGGGCTCTCCGCGAAGACGAGGCCGATGAAGTCGGCGCCGGCGGCGGCCTCGGCGTCTTCCGGGCGTGAAATGCCGCAGATCTTGACGTAGGTCATCGCCGCCCCTAGTCGCGTATGAGGAAGGTCTTCAGCAGCGCGCCGGGATCGGGGGCGGTCATCAGCGCCTCGCCGATGAGGAAGGCGTCGACGCCCCAGCCCGCGAGGCGCGCCGCGTCTTGGGCCGTCTTGATCCCGCTTTCGCTCACCACCGTCGCGCCCCCGCCGACGTGGGGCCGCACCCGGCGCGTCGTTTCGAGGTCGGTGGTGAAGGAGCGCAGGTCGCGGTTGTTGATGCCGACGACGCCCGCGCCCGCGGAGGCGGCGCGCTCCGCCTCCTCAGCGTCGTGGACCTCGACGAGGCAGCCGAGGCCGAGGTCGGCGGCGGTCCCCATGAGCTCGGCGAGCTCGCCGCCGGTCAGCGAGGCCACGATCAGGAGCAGCGCGTCGGCGCCGTAGGCGCGGGCCTCGTACACCTGGTAGGGGTCGACGATGAAGTCCTTGCGGAGGAGCGGCGGGCAGTCGCCGCCCAGCCCGTTCTTGATGTCGGAGAGGTAGGAGAGGCGGCCCTTGAAGTGCGGCTCCTCGGTGAGGACGGAGATGGCGGCGGCGCCCGCGGCGGCGTAGGCGCGGGCGGTCTCGACGTGGTCGGCGTCGGGGGCGATGTCGCCGCGCGAGGGCGACGCCTTCTTCACCTCGGCGATGACCTGGATGCCGGGGGCGTCGAGGGCGCCGCGAAAGTCGAGCGGCGGGGGCATGCCCGCGCCGCGGGCCTTCAGGTCGGCGAGCGGGGTCGCGGCCTTGGCCTGATCGAGATCGGCGCGCTTGCGTTCGACGATGGCGTCGAGATAGGTGGCCACGGCTAGCCCTCGAAGGTCTGGGTGAAGGCGGCGAACTCGCCGAGCTTGGCCGCTGCGGCGCCGCCGTCGATGACCTCCGCCGCCAGCCTTACGCCCTCGGCGAGGTCGTCGGCCTTGCCCGCGACCACCAGCGCGGCGGCGGCGTTGGCGACGAGCGCGTTGCGCTTCGGACCCGTCTCGCCGGCGAACAGGGAGCGCAGGATCGCCGCGTTCTCCTCCGGGCCGCCGCCGGCGAGGGCGTCACGCGGCGCCCCGTCGAGGCCGAGGTCGTCGGGGGCGATGTCGTAGGAGGTCACCGTGCCGCCGCGGAGGTCGTGGACCGTCGTGGGGCCGCCGAGGGTGATCTCGTCGAGGCCGTCGCTGCCGTGGAAGACGAGGGCGCGCTCACAGCCGAGTCCGCCGAGTATCGCCGCCATGCGCGCGCCAAGCTCGGGCCGCGCCACGCCAAGGGCCTGGCGTTTGACGCGGGCAGGGCTGGAGAGCGGCCCCAGGATATTGAAGACGGTGCGGATGCCGAGTTCGCCCCGCGTGGGGCCGGCGTGCCGCATAGCGGGATGGAAGGCGGGGGCGAAGAGGAAGGCGATGCCGATCCGTTCGAGGCACCGCTCGGCCTGCTCCGCGGTGACCGCGATCTTCACCCCCAAGGCTTCGAGCACGTCGGCGCTGCCGCATTGGCTGGTGGCGCTCCGGTTGCCGTGCTTGGCGACGGTGACGCCGGCGGCGGCGGCCACGATGGCCGATCCCGTCGAGATGTTGAACGTGTTCGAGAAGTCGCCGCCCGTGCCGCAGGTGTCGATGGCGTCCGGCGGCGCGGCGACGGGCACGGCGGCGGCGCGCATCGCCCGGGCGAAGCCGAGGATTTCGTCGTCGCTCTCGCCCTTCATGCGCAGGGCGGTGAGCAGGGCGGCGAGCCGGGCCGGCGAGACCTCGCCCGCCATGACGGAGGCCATGACGCCCTCGGCCTCGGCGGCGTCGAGCGAGCCGCCTTCGACGATCTTGTTCAGCGCCTCGGCTATCATCGCGCCTCTCCGGGTTCCTCCATGTTCAGGAAGTTGGTAAGGAGGTCCTTGCCCACGGCGGTCAAGATCGATTCGGGGTGGAACTGCACGCCCTCGATGGCGTGCGTCTTGTGGCGCACGCCCATGATAACGCCGCGGCTGGTGCGCGCGGTGACTTCGAGACAGTCGGCGACCGTGGCGGGGTCGATGGCGAGGGAGTGGTAGCGGATCGCCTCGAAGTCCTGCGGCAGGCCGGCGAAGACGCCGCGGCCGTCGTGCCGGATATCCGACGTCTTGCCGTGCATGATCTCGCCGGCCCCGACGATGCTCCCGCCGTAGACCGCGCCGATGCACTGGTGCCCCAGGCAGACGCCCAGAATGGGCAGCCGCCCCTCGAAGTGGCGGATGACGTCGTTCGAGATGCCCGCGTCGTCGGGCGTGCCCGGCCCCGGCGAGATCACGATGCGCTCCGGCGCCATCGCCTCGATGTCGTCGAGGGTGGCCTCGTCGTTGCGGCGCACTTCGACTTCGGCGCCGAGCTCGCGGAGGTACTGGTAGAGGTTGTAGGTGAAGCTGTCGTAGTTGTCGATGAGGAGAATCACGCTGTCGCCTCCTCCGGGGCGGTCTCTCCCCCTCCCGTAGGGGCGCCCCTTGTGGGCGCCCGCCCCCCGGCGGGAACATCCACGACGGCGTCACGGCCCTCTCCCCGCTTCTGCAGCGGGCCGTAGCGCAGGTCCATCGCCTCGGCGGCGCCGATCGCGCGGATCAGCGCCCCCGCCTTTTGTAGGGTCTCCTGGTACTCCGCCTCGGGGTCGCTGTCGAAGACGACGCCGCCGCCCGCTTGCGCGTAACCCACGCCGTCCTTCATCACCAGGGTGCGCAGGCCGACGCAGGTGTCCATGTTGCCCGCGAACCCGAAGTAGCCGATGGCGCCGGAATAGGGGCCGCGCCGGTGGGGTTCGAGGTCGGCGATGATCTCCATGGCGCGAATCTTCGGTGCGCCGGAAACCGTCCCCAGTGGCGAACAGGCGCGAAAGGCGTCGAAGCAGGTGCGGTCGTCCCGCATCAGCCCCGTCACGTTCGATTCGAGGTGCATGACGTGGGAGTAGCGCTCCACGGTCATCAGCGCGTTGACCGTGACGCCCCCGACGCGGCTCACCCGGCCCAGGTCGTTGCGCGCCAGGTCCACGAGCATCACGTGCTCGGCGCGCTCCTTGGGCGAGCCCACCATCTCCTCCTCCATCGCCTGGTCCTCCTCCGGCGTCGCGCCCCGCGGACGAGTCCCCGCGATGCAGCCCACCGTGGCCACGCCGTCCTCGACGCGGACCTGCGTCTCCGGCGAGGCCCCGACGAGCTGAAAGCCGTCGAGATCGACGTAGAACATGTAGGGCGAGGGATTGATCCCGCGAAGTGCCCGATAGATGTCGAAGGGATGCGCGTCGGTGGGGCGGTGAAGGCGCTGTGACGGCACGACTTGGATGATGTCGCCGACCACGATGTGCTCGCGGCCGCGCTCGACGGTGCGGTGGTACTGCTCGCGGGTGGTGTTCGACCCCGTCTCCTCCCCCGCCGTTTCCGAAGTCACGCCCACCTCGGGCCGCGGCAGGGGCCCGGCGAGCCGTTCGGCGATCTCGTCGATGCGGGCGATGGCCTCGGCGTAGCGGGCGGCATCGTTGGACGGGTCGTCGTCGAGGTGGACGTGCGACAGGACGAGGATGCGGTGCTTCAGGTGGTCGAAGACGACCAGCGTGTCGGCGAGCATCAGCAGGGCCTCGGGGAGGCCGTTGGGGTCGGGTGCGGGTTGGGGCAGGCGCTCGAAGTAGGCGGCGGTGTCATAGGCGACGTAGCCGACGGCCCCGCCGTGGAAGCGGGGGACGCCCTCGACGGCCACGGGCCGGTAGCCGGCAAGCTCGCGCTCGATGACTTTGAGCGGGTCCACCGCGCCGTGGTCTTCGATGGGGACGCCGCCGTCGGTGGCAGCCCTACGATCAGAGGAAGCCAAACCGGCGCCCGTGCGGAGCACCTTCCGCGGCTCCGTCCCGATGAAGCTGTAGCGGGCGACGTGCTCGCCTCCCTCGACGCTTTCGAGGAGAAACGAGTAGCGCCCGCGGGCGACCTTGAGGAAGGCGGAGACCGGCGTCTCCATGTCGGCGAGTATCTCGCGGTAGACGGGGACGAGGTTACCCTCGCCCCGCATGGCGCGGACTTGCTCCAGCGTCGGGTAGTACATCACGACGCTCCCGCGCCCGTGTAGGCGCTGATCCCCATCGCCGAGCGCACCTCGTCCATGGTCTGCTCGGCGACGGCCTTGGCCCGGCGCGTGCCGTCGAGCAGCGCCTCGTGGACCTCGTCGGGGTGGCTTTCGAAGTGGGCGCGGCGCTCGCGGATGGGCTCCAAGAAGTCGTTGAGCGCGGCGGTCAGCTTCTGCTTGACCTCGACGTCGCCGACCGCGCCCCGGCGGTAGCGGTCCTTCAGGTCGTCGACCTCGTCGGTGTCGGGGTTGAAGGCGTCGTGGTACATGAAGACGGGGTTGCCCTCGACGTGGCCGGGGTCGGTGGCGCGGAGGCGGGTGGGGTCGGTGTACATGCTCCGCACCATCTTGGCGACGGTGTCGGCGTCGTCCTTGAGGAAGATGCAGTTGTTGAGACTCTTGCTCATCTTGCCGCGGTTGTCGGTGCCCACGAGCCGGGGGACGCGGCCGGTGAGGCCCCTGGGCTCGGGGAAGACCTCGGCGTACTGGCGGTTGAACTTGCGGGCGATCTCGCGGGTCATCTCGATGTGCGGCATCTGGTCCTCGCCCACGGGCACGAGGTGCGCCTTGGGCAGCAGGATGTCGGCAATCTGGCTGACAGGGTAGGTGTAGAAGCCGACCGAGAGCCCCGAGGTCTCTTGCTCGACGCGCTCCGACTCCGACTTGAGCGTCGGGTTGCGCTGGAGGCGCGCCAGCGGCGTGATCATGCTGAGCAGCATGGTCAGTTCGGCGTGCTCCGGCACGTAGCTCTGGATGACGAAGGCGCTGTCCTTGGGGTCGAGCCCGACGGCGAGCCAGTCCATGGCCACCTCGACGACCGAGCGGCGGATGCCGTCGACGTCGTCGGCGTGGTCGCCCAGCGCCTGATAGTCGGCGATGAGGAAGAAGCACTCGTACTCCCGCTGGAGCCGCAGCCAACTCTCCAACGCGCCCACGTAGTGCCCAAGGTGGAGCGCCCCCGTGGGGCGGATGCCGGTCAAGATGCGCTTGCGTTCCATTGCTCTCCGCTCTCTTCCGTCCTTAACAACAAAAGACCCATCCACCAAGGGACGGGTCTTGCCCGCGACTGCCACCCTCGTTCCCCCGGCGGACCGGGGACACTCTGTCGGGCGCGGCCCCCGCGTCTCTCGACGTAAAGGCGATGCCCCGGGCTCTGGTAACGGTGCCCTTTCCGTCGCAGCCTACGCCCCCCACGGGGGTTCGGTGCGCAGCTCCCGAGTCCATTCACCCACCGCGCCGGCGCCGGGTTTCACCAACCCCCGGCTCTCTGCGGCCCCGCTCGTGGGCTACTCCTCTCGTTCGCAGCCTTTGCCTATCACGAAAAACGATACGCCCGCCGCCGCCGGCGTGTCAAGGTGGGGAGAGGCGGAGGCGGCTTGGGTCGCGAGAACGACGGCGCACGTAAGCGGCCTTGGTAAACTAGGAGTCCTTGAAGCCGGTGGGCTACGGTGTCGGGCTAGGGTCCCGCGTCCCCGGGTCGGATAAGGGAACTAGGCGTGACTCTGGCATGACACTAAGGCCAAACCCCAATCCCTGCCACATTTTTGATTCACATACAAGGGGGAAACTTGACGAGTAGGGAAAGAAGGAAACGGCGGTCCATATTTGAGGAATGGATGCGGCAAGGTGCGATAACCGAAGAAGATATCGAGACGGAATTGCGCCAACGAAGGGCTCAGCTTGCTGAGATAAACACGACAGCGGAGCAAGGCAAACCTTCCCCGCTGGAGGAGTTTGTTGATCGCTGCGTAGCCGCCGCTCTCGAGGAACTTAGGAAGCGAGATCCTGCTTTCGTTTCCCGCGGGGAAGAGCAAAAGCGACTGGAAGACGCTGGTTTGGTTGCATATAGAGGCGTAATGGAAACACCACCTGAAACACGGCTTCCCAGTGCTTGGCACAGTCTTTTGACAACATGCTACGAACTTCCTGAGCACTTCTGGAATGTTCGATACCTGGCTATAGGCTTGGACGCCAAGGCCTTCGTTGGTCTATCTACGATGGATGCCTACATCCGTGGGAATTATCACCGCTTCTCTCTTGCTGTGTCCCTTCAGGCACTACTAGAGCATGTAGAGCAGGTGATTGATTGCATAACGTCGGTATATATTTCGGCCTCATCAAGACGACGCAGGAAAGCTAGTGAATATCGGAAGAGAGCTCGAAGCATTCTGCCAAAAATCAAGGGTGGACGTGACGACTATCTCCATGCAAAGCCCAAGGCTATGGCCGCCCGTTCCATCACAGAACGAGGCCTCTGGGAATATGCCGTCATCGCAAGAGACGCCAACGGATTCCGGCCGTCCGAAGCTTCAGTGAGGACTCTGGAAAGAAGCGTCGCGCGCTTCCGATCGGGTGAATGGGGACATCTCAAGAAGATTGCAGACCACTACTGTGACCTTCTAGGTGGAGTGCTACTTGATCTGGAAGATGAACTGGTGCATCTCGCCACCAGCTGATCGCTGGGACAATGCTCGGTAAGCCTCCTCGCGGTACTCCCTCAGAGGCAGCCGGCGCTGGATCTGGCGCAGCCCCCGGTCTACGCCCGTGCCCGACGGCATGTCAAGGCAGAGGGCCGTAGGAAGGTATACTGATCTTCCCATGCGCTCGCTAGCCGCCGTACTCATCGCCGTCGCAGTCGTTGCGGCCTGCGAAGTCGCTCCAGCACCGACCGTAGCGCCGTCGCCAACTCCTGCATCCTCCGACTTGCCCGTTCCCTGGGAAGAGGTCTGGACTCCCGACGGGAGTGATGAGTACCGCTGGGTCACGTCCTACGCCAATGCCCTCGAAGGGCGATCCGATGAGGGGCTGCTTGAGCTAGCGTGCTCCAAAGGCTTCCATGCCACGCAGGCGGCCATGCTCTTCGAGATGCCAACGTATCGGGACAGATTGGCAACGGCACAAGCCCCAATCGGCTATGGCAGGGCTGAAGCTACGGCGATTGCTCGGATCAGGAAGAGTTTTGAGATTGACGACGTGTTCATCTCTCGCCGCAACATGGGCGAAGTTGGCAGATGGGAGAAGAGCGGTTGGAAAGACGTGCTGACCGACAATGGCCTACTTCTAAGGAACAGTCCGGCCGACGCATTCATCACTCAACTCGCGCAAGCCGAAGAGCTGGCTGTGCTCATCACCGACGACGCCGGAAACCACGACATCCAGGCCATCTTTGACGTGCGCCAACTGCGCGAGGCCCTAGCCTCGGATCAGGCGGAATGGGACTGCGCGCTACCGCGCGCTGGGTGACTCACGTTGATGTTGAAGGCCGCCGGCGATACACGTATACTACGCGGCAGCATACGTATGCCTAGCGAGAAAGCAACCGCGCGATGAAACAGAAGCTCACTATCACGGTGGACGCCGAGCTGGTCCCGAAGGCCAAGCGGTACGCGCGCTCTCGCGGCGTCTCGCTGTCGTCGCTAATCGAGCAATCGCTTAGAGAGGTTGCCGGAGCGGATGCTCCGTCCTTCACCGCTCGGTGGCGGGGCCGGTTCAAGGCGGCGGAGCGTGACGACCCGCGCTATGACGCCCTGGCCAAGAAGTATCTCCAGTGATCCTGCTTGACACCGACGTGCTGATCGACGTCGCCCTCGATCGGCGTCCGCACTCCGGCCCGGCCTCGGAACTATTGGACCGGATTGAACAGGGCGCGGAGGACGCTTCCATCGCCTGGCACTCGGTCTCCAACCTCTACTACATGGTGGCCCCGGCGCGCGGCGGCGTACGCACCCGCGACTTCATCGTCCACCTCACGCGATTCGTGGCGGTGGCGGCGACCGGCACCGAGGCCATACGTTACGCCGCCGAGCTTCCCATGACGGACTTCGAGGACGCGATGCAGGTCGCCGCCGCCCGTGCTTGCGGCGCCGGCCACATCGTGACCAGGAACGTCAGGGACTACGAACGCTCCCCAATCCCCGCCGTCGATCCCCAAGAGGCGCTCAGCGGCCTGCTCTGAGCGCGGCGGACCGCGAAAGCGGGAATCTCTCCGCTCCCGTAGGGGCGCCCCTTGTGGGTGCCCGCTCCCGTAGGGGCGATGCACTAATCGCCCTCGCCATTGCCTGCTTGACACGGCCTCGACGAGGCACTACCATCATGAAAGAACGTATGTTCCTATCGCCGGGAGCGTCCCATAGCCCCGCGGACACGCGGGAGACGGTCCCATTGCCCTGCGGACGCGCAGGAGCGGGCCCATGGCCCGGCGAGGAGCAGAGGCTTCAGGTGTCCCCTAGACGGGCGAGGCCGGACGGACGCCCGCAGGGGACCCCTGAGAACAGGGGGAGCGCCTCACGCTCCCTCGCCGATGCGGTAGACGCGGACGCAGTTGCCGGCGAGGATGGCGTGCTTCTCGTCCTCCGGCACGCCCTTGAAGTGCTCCTCGATGACGCGCCGCGAGTTGGGGAGAGTCGGCCCCGGAACGCTGTCTTGACGAGTAGATGCTGTGATGTGATGATGTCGGTATGCGAACGACGATAACAATTGACGACGATGTCCTGGCCGTCGCCCGGGCGCTAGCGGAGCGGAAGGGAAGCAGCCTTGGGAACGCCCTATCGGAGTTGGCGCGGCGCGGCTTCAAGAGCCCACCTCCCGGTGACGGGGACGGGACGGTCTTTGCCGTCGCCACCGATGCAGAACCGATCACCAGCGAGGATGTCTACCGGTCGCTGAGTGATTGGCCGTGACCGCGCTGCTGGATGTGAACGTCCTAGTAGCCCTCGCTTGGCCCAACCATGTGCATCACGCCGCCGCCAGAGCATGGTTCGAGGGGCGCCGCGAGGGCGGCTGGGCAACCTGTCCCTTAACGGAGGCAGGTTTCGTCCGTGTATCCTCGAATCCGTCGGCGGTGCGGCATACCGTCACTCCCCTCGACGCCATCGCGGTCTTGCAGAGACTCACCCAATTGGAGTCCCATGCGTTTTGGCCGCTGGACCAGACCATCGTGCATTTGCCGCAATCGATCGGCGTTCGTCTCCAGGGTTACCGTCAGATTACGGACGCCGTATTGCTCGCCGCCGCAATGCAACGAAATGGACAGTTAGCTACGCTGGACAAGGGCATGGAAGGGTTGGTCCCGAAAAGCGAACGCGCCTCTTTGTGCGTCATTCCGGTGTGATGGAGCGCTATTGCGCCGACGCGCGTGACGGCGCGTGCCCTCTCGCAGACGCCCCAAAGGAGGAGAGGCCGGACGGCGCCCACGAGAGGCGCCCCTACGAAACGGAGCGGGCCCTAGCTGCCCTCCCCGATGCGGTAGACGCGGACGCAGTTGCCGGCGAGGATGGCGTGCTTCTCGTCCTCCGGCACGCCCTTGAAGTGCTCCTCGATGACGCGCCGCGAGTTGGGGAAGTCTGCTCCCATGTGCGGGTAGTCGCTCGACCACATCATTTGGCTCACGCCGATGAAATGACGGTTGACCACGCCGTAGTAGTCGGTGATGTAGGTGGTGAAGATGTTGTGGTCGAAGTAGTAGCTGGGGAGCTCGTCGAGCTTGGGGCGCACAGTGGGGCTGAGGCGCTGATAACGGTTGTCGAGCTGCTCCTTGACGTACGGCACCCACGAGGAGTCGCATTCCGCGAAGACGACGTTGAGGCTGGGGAAGCGGTCGAAGACGCCGGTGTAGATCAGCTCGAGGCAGTTGTTCGGCGTCGTGGTGTGGCGCAACTCGCCCCGGGAGGTGAGGCCGGTGCGGTTGGGGTCGTCGTCGCCGGTGATGCCGGGCGAGACGCTGACGTGAATGCTGACGGTGCGGTCTATCTCAACCATGGCCGCCCAGAAGGGGTCGTCGTCCGGGGAGATGGCCGGTCCGGCGGACGGCCATTGAGCGAGGAGCGGCGTTTGGAGCCCGGGGGCGGCCATGGCGCGGTCGAGCTCCGCCAAGGCCGAGTCGACGCCCAGGGTGGGAATCATCGCCGCGCCGACGAGGCGGTCGGGGGCGTGGCCGCAATAGGCGGCGAGCCAGTCGTTGTAGGCGTGGAGCAGGGCCAGGTGGAAGCCGGGGTCTTTGCCGGCCACGGCCCACACCGCCATCGATTGCCGCGGCGTGGGATAGAGGACCTCGGCGTCGACGCCGTCCAGGTCCTGGGCTTCGAGGCGCGCAACGGGGTCGTAGCCGGCGCGAGGGACGTCCTCCCACAGCTTCCAGGGGACGCACTGCTCGGGCGGAAGGCCGCCGTTGATGTTGTTCCCGAAGTTGATCGGGGCCGGGGCACCCTCGAAGATCCAGGCGTCGCCTTCCTCGAAGTGTTCGAGGCGGGGCGCCCGGTCGGCGTACTCGGCGGGTAGCCCGTTCTTCCAAAGCTCGGGCGGCTCGTTGACGTGCCCGTCACCTGAAACGAGTTGATAGTCGCGCATGTGCCCCCTCCTCGCCCGGCTTCACGCGCCGGACTCTTCGCCAACAGGGAACGACTTTTGGCGGCGATTGTCAACGGCCCACGTGGCCGGGGCCAGAGTTACACAAAAGCCTCCCAGAGGGGGAGAGGTCTGGGGTGCGCCCGCGCTAGTCGCGCATGTTGACGTATTGCACCGGGCGGTCGAGGTCGAGGTCCTTGACCAGTGCGATGGTTTGCTGGAGGTCGTCGCGCTTCTTGCCGCTGACGCGGAGCTCCTCGCCTTGGATGGCGGCCTGGACCTTGAGCTTCGAGTCCTTGATCGCCTTGGTGATGCGCTTGGCAGCGTCGGCGGGGATGCCCTGGCGCACGACGGCGGTCTGCCGGAGCGCGCCGCCCGAGGCGTTCTGGGGGTCCTTGTATTCGAGCGCGGCGGGATCGACCTTGCGGCGCACGAGGTAGGTCTGGAGCAGCTCGTGCATCTGGCGCAGGCGCATGTCGTCGTCGGCGAGCAGGGTGAGGACGTCGCCGTCACGGTCGATCCGCGCCTTGCTGTCCTTGAAGTCGTACCGCTGCTTGATCTCGCGGAGCACGCCCTGAACGGCGTTCTCCACTTCCGTTAGATCGGCGCGGGAGACGATGTCGAAGGTTGGCACTCGCTGCCTCTGTTTCCGTTTAGATTAGCAGTTTGACCGGCGCAGGCTGAGGAGAAGCCTGCGCCGGGGCCGGCTCGACGGTGGCGGTGCGCTCGGCGAGGTCGGCAATCGACGTCTTGGCGAGGATTTCGTTCACCGCCTCCTCGACGTCGCGCCAGATGTCGCGCTGGCCGCACGCGCCGGAATGGACGCAGAGATCGGGGTCCTCGATGCACGAGACGGTGGAGACGGTGTCGCCGAGCGCCTCCATGACGGAGCGCAAGTCGATCTCGGCGGGGTCGCGTCCCAACACGTGACCGCCCTGCGGTCCCCGCTGGCTGGAGACCAGCCCCTGCTTATTCAACGCGCTGAGCAGCCGTTCGAGGTAGGCCTCGGGGATGCCCTGGCGCTGGGCGACGGCGGCGGCGTGCACCGGCCCCGAGTCGGCGCGCTGGGCGAGGTCAACGAGGGCCCGCACCGCGTAATCGACTTTGATCGGCACATGCATCGCTCTCCTCCTCCGCTTCCGCCCGCCGGTGAATCCCTACTCGGTGCTCACCGGCTTCTTCTGCCCCTTCAACGCCGACATCATCGAATGCCACGACAACGTGGCGCACTTCACCCGCGAGGGGAACTCCGCCACGCCGGCGAGCACTTCGAGGTCGCCCAGGTCGTCCTCGTCCCCCGGCTCAGCCCCGCCAGTGACCATTTCGTGGAAGGCCCCGAAGAGACGTTCCGCCTCCTCGATCGTCTTGCCCTTCACGGTCGCGGTCATCATGGAGGCCGAGGCGCGGGAGATGGCGCATCCCGAGCCCTGGAAGCTCATGTCCTCGATGCGCCCGTCGTCGAGCCTGACGTAGACCGTCACCCGGTCGCCGCAGAGGGGATTGTATCCCTCCATGCGCGTCGTGGCGTTCTCAAGCTCACGGAAATTGCGCGGCCTGCTGTTGTGGTCCAAGACCAGCTCTTGGTAAAGCTCTCGTAGCTCCGACACGTCCGGGGGGTTCTCCTCTGACTCCGTCTAGCCCATCACTTCGAGGACCTTGTCGATCCCCTCGACGAGGGCGTCGATCTCCGCTTTGGTGTTGTAGAAGGCGAGCGACGCGCGGGCCGTCGCCGGCACGCCGAACCGGTCCATCACCGGCTGAGCGCAGTGGTGGCCGGTGCGGATGGCGATGCCCTCGGTATCGAGAATCGTGCCCACGTCGTGGGGGTGGACGCCGTCGAGGGTGAAGCTGAGCACGCCCGCCTTGTGCCGCGCCGTGCCGATGGGCCGCAGCCGCTCGACGCCGGCGAGCCGTTCCGTCCCGTAGGCGAGCAGCTCCGCCTCGTAGGCCTCGATGGCCTCGCGACCGACGGACTCGACGTAATCGATGGCGGCGCCGAGGCCGATGCCGCCGGCGATGTGCGGCGTTCCCGCTTCGAACTTGTAAGGCAGGTCGTTATAGATGGTCTTCTCGAAGGTGACGGACTTGATCTGCTCGCCGCCGCCCTGGTACGGCGGCATCGCTTCGAGGTGCTCGGCCTTGCCGTAGAGCGCGCCGACGCCGGTGGGGCCGTAGAGCTTGTGGCCGGAGAAGACGTAGAAGTCGCAGTCGAGGTCGGTGACGTCGAGGCGGAGGTGGGGCGCGGCCTGCGCACCGTCGAACAGGACGGGGACGCCGCGCGCCCGGGCGATGGTGGCGATCTCACGGGCGGGGTTGATTGTCCCGAGGGCGTTCGACACGTGGACGGCCGAGACCATCTTGGTCTGTGGGCCGATCAGACGCTCGAACTCGTCCATCTCCAGCTCGCCGTCGTCGTTGATGGGGACGACGCGGAGGTTGGCCCCGGTCTGCTCGCAGACGATCTGCCACGGCACGATGTTGGAGTGGTGCTCCATCGCCGTGATCAGCACCTCGTCGCCGGGGGCGAGGCGGGGCCGGGCGAAGCTCTGCGCCACGAGGTTGATCCCCTCGGTGGAGCCGCGCACAAAGATGATCTCGCGGTCCTCGCGCGCGCCGATGAAGCGGCGGATCTTGCTCCGCGCGCCCTCGTACTCCTCCGTAGCGGCCTGGCTCAGGGCATGAACCCCGCGGTGGATGTTGGCGTTGAGAGTGGTGTAGTAACGAGTGAGGGTGTCGATCACGGCCTGCGGCTTCTGCGCGGTAGCCGCGTTGTCGAGATAAACGAGCGGCCGCCCGTTCACCTGCTGTTGCAGGATGGGGAAGTCGGCGCGGACGCGCTCCACGTCGAGAGCGGTCTTGGCGGTCGAGTGGTTGGACATGGTCATGGTGCGGGTTCCGTCTTTGCGGGCTTCGAGCCGCGACCGAGCTCGCGGCGGAGGCGGCGGGTCAGATAGGCGCGAAGCTCGCGAGGCTCCGCGGCGGCGACGATCTCGGCGGCGAAGGCCTCGACGAGCATCCGCCGCGCGGTTGGCTCTTCGAGGCCGCGGCTGCGGAGATAGAACAAGGCCGCCTCGTCGAGCCGCCCCACCGTCGCGCCGTGGCGGCATTTGACGTCGTCGGTCCAGATTTCGAGGCTCGGCTTGCTGTCGGCCTCGGCCTTCTGTGAGAGAAGGAGGCCCCGGCTCGACTGGTCGGCGTCGGCCTTGACGGCATTGGGCGCCACGTGGACCCGGCCCGAAAAGACGCTGCGCGATTGGCCGTCGAGCACGGCGCGGTAGCGCTGCGCGCTCGTTGTGCGCGGAGCTAAGTGTTCGATAGAGGTCTGGTTATCGACGTGCTGCGACCCGTGGGTCAGCGAGAGCCCGTCGAGGCGGCAGGCGGCGCCGTCGCCTGCGAGCCGCACGTCGAGCGCGCTGCGGACGAGCTCGGCCCCGCCGGTGTAGACCGTCGAGGTGAGGCACGCGCCGCGTCCGAGGCGGGCCGTCGTCGAGCCCACGTGCGACGAGCCGCGCGCGCCGAGCACGAGCTTGGCGTGGACGAGGTCGGCGTTGTCGCCGGCCTCGATCTCGGTAACCGCGTTGG
Organism: Dehalococcoidia bacterium; assembly: GCA_965219875.1. Lineage (GTDB taxonomy): Bacteria > Chloroflexota > Dehalococcoidia > SHYB01 > SHYB01 > DAOUKH01. The sequence goes on along the minus strand of CBDCOW010000005.1, from coordinate 428,222 downwards.
TGACCAGACGGTCCGACGCAGTGTGCAGATGGGTCTCGACGATGGCGGCGCGGGCGTCCCGCTCGACGACGACGAGCGCGCGGGGGTGTGAGATGCTCGACTCGCCCGTCGCGATGAAGACAAGATGGACTGCCGCGAGAGGCCCGCCGGCGGGGACCCGCACCACGGCGGCGTCGGTGAGGAAGGCGGCGTTCAGCGCGGCGAATCCGCCGGAGTCGATCGAGCCGGTCCGCGCAAGATGGGCCTCGACCCAGGAATCGTCCTGATCGAGGGCTGCCGCCAGCGGTATGGCGACCTTGTTGCCAGAGCCGCCGGCGAAGCGCCCGTTGACGAAGACCAGGGTCGTCCAAGCGCCGTCCGGCGCCGCGCGAAGCGGGGGAGCGCCGCGCAGCGCCTTCGAGAGAGTGATGTCCGTGGCGGGTGCGAGGCCAAGCTCGGCGTTGGCGATGGGCGAGACGTTGGTGTACTTCCACGCCTCGTTGCCCCGGCGCGCGGTGGGGAAGCCGGTCTCGGCGAACCGCTCCATGGCCCGCTTGCGCAGACCGGCGAGCCAGGCGGGAATCTCCACGCCCGCCGCTTGGAAATCGGCGCGGTAGCGCTCGGCGGCGTCCGCCGCGACGGCCATCGCTACGCCTTCGCCCTCGCGGACGTCTGCTCGCGGACCCAGTCGTAGCCCTCGGCTTCGAGCTTGAGGCCAAGCTCCTTGCCGCCGGAGAGCACGATCCGCCCGTCGATGAGCACGTGGACGCGGTCGGGGACGATGTAATCGAGGAGCCGCTGATAGTGCGTGACCACGATCATGGCGTTGCCGGGGCGGCGCAGCGAGTTGACGCCCGAGGCGACGGTGCGCAGCGCGTCAACGTCGAGGCCGGAGTCGGTCTCGTCGAGGATGGCGAGCCGCGGTTCGAGGACGGCCATCTGCAGTACCTCGTTGCGCTTCTTCTCGCCGCCGGAGAAGCCTTCGTTCAGTGCGCGGCTGGTGAGCTTGGGGTCCATCTTCACCAGCTGCATCTTCTGCTTGACGAGCTTGTTGAAGTCCCGCAGCTCGCACTCGGGCAGGCCTTTGTGGACCTGTACCGCGTTGTAGGCGGAGCGGAGGAACTGCGACAGCCGCACGCCGGGGACCTCGACGGGATACTGAAAGGCGAGGAAGAGGCCCTCGCGGGCGCGCAGATCGGGGCTCATCGCGAGCAGGTCGGCGCCGGCGTAGCGGACGCTCCCCGCCGTCGCCTCGAATGAGGGGTGCCCGGCGAGGACGTTGGCGAGGGTGCTCTTCCCCGAGCCGTTCGGCCCCATCACGGCGTGGACCTCGCCGGCGTTCACCGTGAGGTTGATTCCCTTGAGGATTTCGACGCCGTTGACGGAGGCGCGGAGTCCTTCGACGGCAAGAAGCGGCGTGCCCATGCCGTCGCTACCCAACGGAGCCTTCCAGGCTGACCTTCAGGAGTTGGGACGCCTCGACGGCGAACTCCCAGGGAAGCTCCTTGAAGATGTCGCGGCAGAAGCCGTTGATGATCATAAAGTGCGCGTCCTCCGACGAAACGCCGCGCTGCATGAGGTAGAAGAGCTGGTCGTCGCTGACCTTCGAGGTCGAGGCCTCGTGCTCCACCTGCGCGTTGGGGTTCTTCACTTCGATGTAGGGGACGGTGTGCGCGCCGCAGGCCCCGCCGATGAGCAGCGAGTCGCACTGCGTGTAGTTCCGCGCTCCGGAGGCCCCGGCGTTGACCTTCACCAGTCCGCGGTAGGTGTTGTTCCCGCGGCCCGCGGAGATGCCCTTGGAGACGATGGTGCTCTTGGTGCCCCGGCCGATGTGGACCATCTTCGTGCCCGTGTCCGCCTGCTGCCGGTTGTTGACCAGCGCGACCGAGTAGAACTCGCCGGTCGAGTCATCGCCTTGCAGGATGACGCTGGGGTACTTCCACGTGATTGCCGAGCCGGTCTCGACTTGCGTCCACGAGATCTTCGAGTCGCGCCCGCGGGCCGCGCCGCGCTTGGTGACGAAGTTGTAGACGCCGCCGTTGCCGTCCACGTCGCCGGGGAACCAGTTCTGCAGCGTCGAATACTTGATCTCGGCACGGTCGAGGGCCACGAGCTCGACGACGGCGGCGTGGAGTTGGTGCTCCTTCCGCGATGGCGCGGTGCAGCCTTCGAGGTAGCTGACGTAGCTGTCGTCGTCGGTCACGATGAGCGTCCGCTCGAACTGGCCCGACCCGGCCTGGTTGATGCGGAAGTAGGTCATGAGCTCGACGGGGCACCGCACGCCTTTCGGGATGTAGGCGAAGGACCCGTCGCTGAAGACCGCAGCGTTCAGGGCGGCGTAGAAGTTATCGCTGTAGGGGACGACCGAGCCCAGGTACTTGCGCACCAACTCGGGGTGTTCCCGCACCGCCTCGGACATCGAACAGAAGATGACGCCGACCTTGTCCAGGCTCTCCTTGTACGTCGTGGCGACGGAGACGCTGTCGAAGACCGCGTCCACCGCCACGCCTTGGAGCCGCTTCTGCTCCTCCAAGGGGATGCCCAGCTTCTCGTACGCCGCCAGGATTTCGGGGTCGACGCTGTCGAGGTCCTTGGGGCCGGCGTCGGGGGACTTCGGCGCCGAGTAGTAGATGATGTCCTGGTAGTCGATGGCCTCGTGGCGCACGTTGGCCCACGAGGGCTCCTCGCCGCGCAGGGTGAGCCAGTGCCGGTAGGCCTTGAGCCGCCACTCGAGCAGCCACTCCGGCTCGCCCTTCTTCTCCGAGATGGTCCGGACGACCTCCTCGCTCAGGCCCTTCGGAATCACGTCGGACTCGACGTCGACGGTGAAGCCGAACCGGTACTCCTGAGAGACAAGCGCCTCCGGCTTTGTCGATTGGGTTGTCAAGAATGCCTCGCGTTCGGTCGGTTCGTAGCCGGTATGCCTATTCTTGACCAAAGTGGTCAAGAACTACTTGCAGGATAGCACCAACACCGTCGGGTGTAAAGATCGCGGCGGCGTGCGCGGCTTACCGATGACCCACCATACTTGCGTCCTACCCGGCTTATAATGCTCAGCAGTCATTGGTGGAAACAGGATGTGTTCATGGATCCAGAGCAGCCGTTCCCCGCTCAGCCCCGTGGAGCGTTGGCTCTCGTCGGCGCCTGGAGCGACATGGGCGATGAACAGATCGACGCGCTAGTCGCGCACATCTACGCGGAACGAGAGAGAGATACCGGCCGCCGCGTGCAGTTCGAGGAGTGATGCGCATTCACCCGCCAAGCTCCCCGCGAAGCTGCTCGATGACGAGCTCGTCGGTGGGGAAGGCGAGGGGGCCGGGGAGCGCCGACGGATCGAAAAACCCCGCCTCGTCGAGGTCGTCGCCGGCTTGGAGGCGTCCGCCGACGGACCGGCCGCGGAACCAGACGCCCACGGTGAGCGAATCGGGGTTGTGGAAGTTGGAGTGGACCGCGTAGACCTCGCCGGTCTCCACCTCTAGGCCCGTCTCTTCCAGGAGCTCGCGCCGCGCCCCCTCGCGGATCTCCTCGCCCCACTCGACGTAGCCCGACGGGATGCACCACAGCCCGGCCCGGTCGCGGCCCGGAGCGCGCCGCCCAAGCAGCACGCGTCCTTCCTCCACGATGACGACGGCGACGCCAACGACCGGGTTGCGGAACTGCACGTAGCCGCAGGAGTCACAGGCGGGGCGCTCGATCCCGCCCCGGAGGCGGCGCCCCAGACGGCTCGCGCACTGCGGACAATAGACGAACTCCGTCATGCGGCCCTCCCTGCTTCTAGTCCCGTGCGAAATGCGCCAGTGTTCGTCATTCCCTGGGTGCGGCAATCCGCCGCCCGTAGGGGCACCCCTTGTGGGTGCCCGCTCCCCGCCCGCGGGCTCACGCATGGGTGGGGCCGGGAGGTCTTGCCTCTTCTCCCCCCCGGGAGACCTTTGCGTAACCTGTCCATATCCGTCATTCCCGCGAACGCGGGAATCCATCCCTCCCGTAGGGGCACCCCTTGTGGGTGCCCCTACGGGCGGCGGGCTCACGCATGGGTGGGGCCGGGAGGTCTTGCCTCTTCTCCCCCCGGGAGACCTTTGCGTAACCTGTCCATATCCGTCATTCCCGCGAACGCGGGAATCCATCCCTCCCGTAGGGGCACCCCTTGTGGGTGCCCGCTCCCCGCCCGCGGGCTCACGCATGGGTGGGGCCGGGAGGTCTTGCCTCTTCTCCCCCCGGGAGAAGATTGAGATGAGGGGCCCCCTCACAACCGCCAAGGGTTATCCAAGCCCGGTATCCTCCCGTAGGGGCGATTCGTGAATCGCACGTCTCTCACCCCCAGAGACGCTACGCGAAGGCCGCGCATCGCGTCCCGCCGTTAGCCGATCTCCGCGGCGACGCGGCCCATCTCGCGTGTGTCGTACCCGCCGAGGGCCTCGACCTCGCCGCGGAACGCCTTGCCGCGCGCCGACCCGCCGTCGAGCAGGTCGAGCACCGGCGCGAGGAGGTCGGAGTCGTAGAACTCGCGCGGTATCACGAGGTCGTAGCGCTCTTCGAGCAGCGGCGTGAAACCGAGGTCGAGCGCCCGCGCCGCCGCCATCACCCCCAGGCCGGCGTCGGCGGCCCCGCTCGCCACCTGCGCCGCGACGGCGAGGTGGGTGTACTCCTCGCGCTCGTAGCCGCGGACGTCGCCGGGCTCGATCCCCAGCTGCGCCAGCTTGTAGTCGAGCAAGACCCGCGTCCCCGATCCCCGCTGCCGGTTCACGAACGAGACGCCGCCGCCCGCGAGGTCTTCCAGCGACGTCACGCCCTTGGGGTTGCCGGGGAGGGTCATCAGCCCCTGCACGCGGTGGGCCAGCGTCACCATGACCATCGGACGGCCTTGGCGGTGGCGCTCGACGTAGGCGCGGTTGTACTCGCCGGTTTCCTCGTCGAGCAGGTGGCTCCCCGCGGCGTGCGCCTGGCCCCGCCGCAGCGCGACCAGCCCGCCCAGGCTGCCGACGTTCGACGAGGCGAGCGAGCGCGGCGGTTGGCGGCGGCGCAGGTGCGAGGCGAGCAGGTCGAGGGTCACGTCGTGGCTGCCGATGACGACGACGGTGTTGTCGATCTCGGCGAGAGGCCGCCGCAGGTGGACGGTGATCGAGTCACCGGTGTTGACCCCCTCCGAAAAGCGTGGAATCAGCGCCAGGCCGTCGGCGCGCACCAACGACATGATGACGCCGGCGCCGCGCTGGAGCGGGGCGGCGATGAGCCGCCCGCCGACGCGCCCCAGCTTCACCCGCAGCCACTCGTCCTCGCCCATCGGCGAGAGCACCTTGCGGCTCATGACGGCTTCGACCGCCTGCGGCGGCGCGCTCTCCCGTCCCAGCATCCGGTCGAGCAACGGTTTCAGGAAAAGCTCCGACGTCACCACTGCGGAGGCGGGGTAGCCGGGGATGCCCAACACGGGCGTCTCTCCGATGACGCCCAGGACGACGGGGTGCCCGGGCCGCACCGCGACGCCGTGGACGAGCAGCTCGCCGAGATCGCGGACGACGGACGCGGTGAAGTCCTCCGATCCCGCCGAGGAGCCGGCGTTGACCGCCACGGCGTCGCACTCGCGGGCCGCCGTCGCGACGGCCTCGGCGATCAGCGCGGGGTCGTCGGCGACGATGGGCTTGCGGAGCGGCTCGCCGCCCCACTCCGTCACCTGCGCCGCCAGCATCAGCGAGTTGTACTCGACGATGTCGCCCTTGGCCGGTGCGGCGGTGGGCGGGACGAGCTCGCTGCCCGTGGGAATGATCGCGACGCGGGGCCGCCGCCGCACCGGTATCGAGGTCACGCCGCCGGCCGCGACCGCGCCCACGTCTTCGGGCCGGATGGTGTGGTTCTCCGGCAGTACCAACTCCGTGGCCACGATGTCCTCGCCCATGGGCCGGACGTGCTGCCAGGGGGCGGCCGGGGCCATGATCTCGATATCGCCGCCCGCCTCGTGGATCACCTCGCGCATGATCACGGCGTCGAAGCCATCGGGCATGGGGTCGCCGGTATCGACCCAGACCGCCTGCGGGCCGACCCGCAGCCGGATGGGGGCGGTCTCCGTGGCGCGGACGGTGTCTGCGGCGCGGACGGCGGCGCCGTCCATGGCGGCGGCGTGGTAGTGGGGCGAGGAGCGGCGCGCCCAGATGGGCTCGGCGGTCACGCGGCCCAGGGCTTCGTCAAGGGGCACAGCCTCGGCCTCGATCGGGCCGAGGCCGGCCGCTTCGAGACGCTCGTAGAAGCGGCGGTACGCCTCCTCGATGGGCACGTCTTCGAGGTAGTACTCCCGGCGCCGTCCGTGATGGCGGTGGTCGTGCTCCATGCCGCCATTCTAGCGCCGGCGGACGGGGCTGGGGCGGTCTTGCCTCTTCTCCCACCGGGAGAAGATTGAGATGAGGGGCCCCCACGCAACCACCACGGGTTATCGAACCCCGCCACCTTCATGGTCAGCCATCCTGGTTAAGCAAACGTCTCCCCCGCCGGACGGGCCGGGGCGGAACGCGCTATAATCCGCCGCGACCTTCTCTACCACCGCCGCCGTCCGGCGCGGCGGTGTGCGTCCGAAAGCGGGGTGCGGCGTGAGTCTCAAGAACAAGACCGCGGTTACGGGCATCGGCCAGACGGAATACTCGAAAGGCTTGGGCCGCCCCGAGCTCAGCACCGCCGTCGAGGCGTCGCGCAAAGCCATCGAGGACGCGGGCCTCACGCCGAAGGACATCGACGGCATCGTCCGCTTCGATATGGAGGCCACCACCGAGGAGGCCCTGCACTCGGTCCTGGGGACGAACGACCTCACCTTCTTCGCCGAGACGGGCTACGGCGGGGGCGGCGGCGCGGCGACGGTCGCCCTCGCGGCCATGGCGGTGGCCACCGGCCAGGCGAACCACGTCCTCTGCTTCCGGTCGCGGAACCGGGGCAAGCTCTCGGCGGGCAGCGCCCAGGCGGGCAGGCCGTGGGAGAAGCAGTCGATGCTCGTCGGCGGCAACCAGCAGTACCACATCCCCTTCGGGCTCGTCTCGCCGGTGCAGCAGGTGGCGATGCTCACCCGCCGCCACATGCACGAGTTCGGCACCAAGGCCGAGCATCTCGGTGCCATCGCCGTCACCCAGCGCGACAACGCCACGCGCAACCCCGCCGCCGTCATGCGCCAGCCCATCACCATCGAGGACTATCTGAACGCGCGCTGGATCGCCGAGCCGATGCGCCTCTTCGATTGCTGCCTGGAGACGGACGGCGCGGCGGCGCTCGTCGTCTCGTCGGCGGAGTGGGCGCGCAACTGCCCAAACCCGCCCGCCTACCTCCTCGCCGTGTCCCAGGGCATGGCCTACATGACCACCGGCATGACCAACTACTACAAGGACGACGACTTCTTCCGCACCGACTCCTCCGTCTCGGCCAAGGCGCTCTACGAGCGCGCCGGCGTCGACGGCAAGGACATCGACGTAGCGCAGCTCTACGACGCCTTCAGCACCGTCGTCCTGCTCCTGCTCGAAGACTTCTTCTGCGGGCGGGGCAACGGCGGCCCCTACATCGCCTCCGGCGCCATCGGCTACCCCAACGGCGAGATCCCCATCAACACCAGCGGCGCCGGCCTCTCCGAGGTCTACCTCCACGGCTTCAACCTCATGGTCGAAGCGGTGAAGCAGATACGGGGGACCTCCACCTCGCAGGTTAAAGACGTCGAACTCTCGCTCTACACCTCCGCCGCGCCCGTGCCCTCCAGCGCCTTCCTGCTCAGCAAGAACCCCTAGGCCTCGGGGGAGCACCCCGAACCTCTTCTCCTTTGGAGACCTTTGCGCAACCCGCCCGCGGGCTCAAGCACGGGTGGGGCCTGGAGGTCTTGCCTCTTCTCCCCACGGGAGAAGATTGAGATGAGGGGCCCCCCGACAAACGCCGACGGCCATCGAAGCCCGCCGGGGCGGCGCGCCTCTACCCTTCCGGCCTCTCCCCCCTCTGGGGGAGACTGAGAGAGGGCGCGCGCCGCTAGGCGCGCGGGCGCCCGGAGGGCAGCGCCCCCTCACCCCAGCAGCCGCACCTCGACCTCAGCGCGGCGTAGAGGCCCCCCGCGTCGAGGGGCACGCGCAGAAGTCCGTCGGCGCGCGCCAGGGTGTAGATGAGGTTCGACTTGCCGAAGACGGGCTCGGCGTACCGCTGGCCGACGCGCTATTCCGTGGACCTCTGGAATTGTGACAGGCCATCCATTGTGATTGTAGCCCTTCCGCCCGTTGCTTCATAGAAATTGAACCAGTAATCATGTTCATCCGGCCCAGGGTGACTGAACGCGGCTACGTCGCCGCTCATCTTGTCCAGCTGCCACGTGATTGCAGGATGCTTCTCATCAACCAGCAAGACCACCGCCGCTCGAAAGTCCCGTTGGGACTGCGATACGTCCGGAATCCGCTTCCCATGCTCCGCTATGATGTCCTCGATGGTATATGTCTTGACTTGGCTTGCAGTGAATATCAAGTGCCCATTGTCGTCCCTAACGCGGGCGCCATCTTCGGTGTAAATCCAATTCCCGTCCTCAGCCACCCAAAGGTCAGGGACATCTTCAGGTGGTATGAAACCCGCCACGTACAATTCAATAGGGCTGTATGGGATAGGCACATAACTCTCCTTGAGAGTGTACCGACCGCCGCCGTGATCCACCAAGTTCGCAATATCAAACCCTCCGAGCAATCCGTTGGCGCTGTTGAATGCTCCCCAATGGTTATAGGGTGGTATGATGTCATTCCCCCAACGATGCATTAGCTCATGCAGTAGCCACCCGGGTCTGGCTATATTCTCGTAGGAGTTAAGTTTAACTACTCCCTGAAGTTTGCCCGCTGATCCCCATCTTTGAAAAGATGAAGTAATCTCCTGGCCGATCCCCCGCACATCATTCAACAAAGCTGAATAAGTTAGTTTAAATCCTTCGCGTCCCACTGTTTCGGATCCGTCCAGATTACCGACTAATATAAGGAAGTCGAACTGGTCCTCAAAGTACTCATAGAAACGAATTGCTGATTCCCGTTGTGGAAAGATGGGATCAGCAAGAAGAACTTCTGCAACAGGAAGGATGAACACGTTGTCATTGTATATCTGTGGCTCTCCATCCGCGGTGAGGACAATATCCTCATTCAACGGCTCAGGTGAAGCCGTAGGGGTAGTGTCAAGGACAAGGATCGCCGTGGGCACCGGTGCGGCCACGGTAGCCTTTGGCGGCGGCTTCGTGGGGACCAACACGAGGTCGCAGGCCACGACAGCCATAGTCAACGACAGCGTGAGCAGGATTGAAATCACCACCCACTTCTTGTGAACCCCGTCCCCATCACTCATTATGGGTCAGTGTCCTGCCTACCATGACGCATGGCCGTTCCAGCCTCATCATAGTTGCGCGCTTAGCTCCTGGCTATTGAGGCGACCAGGCTGGGGCCCGTCCCACTCGGGAATGTTCGTCAACTGCCTCACGCCCGATGCGCCGGCGTTCACGACGTATCAAGCCGTTGGGTCAACCTCCATCGGCCGGGATCCACCGCGTGAATCGCGATCTCTTGAGTCATCTTCGCCGGCGTCTCAATTCAGGGAAACCCTGTCGTTGGAACCGGCGGGGTATGGACCCTAAACGAGTGATATCCAAAGGGCTGTCTACTACCCCAGCAGCCGCACCTCGACCTCGGCTCCCGCGTAGAGGCCGCCCGCGTCGAGGGGCACCTTGAGCAGTCCATCGGCGCGGACGAGGGTGTAGATGAGGTTCGACTTGCCGAAGACGGGCTCGGCGTAGCGCGTGCCGTCGCGTTCGACGAGGCGCGCCGGCACGTAGTCTTCCCTGCCCGGCGCGGAGGCGACGTCGCGGGTGAGCGTGGCGCGCGCCGTGGGCGGCTCCGGCGGTGCGGCGCAGCCGCTGAGCCAGGCAATCGCGGGCCGCACGAAGAGGTCGAAGACGATCATCGCCGAGACGGGGTTGCCGGGCAGGCCGAATACCGGCTTGTCGTCCACGACGGCGAGCACCGTCGGCTTGCCGGGCCGGAGCGAGACACCGTGGAGGAGAATGCCCGGCGCGCCGAGCCCTTGGATGACCTCGGCCGTGAGGTCGCGGGCGCTCACTGAGCTTCCCGCCGAGATGATCAGCGCGTCGTGCGCCTCCAGGCCGTCCGCCGCCGCCCGCGCCAGGGCCTCCGCGTCGTCGCCGACGATGCCCAGCATCGCGGGTTGGCCGCCGGCGCGCTCGGTGAGCGCGGCCAGGGTGTAGCTGTTCACGTCGCGGACCTGTCCCGGCTCGGGAACCGCGTCGGGCGGCACGACTTCGTCTCCGGTGGAGAGAATGCCCACGCTGGGACGGCGCGCCGCCTCCACCGCGGCCGCGCCGACGGCGGTCAGCCCGCCGAGGTCCTGTGGCCGCAGCCGGTGGCCCTTGGGCAGCACCAGGCCGCCCTCTTTGACGTCCTCGCCGGGCTGGACGACGTTCTCCCCCACCGCCACGGCGCGCACCACCTCGATGGTGGTCTCGTCCACCGGCTGGGTGTGCTCGACCATGACCACGGCGTCGGCGCTAGGGGCCAGCATCCCGCCGGTATGCGCCCGCGCCGCCTCTCCTAGCGCTATGTCGAACGCCGGCTGGCTGCCCGTGGGCACGTCGCCGGCCACGCGCAGATAGGCGGGAAGCCCCTCAGTGGCGCCGAAGGTGTCCCTGGCGCGGACGGAGAAGCCGTCCATGCTCGAACGGAGGAACGAGGGCAGGTCGCCGCCGGCGAAGACGTCGCGGGCCAGGTAGCGCCCGAGCGCTGCCTCGGTGGCGACGCTCTCGACGCTGAGCACGCGCACCTCGACGTTACGGCGCAGCAGGGCCAGTGCCTCGGTCGGCGGCAGGACGTTGAAGAGCTCAGGCATGGCGCAATTCTAGGAAGGGTGGGGTTCGGCGTCCACGCCCCCGCCTCCCACTCGGTATTCCGAATGCTTGACATTCATATGTTTGTGATACAAACTACTTTGCGATACGCAACAAGGAGGGTGACATGCAGGGCCAGGAAGACGAGAGACAGAGGATTACACCTGAAGAGGGTTGGGAGTCCATACAGGCGACTTTGGACAGATCTAGAAGCTCGATGTACGTAGCGGGATGGCAGTCCATCATGTTGATGTGGGGGGCAATCGTGGCCGTGGGGTACCTTTCGCAGTACGCCGTGGGGTCGCTGGCGCCCACGTTCGCCGAGGACCACCCGTGGTTTCCCGGCGCCCTGTGGGGCGCACTGGGCGTCGTAGGCATGGTAGGAAGCTCCCTCATTGGGCATAGAGCCAGCCGCCAGAATGCTACGGGCGCCACCGCCACCGGCGCAGGGCTGCGGGTACTCCTCTTCTGGCTCTCAGTGGTGGCAGCCGCTTCCTTGATTCCTGTAGCCTCGGGGATGTGGACGGAGGAGGCCGACGGCCGGGCCATCGCCGGCGTTGCGGTCGGCATTGTGGCGCTGGGGTACATCCTCTTCGGCATCATGCATCATATGGCGATTGCTCTCGTGGGACTGGGCATCGCCGCGGCGTTCTACATTCCCTCCCACTTCGCCGGCGACGCTGCTCCCCTGGTGTCGGCGCTCCTCATCCTGGCCGTTGTTGCCGTGGCATGGGGCTGGTTCCGAAAGGGCGGTGTTGCATGAGCGACGATCCCATCGTCTTCAACGAGACCATCCACCAGTCGACGCGGCTGCGCATTGTGACCCTCCTGGCGTCCCAGTCCGGGTCGGACCGGGTGGCGTATGGTTTCATCCAGAGGACGTTGGGCTTGACCGGGGGCAACCTCACGATTCACTTGCGCAAGCTTGAAGAGGCCGGATACGTGGCCACCACCAAAGAGTTTGTCAACGCCAAGCCACGCACGTGGGTGCAGGCCACTCCAGAGGGTCGCCGCGCGTACACCGAGTATCTCTCGAACCTAGAACGCGCGCTCAAGGTTCCCCTGCGGTAACCGCCGCCTCACACCCCATTCTTGGAAGCGGGGGGTTCGGCGTCCACGTTCCCGCCCCCTAATACGCCCGCGCGCGGTCCACGACGTTGCCCAGCGGCTCGCCCGCGAGGTAGCGCGCGAGATTGTCGAGGAAGAGATCGACGACAGCGGCGTCGTAGCCCTCGGAGAGCCCGGCGACGTGGGCGGTGACCAAGGCGTTGTCGACCTCCCACCAGGGGCTGTCGGCCGGGGGCGGCTCGCTCTGGAGGACGTCGAGGGCGGCGCCCTCGATGCGCCGCTCCGCCAGCGCCGCGAGCAGCGCCGCTTCGTCTATGAGGTCGCCGCGCGCCGGGTTGATGAAGTAAGACGTCGGCTTCATAAGGCCGAGCTCGCGGGCGCCGATCATGCCCCGCGTCTCCGGTGTCGAGGGCGCGGCGAGGACGAGGAAGTCGGCCTCGCGCAGCACGTGGTCGAGGGCGGACGGCGGCAGTACCTCGACCTCGGCGCCGACGAGGCCGGCGTCCGCGAGGTTGCGCTTGACCGCCAGCACGCGCATGCCGAAGGCGGCGGCGAGGCGCGCCGTCTCCCGCCCTATGGCCCCGAACCCCACGATCCCGATGGTCGCGCCCCGGAGCTGGGCCAGGTCGAAGCGGTCCCACTGGCGCGCCCGTTGGCCTCGGACCATACGCCCGACTTGCTTGGCCAGGGTCAGCATCTGCGTCAAGACCCACTCGGCGACGGGGCCGGCGCTGATCCCCGCGCCGCTGGTGATGGCAACGTTTGGGTCGCTCCACACGTCGAGCCCGCGCGCCCACTCGGACCCCGCAAGCGGTAGCTGTATCCAGCGCAGGTTGGGCGAGCGGCGTCCGATGTCGGCGGGCAGCCGGCGGGCGGCGAGCAAGACCTCTGATCGCGACAGCAGCGCGTCGAGGGAGCGCCCGCCGCTCCGGTCGGGCGCGGGCCGCTGCCCGGGGCGCAGCGCGGAGGGCAGTTCCTCGAAGAGCTTCGCCGCCGCGTCGGCGACGCGCACTCGCGCGTCGACCCGCTCGATACGCTCGATCAGGTCGTCGGTAAGGCTGGTGGCGATGACGACTTCGACAGGTTCGCCGGACATAGCCCGCATTATGCGCCGAGGCGTCCCCCCGGCGGAACCCGCCGCAAACATCCTTGCCGCTGACCCCTCTGCCCTTTGAGACCTTTGCACAACCGCCCTCGGGCAGGCAGGGGTGGGACCGGGAGGTCTTGCCTCTTCTCCCCACGGGAGAAGATTGAGATGAGGGGCACCCTTTCAACCACCAACGGGCCATCGAAGCCCGCCACCCTCGCGCCAGTCAGCCCGGTTGCGCAAAAGTCTCCCTTTGGAGAGACTGCCTCTCTGTCCTTTGGAGAGACTGTAAGAGGGCCGCGACATCCGCCCCTTCCCTATCCCTGCATTCGCCCCCTACCATGGTTCCATGCACACCCAGCCCAGCGGTGCCGGCCAGCCACCCACGGCCCTTCCTCTCGAGGGTCGCCGGTTGGCCATGGGCGCGTGCAACAAGCCACGGAACCTTCCCCCGAGCCGGTGGAAACACGGCCGTCTCCGGGAGTTCTTGCGCGTAGGCACACTGAGCGCCAGACGTCGAGCCGCCCGTGTCTCCGGGTTCGACGACGAGACACCCTGTCGGCGCTTGTGCGAGGCCAAGCCGGCTTTCGGCGAATGCCTTGAAGAACTCTTTGACGCCATCCTCTCCAGGTGGCGGCGGGAGTTGGAAAGAGAGACGGGGAGAGCAAGCTCGGCCAACTGATCCCGCCGGGCCTGTGGGGCCGGCCCGCCACCTCCGGCGCGCCCGCCGCTCCTCCTCACTCTTTAAAACGGGATCGCCCCCTTGGCCCCGGTGCGCCTTCCGCCAGCCAATCGCGCCCTCTGGAAGGCTTTGCATAACCCCCGCCGGGTAACGGCGCATCCCGTAGGGGCGTCCCTTGTGGGCGCCCTCCCTCCCGGAGACCTTTGCGTAACCCGCCCGCAGGCTCAAGCATGGGTGGGGCCGGGAGGTCTTGCCTCTTCTCCCCACGGAGACCTTTGCAAAACCGACTAGGGTCCTGGCGGGGGGAGCGGAGGTGGCATTCACTTAAACCTCTCCCCCTCTGGGGGAGATTGAGAGAGGGCGGGGGAGGCGGGGGCTGCGCGACCTTGCTGAAGCCCGCCCGCCGGGTTACGCAAAGGTCTCCCAACGGGAGAAGATTGAGATGAGGGGCCCCCTCGCAACCACCACGGGTTATCGAAGCCCGCCACCTTCGTGGTCAGTCACCCCGGGTGCTGCGAGAGCCGGGGGAGAGGGGCCTCATCCGCCACTCCTTGACACCGGTTGCCCCGTCCCTAAGAATCCGGCCACGCCGGAGGGCCCTTCGATGACCCACCCCACCGACTCCCAAGCCGCGCCGCCGGGCCGCCCCGACTCGCCGCTCGCTCCCTACCGCGTCCTCGACCTCACCGAGGGCGGAGTCAACTGGGCGGGACGCCTCCTCAGCGACATGGGCGCCGACGTCATCAGAGTCGAGCCCCCCGGCGGCAGCCCGACCCGCAACCGCGGCCCCTTCTACCAGGACGAGCCCCACCCCGAGCGCAGCCTCTACTGGACGGCCTACAACCTCAACAAGCGCGGCGTGACCCTCGACCTCGAACGGCCCGAAGGGCAGGACCTCTTCACCCGCCTCGCCGCCACGTCCGACTTCATCCTCGAATCGTCGACGCCGGGGACGATGCGCGACCTCGGCCTCGGCTACGAGCAGATGAGCGCGCTCAACCCGGGGATCATTTACACCTCGATCACGCCCTTCGGTCAATCCGGGCCCTACGCCCGGTACAAGACCACCGACATGGCGCTGTGGGCCATGGGCGGCGCCCTCTACGTCTGCGGCGACGGCGACCGTCCCCCGGCGCGGGTTTCCGTCCCGCAGGCGGAGCACCAGGGCGGCGCGCAGGGAGCGGCGGGCTCGCTCATCGCACTCTTCGCCCGCCACGCCACCGGCGAGGGCCAGCACGTGGACATCTCGATTCAAGCCGCGGTGGTCCGGGTGCTGATGAACGCCGCGTCGAACTCGGTGCTCATGGGCGTCAACATCGAGCGGGGCGGCGGGACGAAGAAATTCGAGGACCTCACCGTGCGCGACGTCTTCCCCACGCTCGACGGCTACATCGCCGGCACCGTGTCGGGCGGCAACGTCGCCTGGCGGTCGACAGAAGCGCTGACCCGCTGGATGGACGCGGAGGGCAAGGCGTCGGACTTCCTGAAGTCGCAGGACTGGCGCACCCTGGACTACTACAAGATCATGACCGTCGGCGGCCCGTTGGCCCGCGACTTCGAGCGATGCCAGGCCGAGTTCGCCGCCTTCTTCGCCTCCAAGACGAAGGCGGAGATCTACGCCCACGCGGTGAGCGACAAGATCTTGCTCGCGCCGGTGAACAACATGAAGGACTTGCTAGAGAACGAGCACCTCGCCTTCCGCGAGTTCTGGCAAGAGGTCGACCAGCCCGGCATGGACGCGTCCTTCGCCGTCCCCGGCCCGTACATAAAGATGAGCGAAACGCCGATCGAGTACGCGCGGGCCGCGCCCCTGATCGGCGAGCACAACGCCGAGGTGTTTGGCGAGATCGGCGTCACCGATGGCGATCTCGAGCGCCTGCGGGAGGCCGGCGTGGTGTAAGCGGCTCCCGTCGGGATGACGGGCGGGTGTATTCTGAATGGCGCGACGAATTCCGGACCTCCGGCTAGACCAAGGAGCCCGCAACTTCCATGCCTCGATTCCCACGCTTCCGATTGCTCGTGCCGCTTGCCGCTCTCGCCGCCGCGTTGGTGCTCACCGCGTGCTCCGGCGAGTCGGCCACCCCCACGCCGCCGCGCCCCACGGCGACCCCCGGCGGCGAGATCACGCGAATCTACGTCGAGATGACGTCGTTCGACTTCATACCCGAGGACCTCGAATTCTCGGTCGGGGAGACCGTCGAGTTCGATCTCTTCTCAAAGGACATCGAGCACGACTTCACGGTGGAAGATCTCGACATACACTGGGACGTGGACGGAGGAGAACGGGCTACGGAACAGTTCACGTTCGACCGCGCGGGGACTTACCGGCTCATCTGCACCGTGCCCGCGCACGAGGCGGCGGGGATGATCGGCGAGATCGTCGTTCGCTGACCGCCGGGCCGCGTCGCGGCTTGACAATAACGCGGACGGTCGGCATTATGCGGCACACCTGAAGCGGCCTTCCGTAGTCGGTAGCGGCAGACAACCGGAAAGGGGGAGCCTATGGATCTCTTCTGGGAGATTTACTTCGACCTGGATCGCGTTGGGCACATCGTCGCCGGAATCACGTGGATCGGTATTCTCTACTACCTCAACTTCGCGCAGGTGCCTTTCTTCGCCAAGATGGATCCCGCGGCGCGCACGAACGCCATACAGGTTCTGGTGCCCCAGGTGCTGTTCCTGTTCCGCTGGGCGGCCTTCTTCACCGTCCTCTTCGGGCTCGGGTTCATCATCGGGAAGGGCGTACAGGACCATAACTACTTCGAGACGACGCGCTTCTACTCGGTCGCCATCGGCGCCGTGATGGGACTCATCATGGCGGGCAACGTCTGGTTCATCATCTGGCCGAACCAGAAGAAGGTCATCGCGGCGGCGGTCGCTGGCGAGGCGCCCGATCCGTCGTGGGCGCGGAAGACGCTGCTGGCGTCGCGCACCAACACGATGCTCTCGGTCCCGATGATCTTCTTCATGGCCGCGGCGATTCACCTGCCCGCGCTGTGGAACTAGGGGAGGCCCAACCATGAACAGCATTGAAGGTTTCATTGAATCGCCCATCGGCAAGCCGATCGTGGCGTTGCTTTCCTTCATCGCCGGCATCACCGTCATCAACGGCAAGACGTTCCTCGAGTCGCCCCACAAGACCGTCGTCGCCGGGGTTCTGCTCACGGGCGCGGCGATCATCGGGATACGGATCGCGGCGGTCGTCTCCTAGCGCGCGGCGCTCTCAGGTCAACAAATACGATAGTGGGAAGAGGCCCCGACCGCGGGGTCTCTTTTCGTTCCGGGCACCCCGCAGCGCCGAGGCTGCTGGGCCGGCGCGGTTGCATTTCGGGGGGAGGTTCACCATAATTCACCCGTCCGAAATCTATCCCATCGAGAGCCAAAGGTAGGAGGCACACCCCTATGGCCAAATCGTTAGACGGGACCAAGAGTCTCGACAATCTGAAGAACGCGTTCGCCGGCGAGTCCCAGGCGAACCGCCGCTACATGTACTTCGCGCGGCAGGCTGACATCGAAGGTTACCCGGACGTCGGCGGCCTCTTCCGCGACACCGCCGAGGCTGAGACGGGCCACGCCTTCGGCCATCTCGACTTCCTCAAAGCCGTCGGTGACCCCGCAACCGGCGACCCCATCGGCAGCACCGAGAAAAACCTCAAGGCTGCGGTGGACGGCGAGACCTACGAGTACACCGAGATGTACCCGGGGATGGCCAAGACCGCGCGCGACGAGGGCTTCGACGAGCTGTCCGAGTGGTTCGAGACGCTGGCCCGCGCCGAGAAGTCGCACGCCGGGCGGTTCAACCAGGGCCTGAGCAAGGTCGCGGGCAAGGAGCCGGCCGACGCGATGTAGCCGGCGTCCCCGCAAACGATGCGGAGACCAATCGTAAGACGCCCCGAAGGCCTGCCTTCGGGGCGTTTGCCTGCCTGGGGGTAGCGTGACCGCGAACGAATCGAACACGCCGCAAGACGGTCCGGCGCGCGTGAACAAGCTGGCGGTGCACACGGCGCAATTCTGGGACGAGTCGGCCTTGCTCGACGACCAGCAGCGCCAGTTCGACGTCTGCCACGGCTGTCGGCTGTGCTTCAACTTTTGCCCGGCCTTTCCCACCCTCTTCGAGGCGACCGACGCGGCCGAGGACGCCGGCGGCCTGCCCCTCACCCGCGAGGCGCTGCGCCCCGTCGAGGCGCAGTGCTACCAGTGCCAGCTCTGCTACCTCCGCTGCCCCTACACCGAGCCGCACGACTACAACCTCGACGTGCCGGCCCTCTTCCTCCGCGCCAACTTCGTCAACGCGCGCAAGGAGGGCGTGGGCCTCGCCGACCGCCTCCTCGCCGACACCGACCGCCTCGGCGGGATGGGGTCGAAGACGGCGCCGCTGGCGAATGCCGCCAACCGGATCGCCCCGCTGCGCTTCGCCGCCGAGAAGACGATGGGCGTCCACCGCAAGGCGGCGCTGCCGATCTTCTCCTCCCAGACCTTCGCCTCGTGGTTCGGGAAGAACCGGGAGCGGCTCCACGCCAAGCTCGATAGGCCCACGCGCAAGGCGGCCCTCTTCTACACGTGCTACCTGAACTATTGGGGCGCGGACGCCGCCATCGCGTGCGCCGAGGTCTTCACCCACAACAACATCGAGGTGATGGTCCCCAAGCAGCAGTGCTGCGGCATGCCCTTCATGGACGCGGGGGTCGAGGGCGGCGTCCAACGGAAGATCGACGCCAACCTCCCCGAGCTCCTGCGGGCCATCGACGACGGCTACGACATCGTCACGCCGGGGCCGTCGTGCGGCATGATGCTGCGGCGCGACTGGCCCCAGCTCCGCGAGGGCGCGGAGACGCGCCGCGTCGCCGCGCACACCTTCGACGTCTCCGAATACCTATGGAAGCTGAGGACCGCCGGCGAGATCGACACCGGCTTCCAATCGAAGCTCGGCAAGGTCGTCTACCACGCCCCGTGCCACCTGCGGATGCAGTTCATCGGCAACAAGGGCGCCGACCTCATGCGGCTGGTGCCGGACACGGAGGTCGAGGTCGTCGACCGGTGCTCGCACCACGACGGCACGTGGGGGATGAAGAAGGACTCGCACGAGGTGTCGCTGCGCTACGGCAAGCGGCTCTTCGACGACATGAACGACGCGGAGGCCGACCTCTTCGTCTCCGATTGCCCGTTGGCGGCGGAGCAGATCCATCAGGGAGCGGGACGCCGCCCGGAGCACACGATGCAGGCGCTCAGGCGGGCGTACGGGATCTAAACGATGCGCAAGATCGAACGCGCCGACGTCCGGGACATCATCGAGTACGAGAAGGCGCGCGACGACTTCCGCCGCCGGATCATCGAGCTCAAGAAGCGGCGGCGCGTCGGCGTGGGCCGCGACCTCACCTTCGTGTTCGAGAACCGCGACACGATGATCTTCCAGATCCAGGAGATGATGCGCGCCGAGCGCATCGTCCACGAGGAGGGGATCGCGGACGAGATCGAGGTCTACAACACGCTCATCCCCGACGAGAACGAGCTGAGCGCCACGCTGCTCATCGAGATCACCGACCAGCGCCGCATCAAGCCCGTCCTAGACCGGCTGATGGGCCTCGACGAGCCGGAGCGCGTCTCGCTCCAGTTCGGCGGCGAGCGGGTCTACGCCGTGTTCGAGGAGGGCCGCAGCAACGAGGAGAAGATCAGCGCGGTCCACTTCGTGCGCTTCCCCTTCAGCGGTGCGCAGGCGCGGCGCTTCCGCTCCGGCGAGGACACCGCCTACCTCTGCGTCGACCATCCCAACTACAAGCGGCGTGCCAAGATCGACCCCGAAACGCGCGCCAGCCTGGAAGCGGACTTCGCCTGAACCGCCGTCCCCGTCAGACGGTGTAGAAGACGGCGACGACGGCAAAAAGCTCGACGGCGGTCACCGTCGAGTTGACGGTGTGGACGTCCCCGAACCGCCGCCGCGCCGCGGACCGCTCGGCGCGGTCGAACGAGCCGACGCGCTCGCCGAGCGAGCGCAGCACCGGGGTCGTGATCCACGCGGAGATTGCCGCCATGGCTCCGATACCGCCCAGAAGGCCGTACCGCGCCGCGAGCCGCCCGCTCACGCCGTCGCGCCACAGCAGGTACTCGACGATGACGGTCGCGGCGATAACCGCGGCGCAGAGGAGCTTGAGCCGGTTGACCGTGGCCAGCAGTGCCCCCACGAGCGCAGCGGCGCGGTCCCGCGAGTCTTCGATCTTGAAGACCACGGGAGCCGCCGCCGAGAGGACGACGATGGCGCCCGCCCAGACCCCGACCGCCGTGAGGAAGAAGAGCTGGTTGACGAAGAACGGGGCGCTGGTCAAGGCGCTGGGCGTCTAGCGGACCTCGCTGTTGTGGCTGCTGGGGCGGTCGGGCTGCACCGCCGGCGCCGGAGCATCGGTGAGGAACGGCGTCTCGGGCAGCGCCGCATCGAGGCTGCGGTGTTGCTCGTCCTGGTAGACCGTCTGCGCCTGGTGGGTGTTGAAGACGAGGGGGAAGCCTTCCTTCCCGAAGATCCCGTCGTCGCGCACGAGGCTGTTGCCGTTTTCGTCGATGACATCCTCGCCGATCGAGGATAGGAAATTGTGCGCGCCCCCGTAGGCCAAGAGGATGTAGCCGATCTCGCAGATCTCCGCGTCGGAGAAGTGCTCCTGGAGCTCCTTCATGAACTCGTCGGTGACGCCCTGGGGGTTGTACTTGACGAAGTCGGCGTAGCGAAGGCCCATCTTCTCCCGCTCGGAGAGGTCCGAGTTCTCGAAATCGACGACCTTAGCGATCTTGGCGTTGGTGAGTCCTGCCTGCTGACCCTCAGCAGTGCGGGTGATCTTTCACTGGCGGCAGTTGGCGAGATAGGCGGACCGTACCCGGATCATCTCGCGGAGCTGCCCGTCGAGCTGTCCATGGTCCCAGATCGATTGGATCAGGCCGAGGAAGGCCTGGCTGATCGGGGCGGGCAGGGCGGAGTGGTCGATGCGGGAGGTGAAGCGCGGCAGGGCCTGGGTCGGAGTCTGCGTCATGGCGGCCTCCTTATGAAGGTGGGGCAAACTATCCGCGAAGCGCGAAAGCGTGTCAAGCGCCGGAGTGCCCCGCCGTCCGTAACATCGGCGAAACAGGGCTTAAACGCCGGTGAAACAGAAATGTAATCGCGGCGTCACGCACGCCCCTGCGGCAGCGTCTAGCATGGTGTGTGCACAGCGGAACAGCAGCGGGCCGTCGGGCACGCAACGATAACGAAGCCGAGGGGTGGTTGCCGGAACGGGCCGCCCCTCGCACAATTTCGGGCCGCTCCGCCCCGTCGTGTATACTCACCGCCGATTTCCCCTCGAAGGTGGTGCAGCCATGCCGACGCTTGCCGAGCTTGCCGACCGGACACAGTCGGCCGCCGAGCTGTTCATGACGACGCAGCGTCCGGCGGGCCGGACCGCGACCTTCCCCCTATGGTTCGTCCACGACGGCGAGCGCCTCTACTCCCTCGCCGCCGACTCCTCATCCGAGGTGTGGGACGTGCGGGCGAGCAACCGGGTGATGGTGGCCATCGGCGCGCCCGACAGCGAGGACCGCCTCCCGATGCAGGCCGACGTCATGGAAGGCGACGAGTGGGTGTCGCAGATGGTCCCGCTGCTGGAGAAGAAGTACGGCGCCGACCACGCCGAGCGCATGGCCCGCACCGCGTCGGCGGCCAACGCCGGCGGCCACGTCATCATCAAGTTCAAGCCCGTGTAGGTGGGCCAGAAGCGGCAATCAAGCTAGATCCACCCAATGTCCTAGCTGAGTCATGCGGTCGAAGGGGAAGGCACCGGCCGCGCCGAGTTGAACCACCTCAGCATGAGCAGCTAGTGCTCGTTCCACTATCTCATCGGGGTAGCTCAGCTTGAAACGATTCTCTTGAAACTCGTCATGGTCAAGCGTTTGGACCGAACCGTCCAAGTGGCAGCAATCGTCAATATCTAGGTCTGTCCAGTTGAGCGTGTCCCCGTCAAACCTGGCGGGCATGGCAATGTTTGCATACCACAGATACCGGTGAGTGCCGTGCTCCAGGAAGTGCAACACGTTGTACCAACGATCCCTGAAGTACAGTTCGATGGCGTCGACAGCGGCCACTGCCGGCCGGTCAGTTCCTCGGTAGACGGGGCTTCCGGCAGTAACCTGTATACGTATCACGGGGCCTACGAGCTCAAGAAGTTGGCCAGCGTAGCTCTCTCGGGTTGTTCCGTCGTACTTGGTTGAGACGACGGTAATTGGCCGTTGAGGGTCTTCCTTCAATTGCACCTCCGTTGGCTCCAAGGCATGCGCGGCGCAGGTTGAACGCCCATAGAGGGATAGTGCGCCCCACACGCGCAAGTCCGCAAGGGCGCACTTAAGTGCCTGCTCTTATCTCACGCCGTCTTGCAGGCAGCCTGATAGTCAGCCGCAAGCTGATGTATAATCTAGCCAGGTAGTCTAGCCGGAGTTTGCTATGTCGGAATGGCCTCTACAGGATGCGAAGAACAAGTTCAGTGCACTGGTCAACGCCGCGCTGGCGGGTGAGCCGCAAAGAGTTACTAGGCACGGACAGCCTGCGGTGGTCGTGCTTGCTACGGAGGAATACGAGCGCCTCTGCCGCTTGGAGATGGCCGACGCTCCAAGTCTGGGTGAGCTGCTCCTTCAAATCCCGCAGGACGATCAGGAATTCGAGCGCCTGTCCCTTCCCACCCGGCCGTTGGACCTGTGATGTTTCTGCTCGACACCGATGTATTGTCGACGCTTCGCAGGCGTGAACGGAATCCCGAGGCAGTCCGTTGGTTGGAGAAACAGCGGACTGCGGATCTGTATCTGAGCGTTGTCACGGTGGGAGAGATAGAGCGAGGCATCACGCAGCAGCAGAGGTACGACCCAGCTTTCGCCCAAGAACTGGCCCTCTGGCTGGACCGGGTGTTGGCCTGGTACGGAGACAGAATTCTGCCCGTGGATGCCGCCACCGGACGCCGGTGGGGACGATGGTCTGCGACCCTCGGGCACGATGGGGCGGACCTGCTCATCGCCGCCACTGCATTGGAGCACGGGCTGACTGTCGTCACCCGCAACGCCCGCCATTTCCAGCCGACCGGAGTCCCCGTGCTCAATCCTTTCGAGTAGGGCAGGTCAAGACGACGTCTTCGTCCGCTTCCCGTTCAGCAGGGTGCCGAGCGGGGTGTACCGCACCAGGTAGCGGTACGTCACGACACCCAGGGCTCCGGTCGCGACGCAGGCTACGAGGAACTTCAGCTCCGCGCTCCAACTGAAGCCCGTCAGGTACTTCAGCCAACCCTGCCGGTCGAGGTGGGCGAGGTAGAAGGTCAGGAACGTCACCACCGGCAGATGCATGATGTAGATCCAGTACGACGAGTCCGCGAGCCAGCGGACCCACGCTCGGGGTGCCCTGAGAAGCCGCTCGAAGAGCCCGACGAACCCGAGGGTGAGCAAGACCGCCGATGCTCCGTAGAAGATGGCGCCGGCAAGGTTCAGAGCCTCGAGCGACTCGGCGGCTCCGCCCGACTTCGTGGTCTCGTCTATCGCCCCGAGGAGCGCGAGGTGAACGAAGAACACCACCGCCGCGGCGGCCCACAGCGCGGCCAACGTTCCGGGTTCCCTTAGCCGGTCGATGAGCTCCCGCCGAGCGTAGAGCCCGTAGCCGTAGAAGAAGAAGAGCGCGCCGTACAGCACATCCGGCCCGTTCAACGGCCAGATGGGCTTCGACTCGTCGCCGGCCCGGAGAAGGATTAGGAGCACCGCTCCCACGATCAGCAGCAGCGGTAGGCGCGCGTAGACGGCGTTGCCCAGGTACCTGCCAAGTGGAAGCCGGCCTGATCGAGGGACGATTGCCCGTGCCTGCCAGAGCCCTCCCAGGAACCGGAAAGCTATCAGCGCGGCGTACATCAGCAGCAGGTAGTAGAGGAACCACAGATGAGCGACGAGATCGCCGCTGGAGTCGAGGTCCTGCCGCTCCTTCAGTACATCCTGGAATATCTCCAGAGATAGGACGCCGTACCATCCATAGACCCAGATCGGCGGAACGATGACCGCCATCACCGCCCCGAACAGCACCAGCGGCAGCGCGATTCGCTTCACACGATCGAGCACGAAGACGGACGTGGCGCGACGGTCCAACACCAGGTGGGCGAAGAACCCCGCCAGCAGGAAGAACGTCGGCATCCGCCAGGTGTGGATGAAGTCGAAGACCAGAAACAGCAAGACGGACTGGTCATCGTCGGAGGGCCAAACGAACTCGAACCCGGCCATGCGGGAGAAATAGGGCAGCGACGCGTGCAGGGCGATGCCCAGCAGCATCGCGAATCCTCGAAGACCGTCGAGCCCGTGGTATCGTTGAACCTCGGCCCCGCCTGTCGAGCTCATAGCTGTATGTGTCTTGTGCGGTGCCGGCCTCGGATGCTATTGGCCCGACTCGCCGCCCCGCGCGCTCAGGTACTCCTTGAGGAAGGCCCGGTTCTCGTTGAATTCGGCCAAGTCCTCCTTGGCGACAAAGGAGTTATCGGCGTCGACTGCGTCGATGGGCGTCGTTCCGAGCGCGTTCTTTGCATTCACGTCGGCTCCCGACTCGACGAGGAACACGCCCATGTCCTTGATGCCGAAGAAGACCGCCCACTCAAGAGGCGAGCCCTTGAACTGATCCCGTGCCCGAATATCGATGTCCGCGCCGTTGTCCAAGAGAATGCTCACCATCTCCCGGTTGTTCTTCAGGACCGCCACGTGCAGGGCCGACGCCCCGGCGAAGGGGAATTCCGGCGGAACGAACGCCTCGTTCGGGTCGGTGCCGGACTCCATGTGCTCCCGCACCACCTCCGCATCGTCCTGGTCTATGGCTTCCAGCAAGGAGATGGGAGGTAGGCCGGACTTGCCGCCTCTCGCCCTCAGGTAGTCCCTGAGGAAGGCCCGGTTCTCGTTGAGCGCGTCGAGGTCATCCCCGGAGGCAAAGGAGTTGTCGGCGTAGGCGGCGTCCAGGGGCGTCGTGCCGATGGCGTTCTTGCCATTCACATCGGCCCCCGCTTCGACGAGAAACACGCCCATGTCCTTGATGCCGAAGAATACCGCCCACTCAAGAGGCGGTCCCCCGAACTTATCCCGTGCCCGTATATCGATGTCGGCGCCGTTGTCCAGGAGGATCTGCGCGATCTCCCGGTTGTTCTTCAGGACTGCCAGGTGCAGGGCCGATGCCCCGGCGAAAGGGATTCCCGGCGGAATGAACGTCTCGTTCGGGTCCGTGCCGAACTCCATGTGCTCCCGCACAACGTTCGCGTTGTCCTGGTCTATTGCGTCCAGGAGGGGCATGCCTGGAGGCTTTGGTCCGCACGCGACCGACGCCAGCACCAATACTGGAATCACGGTTGCGGCGACAAGCATGGCTCTCGCTAGCATGTCTGCTTCCCACCCATCGTCAGGAAGTAGTCGACGCGGCTAGAAGATCGCCGTGGGGTTCACCGGCGAGCCGGTGCCGTTGGGGACGCGCAGCGGGCTTACGCTCATCATGAACTCGTAGCGCCCCAGTCGCGCGCAGGTCTCCGACAGGGTTTCCAGGTCGGCGTTGTCGATGAGCCACAGTCCGATGGCCACGATGCCGACCTGGTGGATGGGCATGGGCACCTTTTGGTAGCCGCCGGGGCAGGCGTCCTGGGTGCTGTCCGAGCCCAACATGGCGACGCCGCGCTCGTGGAGCCAGGGCAGGCAGGCGGCGTGGAGGCCGGCGCGTCTCTGGAAGTGCCCCGCGGTCGGCCCCTGCTCGTTGCGTTGGCGCAGGCAGCCCACGCGCGTCAGGAGGATGTCGCCGGGGCCGACCTCGACGCCCTGAGCGCGCTCCGCCGCCTCGAGGTCTTCGGGGAAGACGAACGCCCCGGGCTCGAGCCAGTCGACGCCGCGAAGGCGCGAGATATCGAGCAGGACGCCGCGGCTCACCACGCCGTCCTTCAGGACGTCGATCGACTGCTTCGTGGCCCCCTCGCGCGTGGTGACCGCGTCGGAGGGGAGGCCGTTGTACATGCGCCCGTTCCAAAAGAAGTGGGCGAGGCTGTCGACGTGGGTGACGGTGAGGCCGTGGAAGGCGAGACCGATGAAGTCGCTCGACATCTGCATCGCGCCGGGCTCGCCGGCGCCCCCGGCCCACGCTTCGCCGGTGCTGGTCATGAAATGGACGAGCGGGTTGGTGACGTCGGGTTCCATAACCTTGGAGAGCGGACGGCCGCAGCTGACGGTGAGGCCTTCACGCACCAGCGCCGCGGCGCGTTTGCGCGTCTCGGGGGTGATGTGGTTGACCGCGCCGCGTTCGTCGTCGTCGCCCCACCGGCCCCAGTTGCTGCACGACTCGAAGTAGCCGAGGACCTCTTCTTCGGAGGGGATGGTCGGCGGCATGGTCGGTCTCCTGTTGACGTAATGGCGGGAACGGCCCGGGCTAGGGCGTGTTCACACTAACTGTGCTATGATCTCCGCATGGAAATTACAGAAGCTCAGTACGAACGCATCGCCCCCTACCTCCCCGTGCAACGAGGGAATGTGAGCCTGTCGAACCTCCAAGTGCTCAACGCCATCCTGTACGTTGCAGAGCAGGGGTGCAAGTGGCGGGGCCTGCCGAAACGGTTCGGCAACTGGCACACCATCTACACCCGGATGAACCGGTGGTCGAAGAACGGGGTGCTCGACCGGGTCTTCGAACATCTCCAGCGGGAACAGATTGTGCGCATCAAGCTCGAAGCCGTTTCGATGGACAGCACCATCGTCAAGGTCCATCCCGACGGCACGGGCGCGCTAAAAAAAACGGGCCTCAGTCTATTGGCAAGTCCCGGGGAGGCTGGACCACCAAGATTCATATGGTTGCCGCGGATGCTCGAACGGCTGTGACGTTCTCCCTTTCCCCGGGACAGGCCCATGACGCGCCGGAAGGGCGCAAGCTGCTCACACGCCTGGGGCCGCAAGACCAACCCCGCTCGTTGCTGATGGATCGGGCCTATGAAGGTGACGAGACCCGCCAACTCGCGCTTGCCTTGGGGTTCACGCCCGTCGTGCCACCCATCAGCACCCGTATCCGTCCTTGGGAGTACGACCGGGAGCTGTACAAGAGGCGCAACGAGATCGAGCGGCTGTTCCGTCGGCTGAAGGGCTTTCGCCGCATCTTCTCCCGCTTTGAGAAGCTCGACGCGATCTTCTTGGGCTTCATAGTGTTCGGACTCATCTGCGATGCGTTACGTTAGTGTTAACACACCCTAGTCGAGCTTGGCGATGATCTCCTCGCCGGTCCTTTGCATGAAGTCCTGGACGTATTGGACGGAGAGGCGGCCTTCGGGGGGCCACGGCGGCGAGAGCACCACGCGGTGGGCCCCGGCCTCCTGTGCGGCCTTCACTGAGTCGAGGGTCGCCTTGCTGCCTCCCGCGGCGTTGCCCACGGTGATCTCGAAGGGCAGATGGTCGCGGCCCGCTTGCTTGCGCAACTCATTGAGCCGGTCGGCGCGGCGCTTGATGCTCTCGGGGTCGTGCCCGCCGGCGCCGATCCAGCCGTCGCCGAGTCGAGCCGCCCGGCGCATCGCCGGCTCGGTCTCGCCGCCGATGTGGATGGGGATGCCTGGCTTCTGGGCCGACTTCGGCCAGAACCGGACGGGGTCGAAGTCGTAGTGGTCGCCGTGGTGCTCGATGGTCTCTTCGGACCAGAGCTTGCGCCAGATTTCGATGATCTCATCGGTGCGCTTGCCTCGGGTACGCCACTCCTGCCCTGCGATCTCGAACTCTTCCTTTAACCACCCCACGCCGCCGCCGATGATGAGGCGCCCGCCGGAGAGGCGGTCGAGGGTGGTCACCGCCCGCGCCGTGACGATGGGATCGCGCAAGGGGATGATGAAGACGTTGGTGGCGAGCCGTATCTTGCTGGTGCGGGCCGCGATGTAGGACAGCGAGACCCAGACGTCGTAGAGCTGGGTGTCGGGGTTGATCGGGGGGACGCCGTTATCGGAGTAGGGGTAGGTGGGCGGGATCTCCGTGGGGAAGATCAGATGCTCTTGCATCCAGATCGACTCGAAGCCGGCCTCGTCGGCCTTCTCGCAAACGGCGGCCCAAGACCGCGGCCCGAGTCCGAACAAGGGGTAACCGATCTTGACGCCCGCGTCCTCTGACATTCCCGCCTCCTGAGAAAGAGCATGACGCCGCGCCGAGGCCGACGCTTCAGGAGCGGCTGGGCGCGGGGCGGCGCAAGCATACAAGACCGCCATGGGGGTGTCTAGAAACGGGAGTGGCGGCGCCGCGCTCAATCTATCGGCCTTCGCCGGCCGGCAGGCAAGACGTAGCATGCGACTGACACGATGATACCGCTCGCGATGGCTTGTATGCATCACATGTGAGTGCTATAACCCGTGGTAGCCGGCCATTGCACGAGCTGTTGGAGGGTCCAGGGATGGCGTTCGAGGACGCGGCGGTGGAGCCATGAAGCGCTTCTCCTTCCACCTGGTCGCTGCCGGCGTCGTCTTCTTGGCAGTGATCTTCGTCCCGCTCTTGGTGGTGACCGTCTTCGCGCAGTCCGATGGGCCAGACCCCGACGGCACGGACCCGCGAACCCACTGCACGGGATTGCCGTTCGACGAATGGGTGGCCCCTGGGTCCGACTGCATCCACCCTCCGACGGTCCCACCCACGGTGTATGTCCCGCCGACGCCGTGGTGCACCATTCTTGATCCCTTGACGCTCGAATGCTTGGACGGCATTGTCAATACCCCTATCCCCAACACACCAATCCCTGATACGCCAATCCCTGATACACCGGTGCCCGAAGACACGGCCACCGCAATCCCGGAGGACACCGCTACCGCCATCCCTGAAGACACCGCCACCGCCATACCGGAGGACACGCCGATCCCCGACACACCGATCCCGCCCACCAACACGCCCAGGCCAACCGAGACGCCCGTTCCGCTGACCGCTCCCGCGAACTTCAATGGCACGCCTGGCACAACGTCGATAGAGCTGACCTGGGACGCCGTCTCCAACGCCAGCGGCTACGAGCTCGAAGAGAACGACGCCTTCTCCTGCCAGCGAGGCCAGGCGGGCGGGACTCAGGGCGGGGCTCAGCCCAGGTGCGACGGTTGGGACACCATCAGGACCTTCACGAGTCCCGGCGTCACCAGCCACACCGTACCGGGCCTGCCGCCCGGCCTAACCTATAGTTACCGCATCCGGAGCTATCGGGGCCCCTCGCACTCCGCCTATGCCTACACCGACGTGGAGATCCCGTCGGGGCCCACGAGAACCCCCACGCCGACCCCCGTTCCGACGCCTACCCTGGGCGCTCCAACGATCACGCGTCACTATTCCGGCCCCGCCTCCATCATCCTGGAGTGGAGGGCGGGGGCCAACGCGACGAGCTACAAGGTTCAGCAATACAACTACGGCAGGTTCATCACGGTCGGCACGCCCCGCGGCCTCCACCACACGGTGGACGGCTACCAGGACCGCGATGAGCGCCGGCACCGCGTCTGTAGCGTCAGAGGCAGCGAGACCGCATGCTCAGACGAGGTTCGGACGAGGCCTGGCCCCACGACGCAACCGCCCACGACGCCACCACCGCCCACGGCCACGGCCACGCCGACCGCGCCGACGGGACTTCGAAGCAGACCGCACAGTGTCACCATGCACCGTAGCAAGACAAACGTGCGAGGCCGAATTCTCCTCGAATGGAATGACCTTGGGCCAGACGTCACCTATGAGGTGCAACAAAAGAGTAACGGCACATGGATGACGTTGCCATTTGGCGAATTTACGACCGACGGAACGGATGGCGGGGACGTTGATTCTTCGGAGCCCGCGATCATCATAGGGGGGCTGAAGTTCAGGGAGGAGTACGAGCATCGCGTAGGAGCCGCGATGGGCGATAGTCAATCGCGGTGGTCGAGGACGCTGGGCACCCCGATGGGGCTTCCCTACTTGGGTCGACAGGCAGACCACACCGTGCAGTACACACCGCTTACAGTGATGCCGCTTACGCCTGTCCCGTCCGCCATTCCGGACCCGAGCACCACCAGCACCTCCTCGCTTGCCACGGCCGTAGCGGCATGGGCCGCCTCCGACGTAGTGACATCCCCGCCCGGCGTGGTGGTCTGCGAGGTCGGAACGTGCGACGAAAACCGGCTTGACGACCTGCGGCGGACCGACATATTGACCGTGTCCCATGACTGGGCCCTCAACTGCGGCGATTACGCGGCATGCATCAGGCCGAGGGTGGGCACCCTTGTCGATCAGGACGGGTACATGGACAACGCTGTCATTGTGATTGAGCAGCCAGGGGTTGAGGTCGGCGTGTTTGGGCTTACTAACGTCAGGATCTGGACGGACAATGCTGATCTTCACGGCCGCGAAGTGCCTGGGGGGAGGAGACTCCGCGACATCCCTACCTCGTTCTTCCCTATCAAGTACACGTACCTCCCGCAGGTCTACATGCACGAGTTAGGGCATGCCATTGGGCTAGGCGACCTGTACCTGCACGGAGGGCACCCTGGGTCTCTGATGGACAGGGTTACGGATGTCCCGATCACGTCCGTCCCTGACGACATAGATGGCACCTACGTCGAGCAGGTTTACCGCAACCACACGCCGACGACACCCGTTCCGAACGCTAGAATGACGGACCGGCGGCGACGTGCCGCCTGGCGGGTTCAAAACGATATAGGGGCTTTGCAATGAACCCACAGGTGTTGAGGTACAGATGCGTCGTCGTTGGCCTATTGGCAGTGGCGCTTGGGTTGGTGGCCGCATGCTCCGGGCTTTCCCACGCCACGAAAAGGATCCCGGAGCAGCCGACGCCACCCACGTTCGCAAAACAACAGGCTCCGGCACCGACGCCCACCGCGTCCCCGGCCCAGACCATGTTGCCATTCGTCTTTTTCCCGGACGGCACAACCTCGCTGAAGGAACGAATCGCACGGGCCGATGTGGTGGCAAAGGTCCGGCTGCAGACGGTTGTGGCCGGGTCGGAGCGCTGGCAGATAGTCGGGTACACCGCCCCCCTGCATGTCGGTACGTTGGAGCACCGTTTCACCGCGCTGGAGTACCTGAAGGGGACGGGCGGCTCCGAGATCGGCGTGGTGGTGTTTGAAGGCGGTGTCGGGCGCGAGACGGAGGCTCTTGCGGTTGCGGACGGGGCGACGATGCTGGCCGACAGGGACGCCCGGTGGGATAGCCGGGATGCCATCGTCTTTCTGCAGACCGACCACTCATCCCTGACGGACTTTCCGAGCGCGGGGCGCCACATACTCGGCTCCATTGAGCTTGATTGGGGTGATGCCGGCGACGCGTACTCTATCTCCAGCTATTGGGATAAGACATGGCTACCGTCGGACGCCGGGGCGGCAGGTGCGGCGAGGACGGCCGGTACGGCGGACGACCAGCGCTTCTTGCTGGATGAGCCGCCAGCCAGGTCGGCGGCTCGGTCGGGAGCCGGGTCGGCGGCTCAGTCGGGAGCCGCCCCCACGATCACGTTGGCCGCCATGAAGACCGAGGTTGACGCGATACGGCGAGAGGTCGCGGCCGGCGATGGATCGGACGCCTACCGAGTCTGCATATACGAGAAATACAAGTGGGAACGGGAGATCGCCCACGTCAAGGCCGGGCGGAACGGCGGCTACTTTTACAAGCGGTACGATGCATCCATAGGGTCCGGGCAGCCCGCCGGAATCCTGACGCACACGATCTATGGGCTGCCGTTGCCGGAAGGAGATGTGCCGGTCACCGGCGAGATGAGGGTTATCGGACGGGATCGCGACCTCTTCGTTCCTAGCTGGCCTGGTGCCGCGCATACGGCACGCCCTCTGCTGGCGGGCGAGTACAGATTCTATTTCAGCTACCTGCCGCAGCGCTTCATCCCGTGCAACGCGCACCCCGAGGAGGAGCAGAAGCGGGACGAGGTGTTCGTCGCCGTCACCGCGCCCAGCGGCACGCTGCACGAGGCGCTCTTCGACCCCGCGGCCATCGGGACGGGGGTGGGGGCGGACGCGGCGAACGGGGTCGTCGAGCCGGCGGCGTTTACCGTCGGCGGCGCGGCCACGACGATCACCGGCCTGAAGTGGGAAAGCGGCGTGGTGACGATGCAACTGAGCCCCGCCGCGTCGCTCTCGGGCTACGACATCGACGTGATCGAGCTCGACGGGTCGGTGTCGCTCACCCTCTCCGCGGCCGGCGCCGCGTCGAACGCCGGCGGCACGCTGACGTGGAACGTCGCCGACCAGCCCTGGCACGCCGGCGACCAACTCATGCTACGCCTCCGCACGGCGGGGTCGCCGTCGGCCACCGCCACCCCGACTCCCGCGCCCACCGCCACGCCTGAGCCTACGGCTACTCCCACGCCGGAGCCCACCGTCGCGCCGTCCGAGGCGGGGGTCACCGTGACACTCAGCCCACGGCCGCTCGAGGGCACGAACTTCAACTACGTCAACATGACTATCGAGTGGGCCGACCCCAGCGGCTGCCAAGGTCAGTACTTCGTCGCGATTCACCGCAGTGAGGAGCTGGACTATGTCATTCGGCTGCTGGGGTTCCATCCTGCCCCCGGCACAACGACGCTCACCTACGAATCTGGTTGGGGTTGGGGCTACTTCTCCACGAATGACCATTGGGTCGAGGTGAGCTGCGACCCCAGCGACGGCTCACCGCGAACGCTGGTGGGGAAGGCCTCGCTTCAAGCGGCCATGCCCAGCGACTCCGACAACGGCTAGCGGGCCGAGCGGCGGTAGGGCCTAGCCGCCGAGCTTGAGCTTCACGTCGATGCCGCCGTCGCTCATCGTCACTCTGTCGACGACTTGGCCGAGGAGTAGCCGCTTCTCGTTGACGGCGGCCTCGTCCCAAATCTCGGCCAGGGCGTCGACGGCCTTCGCGGCGCGTTCCCCCGCGGTGGCGCCGTCGGCGTCGCCGCGCCCGCCGCCGTCGAGTTGCCGGAGTTTGGCCGAGGCTTCGAGCCGCTCGTCGGCGAGTTCGGCGGCGCGCCGCTCGAAGTTCTCCAGACTCGCGCGGTCCCGGCCGACGGCCTGCGCTGCCTGCTTGATCCGGCGTTCGGTCGATTTCAGCTTCGCCTCGATCTGGATGCGCTCCTTGCGCAGCGCCTGCGCCGACGCGGCGGGCCGCCGTCCTTTGAGCCCTGCGATGCGGTTGCGCTGGCCGCGGAGCTTGTCGAGCACGTCGTTCTCAAGGTCCTGGGCCCGGGTGGTGTGGTACTGGCACATGCTCTGGTTGGTGCGCGCCTGGCACTGATAGTAGTAGTACTGTTTCTCGGTCTTCACGCCGTCCTTGCGGCGCGTCCACGACTGGCGGCGTGTGACGCCGACCATTCGCTTGTCGTCTTGACCGCAGAAGCCGCAATAGATCATTCCCGAAAGCAGGAACGGCTTGGACTGCGACTTCCCGCGCTTCGGCTTGCGCTCGTCTAGGGTGGCTTGCGCCCAGCGGAACATGTCGGGTGTCACGATGGGGGGGTGGCTGCCGGGGACCCGCAGGCCGAAGCGGCTGTAGGTGCCCAGATAGGCGCGGTTACGCAGGATGTCACGCACGGTGACCAGGCTCCAGGCGCCGCCCTTCCGTGTAGGGATCCCCGTCTCGTTGAGGCGCCGCACGATGAGCCGTATGCCCAGGTTGCTTTGCGTGTAGAGGGTGTAGATGAGCTTGACCGTCTCGGCTTCTTTTTCGTGGACTTCGAGCTTACGGTTCTTTCCGATACGGTAGCCGTAGGGAGGTTTTCCCAGCCCCTCCCCGCGAATCGCCCGGTTCCGCATTGCCTTCTTGATGCGCTCGCCGATGTTCGCCGATCCGGGAACGCGCGGCCACACGCTCACCGCGAGTAGCTTGGCGTCGATGACGCCCTGCCCGATCACTTCGACGCGGCCGCCGAGACGCTCGATTTCGAGGGCGGCGAGGGCGGCGTCCTCGGGCCGCGGGCCGAACACGTCGAGGGACTGCGCCACGACGACGACATCGCCGTCCGACCCCGCGACGTAGTCGAGCAGGTCGCGATAGTCCGCTTGGTCGCCGGCCTTGGCGGTGAGCAGCACACCGGCGTCGGCGCCGATGCGACCGTAGAACTCCTGGAAGGCTTCCTCCTGTTCGAGGGAGGGCCGGTCAGCCACGGCGGCGGGGTCGGCGGGGAAGTACCCCACGGCCTTCACCGCCCCTTGCACGGCTCGATCCGCGGATTCGGACTCCGCCTCTTGCTCCGCGGCGTTCTGCGCCATCGTGCGCCGCATCATCATACGTTCACAACCTTTCGCGTCCGCGCCGACGGGCCAGGCCCCGCGCGCGGGCAGGTCTTAGGTGTAGAGAAGCCGGCCGCAACTATTGCAGGCGACCAAGTCTTGCCCCCCGCGCACCCGCTGCGCGTGGGCTTGGGGGAGCTCCACGCGGCACTCGGAGCACGACGATCCTCGCAGCTTGGCGAGCCCGGTGCCGCCCTTCTTGGCGGCGATCCGTTGGTAGGTCTGCCGCAGCGCCGGGGGGACGGCCGACTCGGCCTCGGCACGCGCCTCTTCGAGCGAGGGCAAGGCGGCGCTGATCTCCTGCCGCTCAGTCCCCATCGCGGCCTGCGCTGCGCTCCATTCCCCTTCGAGCTTCGCGGCGGCGCTTTCGCGTGCATCGACGATGGGCCGGGCGCGCTCGACCTTCTCCATCGCGTCGAGCGTAGTTTCTTCGAGGTCGTTTTGGCGCTTCTTGAGGTTCTCGATCTCGCGTTGCAGCGTTTCGAGCTCACGGGGATTGGTGACCTGATTCCCCATGAGCCGCCGCTCGACTTGCACAATACGGTCGCGGGTCTGATCGACGTCCCACTCGACCGACTTCTGATCGGTCTCGAGCTTGCGGAACTGCGTGTGCGTCCGTTCGAGGACGGTCCGGGCCTGCCGCAGCTCCTGATCGTCGTTCATCAGAGCTTCGATCTCGGCCAGCCGGCGCTTCTTCGACTGAAGTTCGGTATCGAGCCGCTGGAGCTCGATGAGCTCCTTGACGCCTTCCACGTAACAATCCCCCGTGTTTCGTGTGTGGGGAGGGAGATCCGGCGGGCCAACGTCATTGTAGGAGCCAGAATTTCGCCGTGTCAACGAGAAAAGGCTACGAATTTTGCGTTAACCTTGGCCGCTTTCCATCCGTGGATTTGCCAATGCCCGCTCCGGGCCGTACATGGCCTAAAATGGCCCCGACGGAAGCGAAAGAGGGCGCTCCGTTCGCAACATAACGGGGGAGTGGAGTTTATGCCGGATTCACAAAGGGCGTTCGAAGGCTGCGTCGCGATCGTAACTGGAAGCAGCCGCGGCATCGGACGGGCCATCGCCATCGAGCTTGCCGAGCAGGGCGCCGATATCGTGGTCGCGGCCCGCCGCGAGCCTGTTCCAGGGACCATTGAGGAGACAGCGGAGCTGGTGGAGCAGCGAGGCCGCCGCGCCCTGCCCGTGGACCTCGACGTCACCGACGAGGCCGCGGTGACGGCGATGACGGACGAGACGCGTCGGCGCGTCGGCCGGATCGACATGCTGATAAACAACGCGGGCACGAACTGGTCGACACCGGTGGCCGACTTCCCGCGGTCCCGCTGGGAGCTCGTACTGCGGGTGAACGCCCTCGGCCCGTTCGTCTGCTCGAAGGCGGTGCTGCCGCACATGACCGAGCGTGGATCGGGACACATCGTCAACATCTCGTCCATAGCCGCGGTGCGGATGAGCGCCGCAACGAGCGCCTACACCGCGTCCAAGGCGGCGCTGGAGGGCCTCACCGGCGTGCTCGCCCGCGAGGTGCAGCCGCACGGGATCTGCGTCAACGCGCTGCGGGTGGAGGGGAACATCGAGACGCCGGGCACGACAATGCTCCTGAAACTGAAGTCCGACAGGGCCATGTGGCCTCCGGAGATCGTGGCGGAAGCGGTGTCGTATATCTGCCGGCAGCCGTTCCCCTTCACCGGTCAGGTGCGTACCATCGCGTCGCTGCGGCGCTTCTCGCCGCGCCTCGATGAGATGCTGCGGTCGGCGGGGGTGTGACACCGGGGTATTCCGCGTCCCGCCCTCCGCTCGCTACCATGCGCCGCAAACTCACCGCGAATGGGCGGAGGCGGCTTCCATGGCGATCACGAGCGTACGGCCAAAGAGGAACGGGCGCGCGGAGTACGTCTGCCGCGCGTGCGGCGCCGCCGCGCCGAAGTGGCTCGGCCGCTGCGCCGACTGCGGCGAGTGGAACTCGCTGACGGCCCGCGAGTCCGCCGCCTCCCCCCGAGCCCTCGACGTCGATTCCATCGACCTAGCCGACGTGAACGCCGCCGAGTTCGACCGGCTGCGGCTGTCGGGCGGCGAGGTGAACCGCGTCCTCGGCGGCGGAATCGTCCGCGGGTCGCTGGTGCTGGTCGGGGGCGACCCGGGGGTCGGCAAGTCGACGTTGTTGCTGCAGATCGCGGATGAGGTGGCACGCGAGCACGGCCCGGCGGCGTACGTCTCGGGAGAAGAGTCGCCGCACCAGATCAAGCTGCGGGCCGACCGTCTCGGCGTCGTCGGCCGGGGTCTCCGCGTGATCGCGGAGACCGACCTCGACGCCGTGCTCGGCTCGGTCCGAGACGCGTCGCTGCTGATCATCGACTCGGTGCAGACGATGTTCGTGCGCGACGCGCAGGCCGCTCCGGGGAGCGTCGCCCAGGTGCGCGAGTGCGCGCTCCGCCTACTGCAATGGGCCAAGACCTCGGGCGTGCCGGTGCTCATCGCGGGGCACGTGACGAAGGACGGCGCGATCGCGGGGCCGCGATTGCTGGAGCACATGGTGGACGTCGTGCTCTACCTGGAAGGCGAGGGGACCACGACGTACCGCATCCTGCGGGGTGTGAAGAACCGGTTCGGCTCGACGAGCGAGGTGGGCATCTTCGAGATGCGCGACGCCGGCCTCGTCGAGGTGGAGAATGCCTCCGAGGTCTTCCTGGTGCGCCGCGAGCGCGCCGGCCCCGGCTCGGTGATCGTGCCCACCATGGAAGGCACGCGCCCGCTGCTCGTCGAGGTGCAGGCATTGGCGACGCCGACTGCCTCGCCCGCGCCGCGCCGCATCGCCAACGGCTTCGACGGCGCTCGTCTCGCGCTGCTCACCGCCGTCCTGAGCAAGCACGGTCGGATGAATCTCTCCTCCTGCGATGTCTTCGTCAACGTCGTGGGCGGGCTTCGGATTACCGAGCCGGCCGCCGACCTCGGTGTCGCGCTCGCCATTGCGTCGAGCCTGCGGGACGCGCCGGTAACGCGCGGCCGCGTCGCCGCCGGGGAGGTCGGCCTCAGCGGCGAACTCCGTCCTGTGACGCAGATGGACCGGCGCATCCGCGAGGCGAGGACGCTCGGCTTCGACTCGTGCCTCGTTCCCGCCTCCTCCGTCGAGCCCACCGAGACCGGCGCCGGCTTCGACCTCGCGCAGGCGGCCACCCTGCGCGAGGCGATCGACCTCGCGCTCTGACCGGCGCTCACGCGGCTGGTTGACCTCGAAATCGGGGCGCGCCTAGAATCGGGCAAGCCGTCCGATCGGGAGGCACGCTGCGATGACCACCGCGGAGACAAAGGCCAGGGAAGGTTCGCGTCCGTTCGTCGATTACGAGACCGTCGACGGCGACGGCCACACCGTCTTGGGGAGCTACGACTGGTGGAAGCCGTACCTGCCCAAGAAGTACTGGGAGTGGGCGCCGCGCCCGATAAGGGAGCCGAACCAAGAGGGGAACGTCCTCTGCGAGGGCCGTGTCTACAAGCTGCCCATGCCCTATCCCGGCTCGAAGGACAAGAGCAGCCTCGGGGGTCTGATGACGCCGGGCGGCTGGAAGCTCGACGACCTGAGCTCCATCAGCGTCGAGGAGGGCCGCAAGGCCGGCGGGGCCGACCCTCACGACCGCCTGAAGGCGATGGACGCCGACCAGGTGAGCGTCGCCTACCTCTACCCCAGCGAGATGCTGAGTCTGCCGTGGGCACTGCTTAGCTCGAGCTTCGCCATGGCCCTGGCGCGGGCCTACAACGACTGGCTCATCGACTACTGCGCCACCGACCCCCACCGGCTGCGAGGCGCCGCGGTCATCCCGCAGCAGGACCTTGTGCTCGCGCTGGAGGAGATCGAGCGGGTGCGGAAGCGAAGCATGGGCACGATTATGCTGCGGCCCAACCTGATCGGGGGCATCACCTTCGAACACCCCAACTACGAGCCGATCTGGGCGGCGGCCCAGGACATGGACATAGGCATCGGCGTCCACGAGGGCTTCGGTGTCGAGATGCCCACGATCGGCTGGGACCGGACGCACAACTGGATGCAGGCGCACGCGCTCCAGCATCCCGCCGAGCACATGGCGGCGACCCAGGCCCTGATCACCGGCGGCGTCTTCCAGCGCTACCCCAAGCTGCGCGTCGGGTTCCTCGAAAACGGCGCGGGCTGGGCCCCGTTTTGGCTCAACCACATGGACGAGCACTACGAGAAGTGGCACCGCTTCTATCCCGGCCTCGACGAGAAGCCGAGCTTCTACTTCGAGCGGCAGTGCTTCCTCGGCGTCGAGCCCGACTACGAGCTCATCCCACACCTCGTGGACAGCGGCCTCGCCCACACCCTCGTCTTCTCGACCGACTTCCCACACTTCGACGCAATCCACCCCGGATCGGTCGAGGCGATGGCGAGCCGCGACGACATGACCGAGGAACTGAAGCGTCAGGTGTTGCGCGACAATGCGCTGCGGCTCTACGGCGTGTCGCGCTAGCGCGCGGGCTACGCCGTCTCGATGACGCGCCGCTCGGCGAGGCCGGCGACGTCGACGTCGGACATGCCGAGGATGCCCTTCAGTACTTCGTCGTTGTCCTGGCCCACCAGCGGCGACGCCCAGCGCGGCTTCCCCGGCGTCTTGGAGAGGACCGCCTGCACGTCCTCGTAGGGCATGGGACCCTTCACCGGGTGGTCGAGCCAGCGAAAATAGCCGCGGTGCTTGAGCTGCGGGTCGGTCCAGAGATCGGCGCCCGCCTGCACCGCCCCGGAGGGGACGCCCGCCTCTTGGAGCAGCTGCATAAGGTCGTGCATGGTGAAACCCTGCGTCCACTCAGCGATGCGGGAGTCGAGTTCGTCCTCGTGCTCGCGGCGGCCTTCGGGCGTGGCGAAGCGCTCCTCGACGGCCCAAGTCGGTGACCCCATGGCCCGCACCAGGTTGCCCCACTCCTCGGCGTCGCTGACGGCGATGGCGCACCACGCGCCGCCGGTGCGGGTCTCGTCCTCGTTCTCGCAGGGATAGACGCCGTGGGGGACGTAGTACGGATCACGGTTACCGACGCGCCCCGGCGTTCTCCCGTTGGCGGTGTAGTCGAGCGCGGCAGGGGCGAGGTAGTGGATGGCGCACTCCAACTGGGAGAGGTCGAGGTACTGCCCCTTGCCCGTGCGCCGGCGGTATTCCAGCGCGGAGAGCACGGCGACGAGCGCGTTGGGCGGGTTCACGAAGTCGGTGTAGGCGCCGTAGGGGCCCACGGGCTCCTTGTCGGGCCAGCCGGTGACGGAGTGGAACCCGGCCAGACAAGTCGCCTGGGTGCCGTAGCCCGCGTACTCGCGGTGCGGGCCGGTGTGGCCCTGCTGGCAGGTGCTGAGATAGACGATGCCGGGGCGCATCGCGTCGACATGCTCGTAGTCCAAGCCCCAATTACCCATCGTCTTGGGCGTGAAGCTCTCGGCGAGCACGTCGGGGCGCCACTCACGGAGGAGACGGCGGATGATGTCCCGCCCTTCCTCCATCGCCAGGTTGAGCCCTAGGTCGAGCTTGCTAGTGTTGAAGTTGGCGTTGAACTGGCCGAGGCTGAACGCGGGCACGCCGCCCTTGAACGGCGACACCGTCCGTGAGTTGTCGGGACGGGAGACCGACTCGACGCGGATCACGGTGGCCCCGAAGTCGGCCAGATACCGCATCGTCAGCGGCCCCACGCCGATCCAGGACATGTCGAGGACCCTGAGGCCCTTGAAGACGATGGGGTCCGCCATCCGCGCCGCTCCCCTCCGGAGGTGCGGCCAATCGTACCACCGCGCGTCTAGCGGACGACGATCTTGGCGGTCATGCCGGCGTCGGCGTGGCCCGCGATGGTGCAGATCACGGTGTACTCGCCG
This sequence comes from Dehalococcoidia bacterium, assembly GCA_965219875.1. Classification (GTDB taxonomy): domain Bacteria; phylum Chloroflexota; class Dehalococcoidia; order SHYB01; family SHYB01; genus DAOUKH01. The sequence continues at coordinate 388,451 of CBDCOW010000005.1, read as the reverse complement.
GGGCGCTCGAAAGTGAAGCGCTCGACGACGGGGCGTCCCGCGCGCACCTCCGTCTCGATGCCCGTGCCGGGGACGTTGAAGGTGTGCCGTATGTCGGCGGAGGTGAGCTCGAACCCGACAAGCTCGCCCGCGGTAACCTCGATCACACCGGGCCGGAACTCGAAGTTGCGCAGATCGACGGCGACGCGGCGCTCGCCGGGTTCCGGCGTGGGGAGCTCGACGCCGCCGCACGCCGCCGCGCTCAGTGCCACGGTGCCCGCGAGCGCGATCAGCAGGAGACGAAGCAAGGGAAGCGCGGGCCTCACTTAATGATGCCCGCCTCCCGCAGACCGGCTAGGTCGGCCTCACCGTAGCCGAGGTCCCGCAGGACCTCGTCGGTGTCCTCGCCCTGAAGCGGCGGCCTCCGCCGGAATTGGGGCGGGTGTTCGGGGAAGCGCAGCGGCGTGTTGACGCTGACGACGCGTCCGGCGGTGGGGTGGTCGAATTCGAGCCGCATGTCGTTGGCGGCCACCTGCTCCGACGAGAGCACGTCGGCGCGGTCCATGATCGGGACGGCGAGGGCGTCGTGAGCGCGGTAAATGTCGAGCCACTCCTGGCGGGTCTTGGTTTCGAAGAGTCCGTGGAGCAGGCCGTAGATATCCTCGCTGTTTTCGGCGCGGGCCTGCGGCGTCGCGTAACGCTCGTCGTTCGCCAGGTGGGGGATCTCCATGGCATGGCAGATGCGCACCCACTCCTTATCGCTGAGCGCGACGGGGAGAATCCATTGACCGTCGGCGCAGAGGTAGGGGGCAAACACAGCTTGGTCCGCGCCGGCGCGCTCGCCCCCCGAGTCACCGTCGCGCGAGGTCTGCACGAGGTCGACGTGCTGCATCGCCAGGGCGGCGTTCATCAACGACGTTTCGAGCCGCGTTCCCTTCCCGGTGCGCTCGCGGTTGTAGAGACCGAGCGCGATCCCGTAGGCGAGCATCATGGGCATCGAGCAGTCGGTGGCCCAGACGCCCGCGCCGATGGGCGTGTCGTCGGGGGGAATGCGGCGGTGCATGATGCCGGTCAGCGCCTGGAGCATGAGGTCGTAGCCGCCGCGGTCGGCGTAGGGGCCCTGCTTGCCGTAGCCGGAAAGCTCTACGTAAATCAGCCGCGGATTGATCCTCGACAGCCGCTCGTAGGCGACGCCGAGGCGTTCGGCGGTGGCGGGGCGGTAGTTGTGGATCAGCACGTCGCCCTCGGCCACGAGCTTGTCCACGATCTCCAGACCCTCCGGCGTCCTGATATCGACGCAGATGGCCCGCTTGTTGCGGTTGATGGCGAAGTACGAGGGGCTTTCGTTGCCCAGGGCCCGGCTGGTGAAGATCCGCCGCGACCCGTCGCCGTCGGGGGGTTCGAGCTTGATCACGTCGGCGCCCTGATCGGCAAGGTAGAGCGCCGAGCCGGGGGCCGCCCACATCGTCGCCAATTCAATAACCTTTACGCCTTCGAGGATCATGTCCGACCTCCTGACGCTTCGAGGATACCGCCACCGGACGAGACGTGGAAGCCCGCGCCTTAGAGAATAATCTTCGCCTCGCGGAGCCGCGCGATCTTCGCCGCGTCGTAGCCGTGCTCGGCCAGTACCTCGTCGGTGTGCTGCCCGTGGAGCGGGGCCGGCGTCGTGGGGCGCGGCGGGTTCTTCGATAGGCGGGTGGGCGGCGCGAGAAGCCGCGTCCGGCCCGCCTCGGGGTGCGACACGTCCGTCATCATGCCGTTGGCCTCGACCTGCTCGGAGGCGAACACCTCTTCGCGCTTGACGATGGGCGCGTAGGGGATGTCCGCGGCGTCGAGGAGGGGGACCCACTCGCTCCGCGACCTGCTCTCAAAAACGGCTTCGAGCACCGCGTACAGATCGACGCTGTGCGCCGCCCGCCCCGCCGACTCGGCGTACCGCGGGTCGGCGGCCAGATGCTCCAGGTCTGCCGTCTTGCAGAAGCGCGCCCATTCGGCGTCGGTGACCAGGCAGAGCATGAGCCACGCGCCGTCGCCGCAGCGGTAGGGCTGGAAGACGGCCTGGTTCCAGGCGGGACGGCCCTTGCCGCGTCGCGCCTCCGGCTCGACGAGTTCGACGGCCTGCAACGCGATCGCGGCGTGCATCAGCGATGTCTCGACCTTCTGGCCGCGGCCCGTTCGCTCCCGGTTGTAGAGGGCCAGCGCGACGCCGTAGCTCAATAGCATCGGCGCCGACGTGTCGGACGTCATGATGCCCGTGCCGAGGGGCGTGCCGTCGGGGAGGGAGCGGTGCATCATGCCGGTGACGGCCTGGACCAGCATGTCGTAGGCGATCTTCGAGGCGTAGGGCCCCTCCTTGCCGTAGGCGGAAAGCTCGACATAGATGATGCGGGGATTGAGGCGCTCAAAGACCTCGTATCCCAGCCCCAGCCGCTCGGTGACCGCGGGGCGGAGGTTCTGAATCAGCACGTCGGCGTCGCGGGCAAGGTCGAAAAGCACCTCGCGGCCCTCGGGCCGGCGTATGTCGACGACGATGCCACGCTTGCTCCGGTTGACAGCGAGGAAGGGTGGACTGTCGCTGGCATCGCCCGCCTCCCTGACCAAGCGGCGGGCCTCGTCGCCCATCGGCGACTCGACCTTGATGACGTCGGCGCCCTGATCGGCGAGGTAGGCCGCGGTCCCCGGCGCGGCGAGCATGTTGCCGATATCGATGACCTTGACGCCTTCGAGCACAGGCGGCATGTCGTCTGCTCTCCTCAGGAGGGCTTGGGCCGAGGGGCCCGGCGGGCTAACCATAGCACGCCCTCGCTCGGCGCCGCGCTACCGGACGGGCACGAACTCCCGCTCCAACGCCTCGGCGTCGGCCTCCGAGAGGTTGAAGTACTTTGCGTCGGGGTGGTGGAAGACGAGCGCGCTCACCGAGCTCTCGGGGTCCATCATGTGGCCCTCGGTGAGCTCGACACCGATCCGCTCCTCGGCGTCGAGCAGGCGGAAGAGCCGCTCCTGGTCTTCGAGCCGCGGGCAGGCGGGGTAGCCGAAGGAGTACCGTTTCCCCCGGTACCGCGCCTTGAACAGCAGCTCTTTGGCGATGTCCGGCGGGTCGCCGAAGCCCCACGCCCGGCGAATCCGCTGATGGACGAGCTCGGCGAAGCCCTCGGCGGACTCGATGCCCAGCGCATGGAGGGCGTGGCTCTTCAGATATTCGCCCTCATCTCTCCACCGGTCCGCAATCTCGCGGACGGGCCCGACCGTGGTGACGAACATCGCGACGTAGTCCATGCGCCCCGACTCCACCGGCGAGACGTAGTCGGCCAGGCTCAGGCCGTCGCCCTCCCGCTGGCGCCCGAAGAGGAAGCGCTCGATCACCGTCGTCCCGTCGGGTGCGTAAATAAGCAGGCTGCGGCCGTCGGCCTGGGCGGGGAACCACTTGAAGACGGCGCGGGCAGTGATCCCCGGCGCGGCGAGCATGACCTCTTCGACTTCGCGGACCGTCCGCCGGAGCCCGAGGGCCTTCTCGTCCTCGCGCGCCAGCGCCTCCGCGAACCGGCCCCGGAACCCCAGGTGCCGGACGTAGAGCATTTGCGGGTTGATGAAAGGGAAGATCTCGTCGAGGTCGTAGTCGGAGAGTACGTGCGCCTTGAGGTCGGGTGGCGTGGGGATATCCACGTCGGCGCGGACCGAGGCGGCACGTCCGACGCTGGCGGGTGCCGTCGCCACGGCCCGCGGCTTTTGCTCCCGAGAAAGCGTTTCGGCCTCCTCATCCAAGCGCGACGCGAGCTCGGCGCGGCCGTTGTCGTCCATGATCGTGTTGGCCAGCGCGAGGCCCTCCATCGCGTCGCGGGCGTAGGCGACGAGGCCGTCGTACTCCGGCGCGATGCGCAGGCGTGTGAACCGGTTGGAGAGGGCGGCGCCGCCCACGAGCATGGGCGCGGCGATGCCCGCGGCGGTCAGGTCGCGCGCCGTATCCACCATCATCTGCGCCGACTTCACCAGCAGGCCCGACAGCCCGATGGCGTCGGGATCGTGGCGCTGCACGGCGGCGATGAGGTCTTGCGGCGGCACCTTGATACCGAGGTTGACGATCTCGTAGCCGTTGTTAGACAGCACGATATCGACGAGGTTCTTGCCGATGTCGTGGACGTCGCCCTTGACCGTGGCGAGGACGATCTTGCCCTTTACCGCGCTCCCGGCCTTCTCCATGTGCGGCTCTAAGCGGGTCACCGCCGCTTTCATCGCCTCCGCCGATTGCAGCACCTCGGCGACGATGAGCCGGTTGTCGTTGAAGAGTCGCCCCACTTCCTCCATGCCTGCCATGAGGGGGCCGTTGATGATCTCCATCGGAGGCCGGCCGGCCAGCGCTAGGTCGATGTCGTCGGCGAGCCCCTCCTTCGTGCCCTCGATGACGCAGCGGGCCAGCCGCTCGTCCAAGGGTAGGGCGGCGCGGGCCTCGGCTGTTGGGGCCGGCCTTCGCTCGCGGAAGTGGGCCGCGAACGCCGCGATGGGGTCGTCGCCGCGCCAGAACAGCAGGTCCTCGGCGAGCTGCCGGTCTTCGTCGGGGATGCTGGGGTAGCGCTCCAGCTTCACCGAGTTGACGATGGCCATGTCGAGGCCCGCCTGCACGCAGTGGTAGAGGAACACCGAGTTCAGCGTCTCCCGCCCCGCCGCGGGAAGCCCGAACGAGACGTTGGAGATGCCGAGCGTCGTCTTGCACCGGGGCAGAGCCTGCTTGATCAACCGGACGCCTTCGATCGTCTCGACGCCCGAGCCGATGTAGTTCTCGTCGCCCGTGCCGACGGGAAAAACCAGCGGGTCGAAGATGATGTCTTCGGGCGCGACGCCGTACTTCTGCGTCAGGATGTCGTGGGAGCGCTGGGCGATGGCGAGCTTCCGCTCGCGGGTGATCGCCTGGGCCTGCTCCTTGTCCTCGTCGATGCAGCCGACGACGAGCGCCGCCCCGTACCGCCTGGCCAGCGGCACGACGCGCTGGAAGCGCTCCTCGCCGTCCTCCAGGTTCACGCTGTTGATCAGCGACTTGCCCGGCGTCAGCTTGAGCGCCTCCTCGATCACCGCGGCGTCCGTGGAGTCGATGACGATGGGCGCCTTGATCTTCTTGGTCAACGCGGCGAGGAAGGCGGTCACGTCCTCGGTCTCGTCGCGGTCGGGGTCTTGGAGGCAGACGTCGAGCAGATGCGCGCCGCCACGGACCTGACTGCGCCCGACCTCCGCCGCCTCTTCGATCCGCCCTTCGTTGACTAGGCGGCGGAACTTGCGGCTGCCGAGCACGTTGGTGCGCTCGCCGATCAGGACGGGGCGCGTGTCCTCGTCCACGATGAGGGTGTCTAGGCCCGAGAGCCGCGTGCCGGACGGCGCGCGGAGGGCGCGCGGCGGTTTCGACTCGGCGGCGCGGGCGATGCGCTCAATATGGCCGGGAACGGTGCCGCAGCACCCGCCGAGCACGTTGACCCAGCCGTTGACGGCGAACCGTTCGAGAACGGCGGCGATCATCTCCGGTGTCTCGTTGTAGTGGCCGTCCTCGTCGGGCAGGCCCGCGTTAGGGAGACAGGCGACGGGGAAGCGGGAGATCGCGGCCAGCGTACGCACGTGATCGGTCATGAACTCGGGGCCGGTGGCGCAGTTCAGCCCGATCCAGAGGAGGTCGCGGTGGGCGAAGGTGGTGTAGAAGGCCTCCATGTCCTGACCGCCGAGGATCGTTCCCATCGTCTCGATGGTGGCCTGGATGGCGACGGGGAGATCGACGCCGGTTGCCTCCCGCGCTTGGTCGATACCTTCGAGGGCCGCCTTCACGTTCAGCGGGTCCTGCGACGTCTCCACGAGAAGGAAGTCGGCCCCACCATCGGTGAGCGCGGCGGCTAGCGTCCGGTAGGAATCGACGAGCTCGTCCCACGTCGTTCCACCGGTGACGGAGAGGCTCTTCGTGGTGGGCCCCATCGAGCCGGCGACCCAGCACGGCCTTTCCTCGGTGGCGAAGTCGTCGGCGGCCCGCCGCGCGATCTCAGCCGCGGCCCGTCCAATCTGCTCCGCCTCCGCCACGAGGTCGTAGTCGGCGAGCACCATCGGCATGGCGCCGAAAGAGTTCGTCTCGATGACGTCGGCCCCGGCTTCGAGGAATCCGCGATGGATGCCCTCGATGGCGTCGGGCCGGGTGAGGTTGAGGTACTCGTTGCAGCCGTCGTAGGCCTCGCCGCCGAAGTCGTCGGGGCCGAGGTCCAGCGCCTGGATGCTCGTGCCCATGGCGCCGTCGACGATCAGAATCCGCTGCGCCAAGGCGCGGCGAAGACGTTCGATGCTCTGCGGCGGCGCGGGTGGCACGGAGTACCTCGCACGGAGATTCGGCTCGCTTCATTATACGAGCCCTCTCTCTGGGCCGTATGCCGCTTCGAGATAAGAGGGCGCTAGGCCCGCGCCGCGCTCCCCGGCGAGAAGGGCCGCGCCTCGCCGGTCTCGGGGTCGAAGGAGCAGCGCCAGGCCTTGTGGATGTTCGCGCCGTAGACGTGGACCGCCAGGGCCGGCTCGTCCTCGATGGCGACGGAGTGGATGTCGTTGGGCGGCAGCATCGTCACCGTCTTGCCGGCGGCGGCCTCGATGGGAGACTGGGCCTCAATCTCCACGCGCCACGGGAGCGACCCATCGTCCTTGCGCCGGTAGACGGTGTTCCGCTCGGCGCCCCGGAGCACGCCGATCACGGCCCAAGTGGTGTGGTTGTGCGTCGGCGTCACCGTCCCGGGCTTCCAGGAAACGGCCTGCACGGCGAGGCTGTCGCTGAGATGGATGTCGAAGTTGCTTTCCGGGAACGCGTCGCCTCCCAGGTCAGTAAGGCAGTTGGGCCGGGCGATCAACTTCGCAAGGAGCGGCTCGACCGCCGCCACGGCCTCCTCGTCGCTCGGGCCCTTGGCGGTGATGGCCTCGCAGTCGGCCACGAACGCTTGCACGGTGTATGGCATATCAGGATTCCCCCTCCATCGTCGATTCGTGCCAGTGGAGCGCCCGCCGCTCGACGAGCGCGGCCGCGGCGGTGAACAGCAGGCCGATGACCATGAGCGTGATCACCGCGCCGAAGAGTGTGGGCATGTCGAGGTTATTCTGCGAGACGTTGATTACGTTGCCCAGCCCGGAGTCGCCGGAGAACCACTCGGCGAGCATGGCGCCGATGATGGCGAAGGGTATCGTAATCCGAATCGCGGCGAAGAGGTACGGCAGCGAACTCGGCGCCCGCAGCCGCCAGAAGACCTCCCAGCGCGACGCCCGCAGCGAGCGGAGAAAATCGAGGGCGCCCGGGTTCACCGACCGGAAGCCGATGACCCCGTTCACCAGAATCGGAAAGAAGGCCAGCAACGCGGCGATGACGACCTTGGGGGCCGCGCCGAAGCCGAACCAGATCACCAGCAGAGGGGCGACGGCGACGAGCGGGGTGACCTTGGCGAGCACCGCCAGCGGATAGATGGTGCGTTCCAGGTAGAGCGAGTGGGCCATGAGCGCGGCGAGGACGACGGCGACCGCCGCGCCCGCGGCGAACCCGGCCAGGGCGCGCCACGTCGTTGTCAGGCCCTCCGAGGCGAAGAAGCCGAGGTCGGAGAAAAGCCGTTCGAGCACGACGGTCGGCGCGGGCAGCACGTATTCCGGCGTCCCGTCGATAAGCACGTAGAGCTCCCAGCCCACGCCCAGGAGGAACAGAGCGAGCGCCGGCGGCACGGCGTACGCCACGGCGGGAACCGCTGCCTTCCAAAGCGCCTGCCCCAGGCTCCGCGCCAGCCGCGCCGCGCCCGCTTCCTCCGGCAGGCGCGCGCTGCTACCCTCAAGCGGTCGGTCCATATGCCGCCCCCCGCGCCAAGAGGCGCTGCACCTGATCGACGTAACTGAGGAACTCGCCGCTCCGTTCGATGGCGGTCTCGCGGGGACGAGGCAGGCCGATGGAAACGGCCGCGGCGATGCGTCCGGGGGGGCCGTCCATGACGAGCACCCTGTCCGCCATCGCGACTGCTTCGACGATGCTATGCGTCACCATGATCGCCGTGGCCCCCGATCGTTCCCACAGGCGCAGGATCTCGTAGCGCATTGCGGCCCGCGTGATCTCGTCCAGGGCGCCCAGCGGCTCGTCGAGCAGTAGCAACTCGGGGCCGATGACCAGCGCCCGGGCGAGGGCGGCGCGCTGTTTCATCCCTCCCGAAAGCTGTCTCGGGTAGAAGCGGCGGAAGTCGCCGAGCCCCACAAGGTCCACGGACCGGACGGCGGCATGGCCGCCGTCACGCCCGCCGCCGTTGATCTCGACGGCGAGCCGCACGTTGCGCTCCACGTCGAGCCAGGGGAGCAGCGCGGGGTCTTGGAAGACGAAGCCGATGGCCTTGCGGGCCTGCGCCGCTTTCGGCGGCGCGCCGCTGATCTTGATCATGCCCTCGGTGGGCGCGAGCAGGCCGCCGACGGCCCGCAGCAGCGTCGTCTTGCCGCAGCCGCTCGCCCCCACGACGGCGACGAACTCGCCGAGCGCCGCCTCGAAGCTCGCGCCGCGGAGCGCCTCCACGCCGCCGTTCCGCGACGGATAGCGAACGCCGACCCCCCGCACCGTCACGTGGGAGTCGGCCTCTCTTGGGTTCGCGTTCGCGTCCATGTCCCGGACGCCTCCGCTCTCGTCTTCCGGCCCTCTGAAGGGCGCAGGCGGTTGGGCGGGGCAATTCTAGCACGGGGCCTCGATGTGGTACTGTGCGGGGAGGCCCCGCGGGGGCCGGCGGCGGTCATGGACGACACGGAATTCATCACGCGCTTGAAGGAAAAGATCGAAGCCTCGTCAGGGGTAACGATCGACTTCGAGGTGGACCACGACGACAAGCAGCGCTTCGCCATCGACTTCTCGGACTCGACGCCCAAGGTAACCTTCGGCTCCGAGGCGATCACCAACGCCGGCCTTGCCCGCATGTTTAGCCAGTACGCGATCCTTTGCCTGAAAGAAGGCCGCGAAGTCGGCAAGGAAGAGTTCCTGCTCTACCTCCGCCGCAACTAACCGCCCTGCCAAAGGAAGGAACAACGTGGCACGAGACGCTGAGACCCTGCAGGCCCTGAAGATCGCCGGAGCCAACCTGCGGAAAGCCGTTGAAGCGAACGAACGCTACGCGCATTTTGCCGCGCTTTCCGTGCTCTCCCAAGCCATCCTCGAAGTGATTCAAGGCCTAGGCCCGGCGCGCAAGGAGGTTGCGCGGACCCTTCCGCAGCGACTCAAGGAACTTCGGGAGATCATGGACTTGCCCGAAGCAGCGCTGAAGCAACTGGCGGAGGGCGAACAGGAATTCCTCCAAGGCCTTCACGCCGGCCCCGCAGGCACTCCAAAGCTAGGCTTCTTGAACCGGTTCCGAGTGCCCTAAGCCCCGGCTTCCGGGCCGATACTGACGCCCGGCATTGCGCGTTGGGATTGGCGAGTGCCGCGTACACGATCCTCGGGATGCCGCAACGCTACCGCCCCGCCACCTTCCTTGCCCGTCGCCTCTCCCGCGGGCTATCATGGGCCGCGTTGCGAAAGGAGAGGCCCCATGCCCCTGGTGATTACCCCCGATGCCGAGGCGCTTAAAGGCGTCGAGTCCGACCCCATCGTCATTGAGATCGAGAAGCACGATATACAGAACTTCGCCACCGCCATCGCGTGGCCCAACAAGCCGAGTCCAGCGTACTACGACGAGGCCACCGGCGCCGCTTCCGAGTACGGCTCGATCATCGCGCCGCCCAGCTTCGGGACGCGCCTCGGCTTCAGCGGCGGCATCTACGACAAGGTCAAGAACGCGCTGCCCAAGTACCGCGTGGGACTCAACGGTGGGCTCGAATACATCCGCAAGGCGCCCATCCGGCCCGGCGACCGGCTCACCGGCCGGGGCAAGCTGGCGAACCTCAAGGAAAGCCCGCGTGACGACGGCGGCGCGATGCTCCTCGTCACCTTCGAGGGCAACTTCATCAACCAGGACGGCGCGGACGTGCTCACGTCCCGCATGACCCTCATCTGGATGTACGGCAAGGAGGACCTCAACGGCTAGGCGCGGGACGCCTCCGGAGAGCAACGATATGACGGCGCGCACATTCGACGACGTTCAAGAAGGCGACGAGCTCGAACCCTACTCGGTGAAGGCGGGCTACATGGAGCTGAACCGCTTCGCCGCGGCCAACAACGAGTTCGTCATGATCCACATGGACCCCGACTTCTCCAAAAACGTGGCCAAGCTGCCCGACGCCATCGTCATGGGCAACCTGAAGCTGGCCTACATCGCGAACATGATCGACGCCTGGCGTGGCGGCGCGGGCTGGGTAAGCCGGCTCGAGGTCTCTTTCCGCGGCATGGACCCGGTCAACGAGACGCTGACCGCCAAGGGCGTGGTGAAGGCCAAGCGCGAGGAGGGCGGCGAGAAGCTCGTCGATCTCGACGTCTGGGTCGAGAACGCGGCGGGGAAGAAGACCACGCCGGGCTCGGCGACGGTCTCGCTGCCCTAGACCCGCCCACATGCCCTCCGCCGCGAACCCCCTGCCCCCGCTGCGGGTCCTCGACCTGACCAACATCCGCGGGCACTTCTGCGGCAAGGTGCTGGGCGACATGGGCTGCGACGTCGTCAAGATCGAGCCGCCCGGCGGCGACCCCGACCGCGACCGCGGCCCCTTCGCCGGCGACGTTCCCGACCGCAACCGCAGCCTCACCTGGCTCGCCTATAACACCAGCAAGCGGGGCATCACGCTCAACATCGAGAGCGCGGACGGACGGGGCATCCTCCGCCACTTGGTCGAGAAGGCCGACATCCTGCTCGAGTCATTCGACCCCGGCTACCTTGAGGGCCTCGGCCTGAGCTACGCCGAGCTGCGCAAGGTTAGACCCGACCTGATCATGACGTCGATCACGCCCTTCGGGCAGGAGGGGCCGTACCGGGACTACGTGGACTCGGACATCGTGCTCATGGCGCTGGGCGGGTTCATGTCGGAGAACGGCTACCCCGACTCGCCGCCGATCCGGATGAGCCTCGATCAGGCGTACAACCACGGCGGAGCCTACGGCGCGGCGGCCACCCTCACCGCCTACCACCACCGCGAGAACGGTGGCGGCGGGCAGCGCCTGGACCTCTCCATCCAAGAGGCCATCATGCTCATCGTCGACCCCGTGCTCCAGCACTGGCTCATCGAGGGCAAGCGCGGCACCAACCGTGTCGGACCCGCGATGCGGCGCGGCGACGTCCAGATGCAGATCATCTGGCCGTGCAAGGACGGCTACGCCGCCTGGCGGCTCTTCACCGGCCAACCGGTGGGCCGCCGCACCCACCGCATCATCGACTGGGCCGAAGAGGACGGCCAGGACACGGGTCTGCGGGACGTCAAGTGGGCCGAGATCGACATGAACGACATAACGCCCGAGATGATCGACGTGTGGAACGTCCAGTTCAGCGAGTTCTTCCGCACTCACACCAAGAGTGAGCTCGTGCGCGGCGCCATCGAGCGCGGGCTGATGCTCTATCCGGTGAACACCGTCGGCGACATGATGTCCGATTCCCAGTTCACCGCCCGCGACTACTTCCAGGAGATCGAGCATCCCGAGCTGGGCCGCTCTGCCAAATACCCCGGCGCCTACTGGAAGAGCGAGAGGACGCCGGTGCGCGTCCGCGGCCGGGCGCCGCTGATCGGCGAGCACAACGCGGAGATCTACGTCGACGAGTTGGGCCTCTCCACCGAGCGGCTCATCGCCTTCCGCGAGGCGGGGGTGGTCTAGTGAACAAGCCTCGGATGCTCGAAGGGCTCAAGGTCGTCGACTTCACCTGGGCCATCGCCGGGCCGTTCACCGCCCGCTATCTCGCGGACAACGGGGCCACGGTGGTCAAGGTCGAGAGCGCGCGCCGCGTCGACGCCATGCGCACCTTCCAGCCCTACAAGGACCGCAAGCCCGGCATCAACCGTAGCGCCGTCTACGCCGCGATGAACTCCAGCAAGCTCAGCATCGCGTTGAACATGACGAAGCCCGAGGCCCGCGACATCGCCAAGAAGCTCATCGCCTGGTGCGACATCGTCGTGGAGAACTTCGCCCCCGACGCGATGGGCAACTGGGGCCTGGCCTACGAGGACATCGTCAAGCTCAACGAGAACGTCATCATGATCAGCATGTCGTCCATGGGGGCGACGGGGCCGCTGGCCCACTATCACGGCCTCGGCTTCCACATCCAGGGCTTCGCCGGGTTCTGCAACATCACCGGCTTCCCCGAACGCTCCCCCTTCGGCGCGGTGGCTTACACCGACTTCATCGGGCCGCCGCTGGCGATCTCGGCGCTGATGGGCGCCCTCGACCACCGCCGCCGCACCGGCGAGGGGCAGCACATCGACATGGCCCAGGTCGAGGGGGGCATCCACTTCCTCGGCCCCGCCGTGCTTGACTACTCCTTCAACCAGCGCGATGCCGGCCGTCGCGGCAACGACTCGACCTACGCCGCGCCTCACAACGCCTACGCCTGCGCCGGCGACGACCGCTGGTGCGTGATCTCCGTCTTCACCGACGAGCAGTGGCGGGCGCTCGTGGAGGTCGTCGGCGACGAGGCGCTGCGCGACGACCGCTTCGCCACGCTGGCGGGGCGCCTCGAACGCCGCCGCGAGATCGACGAGCGCCTCGGCGAATGGACGCGGGGCCGCTCGCCGCAAGCGGTGATGGAGTCGCTGCAGGCGGTGGGGGTGCCCGCGGGCGTCGTCTCCGACGGCGCCGACCTCGATGAGGACAAGCAGCTCGCCGCCCGCAAGTTCTACAAGCACTTCGAGCATCTCGAAATCGGTGACTACAAGACCCGCCGCCAGACCCCGGTCATCGCCTCCGACGCCGACACCGACCCCTACTCCGAGGCCCCGCTGCTCGGCCAGCACACCGAATACGTCCTAACCGAGTTGCTCCACGTCCCCGACGAAGAGTGGGTCCCCCTCATGGACCAGGGGGTCTTTCACTAGCGTCCAAACCTCTGTCCCACAGGGGAAGCGGCTTAGACTCTCCCGCTCTGGGGGGCTGAGAGAGGGCACGCGCCGCTGGAGCGTCGGCGACCGGAGGGCGCCTACTCCGGCCTCTACCTGGCCCCCTACGGCACGTCGAGCGTGGTCGCCACTGCGGCCGTGTCCTCTTTGGACGCCTCGTCCGAAGGGGCACCCTCCGGCTCGCTGCGCAGCGCCGCCAGGCGGACGGTCGCGGTCACGCCGCCGCCCTCGGGGCTTTCAAGCTCGATCGAGCCGCCGTGGGCCTCGACCAGCGCCTTGGCGATGGAAAGTCCGAGCCCCGAGCCGCCAGGCTCCCGCCGCGCCGCGTCGACTCGGTAGAAGCGGTCGAAGACGTGGGGCAGGTGCTCCGGCTGAATGCCGAGACCCGTGTCGGACACCGCGATACTCGCCTCGCTCCCGTTGAAGTCGAGGCGCAACTCGATGCGCCCGCCGGGAGGCGTGTACTTGAGCGCGTTGTCCACCAGGGCGAGCAGCGTCTGTCGCAGCCGCTCCCGGTCCCCCTGCGCGGTGACGGCGAAGGAAGGCGCGGCGCATTCGAGGGTGAGGCCGCGCATCTCGGCGAGCGGGTGCGTGTCGCCGCCTACCTGCCGGACAAGGTTGGACAGGTCAACGGTGTCTTCCCGAAGCGCCAGCCGGCCTCCGTCCGAATGCTCCAGCGTCAGGAGGGACGTAACCATGTCGCTCAGGTATTCCGCCTCGTCCACGATGCCGTCGACGAGGTGCGCGTTCTCCTCGATTGTCTGGCCTCGGTGACGCCGGATCAGCTCGGCATTGCCCCTGATGAGCGTGAGCGGCGTGCGGAGTTCGTGCGACGCGTCGGCGACGAAGCGGCGCTGACGCTCAAAGGCGCGCCTCGTGGGGATGAGCGCCCGGTTGGCGAGGAACCAGCCGCCGACGAGTGCCAGCGTCAGCGCGCCCATTTCCGAGCCGGCGAGGATCCATGCCAGCTCGACGAGCGCTCTTTGCTGCGACTCAATGGACTGCCCCACCTGCAGCACGCCGAGCGGCCGCCCGTCTCTGGTGACTACCGCAACGGAGAGCAGCCGCACGGTCTGGTTGTTGATCTCGACGTTGCTGTAGTGCGTATGTCCCTGAAGCGCCTGCAGCACACCGTGGGGATCGGGCGATGAATCGACGGCCAGGCGCTGCGGGTTCTGCGCCAGCTGCCCCGAAGTGTCGACGCTCAGGTAGAAGACATCACCGGGATAGCCGCCCTGCGGCATGATCGTCGGGAAGCCGGGAGTCGCTGAGAAGTCCCGAAGCGCGTGGGCGGCGCCCTCCCGCAGGTTGGCGTTGACCTCGCCGTTGAGGGTGCGCGCCGTCATGTAGAAGATGCCCACCCCCAAGCCCACCAGCAGCGCGGCGAACACGACGAAGTTCCAGCCCAACAGGCGAAGACGTATGGCGTTGAACATCGTGGCCTCCGCCGGCTAGGCGGCTTCCTTCAGGACGTAGCCCACGCCGCGGACGGTGCGAATCAGGTTCTTGCCGCCGCCGGCCGAGAGTTTGTTCCGCAAGTAGTGTATGTACAAGTCCACCACGTTGAGTGTTACGTCCGAAGCGAGCCCCCAGACTCTATCGGCGATTCGCTCGCGGCTCTGGACCGCGCCCGGATTCCGCATCAGGTGTTCAAGGAGGGCAAACTCCTTCGGAGTGAGATCGATCGCGGAGCCGTCGAGGACGACCTCCCTTGATTGCAGGTCGAGGGTGAGGCCCGCGGCCTCGATCTTGGTCGGGTCGCGGGGGTCGATCTTGCGGCGGCCAAGGGCGCGGATCCGGGCGAAGAGCTCTTCCAGCGCGAAAGGCTTGACGAGGTAGTCGTCGGCTCCGGCGTCGAGACCCTCGACGCGGTCGGCGATTTCGCCGCGGGCGGTCAACATCAGGATGGGCGTGTCGATCTTGTCGGCGCGAAGGGCGCGGGCTACTTCCATCCCAGGCATCTTGGGCAGCATCAGGTCGAGGATGATCGCGTCGTAGGCGCCGGCGCCGCCGAGGTCGTAGCCTTCCTCGCCGTCACTGGCGATTTCGGCGACGTGCCCCTCTTCCTTGAGCGCCTGAGCGATCAGGTCGGCCAGCCGCGGATCGTCCTCTACCACGAGAATATGCATCGCAGAAGGAGCATACACGAACAGCCGAGGGCGCTCTAATGTATTTCAAAGCGTGGGGTGCGTATCGTGGCACCGAGGCCACGGGGCCGGACGCGGCGTCTATACTTGCCGTGACGGCGCGGCGGCCCGCGCCAGTGAGACGGCATGGCCTACGACGATCAGGACGATGAACGCTCCGGCGGGGATCTAGACGGCCCCGCCTCCGATCCGTTCCGCCCCGCGGAGACGCCGGAGCAGCAGTACGCGCAGCCGCGTTGGGCCGAGGCCCGGACCGGCAACGTCCCAACGGACACCCGCGAGTCGGCGCGCGGCCGCTGGCTGTTCGCCGGGGTCGCCTTGGTCGCGCTCGCGGTAGGGGTCGCGGCGGGCGCCGTCCTGCCCGAACGCGGCGACACCACGTTCTCGCTGCCCGCCTCGGCCAAGATCGAAGCCTTCGACGAAGAGATCGTCCAAGCCGTCTACGACCGGTCGGTCTCCGCGGTGGCCCAGATCGAGGTCACCCAGAGACGGGACGAGATCTTCCCCTTCTTTCAGCGCGAGCAAGGATCGGCGTTCCTCATCGACGAAGACGGGCGCTTCATCACCAATAGCCACGTCGTGACCGGAGCCCCGTTGGTCACCGTGATACTCGAGGACGGCACCCGGCTCCGCGGCGAGGTAAGCGGCATGGCCCTCTCGAACGATCTTGCCGTCGTCCGCGTCGATCCCGAGCGGGTCCGGGGCATTGCACCGCTGCGACTGGGCGACTCGGACCTGGTGGAGCCGGGGCAGCTCGCCATCGCCATTGGCAGCCCCTACGGCCTGCAAAGCTCGGTCACGGTGGGCGTCGTGAGCGGTGTCAACCGCACCCTGCCCTCGGATATTCACCACCCCATCGAGGGCATGATCCAGATGGACGCAGCGATCTTCCCCGGCAGCTCGGGCGGCCCGCTGTTGAACTCGCGGGGCGAAGTCATTGGGGTCAACACCGCGGTGGCGGAGAGCGGCGGCGACACGATCGGGTTCGCCGTTCCCAGCAACAGCATCGCCGAACTTCTGGAGCGGATGGCCGCCGGTATGGAGACGGGCCGCCCGTGGCTCGGCGTTACGCTGCTGACGCTCAACGAGGAAACGGCGAATGATCTCGGGGTGGAGACCGACGCGGGAATCTACATCACCGATGTCGTAGAGGACAGCCCCGCCGAACAGGGCGGCCTGCGGACCGGCGACGTCATTGTCGGCGCGGGCGGCGACGAAATCGCGCGGTCCTCCGACTTAGTGGCCTTCCTAGAAGGCAAGCGCCCCGGCAACGCCGTGACGATCGACGTTCACCGCGACGGAAGCGAGACCTCGATTACGGTGACGCTGGGCACGTGGCCCGACAGCCTTTCCTAAACGCATAATTCACTCTATGTTGGCGGACTCCCACACCCACCTCGACCTGTTCACCGACGACGAGCTCGAGGCGATGGTCCCCCGTGCCGAGGCGGCGGGCGTCGGCATGATTGTCTGCGTCGGCTCGACCATCGAGTCGTCGCGCCGCGCCGTCGAGCTCGCCCGCCGTTTCGATTCCGTCTACGCCGGCGTGGGGATGCACCCCATGGATCTCAAGGCGGCGTTTACCGACGGCGACTACCGCGCGCTGAAGGCGCTGGCGGAGTCTTCGGACAAGGTGGTCTGTGTCAGCGAGACGGGTCTCGACTTTCTCGATACCTCGCCCGACCGGGACTGGCAGATGGAGGCGCTACGCGGGCACGTCCGCCTCGCCAAGGATCTCGGCAAACCGCTCGACTTCCACGCTCGGGAGGCCTACGACGATATTCTCGGCGTGCTGAAGGCGGAAGGAGCGGAGGAGACAGGCGCGATCTGGCACTACTTCCTCGGCGACGCCGAGAAGGCCGCGGAGGCGATTGCCCTGGGCTTCTATATCTCCTTGGCGAAGCCGCTGTTGCTCCGCCCCGAGCTTGCGGAGGCGGTGAAGCACATTCCCCTCGACCGCATCGTCTTGGAGACCGACTCCTACCCGCAGCCGTGGAAGAAGAACCCGGCGCGGCGCACCGAGCCATCGCACCTACCGCTCGTCGCCGAGAAGCTGGCCGATCTCAAGGGCGTGAGCGTGGCCGAGATCGAAGCGGCGACCACGGCGAACCTGAAGCGCGCCCTGCGCCTAGCGTGATCGGCGGAGGGCCGCCCTACCCCGCGCCGGGGCGCTCCGCTTCCAGCGGTGTGTCGTCGAGGTTAGCCCACTCCCCCATCGACGCGTCATAGACCGCCACCTCTTCGTAGCCGAGAAGCCGTAGGACGAACGCTCCGTGCGCCGCACGGATGCCCGCCTGTCAGTAGGTGATCACGTCCTTGTTGGGCGTGACGCCCGCGGACCAGAGCAGCTCGCGCAGCTCGTCGGCGGGCTTGAGTACCTTGGTTACCGGATCGGCCAGGAAGTTGAGCCATTCCATGTGGACGGCGTTGGGGAGGCGCCCCGCGCGCTTGTTGCCTCGGTGATTGCGGCCCTCCCACTCGGCGTCGCTGCGCACGTCGAGCAGCGTCATGTCCTCGTCTTCGTCTTCGATGACTTCCCGGACCTCGTCGAGCAGCGCGATATGCTCGTCGCGGACGCGCGGGGAAAAGCTCGCCGGTGGATAGTCTGGCCTGTCCATCGAGACGGCGCGCTTCTCGGCGATCCACTTGTTGATGCCGCCGTCGAGCACCCTGCAGCGGGCGTGGCCATAATAGGCCAGCATCCACCAGAGACGGGCCGCCGTGTGGCCGCCCTCCGAGTCGTAGGCCACCACGAGCGTCTCGTTCCCGATGCCAAGGCCGCCCAGGACCTCCGCCGCCTGCTCCGGCGGCATGACGTGACGCGGGTCGGCGGGGTCCTTCACGTAGCCGGCCCTATCGCCGCGGCCGATGCTAACCGCGCCGGGGATGTGGGCGCGCTCGTAAGCCTCGCGGGGACCCATGTCCACGATCCGGATGTCGGGCCGGTTCAGCCGCTCGGCGAGCCACTGTGTCTCGGCGAGCATCTGCGGGTTGACGTAACCGCGGTCGTCGGGCACGGCGGCGCTCCTGGCTATAATGTGGCCGCGTAGCCGCGGCTCGCCGTCCATTCTACACGTCCACGGCTATCGATCCCCCGCCCGCGGCAAGGACTCCGGCGCGGCGCGACGGAAGGAACACGCCATGCCCGGACCCCTGGATGGGATCACTGTCCTCGACCTCACCCGCATCCTCGCCGGCCCCTTCTGCACGATGACGCTCGGCGACCTCGGTGCCGAGGTCATCAAAATCGAGCACCCCAACGGAGGCGATCCGGCGCGGGGCAACGGTCCCTTCATCGAGGGCTACAGCTCGTACTTCCTCAGCGTCAACCGCGGCAAGCGCAGCGTGACACTCGACCTCCACACGAGCCGGGGCGTGGAGCTCCTGCGCCGGCTCGCCGAGAAGGCCGACGTCCTCGTCGAAAACTTCAGGCCCGGCACCATGGACCGGTTCGGCCTCGGACCCGAAGACCTGATGCGGCGGGCGCCCGGGCTCATCTACTGCTCGATCTCCGGCTTTGGACAGACGGGCCCCTACGCCGGCCTGCCCGCGCTCGACATCATTGTCCAGGGCATGGGCGGCATCATGAGCATCACCGGCGAGCCCGGTGGTCCCCCGATCCGGCCCGGCACGTCCATCGGCGACATTGCCGGCGGACTCTACGGCGCCGTTGGCGTCCTCTCCGCCCTGGTCGAGCGCGCTGTCAGCGGCAAGGGGCAGCACGTCGACATCGGCATGATGGACTGCCAGCTCGCCATACAGGAAAACGCACTCGCCCGTTTCTTCGCCACCGGGGAGGTCCCCGGCCCTATCGGCACCCGCCATCCCATCGCCACCCCCTTCCAGGCCTTCGAAGCCGCTGATGGCTGGATCGTCGTAGCCGTCTTCGGCGGGCTCAACGACCGCTGGCCCCTCTTCTGCGCCGTCATCGACCGCGTCGACCTCATCGACGACCCCGACTACGAGACCGGATGGACGCGCACCCAGCACTATGACCGGCTCGCACCCGTCCTCAACGAGGCGTTGCGCGCCCGGACCGTCGATGACTGGGTCGCCCGCTTTCGGGAGGTTGGCATCCCCTGCGGGCCGCTCAACCGTATCGACCAAGTCGCCGCCGATCCCCAGGTCGCGGCGCGCGGCATGATCGTCGAGGCCCAGGGGCCCGGCGGCGAAAAGCTCAAGGTCGTCGCCAGTCCGGTTAATCTCAGCCGAACTACCTTACCCGTCCCCAGCGCCTCCCCAGGGCTGGGCGACGACACGGCATGGGCGCTCGGCAGCCTGCTCGGCGTGGACGACACCGAAATCGAAGCGCTGCGCCGCGAAGGCGTCGTATAACGAGAAAGGGCCTCCCTGCGGAGGCCCTTTGAATTCGCGGTCGCGCCGGCGCTAGGCCATGAACGAGTCCACGAGCTCTGCTGCCGTGCGCTCTTTGCCCTTAGACGCGGCGATCTTCACCCGCTCGTGGAACGGCGTCGAGTTGGGCCGCTCGTAGAAGACGCCCAGAGGGACGCCCTCTGCGCGGGTGAGCGCGCGGGCCTGGTCGAGGTCGGTGGGGTCGTGGTCCTCGCCGATGTCCCACGCTATGGGCTCGATACCCTTGCGGCGGTTGCCGCGCAGGAGTTCGTGGGTGTCGTTATACGTGGTGCACGGCGATTGCACGTGGACCATGGAGAAGCCTCGGTGTTCCATCCCACGGGTGATCAGGCCGGCGAGGTCTTTGACCTTGCTGGAGTAGGAGTTGGCGACATAGGACATCCCCAGGGTCAGGTAGAAGTCCAACGGATTCAGCTGGGACTCGACCTTGCCGAAGGGCGTGGTTGACGTAACCGCGTCGAACTGCGTGGTGGGGGAGCTCTGCCCCTTGGTCAGGCCGTAGACGCCGTTGTCCATGACGACCACGGTCACGTCGAGGTTGCGGGCGGCCTGAGGCCCAATGTGCTCGGCCCCGATGCTGAGGAAGTCGCCGTCGCCCGCCACGACCACCACGTTGAGCTCGGGGCGGCTCATCTTGATGCCCATCGCGACGGGGAGTGTGCGCCCGTGGACGCCGTGAATCCCGAAGGGGTGCTGATCGGCTTCAAGCAGATGCACCATGTTCCCCGAGCAGCCGATGCCCGCGACGACGACCGTCCGCTCCGCTGGCTCCTCGGTCTTCACCAGCCAGTCCTGAAGCGCGAACTCGAGCGCGCGGCGGACGCCGAAGTCCCCGCACCCGGGGCACCATTCGAAGTCGTATTCGGGGTTTCGCTTACTCATACGGTCACGCCTTCTTTCTTACCCGATTCCAGACGCGCTTGGATTCTGGCCACGAGGTTCTGTCTCTTAAACGGCAGCCCCGTGTATTGGGTGATCGACTCGGCACGGACGCCGAGCCCCCGCAGCACGGAGGAGAACTGGCCGAGGTAGTTGAGCTCAGGGACGATGACAAGCTCCTTGCTCCGGAGTTCGTCGAGCAGGGCCGGCGGGAGCGGGTTGAGGAACATCGTGTAGCACCAACCGATGTTGACGTCCATGCGGCGCAGCTCGTCATACGCCTCGCGGGCGGAACCTTTCGAGCCGCCCCACGGCATCACGGCGGTGGGCGAGTCGGAGTTCTCCGACTCGTAGGAGCCGTCTTCCAGAAGCTTGAGCTTGGCGAAGCGGCGCTCCGTCATCTCGACGTGGCGCTTCGGCATATGCGTGGTGTCGCCCATCGGGTCGTGCTCGCTGGCGTTGGCCACGTACGCGCCGGGGCCGCCTGGCACGGGCATGTCGCTCACGCCGGCGCCTTCGTACCGCAGATAGCCGTTGTTTCCCCGATAGACGCGCCGGGCCTCGGGGGTGATCTTGCTCAGGTCGGGCTTGGGAATGTTCTGGCGGCGCTCGGCCAGCATCATCTCGGAGAGCAGGACGACGGGCCCCTGGTAGCGCTCGGCCCAGTTGACAGCATTGACGGCGGCGTAGAAGCACTCTTCGACGGAGCCCGGGGCGATGACGGGAATGCGCACGTCGCCGTGGGAGGGGGTCAGGGCCGCCAGAAGGTCGGACTGCTCGGTCTTCGTGGGGAGACCCGTCGCCGGACCGCCGCGCTGCACGTCCACCACCACGAGGGGGATCTCCGCCATCCACGCCAGCCCCATCCCTTCGCTCATCAGAGAGAACCCCGGCCCGGCCGTCGAGGTCATCGCCTTCTTCCCGGCGTAGCCCGCGCCGACAATGGCGTTGATCGATTCGATCTCGGAGCTTGCCTGGTACACGAACTTGCCCTCGCCAACCAAGTTCTGCTCCATGAAGACCAGGATCGTCGTCGCGGGGGAAATGGGGTAGCCGACGAAGACATCAAGCCCCGCGGCGACGGCCCCCAGCGAGATCGCGTCGTTGCCGCGCACGTTGATCTGCGGTGCCTCGTTGGGCGTAGGGGGTTCGAGTTCGCCCAGCGAGAACGAGTGCTTCGCGGCCTCATCGCGCCCTAGGCCTAGGGCTTGGATGTTGGAGGTGATGATCTGTTCGTCGTCGGGGCGGCCGCGGGAGAAGCGCTTCTTCACGAATTCGGTTAGATAGCTCTCGGGCCAGATGACGAGCTGAGCTAGGGCGCCGAGGACCACCATGTTGGCAGCGCGGAGGTTGCCCGTCGAACGTCCGAGCTCGTCGAAGGGGATGCCGAGGACGGAGGGATCGTCGGCGATGGAAAAGGCCGCGGAGTCGTAGACCACGACGCCCCCGCCGCGAACCTCACCGCGGTGGGTCTCGTAGGAGGTCTCGTTAAAGGCCACCAGCACGTCGAGCAAGTCGCCGGAGGTCAGGATCGGCGCGGTTGAGATCCGGGCCTGGGCCCACGTGGGGCCGCCGACGATCTGGGAAGGGAAAGTGACGAAGGTCATCGTGTGATAGCCGACCTGGGAGGCGGCCTGCGCCAAAGCCTCCGCGGCCGTGACCATTCCTTGACCGCCCTCTCCGGCGAAGCGCACGACGAAGTCTCGCTGCTGTTCCATGGCCTCTCTCTTCTTAGAAGGGTTTGTCTGGGTGCGCGGCGCCCTTGGGCATACGCGGGCGCTCGAGTTGTCGTTTATTGGGGCGCGCGGGGCCGGAAACGGCTGTCTCTCGCATTGGGGTGAGGGCGTTTGTGCCGCAGTTCACAAGCCGGATTCACGGCCATAAAAAAAGGCCCCTCGGGGACCTGTGTGTGACCAGAGCTGCTGCGCTTGACCGCTCCACGCGGGGCCTTTTCCGCCGGTGAGCCCCGAAGACTCACATCAACTACTGGGGCACAGTATAGCATAGGTTATGGAATTTCGCCTGTGAGGGACGGCGGGCCGCTAGTTCGTCCCCAGCGGCACGTTCCACGTCTCGGCGATAGCGTCAGACGTGGTTAGGAAGCCGAGGTTCCGCAGGCAGTAGCGGATGGCCTGCTCGGCGTACTCTGGAGGGTCGCCCGCCATGCAGTCGGTGGGGAAAAGCGCGACGTAGCCCCGGTTCACCGCTTCGATCGCCGAGCCGGTGATGTTCACGTTGACCGAGACGCCGCAGAAGATCACCGTCTTGATCCCCGTGTTGCGCAGGTAGTTGTCGAGGCCGCTCTCGTAGAACGAGGTCATGCCGTGCCCGCGGGCGACGACGATGTCCCCCTCCTTCGGCGCGAGCTCGTCGACGATCTGCGCCGCCTCCGACCCGTGGGACATCCCCGTGCCTTTCTCGAGGTTCTTCACCCGGGCAATGCGCAGGAGGAGCGGCGTGTTGCCGGCGTCTCCCCACCCGTTCGCGTCTTTCTCGACGGTGCAGTGGTAGACCTTGACGTTCGCCGCCCGCGCCGCGTCGAGGAAGCGGGCGATGTTGTTCAATTTCCCGCTGTCGCGGATCGAGCGCACCAGCCCTTCGAGCGCCGCTCCCTCCCCAATGACGCCGTTCTGGCACTCGCTGACAAGGACGGCGGTGGTCGACGGTTCGAGGAACTCGGTGAGATCGAACGGCATGGGAGGCCTCCCGAAGCGCGGAATGCTCGGAATCTAGAAGCGCCGCCGCCGCCTGTCAAGCGCCGAGCCCTCGCACCCCCGCCGCCCCGGCCGAGAATTCCAGCAAACGCAGGGCCTAGCCCCTGCCATGGAGGCTTCCCTTGCGGTGGCCCTCCCCTCCAGGCCTGCCTCCCTCTGGGCCTTCCCCTACCGGGAGCGACTGCAAAGGCCGCCCGCGAGCGGCGCTCTCGAAGCTGTCGGTGTCCAATGAAAATGTCAGGGTAAATGTTCAATGACTATGTCAGTAGGGGGCTCCTCCAAGGGTGGTTGGGCGATGGCTTGGTTGGGGTGCGGGCCTTGGTTTTGGTCTGTGGGTAGTGAAGGCCATGGGATGGGGGGCCGGGCTTGCCGGCTGGGAGGCGGCCGTTGGAGCGGCGGCCCTTGCGAGCGCGCAGCACGACGGGCGCGTCGGGGGCCGGGGCGACGGCCACGGTCCTGCCCTGATGGACGACGACGATGCGGCCGTCCAGCCGCTCCTGGACTTCGACCGTGGCGCGAGCGTAGCCGGCGCGGTGGCCGTCCGGCAGGAGCTGGAGAGCGGCGCCGTTGAACCGGACGGTGTCGTCGTTGGCCACGGTGCGAAGATACTTGAAGCACAAGACCGCATCGAGGTCGAGGCCCGGCGCCGGCCGGCGATAGGCTGGTCCCGGCTGAGCCGGCGCCACGCCGAAGCGCCGATCGTAGCGCGGCAGGAAGTCCCAGAGCAGGGCGTTGGCCTCCTCGATGGCGGTGACGCCGGCGAGGCGCAGCTCGGAGACCAGGCGGTCCTGGAAGGTCTCCCAGGCGCGCTCGACGCGCCCCTTCGCCTGCGGCGTGTGGGCCAGGATGAGCTCAATGCCCAGTTCCTCAAGCGCCCTGGCGAACTGGGTCGGGTCGCGCCGGCCGCGGCGCTGCTCCTCCAGGCTCTCGGGGTCCTTGGGAGCGCGCTGGAAGATAGCATGCCGGTCGCTGTAGAGGGCCAGCGGGACGCCGTGCCGGTCGATGATCTCCTTGAGCATGATCAGGTAGCCGTGGGCGTCCTCTTGCTCCCGGAACAGGGCGAAGGGGACCGTCCCGGTGGCGTCGTCTACGGCGCCGATGAGCGTCAGGTAGGGGCCGCGGCCCTCCAGCCAGTCGTGCCGGCTCCCGTCGATCTGCAGCAGCATCCCCTCCTGGGGGTAGCGCTCCCTTCGACGGTAGCGCTTGGCCGACCGGCGGCGGCGAGGACTGCCGACGCCCCCGGCCAGCAGGACCCGCCGGACGGTGGAGCGGGAGAGGCGGACGCCCTCCCGCTCCGCCAGCAGCTCGGTGAGATGCGTGTGGTTGAAGCCCGCATAGGGGCCTCGGGCCAGCGCCAGCACCTTCTCCCGCATCTCCGGGGACGTGGCGGTCGTCGGCTTCCTGCCTCGGTTCCCGTGAGCCACGGACGCAGCGCCCTCCCTTCGGTACGCCGCCAAGAGCCGCCACCCATGGCGCTCGCTCACCCCCATCAGCCCGGCCGCCTCAGCCACCGACGCCTTCCGCTCCAGCACGCCGTTCAACACCTGGAGCCTCGACTCTTCTCTCCTCGTCAACGTCAGTCCTTTCATAGACTGACATTTTCATTGAACAGTTACCTACTGACGGAATCATTGCACACCGACAGCGGCGCTCTCGAAGATTGACAAAAGTGGGAGCCCCCTTTACCCTCCCCACCACTCGCGCCTGAACGGATACACAGGTGCTGTTCACGTAAACTTTTTCATGTAACGGTCTTCGGGCTTCGCAGGCCAACGCAGACGACCATTCTCCTCAGGAAGGGAGAACATGCGCCAGTACGCCGCCCGCCGCGTGGTGATCATGTTCCCGGTTCTGTTCCTCGTGACGGTGCTCGCCGCGGGGCTGATCCGGCTGGCGCCGGGCGACGCGGTGGTACAGTCGGCGGCGGAGGCCAACGCCACGCTGACGCAAGAGGAGCTGGTGGCGATCCGGGCCGAACTCGGCCTCGACCGCCCCTTCCACTGCCAGTACTTCGACTGGATTGGAATTGGCGGCATTAGCTTCCTCGGCTGTGATGATGCGGACTGGAGCGG
Organism: Dehalococcoidia bacterium; assembly: GCA_965219875.1. GTDB lineage: Bacteria > Chloroflexota > Dehalococcoidia > SHYB01 > SHYB01 > DAOUKH01. Next base: position 363,311 of record CBDCOW010000005.1, on the reverse strand, counting down.
CATCATCACGGGCAACCTCGGCCAATCGCTCACGCCGGGCCGCATCGAGGTCTCCGAGATCCTCTCGAAGTCGGTTCCGATCAGCATTGAGCTGGGCGTCATTGCGATGGTGATCTCGCTGTTCGTCGCGGTCCCCATCGGGGTCTGGTCGGCCATCCGGCAGGACAGTCTGAGCGACTACCTCGGCCGGCTCTTCTCGATCAGCGGGCTTTCGATCCCGGACTTCATCATCGGCTCCATGGTGATCCTCTTTGGGGCCATTTGGCTCAGGTGGACGCCGCCGCTCACCTATTCAGGGTTTTTCGAAGACCCCAGCGAGAACATCAAAATCATGATGACGCCGGCGCTCATCATCGGCGTCCGGCTCTCCTCGATTACGATGCGGATGCTGCGCTCGACGATGCTGGAAGTCCTGCGGCAGGACTACGTGCGCACCGCGTGGGCCAAAGGTTTGAAGGAGCGCTCGGTCATTGTCCGCCACGTGCTCAAGAACGCCTTCATTCCGGTGATCACCGTCGTGGGCAGCCAGCTCGGCTTCCTGTTCGGCGGCGTGGTAATTATCGAGACCATCTTCAACCTACCCGGTCTCGGCAGGTCGCTGATCCAAGCGATCAACAGCCGTGACCTGCCGATGGTCCAATCAGGCGTGCTCATCATTTCCGTCTTCTTCGTGGTCATTAATCTGTTGGTCGACCTGTCCTACGCATGGTTCGACCCGCGCATTAGGTATGAATAGCCCGTGATAGACCGGGAACAACAGGAACAACAAGTTACGCTCGGCTTCCTCGTGTCGTATGCGGTGGGTGTCGTCGCCGCCGGCACTGGTTGGTTCTGGCGCTTCTTAAGAAACAAGCCGCTGGGCGCAGTTTCCGCACTCATCATTCTCTCCTTCATCATTATTGCAATCTTCGGTCCGCTCCTGATCGCTCCCTACGACCCCGACCAGCTCTTCCCCGTCAAGGACCCGCCCGCCCCGCAGTTGCAGGCCCCGCGCCTCGCCTCGGGGTCGATCACCACCCAGTCGTTCACCACGATTGATTTCTGCAACGCCAATCCGGGGGCGTGCATAGAGAGCGACGGCGCATTGCAGTTCTTCGAGGTGAAGAAGCGAAACCTCGTGACCAAGGAGTTCTGCGACGCGACGCCAGGGGCCTGCCATCTCGAAAGGGACGCCGAGGGCAACGTGCAGTATCCCGCCGTGGCCTTGAGCATCGTCACGACGCTGGACTACTGCGACGCGAATCCCGGGCGCTGCGTGACCTTAACGGAAGAGGAGTGTGCCGGCAAGCCGGAGACCTGTCATCTTGCGAGCGACGGCGCCCGGTACAAGCTCATCCCGGTGAAGTCCGACGCGAACGAATCGCCGAACCTCGACCATTGGCTCGGCACCGACAATCTGGGCCGCTCGGTGCTCTCCCGCGCCATCTACGGCGCGCGCATCTCGCTCTACGTCGGCATCCTTGCGGTGCTGATCTCAACGGGGACAGGCACCGTGATCGGCCTCGTCACCGGGTTCTTTGAAGGGGCGCTCGACTTCATCGTCCAGCGGTTCATCGACGCGCTCCAGGCCTTCCCCGCCCTCATCCTCGCCTTGGGCATCATCGCCATCAAGGGGCCGAGCATCCAAAATGCCCTATTTGTCATTGCGGTGGTGCTGATACCGACGACGGCGCGTGTGGTGCGCGGCACGGTGCTGTCGCTGAAGCAGAATGCCTATGTGGAGGCGAGCCGCGCCCTCGGCGCCTCCAACTACCGCGTCATGTTCCGTCACATCTTGCCCAATGCCATGGCCCCGGTGATCGTGCAGGCGTCGATCCTGCTCGGCGCGACGATCATCTTCGAGGCCTCGCTGAGCTTCCTCGGGGCCGGCGCCAAGCCCACCGACCCGTCGTGGGGCGCGATGATCAGCGGCAATGCGGGCTCCGGCGTGAACGCGATTCACGACTACGAACAATTCCCGTGGCTGGCCATCACTCCCGCTATCCTGATCAGCCTTTCGGTCCTCTCCTTCAATCTGCTTGGCGACGCGGTGCGGGACGTGCTCGATCCCAGGCTCAGAGGCGGCGGAGGCAGACTCCGCTAGCGGTCCAGTGGGACTACAGATCCGCAATTAGGAGGCCGGCACAGTATGGAGACGAGCGGGATGAAGGAGTTCCTCATCGTAGCCGTGGGCTTCGTGGTACTCTGCCTCTTGATTGTGCTTCCCCTTGAGTACGCGCTCACCGGGGAGATATGGCTGGGAGGCTAGCCTCCCGGGGGAAGCGAGAGCGCCCCACGGAGTGCGCTGAAGGGAGTTAGGGCATGGAACAAGCCATATGGGGTCTGGTATTTGCGGTGTGGTCGCTCGGCGCGCTCTTTGTCTTCATCGCCTTCGGTTCCGGGTGGGCGGTTGTCGAGCTCATCGCCGGAACGGGGCTCATGTACATCGGCGGCTTCGTCTTGGCCGACCGAACGTAGAGCAATCTATCGGTGTGTCGGTGAGGCCTAGCCTCTCTGGCTGCTCTTCACAGGATCGCCAGACACCGCGCACGCTCGGACCCCTCGCCGCCACGCGGTAGAGGGGTTTCCGCTTCTAAGTGTCCCTCCGGCCTCCTCTCCCAACGGGAGAGCACTGAGGTGAGGGGCCGCCCGACAACCGCCAAGGGTCATCGAAGTCCACCAGCCCCGCGCATCCAGGGGCGTCTCTCCCCGTCCCGTAGGGGCGTTTCTTGTGGCCGCCCTCCCTCCGGCAAGTGCCTTACACAAAGACGCCGGTGTCCTCGAGGGCGTCGAGGGCTTGGGGAGTGTAGCCGGCGAGCTCGCTAAGGACCGCGCGGGTGTGCTCGCCGAGAAGCGGCGCCGGGCGGCGGACGTGGCCGTCGAAGGACTCGAAGCGCCAAGGTGGGCGCATGGTGACGAGCGGCCCCAGGCCCGGGTGCTCGGCGCGCCCGAAGTAGCCGCGCTCGCGAAGGTGTGGGTCGCCGTGGATGTCGAGGTTGCTCATGGAGGGGAAGGCGGCGACGCCGGTCTCTTGGAGCCGCCGCGCCGCCTCCATCGGCGGGAGAGCGCTCGTCCATGCCTTGATGATGGCGTCGAGGGCGACCTCGTTCCGCTTACGCGCTTCGGCGTCGGCGAAGCGAGGATCGGCCGCAAGTCCGGCGTGCCCAATGACCCCGCACAATGCCGCCCACGCTGCGTCATCCGCCACGGCGACGCTAACCCATTGGTCGTCGCCCGCGCAGCGGTAGACGCCGTGGGGGGCCATCCAGGGGTGCGCGCTGGCCGCGCGCTGGGGGTCGCGGTCCGTGAGCTGCGGCTCGGCGAAGACATGGCCGATCAGGCAGACGATCGATGCGAAAGAGGCCACGTCGACGTGCCGCCCCCGTCCCGTCCGCGCCCGGTCGAGAAGCGCCGCCTGGAGGGCGAAGGCGATGGACGTCGAGGCGCGCACGTCCACCGGCGTCTGCGTCACCGTCGGCGGGCCGTCGGCGTAGCCGGTGATGCTGCCGAGGCCGCTCGACCCGGCGAAAACGGCGGCGATAGCGGGGTAGTCCTTGCGCGGACCGACTGGCCCGAAGCCCGAGGCGGAGAGCGTCACCAGCGTTGGGTTGTGTTGGCGCAGCACGTCGGGGCCGAGCGCGAGCGTCTCCATCACACCGGGGCGCATGTTGTCGACGACGGCGTCACACGTCTTGACGAGGTCATAGACCACGTCGAGCGCATCGGGACGCTTAAGGTCGAGGACGATGCTCTGCTTGTTCAGGTTGACGTAGGCGAAGTCGTGAGAGCGGTCGGGATCGGTGCCGGGGACGGGCACGAAGTTCTCGAATCGCGCCGTATCGAGGCGGCGCGAAGACTCGACCTTGATAACCTCGGCGCCAAGGCAGCTGAGGAGGTGCGTGGCGAAGGGGTCGGCAAGGATCCAGGTGAACTCGAGGATGCGGACGCCTTCGAGCGGCAGCGTGGGGCGGCGCCGGGGTGTCGGGCGTAGGTTGGATGGAGCCGAGCTTGGCTGGCCGACCTCGGCGAGGACGGCGGCGGTGTGCTCGCCGAGGCGGGGCGCCCGGGGCATTTCGCCTGCTTGGGCCCCGTCTCGCTTGTCGGTCGCCTGCAGAGTAGAGAAGTACAAGGGTCGGGGAAGCCGCAAACGGGCGCCGCTGGAGAGCTCGACCTCGCCGAAGAGTCCGATGGCGCGCGCCTGCTCGCTCGCGGCGACCTGGGGCGGCGTGGGGAAGTAGGCCGCGATCATGCCTCGGCTTTCCATAAGGTCAAAGACGGCTTCACCTTCCCTATCGGCGAGCCAGCCGGCGATCTCATCGAAGACGGCGGGGAGGTTGGCGAGGCGGGCCTCGACGGTGGCGAAGCGAGGGTCGGCGGCGAGCTCGGGGCGCTCCATGAGCGTGGTCAGGCGCTCGAACTGCTCCTGCCGGTGGAACGTGAGGAAAATCACGCCGTCCTTGCAAGGGAAGAGGACCTGGTTGGGCGTACTGGGGCCGTAGCGGGCTGAGGGTCGGCCTCGGTTGACGCCGAAGTCGAGGCTTTGGCGGTTGGCGAGCAGCTCGGCCTCCCACCGTGACACGTCCACGCGCTGCCCGAGGCCGGTGGCGTCCCGGGCGGCGAGCGCGGCCAACGCCGCCATCGCGCCGACGAGGCCGGCGGTGGAGTCGGCGATGAGGCCACCGATCTGCACCGGCGGCCTCTGCCCGAAGACCTCCCGCGGATGGCCGATGGCGCCGGGCATGGTGTAGCCCTCGCCGCCGGCGTGTGAAATGGTGAGGTGCTCCGCCTTCCAGCCGGCGTAAGGTCCCGTGAGCCCGAACGGGGTGATTGAGACGCGCACGAGGGCCGGATTCGCCGCCGCGAAGGAGTCGAGGCCGCCGGATGACGCGTCGTCGATCAGGACGTCGGCGCGCGCGGTGAGGGCCGCCAGGTCCCGCTGCCCCGTGTCCGTTTGGAGGTCGAGGACGACGCTTTCCTTGCCGGCGTTGCCGTAGATGAACAAGCCGCTGCCCTCGGGGTCCGGGCCCGTGGGAGGGAAGGGGCCGTAAGCCCGCGAAGGGTCGCCTTCCGGCGGCTCGACCTTGACGACCCGCGCGCCAAGCTCGCGGAGAAGTCTGCCGCAATAGGCGGCAGCGTGGGCGCGCGCCGCCTCGACCACGAGCGCCCCTCGAAGAGGAGCTAGCGGCGGCTGAGTGGCCAAGGCGGGGGCTAGGAGGCTTTGCGCCACTGGGGCAGGCTGATGTCCTCGGCCACGTCCTCGAACGCGACCTCGACGGCCATGCCGATGGCGACCTCATCGGGAGCGACGTCCATGAGCCGGCCCACCATGTAGACCTCGCCTTCGTCGAGCTTCACCACGCCAACCGGCAGCGGGACCTTGTCGGCGAAGTAGGGCAGGACGGGGTGGTGGGCGATGGTGTAGCTGTAGACCGTCCCCTTGCCGCTCAGCTCCTCCCACTCGAAGTCCATCGAGTGACACTCAGGGCAGGCGGGCCGGGGATAGTAGCGCAGCGCGCCGCACTGTGAGCACTTCTGCAAGCGGAGCTCGTGCGCCTTGCAGTACTCCCAGAACTTGTAGTTGTCCCACGAAGGCTGAGGCAGGGGCAGCCCCGCATAAGGCGCGAAGGAGGGATTGGGGGTGCTCTGGATCATGGTGGCCGCTCCGTTGACTTAGTTGCTCCGTAGGATGAATGCCCCGCAGGGGTCGCTGAGCGCCTCGATGACGACCACCGCCTGGGCGTCGGGGACTTGGGATGTGGACGTTCCGCGAATCTGGCGCACCGCCTCGTTTACGTTGTTGAAACCGTGGATGAAGGCCTCCGAGTGCTGGCCGCCGTGGGTGTTCACCGGCAGCCGTCCGTCGGGTGCGATCAGTGCGCCGCCCTCGGTGAAGGCGCCGCCCTCGCCGCGTCCGCAGAAGCCGAGGTCTTCGATGGAAAGGATGACGAAGGAGGTGAAGTGGTCGTAGGCCATCAGCGCCGATATCTGGTCGTGAGTGAAGTCGGACTGGGCGAAGAGCCGCTCGCCGAGGCGCGGGCCCGTGACGTCGCGGTCCCACCGCCCGCGGTGGAACCACTCGGTGAGCTGGTAGTGGGCGGGCTGGTTGCTCTGGGTGTAGGCGTGGAAGTAGGCCGCAGGGTTCGGCGCGTCCTTGGCGTAGTCGGCGCGGGAGACGACGACGGCGCAGGCGCCGTCGGTCTCGATGCAGCAATCGAGCAGACGGAGGGGAGACGAAATCATGCGCGAGTTGTTGTGGTCGTCGAGCGTGATGGGGGCGCGCATCACGGCGTTGGGGTTGCGCGACCCGTGCGTGCGGAGCGCGACGGCCACGTTGCCGAGGTGGTCTTCGGTCCAGCCATAGTCGTGCATGTAGCGCGTGGTGATCGCGGCGGCCTCCTGCACCGGACTCTGGAGGCCGAAGGGGACGTGGTACTGCCAGCCGTTGAGGAGGCGGGGCTCGACCTTCTCCCACGGACGCCCACCCTCGTTGGTGCCGGGCCCGAAGACGGACTTCCGCCCCCGTGCCCGCGAACGGAAGGCGACGAGGTGGTTGCACTGACCCGCGGCCACGCCGAGGGCCCCGTGGGCCAGCGTCGAGGCGTAGGAGCCGCCGCCGTGGGGCTGCGACACGTAGTAGCTGATGTTGCCCAGCCCTAGAAGCTGGTACATGTAGTTGTTGAAGCCCTCGTACTGGAGGTTGTACGTCGAGAGTCCGTCGATGTCCTCCGGCTTGAGGCCGGCGTCGTCGATGGCCTTGAAGATGGCCTCGGCGGCCATGTCCCACTCGGACCGGTTCAGGCCGCGCGAGTACTCCGTCTGGCCGATGCCGGTAATCGCCGCCTGGTCTTGCCACCACAGCTTCGTCATGAAGAGCCTCTTAGTCCGCCCGCAGGATGAAGGCGCCGGTCGGGTCACTGCTGGCCGCCGAGACGACGACGGCCTTCGCGTCCGGCACCTGCGTCGTCGACGTCCCGCGAATCTGCCGGACCGCCTCGGGTACGTTGTTGAAGCCGTGGATGAACGCCTCCGAGTGCTGCCCGCCGTGCGTATTCACCGGCAGCCGCCCATCCGGGCCTTCGAGCGCGCCGTTCTCGGAGAAGGCGCCGCCCTCGCCGCGCTCGCAGAAGCCCAAGTCCTCTAGGGCTAGCAGCACCATGGGCGTGAAGTGGTCGTACAGCATGGCGGCGTCGATGTCGCCGGGCTTGAAGTCCGAATGCTCGAAGAGACGGCGCCCGAGCTCCAGGGCCATGTCGTCCCGCTTCCAGCGCCACCACTCGGTGAGATGGTAGTGAGCCGGCTGCGTATGCTGCGCCACGGCGTGGATGATGGCGGGCGCGTGTCGCAGGTTCCGCGCTTCTTCGACGCGGGAGACGACGACCGCGACGGCGCCGTCGGTCTCAATGCAGCAATCGAGCAGCCGGATGGGATCGGCGATCACGCGCGACTCGTGGTGCTCCTCGCGGGTGATCGGGCCGCGTCGTCCCATGACGGACAGCGGGTTGCGGACGGCGTGCTTCCGCATGGCGATGGAGACGTTGGCGAAGTGGTCTTCGGTAATGCCGTAGTCGTGCATGTAGCGCTGCGCGATGCAGGCCATCTCCTGCACCGGGTTCATCATGCCGAACGGCCGGAAGTACTGCATCGTGCCGGGGATGCGGGCCTCCACCTTCTCCCACGGACGCCCGCCCTGATCCCCGCCGGGGCCGAAGACGGACTTGCGGCCGCGGGCGCGGGAGCGGAAGGCGATGACGTGGTTACAGAGGCCGGAGGCGACGCCCATCGCGGCGGAGAGAATCACCCCGCCGTAGGAGCCGCCGCCGTGGGGCTGGTCGGCGTAGTACGTAATCTCGCCGAGGCCGACGGTGCCGTGGACCCAGTTCTCCCACTCGTCCTGCATGTGGTAGCGGGACATCCCGTCGATGTCCCCGGGCTTGAGGCCGGCGTCGTCGATGGCCTTGAAGATGGCCTCCGCGGTCATGTCCATGACGCTGCGGTTGAGCCCTTGGGAGAACTCCGTTTGGCCGATGCCGGTGATGGCGGCTACGTCTTGGAGGGGAGTCTTGGCCATGGAGATATGCTTGCTTGTTCTTGACAGAGTCCGCGGAAGCGCGCCTAGATGACCCCGCGCTCGCGGAAGCCTTCGATCTGCTCCCAGTCGTAGCCGTTGGCGAGCAGGACCTCTTCGGTGTGCTCGCCGAACTTGGGGGCGGAGCGGCGGGCGTAGCCGGGGGTCTCGCTCAGCGCGACGGGTACGCCGACCTCGGTGATCTCGCCGAGCTCGGGGTGCGGCACCTGCGTGATGTAGCCGTTCTCCAACACCTGCGGATCGTGGCGCAGTTGGGGGTAATCCTGGACGGGGGCGCTCGATATCTGGCGCGCCGCGAACTCCTTCAGCCAGTGGTCGCGTGGCTGGGTGAGGAAGATCTCGTCGAGGATACGGATGAGCTCCTCTGAGCTCGATTGGCGGGCGTTGTGGTCCTTGAACCGGGGCTCGTCTTCGAGGTGCGCGATGTCCATGACGCGGGTGAAATCGCTCCAGTAGCGGTCGGACTGAGGGCAGCCGATGGCGAGCCAGTTCCCGTCGCCGCACTTGTAGATGTTCCACAGGGCGTTCTGAGTGGTCTCGCGCGGCGGGTTCTTGGGGAGGTCGCCGTTGAGGAGATAGCCGTTGAGCGCGAGGGCCTGCATCATGACGACGGAGCCGAGCTGCGAGGTCTGGACGTGCTGCCCTATGCCGAATCGCTCGCGGGCGATGATGCCGAGGAGCACGCCATAGGCGAGGACGACGGCGCCGACCTGGTCGGCCTGGCCGCCGGCGACCCGGTAGGTCACGTTGCCCTCCTCGTCGTGGCTCATGAGCCACATATGGCCGCTGCGCGCCGATCCGAGGATGTCCATGACGCCGAGGTTGGCGTCGGGGCCCTTCGGCCCCAGGCCGTTCGACGAGCCGTAGATGATGCGCGGGTTGATCTTGCGCACCGTCTCGTAGTCGACGCCGAGCTTCTCGACGACGCCCTTGCGGAAGTTCTGCGTCACCACGTCGGCCTTCTCGACGAGGCGGTAGAAGATCTCGCGCCCCTCCTCCTTCTTCAGGTCGATGGTCATCGCCCGCTTGTTGCGGTTCATCGTCTGGAAGTAGTGGTTGACCGGACGCTCGATGGGGAGGTAGACGCGGGTCACGCGGCCCGGGTCGCCTTTCACCGGGTCTTCGACCTTGATGACGTCGGCTCCCATGTCGGAGAGCATGGCGGTGGCCCACGGCCCGTTCTGCCAGATCGTCATGTCCAGCACGGTGATGCCGTCGAGGGGGGAGCGCGCTCCGTTGGCCGAGGTCATTGCGCCTCCTGTTCCGGCTGCGAAACCCTGAGAACGACTGTAAGGCCGGGGGCCGGATGGCGCGTACTCTAAGCCCGACCCTGGGGGGTGTCAACGCGGCCCACGACGGCCCCGGCCAGCCGGTCGGCGACGGGAGCGGCGAGGGTGACGGCGGCAAGCAGGATCGCGCACACCGTGACGGCGATCCAGTAACGCCCCATGTCGAACTGGGCAAGAATGCCGACGATGATCAGGAGCGCGGTGACGGCGGTAAGCCCGTAGGAGCCAAGTTGCAGCCGGTGCGGGAGGCCGGGCCTCGCCGCGAGCCGGCTCATCAGGGCGGCGAGGTTGGTTGCCACGGCCAGTGTGGCGATGATCCCCGACGCCCTCCCATAGGCCTCGGACAACATGGCTTCGCCGCCCCAAATCAGGACGATCACCAGCACGGCTATGGCGGCGGAGGAGAGGACTCCGGACCAGCCCAACGCCCGCAGGCCGCGTTCCATCGCATTCGCGCCTGGCGCGCCAAGGAATACCATTCCCGCGATGGCCCCCACGGTGGCGAGGATCCGCTGTTGCACCGTGCCGAACTCGCCGATGATGACGAAGATCATGGCGATGACGGCGACAACGATGATGGCGAAGAGCAGCGCGGTCAGCGCGATCCGCGACGGCGTCCACAGCGTTTCCCGCGACGGCTCCATGGGGCGCCATTGTAGCAGGGGGCGAAGGTCTCACTCCCTCTGCCAACGGAGACCCTCGCGCAACGCTCCCGCATCCGTCATGCCGACGGAAGCGGGAATTCCTCCCCTCCCGTAGAAGCGATTCGCGAATCGCCCTCGCCCTCCCTCCGGCCTTTCCCCCGCCAGACCAGGTCCTCCATCCGCTCGGCTGGGTGATGCCCGGACAGGGCCGCGTCGTCGGGCGCGGGTATACGTCGGAGGAGCGCGCCGCCCTAGGCGAGGTTGTGCCCACGCTCGGCGGCATGACGTTCGACGTCTACCTGAACGACCGCCGCTACTGGCGCAACGTCCCCGCCGCGGTCTGGAGCTACAAGGTCGGCGGCTACCAGGTCCTCAAGAGGTGGCTGTCATACCGTGAGCAAGCGTCCTGGGACGGGCGATGACCTTGGAGGAGTGCAGCGCTTCACGGATACAGATCGTTGGATAGGGCCGATACTGCTGTCGACGCACAAGTAGGCGAGCTTGACTTGGCACGTCGCCGGTGACTCCTCAGCAGGATGACGCCACTTTCTGTAGTGGCAAAGCAAGGCTGGAGCGTGATTCGCGCTGGGCCGGCCGGCCGTCCGGGGCTCCGCACCTAGGGTCAGACGAGGGCCAGCGGCGTCATACCGGCGCCGGTGGCGTTGGCGAGGCGCAGCGGAGCTCCGACGAACAGGAACTCGAAGACCTGGTCCTCGACCAGCGCCCGCAGATCGACGTTCTCGAGCAGCGGCACGCCGAGGTCCCGGAGCGTAAGCGCGTGGACGGGGAGGTCGCCGTCACCGATAGGCAGCTCCATCACCTCGATCCCCGGCGTATCGGCGCCAAGCACGGCCACATCCTTCTGTTTCAGCCAGGGGCCGATGCCGGCGTCCGGTCCGGGTTCCCCCGTGTCCCAATAGGCGCGGTCGGTGAAGAAGACGCGGTGCCAACCGGTGTGAATCAATAGAATGTCGCCGGGACTCACTTCAGTGCCCTGCTTTTCGGAGGCAGCATCCAACAGCTCCGGCGTGACAACCTCGCCCCGCTCCAGGTACTCGACTCCCTTGGCTGCCGCTACGTCCAGAACGATGCCGCGGCCGATGATCCATTCGATCGTGTCTACCGAGCCCCACTGGACGCCCCGGCTGCTCACCGCGCTCCGCCAGTCCTTGCCGTTGTACATCTGGCCGCCGCGCCAGGCGTGGGCCAGGGAATCGATGTGGGTGCCAGAATGGGCCTCCATCATGACCACGTCGTCGGCGATGCCGAAGCCATCGGGCGAGGGGTCGTTCGCATAGTGGGTCACCCGCCAGGTCTTGTGGAACTCGGGGAACTGAGGGCCCCGCTCTTCCAGGGGGACGGCCAGGTTGTAGACCTTCCCCTTCCGCACCATCGCCAGGGACTTGAGGACGTGCTCGGAGGTGAGGAGGTTGAGCATCCCCTTCTGATCGTCCTCACCCCATCGTCCCCAGTTGCTCACCTTCTGCGCCGTTGACTGGGCCATATTCGCCTCCTTCGCTCTTCGGATACCGGTCGGTAGCTACAGGGTGCGGAACGCCGCTCCACTCTTCTCCGCCTCGGCCACCTCCGCGAAGGTCACCTTGGACTGGTCCCAGGTGTAGATGCGCTCCGGCGTCACCCTGGCGATGACCTGCGGATTGCTCATGAGGGCGTCCGTCATCCACTCCGCCTTCTCCTCACCGACGTATTTCCGGGCGAGGCGGCGCACGATGGGACGGGCGTCGCCGCGGATGAGCTCCAGCGTGCCGTGCACCAGCACTGCCTTGTAGGGCATGTTGTCGTTCCCGAAGCAGAGGGAGACCCTGTTGTCCCGCGCCAAGGCGCGGGTCTTCGGGTTCCCGTCCATGAGGCTGCTCCACAAGTACTCGCCGTCGTAGTAGGACCAGATGGGGGTGACGTGGGGATGCCCCGTCTCGGTCAGGGTCGCGATGGAGGCGATCCACGGCTCGTCGAGGAACGCCACCATCTCGTCTCGCGTCATCGTGATTCCGATGCCGTCCACTCCAGAAAACGAGGCTCGCTAGGTCCGAGGCCGCGGCCTAGGCCGCGGGGGACCCCCTATACACCTCAAAGATGATGTCGGTGGGATTGTGTGAATTGCAGGGGTTGATCTCCATGGGGCAAGCCGAGCCCACGGCAAGCAGGTCGCGCAGCGCTCGGAATAGGACGTAGTCGCCGGGCTTGGTCTTGGGCTCAAGGACGTTGAACTTGCCGTGCTCGTCGAAGGGCGAATTTTGGAACAGGTTGAGCGGATCGGGAAAGACCGGCGGGCTCATGCCAAACTCTTGGAGTGCCTCCATGACGTTCATCTTGCAGGCGCGATGCCGGGGCGCGTCGTAGAACCAGTACCGGAACGCGTCACAGGCGGCGGCCCGCATGTCGTGAATGCCTACCGGGTCCTCCAAGAGAAGCAAGATGGGCTGGCCGAGGTTGTTGTACACGGGCTTGCCGGCCTTCGGGCTCAAGCGGCCCAAGGCGCCCCTCGTCTCGCAGACGCTCAGGAACTCCGTGCTGTCGCCCGGGCTGAACGCGAAGAAGTCGCAGACCTGCCCGCCCTGAACGTCAACGACCTTCAGGTACTCGCCTTCGCGCAGGAGCACGCCCTTGCCATGCCGGGCGGGGATGAGGGTCCGGGAGATCGGCTCGCCAAGGTCGGCCATGCTAGGACATCCCTCCGGGAGATCGCGGCTCACCCGCCATCGGTGTAGACCTCCAACCTGAGCGGAGATGGGGCGGTCTTGCCCAGGTGTTGGACAAGGGGGCAGGAGGACGCCACGACGATGAGGCCCCGAAGGGCGCGGAAGACGACGTAATCGCCGGCCTTGCTGGCCGCGCCGGATGTGGTGAGGGTCCCGTCCTCAGCGATCTCGGTCCGTTGGAACAGGTGGAGGGCGTCGGGAACGACGACGGGTCGGAGGAAGTACTCCCCAAGGGCCTGGAACAGGTTCGCGCGGCAGTTGGCGTGATCGGCCGAGCCATAATCGCGGATGTACTGGTGAGGGCTGCACGCGGGGAGGAGCATGTCGTGGACGCCGACGGTGTCCTCCTCAACGGTGGCGATGGGCTGCCGCTTGTTATTGTGGATGGACTCTCCCACCACAAGGTCGTGCTGTTCAAGGGCTACCCTGGTGTGGGCGGGGGAGAAGAAGTCGGCCGGGTCCGAGGGGTTGAAGAAGAACAGGTCGGCTATCTGGCCGCCTTCCACGTCGATGACCTTCAAGAGCTGCCCGGGCTCGACGTGCGTGGCGCGGCCCGCGGCGGCCGCCACCGTTGCTTCCCGCTCCAGCGTCCCGAGGCTCACCGTCGACCCCCTGCCAGCTGGGACACCTTAACAAGACGTATCGTTGACGTCAATCGTTTAAGAAACCGACGTCTAAGACTTAGCTCATGACGCTTTTCGTGAAGATTTCATGGCGCCTTTCGTGAATGCTTCGTGAATACCTTGACAGGAGGCCGACGTTATGCTTGGATGGCGCCAATCTCCATCGACCAACTGCCGGAAAGCCGTGGTTTAGCGGACGAAAGGAGGAGGGCGCATGCTTAAGAGAGTTCTTCAGCTCGGAGCCTTAGGGGTGGTTGCTCTGCTGGTCGTAGTGGCCTGTGGCGGCGACGGGGACGATGAGGGAGATCTACAGCCGATCAGCTTCCGTTACTCCAACATCTCTGGGATCCACCACACGCAGACCTGGCGTGACACCGTAGCTCCGTGGGGCGGCGCCGTTGAGGGCGCCACAAGTGGCAGGTTCAAACTCGAAGGCTTCCACGGGGGCAGCCTCTGCACGACGCCGGAGCTCCCCGACTGTCTGGGCAACCAGGTGGCCGACGGGGGAATGACGCTGAAGGCCTTCTTCCCCGACCGCTTCCCGCTGCACCAGTTCTCGGGAGTGACGGATCCGGCGATCGGCCCCAGGCTCACGGGTGAGCAGGAGGCCAAAGTTGGGCGGATCCTCTACGACGAGTTCCCCGATCTCCGCGAGGAGCTTGAGGACCAGAACATCTTCAACATGTTCCAGATAGCGTCCTTTGGGCTGCACTTCAACACCACTAAGCCGATTCGGACTCTGGACGACCTGAACGGGATGCGGATCCGGACATTCGGATCCTTCATGCCGGACACGATCGAGGCCGCCGGAGCCGTCGCGACCAGCTTGCCTGCAGGCGAGGTGTTCGACGCGCTCTCTCGAGGACTTGTCGAAGGCGCCTTGACGAACCCCCTGACCTACCGTGACCAGGGTTTCTACGATGCGGGCGCGACGCACGTCACGCTGCTCGGCGACCTGCAGCAGGGCATCAGCCTGCCGATGTCGGCCGGCATCGCCCTCGACGTGAGCCTCGACTGGTGGAACTCGATGGACAACGCGGCGCAGTGCGCCTGCCTCCGAGCCGGGAAGGTCCAGGAGCGGGCCTTCGCCGAGTTCACGGCGGGCGATAACGCCCAGGCCATCGACGTCGGCGTGAGCAACCACGGCGTCGAGGTTCTCTCGATGCCGCAGGCTGACATTGACCGCTGGGCCGAGATCACCCCCGACCTCTTCGGTCGAGCCGCCGACGCCATGGACGCCCATGGCCCCGGACGGGAGATCGTGGACCGGTACCTGGAGCTGACTCAGGCTTCGGTCGCTGAGATCGACCGGCTCTGGGAGGAGGCCTGGGAGAACCGGTTCGAGCGCTGGGACTGCAACTAGCGCAGGACGAAATCCGCTAACAGCGCTTACCGGCGGGCGTCCGCCCTTTTCAAAGGGCGGACGCCCGTCCGGCAGCTATTCCTCGGGAGGGCAGCCGGCCTAGTCTAGGCGGTTTCGAACTCGCACTTTCCTTCCTGTCGCTCTTCCGGCACGTGGGTCGCGCATCTGAGTCGGGTTGACTGACGGAGACGCGGAATGAGTCGATTCGGAGAGCGCTTCGTGGCTTGGATGGACCGCTGGACGTCCGTCGTCAATTTCTCGTCCAAGTCCATCGCTATTGCAGCGGGAGTCGTCGCCGCCCTGATGATGGGGCTAGTGGCGGCCAACGTCATCTCCCGCGAGACCTTCAACGAGCCCGTCTCGGGCACGGTGGAGATCGTGCGGGTCATGATGGTCTTCCTGGTGTTCCTCCCCTGGGGCCTGGTCCAGGCGAGGAAGGGCCACATTCAGGTCACCTTCCTCCACATGAGGGTATCCCCTCGAAAACGCTTCGTGCTCGAGCTCGTCGCCCTTCTGGCTATGTTCACCTTGGCCGCTCTCCTGACATGGCGTTCCGGCGAGTTCTCGTGGAAGGGATACCTGGAGGGGGATGTCTTCGTTGGCCCTGTCTACACCCCGGCGTGGCCGGCGCGATGGGCGATTACGGTGGGAGCATCCGTCTTCTCTCTCGTCGTCCTCTCCGACATCTGGTACACGGTGCGGCGCTTCGTAACCGGCCAATTCCAGACCGAAGAGGAACGAGAACAGGCGCGCCATGTCTGACGTCGCTATCGGCTATCTCGGCGTCGGCGTCGCGCTCCTCTTGATTCTCTCAGGGGTCCACGTAGGCGTGGCCCTAGCGCTCGTCGGCATCGGTGGGCTGCTAGTTCTCTCGTCGGCTGACGCGGCGCTGTCGGCGCTCGGCTTCATGCCCTTCAACCTGACGGCGAGCTTCCCCTTCGCCGTGGTTCCCATGTACATCCTGATGGGGGAGTTCGCCTTCTCGGGTGGCCTGACTCAGGTGCTATTCTCGGCGACCCATCGGTGGATGGGCAGGCTGCCCGGCGGTATGCCGCTGGCGGTGACAACGGCGGCGGCGGGGTTCGCCGCGGTCACCGGGTCGAGCATGGCCGCAGCTTCGACCTTGACGCGAGTCGCCCTGCCGGAGATGGTCCGGTACAAGGTTCACAAGGGCCTTTCAGTGGCGGTGATCGCGGCTTCCGGTTCCTTCGCGGTGATGATCCCTCCGAGCGGCTTGCTCATCATCTACGGAATCATCGCCGACCAGCCCATCGGGCCCTTACTGATCGCGGGCATCGTCCCCGGCCTGATGACAGCGGGCCTCTATCTCGGCTTCATCTTTCTCCGAGTTCTCAAAAACCCGGAGATGGGCGGCGAGCCCCCTCCCCCCGTCCCCTTCAAGGAGAAGCTCCGGTCCACCGTGAACACGTGGCCCATTATCGCGCTCGTCGTGCTCGTGCTCGGAGGGCTGTTCGCCGGCATCTTCACCCCAACGGAGTCGGGCGCCGTGGGCGCCGCAGGCGCCTTCTCGATCGTCCTGCTGTTCCGCAAGATGACGGTGCGCACCTTCTCCGACGCCTGTATGAACACGGTGATGACGACGAGCATGCTCTATCTCGTGATCATCGGCGCGTTTCTTTTCAGTCGCTTCCTGGCCCTGAGCACCGTGACCACCCAGGCCATCGACGCCTTAGGCGGAGGCTCGCTAGCGACGCCGATTGTCCTGGCCGTGCTGATGTTCATGTATCTGCTCCTCGGAGGATTCATGGAGGCCGTGGGCATGATCGCCGTCACCGTTCCGCTGGCCCTTCCGGTGGTGGAGGCCCATGGCTACAACGGCATCTGGTTCGGAGTCATCGTTACCAAGATGACGGAGGTCGCGGTGTTGACGCCGCCCCTTGGGCTCAACGTTTACGCAGTTCAGGCGATGAGTCGTCAGATCGGGGATGAGATGCCCTTGGGCTTCATCTTCAGAAATGCGGCGCCCTTCCTATTACTGGACTTCATAATCTTGACCCTGATTATCGCCATGCCGGGGATCGTCAACTGGTTGCCGAACATCGCCTACGATCTCAATCTGAAGTGACGCGCGCCCGCGGCCGCCCCAAAGCGGCTGCGGGGCCACGGAGGGACTTGCCTTGGCCGAACGGATGCTGGTCGGAACATCGGTGCCCAACATGGGCCCGCTGACGAGCCTGGAGATCACGCGGGAGGTCGCCGAGCGGGCCGACCGCTACGAATTCTCCGACCTCTGGGTCGGCGACCATATCGTCTTCCCGCAGCGAATCGACTCCAGGTATCCCTATCGCCACGGCTTTTCATCGGCGCCCGACGAGGGCGTGCTGGAGCCACTGGTAAGCCTGGGCTTCCTCGGCGGGATGACCAGGCGGGTCCGGCTCGGCGTGAGCGTGTTGATCGTGCCCTACCGGAACCCCGTTGTCACGGCGAAGATGATCGCGACGCTGGACGTCCTGACCGAGGGCCGCGTGATCTATGGAGCGGGGGTCGGCTGGATGGAGGAGGAGTTCGACGCTCTGGAAGCGGACTTTAGCAACCGGGGCGCCGTCTCGGACGAGTACCTGGAAATCTACAAGAACCTCTGCGGCACGGAGATCTCCAACTACTCGGGGAAGTATTATCGGTACGCCAACCTCAGCATGTTCCCCAAGCCGGTCCAGCGGCCGCACCCGCCGGTGTGGATCGGCGGCTCCACGGGCCGATCGATGCGCCGCGCCGCGCGCCTTGGCGACGGCTGGCAGCCCCTAACGGTCAGCGCAGAAGAGATGCGGGTGAAGGCGCGAAGGATGAGAGAGTTGCTCGAGGAGGAGGGGCGCGACCCGGCGAGGTTCACGGTGTCCGCTCGCGTCTTCTACACGGTTAACGACGACCCGCCCCTGTCGCCCGGGGCGCCGTCGGTCTACGGCAACGCGGAGCAGGTGCTGGACGCGATGCGCGAGTATGAGGCGGCAGGCGTCGATCACCTGCTGATGTCGCCCCGCGGGCCGGACCGCCGGAAGACGGTGGAGTACGTCGACCGCCTGGGCGAAGTCCTCCATCGCCTGTAAAATCCTGCAGCCTTCGGTATTTGACAAGAAAATGGCATGGCAATACGGTTACCGCGCGAGGGGCGATCTCTGCCAGGTATCTCGTCGCCCGCCTGGAGGCCTAGGTAGCTGATGAGCATCGTCGTCAACGCCCACACCCACATCAACTCCGAGGTACCCGGGCGCAAGTACTTCCCCTGGCAGCACACGTGGCACACCTGCATGGCGTGGGCCTACGGCGTCTGGTCGCCCACGCAGGGCAAGCCGCCCTACGACCGGGATCCGAACGCCCTCTTCCCCAAGCAGGGCCTCCGCTTCGCCGATCCGGACGGGACCTACACCATCGCCTCCATGGACCACGCGGGGATCGATCTGGGCATCATCCTCCCTATCGACTACGACTGGTCATGGGGCTCGGAGTCGGCCATCGGCATCGAGGAAAAGCATCTGCACCAGATGCAGATGGTGGAGAAGTTCCCGGGCCGGTTCGTGGGCCTGGCCGGGCCCGACCCGCGGCGTCCAGGGTGTGACGAGATCCTCGTCCGAGCTGTCGAAGAATATGGAATGCGGGGACTGAAGATGATCCCCAAGGCCGGCTACTACGTGTGGGACGAGCGGGCCTACCCACTCTACGAGCAGTGCACCGACCGGGGGCTGCCGATCTTCGTCTGCACCGAACCCGACGGCGGGGGCTACAACCGCGACCGTTTCGCCGAGCCCATCCATCTCAGCGACGTCATCGGCGACTTCCCGGACATGCCGGTGGTAATGCTCCACGCTGGGGAGCCCTTCTATCACTGGTTCGAGGAATCGCTCCTGGTAGCCTCCCGGGCCGCCAACGCCTACGTCGAGCTCAACTTCTGGATCCGCCCGCACTTCGTCCCCAAGATGATTCCGAGCTATGAGGACGACCCGGAATGGGTCGTGCGGCTGATCGCCAAGGTGCGGGACATTCTGGGGCCGCACCGGATCCTCTGGGGCACGGATGGTCATGTCGGCCCCAGGACGCGCGAGGACTGGAAGGGGCCGGTGGACTGGCTGAAGTCGCTGCCCGAGGTGGCGCCTCAGTATGGCGTGAAGTTCACCAAGGACGAAGTGGACCTGATGCTTGGCGGCAACGCCGCCCG
The DNA here is from genome assembly GCA_965219875.1 of Dehalococcoidia bacterium. Taxonomy (GTDB): domain Bacteria; phylum Chloroflexota; class Dehalococcoidia; order SHYB01; family SHYB01; genus DAOUKH01. The sequence goes on along the minus strand of CBDCOW010000005.1, from coordinate 344,436 downwards.
GCTCGTCGGCGTGGCCGACACCAAGGAATGGGAGCGCCCCTACAAGTATGACGTCGGCAGGCGGATGCCGCCGCCGTTCCGGGGTATGTGATCGGAGCAATGTCCGTGGGCCTCGTCGTCAACACACATCAGCACATCTCAAACGAGGTAGAGGGACGTCGCTACCTGCCGAAGCGTCAGGTGTGGCACGTCTGCATGGACTGGGCCTACGCCGGCTGGGGAGGGAACCCGGCGGACAAGATACCGCCGTATACCCGCGATCCGAGCGCCATCTTCGAGCGTCAGGGGCTCCGCTACGCCGACCCGACGGGGGAGTGGACCGTCGGCGACATGGACCAGGCCGGCGTCGACGCTTCGATCCTGCCGACCATCGACTACGACCTCTCCTGGGGTGAGCCCGCGGATATCACCATCGAAGAGAAGCACGAGCACCTCTCCGAGCTGCAGGAACGGTACCCAGGCCGCTTCTTCGGCCTCGCGGGCCAGGATGCGCGACGTGCCGGCGCCGAGCACATCTTCGACCGGGCGATTCGTGAGCTCGGGCTCAAGGGGCTCAAGCAGATGCCTAAGACGGGCTACTATGCCTGGGACACGCGGGCCTGCCGCCTCTACGAGCGATGCTTGGACTACGGTGTCCCGGCGGCTATCTGCACGCAACCGGACGGCGGCGGCTACAACCGCGACCGCTTCGCGCAGCCCGTCCACTTGAGCGACGTGGTCGGCGACTATCCGGACCTGAATCTCGTCATCCTCCATGCGGGAGCGCCGCTTTACCACTGGTTCGAGGAGGCCCTCAACGTCGCCTCCCGGGCGCCCAACGTCTACCTCTCTCTCGACTTTTGGATCGCCGGCTTCTATCCGATTCCCGGCTTCATCCCGAGCTTCATGTCCGGCGAGGAGTCCGTCGTCAAACTGCTGGCCAGAGTGAAGGACGTCATCGGGGCCAACCGCATGATGTGGGGTTCCGACACCTTCAGCGGTCCCAAGGTCCATGGCAACAACATCTTCGGCGCAACGACGCCCTTCGGCCTGAAGGAAGTCGTCGACTGGCTCAAGGGTCTACCGGAGACCGCGAAAAAGTACAACAAGTCCTTCAACAGCGACGAGGCCGATTTGCTGCTGGGGGAGAACGCGGCACGCGTCTTCGGCATCAAGGACTACCCGGACTGGGAGCGCACCGAGACGTACGGCTGGCGCCGGCGGAACCCTATCCCCTACCAGGGAGGCCTCGGTGGCTAGCCCAAACGCCGCGGACCAGACGAGCGGGCCGCTCTCCGGCGTCCGCGTCGTGGACCTCACCATCGCGGCCGTCGGTCCGTGGAGCACCATGCTGCTGGCGACCCTTGGGGCCGACGTCATCAAGGTCGAGCCGCCCAAGGGCGACATCGCCCGGTCCATACCCCCGCCGCAGAAGGGCCTGGCGGTGGTCTGGATGCACTCGAACCTGGGCAAGCGCAGCATCTGCCTCGACCTCTACCGAGAAGACCACCGGAAGGCGATGCTCAAGCTCGTTGAAGGGGCGGACATCCTCGTCGAGAACATGCGCCCGGGAACCGTCGACCGTCTCGGCATCGGCTACGACGTTGCGTCTCGCGTCAACCCGAGGATTATCTTCTGCTCGGCCTCCGGCTATGGCTGGTCCGGCCCCTGGCGCGACGTGGGAGCAGCCGACGCCGGGATGCAGTGCTTTTCCGGGTGGACCAGCGTCACCGGAGCGAAGGGGGGTCGAGGCGAGCTCCTTCGCTATGTCGCGCACGCGGACATCACGACGTCGTCCTACATTGCCGCGTCTGTGCTCCTGGCGCTTTACGCGCGCGAGCGGACGGGTCGCGGGCAGCGGATCGAGACCTCCATGTTCGCCGCGTGTCTCCAGCTCGAGGCCACCCGAGTGGCCGAGTATTTCGCGTCCGGCGAGGTCCCCAGACCGATGGGGACGATTGTCCCGACGACGGCGCCCCACGAGGCCTTTGCCGCGAGCGACGGTGATCTCGTCTGCGTGGGTGTAACCACCCAGTCGCAGTGGCAGCGTCTCTGCGATGCGCTGGGCCTAAAGCATCTTCGCGACGACCCGAGATACGCCAGCAATGCGGCGCGAGTCGAGCACCGGGAGACGCTGGCAGCGGCGCTCGCCCCCGTGTTCTCGGCCCATCGCAGCGGCGACATCGTAGAGTTGCTCCAGCGGCGCCACAACGTCCCATGCAGCTTGGTCTGGACCAGGGAGCAGGTCGAAGCGGACCAGCACGTACGCCAGGCCGGGCACATCCAGAGTGTCGATACGTCCGTGGGTCCGCTTAGCGTGTCTGGAGCGCCTTGGTCGTTCAGCGGCGCCGCGACCGCCGTCCGTCCACCGCCATGGCCGGGCGAGCACACGCGTGAGGTCATGAGGGAAGCCGGCCACGACCTCGATGAGATCATCGAGACCGCACAAGAAGTCCTGTCGACGTTCTGAGGGAGCATGGACGGAGCGCTGGAAGGAGTCACCGTCATCGACATCACCGAAGGCATCGCTGGGCCTCAGTGCTCACGGCACCTCGGCGACGCCGGCGCCACCGTCGTGAAGGTGGAGCCGATGGACGGTGACGTCGCCCGCGGGTGGGGTCCGCCCTTCGTCGGCGACGACAGCGCTATCTTTGTCGAGCTCAACGCCAACAAACAGAGCCTGGCCTGCGACATGACCGGCGAGCGGGGGAGGACCCTGCTGCGCCGCCTGCTAGCGGACGCCGACATCTTCATGCACGACCGCACGCCCAGCCATGCCAGCGCGATGGGGATCGAGGACGAGCGGCTGCGCCGGGCGAACCCGAAGCTCATCTCCTGCGTGCTGACACCGTTCAGCGACGACGGCCCCTACCGGAATTGGGAGGGGTCCGAGCTCACGGTGCAAGCGATGTCCGATTACATCCGTACCCTCGGGGAGTTTCCCGATCACCCCGCCCGGCTCGGGTTCGAGACGGCCCAGATGAACTGCGGGGTCTTCGCGTTCCAGGCCCTCATGGCCGCGCTATTCCAGCGATCGAGAACGGGGCTCGGCCAGCGGGTAGCCACATCGTGGTTCGGCTCGCTGGTCCACATGCACGGGCTCACCTGGGCCGCGTTTACGAACCCCGACTTCTGGGGTGGACAGCATCACGATCTGTACACCGATCCGCCGCGCCACGGGTATGCCTGTCGCGACGGCGAGGTCCTGTTCACGCTGGGCCGTATCTCCGAGGGGGAATGGAGCGGCCTGGTCGCCGAGCTAGGGATAGAGGATGCGGTGCGGGACGACCCTCGGTTCGCCGACCAGGGCCGGGAGACCGTGGGCGTCGGCGACTACGCTCGCGATCTGCGTCACGTCTGGGAGAGGGCCTTCGCCGGCCGCCCTCGAGCAGAGGTCCTGTCGCTGCTTCAGAGCGTGGGGGCGAACGCGGTACCCGTGAACAGCTATGAGGACGTGCTCGCGGAGGAACAGCTCGAAGCGGTCGCCTTGGTGCACGAGGTCGATCATCCTACCGCCGGGCACATCAGAACATTCGGCGCGCCGTGGAAGCTCTCGGACACACCTTGCCGAGCGCCCACGGCGGCCCCGCGACTCGGAGCGAACAGCAGGGAAGTCCTGCAGCAGTTTGGACTAGAGCCGGCTGAGATCGACGACCTGATCGACGACGGCATCGTCGCCGTCTAGAGGAACAAATGGTCAAGACCGCACAGCGGACGACGCGAAAGACCGGCGCCGGCCTCATGCGGGCAGTGGTAATCCCGGAGGTCGGTCCGCCGAGCAAGCTGGAAGTGCGCGAGGTTCCGAGCCCGGAGGCCGGTCCCGGCGAAGTGTTAGTGAAGGTGCAGGCCTGCGGCACCGACGCCCACGACACCGCCCTGCGGGCCGGGCAGCTCAAGGCCGAGTTCTTTCCCGGCATGGTCATGGGACACGAGATCGCCGGGGACGTGGTCGATGTCGGCCCCGGCGTCACCAGGTTCCGCGCTGGAGACCGCGTCGTCGCCAAGCAGACCGCATCCTGCGGCCAGTGCCGGTGGTGCCGGCGGGATCAGGAAGTGCTGTGCGACAGCGTGGTCAATATCAACGGCGGCATGGCCGACTACGTTGCCTTGCCTGAGGACGTTTGGGGCCAGCTCCCCAGGGAGATCGGCTACCACCAAGGGGCGGTCCTCTCCTGCGGCATGGGGACTCCCTACCATGCCATCCTCGCCGTCGCCAAGGTACAGCCGGGCGAGAACGTCCTTGTCACTGGGGCGGGCGGCGGACTGGGGCTCCACTCAGTCCAAATAGCGAAGCTCGCCGGCGCCACCGTCTTCGCCCTCACGACCTCCCCTGAGAAGGTGGAGGCGATACGCTCCGCCGGGGCCGATCATGTCCTTAACGTCCGCAACGCCGAACCGCCTATCTACCAGCAGACCGATGAACTCACCGGCGGCCGGGGCATCGACGTCGTCATCGACCCGGTCGGCGCCCCCGTCTTCCGCCTCGCGTTCCGCACAATGGCCAAGACGGCGCGATACGTCCTCGCGGGGCAGATGCTGCCAGAGAAGGTTGACTTTCACCCGGCCTTCCTCTTCGGGAAGGAACAGACGATATTCGGATCGAACGGCACGCGGCGGCACGAGCTCCAGGAGCTCGTCGACCTAGTCGCGGCAGGAAAGCTGAGCCCAGTCATTAGCAAGGTCGTCCCCATGGAGGAGGCGGCCGCGCTCCACGAGCTGATCGAAGAGGGGAAGAGTGTGGGGAGGGTCGTCGTCGACCCTAACCTGTGACTTAGAGACGAACGAAGGAGGCAACCATGGCCCACGTGGTAGACACGCACAAGCACATGATCAACCAGACCGACGGGAAGCAGTACTTCCCGTGGCAGCAGATGTGGCACCAGGCCCTCAACTGGGCCTACGGGGCGCACGCCCCCAACCGGGGCCAACCCCCCTTCGAGCGGGATCCCAGCAGGCTCGCGCCCATCATGATGGACCGGCTCAACGACCCTGCGGGCGAATGGACGACGAAGGACATGGACGATGCCGGCGTCACGTCGAGCATCGCCCTGCCCATCGACTACGACTTCTCCTGGGGCTCGGCCTCGGACATCACGATTGAAGAGAAGCACCAATATCTCGCGCGGATGCAGGAGAAGTACCCGGGACGGTACTACGGCCTCGCGGGGCCCGACCCGAGGAGGCCCGGCGCCGTGGAGATCTTCAATCGAGGCATCACCGAGCACAAGCTCAACGGCCTCAAGATGATCCCCAAGATGGGCTTCTACGTTTGGGACGAGAAGTGCTACCAGCTGTTCGACCGTTGCCTCGAGTACGATGTCCCTGCCTTCGTCTGCACGCAGCCCGAGGGCGGCGGCTACAACCGCATGCGGTTCACCGACCCCATCCACCTCGACGACGTGGTGGGCGACTACCCGGATATGAAGCTCGTCGCGCTCCACGCCGGGGCGCCCCTGTACGACTTCTTCGAGCACGCGCTTCTCGTGTGCGCCCGGGGCAACAACTCCTACATCTCCCTGGACATGTGGCTCTGGGGTTTCGAGATGCTCGTTCCCAACTTCATCCCCAACATCATGACGGACGAGGAGGCCATCGTCCGGCTCCTCGCCCGCGCCCGCGACGTGATGGGCATTCACAAGATCATGTGGGGCTCCGATACGTTCAGCGGACCGCGTGTCCACGGTAAGAATCTCTTCGGGAGGGCTACGGGGTTCGGCATCTTGGAGCTGGTGGACTGGTTGAAGCGCCTTCCAGAGACAGCGGCCAAATACGGCAAGCAGTTCACGAAGGAAGAGGTGGACATGCTGCTGGGCGACAACGCCGCCCGGGTGGTCGGCTTCCAGTCGGCGCCTGAGTGGGAACGCCCCCACAAGTACCAATACAGCCGTCGAATGCCGCCGGCGTTCCGAGGTATGTAGGACGCGGGCGTCCTCTCATGACGGGCCCACTGGACGGGATCAAAGTCTTCGACCTCACAGTCGCGGGCGTAGGCCCCTGGGCCGCGATGGCCCTCGGCTCCCTCGGCGCCACGGTCATCAAGATCGAGGGGCCGCAGGGTGACTACATCCACGGCATGCCTCCTTATCAGGGCGGCCTGTCCACCACGTACGCACACTGCAACCTCAACAAGCTGGGGACCGTCATGGACCTCAAGAACGAAGAGTCACGCGCCCAGGCCTATGAGCTGGTGAAGGATGCAGACGTGTTCATGGAGAACATGCGCCCGGGGTCGGCCGCGGCTCTCGGCTTCGACCGCGAGACGGTCTCCAAGCTGAATCCCACCATTGTCTACGGTAGCTTCCCCGGCTGGGGCCATGAGGGACCCCTGAAGGACCGCCCCGCGGTCGACCCCCATATCCAGGCCTTCAGTGGAGCCGTCAGCATCAGCGGGAGGCCGGGTAAGCCCGGCGAGTTCCTGCGCTATTACGCGTTCCACGACCTCAACGCCAGCTGCTACGTGATAGGGGCCCTGCTTCTGGGGCTCCATGCCCGCGCCCGCACGGGGCAAGGTCAGTATGTCGCCGCCGCGCAGGTCGGGGCTTCCGTCGCGATGCAGATCACGCGTCTCGCCGGATATCTTGCCGGCGGCAGCCAGGACCTCCCCCTAGTGGCGCCGCAGGAGATGTTTCGCTGCCAGAACGGGAAGTACCTCGCCGTCGGGGTCGAGACCGATGCCCAGTGGCTCCGCCTTTGCGACGCGATGGGCCTCGACGATCTGGGCAGCGATGACCGCTACGCCACCAACGCTGGTCGGGTCTCCCATCGCGAGAGCCTTGCCGCCCGCCTCCGCGAGGTCTTCGAGACGAAGCCCACTCGGTGGTGGACGACGCTGTTGCGCAAGCACCGGGTCCCTTGCGGGCCCTTCCACGACTTCGAGGACATCCTCCACGACCCGGACGTGACCCGTAACGGGCACGTGGGTTACGTCACAATGCCCGGACGCGGCGAGATGGCCATCGGCAACGTCCCCTGGCGCCTCTCCAGCTTCGAAAACCACATGCAGCTCGGCCCCGACCCGGGTGGGGACTCGGAGGCGGTCCTTCGCCACGGCTTTGCCGCGACGAAGTCGCCGTCGCGGAAGTAGCCATGCTGGCCGACCTGCTTGTCGTTGAGGTGAGCCAAGGCGTGGCGGGGCCCTACGCCTCGCTTCTTCTGGCAGAGTCGGGAGCGGACGTCGTCAAGATCGAGCCTCTTCCAGGGGACCGGTCCCGGGCCTTCGCCGGTCCGAGCGTGAACGGATCGAGCGCCGTCTTCGCTGCCCTCAACCGGAACAAGCGGAGTTTGGCCCTCGACGTCGGCAGCGCCGATGGCCGGCAAGTACTGCGGGAGCTCATAGCCACAGCCGACGTGCTGATTCGCGACGTGCCCGGGGACGTGGACCTCGGCGAATCGGGGAGTGACCGCACGGTCGACTGCGTCATTTCGCCGTTCGGGCTCGAAGGGCCGCTGTCGCAGGCTCCGGGCGAAGAGCTCGTGGTACAGGCGATGGCCGCGATCCCGCGGCTGGTCGGAGATCCCGGTCAGGAGCCCTTTAAATACGGGCCCGACGTGGCGCAGACGTGCACGGGGATCATGGCCTTCAACGGCATCCTGGCTGCCCTGTTCGGCCGGGCGATGACTGGCCAGGGGCAGCGCGTCGACATCAGTATGTACGGAACGCTGCTGCATCTCCAAGGGGCGCTGTGGAGCGCCATGACGAACCCCGATGAGTGGTACGGGTCCCACTGCGAGGCCTATACGAAGCAGGCGGAGCACGGGTACCAGACGAAGAACGGCAACATTTACTTCAATCTCTACCGGGGCGACGAAGAGCAGTTCAACATGCTGCTCATCGAACTCGGGCTGGAGGAGTCGATCGCCGACCCTCGGTTCGAGATGGGAGGACGGGAGGCGGTCGGCATCGGCCGGTACGCCTACGAGTTGAAGGGCGTCTGGGAAGGGGCGTTCCGAGACAAGACCAAGGAAGATGTCGCCGCACTGCTGTCCCGCTACGATGCGTTGGCCACCCCGGTGAACGACTATACTATGCTCGAAGCTCATCCTCAGATGGAGGCGCTGGGGTTGATCGACGAGGTCGGGCCCTCAAACGGCGCCGGATACAGAGCGCTCAAGGCGCCCTGGACCGTGGAAGGGGAACCCGGCCCCGAGGCCGTCGCGGCTCCGTTGCTTGGCCAGCACTCCGAGGAGGTCCTGGCGCAGCTGCTCTCCTATCCCGCGGAGCGGATCGAGGCCCTCGAGCGCGAACGGGTCGTGACGCAACACCCTGGCATCGCTGGGGGTGGAAGGAGGTCGTCATAGGCATCGTCGTCGACACCCATCAGCACATGTCCTCGGAGGTCCCCGGGAAGCGCTACTTCCCCTGGCGTCAGACCCGCCACGTGGCGATGAACTGGGCCTACGGCGGCCTGGCGCCGCGGCATGGACAGCCGCCCTTCGAGAGGCGCGCCGACGCCCTGATCGGGAAGCAGGGCCTGCGGATCGCCGACCCCACCGGCGAGTACACGATCAAGGACATGGACGAGGCCGGGGTCGACGTCGCGGTTCTGCTCCCCATCGACTACGACTTCTCATGGGGCTCGCCTTCCGATATCACCATCGAAGAGAAGCACCGGCACCTGTCGGAGATGCAGGAGAAGTACCCGGGTCGGTTTGTCGGCCTTGCCGGTCCCGACCCGAGGCGGCCCGGGGTTGTCGAGATCTTCGAACGCGCTATCAAAGAGCACAAGCTCCAGGGCCTGAAGCTTATTCCAAAGGCGGGATACTACGCTTGGGACGAACGCATCTTCCCGCTCTATGAACGCTGTCTGGACTATGAGGTCCCGGTGGCGATCTGCACTCAGCCCGACGGCGGTGGCTACAACCGCGACCGCTTCGCCCAGCCGGTCCACCTTTCCGACGTCGTCGCTGAGTACCCCGACCTCAAGCTTGTCGTCCTCCATGCCGGGGCTCCCTTGTACCACTGGCTCGAGGAGTCGATCAACGCTGTTGCGCGAAACACGAACGCGGTCATTTCTCTGGACATGTGGATCCGGGGCTTCAGTCCGGCCCCGGCGATGATCCCCAGCTTCGTCTCCGACGAAGAGGCCGTGATCCGGATCATCCATCGGGTTCGGGAGGTGATGGGGGCGCACCGGATCATGTGGGGGACCGACAGCCACCACGGCCCCGCGAGCAACGGCAAGGACCTGTTCGGGAGAGCGACCGGATACGGAGAGACCGAGATGGTGAACTGGCTCAAGAAGCTCCCCGAGAACGCGGCAAAGTACGGAATCACGTTCACCCAGGAGGAGACCGACCTCATTCTCGGCGACAATGCCGGGCGCATATTCGGGATTGAGGAGTACTCGGAATGGCGCCGCGCCGAGAACTATCGACAACGCCGCCGGCTTCCCTCCCCTTTCAAAGGGACGGCCGGCTAACCAGGAGGGACCTCGTCATGCCTCTTTACGCTCACGCATGCGAAGCCTGTGAGCATCGCTTCGATCAACGGCTCGGCTTCGACTCGGCCACGGTTGTCCCGTGTCCGCGATGCGGAGGAGCCGCCAACCGCCAGATAACGCTGCCGATGACCGTGGTGTACAAGGGAAAGGGCTGGCGGACGACGGAGTACGACATCGGTAGGGACTACTTCGGCCTCCAGGCCGAGCTTCGCGGGGTCGCGGAACGCAAGGAACGGATGCAGGGTAGCCGAGAGGACGTGGCTCAGCGAGAGGAACGCGCCGACCATGAGCGCGACGCCGTCGTGCGGCGCTCGCTGGACTCCAGGGAGGCGGTGGAGCGCGTGCTGGACACGGGCGACCCCGGCCCCAACGGGTTCCCGGGCCCGGTCCCGCATCCACCCCACGGCCACCCCGGCCACTGCTAGGGCAGCAGCACCACCGACGAGGTCCTATGGCTCGGACCATTGTGAGGGGTCGCTATATCATCGTCGCTCCCAAGGCCGGGGGGAGCGACGTCCTTCCCGACGGCGCGGTGACGTTCGAGAACGGCATCATCGACGGTGTGGGGCCGTTCGGAGAAGTCCAGGGGAGGTACCCGGGAGCGCGGGTCTTGGGGGGACCCGACTATATCGTCTTGCCCGGCCTCGTGAACGCCCACCATCACGCCAACGGGGCGTCGTCGCTGCACCTGGGCATACAGGACGGGGTGTTGGAGCCCTGGATCGTGCGGCGCATGGGCATGAAGGGGATCGATCCATATCTGAACGCGGCCTACTCGGCAATCAAGGCCCTTCGCTCCGGTACCACCACAGTGATGGCGAACCACGTGCCAGGTGCCGCCGCCACGGTAGCCGACGACGCCCAGGCGGTGATACGGGCCTTCGACGACGCTGGGATGCGGGCCTGCTACTCACTCTCGTGGAGGACGCAGAACCTCATCGTCTATCAGGACGACGATGAGTTCCTCAGCACCGTCCCCAAAGAGTTGGCGAAGGGCGTGAAGGGGCTCCTCAAAGGCGGGGAACTGCCGCCCGACGCCTATTTCGCCTTCTACGACCGCCTTCTTTCATCCCTTGGCGAATCGAGTAAGCACCGTCTGCGCGTCGGCCTCAGCCCGTCCAACATCCAGTGGTGCCCAGACGAGACGCTGCGGGACGTTCGGTCGTACGTCACCGACCACGGGCTGGTCATTCACATGCATCTGCTGGAGACCTTCTATCAGCGAGAGTACGCGAGCCGGACGTACGGGAAGTCGGCCGTGGCGCACCTCCAAGACCTCGGCTATTTGGGCCCCGACGTCTCGCTCGCCCACTCCGTCTGGCTCACGGACCGCGACATCGACATCCTGGCCGAGACCGGGGCGCAGGTCTGCCACAATGCCAGCTCCAACCTCAAGCTCCAGAGCGGGATCGCCCCGGTGGCCCGGCTCCAGGAGCGCGGCGCCACCGTCGCCCTGGGCACGGACACGATGGCCCTGAACGACGATGACGATCTCTTCCAGGACATGCGCCTCGTCGCCCAGCTTCACCGAGGTCCCGGCCTCGCGTCGCGGCCGCTCACCGCTGACGAGGTGCTCACCATGGCCACGGTCAACGGGGCCACCGCAACCGGCTTCGGCGACACGCTCGGCTCGCTCGAGCCTGGCCGGGGCGCCGACATGGTCCTGCTTCGCGCCGAGCGCCTTCAACGTACGGGCCTCGATGCCGTCGCCGGCCCGGTCGACGCGATTGTGTACCTCGCCGGCGGTCGCGACGTGGACACCGTCATCATCGACGGGCGCGTGGTCGTGGAAGGCGGGCGCGTCCTCTCCTTCGACGAAGACGAGATCTCCCAACGGTTCTTCGACGAGCTCAGGCGGGAGCCGAGCCGGGAAGAGCGGCGGCGAGCGGAGATCATCGAGGGGCTCGTCCCCCACGTCGAGGAGTTCTATCGCGATTGGCCTCTGCCGCAGACCACGCCCTATAACCACTATCAGAGCAGGGTGTGAGCTAACCCGACCTCGACCGCTCGGCTGGTATTCTCCCCCATAGCGATCTCAGCGTCAGGCCGGCGACGACCAGGAGGCCGAGCCCAATCGCGGCGTTGAGCCTCATGGCGAAGGCGGCGTCCGTTGCGTCGGCGATGGCGCCGCTCATGAGGGCCCCCAGCGGGCCGGTACCGATGCCCATGCTCATAGCCCCGAGGGCCCTTCCCCGCATCTCGGGGCGCGCCACCAGCATGACGATCGTGCCCTGCATCGTGACGAAGCCCGCCGTGCCTACCCCTCCCAGGAGGAGGATGAGAAGAGAGAGCGGGTAGGTCGTGGAGAAGGAGAAGACAAGCAGTCCTAGGACGGCGATCATCGACCCCATGAGATAGACGCGGCCCTGGTGGCGAATGGCGGGCGCGGCGGCGATCATGAAGGCGCCGAGCAGGGCTCCAGTGGCGTCCGCTGCCAGCAGTATGCCCATCAAACCACCGCCGACGTCCAGCACTTCGCGGGCGATGATTGGAACCATTTGGGTGACCGGGACGAGCTGCAGGTTGACGATGGCGGTCACCACCACCGCGGCCAGGATTGCCTGCTCCCTTCTGGCGTAGCGGAGCCCCTCCCAGAGACCCCGGGGCGAGATGGACGAGGTTGCCGAAGGCTTTCGCTCGGTGTCCGGCAGCCGGAGGAAGATGAAGATCGAGAGGGTGAGCGCATAGAGCACCATCACGAACGGATAACCGCCGGAGACGCCAGTCAGGGCGATCATGCCTCCTGCAACGGCCGGGCCGATTATCCTGCTCGCTAACAGGGCCACGGACTCCATCGCCACCGCGTTGGTGACCCTCGATTCGTCCACGAACAAGTCCTGAATGGCGGAGCGCCGCGTGGGCAGCTCGATGGCCCATCCCACGCCGATGACAACCACCACCAGATAGGCATGCCAGGCCTCCTCGGCGCCGGCCGCTAGGACTAGTGTCATGGCGAGGCCCGCCAGCGCGGCCGCCGCCGCCGTCGCCGTGATCAGCTTGCGACGATCGAAACGGTCTCCCAGCGCCCCGCCGAGAGGCCCAACGGCCAGCATGGGGATGACGTGGAAGAACCCGATCAGCGATACCTGAAAGGCCGAGTCTGTGATCGTGAGTACGAGCCAGATGAGCAGAGTCACCTGCATCCAGCGACAGGTGAGCACCAAGAGCGTGGATGCCCAGAGGAGGCGATAGTTTCGGTCCTCGAACGCCCGAAGCGTACCGAGAGACAGGCGAGCGAACCGACCGATCGGCGGCGTCCCCGCCATTAGATATCCTTTGGCCTGGATCCGGCGACCAGCACCGCGATCAATCCGGATCGTCTTCAGGCCGCAGGTGAGGGGAAGGTCGCTTGTCCGCGAATGCTCTGGGGCCCTCGGGATTCGCGATGGGCGCAGACCCCAGGTAGCCGTAACGTAGGGCGCGGTCCAGGTCAGTGACCACCGAAGCGTCGATAATAGCCTTGGCCGTGGCGATGGCCTCGGGCCGCCGCCGAGCAATACGGGCGGCGAGGGCTAGAGCGCCGTCGAGCAGCCTGTCGGAAGGGAAGACCTCCTGCGCGAGGCCGATACGTACGGCCAGGGAGCCGTTTATCGTCTCGCCGCTGAAGATGAGGCGCTTGGCCCAGGCGGGCCCAACGGTCCGGGCCAGGCGTACACCACCCCCGGCGGTCCCCATCTCGCCGAGGTTGGTGACCTCGAGATCGCTCAGCTGTGCGGTCTCAGCCACGAGCCGAATGTCGCACGACAGCGCCAACTGAATGCCGCCGGCGGTGCAGACGCCATCGATGGCCGCGATGGACGGTTTGGGCATCGTTTCCAACCGTCGGCTGATGTCGGCCTCGTCGTTACCGTAGCTTCGTCCCGTCAGAACGGCGACTGCAGTCGTTGCCTTCTCGGCAGCCGAGATCTCGGGCTGCTCCGCGACTTCCTTGAGGTCGTCGCCCGAGCAGAACGCCGGCCGGCCATCCAGCCGAGGCGCCCCGGTAATGACGAGGGCGCCGAGCGAGTCGTCGGCCTCGATCTCGCCCAGCACGTGCGCCAGCTCGTCACGCATCCGCTTCGTCAGGGCGTTGAGGCGGTGGGGACGATTGAGCGTCACGACCGCGACGCGGCCCCTTTTCTGGTAGATGAGGTCCTCGTACGTCACCTGTTCCCTCCCAGGAGTCGGCCCTACGGGAGCGGGGGGCGCGCAGCGGTCGTCAGGGAAGTGCCGACGTTCCGCTGATAAGCATCCTCCACGAGTCAAGCCGGGGCGAAGCTGGTGGTGGGGCGGTCATCGCGGGCAGTACTGGAGTCGGGACCAGTGACCTCTGCGCTGTCAACGCAACGCTCTAACCAACGTAGCTAACTGCCCAGGATAGGGGCCGCGCACGGCGAACGCAGTGTAACAAAGGGCCAGCGAAGCAGTCAAAAGGGGGGCGCGTGTGACACCGGAAACGGGGCTCAGGTATATCATGGCCCGGCGCCGCGTCCAGACGCGAGCGCAGGGAGGCGACCGCCATGCTCCGCCGCACCATGAACCTCAAGCTCAGGCCGGGGGTGACCCAAGAGCAGCGCGATCTGCTGGAGCGGGTCATCTCCGAGGCACCGGAGCATATTCCCGCCATGCACGAATGCGCCATGGCGCCGAACCTCAACGAGTCCGCGGGCCGCGACTACGTCTGGGAGCTGCTCGCGGAGGATATCCTCTCGGTGCGGACGCATCCCTACCACGACAATGAGTTGAACGCCGTGGTCCGCCCCACCGTGGAGACACTGGACATCGCCTATACTGATCCAATCGACGTGCAAGTCCCCGAGCCGGGGCTGCGGGACGTGGTGAAGGTGACCATGCTCGTGGAGTTGCGCGGCGACCTCCCCGGCGAAACGAAGCGGGAGTACGTAGAGGGGATGGCGACGGCCTTCGCCGAGATACCGGAGCTTCGCAATCAGGTCCTCAGCCGCGCCGTCCCGCCAGCGGGGCCAATGCCGATCGCCGGCCCCGAACGCTGGACCCACGTCGTCGAGCAGGAGTTCGCCGGCATGGAGGGGATGGCGGGGTACCTCGCATCGCCCGCCCACGAGGCCCTGGCGCAGCGTTGGCGCTGGGCCGACCCGTCCCCCATCCTGAACGTGCGCCGGGTGTTCTACCGCCATCCCACAAGCGTGCTCGCATGGTACGAGCGCGTCACCAGCGGCCCGGCAACCTAGGCGCGTTCGCCGCGACCGGCGCGTCCTGCTACACTTCGCCTCGAATTGGGCGGGCCTCGGCGTGTCACAGGTCCGCTCCTGTTGGGGGCGAGTATGGCGGACTCCATCTTCGGACTAGAAGGTAAGTGCGCGGTCGTGACCGGCGGCGCGCAGGGCATCGGAGCGGGATGCGTCGACCTGTTCGCCCACGCCGGGGCCAATGTCGTGATCGTGGACGTCCAGGCGGCTAAGGCGGAGGCCGTCGCCGAGCGGGCCCGCGCCCAGGGCGTCGGAGCACTGGCCGTCGAGGCCGACGTGCGGGAGGACGCCGACGTGGCCCGCGTGACCGCGGTGGCGCTGGAGGCGTTCGGCGCCATCGATGCCGCGGTCAACAACGCCGGCGGGATTCCCGCCTACCTCGAGCACAAGGGCGCCAAGTCCATCTTCGAAATAGAGTGGGCGTACTTCGATGCGATCTTCGATTTGAACGTGAAGAGCGTGCTGCGGTGCTCCCAGTCCTTCGCCAAGGCGATGATCGAGGGCGGCGTCAAGGGCGCCATCGTCAACATCACCTCGTTCCAGGGCTACCGCGCCTCGCCCGGCCTCCCCGTCTACGGCGCCGCCAAGGCGGCGGTGGTGCACCTGACGCAGACGATGGCCTATGAGCTTGGCCCCTACGGCATCCGGGTTAACGCCGTCGCCCCGGCCTTCATCGAGACTGAGACCACGAAGGTCAACATGGCCCCCGAGCGCAAGGCGGCGTCGGCGCGGGCCATGCCGCTGGGCCGCACCGGCGAGCCGGCGGACCTGGCGGCGATGGTGGTGACGCTCGCGTCGCCGCTGGCGAGCTACTACACCGGCCAGCACGTGATCGCCGACGCCGGCCTGAGCGTCACGTCGGGCCGCCCCCCATCGCTGCCCTCGTTGCAAGCGATGATGCGGGACCGGTGAGGCGGGGCCGGTCGTGAAGACGGACATCCTGCTCGTCCCATTCGGCGCGGCCTACCCCGAGATGCGGGAGGCGGCGCTCGCGGCGGAGGCCGCGGGCTTCGACGGCGTGTGGACGTGGGACCACCTGCGCGACGCCGACGGCGGCACCGGGCGCGTTCCCGAATGTCTGACCACGCTGGCCGCGCTCGCCGAGGCCGTCCCCCGGATCGCCCTGGGCTCGCTGGTCTTGAACACGGGTCTCCGCCATCCCGGAGTGGTGGCCAACATCGCCGCCACCATCCAGGAGATTTCGGGGAACCGTCTGATTCTCGGCATCGGCGCGGGCGGAGGCAGCAGCCTGCCCTACGCCCCTGAGCAGCGGATGCTGGGCATGGAGGTCGCGCCCGACAAGGAGCGCGCCGCCCGTACCGGCGAGGCGGCCCAGGTGCTGCGGCGGCTGTGGGCCGGCGGCGCTTCGGGCTTCGAGGGCGAGCACTTCACGCTGCGCTCGCCCCACGGCTACCCGCGCCCCGAGGTCCCACCGCCGATCGTGGTCGGTGGGTTCGGCGGGCGCATGGCCCGGATCGCGGGACGCTTCGGCGACGGCTTCAACACGCCCGCGGGGCATCCGAGGTTCCCGGAGCTCGCCGCCCTCGCCCGCGCCGAGTACGAGCGTTCGGGCCGCGGCCCGGACGACTTTCTCCTCACCGCCTTTGCCGGCCTCGCCCCCTCATATCTCGAGAACGACAGCCCGCGCCGCCGCGCGCTGGAGGCCGCCGGCACAGCGCGGGTGATCCTGCTCGTGTCCCATCCCTACGACACCCGCGCCATCGAGCGCGCCGGCCGCATGCTCGCCCACTGAGATCAGCGAGGAACCCCTACTTCGCCTCCCAGTTGGGATCGCGCCGTTCCAGGAACGAGAGCGGGCCTTCCTTCGAGTCGTCGGACATGGCGACGCGGAGGCGGTAGCTCTCGGCTAGGACTTCAGCCTCGTACGTGGAAAGGGAGAGGCCCTTGCGGATCGCCATGCGGGTGCCGCGGACGGCGAGCGGCGCGTTGCTGTTGATGACTGCGGCGATCTCGTAGATGCGGTCCATGAGCTTGTCGGCGGGGACGACTTCACTGATGAGGCCGAGGTCGTAGGCGCGCTGAGCGGTCATCCGCTCGTGCTTGCCCATGAGGGCGACGCGCATCGCGATGTTGAGCGGAAGGACGCGAGCCAGGCGCACCATCTCTCGGCCCGAGACGATCCCGATGCTGACGTGCGGATCGAAGAACGTAGCGTCTTCCGAGGCGATGGCGAGGTCGGTGGTGGTGATGAGGTCGAGCCCCGCACCGGCGCAGATGCCGTTCACGGCGCACAGGATCGGCTTCGTCATCTGCATATAGGGCAGCGTCGCCTCCTGCGGCGCGTCCCACTGCTTCATCGAGTTGAGGTACGACTCGCCCCAGATGACCTCGGAGTTCGTCCCCCCGGCGTTGGAGGGCATCTGGCCGACGTCGGCGCCGGCGCACAGGGCCCGCCCCTTGCCCGTCACCACGACGGTCCAGACGTGAGGGTCGTTCTCGGCCTCCCACGCGGCCGCCGTGATCTCGCGGACCATGGTGTAGCTGATCGCGTTCAGCTTGTCGGGCCGGTTCAGCGTGATCGTGGCGACCTTGTCGTTGGTCTCGTAAAGCAGCGTCTCGTAACCCATCGGTCCTCCTTCGCCGGGCGCTTGGGGCCGGGCCCTGCGCCTCGCGTGCGATTGCAGTGATTGTAGCGGACGATGGGAGAGGGTTGACGCGCCTATGGTGATGAAGAGGCGTGCGGCGGCGGCCACGTATGGATGGCGAGCGCGAAGAGAACACCGAAGACCCCCGCGCCCGCGAGCACGGTGTATAGCGCCCGGTAGTCGGCGGCGTCCGAGCCCGCGGTCGTGCTGCCCACGATGGCAGCGAACAGCGCCGCCCCCACCACGCTCCCAAGCTGCCGCGAAAGCTGATAAAGGCCGCCCGCGCTCGCGGCGAGGCCAGGAGGCGCCGACTCGACGACGGCGCTTTGCAGCGGGGCTTGCATGAGCCCGAAGCCAAAGCCGATGAGGGCGAGGCCCGCGCCGTACACGGCGAATCCTCCGTCCAGGCCGACGACGAGAAGCTCGATGGGGCCGAGGGCGGCGATGATGCCCCCGGCGACGGCGGGGATGCGCCGGCCCAAGCTGTCGGCAAGCCGCCCGCCGAGAATGGACGCGGGAATCGAGGGAACGAGGAGCGCGGTGAGCATCGCGCCCGCCACGGCCTCGGACTCGCCGCGCACGCTGATGAAGAAGACGGGCGTGGCGAGGGTGACGGTGTAGATGAGAATCTGAAACTGCGGTCCCGCCAGGGCGGTGGCGCGGACCGACCGCAACCGTGCCAGTGCGGGGCGCACCAAGGCGTAGGCGTAGTGCCGCTCCCACGCCACGAAGCCGGCGAGGGCGGCGAGGGCAAGGCCGCCGGCGACGGCCGTCGGCAGTGCATCGGGGATGAAGCCGGCGAAGAGGGCGAAGGCCATCACCGAGCTCGTGAGCAGGACGATGCCGGGGACGTCCAAGGGCTGGCGGGAGGGCGTTGAGGTCGGCCGCGGCGTCACGGCGGCGGCAAGCAGAAGGACCGGCGCGGCTATGACGGCGCTGCTCGCGAAGGCCAGGCGCCAGGAGATGCCAACCAACGGCCCCATGATGATCGGCCCCATGGCCGTCCCGCCGATCACCGCCGACCAGACGAGGCCGAAGGCGCGCCCCCGCTCCCGCTCGCCGTAGACGTTCCCCAGGATCGCCATCGCGTTGGGGCTCACCATGGAGAAGCCGAATCCCTGGAGCACGCGGAGCGTGAGCAGTGACGGGAAGTCCCAGGCGAAGGTCGCGGCCACCGACGCCGACCCACCGAGGCCGAGTCCGATGAGATAGAGCCGCCGGTGACCGTAGCTATCGCCCAGGCGTCCCCCGACGAGCTGCCCCACCGCCATGGTCACGAGGTAAGCCGTGACCAGCCACGTCACCGTGGCCAATGGGATGTCGAATTCTTCGCGGATCGAGGGGAGGGCGATGCCGACGGCCGTCGTGTTGATCCCGGCGATAGCCTGCGAGACCCCGACGGCCAGAAGGAACGACGCACCTCCGGAGGCGGACGGCCGGGACTTCGTCGGCCTCACGATGACCCTCGGTCATGCCGCCGCCGGCGCGCGGGGGCGGCCCCTGCGGGCGCCAGGGCTACGGGCTCGGATCGAGGTTGAAGACGCGGACGGCGTTGTCGACCAGCATCTTCCGCTGCTCGCCCTCCGGCACGCCCTCGAAGGAACGTTCGATGTACTCCCGCGAGTTCGGCCAGGTGCACGTCGGGTGCGGATAGTCCGACTCCCACATGATGTTGTCGACCCCGATGTGGTAGCGGTTCTCGATGCCAATCTTCTCGAACCAGAAGTTGACGTAACACTGGCGGTGGAAGTAGTCGCTCGGTTTGACCGTCATTCCCTCGCGGGAGAGCTTCTGCCGCTCCCACTGATGGTCGGCGACCTCTAGGAGGTACGGCACCCAACCGAGGCCGCTCTCGGAGGAGACGACCTTGAGGTTGGGGAAGCGTTCGAGGATCCCGGAGAAGAGGACGGTGCTCATCACCTGCGTGTTCGCCGAGATGATGCGAGTCGAGTTTTCCGCCAGCCAGAACATGGGGCCGTTGCCGTCGAAGGCCATGCTGCCGAGGCCCATGCTCCCGCCGGAGCCGATGTGCAGGTTCAGCGAAAGGCCTAGGTCCTGGCAAACGTCCCACAGGGGGTCCCAGTACTTGTCGGAGAAGTGGCGGTAGCCGTATTGCTGGGGGAAGGCGAAGCTGATCCCCTTGATGCCCAGCTTGTGGGTGCGGCGCACCTCTGCGACTGCCTTCTCCACGTCCCACATGGGCACGACGGCGAGGGTGATGAATCGGCCGGGGAAGGGGTCGGCGTACTCCTCGATTTGGAAGTCGTTGAAGGCGCGGATCGCCTCCAGGCGGTACTCCTCGTCGTAGTCGGGATTGCTGAACGTGCCCCCGGCCACGCCGGCGAGGTTGCCGAAGAAGGTGTGGACGTCCACCCCGTCCTGGTCCATCGCTCGGATGCGCGCCGCGGGGACGTAGGCGATGTCGGGGACCTCTTCCCAGCGCTTGGGCGTCTTGGCCCTATCGGGCAGGGAGCCGTGGACGATGGCGACGCCCGCCTGATTCCGGGGCTCGCCGTAGATGAACCAAGAGTCGCGCTCGCTGTCGAGCGACTTGAGGTGGGGGATCTTGTCGCCCCACTTGCTCGACATCCGGTCGGTCCACGTGTGGGGGGCCTCCTGAAGGTGATCGTCGGTCGAGATCACGTTGTACTGCATCACGCTCTCTCCGTGTGAAGTCCCGCCTCCGGCGGTCTCCGCAATAGTAGCACTTGCGCCTTTCGTGCGGCGGCGGCTGTGCTACCATTCGGCCAAGCAACGGGCCGCCCAGGGGCCGTAGCGGAGAGGTTGCGATGTTGAACGGCAAGCCGGTCATCGATATCGATGGGCACGTCAATATGGAGTGCCTGCCCAACTGGACGAGCTACTTCTCGCCGGAGGAAGGCGAGGAACTCGAAGACGCGCTGCTCGCTCATCGCCTGCAGCCGAACGACCGCGGGGGCCGGCATCCGAACGACCGGGGAACGACGAAGGAAGAGATATACGAATCGATCCGCAACCGCAACCGGAGCACCGGCGGCTGGTACCCCGACGTGCGCCTCAAGGACATGGATTCCGAAGGCATCGATCAGGCGCTGCTCTTCTGCACCGAGATGGGGATGAACAAGGATTTCTACGCCCCCTCGGTGGCGCGGGGCTATAACAACTGGCTGTACGACTATTGCAGCGAGGACCCGGCCCGTCTCAGAGGGGCGGCACTGTTGCCCCTGGGCGACATCGACGAGGCTCGTCGCGAGCTTCGCCGCGCCGTGTCCGAGCTCGGCTTCCCCACCTTCTTCATGAAGCCCTCGATCAACGACATGCGCCCCAACGACCCCTACTTCCATCCCCTCTACCAAGAGGCCCAAGACCTCAACGTCCCGCTCATGCTGCACATTCCGCACGGTGCCTTCCGGCTGCTCATGCAACAGTTCGGCTACGACTTCGTAAGCGCTCACGCGGTGCTCCACCCCATGGGGATGATGCTCGCGGTGATGGACATCATCTACGGGGGCATCCTGGACAAGTTCCCCACGCTGCGCATCGGCTTCATGGAGGGGCAAGTGGGCTGGGCCCCCTGGCTCCTGTGGCGCCTCGACGAGCAGTACGAGGAGTACATGCACCGCCCAGGCATGAAGGCGACCCTGAAGAAGCTCCCCAGCGAGTACCTCGCCGAGGGGCGCATGTTCTTCAGTTCCGACCCCGAGGAGAAGTACCTGGCCTTCGCGGCGGAGCAGCTCGGCGCCGACCACATCGTCTGGGCCAGCGACTACCCTCACTCCGATGGCATCTTCCCCGGCGCGCTGACGACGTTCCTCGACCAAGAGGGACTCACCGGTGAGCAGAAGGAGAAGATCGTCTGCGACAACCCCCTCGCGCTCCTCAACGGCCGGGGCTGACCACTGCCGTCCGTCCCTAGTGGCCTAGGGCGGATTCGGCGAGAGCACCTCGTCTTCGCTGATGCCGAAGGCGGAAAGCGCTCTGACAAGCAGGTCTTCGGCGGCGTCCATGTGGAGCGCGCCCTGCGTTAGGTTGGCGTTGGCCTCGGCCAGCAGCTCGGTATCAGGGTGGGTTTCGAGGCGCGCGTAGGCGTTCATGGCCTCGACGGAGCGTGGGAAGGCCCCTTCCAGGACCGCATGGACGTCGGCTAACCGTTCCGGAGGCTCCAGGGCCTCGACGCGCGCGCTGAGCGCGACGAACGCGTCGCTAAACTCCATGATCTCGGCGGCGCTCGTCTCGGGATCAAGGGACGGACGGCGGGAGCGGAGGAAGAGATCCCAGGACGCGGCAAGCTCCCGGTCCTCGTCGGCGATTTCGAACACCGCCCGCGCGTAGACGCCCACGGCCTCCATCTCCGCCTCGAACGGCGTAGGCGTGAGCAGGAACTCGCGCACGGCGGCTTGGAACTCGTCGAACGAGACGCCGAGGATTCGTCTGAATGGCACGTTGAGGTCGTCCGGCTCCTCGATAACCGCGCGCAGCAAGGGAACGAAGGCCGCCTCTCCGTAGGCGGCGGCGACGTAGCTCAGGGCGGCGAACGACTGACCGTACATCTGCTTCAGCCGGTCGAGGCTGCGCTCCGAGTTCCACGCCCCGTAGTCGCCGATCGTGTGAAAGTCGATCCACTGGTCGAGGTGAACGCCTCGGCGCGCGTGCCCGCGGACGAGACGCGCCCATTGCCGTTCGTGGTCACCCGTCTGCTCCACGGCTACCTGATGCGCCAGATAGTCGGCGAGCCCCTCGACAAACCAGAGCGGCGCGCGGCGGTCTTCCTCGATGGCCCCGACGACAAAGTGGACGATCTCGTGCGCCGCGACGTGACGCCAGCTATAGAAGGGCGCCGCCATGTCGACGTAGATGCCGGGGCGCTCCCCTCCGAGAAGGGCGATGCCGGACTCGAAGCCGCTGGACGGCGGCGAGCCGCCGGCGACGAGCTCCTGCTGCAGGGTCTCCCCGTCGGGGAGCAGGAAGACGTCGATGGGGCCGAGGTCTTGGCCGAGCGCGGACTCGATCGACCCGATAGACTCGGCGAAGTACTGTGCCATGACGGCCACCTGGGACTCCAGCACCGCGTCGTCGAAGTAGATCCGGGCTTCGGGCGTGTGGTAGAGCTTGAACTCCCGTTCCAGCGAAGCGACGACCGGCGCGGCCATCGGCATCTCGACGAGCGTCCACTCCGCCGTGGCCGTGCTGCCGCCGCTGCCTCGTACCTGCGCCGTCCAGTCCCCCATGGCGTCGCGAGACGTCGGCTTCGTCCAAGTGGCCTCGCCCAACGTATCGGCACGGCCCCGCCCGGCGGACCGTCGCTCCCCATTGGGCCCGAGGTACTGGACGGTGAACTCTTCGAGGGGGCTGAAGCCGGTCAGGTTGAAATCCATGTCCAGCCCGGCGAGCATGAGGGTCGACGCCGGATCGGCCGACTCGGGGCTGAGGACAATGCGGCCCCGGACCGGGACCGGCGCCAGCGTGGGCGGGGGCGTGACGTGCGGCGTCGGGGTGGCGGTGAGGGCCTCGCCGGGAGTTGGGTCGCCCTCCGGGGTTGGGTCGTCCGCGGGAGCAACGGTGGGGGAAGATTCGGCGATGGGGTGTTCGGTGGGAGTGTCGCCGGGGGTGGGCGAGACCGCGCCGTCGGAGGAGCACGCGGCCACGGCGAGCACCAAGGCGGCCGCCGCGGCGAAGGCCCAGGTTGAAGGGAAACGCTGCGCCGCGCGGGTCAGGACGGTCGTCAGAATCGGCATCGTGGAACGGTCCGGAACAGGCCCTGCCGTAGCACGGGCTCCTTGAGGAAAACTACGCCCTAGTCGGGGCGGCGGATTGGGGCCCGCCGTCTTAGGCCTTGGCCAACCCGCGCAATTCCTTGGGGAGCAGAAACGTCACGTTCTCTTCGATGACCTCAACCTCCCGCACGTCGAGTGAGCCCCGTTCGCGGAGGTAATCGAGCACCTCGGAAACCTTGATCTCCGGAGTGGACGCGCCGGAAGTGAGGCCGATCGAGGTCTTGCCTTCGAGCCACGTGGGGTCGATCTCCGCGGCGTCGGCGATGCGGTGCGACTCGACGCCCTGAGCGCGGGCGACTTCCATGAGGCGTATCGAGTTCGAGCTGTTCGCCGCGCCCACGACGAGGATCAGATCGACGTCCCTAGTGATTTCCTTGATCGCGGTCTGCCGGTTTTGCGTGGCGTAGCAGATGTCGTTCCGCACCAACATGCTCGGGAAGCGACGCTGCAGCGTCTCGACGATCTCGAAGGTGTCGTCGATGCTCAACGTGGTCTGCGTCAGACACACCACGCGGTCCGGGTGGGGCGGCTGCACGGCCCTGGCTTCCTTGACGTCTTGGACGAGTTGGATGTTGTCCGGCGCCTCGCCCATCGTGCCCACGATCTCATCGTGACCCTCGTGGCCGATGAGCAGGATCGAGTAGCCGTCCTTGACGTACTTCCGTGCTTCGAGGTGGACCTTGGTGACGAGGGGGCACGTGGCGTCGATGGAGGTGAGCTGCCTCGTGTCGGACTGGACGCGGACGGCGGGCGCGACACCGTGGGCGCTGAAGACGACGACGCCGCCCTCGGGGACTTCATCCTCGGACTCGACGAAGATGGCGCCCTTCTTGCGCAAGTCGTCGACCACGTGCGGGTTGTGTACGATTTCCTTGCGCACGTAGACGGGCGGCCCGTATTTGGCTAGGGCAATCTCGACCACGTCAATGGCCCGCTCGACGCCAGCGCAGAAGCCGCGGGGGTTGGTGAGTACGACGCGCCGGTTCTGTTGCACCATGATGTCCTAACTGAAGGCCGCAGCCTGAAGTGTACCATAGCCGCCGGGGCTCTCAGCCTATCCTCTCCCGGTTTGGGGAAGAGCCGGACAAGGCATAGGAGGACCAGGCGCAACCCCGAAAAAAGTTGAGTTTGGGAGCGGCTGCCGCGTCGTGGCGGCTGCCGCGGGGCCCTGCGGGGGTCACCGCGCCGAGCCTGTTCTCCAAACTCTCCTTTGTAACTCCCGCGTGGCCTCGTCGGTTCCTAGGAGACCCGACCACGCGGAAGTTCTTCGAGTCGGACGCTGAAGTCAGCGCCGTCTCGCTCAAAGCGCCGATACGTCAGCGCTCGACGCGCCTACGCACGGGAGCCTCCCGAAGGAGCTCCGGCGCGCGCCCGCGGCCACTTGCAGGGTTTTCGAGGAAACCCAGGTATGCGTCTTGGCCGGCGCCAACGGGCTAGTTTCGCATGGAGACATAGTAGGGAACGGGCGCGGACATGGGGAAGGGGCTGATGGCGAGGCAGGGTTAAGAAAGAGCACCCCGCCGGGCCCGGCGGGGTGCGTTCGCTTTCATGGTCGGGGAGAGAGGATTTGAACCTCCGACCTCTTCGTCCCGAACGAAGCGCGCTACCTAGCTGCGCTACTCCCCGATGCCGCGCCGTGAGCGGTCCTAGGCGAACACGTCGTCCCAAGCGTCCTCGAAGGACGGGAGGAGATGGCCCCCGCCCGACGCCAGCGCGCCGAGCTTGTAGGAGTACCACTCCGCCTGCACTTTGGGCGGGACAACGCCGGTGTCGATCCTCAACGCTTCATCCGTCTCCACGGTCCAGTAGGGACGGATGAGGTTGGAGGTCCTCCACTCCTTGTTGTTGGGCCCGGTCACAGCGCCCCCCATTATAGCAAAGGACGGGTTGGGGCAGGGGGAAAGCCATCCGAGGGCCGGCTGCCGGAGCCTCGGTTTGTGGAATGCCGCCACGCCGTTTAGACTGCGCCTCGGCGTCCGCGGGCGCGCTGCGGTCCCGGGGGCGCTCTGACTCGCGATGGAGCAAAGTAGGAGGGTGCGATGGCAGACGGCTCGTCGATGACCTTGGAGGAGAGGATCGACCGGATGGAGTCGACGGAGCAGATACGGCAGCTCGCCGCGCGCTACGCGCTCGCGCTCGACACCCGCAACTTCGACGACATGGTGCAGCTCTTCGTCCCCAACGTACAGGTGGGCCGCGACACCTTCGGACGGGACAAGCTGCGCGACTGGTTCGTCAGAACGATGAGCAACACCAAGAGCAGCATCCACTTCGTGGGCAATCACATCATCGACTTGGACCCCGACGATCCCGACAAGGCGCGCGGCGTGGTCTACTGCCGCGACGAGCTCGACCGCGGCGACATGTGGATCGTAGGCAAGATCCAGTACTGGGATAGCTACGAGCGGCAGGAGGGCAAGTGGTTCTTCCGCCGCCGCAAGCTGATGCGCTGGTACGCGGTGGACGCCCTCGACCGCCCCGGCCACGCCAAGGACGTGACCGTGGACAGCGGGGGTGGCAGATCGCTCCAAGTCGGCCAGCTCCCCGAAGCCTGGCCAAGCTGGGAGAAGTACTGGACGCGGGATGTGCCGGCCATCCAGTAGGGACGCGCTCCATCGGCCTCTGAAACCCCTGCCGTGGGGACCCTTGCGTGGACCGGGGTGACCCGCCACGAATGTAAGGGCTCGCGTGGCCTTTGGTGGTGATCAGGGGGCCCCTCATCTCAATCTTCTCCCGGGGGGAGAAGAGGCAAGACCACCCGACCCCACCGACGCGCCTGGCGGCGCGACCCTCTCTCAGTCTCTCCCAGGGGGAGAGAGGTTTGGGGTGGTCTTCCCCAGAGGGGGAGAGGCCGGAGGGGTGCCTCCTCAGCGCAGCGCGTCGCGGGCTTGGAGAATCCGCTCTGGGACCTCGGTTGGGTAGTCGTGGGCTTCGAGAGGTTCGAGGCTTTCGGGGTCGATGTCCTCGAAGATGAAGGCTTCGCCGCCCTGGATGAAGTCGATGTGACGCCCCTTGGCGTGGGCGTCGATCGCGATGTCGATGAGGTCGGCGATGGACTCCTTGAGGTCGGGCGTGTCGAACTCGTAGAGCGCGAGGTATTTATCGGGCGGGCCGCCGGGGTTTGCGTTGCGGAACCGCCGCGCCGTCACGAAGCCCTTCGCGGCGCTGAGGTCGGGCAGGTGGGTGTGGGTGTACCAGCGGTTGTACTCCTCTTCGCGCTCTGGGTCGGTGCAATGGGTGAACACCATAAAAATGCCTTTCGGCATGGGTGAACCTCCTCGTACGGTCCTCTTCGGTGAGGCTTGCTTGACGGTGGCTATCGCGCTACGAGGCCAGCGGGACGATCTTCGAGCGCCGGATGACGCGGTCGCGCGTGAGCAGCGGGACGTCGTGCACGACGCTCGTGGCGGCGACAATTTCATCTGCCGGATCGCCCTTGAAATCGAGGCGGGTCGAAGCCCGTGCGACGGCCATATCGATCGGCCACACGCGTATCCGGCTGATCAAGCTGATTACCTCGCGGTCGTCTAAGTCGATATTGACCCGGCCCAGTTGGGCGAGCTTGGCCAACTCCCACAGCACGATGGACGACATGGACCAACTCGTTTCGGAGAGCAGCCTTCGCTCAGCCAGCCGGAGCTCGCCGGTGACCGCGAAGACGACCATGTGCGTATCAAGATTGAGCATCCGCATCCCATCGAAGGCCCGTCGTAAGAATGTCGCCTTGGATTTTGACCTTGTGACGCAGACTGCCAATCAGCGCGGCGCTCTGCGTTTCAAATGGAAGCACGCGCGCGACCGGCCTGCCATGCTTGGTGACAATCAAGCCCTCGGCATCCAGCCGGTCCAACAACGCCAGACATTGCTCCTTGAACTTCGCGGCTCCAATCGTTTTCATAGCGTCACCTCGTCGGTGGGCACATTGTATGACTGGTCAGAAATATTGTCCACTCTGCAAACCTCTAGAAGATTCCTTTGACCGCCCCAAGGCGTGCTCTGGGTCGTGTGGCAACCCCGCCCGGCGCGCGGGCCATCGGCTATAATCGGCGCCGCCCGACCCTGACTCCGGCGAGAGACAACCGCATGCAGCTTCAGTCTACCCGCATCAGCCTCGACGACGAGTACGCCGTCATGCAGTACTTCTGGGAGCAGGGGTGGACCGACGGGTTGCCCATCGTCGCGCCCACGCCGGGCCGCGTCGAGGTCTTCCTCGCCGCCGGCGGACTTGAACCCGAGGCGATGGTCGGGGCATACCAGACGCGGGCCACGGCGCTCACCGCGGAGAAGCTGGCGGTCAACGCGGTCATGGCGGGCTGCAAGCCGGAGTACATGCCGGTGCTCGTCGCCGCCTTCGAGGGGCTGACCGATCCCGTTTATCGCATGAACCACATGGCGAGCCTGGGCAGCCCGTGGCCGCTCATCATCGTCAACGGCCCTATCGTGAAAGAGATCGGGATGACCTCCGGCCAGTACGTGATGGGCGGCGGGAATCACGCCAACGCCACGATCGGGCGGGCGGTGAGCCTGGCGATGGCGAACTGTTTTGGCGCGAAGGTCGGCGGCGTGCAGCGGGGCTGTCTGGGTAATCCGAACCGCTGGTCGTTCTGTATCGCCGAGAACGAGGACACGCCGTGGACGCCGCTGCACGCGCTGCGCGGCTTTCAGGCGGAGGAGAGCGCCGTCACCGTCTTCGGCTCGATGAACGGCTTCGATCAGTTCGTCACGCCGAACTTCAACGAGCCGGTCTTCCTCTGCGAGCTCATGGCGCAGCGCATCGCCAACGGCTTCTTCACTCTGGGCTCCTACGTCGTGTTGATGGCGCCGACCTACCAGCAGCACTTCCTCGACGCCGGCTGGTCGAAGGATGACGTGCGCGACTACCTGCTGAAGCACGTCAAGCGCTCGGTGCGCAGTTTGAAGATCGACGGGCGCTGGGAGCGTTACGGCACACGGCTCTCCTCCGAGCCGCCGGTGGTGGAGCCGGGCGACGAGAACCGGTTCGTCCACATGCGCCACGACGAGGCGTACCGCAAGATCCTGTGGCAAGACGCGGAGTGGCCCCGCAAGATGGACTTCCTGATCGTGATCGCCGGCGGCGAGGCCGGTAACTTCGGAGGCTACCTCGCACCCTACCCGCTGGCCACCGAGCCGGTGACGAAGAAGATCAGGACGTAAGACGAAGAGGGGCGCGATGGACGTGTTGACGCCAGTACTCGAACCGTCGAAAGACGGCGACCGCCTCGCCGCCCGGCTCCCTACGCTGGACGGCAAGACCATCGGCATCCTGTGGAACAACCGGACGCACGGCAACCGCCTCCTTGACCGGATCGAGGCGACGTTGAAGGACGAGTACGAGGTCCGCGCCGTCATCAAGCGCCAAAAGGAGTACTTCGGCGAACCGATGAGCCCCGAGCTCCTGGAGGAGCTGGCCACGTCGTGCGACGCCGTCATCACCGGCGTCGGCGACTGAGGCTCGTGCTCGTCGGCCCTTGCGGTCGACGCGGCGATGCTCGAAGACCGGGGCGTGCCCACCGCCGCCATCGGCCCCGACAAACTGGTGCTCAGCATCGGACGCGCCATGGCCCGCCGCCACGGCTTCAACGACTACCCGTTCGTCGTCATCGACTACCCCTACGCCGAAAACCTGACCACGGAGAGCCTCGAGCTCCACCGGCAAAAGGCGTGGCCCCAGGTCCAGGCCGTGCTGCTGGGCGAGACTATCTAGCCGATGGCCTCACTGCTGGATGAGGAGGCGTACAGCGGCTTGGAGCGGCTGCTCCGGGCCAAGCGCGGCGAGGCGCCCGACGTGCCGATGCTCCGCCTGCTCGGCATCGAGATCGATGAGGTTGAGCACGGTCGGATCGTGCTCCGCTGTCGTCCCACGGAGGAGCATCTCAACCGCGTGGGGACGATTCACGGCGGGTATACGGCCTCGGTGCTCGATACGGCGGCGGCGCTGTGCTTCCTCTCGACGCACGAGCCGGGCGAGCGCTCGACAACGGCAGATCTGACGATCAAGTACATCCGACCGCTCCTCCCCGGCATGACCTCGCTCCGCTGCGAAGGGGAGGTGGTCTCCGCGGGCAAGCGTATGGGCGTGACGGAGGCCCGCATCGTCGACGACGCGGGGAATATCTACGCCTACGCGGTTAGCACCTGCCTCAAGATCCACGCGGCGGACGTGGGGCCAGGGGCGCAGTAGCCGCCCTGCCTTGCCTAAATCACGTTCTGCTCGGCGAGCACCTTTCGGTCGCTTTCCGTCATGCCGAGGATTTCGCCGTAGACGAAGTCGCTGTCCTCGGCGTAGTTGGGGTGGCCGCGGCCGACGGTGCCCTGGGGACGTGTTGGCGTTTCGGACAGCTTGATTGGAAACTGTCGGATGGGCCATTCCCCGACGTCGGTGTTGGTGACGGGGACCATCCACTCGTCGTGGCGGAGCTGGGGGTCGCGATCGATGCGGTCGGGGGCGTTCTGACAGACGCCGGCGGGGACGCCTGTGTTCTGCAGGCGCTCCATGAGGTCGAAGGGGTCCCAAGCTTGCGTGGCCGCATCGACGGCGGCGTCGAGAGCGGGGATGTTCTTGAGGCGCGCTTCGAGGGTGGCGAACCGCGGGTCGGCGGCGATGCCGAGGACATGGGCGGCGGCCTGCCACTCCTCGCCGGTGAAGGCGGCGATGGCGATCCAGCGGTCGTCGCCCTTACAGCGGTAGGCGCCGTGCGGCGCGGCGGGCTTGTAGGGCGAGGCGTTGCCGATGCGCTGCCATTGCCGTCCGTTGACCTGGGCGTCGAGCATCGCGGTGCCGGTCAGGAGCAGGCCGGGCTCGCCGAGCGAGCCGTCGATGTACTGGCCCTTGCCGGTGCGGGCGCGGTAGTAGAGCGCGTTGAGCATGGCCATGGCGCAGTAGTACGAGGCGCTCCAATCGAGGTAGAGGTAGCCCCAGCCGGAGGGCGGGTAGGGCGTGGGCATGCCCGCCATCTCGGTCAGGCCGCTGAACGCCTCGCCCACCGGCGCCGACGAGAGGAACTCGACGTACTTGCCGCGCTTGCCGAAGCCGGGCTGCTGGAGGTAGATGATCGAGGGGTTGACCTTGCGCATGTCTTCGTAGGTAATGCCGAACCTCTCCAGCATGCGCGCGGTGAAGTTCTCGACAACGACGTCGCAGACCCGAATGAGATCAAGCAAGACCTCCGCGCCCTTGGGATCGTTGAGATTGAGGCCGATGCTGAGCTTGCCGGGGTTGACCTCGGCGAAGCCGGCCCCCGCGTTCACTCCCACTCCCGTGCGGGCGGGGATGAGCGATTCGCCGCGGAGGACGCGCTCGCGCTCCTCGCCGACGGGGATGCCGCCGAAGCTGCGCATGGTGTCGTAGCGGCCCTTCCACTCGACGCGGATGTCCTGAGCTCCCATCGCGGCGAGGATCCGCGGCCCCGCGGCGCCGGCCACGACCCACGCGAGGTCGAGGATGCGAACGTCTTCCATCGCGAAGGGCGGATCGCCGTTGGCCCGCGGGCCGGGGAACGGGGCGGCGCCGTTGGCGTGGCTGATCCCAGGGCGCTCGAACTCGGCGACGAGGGCGGGGTCGTGTTCGCCTAGGCGCGGCGCGCGCGGTCCGGCGCGCCAGGGGCATTCTTCGGAGAGCCAGGGGGCGTTGACATAAGAGACGCTGCGTCCTAGCTCCGTGTGCTCGACCTCGGCGAAGGTCGTGCGGTCGCGCCAGTGGGGGTCCAGGAGGTTCTCCTCCGGCTTACGGATCGGGGCCCAGTGGAGCCGTCGCTCCTGCCCTTCCTTCCAGATGTCGCGGTCGAACTTGAACTTGCCGACCCACGTGCGGGCCACGGCATGGAAGTGCCGGATGACCTCGGGGGTCATGACATATTCGAGGTTCTCGTACTTGGGGTCGGTGAGGTCGTCGGCGCAGCCGTACTTGTCCAGCATCTCGACCCACTTCTTGTGCTCGCGGCCGATCATGAACTCGGCGGAGACGAAGGCGAGAATGTGGCGTCCGTCCTTCGTCGTGGCCAGCGTCTCCGGGACCATGCGCGAGGAGCCGTACCGGGCGGTCTGACGCAGCACCCCCTGGCGTCCGAAGACCCAGGCAGTGGTGTCGGTGCCGGTGTTGCAACTGACGGCGCGGTGGATGGAGGCGTCGATGTACTGGCCTCGGCCGGTGCGCTCGCGGTAGAGGAGCGCGCCAAGAATCCCATCGAGGGTCTGGCTGCCGGCGATGTGGTTCGAGTGCCACATCTGCGGGGCGATGGGGGGCGTGTCGTAGAAGCCGTCGGGCGTGGGGTCGTAGCCGGTGACCATCATCACCCCGCCGAGGGCGAGGTGGACGATATCGGCGCCTTTCCAGTCCTTCCACGGCCCCGTCTGCCCGAAGGGTGTGATGGAGGCCATGATGAGGCGGGGGTTGATGGCGCTGAGCGTGTCGTAGCCCAGCCCAAGGCTGGCGAGGTAACCGGGCGGGTGGCTTTCGAGCAGGACGTCGGCCCCGGCGGCGAGCTCCTTCAGACGCTCGGCCCCAGCGGGGGTGGCGATGTCGAGGGCCAGGCTCTGTTTGCCGAAGTTGTAGTGCCAGAAGTGGAGGCTGCGCTCGGGGTCGGGGTCGTCGTCCACGAACGGGCCGATCTTGCGGGTGGGGCTCCCTTCGGGAGGCTCGATCTTGAGCACGTCCGCGCCGGCGCCGGCGATGAGCCGGCCGCAAAACTCCGCCTTCTCGTCGGCGAGTTCGATCGCTTTGATGTCGAAGAGGAAGCCCTCTCCCATAACGTCCTCCGTGGGGCGGCACTACTGCTCGAAGCGGCGTTTTATCTTGGCGAAATCGAAGCTCGCGGTGTCGTCGAGTCCGACAGAGAAGGTCGCACCGGCAGGGTCGGGCGTGCGGGTGACGGGGTCGGGGACGCCGTCGAGCGCCGCCTTGGCCTCGGCGTCGTCGGAGGAGACGGCATGGCCGTGGATGATCGCGCCCTTGATGGTGTAGTAGCCGGTGTCCTCGGGGTGTTGCTCGAAGACGCAGACGACGCGGCCATCGCCCGCGATGTTGGCGGCGGAGGCCGAGGAGGCGGGCACGCGGAAGTGCAGCGCGCCGTTGCTGAGGACGGTGGTGGCGGCGTCGCCCCACGGGCCGCCGTCGGCGTCGAGCGTGCCGAGGATGCAGCGCGTCTGGGTCGACACGAAGGCCGCGAGCTCGTCGGGGGTCATCTTGATCGTCGGATGTTCTCGCGGCATGGGTTAGCTCTCCCGCACGTTCTGAATCAGGCCGGCCCTGTTCGCGGTGAGCTCCCAGATCACGCGTACGCCCCGCTTGATCCGCCCCGCGGTGTCGCCGAGCTTGCGCTTGTCCTCGTCCGGAATGTCGGGCTGCTCTTGGGAGCCCTGCGACCGTGGGTTGCGGGCCCACGCCAGACCCTCGGTCACCTGATCGGCGAAGACCTCGTCGATGGTGAGCTTCCGGCCCTCGCCGCGGTAGACGGCGGCCTCGAGGTCGACGTCGTCGGAGCGGTTGGTGATGACGCAACAGATGCGGTTGTCGCGGTCGAGGTTATTCGACTTGATGCTGGCGCGGTACATGTTCAAATAAAGTTCGCCGCCGTACCAGCTCGCCATGGGGTGGGCTGTCGGAGAGCCGTCCTTGCGCTTGGTGATCATGAAGGTGCGGCCATTGCTCTTCATGAACTCTTGGGCGTCCTCGGGGACGGCACTGGGGTCGCTCATGGTTGCCTCCTCGTCTCGGGGCTCGATGGAGCGCCGGGCCAAGGAGCGCCGGCGCGTCCGCAACTATGCCACAACCGCGCACCCTCTGCACAACGCCGGTTGGCGTCGCCATGATGTCTCCCCTAGAATGAGCGGCGCATCGAGACGAGGGGGCGTGAATGGGATACAAGTACATCTCCAGCGACGACCACATGGACCTGTGTTACATCCCCCCGACGATGTGGCAGGAGCGGGTGCCCGCCAAGTTCAAGGACGCCGCGCCGAAGGTGGTGCAGACGGAGAAGGGACCGGTATGGTTCCGCGAGGGCGAGCGCTGGGGTATCTACGGGACGAAGCGCGCCGACGGCCGCAAGGTGGTGTTCGACGAGATCGGCTTGCCGGAGGAGCCGGAGCCGGACGTCTGGCGCCCCTCGGACGCCAAGTACCGCCTTGAGGACATGGACCGCGACGGTATCTACGCGCAGGTCATCTACAACTTCCTCGACTGGAGCTTTGAGGACGGCCCCCTGAAGGGGGCCTGCATCCGCGCGATGAACGATTGGCTCGCCGAGTTCGTCTCGGCGGCGCCGGACCGCCTGGTGTCCCTGGCGACGCTTCCCTCGACGGACCCCGAGGAGACGCTGGCGGAGGTCGAGCACGTGAATGAACTCGGGTTGCGCGGCGCGATCTTCGAGGTCCACGGCGCGAGCATCCCGATCTACGAGACGGCGTGGGACCCGGTGTGGGCCGCCGCCGCCGAGTCGGGGCTGGCGATCAGCGTCCACATCGGCGGCAAGGGTGCGCCGATGACGAGGGACTGGCAGAGGACGGCGCGGACGGCGCTGGTGGGCCTCCAGATGACCGAGGTGCTGGCGCAGGTGATCTATTCCGGCATGTTGGAGCGCAATCCGGACTTCAAGCTCGTGCTCGGCGAGTCGGGCATCGGGTGGATTCCCTACGTGCTGGAGCGGCTGGCGTTCGAGCAAAAGAACTACGGCGGGATGATCGACATCCCACTTTCGATGGACCCCCGCGAGCTCTTCAAGCGGCAGATGTACGCCACCTTCCAAGAGGAGGCCATCGGGGTGAAGCTGATCCCCGAGATCGGCGTCGACAACGTCATGTGGGCCGCCGACTACCCCCACGCCGACGGCACCTTCCCGCACACCGAGGAGGCCGTCCAGCACATCTTCGCCGGCGCCGGCGAGGAAGTTATGCGCAAGGCCACCTGGGAGACGGCGAAGGACGTCTACCGCATCAACTAGACCCCGCCACACTCCAGGCTTGCGTGATCTCCTGTAGCGGCTAGTCGCGACTCGCCCTCTCCTCCGGCCTCTCCCCCTCTGGAGCTCGGCGGGCGGCTTCAGCAAGGTCGCGCGGCCCCCGCATCCCCCGCCCTCACCCCAACCCTCTCCTCCCCAAGATACAAGGGGGTAAGACCCCGCGGCGCGACTGGCGTCTTCGCCGGGGGCTACAATACCGGCATGACGGCGCGACCTCCGGTCTACCTCGACCATATCGCCACGACGCCTTGCGCCCCCGAGGTCGTCGAGGCGATGCGGCCCTATCTCTCCGGCGGTCTCTTTCACAACCCGCAGAGCCTCTATCCCCCAGCGGAAGAGGCGCTCGACGCCGTTGAGGCGGCGCGCGCCTCCGTCGCCGCGCTCATAGAGGCCTCGCCGGGGGAAATCACGTTTACCTCCGGGGCTACGGAGAGCAACAACTGGGCCGTCAAGGGCCTGCTCATGCCCGGCGCGCCGGTCCGTGGGCGGCGCGTGGTGACGTCGGCGGTCGAGCACGTCTCCGTCATCGGGCCGTGCCGGACGTTGGAGCGGGCGGGGTTCGAGGTGGTCGTCGTGGGGGTCGATGCCGACGGCGTGGTCGACCTGGACGCGGCCCGCGCGGCGGTGAACGAATCGACGGCGCTAGTCACGATGACGCTGGCGAGCAACGAGATCGGGACGATCGAGCCGATAGCCGAGGTAGGGGCGATATGCCGTGAACGCGGTGCGCCGCTGCACGTCGACGCCACCAACGCCGCCGGCGTCATTCCTGTCGATGCCGCAGGGCTCGGCGCGTCGTTGATGACGCTCTCGGCCCACATGTTCGGCGGGCCTAAGGGCGCGGGCGCGCTGTATAGTAGACGGGGGTTGCGCTGGCCCGCGTTGCTTGAAGGTGGGACCCAGGAATCGGGTCGGCGTGCCGGTACGGAGAACGTCCCCGCCATCGTGGGCTTCGGCGCCGCCGCCGGTCTGGCCCGCGCCCATATGCACGAACGAGTGGAGGCCGCGCGGACGCTGCGCGATAGGATGATTGACGCGTTTCAGGCGTGGGACGGCGTGCGCGTGACGGGGCATCCCGAGCGCCGCCTGCCCCATCACGCCAGTTGCGTCGTCGATCACGTCGAGGCGGAGAGCCTGCTGCTGACGCTGGCGATGAACGCGAACATCTACGCCGCCAGCGGGACGGCGTGCTCGGGGAGGTCGGAGACGGCCTCGCACGTCCTCGAAGCGATTGGGCTGGGGACCGAGATGCGCTCCGGCTCGCTCGTGGCCAGCGTGGGCGCGGAAACGACGGAAGCCGAGGTCGACTATTTTCTCGCGGAGTTGCCGCGCGCCATCGAGCGGCTGCGGGCGCTCTCGCCGTTCGCGTGACGGCTTACGATCGGGTGAACGAGTGGCGGACATCGACATGACAAACCTTGAGCCGGCCGCGCCGGACGAAACGCTGGACGCGCTGGGCCTGTGCTGCCCCGTGCCGGTGTGGGAGACCGCGAAACGCGTGCGGTCGATGGCTCCGGGGCGGGTCATCGAAGTGCTGTCCGACGACGACGGCGTCGAGGAGGACTTTCCGGCGTGGTGCGCGAGGACGGGGAACGCGCTTCTGGCGCTGACCCAAGAAGGCGGCGTCTACCGGGCGCTGATCCGCAAGACGTGAGGAACACGGCCCGGTCGGCGAGGCTGACGCGCGCGGTATGAGGGCTTTGCGGGACGCCGGATCGCGGAAGTGGCTCGTCTTCGGGACGATCGCCATCGGCACCTTCATGTCCGTGATGGACATGGGGAGCGTCAACGTGGCGCTGCCCACCATCGCCGATCACTTCGACAGCGATCTCCCCACGGTGCAGTGGGTCTCCATCGGCCACGCGCTGATGATCAGCGTGCTGCTGCTGCCCATGGCGCGGCTCGGCGACACGACCGACCGCAAGCGGGTCTATATGGCGGGACTGGCGATCTTCGCCGTCGCCGCCCTGGCCGCGGGCTCCGCGCAGAGCATCGGCATGCTCATCGGAGCGAAGCTGTTCCAGGGAATCGGCTCGGCGATGATCCAGGCGAACGCCATGGCGGCGGTGCTCTCTGTCTTTCCGGGAGCGGAGCGCGGCAAGGCCCTGGGCTCGCACCTTAGCGTCGTTGGCGTGGGCATGATCGCCGGGCCGGCGATCGGCGGGGTGCTGGTAAGCGGCCTGGGCTGGCCCTCGGTGTTCTTCTTCAACGCACCCCTCGCGCTCGTGGCGCTGCTGGCGTCGGGGCTCGTCCTCAGCTCCGCCGTGCTCTCCCGCGACAGGCCGCCCGGCCAAGGGGTGCGCTTCGACTGGCTCGGCGCGGCCCTCTCCGGCGGGGCGCTGCTCGTCTTCCTGCTGGTGATGACCAACGGGCACCGCGCCGGTTGGCAATCGCCGGCTGTCGTCACGGGGTTCGCCGCGGTGGCCGCCGCCATCATGCTGTTCATCTGGTGGGAGCTGCGCACCGACGAGCCCATGCTTGACCTGCGCCTCTTCAAGCGGCGGCTGGTGGCTTTCGGGGTGACCGCGAGCTGGCTCTCGTTCATGGGGTCGGCGTCCATGATCTTCGTCATGCCGTTCTACTTGCAGAACGTGCTGGGCTACTCCGCACGGGAGGCGGGACTGATGCTCATCCCCAGCGCGGTGACCCTGGCGATCATGGGGTCGGTGAGCGGGCGGCTCTCCGACCGCTTCGGCTGGCGCCTGCTCAACATGGGCGGCCTGAGCCTCTCCGCGGGGGCGCTCTTCAGCTTCGGACTCTTCCTCGATTCAGACTCTCCGCTGGCACTGGTCATCCCGCTCATGATCATGAACACCAGCGGTGTCGGGATGTTCAGCTCGCCGAACAACAACTCGATCCTGAGCGCCGTGCCGCGCTCGCGCTACGGCGTCATCACCGCGCTGACGCAGCTCACCCGCAACTCGGCCAACGTGACCAGCATCGCGCTCGCGACCGCCGTCGTGGTGGCGACGATGGCCTCGTTCGGCTTCGAACCCCGCCTCGACGCGGTCAAGGAGGCGGGCGGCGCGGAGATCGCGTCGGCCTTCATTGCCGGCATGCACCGCGCCTTCTTCGTCATGGGCGGACTCGTCGCCCTCGGCGTCGTCCTGTCCTTCTTCAAGGGCGACCGCGGCGCGCCCGAGGCCGGGGAGGCTGTCGCGGCGGCGCGGGAGCGGCTGGCGGACCCCATGGCCGGTGCCGCTGGGAAGTCGGGCTAGGCGTTGGCCTGGAGCCACTCGTAGGCGGCGATAGCGGCGGTGACGCCGTCGCCGGCGGAGTTGGCGAGTTGGCGGGTCGATTGCCAGCGGCACTCGCCGGCGGCGAACACGCCGGGTACCTCGGTGGCCATGCGCAGGTCGACCTTGACGTGGCCCCCGCCGTCGGTGGGGACGGCGGAGGCGAAGGGCGCGGTGGCGGGGTCGGCGCCGATGTAGGCGAAGATGCCGCTTACCTCCAGCTCGCGCTTCTCCTCCGTCTTGACGTCGCGGAGGGTGAGGCCCTTCACTGAGTCCTCGCCGTTGATCGAGTCCACGACGGTGTCGTGAATGACCTCGATCTTGGGATTCTCGGCGACGCGCTCGCTGAGAATCTTGAGGCCGGTGAACTCCTCGTCACGGGAGATGATGTAGACCTTGCTGCACATCTTGGTGAGGTAGAGGCCCTCGTCCATGGCGGAGTCGCCGCCGCCGATGACGGCGACGGCCTGGTCTTGGAAGAACATGCCGTCGCAGGTGGCGCAATGGGAGACGCCGCGGCCCTCGAACTCGGATTCGCCGGGGACGCCGAGCTTCCGGTGCTCGCCGCCAGCGGCGATGATCACCGTCTTGGCGAGCCAGCGTTCGCCGTCGCCGAGCAGCTCGATGGGCTGCTTGGAGGCGTCGATGGCGGTGACCGCGCCGAAGCCGTATTCGAGGCCGGCGTTGCTCGCCTGCTCTTCGGCGCCGGTGATGAGGTCCATGCCCGAGACTCCCTTGGGGAAGCCGGGGTAGTTCTCCACCAAGTCGGTGTTCAGAATCTGACCGCCCATGATCATCTGCTCGATCAGGATGGTCTTCATGCGCATTCTCGTGGCCTGGACTCCGGCGCTGAGGCCGGTGAAGCCGGAGCCTATGATGGCGAGGTCGTATACGTCGCTCAAGGGGACCCTCCGTCGCCGGATATGGCAGGAAGACTATACCGAGCGCGCTTCGAGGACGCTAGGCCCGCTAGGCCGCCTTCGGGGCGCCCTTCTTGCCACCGTAGCGCGGGATGTACCAGTGGCGGTAGAGGAGCAGGCTGCCGCAGATCACGATGGCCGCGATGGATATCG
The DNA here is from genome assembly GCA_965219875.1 of Dehalococcoidia bacterium. Lineage (GTDB taxonomy): Bacteria > Chloroflexota > Dehalococcoidia > SHYB01 > SHYB01 > DAOUKH01. The sequence continues at coordinate 306,166 of CBDCOW010000005.1, read as the reverse complement.
CCGCCGCGACAGGGAAGCCGCCCACGACCCAGTTGTCGAGGCGCAGCGATTCGAGGCCGAGCCTCACCCCGCCGTACCACACGCCGTAGATGAGGACGATGTCGCCGCCTTTCAGACGGTTGGCGAAGCGGCGCCCCACGTAGAGCATGACGCCGAGGCCGATGAGGTTGAGAAGGGATTCGTACAGGAAGAGGGGGTGGAACTGGGAGAAGGTCTCGTAGCCGCCCACGCGCTTCCCGGGGTCGATATCGATGGCCCAGGGGAGGTCGGTCGGTTTGCCGTAGAGTTCCTGGTTGAAGAAGTTGCCCCAGCGCCCGATGGCCTGGCCAAGGATGAAGCCCGGCGCGCCGATGTCGAGCCAGCGCATGATGGACAGGCCTTGCCAGCGGGCGTAGATGACGATGCCGAGGATGGAGCCGATAGCTGCCCCGTAGATGCCGATGCCGCCTTGGTCGATGCGGATGACGCGCAGCACTTCGTTCGAGTAAAGCTCGTTCCACTGATCGATGACGTGGTAGGCACGGGCAAAGATCAGGGCCATTGGGAGGCAGATGAGGAGGGCGTTGAAGACGTGGTTGGTGTCCTCGCCGCGCCGCTTGGCCTCGATGGCGGCCATCCATGCCCCCATGCCAAGTCCGACGGCGACGAGGACGCTGTACCAGCGGAGGCTGAAGCCCCCGACCTCGAAGATGTATTCCACGCGGCTCCCCTTCGGCGGTCCACGCCGCCCCGTGCATTCTACGGGATGGCGGTTAGCTCTCCGAGCGCGCCCACTCGATCAGTATGTCGGCGACCTCGGGGCGGGTGAACTCCCCCGGCGGCCGTTCGCCCGCGCCGAGCAGCTCGCGGACCTTCGTTCCCGAAAGAAAGATCTGGTCGCCCTCGATCCTGGGGAAGGTCTTGGCGCTCACCATGCCCTGCGCCCGCCTGCTGTAGGCGGCGTGCTCGAACTTGAGCGGCGTAATGGCGATCTCGCCGGGGCCGAAGTCGTCGAAGATCTGCTGCGCTTCGTAGGTGCCGTAGTAGTCGCCGACGCCGGCGTGGTCGCGGCCCACGATGAAGTGGGTGCAGCCGTAGTTCTGACGTACCAGGGCGTGGAGCACCGCCTCGCGCGGGCCGGCGTAGCGCATCGCCGCAGGCATGACGGTGAGCAAGGTGCGCTCGGCGACGTAATAGTTGTCGATGAGCGTCTGGTAGCAGCTCATGCGGACGTCGGCGGGGATGTCGCCGGGCTTGGTCTCGCCCACGAGGGGATGGATGAGCAGGCCGTCGGTGATCTCCAGAGCGCACTTGGTCAGGTATTCGTGGGCGCGGTGGATGGGGTTCCGCGTCTGGAAGGCGGCGATGGTCCGCCAGCCCCGCTCCGCGAAGACGGCACGGGTCTCGGCAGGCCGTTTTCGGTGCTCGGTGAACTGCTCGCCGGGCTCGCGCTCTGGAGTCACGGTGATGACGTCGATGGGGCCGCCGACGAGCCACTCACCCTCCGCCAGCACCGCTTCGACGCCGGGATGCGCGGCGTCCTCGGTGCGGAAGACGTTGGGAATCTCCAGCGCTTTGTCGTGGGGATAGATCTCCTCCACGTCGATGACGGCGAGGAGCGTGCCATCGTGGTGCTTGAGCGCGGCCTTGCCGCCGACGCTCAGCGTCTGTTTGACGGCGCCGTCGACGGCGAGCGTGATCGGGATCGGCCAGACCGTGCCGTCGGCCAGGCCGGCGCGGCGGCATATCGAGTCAAAGTCGGCTTGGCCCACGTAGCCGGTGAGGGGGCTGAAGGCGCCGATGGCGATCATTTCGAGGTCGCAGAACTGCTTGAAGCTGAGGGTGATGGAAGGTAGGCCGGCGGCCAAGGACCGCAGTTCGGCGGCTCTGGCCGCGTCGGCGACGCGGTCGACGAGCGCGCCGCCGTGGGGCGTGATAGCGGTGTGGGGAGTGACGGTTGAGGTGGTCGTGGACATGTTGGGGCGCAGTCTCCTGAAGCGGGGGTGCGGGGGCGAGCGCCCTAGGCGAACGCCGCCGGAAAGTATACCAGCGCGGACAGGGGCCGGAGCGTCGGGCGCTAGTAGATCACCCGCTCCTCCTCCAGGCGGTGGAACTCGTCCGTCTCCGCACCCATGAGGTCGCGGAAGACGCGGCGGTTTTGTTGGCCGAGGAGGGGCGTCGTCGTGCGCACCGATCCCGGCGTGCCGCTGAGCTTCCAGTGCACGCCGTAAATCCATTCGGGGCCGAAGGTATGGTCGACTTGCAGCCAGGAGTCGCGGGCCTTCCAGTGGGGGTCGTTGTAGAGCTCACGTGAGCCCATGACCGGGAACGCAGCCACGCCCTCCGCTTGCAAGAGCTCTGCCGCCTCGTAGTGCGTGCGGTGCTTCGTCCACGCCGCGATGCGCTCGTCGAGGGCCTCTTCGTTGCGCTTGCGGCGGTACTTGTCGGCGAAGCGGGGGTCGCGCCCCCACCGGGGCCGCCCCAGGGCGCGGAGCAGCCCGCCCCACTCTTGCTCCTCGTAGACCGAGATCGAGACCCAGCGGTCGTCGCCGGCGGAGGGATAGACGTTGTTGGGGACGCAGAGGGCGTCGCGGTTCCCCTCGGGGCCGTGGAGCCTGCCATTCCACTGGTAGTCGAGGAAGAGCGGCCCCAACGTTGCCGCCGACATTTCCCACTGCGAGAAGTCGACGTGGCAGCCTTGGCCGGTCTCGTTGCGGCGCCGGAGGGCGGCGAGGACGGCGTAGCAGGCCATGATGCCCGCGAAAGGGTCGATGATCGACATACCGAAGTTCGAGGGCCGCTCGCCGGCGTAGCCCTGGACCGCGTCGAGGCCGGCCAGCGTGCTGATCACCTGGCCGTAGGTGTTGATGCGGCGGTACGGCCCCCACTGGCCTGCCGCCGAGGGCGAGACCATGATCAGGTCGGGCCGGTAGGGGCGCAGCGAGGCGTAGTCGATGCCGAGCTTGGCCACCGTGCCCGGCGTCCAGTTCTCCGTCACCACGTCCACCGTCCGGACGAGGTCGCGCAGACGCTCGCGTCCTTCCTCGGTCTCTAGGTTCACCGTGATGCTTTGCGTATTGCGCAAGAGATTGTGGAGCCAGAGGTTGTGGTCGGGGTCTTCGACACCGTCCATGAACGGCGGGATGCCTCGCAGCGTCTCCAGCCGCTGCCGTGAATCAACCTTAATGACCTCCGCGCCCATGTCGGCGAGGAGGTGCGACATGGTGGCGCAGACCCAGTACCAGCCCAAGTTGAGCACGCGCAGGCCGGCGAGGGGAAGGTCGCCCTTCCCGTCGCTCTTGCCGTTGACCGGCGCGCCGGACATCAGATGACCCCCGCGCGCCGCAGCGCAGGCAGCTCGGCGCGGTCGATGCCGAGCATCCCGCAGTAGACGGTCTCGTTGTGCTCGCCGAGGCGCGGGGCGTGCCGCTCGACGGCCCACGGCGCCAGCGTTTTCGACGCCGGCGACTCACTTTGGTCATGGCCGAAGCGGAAGGGCGGCCCGGGGATGCGGAGGGGCCCCGAGCGTTCGTCGGGAACGTGGATGAAGAAGCCCCGCTCCGCGAGGTGCTCGTTGGCGGCGAGGTCGGCGACGGTGTAGAGCGGGGCGGCGGGCGCGCTTCGCGCTTGGCACAGGTCGAAGATTTCCTGGGCGGTGTGGGCCCTGAGCCAGGGCTCTAGAAGATCGTAGATCTCACGGGCGTAGACGGCGCGCTGCCGCCCCCCGCCGAGGAAGAGGTCCGTCGTGGCCCAATCGGGGTTGCCCATCGCGTCGACCAACCCCGTCCATTGCTGGTCGGTGAGGCACATCAGGTAGACATAACCGTCCTTACAGGGGAGCAGCGCGGTTGGGGCGTTGCCTTCCGTGCGCAGGCCGACGCGGGACTTCTCGGCGCCGTTCATCAGGTAGTCGCTGACCTCGACGGCGAGGTAGAGCATGGCGAGCGTCTCGGCTTCGGCGATGTCGATGGCCTGGCCGGTCCCCGTCTTCTCCCGTGCGTGGAGGGCGATCATGGCCGCCGCCGCCACCGAGACGGCGCCCCAGTGGCTGGCGTGGTAGTAGGCGCCGCGCAGGGGGGCCCGCCCCGGCGCGCCCATGTAGACGTGGGACGAGCCGCTGCCGTGCCAGCTTGTCAGATCGTAGCCCCGGTAACCGGCGTAGGGACCGGTGCGCCCCAGGCTGCTCACCGCGACGGTGATGAGCCCGGAGTTGTCCCGCGCCAGCGTCTCGTGGCCGAGCCCCAGGCCGTCAAGCTCGCCGGACTGACTGCCGTCGATGAGCACGTCGGCGCTGGCGGCGAGCCGCTGGAAGAGGCGCCGGCCCGTCGCCGCCGACGGATCGAGGGTCACGCTCAGCTTGTTGGCGTTGTTGAAGAGATGCTGGGCGCTGGCCTCGGCGTCGGGCGCGTCGCCGGGGAACGGCCCGTGCAGGCGCGCCGGCTCGGCGCCGTCGGGAGCCTCGATCTTGATGACCTCCGCGCCGAGGTCGGCGAGCAGGCGTCCGCCGTAGGCCGCGTTCACCCACGGGCCGTACTCAACGACGCGGACTTTCTCCAGCGGGCGCACGATGCCGATGGCTCCTCTCTCCGTGAGGATTTGAGCCGCGCCGGCGGCTTTTGTCAATCGACGGCGGCCTGTTCCGCGGAGCGCACCGCGCGCGTACAATGCTCCCCATGCCGACCGACGACCCCCTCACGCCGGCCAACGGGGCGGAACCCGCCCGTCCAACGCCGTCACCGGGCGGCGACCAACTCGGCATGGTCGTGGGAGGGTCGCTGACCAAGGGCATCGACGTGCGCCTCGAAGGAGGCGTCCCCATCGAGGAGGTCTCGGTGGGGCGTTTCGTCACCATCCAGGCCGAGCGCCGGCGCTTCTTCGGCGTCGTCACCGACATCTCGCTGGGGCAGACCGACCCCGCCATGGTGCTGACCCCGCCCGACGTGGACGACGACTTCATTCGCGCCGTGGTCAGCGGCGCCAACGCCTTCGGCCTCGTTCACGTCGTCCCCTACCTTACCCAGACCGGCGCCGCAGGACTCGACGACGGGCCACTTCCCGCGAAGACCGTCCCGCCCCACTTCGCCCCGGCTCGCTACAGTGCACCGCAGGAGATCGAGGCGATCTTCGGCGAGAACGACAAGGACCACCTCTGGGTGGGCAGCCCGCTGGACATGGAGGAGGCCCCGATCTGCCTCGACGCCGACCGGCTCACTGAGCGCAGCACCGGCGTCTTCGGGAAGACGGGTACCGGCAAGTCGTTCCTGACGCGGGTGCTGCTCGCCGAGATCGTGATGAAGGGCCACGCGGTGAGCCTCGTCTTCGACATGCACAGCGAGTACGGTTGGGCCTCGCCCAGCGAGTCGGGGGGCCAGGTGAAGGGGCTCAAGCAGCTCTTCCCCGGCCGCGTGGGCGTCTTCACCCTCGACGACGCCTCGACGCGCCGCAAGGGAGCCAGCGCCGACTACGTGGTCCGGATCGGCTACGACGACATCGAGGCCGCCGACGTGGCCTCCGCCGCGGGCGTTCTCGGTCTCAACGAGACCCAGGTCCAGGCGATCGAGCGGCTGGAGAAGCGCCACGGGCGCAAGTGGCTGCGCGCCCTGCTCGACGCGGACGGCGTGGAAGAGCTCACCGAGCTCGCCGGCGGCGTCGAGCACGAGGGAACGCTCGCCGCGGTACACCGGCGCGTGCAGCGCCTCGGCGCACTCGACTTCCTGACCGCTGAACGGCCCGAGGACTCGGTGCGCCGCATCATGGAGTACCTGGAAGCGGGGAAGCACGTCGTCCTCGAGTTCGGACGTCACCGCAACAACCTCGGCGCCTACATCCTCGTGGCGAACCTGCTGACGCGCCGCATCCACGAGAAGTACGTGGACCGCGTCGAGGCGTCGCTGGCGGGAAGCGGCAAGCCGCCGCCCAACCTGGTGATCGCCGTCGAGGAGGCCCACAAGTTCCTCAGCCCCGGCGTGGCCGGCTACACCAGCTTCGGGACCATCGCGCGGGAGCTTCGCAAGTACAACGTCACGCTACTCATCATCGATCAACGCCCCAGCGGCATCGACCACGAGGTGCTGTCGCAGATCGGCACCAAGCTGACGTGTCTCTTGGAGGACGACCGCGACATCGACGCGGTGCTCGCCGGCGTCTCGGGGCGCGGCGAGTTGCGCGCCGTTCTCGCCAAGCTGGAGACGAAGCAGCAGGCGCTTATCTTCGGCCACGCCGTCCCCATGCCGGTGGTCGTCCGCACGCGCACCTACGGCCCCGACTTCTACAAGAGCGTCGGCTACCTCGAACCGGCGGAGCGCCAGGCTGCACTCGCCCGCGACGTCGACGATCTGTTCGGCGGGCGGTAGGCCTCCCTACACCTTCGCCTTGATCTTGGTGAAGTCGAAGCTGGTGATGTCGTCCAAGGGGATGGCGTACACCAAGCGGTCCGCCGCTCCGCGGTGGATGGGGTCGGGAGGAAGACGCTCGGCGAGCGCCGGGTCGTCGAGCCGCTCGGCCTGGCCGTGGGCGGTGACCCCTTTGATCTCGTAGTAGATGGGGTACTGGTCGTTCATGCAGACGACGCGCGGGTCGCGCTCGATGTTGGCGGCGGCGCGCGTCCCGGCGGGGACGGCGAAGACGATCCGCTCGCCGTCGATCAGGGAGGCGGCGAGGTCGCCCCAGGGGGAGCCGTCCTCGTCCAACGTGCCCAGGACGATCCAGGGCTTCGGGCCGATGAAGGCGGCGACCTCTTCGATGGACATGGCAATGGACTCACGGGCCATGGCTAGCGCACCTCCTCGAGGAAGCCGGTCATGGTCGGGGTGACTTCTATCACGATCCGCTTGCCCGACTTGAGGCGATCCTCCGTCCGTGACGAGAGCCCGGTTTTCGTGCCCTGGCGCTCTCCCGCGTGCGTGGGCATCTCGGTAGCGTTGACGACGCGGTTCACGCCCTTGAACTGCACGGCCCGGGCGTCGTCGTTGGAATCGTAGCCGTTGAGGACGACCCAGGAGGTCCGCTCGTCCCGCTGAGCGTTGCGAGTCTTGTGGCTCCTACGGTACGTCGTCACGCGCATACGGCCCTCGTCGTACCACCCGGTCATCGGGTGGCCCGTCGGCGAGCCGTCCTTGCGCACCGTCAGGATGAAAGTGCGGGTGTGGGCCTTCAAGAAATCCTCCACCTCGGGGGGAACGGGGATGCCCGTGGGGTCGTCGCTCATACGCGGTCTCCTTGCTCTACGCTTGGCCCGATGGTAGCACGCCGCGCTGCGGCGGCGCGCGGTTCGGCTGGGGGCTTGAGTGGAGAGATTCATGGTAGGATGGCGCGGTCGAGGCTAGAGGTTAGCAACGGAAGCCAAGGCGTGTTTGGCCGAGCTCGAGCGGTCGAGCGTGGAGAGGGCATCGCCATGCTGCGATGCCGTGGGGACGATAGGCGAGGGGGGTAAGCCATGGCGGAGTACGATCTCGTTATTCGCGGCGGCACGATTGTCGATGGGAGGGGCCTGCCACGGTACAAAGCCGACCTGGCGGTGAAGGACGGCCGCATCGCGAAGATCAGCGGCAGGATCCCCGCCGGCGGCGCCCGCGAGATCGACGCGAGCGGCTGCATCGTCGCGCCGGGGGCTGTCGACCTCCACACGCACTACGACGCGCAACTGAACTGGGACCCGTATTGCTCGTTGTCGGGGTGGTTTGGCGTAACTTCTCTGACGATAGGCCAATGCGGCTTTGGTTTTGCTCCGACGAAGCCGGAGGACCGCGAGCTCAACATGCGGATGATGAACCGCGTGGAGGCGATCCCGCTGGAGTCCATGCGGCTGGGCATGCGGTGGGACTGGGAGACGTTTCCCGAGTATCTCGATAGCTTGGATAGGCAAGGCCTTGGCCTTAATGTCGGCGCCTTGTTCCCTTGCTCTCCGCTGCGGGCCTACATCATGGGCATGCTGCCCGCCCGCGAGCGGACCTCGGCGACCGAAAAAGAGCTCAACATGATGAAGAGCCTCTTCCACGACGCCATGAAGGCGGGGGCGTTTGGCTTTTCGGCAAACAAGAGCGCGGAGGATCGCCCCGACGACGGCGGGTATCTCCCGACCCACATAGCGTCCGATGCGGAGTTCCTTGCACTGGCCGAGGTGTTGGGAGAGTTCGGCGTGGGCCACATCGGTTGGACGATCGGCTATCCGATCTTCGATGACCGGACGGCGCAATACGACCTGGTCACTGAAATGGTCCGGATGAGCGGCCGGCCGGCGCATGTCAACTGCATTTCTCCCACCCCCCAGGATGAGGCGTGGGTGGCGTCGGCGCGCGCTGAGGGCCTCCCGCTCGTTATTCAGCAGCCGACGATTTTCCCCGACGCGATCTTCAAACTCACCGAGTACAACCTCTTCGACGTCTACCCCAATTGGATTCAACCGTTGGTCGGCGGCCGCGAGGAACGCATGGTCAAGCTACGCGACCCCGAGACCCGCGCCGCGATGAAGCGCGACCTCGAGGTGCAGGGTAGCCTCACCAACCGGACGGATTGGAACAGGTTCTACGTCATGGAGGCCGCCCACGAGCGGAACCGTCAGTACGAAGGCAAGACGATCGCGGAAATCGCGGCCGAACTGGGCAAGCATCCCGTCGATGCCTTCATCGACCTGGCCCTGGACGAGGACCTGGAGACCGAGTTCATCGCGAACGCCGGCGCCGGGGACAGGGATGACGACGAGCTCGCCCGGCTCATCTTGAATCCGTTCAGCCACATCTCCCTGTCCGACGGCGGCGCGCACACGAGGTTCTTGACGGTGAGCACCTGGCCCGTGAACTTCCTCTCGACCTGGATTCGAGACAAGGAGATCATGACGCTCGAGGAAGCCCACGTGAAGATCAGCGCCTACCCCGCCTGGTTCGCCGACTTCAAGGACCGCGGCACCCTTCAGCTCGGGGCCTGGGCGGACATCATCGTCTACGACCTCGATACGCTGGGCTTTTTGCATCCGAAGCCTGTCTTTGGTTTCGACTTCCCCGGTGGGGAGCGCCGCATCATTCAAAAGCCGACCGGCCTCCGCTACACCATCGTCAACGGCGCCGTCACCTTCGAGGGCGCCGAGTGCACGGGAGCGCTTCCCGGCAAGCTGCTTCGCAGCTACGACATGGTTGCGTGATGTCCCGCGCGCCGCACCGCTTCACAGGGGCGAAATGACTACCGTATCACTCGACTACCCGCCCGCCATCCAGGCTGAAATCGACGACTACTGCCGACTCCTAGGCGAGGAGTTGACCGACGGGTATGCGTTCAATCGAGTAGCGACCGGCGACGCCATTCGCCATTTCGCCTGGGGGATCGGGGACGACAATCCTCTCTGGACTGACGAAGGGTATGGCGGAGAGACCGAGTACGGCGGTCTGGTTGCGCCGCCCATGTGGATCTACAGCTGCTACCAAGCCGGAGGCCTTGGCCTACCCAGTTTTACGGGGCTCCACATCGGCACCGAGTGGACGTTCAACCACGTGGTGAAGGCCGGCGATGAGATTCAGGGCGTCCACGTTCGGACTGAGCTCTCTCCCAAACCGGTCAGACACGCCAAGAGAGCCCTGTACCAGGCCACGTTAAACCGCTACATGAACCAGCACGGCGAGGTCGTGGCGGAGCGTCTCTTGAAGGAGTTGCGGTTTCTACCGCAAGACATTGCTCAAGACCACTATATGACCCAGCCTCGTCCGACCTATACCGAGGATGAGCTGCGCCGCATCACCGACGACTACACCGGCGAGACGCGGCAGGGCTCGACGCCGAGGTACTGGGAGAACGTGGAGGTCGGGGATGAGGTCCCCATGATCGTCAAGGGCCCGTTTACGCCGCGCGACTCGATCGCCTACTACATGGGGATCGGTTCACGGTCGCACGTCGCGCACAAGGGGTTCTGGATCGAGCTCCGGCGCACCCACCCCGATCGCATCATCATCGATCCCGAAACGGGCCTGCCCGAGGAACGGCAGATGCACCACGTCAAGGACAGCATGGCCCAGGCCCGCGGGATGCCGTATTGCTTCGAGATTGGCCCGCATCGCGTGGCGAACATGGCCCACGCCGTGACGAACTGGATGGGCGACGACGGCTTCCTCAAGAGCTTCAACGCCCGGCTGCGCCAGCCCACGTTCGTTGGTGACATCTATCGGGTCGACGGCAAGGTCACCGGCAAGAGCAAGGAAGACGGGGAGCCGCTGGTGAACCTGGAGCTCAACGCGGTGAACCAGGACGCAACGCTGGTCTCCCCCGGCCAGGCGGTGGTGAGGCTGCCTTCGAGGGCTGCCGGCTAGCGAAAGCGGAGTAGTTCGGCGAGGCGGTTGCGCACCTGGTCAACCCCCGTGCGCAAGACCGCGCCGATCAGGAAAAGGCCGTCGAGCAATTCCACCGCCACTGCCAAGGGGCTGTCGCTCGCAGCTACTTGGCCGCGCATCGCGTATGCCTTGGCTGGCGCTAGCTCAACGCGCGGTGAGGCGCACGACCTCGCGCGGAAGGAGACGCTAGCACGAAGCCCTCTATATTGTGGTAGAATAGTCTATTACGTGTGGTATCTAGTAGGAAGGGCGCGCCTTGTCCGAGGAGACAGATGGGCTACACACAACGAGTCATTGATGAGGTGCGGGAGAAGCTCGCGCCGTCTGACGAGACCTTAGAGGCGGCTAGAACGCGCAGGGACGCAATCCTCGGCGCAGCCAGCAAGTATCCCGGGGCCTTGCGCACCTATGTCTCGGGTTCGATCGCCCACCGAGTTGCGAATGATGACACAGATGCCGATTGCGGGGTCGTCCTCGACCGACGGTCCTACCCTGAGCTTGGCCCTGACGGGGAGGGAGTTGGGCCCGAGAAGATAGGCGAGAGCGTCCGAGAGTTCATCAGGGGCGAGATGAAGGGTGACTACCCGGATGTGTCCTTTAGGGTGACGAAACGGGCGATCAAGGTGTCGTTCAACGATCCGTTAGACGGAGGCACAGACCCTACGGTCGACCTTATTGTGGCGTTGAATCGGAAGGACGGTGCCCTCTGGATTCCTAACCGGGACAATTCGAGTTGGGACGCGTCTGATCCTGAGTGCCATACTCGGCTGCTTACGGCGGAACCTGCGGCGCTTCGACGAACTAGGGCCCGCGTCATCCGGCTGGCCAAGGGGTGGAATAAGCAATACACAGACCCTGGTCTGTCGGGGTTCAACATCTCTACCCTAGCCCTCACGTCCGTAGAGCCCGGCGCGGGTGTAGCTCAAGCATTGGCCACATTCTATGAGTTCGCCGCAGCCGAACTCGATAAGCACAGAACACCGGATCCCGCCAGCGTCTCCGGCCCAATCAAGGTGCTAGTCAAGCAAGAAACAGTGGTCAAGCGCCTTCTTCACGCGGCCCGAGGACTCCGAAAGGCACTAGACAACGATGATGACGAGGAAGCGGTCCGAGATGCGCTGGCCGACGTGTATCACTTGTACGTCGAGCGGCCACCCGGTAGGAGTTCTCGTGAGGCCTTCGCTGATGTCCTGCGAGGAGGTAACGCGGGAGTCGGAGTCGTCCCCGGAGGGCTCGCCCTTCGCTCAGTTTCAGCAGGGACGAAACCGCTCAAGACCACGCGCTCATACGGCGACTGAGGATGCCTTGTGTCGTACGGAAGGAGGGCTAGCGGACCTTGGTATGGTGAGGATCGCCGCCGTGCTCTTTTCGAGCGAAATGCTAGAGCCGCTTTCCCTGGCATCCGGTGCGAGACCCTCAGGGGCAAGAGCGCCGGGCGCCTGTATCGGTTGACCGTTGAAGTCCCCTATTTTGAAGACCGGCGGGTTCGAGTCATCTTTCGCCAGCAAACCCCTTCCCTACCGGTAGTTACTGTTGATGGACCCACCGACTCGCCCCATCGTTACGGGAAAGGCGAACTTTGTATCTGGTACCCTAAGGACGATCAAGAGAATCGTTGGGTGCTAGACGACGGCCTCCCTTCTCTTATCGGGCTGACCATTGCTCACCTTTTCCGTGAAGCATACTGGAGGCTAGCTGGCGAGTGGCTTGGCCCCGAGGCGGGCCATGGCGATGGCAGCAAGCTGACCCCATGAGTTCGTCCGGGATTCCTATCCCACTCGTCGCGGCGGCTTTGACCGCCGCCGTTTCCATCTTCCTCTGGGTAGCAAATGCGTGGCTTACGGCGCGAAGGGAGACCATCAACCGGCAGCGTGACACGTTTTCCAAGGCCTACGCTGCCTGCGTTGCGTACCAAGAGTTCCCCTATGTCATCCGCCGGCGCGGAAGCGACGTGGAACAGGAGCGTAACCGCATATCTTCTGAATTGCGGAGTGTTCAGCAGGATCTGGCCTACTACTCCGCTTGGATTGCAACAGAGTCGGCGCACGTTGGTCAGGCATACGAAGCGCTAGTCGCGGCTCTCCGGCAGGTGGCCGGTAGGTACATGCGCGACGCCTGGACCCGACCGCCCACCAGCTCGGACGTTTCTGTCAACATCACAGACATCGACATGAGTTCGTTAGAGGATCCCAAGCGGGCCTACATCGCCGCCGTTAGAGAGCACCTATCGCTCATCCCAGGCTGGATCTCGAGGGCATCGAGTGTGTTGAGGCCTGGCCTGGGGAGGGGGAGACCCTCGAGGCCGCGAGCACACCGGAAGACTTAGCGGGGAGCGTAAAGGAAGCTGACTGATATGGAGAGCGGCGTGCCGCCGATGTGGACGGCGCGCTAGACGAGCGCCCGGCGCTCGACGAGGTCCGCGACCTCGCGCCCGGTCATGCCGAGGAGGCCGCGGCAGACGTAGTCGTTGTGCTCACCCCAGAGCGGAGCGCCGCGGCGGATTTCGCGGGGGACGCCTTCGAGGTTGAGCGGCGACGGGTACGTCCACGCCTCGTCGATGACGGGATGGCGGACGCGCTGGAGCGAGCCGCGGGCCTGGAGGTGCGGATCTTCGAGGGTGTCGCGGACGTGATTGACCGCGGCGGCGGGCACGCCGTGCTTGCGGAGCGTCTCCCCGGCTTCGCGCTTGGGCAAGCGTCGCGTCCACTGCGCGACGCGGTCGGCGATCTCGCTGGCGTGGGCGCGCCGCCCTTCGTCGGTGGCGAAGCGGAGGTCCTCGGCCCAAGCCGGACGTCCCATCGCCTCCTTCAGGCCGTGGAAATGCGCGTCGGTACGGACGGCGATGGCCACCCAAGAGTCATCCGCCTCGTCCTCGCCAAGACAGCGGAACGAGCCGTGGACGGCGACGAACGGGTCGCGGTCCTCGGGCTTGGCGGGGAGGACGCCGTTCAGGGCGCAATCGAGGATGGGCTCCGGCATTGTGTGCAGGGCGACCTCGGCTTGTGCCACGTTGAGATAGGCGCCTTCGCCGGTCTCGGCGCGCCGGCGCAGCCCGGCGAGCATCAAGGTCACGCCGACCATGGCGGAGACGTAGTCGGTGTAGACGAAAGTCGAGTGGGTGGGCGGACCGCCCTCGTAGCCGCCGAGTCCGGCCATCCCGGTGACCGCTTCAAGCAGCGGGCCGTAGGCGATGAAGTCTCTGGCGGGGCCGGTGTCGCCGAAACCGTTGAGCGAGAGCATGACGATGCTGGGATTGGCCCGCCGGATCACCTCGTAGGGAACGCCGAGACGCTCCATAGTTCCGGCGGCGAAGTTTTCGACGACGATGTCGCTGAGTGCGACGAGGCGCAGAAAGGCGTCTCGTCCCTCGCGGGTGGTGAGGTCGAGCGTGAGGCTCTTGGCGTGGCGGTTGACCTGGTTGTAGTAGTAGCTGCGCTCGGGGCCGGCCTCGCCGCCCGCCATGGGCCAGTTACTGCGCAGGTTGTCGGGCCGCTTCGCGGTCTCGATCTTGATGACCTCGGCGCCCGCGTCGGCAAGCGTCGCGGCGCCGAAGGGCGAGGCAATGGCCGCGCCAAGCTCGATGAGACGCAAGCCGGTGAGGGGAAGTGCCGAGGCCGCCGCGGCCTCACCCGTGCCCTCTTCGCTCACGGGCGAGGGAGGCCGGGCGTCCTTGACGTGCTCGGTATGCTCGCCGGCTTCGGGGGCGGGACCCGGCGGTGTCCAGGTCTGGCCGCGGCACCGGAAGGGTGGGCGAAGGTGGAGCATCTCGCCGAGCCGCGGGTGGGGCGACCGGACGAAGACGTGGCGTGCCTCGAAGTGGGGGTCGGCGAGAACTTCGCTCACTGTCCGCGCGGGGCCGATGGGCGTGTCCTTTGCCTGGGCGCGGACGTAGAGGTCCTCGTTGGCCTGCTCGTCGAGCCACGGCTGCATGATGTTGTTGAGGTCTTCCTTGTACTGCCCCCGGATGCGGCGGTCGGCGAACATCGGCGCCGTGGTCCACTCCGGCGAGCCCATGAGCTCGACGAGCCGTTGCCAGTGGGCTTCTTGGACCAAAAAGATGCTCGCCCAGCCGTCTTTGACGCGGTAGAAGTCGAAGGGGGACATCCCATGGATCCGTTCGTCGCGGGCGGCGATCACGCCCTCCGCCGAGTACTGGTTCAGGGGCGTCGCCAACATGGGAATCATCCCCTCGACCTCGGCGATGTCGGCGTAGCGCCCCCGCCCGTCGGCGCCGCGTGCCAGGAGCGACAGCACGGTCGCCGCCGCTGCGCAGTAGCCGCCGATGATCGCCGCGGGTCGCCCCGGCAGCGAGAGGGGCGGCTGCGTCACGCTCTCGACCTGTGGCGGCGTGACAAAGCCGGCCCCGCTCATGTGGAAGGCGATCGAGGGATAGCCCGGCGCTTGGGCCAGCGGGCCAGAGCGCCCGAAGGCGCTGACCGACGTGATTATGAGACTGGGATTCTCCCGGCGCAGGCGCGTCAGTGCCGCCGCTACGGCGGGGTCGTAGTCGAGATGGCCTTCGACGATGACGTCGGCGCGGGCTGCGAGCCGGTCGAGGGCGGGGTCATCGGCCTCGATCGTGACGCTGCGCTTCCCCGCGTTAAGGTGTTCGAAGAGGAGGCTGCGCCGCACGCCGTCGGGGCCGGTCTTGAACGGCGGCAGGGCACGCCCGGGCTCGCCGCCGGGCGGCTCGATCTTGACGACGTCGGCCCCGAGGTCGGTGAGTATCTTGCCGCAGAGCGGGGCGGTGAGGGCCTCGCCCCATTCGAGCACGTTGACGCCGTTGAGGAATGACATAAGGATCACTCAGCCGATGGTCATGACGTAGTTGCCCCACCGGTCGACTTCGGCGGTGTCTTGGGGCCAGACGACGATGGTGGTGAAGGGCTCTTCGATGATAGCGGGTCCCTCGACGCGCGCCCCGGCCCCCAGCGACGGTCCGTCGTAGACCGGCGCATCGGCGTAGCCTCCCTCGAAGTAGGCCCGGCGGCGGAGCTTGGGGGTGGGCGCGCCTTGGGCCGGACGTGCTTCGGGGAGCGCGATCTTGTCGCCCGGGAGCACGGCGCGCAGCCGGAGCGAACTGATAATGGGGGCCTGATCGCGCTGGGCGTAGGTGTGCGATTCCTCGTGCAGGCGGTGGAAGGCCTCGGCCGCGGCTTCGAGGTCGGCGCGCGCGACGGCGCGCGGCGGAAGCGGGACGCTGAGGTCGAACTGCTGGCCGGGGTAGCGCATGTTGGCGAAACGGGAGACCTCGATCTCGCCGCCGCCAAGGCCGCGCAGCTCCGCGTCCGCCGCTTCCTGCATCCGCCCGAGAAGCGCGTTCACGCGGTCGAGGTCGGCCTCGGGGACGCCCACGATGTACGACCGCGCATCCTCGACAAGCCGGTCGGAGATCAGCACGCCGAGCGCGGAGAACGCCGGCGCCGCCTTGGGCACAATGACCTTGGCGATGCCCATCTCGCGGGCCTGGACTCCGGCATGGACCGCGCCGTTGCCGCCGTAGGCCACCAGGGTGAAATCCTTGGGGTCGTAGCCCTGCTCCGATGAGGCGCGGCGGATCGCGTGCGTCATGTTGGCGTTGACGATACGGAAGACGCCGTAGGCCGCCGCCGTAGCGTCGAGGCCGAGCGGCTGTCCGATGTGCTCCTCGATTGCCTCCCGCACGCCTTCGTTCCGCAGCCTGAGCGTGCCGCCGGCGAGTGCGTCGGGGTTGAGATAGCCGAGGACGAGGTTCGCGTCGGTCACCGTGGGGTTGCGTCCGCCGCGGCCGTAGCAGATGGGCCCGGGCTCCGCGCCAGCGCTCTCGGGGCCGACATGGAGCGCGCCCGCCACGACGCGGGCGATGGAGCCGCCACCCGCGCCGATGCCCTGCACGTCGATCGAGGGCAGGCCAATGAGATAACGGTGTCGCCAGTTCCAGAACGACTTGACGGCGGGCCGGCCTCCCCTTACCAGGCAGACGTCGTAGCTGGTGCCGCCCATGTCGACGGCGATGAAGTCCTCGACGCCGGCCGCGCCCGCCACGTAGCCGGCACCGGTCACTCCGCCCGCGGGACCGCTGCCGATGATCGAGACGGCCTTGCGAGTCACGTACTCCGTAGTCATAACGCCGCCGTTGGAGAGCATGACGAGCAGGTCGTGGGCGAAGCCGGCGCCGCGGAGCTTGCGCGTCAGCATTTCGAGGTAGCGGCGGATGCGCGGCTCGATGTAGGCATTGACCAGCGTGGTGCTGGTGCGCTCGAACTCTGGCGCGGAGGGCATCACCTCGTGGGAGAGCGAGACGTGGGCCTCGGGGTGCTCCTCCAGGATGATCTCCCGGGCGCGCAGCTCGTGCGCCGGGTTGACATAAGAGAAAAGGAAAGCGACGGCGATCGACTCGGCTCCTTTGAGCTTGAGCTTTCGCGCCGCGGCACGCACCGCCTCCTCGTCGAGCGGCGTTAGCACGGTGCCTTCGAAGTCGAGACGTTCGGGCACGTCGATGCGCCGCCGCCGCGGCGCGATGGGGACCGGGGGCGGGTAGGCCGGGTCCCAAATGCTCTCTTTCCAGCCGCGGCGGAACTCGATCTGGTCGCGGTTCCCCATCGTAGTGATGAGGCCGGTCACCGCGCCGTTCATCTCGATCAGGATGTTGTCGCCGGTGGTGGTCCCGTGAACGATCTGGCCGGTGCGTTCGAGCAGGCCGCGGGCGCCGAGCCCCTCCGCCTCGGCGAGATCGGCGATGCCGCGCATCACGCCGTCCGACTGGTCGGCGGGCGTGGAGCCGGTCTTGGTGAAGGTGATGGAGCCGTCGGGCCGCGCCAGCACGAAGTCCGTGAAGGTGCCCCCGACGTCGATGCCGATGCGATAGCCCATGCGCGGGTGATTGTAGCCCCGCAGGGTAGGGCGCGCACGCGCGCTGCGGCGTGGTTTCTCCTTGCGACAGTGGCGCCTTGCCCGAGCAGAGGCTTGCCGGTCATGCTCCCGGCGCAACCTGCCCTTGGAGCGCGTGCGTGCCGAACGATGACTTAAGCCCGGAAGAGCGATGGCCGGGCGTCTATCCGGCGTACGACTTTGTTCAGGCTTCTTACGATTGGGCGATGCACCGGCTGAACGCCGTCGAAGGCCGCATTCAGACAATGATGATGTTCTCGGCGAGTTTCACGGTGACGGGGCCCGTGATCGTCGCCTCGTTAGTGGAAGAAGTCAGCCTTGGATCGGCTTGGTTGGTCGCCGCGTTGGCGCTGGCATTGCTCAACGTGCTGATTGGAGCGGTCGCGCGAGGCTCCGGCGAAGTGAAGCTCCTAAGGCTCAACGCTATCTATGAGGAATGGTTGGGGCTTAGCCTTTGGGAGTTCAAGAAGAGGTCGGTGGACTGGGCGGGGAGGCACTTCGATCAGAACAAGAGTCTGGTCAACAGAAAGGGCCAGACCGTTCTAGCAATGACCATTATCTTTCTAGTGGAGGCGGCGCTTATGCTCGTGTGGGGTCTGCACGAAGCGGGGGCGTAGCTAGGCGCCTTTGATCCCAACGCCCGGGTCCGGGCCGGTGTCCCTGGGTGGGGCCGAGGGTGGGGTCTGAGGAGGGGTGGGCCTATCCCTATTCCGACTTGGCATGGTCAACTTCCCTGATGGAGTACTTCGTGACGCGGCGCTTCTTCACTATACCAGCGCGGCGAGAGCGCGCATACGGGCCGCTGTCGCTACGCCAGCTCGCGGAGGCGTTCGTCGAGACCGGCGACGCGGGTCTCGTATTCGGCGAGGCGGCCGCGTTCCTTCTCGATGACGGCGGCGGGGGCTTTCGAGGTGAAGTTCTCGTTGGCCAGGCGTTGTTCGAGGTTCGCGATGAGCTTCGCCAGATCCTTGCGTTCCTTGCCAAGACGCTCGCGCTCCGCGTCGAGGTCCACGAACCCGGCCATGGGCATGATCACTCGCGTCTCGCCGAGCACGGCGACGCGGGCCTGATCGACGGCTGGGGCCTGGTCGCCGCCGCCGTAGACCCGCAGGGGCTCGGCTCGCGCCAGTATCTCGATCGCGGCGCGGTTCCGTTCGACGGCCTGGTGTTGCGTGGGGGCGTCGACAATGGCCTCGACGCTCCGCCGCGGGTCGGCCTTGAGCTCGGCGCGGGCGTTGCGGACCGCTTGGATGATCTGAATAACGAGGCCGATTTCGCGCTCCGCGGCCTCGTCGACTAGTGAGGCGTCGGTCTCGGGGTAGGGGGCCGCCACGATCGAGGGCAGGCGTGCGTCGTCGTGAGGGAGACGCCGGACGACGTTCTGCCAAATCTCCTCGGTTACGAACGGCATGAACGGGTGGAGGAGTCGCATCGTCGTTTCGAGGACGTGGACGAGGACGGGCAACGGGGAGGCGGCCTCGTCGTCTTCCCGGCGCAGACGAACCTTGGCGAGTTCGATGTACCAATCGGCGTACTCGCTCCACAGGAACTCGTAGATTTCGCGCTGCGCCTCGCCGATCTGAAAGTCGTCCATCATGCGCCCGACGTTCTCGATGGTCCGCTGGAGCCGGCTCAGGATCCAGCGGTCCTCCGCCGGCGGGTCGGCGGGGAGGGCGGGGTCGACGACGCCGGCCGCGTCCACGGCAGTGAGGACGAACCGCGACGCGTTCCACATCTTGTTGGCGAAGTTGCGGCTCGATTCGAGCTTGTGTTGTGTCAGGCGGGAGTCGTTGCCCGGCGACGAACCGGTAGTCAGAGCGAAGCGCAGAGCGTCGGCACCGTACTCGCGGATCGTGTCCAGCGGGTCGACGATGTTGCCCTTCATCTTGCTCATCTTCTCGCCGGAGGCGTCGCGGATGATGCCGTGGAGGTAGACGGTGCGGAAGGGGATCTCCCCCGTGTTCTCGATGCCCAGCATGATCATGCGGGCAACCCAGAAGAAAAGGATGTCGTAGCCCGTCTCGAGGACGCTGGTGGGGTAGAAGTGGCGGAGGTCGTCGGTGTCGTCGGGCCAGCCCAAGGTCGAGTGCGGCCAGAGGCCGGAACTGAACCACGTGTCCAGCACGTCGGGGTCCTGCTCGACGTCGGCGCTGCCGCACCCGGAGCATGCCGTGGGATCGTCCATCGCCGAAGTCATCGTGCCGCAGGCGGCGCAATGCCACACCGGTATGCGGTGGCCGAACCAGAGCTGCCGGCTGATGGTCCAGTCCCGGATGTTCTCCATCCAATTCGTGTAGACCTTGGTGAAGCGCTCAGGGACGATCCTGATCTCGCCGTCGACCACGGCGCGGTAGGCGCGGCCAGCGATGGAGTCCGGGTCGTCGTGCGACCCGACCTTCACGAACCACTGCTTGCTGATGAGCGGCTCGACGACGGCGCCGCTGCGCTGGCAGTGGCCAATGGAGTGGGTGTAGGGCTCGATGCCGTCGAGCAGGCCCAGACGCTCGAACTCGGCGACGATGTTGTCGCGGGCCTCGAAGCGGTCTTGCCCCGCGAAGGGGCCGCCCTGTTCGTTGATCGTCCCGTCGGGGTGCATGATGTTGATGATGGGGAGGCCGTGACGCGCGCCGATCTCGAAGTCCGTGGGGTCGTGACCCGGTGTAACCTTGAGCGCTCCGGCGCCGAACCCTGCTTCGACGGCCTCGTCGGCGACGATGGGAATGGGCCGCCCGATGATGGGGAGCACCACGTTCTTGCCGACCAATCCAGTGAACCGCGCGTCGTCGGGATGCACGGCCACGGCAGTGTCGCCGAGGTAGGTCTCGGGGCGCGTCGTCGCGATCGTGACGTGGCCCGAGCCGTCCTCAAGGGGATAGCGCATCCGCCAGAGATGGCCTTCGACCTCGCGGTGCTCGACTTCGAGGTCGGAGATGGCGCTCAGCAACCCCGGCGACCAGTTGACCAGCCTTTCGCCGCGATAGATGAGGCCCTTGTTATAGAGGTTCACGAAGGTGGCACGGACGGCGCGGCTGGGGCCGGGGTCCATGGTGAACCGTTCGCGGGACCAGTCGAAGGAAACGCCGAGTGCCTTGTGCTGCCGGGTGATGCGGTTCTTCGAGAGTTCGACCCACTCCCACACCTTTTCGAGGAAGCGCTCGCGGCCGAGACCTTCCTTGGTGAGCCCCTCTTTGGCGATCTCCCGCTCGACCACGACCTGGGTGGCCGTCGCGGCGTGGTCCGTGCCCGGCAGCCAGAGGGCGGAGTAGCCTTGCATCCTGCGCCAGCGGATGAGGGCGTCCTCGACGGCCGCGGTCAGAGCGTGGCCGATGTGGAGCACGCCCGTCACGTTGGGCGGCGGCAGGATGATGGTGAATGGCTCTTTGGAGGGGTCTGCCTCGGCGTGGAAGAGGCCGGACTCCTCCCAGAACCGGTAGAGCCGTTCTTCGACGCCGTGGGGGTCGTAGGTCTTGGGAATGGGCTGGGGAGTGGTGGTCATGCGTCTGCTCGCCGCGCTCCATTGTAGCAAGCCTGCGCTGCGCGCTTTCCCCTGGCGCAAGTGCGACATAAGCGGTACGAGTTGCACAAGGCGCTTGGGGGAAAAGGGCGCGCGGGATTCGCGAGAGTCTTCGCCGGAAGGGGCGAGGCAAGACAAAATGGCCCGGCGCGGGCGTGGTTTTACGCACGCGGGTGGGGTATAATCACGCCCCGCCGAGATCCCGCCGATACGCTTCAACAGAAGCGGGAACAGGGTAGCGCGGGCATAACGGAAACCAACCCCAGCAGACGAGGGTATTGTTCCGTGAATCACAACTATCAGGCGTTCATCGGCGGGCCGCGCGTCTTTTCGGGCAGGGCCAACCAACCGCTGGCCCAGAGCATCTGCGACTACCTGGAAATTCCGCTGGGCCAGATTCATCTCTTCGAGTTCAGCAACGAGAACATCTTCGTTCAATATCAAGAGAACGTCCGCCAGCGCGACGTCTTCATCGTCCAGTCGCTCGTCTCGCCGGTCAACCGCAGCATCATGGAGCTGCTGATCATGATCGACGCGGCCAAGCGCGCCTCGGCGGGCCGGATCACGGCGGTGTTGCCCTACTACGCCTATGGCCGCACCGACAAGAAGGACCAGCCGCGGGTGCCGATCACGGCCCGTCTGCTCGCCGACCTGATTTCAACCGCGGGCGCCGACCGCGTCATCACGATGGACCTCCACGCCGGCCAGATCCAGGGCTTTTTCAGCGTGCCCGTCGACGAACTGACCGCGATCAACATCCTGCACCGCTACTTCGAGCAGAAGAAGCTCAACGACCTCGTGGTGGTGGCCACCGACGTGGGCATCTCGAAACGCGCCCGCGACCTCGCCGAGCGACTGAACGTTCCCCTCGCGATTATCGAAAAGCGCCGCGTGCACGGCCAGCCCGAGAGCATGAGCGTGATCGGCGACGTAAAGGGGAAGACGGCGCTCACGTTCGACGACGAGATCGACACCGCCGGGTCCCTGCTCTCGGCCGCCAAGACCCTCGAAAAGGCCGGGACGAAAGAGATCTACTCCTGCGCCACCCACGGCATCCTTTCGGGCCCCGCGCCTGAGCGCATCCTCGAAGCCCCCATCACCGAGATCGTGCTCACCGATACCGCACCGGTGCCGCCGGAGAAGCGGAACGGCAAGGTGACGATGCTGTCGGTCGCGCCGTTGTTCGGCGAGGCGATCTCGCGTATCCATCGAGGCGAGTCCGTGGGCGCGCTGTTCGAGTAGCCGTCGGCGTCGCCGCTACGTTGAGGCGTCCACCGCCGCCGCCTTGTGCGTATAATGGGGAATAAGGGTGCGCCGCGGCCCTTGCGAGGGGCCGAAACAGGCCGCGAATCGCCCGGCGCCCGAACCCAACGGTTGTAACTCCCATGCTCAAGCTTGCAAAAGTCCTCGGCGACCCCAACGAGCGGGAGATCAAGAAACTCCGCCCCATTGCCGAGGCGGTCAACGGTCTCGAGCCTGAGTTCGAGGCGCTGAGCGACGAAGGACTGCTCGAAAAGACCACCGAGTTCCGAGGCCGCATCGCCGGCGGTGAGGACCTGGACGACCTGCTCCCCGAGGCCTTCGCCCTCGTCCGCGAGGCGGCGAAACGAACGCTGGGCCAACGCCATTACGACGTCCAAATCGTGGGCGGGTGCATCCTGCACCGCGGCAAAGTCGCTGAGATGCGTACCGGTGAGGGCAAGACGTTGGTGTCGACGCTCCCCGTCTACCTCAACGCGCTGAACGGGAAGGGCGTCCACGTCGTCACGGTGAACGATTATCTGGCGCGCCGCGACGCGCAATGGATGGGCCAGATCTACCGAAAGCTCGGCCTCACCATCGCCTGCCTGCAGCACGACAACGCGCTGATTCTGAAGGACGGCGGCGAGCTCGAAACGGTGGGGCGTCAGGATGCCTACGCCGCCGACATCACCTACGGCACCAACAGCGAGTTCGGCTTCGACTATCTGCGTGACAACATGGTGCACGACCTGAGCCATGTCGTGCAGCGCCCCCTGAATTACTGCATCATCGACGAAGTCGACAATATCCTCATCGACGAGGCGCGCACGCCGCTCATTATTTCGGGCCAGTCGAACGACTCGGCGAAGGCGTACCAGCAGTTCGCCCACATCGCGCCCTCGCTGCGGCTCGAAGACGACTACACCATCGACGAGAAGATGCGGTCGGCCACGCTGACCGCATCCGGCATCGAGAAGCTGGAGCGCCGCCTCGGCGTCGCCAACCTCTACGATCCCTCGAACTACATCCTCACCCACTACGCCGATAACGCCCTCAAGGCCCACGCCCTCTACCGCAGGGACCGGGAGTACGTCGTCCGCGACCGCGAAGTCGTCATCGTCGACGAGTTCACCGGGCGGCTCATGCCGGGCCGCCGCTATTCCGACGGGCTGCACCAGGCTATCGAAGCGAAGGAACGCCTGAAGGTGCGCGCCGAGTCGGTCACGCTGGCGACCGTCACCCTCCAGAACTACTTCCGCATGTACGAGAAGCTGGCGGGGATGACGGGCACCGCGGCCACCGAGGCGGAGGAGCTGTACAAGATCTACGAGCTCGACGTCCTCGTCGTCCCTACGCACATGCCGATGGTCCGGGCCGACGAGAAGGACGTGATCTACACCACCGAAGATGCGAAGTTCACCGCGATCGTGGACGAAATAGAGGAGCACAACGACGCTGGGCGCCCGGTGCTCGTCGGCACGGTCTCCATCGAGAAGTCGGAGCTGCTGAGTGCGCAACTCAAGAAGCGGGGCATCCCGCACGAAGTGCTGAACGCGAAGCACCACGAGCGCGAGGCGGCGATCGTGGCCCAGGCGGGTCGCGTCGGCGCGGTCACGGTGGCGACGAACATGGCGGGCCGCGGCACCGACATCGTCCTCGGCGGCGCCCAAGACGACCGCGACGCGGACGAGTGGCGGGCCCAGCACGACAAGGTGGTGGGCCTAGGCGGCCTGATGATTGTCGGCACCGAGCGCCACGAGGCGCGGCGCATCGACAACCAGCTGCGCGGTCGTGCGGGCCGTCAGGGAGACCCCGGCGAGACGCGCTTCTATCTTTCCCTTCGGGACGAGTTGATGCGGCGCGCCGGCGGCGACACGGCCAAGAAGTTCATGGACTGGGCCGGCCTCCCCGAAGACACGCCGATTCAATCGGGGATCGTGTCGAAGGTGATAGAGAACGCCCAGACCAAGGTGGAAGGCCACAACTTCGACATTCGGAAGCATCTTCTTCAGTACGACGACGTGGTGAACAAGCACCGCGAGGTTGTCTACGGCGAGCGCCGCAAGATCCTCGAAGGCGCCGACGTCAAGGCGAATATCCTCGACCTCGTGGAGAAGGATCTCGACGTCCTGGTCGACACCCACCTCGTGGGCGAAGACCTGGAGTCGTGGAACGTCGAGGCGCTGCTAACCGGTCTGCGCGGGATATTCCCGCTGCCACGGGACTTGACCGAGGAGTCCATCAGCCGGCTGAGCAAGCAGGAGGCACGAAGCGCCGTTCAGACCTACGCCCGGAAGCTGTACGAGCAGCGGGAGGAAGAGGTCGGAGCGGAGACGATGCGGGCGCTAGAGCGGCTCGTGATGCTGCGCACCTTCGACGTGCACTGGATCGAGCACCTGACGGCGATGGAGAACCTGCGCCAGGGAATCGGACTCCAAGGCGTGGCGCAGCTTGACCCCCTGGTGGCCTACAAGCGCCAGAGCCACGGGATGTTCGACGAGCTTATGGACCGGATTCGCCAGGACGTGGCACGGATGATCTTTCAAGTCGGCGTGCGGCCGGCGTCAAATGGCGCGTCGGCGGGAGTGGCGGCGCGGCCCGCGGCGGTCGAACAAGCGCCGGAGCAGCGGCAAATGGCGGCGGCGGTGGGGCGTCGGGGGAAGCCCGTGAGCGGCGGCAAGATCGGACGCAACCAGCCCTGTCACTGCGGCAGCGGCAAGAAGTTCAAGAAGTGTCACGGAGCCGCAGTATGAGTATGCAACCGTCGTCTCCCCTGCGGCTCGATCTCGGTGGTTCCCAGTGCTCGAGCCTGGAGATGCACTTCTTTGTCTCGTTGCCCGAGCCGGTGCGCCAGGAACTCGCCGCCCTCGGCGCACGCGAGGCGGAAGACGTCGAGGACCGCATCTTCTTTCACGAGGACTACCGCCACGAGACCCAGAAGGTCCATAGCTGGGGCGAGGTCCAGATCGTGGCCGACGGCGAGAGCGAGGTTGCGGTCGAGTATCTTGTGGAAAGCGAGCTCGACGACCAGACGGAGCTCCACCAGACGGACTTCACGCTCTCGCATCTGTTCAGCGCGCTCGAATCGCTGGACGGGCGGATCGAGGCCGCCTTCACGCTCCGGTTCGACCTGGGCCCAGCCTCGACGGGGCGCCTGCTGCGTCTCTTTCCCTATAGCGCGAGCATCAACAGCGGCCTCTCCGTCGAGTACCGCGGCGCGCACGTGGCGATCAAGACACCCGAGGGCGACGCCTTCGACGTGTGGTACGACCTCCGCCCCGACGACACCATGGAGGCGACGGTGCGCTTCGCGCTCACCGAGCGCCCCGCGGTGGAGCTTCCCGGCCGTGGCCTCGAATGGGGCCGCAAGGCCTTGGCGCGCGTCCTCGGCCCGTAGCCCCGTCCTCGTCGTCGCGGCTAGAATGCGAGCGTGCGACGCCCGCCGCGAGGCGTCCATCTCCGCAGCGCGCCATGAACAACGCCGACGTGGCCGAAGTCCTCGACCGCATGGCGGACCTCCTCGATATCAAGGGGGAGCCGCGATATA
Organism: Dehalococcoidia bacterium; assembly: GCA_965219875.1. GTDB lineage: Bacteria > Chloroflexota > Dehalococcoidia > SHYB01 > SHYB01 > DAOUKH01. Next base: position 280,701 of record CBDCOW010000005.1, on the reverse strand, counting down.
AGGTCGTGGCTTATCAGAAAGCGGCGCGCGGCGTCGCCTACTCCGAGATCGACGTCCACGATCTCGCCGCTGCCGGCGCCCTCACCGGCTTGCCCGGCGTAGGCAAGAGTCTGGCGCGGAAGATCACCGAGCTCGTGGAGACGGGCCGCCTCCGCGAGTACGAAGACCTGCAGGGCGACCTGCCCGACGGCGTGCTCCGCATCCTCGACGTGCCAGGCATCGGCCCCAAGCTGGCCTACAAGATCGGCGCCGACCTCGGGGTGACCACGCTCGAAGCGTTGGAGAAGGCGATCCACGACGGCCGGTTCGAGGCGTTGCCCGGCGTCGGTAGGAAGACCGGCGAGAACATCCTCCGCAGCATTGAGACGCGGCGCTCAAAGGACGACCGCATCCTGCTGGGCAAGGCGCTGCCGCTCGCCGACGAGATCTGCGCCGCCCTGCGTCCCATCGCGCCCAACGCGACGCCCGCCGGCAGCCTCCGCCGCCACGAGGAGACCGTCGGCGACATCGACATCATCGCCGCCTGCCCCGATCCCGCCCGCGCCGTCGAGGCCTTCACCGGGCTGCCCTTCGTCACCGAAACCCTCGCCAGGGGTCCAACGAAGGCCGCCGTCATCGTTCGCGGCGACCTCCGGGTCGACTTTCGGGTCGTTGAGGAAGAGTCCTTCGGCAATCTGTTGCAGCACTTCACGGGAAGCAAGGAGCACAACGTCTTGCTTCGTGAACGGGCCAAGCGCATGGGCCTGAGCGTGAACGAGTACGGAATCAAGCATCTCGACAGCGGCGAGGTCGAGCGCTATCGCACGGAGGAGGAGGTCTACGCGCGGCTGGGCCTCGCGTGGATGCCGCCGGAGGTGCGCTGGGGCTGCGGCGAGATCGCCGCCGCCGAAACAGGGGACTTTCCTAAACTTATCGAAAAGTCAGACCTCAAGGGCGACCTCCACGGCCACACGGACTGGAGCGACGGACGCGCCGCCATCGTGGAGATGCGGGAGAAGGCGAAGGCGCTGGGGTACGAATACTCCGCCATCACCGACCACTCCATTGGCCGCGGCATCGCGAATGGGCTCAGCGAGGAGCGGCTGCGTGAGCAGGTGGCGATCATCCACGCCGCCAACGAGGCGGCGGACGACGGCTTCACCCTGCTCACCGGCACCGAGGTGGACATACGCGCCGACGGTACCCTCGACTTCGCCGACGCGCTGCTTGGCGAACTGGACGTGGTGGTGGCGTCGATTCACTCCGCGATGGGGCAGGACGAGGCGACGATGACCCGCCGCGTCATCCGCGCGATGGAGAATCCGCACGTCGACATCATCGGGCACCTGTCCTCGCGGCTCATCGGCGAGCGGCGCCCGGTCGACCTCGACATGGAGGCCGTGCTCGAAGCGGGGGCACGCACCGGAACCGCCATCGAGATCAACGCCACGCCGTCGCGCCTCGACCTCCGTGACGTCTACGTCCGGAGGGCGCGCGAGCTTGGGGTGAAACTCGTGATAAGCACCGACGCCCACGCCACGGGGCACTTGGACGGCGTCGGGTTCGGGATCGACGTGGCCCGGCGCGGCATGTGCGCCCCCGGCGACATCCTCAACACCAGACCCCTCAGCGAGTTCAGGGCGGCCCTGAAGCCGTCGTAGCCCACCGTGGCAACGTCAGGGGCGCTGACTTGCTATAACGTAACCGGCTCGATAAAATTGGACATAGGTTGGGGATTAGTCTAGTGGTAGGACAGCAGACTCTGGATCTGTAGGCCCTGGTTCGAATCCAGGATCCCCAGCCAATCGTGGCGCATTGGTCTAGCGGCCCAGGACGCCGCCCTCTCAAGGCGGAGGTCGCGGGTTCGAATCCCGCATGCGCTACCATTCCTTCTTCTCGTGCGGTTCTCCTGCGCCTCGTGCAGCGCATTGTCGTGCACGGGCGGCGGCGCGATATAGGGTCTGGGCGGCTTTCCGGCGATCTCGCTGGCGAAGGCACGAGAACGGGCCTCCGAGTACCAAGAGGCGGTTGCCGAGGGGAGAGACCCCGTAAACGAGAAGCGCAAGCCAGTTCCCAGGGTTCCAACCTTCCGCGAGGCCGCGGCCGCCGTGGTGGAGATCAATGCCCCCCGTTGGCGTGCACCGAAGCACGCGACCAATTGGAGTCAGAGCCTTGAACGCCACGCCATGCCTCGTCTAGGCGAGATGCCCGTGGACCGGATCACGCGGGCTGACGTGCTCGCCGTGCTCACGCCAATATGGGGAACACGCCAAGAGACCGCCCGCCGCGTCCGGCAACGAGTCCGCGCCGTGATGCGTTGGGCAGTGGCCCACGGTCACCGCGGCGACAACCTCGCCGGAGAGGGTATCAACGGGGCGCTGCCCCCCATCCCCGCGATTCCGGCTCACTTCCGCGCTCTACCTTACCAAGAGGTGCCGGCGGCGCTAGAAACCATCGTGGCATCCACGGCGGGAGTGGCGGCAAAGACGTGCTTTGAGTTTCTTGTGCTCACCGCCGCGAGGTCCGGCGAGGCCAGGGGCGCGACATGGAACGAGATCGACCTTGACGCCCACCTCTGGACGATACCAGCGCAGCGAATGAAGGGCGGCGTAGAACACCGCGTACCGCTGAGCGAGGCGGCTATCGCGGCCCTGGAGGAGGCGGCGCCCCTGCGGGACGACTCGGCGCTCGTGTTTCCCTCGCCGGTTAGGAGTCGCCCGCTCTCCGACATGACGCTAACGAAGATTCTGCGAACCGTGGGCCTCGCGGAGCGGGCTACCCGTGCACGGTTTCCGGTCTAGCTTTCGTGATTGGGCCGCCGAGTGCACCAACGCCAGCTACGCCGCGATGGAACTTTCCCTGGCCCACCACGTCGGCAATGCCGTTGAACGGGCCTACGCGCGGTCTGATCTTCTCGAGCAACGGCGGGCACTGATGGATCAGTGGGCCGAGTACGTGATCGCCTGAGGCCGCCTGCTAGGACCCTTCTCTCCCGATGGTTCCCATCGGGGGCAGGGACGGGAGGAAGTCGCCCCTGGTGGCGAGTTCTGCCTAGAGCGAGGGCTTGTACAGCTGCCCTCCCTGGCGCATCGCCAGCTAGGTGGCGAACCTCGTCGTCTCAGGCAGGCGCCTCAACAAGCGGTTCGATGGTGCTGACGTCGGTCTTCGTGCGGGCCATTTCTAGATCGTACATCCGCTGAAGGTTCAGCCAGTAGTCAGGAGTCATCCCAGGGCCTGCCCGATGCGCAACGCGGTGTCCGCCGTGACGAACCTGCGGCATGGACGATGTCGTGGATGCGTATCTGGGGCACGCACATGTTGGCTGGTACAGGGTATTCCTTGACGACTACCGACGCGGGCCGCTAGCTTGGGTGGCGGTTGGCTCGGCAGACCAGCCGAGAGATCGGAGGCGGGCATGGTGCAGGTGTTGGAGCTCGATCACATCGCCCTCAACGTACGCGATGTCGACGCCGCCCTGGCGTTCTACGTAGATTTGCTCGGCCTGGAGTGCTTGCGGTTGGATGAGTTCCGCCGCGGTGAGGCGCCCTTCGTGTCCGTGCGCGTAACGGGCGAAACGATCATCGACTTCTTCCCTCACGAGGGGCCGGTGGAAGGCCAGAATCAGGACCATCTCTGCTTCGTCATCGCCGAGACCGACATGCACGCGCTATCGATGCGCCTGCGCGGCCGGAACGTTCCGATCGTGCAGGACGTGATCGCCCGCTGGGGAGCGCGGGGCATGGGGGTATCGCTCTACGTCAACGATCCCGACGGCAACATGGTGGAGCTTCGCTGCTACGAGTCCAAGCCGTAGGCTGCCGCAGGTCTCCGGCGCGGGTCCGGGATCGTTACCGGCTGAGCTCCTGCGAGATCAGTTCGAGGTTCGAAGCAGCGGGAGCGAGCTCGCCGGCTTCGACCCGCTTGATGAGCCCGGTGATCGCCGCGTTGGCCGGCGCGGGGACGCCGGCTTCCTTGGCTCTGGCCGCCACGTACCCGTTGAGGAAGTCGACCTCCGTCTTTCGTCCCTTTAGGACATCCTGAAGCAGTGACGCTCTTGTCTCGTCCGCCGCCTTCGCGCCCTGAAGCGTCATCGCCTCCTCGACCCTCCGAAGGCCGCGGCCCTCCGCCGCGTCGGCGAAGGCGCGCGCCGGCAGGCCTCGAATCTCGCCGATTCGATAGCCGAGCGCCTCGCCGACGCGCACGACCTCTCCCCCAATCTTGATAGCGAGTCCGCGCGCCGTAGGGTCGTGGGTCATCGCCCTCGTCGTCATCTTGGTCAGGCCGGCGAGCGAGTTGGACATGCAGTTCATCACAAGCTTTGACCAGCGTTCACCCATGATGTTGTCGGAAACGCGGGACTTGCCCACCGAACTCATGATCCCGGCGAGCTCCTGGATCCGCGGCGTTATCCTCCCATCCCGTTCGCCGACCGTCCAAGCGACGCGGTCGGGGAGGTTGTTCCGGCTGGGACGCCCCGGCCCGCCCAGGCTTGCCGTCAGCGTTACGACACAGGGGACTTCCCGGTCCCGCCCCACCATGTCGGCGATGAGGTCGTCGCACATGCCGTTCTGGCAGCCAACGATATAGCCGTCCTCCTTGAGGTAGGGCTCGATGAGCTTCGCCGACCATTGCGTGTCGTAGCCTTTGACCGCGAGGAACACTAGGTCGAACGGCTCCCTGATCGTGCAGACCTCGAACACGTGCAGCGCCTTCACCGCAATGTCGAAGGCGTCGCCTTCCCGGGTCGAGAGACGGAGACCGTTCGCCTTCATGGCCTCCACGTGCTCGGGCCATTGGTCAATAAGGGTGACGTCTCCGCCAGCCATGGTCAGGTAGCCGCCAAGGCTCCCGCCGATCCCCCCGGCGCCAAGCACGGCCATGCGTTTTCGCGTCATAGCCCTCTACTCACGGCGTCCATTCGCCGCCGTTTACGTGAATGGTCTGCCCGACGATGAAGTCGGCGGCGGCGGAGCACAGGTAGAGGATGGCCTCGGCGACGTCGCCGGGCCGACCGATCCTGCCTCTGGGGATGCGCTGGAGGCGGGCCTTCATCGCTTCGGGGTCTTCGCGGGCGCGCTCCGCCTCCCGTTCCGCCGTCATGATCGAGCCCGGCGCGACACAGTTGACGATCACGCCGTTGGCAACGGCCTCCAGCGCCAGCGCCCGGGTGAAGCCGGCTAGGCCGGCCTTGGCGCCGGCGTAGTGCGCGAGGACGCGTCCGCGCATCCAGGGCTGGCCGCTCATGGCGATACTGGCGACAGTGACGATACGCCCCTCCCTACGCGGCTCCATGGCGACGACGGCAGCGCGGCACAAAACAAAGACGCTGCGGAGGTTGTTCGCCATGACGCGGTCCCATTCCGCGTCGGAGAGGTTGTCGACGGTGAGCCGGGCTCCAGGGACTCTCCGTCCAGGGAGTGTCTCGCCGATGTTGCCGTGGACCGCGGCCAGGCCGTAGACGGGGCCGAAGGCCTGCTCGGCCGCGGCGATCACCGCCTCGGAGCTCCCGGGGTCGTTGAGGTCGGCGGCCAAGGCCTGGACTTGGCCGCCCTGGGAGGCCAGATCGCCGGCTAGGCGGGCGATGGGCTCATCGAGGACATCGGTTGCCAAGACGCGTGCCCCCTCCGCGGCGAAGCGCCGAGCGGTCTTCGCTCCAATGGCCCCGCCGGCGCCCGTGACGACAACGGTTCGGCCTTCGAATCGGCGGCCCGACGCCATGGTGTACGCTACCCCCGGAATGAGCCGCACCATAGAGTCGCCTTGACGCTCCGTCAAGGCGCGCCTAGGCTGCGGCGGCCGCGAGGTCTTCCACATGAGCGCAACCGAGCTTTGCCGCCTGCCGCTGGTCGAGCAATCGAAGCTGATCGAAGGCCGGCAGATTTCCTCCGTGGAAATAGTCCAGGCGTGCCTTGACCGTGTTCACGCCACCGACGCCGTGATGCGCGCCTTCATCACCGTGATGGGGGACGAGGCGTTGCGGGACGCCAAAGAAGCGGATCAGGCCGTCGCGCGTGGCGGCCGCCGAGGGCCCCTCCACGGCGTCCCAATAGCGGTGAAGGATCTGATCGACGTGGAAGCCGTCCGCACGACCTCCGGATCCAAGACCCGGGCGGATTTCGTCCCGGAGGCGGACGCTACGTGTGTTCGGCGGCTGCGCCAGGGCGGGGCCATCATCCTTGGCAAGACGAACCTCAACGAGTTTGCGCTGGGGGCAACCGGAGAGAACCCGCACTACGGGGACACGAAGAATCCCTGGGACCGCCGGCGGCTCTCCGGCGGCTCCAGCGGGGGCTCGGCCGCCGCCGTGGCCTCCGGGACCTGCGCCGCAGCCCTGGGCACGGACACGGGGGGCTCGGTGCGGATTCCGGCGGCCCTGTGCGGCGTCGTGGGGCTCAAGCCGACCTACGGCCGGATCAGCCTTCACGGCGTGGCGCTGTTGGCGTGGTCGCTCGACCACGTCGGCGTGCTCGCGCGCGGCGTGGAAGACGCCGCGCTTGTGCTCAACGAGCTCTGCGGCCCTGATCCCGCCGACCCGGCTTGCCTCGACGTGCCCCCGCCTGACTTCACCGCAGGCCTTCGGGGCGGGGCCGAATCAATGGCGATAGGCGTACCTCAGGAATTTGTTTGGGACCTGCTGACAGACGATGTCGAACGAGCGGTCCGGACTGGCATCGAGACGCTGCGCGAGTGCGGGGCGGCGGTCCAGGACGTTTCCCTGCCGCTTTTGGCCACGGGCGCGGACATCTCCGCCGCCATCCTGGGAGCCGAGGCCTTCGCCGTTTACCAGGACGTTGTCGAGGAGCAGGGCGACTTGATCGATCCCAACGTCAAGGCGCGCTTCGAGGCGGGGTCTCGCGTCTCCACTGCCGCCTACATCGCAGCGCAGCGGGACCGCACCGCCCTAAGGGCGCAGGTCAGCCGCGCGCTTCACGAGGTGGACGTCCTGGCGCTGCCAACCTGCGCGGCCGCCGCGTCGGAATTCGGTCAAGCCAACGTTACGGTTCGAGGCGGATCAATGCCGGTGCTCAACGCGCTGACCCGTCTGACCCGTCTGTCTAACCTCACGGGATTCCCGTCGATCTCGATCTGCTGCGGCTTCGGGCAGGACGGCATGCCCATTGGCATGCAGCTAATCGGCCGTCCGCTCGAAGAAGCGACGCTCATTAGGGTCGCGTACGCCTACGAGCAGGCCGCCGACTGGCATACCCGACGGCCCGATCTGTCGCCGTTCCTCGATTGACTCGAACCTGCGTCCCCCTGTAGGCTCGGCTGCCGAGGCCGATCTTGGGTGGGGGTGCGTTCATGCTGCTCGTCAAGTCCTATTGGGTCATACCGCCGATCGTCGACGGAACGAAGAGTCAGACCAGGCGGTTCGAGGACCCGAAGGTCGAGGCCGGCACGGTTCACGCGGCCAAGCGCTTCAAGTCCGATCCGGCGTTCGCGCGCGTTCGTATCAAGCGGGTCTGGAAGGAGCCGCTCGGGGCCATCACCGACGAAGGCGCCCGGGCGGAGGCGTACAACGACCGGGTCGACTTCCTGCGGGGCATCTGCCGGGCCCACTGCAACCGCGGGACGCTTGGCAAGACGCCCCGGGAGTGGATGCGGCTCCTCGACGACATGATCGCTGGCAGGGAGGAAGGGCCAACGATCTGGGCGGTCGAGTTCGAACACGTCCAGACGCTGTGGGACCCTTCGGCCGGCGAGCCGAGGCCTCCCAAACGGAAGCGTACTAGAGCCTGACGCGCACCGACCCATCCTCTTGGATGAGCTCGGTATCGCAGCCGACGCCGCGGCACGATGCCTCGACGAAGGAGCACCACTCCTCCCAAAGCGCCGGCTCACGCGAGGGGTCGATGGGGTAGGGCTGGCCCTCGCCGCCGATCTGGCACGGCGTCATCGTTAGCGATTCCAGACTGCTTCCGCTGATTTCCGCCTTCACGATCACGGTCTTCTTCTGATGCTCCGACGAGATCGGGGAGTGGAAGGCGTAGGTCGGGTCTGCCTTCCGCTTGTAGAGTTTGTCGACGGCGTATTGGTAGTCTTCATAGCCCTCGCGGTACTTGGTGGCCACTGAGAAGTCGCCGAGGCAGTAGAAGATGGGCTTCCCTTTGTAGAGCTCGACGGCCTTGAGTATGTGGGCGTGATGGCCCAGCACCATGTCGGCGCCGGCGTCGATGGCGGCGTGGGCGGCCACGGGCTCGTAGTCGGCCAGCTCTATCGGGAGGTTGTGAATGCCCCAGTGGAACGAGGCGATCACGTAGTCGGCCTCCGCGCGGACCTTGCCCACGTCTTCCCGCATGTTCGCCATGTCATCAGGGTCGGGGACGGTTACCACCTGGGGCGGCGTGCCCGGCTGCCAGTCCGTCTGCCGGTAGTAGGTCGAGACTCTCAGAGGAGCGGGGCCCGGACGCATCGGGCCAGCCTCGTGGCCCCAAGGAACGACGGAAACGTAGGCCAGGAAGGCTACCCGAGTACCGTTCCGCTCGAAGATGACGGGGCGGCGGGCCTCTTCCAGGTTCCGGCCGGCACCGACGGGTTGAATGCCATGTTGGCGAAGCCAATCGAGGCTTTCGAGCAGCGCGTCGGGCCCGTAGTCTCCCGAGTGGTTGCCGGCTACGGACATCACGTCGATACCGGCGTCGGTGAAGGCGTCCACGCTGGAGAGAGGCGCCAGCATCACGCTGGCGTAGCCGCCCTGGGGACAGCCGCTTCCCGCGAGGTTGCCCTCGAGCTGGGCGAACGTGATGTCGCCCTGTCGAAGGATTGGCGCGACACGTTCGAGCACCCACTGCGGGTCCTCTTCGCGCATGATCCTGATATCGCCGACGGCCCTGAGCGAGACCTTTCCGCGTTCCATCGCGCACCCCCTAGATCCGACTAGTGCGCAGATTGTACGGAAGGGCCGGAGCGCGGGTCAAAAGCGGCGCATGCTATGATCCGGACCGGTCCGAGGGGGTCGTCATGATCAAGGTGCGGGAGTTTTGGAAAGACGCTGTCTTGCAGGGAAAGAAGACCCGGTCTTACCGGCCGTGGAAGCGTCCGTTCAGAGTGGGAAGCCTCCACGAGTGCAAGGCTGGGCGCTTCGAGCCCGGCTTCGCCTGGGTGGAGATCACGCGGGTCTGGAAGCAGCCCCTGGGCGACGTCACCGAGCAGGACGCGCGCAACAACGGCTACCCCACGCGCAGAGAAATGTTGGAGCATTTCTGCCTTACGTACGCGAAGGAGCGCGCTATGGGTAAGCCCAGCGCGTGGTGGAAGGAAACCCTGCAACAGGTCCTGGACCGCACCGACGCGGGACCCGACGTGTGGTGCATGGAGTTCCGCGTCGTCGACCCGCCGGAGAAGAAGGGCCGAGGGCGGAAGGGCTAGCGGGGCGAGGCCGGCGCAAAGTTCGGGCGGTCGTCATGGCTGGGCCGTGAGCCGGAAGTGGGGGAGCGTGACGCCGGATTCGAGGCGGGTGAAGACGACTTCGACGGCGTCGCCGATCCGTACCTCCTCCGGGGAAGCGCCGATCAGGTTGCTGAGGATACGCAAGCCTTCTTGCTCGGCTAACTCGACGACCACGATGATGAACGGAAGCCGGTCCTCGAAGCCTCGAAAGACCTGCGGAGGCGTGGATGCCAGGCCGGCGACCCTGGTGACGGTCCAACTGTAAACCACGCCCTTCCCGCTGAGGCGAGCCCACGTAGTCCGCGAACTCTGGCACGCAGGGCAGACCGGCATGGGCGGGAAACGATACGCGCCGCAGGTCTCGCAGCGCTGGCATACCAATTCATGCCGACCGCAGGCCTCCCAGAAGGGCCTGTTCTCGTCCGTGATCTCAGGCGATGGAACGGACATCTGCTCGTTACATTCCTAACAGGACGGCGCTGGCCCCGGTGCGGTCGGAGCCTGTCGCCAGCACAACCTCGGCGTCTCGGACCTGGCGTGCGCCGGCCTCGTTACGAAGCTGGCGGACCGCTTCCACGATGTTGCCGAAGGATTGCAAATATCCCTCGGCGAGCGAGCCGCCGTGCGTCGTGATTGGGATACTACCGCCGAGGCCGATGGCGGACGAAGCGGCGAAGGGGCCGCCCTCGCCCTTGGGACAGAATCCGTAGTCCTCCAGTTGCAGCAAGACCTGGACCGTGTTGGGGTCGTACAGCTCCGCCACGCTCACGTCGGCGGCGCTGAGACCGGCGCTTTCGAAAAGCCTGGGGGCTACGTAGGCGTGATGGGAAACGCTCAGGTTGGAGGGGCCGTAATAGGCTATCGGAGCGGGCCCGGTTGCCTGGCCGGCGCCGAGGACGAATACTGGCGGTTTCTTTAGGTCGCGCGCATGGTCGGCGGACGTCAGGACCACCGCAGCGGCGCCGTCGATGTGGGCCGCGCCGCCAATATCCATCGCCCTCAGCGGCTCGATGGTGTAGGGGGAGGCCAGGTAATCGTCGAGGGTTATCGGCTCGCGAATGAGGGCCTGGGGATTCAACGAAGCATGATGGCGCAGCGTGACCGCTATGGCGCCCAAGTGCTCTTCTTTGGTCCCGTAGAGGGCCATGTGCCTGCGCATATGCAGGGCGTTGACGTTGTGCTCGTTGCCGAATCCGAAGGGTGCGAGGAATTCGCCGCCCAGGACGCGGTTGCGACCTGGCGGGCCCGCACTGCCGGGGGCGATGCCCCCTTCGGGGGTGTTGGGCTGCGCCCGGTAGCACACGACCGTGTCGGCCATGCCGGCGACGATGGCGGAGGCCGCGTGGGCCACGATCGCGGGGCCCGCCGCTCCACCCCAGCCCGCGGCGCTGGTGAAGCTGAGATTGGGGATGCCCAGCGTCGTCACGATCTCGGCGGCGGAGGTCGACGTGTCGGTGACGTAGTGCGCCATGCCATCGACGTCGGCGGGGCGCAGTCCGGCGTCCGCCAGCGCCCTAGTGATGGCCTCTGCCGCCAGCGAAGTACCGCCGCGTCCGGAATACCGGGTGTAGGCCGTGGTGCCGAGCCCGACGACAGCGGCGGTCCGGGAGAGACTCACGGGAGGCCGGCCCGCTAACGCCCGGCCGCGGCGATGGCTTGACGGCCCTGCTCTAAGAACTGGCGCGCGCCGGTCATGAGCAATCTCGCGTCCAGCGAGGTGATGTAACGCGCACCATTCTTGACATAACCTTCCAGGTCGGCGTTTGTCGTACCCAGCACCCGGTTGGACTTCGTAACGAGGTCGAAGATGTGGTCCACGGCCTTCTGGACGTCGGGGTGGGTGCGCTGGCCCGGATAGCCAAGGCTCTGGGATAGGTCGGATGTGCCAATGAAGAAGACATCGACGCCGTCCACCGTGAGGAGCTCGGGGAGGTTCTCCACGCCTTCCCTGCTCTCGATCTGACAGACGATCATCGTCTCGCGGTTGGAGGCCTCGAGGTGGTCCGCTCGGTCCTGCGGCGTGTTGGCGAACTGGGCGGCGCGGGCGAAGCCCATGCCGCGCATGCCCATCGGGAAGTACTTGACCGCGCGGACCGCGGCGCGAAGTTCGTCGGCGGTATCGGTGTGCGGCGCTTGGACGCCGAGGACGCCGAGGTCGAGATAGCGGACGATTTCGGTCTCGTCGATGTGCTGCACGCGGACCAAGGTGTCGATGTCAGCGGCGTCGGCGGCCCTGACCATCGCTTCGATGACCGCGATGTCCATGGGGGCGTGCTCGGCGTCGATGACAACGAAGTCGAGGCCGGCGTAGGCCAAGAGCTCGACCACCCCTGGGGAGGGAATCCCGACGAACGAGCCGAACACCACCTCGCCCCTGGCAAGCTTCGCTTTGGTCTTGTTGGTACGCATGTTGTGATAGCGAGGCTGCGCCGCAAGCGGTTAGAAGCGCAGCGTATCGCCCGCCTTCATCACGATCGGCTCGGTCTCGGAGCCGGCTAAATGTTCGATGAACTCGCCTTCGAAGTCCCGCTCCCACGTGGAGGGGTCCCGCCAGTTCCCCGGGTAGTGATGGGGAATGGCCCATTGGGAGTGGAGATAGAGCTTGCAGGCGAGGCTCGCGGCGTAGGGGTCCATAGTGAAGCGGTCCCCAATAGGCAGCAGCGCCAGGTTCGGCTGGTAGAGGAGACGAATGATCTCCATGTCGGTGAACAGGTTCGTGTCGCCGCCGTGATAAAGGGAAAACCCGGTGCTGAATCTGACGACGAGACCGGCGCCGCCGTTGGCATGCCACGCCGGAACGTAGGAGAACTTCATGCCGTGGACGGTCTCCGTACCGCCGAAGCTGAGGTGGGTGAAGACCGACCGGGTGAGCCCTTCCTCTTCCATCATGGGCCGCGTGTCCACCGAGCAGATGACGTGCGCGCCCCGCCGCTTCGCCAGGGGAACGACGTCTTCCATGTGGTCGTTGTGGGGATGGGTGAAGGCAGCGACGTCACATTCGACGTTGTCGATGTCTTTGTACTCGTCGGGGCAATAGGGGTTGTTGACCAGCCAGGGGTCGAGGATGAGGACTTTGCCCTCGGGCGACACGACGCGGAACGTTGAGCGCCACAGGTAGGTGATCTCGACGTTGTACTCCCCGGTTGGCTGGGCCACGGGACCCTCCTAGTCTTCCACAAAGGCTACGACACGGGCGAACGCGGCCTCGCCGCCGACGAACTTGAAGGGAAAGCAACCGATCATGCAGCGGGTGTTGAGCACCTCATCGATGTCGCCGCCGAGGTTCTCGACATGGGTGATGCCGTGGGGAAAGGGTAGTTTATGCATCACGTATTCGCGGCTCTTGGGAAAGACCTCATCGAGCTTGACGCCCTTCTTCCGCTCGAACTCCTCCACGATGTCAGGGCGCAGACCTGTGATCTGCGTGTTCATCGGGTGGTCGCCGGAACCGCAATCGACGGCGGTCCAGCGGAGTTCCATCTCCACGAACCACTTCGCCAACTCGATGTAGCCGCCGGGATGGCGGCAGTAGTAGGTCTCCTCGTTCTGGTCCCGCTCGCCCTCCGAGAAGTGGTGGAAGCCGGTATGGATCAGGATGATATCGCCCTTCTTGACGTCCACCTTGTTGGTGATGTGCTCGGGGCGGATGATGTCAAACTCTCCGACATCGTCGCTGACATCCACAATGACCCCCTCGCCATAGAGCCGCGTCAGGGGCATGCTTGCGATGTCGTTGCCGTTGGGGATGATGTGCATCTCGGAGTCCATATGGGTGCCGAGGTGCAGCGGGGACTCGATCCACTGGCTGACCACCGCGGTCCTGGAGAAGCGCTGCTTGTAATAGATTCTTGGAGAGTCATACCCCATCCAAGGCGGGGTATGCATGGATAGAGGATTGCTTAGGTCGACAACTCTCATGGCGTTTCCTCGTTCGAGTGATGTGAAGCGGGGTTAGCAGCAGCCTATAGCCTTGGGGTGGAGCTTCTTGTCCAAGAAGCGCACGGTGTCGTCATCGGTCGCTTCGTCCAGCAGCAGCTCCACCATGTCCTTGCGGTTCAACTGCCACTCATGGACGAGTTCACCGAGTCTGGCCATGTCTGGGATGCGCGCCGCGGACATGTCGTAGGTCAGGCCATAGCCGGGAGGCGCATCCTCCCGGTAGCGCACCACGGCGGGGTTCTTCAGCACGTCGGCCATGTGCTGCAGGCGCTTTCGTACGCTGTAGATTTCCCCCAAGAGCAGGTCGTATTTCCAGATGAGCCGCTTGGCCCGTTCTGAAATCGATTGGGGAATAGGCTCGTGGGCATGGTCGTGATCGGGCTCAGGAAGAATCTCGTAGCCTTGACTAGGCAGCGCGACCACGGTCTGGCGAGTCTTGGGCATCATCATCAAAGCGCCTCCTTAAGGCTGCGTCACAGGGGTTCCGTGCGACGGCGTCATTCAGGGAAGGAAAGCGGCTGTTTGCCCGAGGCCCCGACGACGCGCACGTGCAGCTTTGAATCGAGGTAGAGCGCGGTCTGCTCGTCGAGGTCGGGGTCGGCCAGCAGGTCGATCAGCTTCTGCCGGGTCTGTTGCCATTCGTAGAGCGCGTCGCCCAGCCGTTCGAGATCGGGAGCGTCGTACTGCGACATGTCGAAGGATGTCCCGTAGCCGGGCGGGGCGTCGTTCCGGTAGCGCACCGTCACGGGGTTGGCCAGCACCGCGGCCATGTGGCCGAGCCTTTGGCGGACCCGGTGGACTTCCTCGAGCAGCGCGTCATACCGCTTCACGAGCTCAGCGGCTTCGGGAGACAGGTTCTTTGCGACGATTCCGGCCATGCTCACCCCCTGGCCTCTCCTGCTACGGCCCCTTCTGCAGCTTCTCGATAGCCTCGTCTGCCGTCATTACTCGGGCGACTCGCGGGAAGACTTTCCTCATGCAGTAGTCGTGGGCTTCGTCGTCCTTGGCGCTGCAACAGTCGGAGAGCGCGACCATGTTGAAGTCGCGGTCTTTGCCGTCCCGCACCGTATTTTCGACACCGGCGTTGGTGGTGATACCGCCAACCAAGACGGTGTCCACTTGCAGACGCCGCAAGTACATCTCCAAGTTGGTAGCGCGAAAGGCGTTGCCCCTGCGTTTGTCGATGACGAAATCGCCGGGTTGCCTCCCAAGCTCATTCACGAAGTCCGTGCCGGGCGCCGACTCGACCAGGATGCCCTGGCTCTCGTGGGTCGGGGCCCCCTTGAGGCTCTGCTCCGTGATGACGTTCGGCTCATCGACATAGCCGGGATGCCGACGGGTCTGAACGAGAAACACCGGCATCTCGACCGAGCGGGCGTATTCGAGTATGCGAACGACGCTCGTCAGAAAGTCAGGGCTCTTGGCGAATCGGGGAACGGTGTCCTTCTGCAGGTCCACCAACACCAAGGCGGTCTTTTCCGGGTCGAGCGTGTTCTCCATGAGGTCTCCGGTGGAGCGGTCGTGGAGGGGTCGCCGGGCAGCCTACCCAAACCTACGAGAACCTAACCCGCGGTGTCAAGCGCCGCCCTCACGCCAATTCTTGAGGCCCGCGAAGACCGCTGCCAAGCCGGCGGCCTCCTCCAGAGAGGCAACCCGGTCTACGGTCTGCGCGACCGCCCGACCGCCGATGGCCGGCTCGGCGAACCGGCCGAACTTTTCAACGGCGTCCCCCCACTTCATGGGAGTGGACGGGTGACCGACGTAGCCGTCGGCGACGACGTGATGCGCCTCGCCGTCGACTACGAGGTCGATCTCGGCGTACGGGTCTTGATATTCACCGTGCCGAGACGACCCTGGAATGCCTATCAGTTGGACTCGTTCGGCGAGGCGCCGAATGATGGCGTCGCCGACGGTGTCTTCGCAGAAGACGCGGGGGTCTCCCACATCGCGCGCCAAGGCTACCGCTATAGTGAACGGGAGACTGTACTGCATTCCCATGACGGTCGTTGGGCACTTGTCTCCATGCTTTGCTATGGTAGCCTCGCTAGTCTTGACGGCGATGCTCTGGACCCTTTCCGGGTCCGGCCTGTGCCGCATGCGGAACCGGTCCATGGCCTGGACGGCGGCGTGGAAGCTCCCGTGGCAGGGGAAGGGGCGGGTCAGCAACCCTAGCATCCGCCATTCCCGCCCGAGGCCGTTGGTAATCTCGTCCGGCTTAGGGCCGTCGGAGTAGGCGTTGAGGAACCCGTGGGTCCCCTCGAGCACCGTGGCCGGGCCGGTCATCCCCATGCTCGCGAAGAGGGCCGCTTCCAGGCCCATTTGGGTCCCCCGCCCCACGTGGAGCCGCTTCGTCATCGCCCCTTCGAGCTTGAATTCCAAGAGCGAGCCTCCATGAGAGCCGGCGATTCCCAAGGCGTGAGCGGTGGTTACGGTGTCGAGCCCAAGCGCCTTGCTCGCGGCGGCAGCCGCGCCGAAGGCGGCGTTGGTCCCCGGCCCGTGAAAGCCCCGCACGTCCTCGACGGAACGGGTCGCGGCGAGGCCGATTCTGCAGAGGGCCTCGTAGCCGGCGACCAGCGCGGTGAGCAAAGCTTTTCCATCCAGGCCTTCCCGTTCGCCCAAAGCAGCCGCGGCGGGGAAGACGGCCGCGCCGGGGTGACAAGAGCCCGGCAGGTAGCCGTGGTCGGCCTCGAGTGCCCCGATGGCGACGCCATTGACGAGCGCGGCGAGCGAGGCCGATGTCCGCCAAGAACCCCCGAAGACGGAGCATTCTGCAGAAGCTTTCGCCGCCTGGGCGAAGTCGGATACCACCCGGGGCTCCGGCCTGTCCGCCCCCGCGACCCCGCAGGCGAGGTTGTCAAGGACGTAGAGGCGCATCCGGTCGACGACCGCTGCGGGTAGGTCGTCGTACGTCGTGTCGACGATGAACTCGGCGAGGTCGCGTGTCTGGCCCATGCGCTAGGCTCCGCCGGGGCGAACCGTCCACCGAAGCCGAGACGAATCGAGGACTTCGGGATTCACGAGGTTGGGCAATGGCTCTCCGCAGAGGAAGAGCCGGAGCGTCGCGGCGTAGACCTCGGACTGGTGCCCCACCTGGTCCGCCGAGGCGCCGCCGATGTGGGGCGTGGCGATGACGCGCTCGTGGCGGAGCAGCGGATGGTCCGCGGGAATGGGCTCTTCGTGGAACACGTCGAGCGCGGCGCCCGTGATCCACCCCTCGTCGAGCGCGGCCTGCAACGCCGCCTCGTCGATGAGAGCCGCTCTCGCCGTGTTCACCAAGTAGGCCGTGGGCTTCATAGCGCGGAGCTCCGCAGCCCCAAGCAAGCCCTTGGTCTCGTCATTCACGGGAGCGTGGAGCGACACGAAGTCGGACTCCCTGAGCAGGCGGTCCAGCGGAACAGGTTCCACGCCGAGGCGGCGCGCAGCCTCATCGGAGACGAACGGATCATGGCCGAGCAGGGTCACGTCGAAGCCAGACAGCCGCTTCGCCGCTCCCGCGCCGACGGCGCCGAGGCCGATGAGGCCGACCGTGCGCCCGGCAAGTTCGAAGCCGGTGAAGTGACGATAAACCCACTCCATGGGCCGATCGCCTGCCTCCCCGGCCCATGCCCCGATCCCTGCGACCGACGGGGCAATCCGGCGGGCGCACATGATGATGAAGGCGACGGTGAGATCGGCGACGGCGGCGGCGTTCATGCCGGGAGCGTTGCAGACGAGAATTCCCCGCCGCGTCGCCGCGGCGAGGTCGACGGGCGGATTGCGCCCCGCGAACACGACGAGCTTCAAGGCGTCAGCAGCGGAACAGACGGCATCGTCGACGCGCCCGACTGGGTCTTGTTCCTCGATTAGCAAGACGTCCGTCCCGCCGAGGCGGCGGATGAGGTCCTCCGACGACCACCGTTCTCCGGGCTCCCAGTGGACTTGCTGCAGATCGAACAGACGCCGGAGCTCCGACGCGGCCGGCGCGTCCAACCGGGCTGCGGCCAATACTCGTGGCCGCTGAGTGCCGTGTTCCGGGGTCAAAGGAAGGCTCCCCCATTGACCATGATGACTTGGCGGGTGATATAGGAAGCGTCGTCCGTGGCCAGAAAGGCGCACATCGCGGCCACTTCTTCCGGGGTTCCCAGCCGGCCCATCGGAACCCGTTCTACGTGGCTCTTCTGGAACAGGTCTTGCCCGGCGTACCATTCGGGATGCTCTCGCTCGGTCTGGGTCGTGCCGGGGACGACGCAATTGGCCCGGATGTTGCGGGCGGCGAATTCTGTGGCGAGGGCCTTGGTCAGGCCGATCAGCCCGGCCTTTGACGCGGCGACATGCGCGCGGTCGACGCTCGTACCAAAGGCCGCCGGCCCCGCAATCGTGACGATGGACCCGCGGCCGACCGCGAGCATGTGCGGCACGAAGACCTTGGACAGGTGGAAGGCCGCATCGAGGTTCACGGCCATGACGCGGCGCCAAAGCTCTGGGGTCAGCTCTTCCAAGGAGGCGCCGGGCCTGATCGCCGCGTTGCTCACCAGGATTTCCACCGGGCCCAGCCGGTCCTTGACCTCCTGGCCCATACGCTGGACCTCGTCATAGTCGGCGACGTCGGCGGTAAAGGCCATGGTGGAGACGCCCCTCGCCGCCGCATCCCGGGCGGTGGCCTCGGCCGCCTCGGGGTGGGTCAGGCCATGCACGGCGACGCTTGCGCCAAGGTCGGCCAGAGCGAGGACGATCGCGTGGCCAATGTTTTTGCCGCCCCCGGTAACGAGCGCCACGCGACCCTCCAGCTTGCGGGTCATCCGATGCCTTCTACGGCGGCCGGCGCCGGAAATGCGACGCCCAAACCGGCGCCGATGCCGCGCAGCTCGCGGACCAGCGTGTCATGCAACGGGATCCCATCGCGCTCGCGCTCGGCGGCGCAAATCCACTCGATCTCGCCGGGATAGTAGATCGTGTCGAAACCGGGGCGGCGGGCCGACTCCTTCCACTGCGCGATGACGTCGTCGACCCCGGTCTTGAACGCGCCGACGTCAGTGAACCGCGCGACGTCGACCGCAACAAAGCAATGGCTGACCTGGGACGCAAACGCGCCCTGCCCCACCTTCAGGGCCTTATTTGCGGTGAACGGGCCCCCACCCAACAGCCCAGCCAGCACGGAAAACACGAACATGAGCCCGGATCCCTTGTACGCGCCGAACGGGATCGCGGCCTTGGCTTGGGCCGGATCGACCGTCGCGTTGCCTTCGGCGTCGAGCGCCAGGCCCGCGGGAATCGGCGCTCCTCGTTCGGCGGCGAGCCGCACGTTTCCGAATGCGAGCACGCTCGTGGCCATGTCGAGCACCGGCGGCTTGAATTGGGCGCTGGGCAGGGCGAATGCCATCGGTGTGTTCGGAGCGGTTGGCTCCCGGCTTCCCCAGGGGGCCATCACCTTAGAAGTGGTGGAGACCGTGACGCCGATCATGTCCTGTTCAACCGCCATCAGCGCGTAGTACGCGAGGGCTCCCTGGTGATTGCTGTTGACTACATTGACCCAGCCGACGCCGGCATCTCTTGCCTTGTCCATAGCGAGCCGCATAGCCCGGACGCTCGCCACCTGGCCCGCGGCGCGGTCCGCGTCGAGAACGGCCATGGACGGCCCCTGCCGGACCGTCCGCACAGCGGGACATGGGTTGATGACTCCTTGCCGCAAGCGGTCGACGTAGATCGGCAGCATATCGAGGCCGTGGGTATCGACCCCGCGGAGGTTGGCGTTTGCCAGCACGTCGGCGGTGATGTTCGCATCTTCTTCCGGCATGCCGAGGGCGCGGAATACCCGCGCGGCGAAGTCGTTGAGGCTTTGCCCATCGAACCGAAGCTCGCTGCCACTCGGGGCGGTCATGGCGCTCCTCCGGCACCGGCGGTTGACAAGGATTTCTGTGGGGGACACCATTGCCCGGAAGTCTTCGGTGTCCCGGCCGCCGACCTTGGCCAGAAACCGCGACTTGGGGGCGCAAGCGGTGCAAGGTCCCTCTCCGTTCCTCCCCCTGTCCACCATCCGCGTGGTCGATTTCGGTCGACACGTGGCGGGGTCACATGCCTCCCGCATTCTAGCCGATCTCGGCGCCGAGACCATCCGAGTCGAGAGTTTCCACTCTTACGATCCAACACGGTCGAGCAACCCGATACCGGGCGGCGAACCGGCAAGCCTGGACCGCAGCCCGCTTTGGATTAACATCAATCGGAACAAGCGGAGCGTTTCTCTCAACCTCTGGCACCCGGAAGCGCTAGGCCTTTTGAAGCGACTGGTGTCCGTGTCCGACATCCTGGTCGAGAACTTTCATCCCCGCGTGACTGAGGCCTGGGGCCTCGCATACAAGGACGCCAGGAAGCTGAACCCAGCGCTGATCTACGTCAGTATCACCGGCTTCGGTCATCAAGGCCGCCATCGCGACTACATCACGTTCGGCCCCACGGCCCAAGCCCTGACCGGCCAGACCTTCATGAGCGGGCTTCCCGGAAGGGAGCCGGCGGGCTTCGGGTTTTCCTACCTCGACCACATGGCCGGATACAACGGCGCTATCGCCGCGCTGGCTGCGTTGGAGCACCGGCAGGCGACAGGACGCGGCCAGCACGTTGACGTATCGCAGATCGAAACCGGGGCCGCCCTCACCGGACCCGCGATCCTCGACCGGTGCGTCAACGGCCGCGCTTACCGGAGGACGGGCAGTCCCCCTGGGAACCGGAGCGCGCACCGCCCGGCCTGCCCGGAAGGGATCTATCCCTGCCGGGGTGAAGATGCGTGGTGCGCCATCACCGTCCGGGACGCCGCCGCCTGGCGAAGTCTTGCCGCCGCGCTCGGCCATCCGGCTTGGATGGAGGACCCGCGATTTCAGGAGGTGGCGGGACGCCTCGCCCATCGCGAGGAGGTGGACGACAACTTGGCGGCAGGGACGCGGCGCTACGCCAAGTTCGACCTCATGGCGAAGCTGCAAGCCGAAGGAGTGGCTGCGGGGGCGGTGCAGAGCCCCGAGGACCGGGCGGAGCGAGACCCGCAGCTCGCCGAGCGCGGCCTTTTCGCGACCTTCCAGCACCCCGACTTGGGCGCGTGCCGCACGGACGGGCTGCCGTTCCTCGTTTCGGGCAGGCGGGCCGGCGGAGCGGTGCGTCCGCCGCCGCGCATCAACGAAGACAACGACCACGTGCTGGGCGAGATCCTCGGACTTTCTGGCGAGGAATTTCGGTCCCTGGAGGCTGAAGGGGCTGTGGCGTGAAGGAACCCGGCGGCGCGGCGCGTGGGCCTTTGCACGGGCTCAAGGTCCTGGACCTGACCGACGCGCGCACCCAGTTCAGCGGCAAGGTCTTGTCGGACCTCGGCGCCGACGTGATCCTCGTCGAGCCGCCCGAGGGGTCGGCTGGCAGGAGTCTTGGCCCTTTCGTTGGCGATACTCCCGATGTTGAAGGCAGCCTGTACTTCTGGCATTGCAACGCCGGAAAGCGGAGCGTGACGCTCGACGTGCGTCAGCCTCGCGTGGCCAGCCTGTTGCGAGAGCGCATCGCGCCGGAGGCTGACGTACTCATCGAATCGTACGATCCCGGCTATCTCGACGGGCTTAGGGTTGGGTACGCAGACCTCGCCGCAACAAACCCGGGCCTGATCTTCGCTTCAATCACGCCGTTCGGGCAGACGGGGCCCTACAAGCGGTACGAGGCGACGGAGTTGGTGCAGTCGGCGCTGGGAGGCATCGCCTATCTGTGCGGCTACGACGACGACTCCGGTGGGCCGCCGGTCGCTCCCAGCAGCGAACCCGCCTCGCATCTGGGGGCGCAACACGCGGTTCTGGCAGTCCTTGCCGCCTTGTGCAGCCGGCGCCTCACCGGCAAGGGGGTGTTCCTGGACATCTCCATCCATGAGGCGGTGAACTGTTCGACCGAGTGGGCCATGCCGACGTATTTCTACGTTGGCAAGAATGTCCGCCGGCAGACGGGGCGGCATGCAACGCCGGAGCCGACCCAGCCCTGGCAATTCAAGTGCCGCGATGGGAAGCACGTGAACCTGTTGGGCGTGCTGCCCCGAGACGGGTCTAGCTGGCGAAAGCTGCTCTCCTGGATGGACGAGCATGGGATGGCCGGAGACCTCACGAGCCCTAAATACTCCGACTTCGTGTCGGGACGGCTCCGTGCCGGATCCTGGCGCGATGCGGATAAGACGCCGGAGGGGCGGCACATCATCGAGACTATCGTTCGGTTCGTCGAGAGGCTGGACAGCGAAGAGGTATATCACGGCGGGCAGCAACGAGGTCTGCCGTGGAGTGTGGTCAGGGCCCCCGACGAAACGCTCGAGGACCCGCACCTTCGAGACAGGCGGTTCTTTGCCTCCGTCAAATATCCAGGCTTGGAAAAGGAGATCGTCCATCCCGGCGTTCCCTACCGGTTCAGCGAGAGTCCCGGCGGTGTTCAGGGCAGGGCGCCCCGCTTGGGCGAGCACAACCGGGAAATCTATGGCGGCGATCTCGAGCTAGACGCCGCCACGATAGCTTCTCTAGAAAGCGGCGGGGTCATCTAGACCACGCGCAGGGGCTGCGTTATGGCCTTTCTCGACGAGCGGTTTTGCATTGTGGGGGTCGGCGAGACCGCCTACTCCCGCAACTCGGGAAGGACCACGCACGCCCTCGCCGTGGAGGCCGTCCAGCGGGCGGCGGACGATGCCGGCCTAGCGCCCAACGAGATCGACGGGCTCATGTGCTACCACGAGAACGATTCGGTCCAGCCGTATTTCGTGGCGACCGATCTAGGGGCCAAGCTCAGCTACTACATGGACACGCCCGGCGGGGGCAACGCGGCCGAGGCCCTGATCGGGACGGCGGCGGCGGTGATCGACGCCGGTCTCGCGAACGTGGTGGGCATCTACCGCGCGCTGAACGCCCGGTCCGGCATGCGCATCGGCGGAACCGGCGGCGGCTTCACATCGGCGCGCAAGGGGAGCGGGGAAGCGCAATTCTGGCTGCCCTTTGGGCACAGCAGCGCTCCCGCCACCTACGCTCTCTTCGCCCACGCGCACATGCACCGGTACGGCACGACGAAGGCGCAGCTCGGCGCGGTGGCAGTCAACGCGCGCCGGAACGCCGGCCTCAATCCGAAGGCGGTGCTGCGCGGCCCCCTGACGCTGGAGGGCTACTTTGCCGCAAGGCCGGTGGTCGATCCGTTCAACGTGATGGACTGCTGCCTCGAGACCGACGGCGCCTGCGCGCTGATCGTGACCTCCGCGGAGCGAGCGAAGACGTTGCGGCAACGCCCCGTCTACGTCAGCGGCGTGGTCGGCCGAGCGTGCGCGTCCTTGGCGCGGTGGCTGTGGGCCCAAGAGGATCCTCTCGATTGGCCCGGACGGGAAGCCGGCGACCGGGTCTTCGACATGGCGGGGCTGACCCGTCGAGACATCGACGTGGCGGCGATCTACGACTGCTTCAGCTTCACGGTCATCAACGAGCTGGAGAATCTCGATTTCTGCGGCAAGGGGGAAGGCGGAGCGTTCGTCGAAGAAGGACGTACCGGGCTGGAGGGAGACTTGCCGCTGAACTTGAACGGCGGGCTCCTAGCGGAGGCCTACGCGAACGGTATGAACAACGTCGTCGAACTCGTGCGGCAATTGCGGGGAACCGCCGACGACGACGGCGGGGACTCCGGGAGCCGACAGGTACCGGGCGCTGAGATCGCCCTGAGCGCGGCGAGCTTGCCGATGGGCTACGCAAGCGCCATGATCCTGAGAAGATAGCCCGTGACTACCTACACGAAACCGCTACCAACGCCCGACCCGGACACCCAAGCCTTCTGGGAGGGTTGCCGAGCGCATCGGCTGCTGGTCCCCAAGTGCCTGGCGTGCGGGGCCTTCCGGTGGCCGCCGCGTCCCGGGTGCCCTCGGTGTCATTCCACCGAGCACGAGTGGGTCGAGGTCAGCGGGCGCGGCAAGGTCTATAGTTACGTGATCTTCCGCAGGGCCTTCTTGCCGGAGTTTCGGGACGACGTGCCTTACGTGGTGGCGATCATCGAGCTGGAGGAGTCTCCGACGGTCCGCATCCTCAGCAACGTCGTCGGGCGCAAGCCGGAGGAGGTCGCCTTTGGGATGCCGGTGCGAGTGGTGTTCGAGGACGTTACCGGCGATGTGACGCTGTTCAAGTTCGCGCCCGCGTAGGTCAGAGGGAGACGCCGCACCATGCGCCAGATTCTTCGAGCCGGACGCCTGTTCGACAGCCTGAACGGGTCGGTCGAAGAGCGCATGGCCGTCGTGGTGGAAGGGGACCGCATCGTCGCCGTGCAATCTTGGGACGAGGCGTCGCCTCGCCCCGGCGATGCCGCCTATGACCTTAAATCGATGACACTCCTGCCCGGCTTGAGCGACCTCCACTTGCACATGTTCGGAGAACGGCCGGATGTACGAAGGCCGTTCCGGGTATCGACCGAAGGCTACCGGGCGATACGCGCTTCGGCGGACGCCGGCCGCTTGCTGTGGGCCGGCTTCACCAATGTGCGCTGCTTGGGCGGACTCACGTCGCCCGCCTTGCGTGAGGCGATCGACGAAGGCCTAGTCCTGGGCCCACGCATGCTGACAGCCTTCGCCTGGATCACCCAGACCGCGGGAACGTGGGCTGAGTCGCCGTGGGTCCTCGTGCCGTCAAGGACGGTGGATGGCGTCGATGGATGTCTCAGAGGGGTCAGGGAGAACATCCGAGACGGCGCCAACGTCGTGAAGATTGGCGTATCCGGCCCGGGTTGGGGTACCGATCCCATGTTCACCGAGGAGGAGATCGCCGCGCTCGTGGACGAGGGTCACCGAATGGGTTGTCAGGTCGCGGCGCACGCGATGGGGAACGAGGCGATCCGCCGCGCCGTCGCCGCCGGCGTTGATACGGTCGAGCATGGGTACGGCGGCGACGAGCGCACCTATGCCCTCATGGCCGAACGCGGCACCGTGCTGGTCCCAACCCTGACCTTGAGCTACTTCCAGGCCCATTTCGGTCATGAGCGGGGTATTCTCCCCGACCGCCAAGAGCGGGCCAAACGGACCCTCGACGAGCAGATGTCCAGCGTGCGTCTGGCGAGGCGGGCCGGGTCCGCTATCGGCACGGGGACCGACAGCATCGGCGCGCCGGTGGTCACGCCCGAGGAGAGCGTTGAGGAGCTGGTGCTGCTCTCCGAGTCCGGTCTCTCTAACGCCGAAGTCATCGCCGCTTCGACGAGCGTGGCGGCCCACGTCATGGGAACGCCCACGGCCACGGGCGCCATCGCGCCGGGGCGGCTCGCCGATCTCATCGCCGCGCCCGGCGACCCGCTGGGGGACATAAAGGCGTTGCGAGACGTCCGGTTCGTAATGAAAGGCGGGGTCGTCGTCAAAGGCGAAGAGGCCCTCGCCGCATCGGAGCCGTCGCCGTGAACACTCCCAACGAAGGCGAGGGCCGTGCTCTCCAGCGCGCCGCGCTCGACCATCTCTGGGTCTACATGCGCGAGCCCGCCGAGATGGCGGAGAAGGGAGAGCCGCAGGTCTTCGTCGAGGGCGAAGGCGTCTGGGTCACCGACACCGAAGGGCGCAGGTTCATGGACCCAATGTCCGGGTTGGGGCTTAAGAACGTCGGATATGGGCGGGCCGAGATCGCGGAGGCGGCGTACGATCAGATGCGCAAGCTCTCGTACATGCCGTCGGGAGCGGTAGCGGTGCCCACCGTCAAGCTGGCCGAGAAGCTGGCGTCGATGACGCCGGGGAGCCTCTCCCGTTCCTATTTCGTATCAGGCGGGTCTGAAGCGGTGGAGACGGCCTTGAAGCTCGCTCGGGCCTACCACAAACGGCGCGGAGAGGCGGGGCGGTACAAGATCATATCCCGTCGGGGCTCTTACCACGGCGCGACCGCCGGGGTCATGGCGTTGGGGGGCGCGCCACGGATGCGGCGCACCGATTACGAGCCGTTCGCGCCCGGATTCCTTTACGCCCCGCAGCCGCATCTCTACCGCTGCGAGTTTGACAGCACGAGCCAGTCCGAGTGCGCGACGAGGTGCGCGCAAGCGATCGAAGACTTGATCGTCTTCCACGGGCCGGAGACCGTAGCCGCCGCCGTCGCTGAACCCATGGCAACCTCGGTTGGGGTCGTCGTCCCCGGAGACGAATATTGGCCCATGGTGCGGGAGATTTGCGACCGGTACGGCGTCTTGCTCATCGTGGACGAAGTCATGTGCGGGTTCGGTAGGACCGGCAAGATGTTCGGCGGCGACCACTGGGACGTGGCCCCGGACATCATGACGCTCGCGAAGGGGCTGACGTCGGGGTATGTGCCGATGGGGGCCGCGGTCGCCAAGAAGGAGGTCTCCGACCTGTTCATCGGCAGTGAAGACGTGAAGTTCGTTCACATGATCAGCTTCGGAGGTCATCCGGTCGCCGCGGCTGCTGCTTTGGAGAACATCGCGATCATCGAGCGCGAGCGGCTCGTCGACAACGCGGCGGCGATGGGGACGTATCTCCTAGACGGTTTGAAGGAGCTGGAGCAGAAGCACCCCATCGTCGGCGAAGCCGCGGGTAAAGGCCTGATGTGCAGCCTCGAGCTCGTGCGGGACGAAAGCACGAAAGCGTACTTCCCGGCCGAGGCTGAAATGGGAGACCGGCTTACCGGACACTTCAAAGCCAACGGCGTGCTTCTGCGCGGGGGCAATACCGTCCGTATCATGCCGCCGCTCTCGATCTCCCGCTCGGAGGTCGATTTCCTGATTCGCGCAGTTGACCGCAGCCTAGCCTCCGTAGAGAACGAACTCAACGTTTGAGCCCTCGCGGCGAGCACGGCGGCCCTCGGGTGGGTTTCGTTGACAGCGTTTAGAGGGCAGGCCTAGTATTCGAAACCCGTCACGACAGGGTTCTCAACGGATTGAGGGCGCGGAGAACGCCCGGCCGCTATGCAAAAATATATTGTCAAGCGCCTGCTCCTCGCCATCCCGACGCTCCTGATCGTGTCGCTGATCATCTTCACGATCGTGCGCCTGCTTCCCGGCGACGCGCTCGACGCCGTGCTCAGCGACGTCGTCGACCGCAGCGTCGCGGGCGGAAGCAAGGAGCAGATACGGCACGAGCTCGGTCTCGACCGGCCATTCTTTCAACAATACTTCACGTTCCTTGGGGGCATCCTTCAAGGAGACCTGAGTAACTCCTTGTTCGACGGGAGCTCCGTGATGAGCCACATCAAGCCGCGGATTCTCGTCACGGTGGAGCTCGCCCTCCTTACGATCTTTTTTTCTATCATCATCGCGATCCCTATCGGGATCATCTCAGCGGTCCGGCAGGACACGGTGCTGGACTATTTCCTGAGGACCATGGCGATCCTGGGGCTGGCGGTCCCCAACTTCTGGCTCGGAGTGATGGTGGTGCTGCTCCCCGGCCTCTGGTTCGGCTGGACGCCTCCAGTGGTGTACACCTACGCCACGGAGCATTTCGGCCGACACATTCTGCAGTTCGTGCTCCCGGCGTTCATCCTGGGGGTGTTCTTCTCCGCGAGCGTCATGCGTATGACGAGGGCCATGATGTTGGAAGTGCTGCGGCAGGACTATATTCGAACGGCGTGGTCCAAGGGCTTACGAGAGAGGGCCGTCGTAATCCGTCATGGGACAAAGAACGCACTGATTCCCGTGGTCACGGTATTGGGGCAAGAGGTGGCGTTTTTGGTGGGCGGGGCTGTCGTTATCGAGTCGATCTTCGGCCTGCCGGGGATGGGCCGGCTGCTCCTGGAATCCATAGATTTTCGGGACTATCCCATCGTCCAGGGCATCGTGTTGTTGATGGCTTTCGCGATTGTGATGATCAACCTGGTGATTGACTTGAGCTACGCATGGCTCGATCCAAGGATCAGATACTCCTAAGGCCGGCATCGCGACGCACCTAATGGCACCTGGACCGCAAGAGCTTGGTCAGGGATTGCTAGGGGGCCGGCTCCGCCGGCTGGGGCGAGCCGCACGCGAGGGGCGGCGGTTGGTGGCGCTGAAGCCTCTGGGGGCCTTCGGCGCCTTGATGCTCTTTCTCACGCTGATGGCCGCCGTGTTCGCCGATTTCATCGCCCCGTTCGATCCGGCGGAGCACCATCTCTCCGACGCGCTTCAAGGCCCAAATTCAACCTACTGGCTCGGGACGGACCAGTTTGGGCGAGATATGTTCAGCCGCATCGTTTACGGCGCGCGCGTCTCCATCTACATCGGCCTCGGTGTCGCCGCGCTGGGCACATTGGGCGCCACCCTCCTCGGTCTTGTGAGCGGTTACTTCGGGGGCGTCTTCGACCTCATCATTCAACGATTCGTCGACGCCTTCCTCTCAATCCCCGGTTTGATCCTCCTTCTCGCGATCATGTCCGCATTGAGTCCGAGTATCGCCAACCTGATCTACGCGTTGGCGATACGTGTCACGTTCGCCAACGCGAGAATCATCAGAAGCGGGGTCGTGAGCGTTCGCGAGAACCAGTACATTGAAGCCGCGAGGGCTGTCGGCGCGTCGCCCACGCGCATTCTCGCGTTCCACATTCTCCCCAACGTCACCGCGCCCGTCATGATCGTGGCGACCCTGACACTCGGGGTCGCGATCTTTTCCGAAGCCTCCCTGAGCTTCCTGGGCTTTGGCATCCCCCCGCCGACGCCCACGTGGGGCCAGATGCTGAGCCGGGACGGCATCGCCTTCATGATCACGGCCCCGTGGACGGCGGTGGCGCCGGGCGTCGCGCTGACGCTGGTCATCTTCAGCGTGAACATGCTCGGCGACGCGATGCGAGATATTCTCGACCCTAGGCTTAGGAGAGGGTAGCCGTGGACGCGTCTTCTGAAGCTGTCGGTGTCCAATGAAAATGTCAGGGTAAATGTTCAATGACTATGTCAGTAGGGGGCTCCTCCAAGGGTGGTTGGGCGATGGCTTGGTTGGGGTGCGGGCCTTGGTTTTGGTCTGTGGGTAGTGAAGGCCATGGGATGGGGGGCCGGGCTTGCCGGCTGGGAGGCGGCCGTTGGAGCGGCGGCCCTTGCGAGCGCGCAGCACGACGGGCGCGTCGGGGGCCGGGGCGACGGCCACGGTCCTGCCCTGATGGACGACGACGATGCGGCCGTCCAGCCGCTCCTGGACTTCGACCGTGGCGCGAGCGTAGCCGGCGCGGTGGCCGTCCGGCAGGAGCTGGAGAGCGGCGCCGTTGAACCGGACGGTGTCGTCGTTGGCCACGGTGCGAAGATACTTGAAGCACAAGACCGCATCGAGGTCGAGGCCCGGCGCCGGCCGGCGATAGGCTGGTCCCGGCTGAGCCGGCGCCACGCCGAAGCGCCGATCGTAGCGCGGCAGGAAGTCCCAGAGCAGGGCGTTGGCCTCCTCGATGGCGGTGACGCCGGCGAGGCGCAGCTCGGAGACCAGGCGGTCCTGGAAGGTCTCCCAGGCGCGCTCGACGCGCCCCTTCGCCTGCGGCGTGTGGGCCAGGATGAGCTCAATGCCCAGTTCCTCAAGCGCCCTGGCGAACTGGGTCGGGTCGCGCCGGCCGCGGCGCTGCTCCTCCAGGCTCTCGGGGTCCTTGGGAGCGCGCTGGAAGATAGCATGCCGGTCGCTGTAGAGGGCCAGCGGGACGCCGTGCCGGTCGATGATCTCCTTGAGCATGATCAGGTAGCCGTGGGCGTCCTCTTGCTCCCGGAACAGGGCGAAGGGGACCGTCCCGGTGGCGTCGTCTACGGCGCCGATGAGCGTCAGGTAGGGGCCGCGGCCCTCCAGCCAGTCGTGCCGGCTCCCGTCGATCTGCAGCAGCATCCCCTCCTGGGGGTAGCGCTCCCTTCGACGGTAGCGCTTGGCCGACCGGCGGCGGCGAGGACTGCCGACGCCCCCGGCCAGCAGGACCCGCCGGACGGTGGAGCGGGAGAGGCGGACGCCCTCCCGCTCCGCCAGCAGCTCGGTGAGATGCGTGTGGTTGAAGCCCGCATAGGGGCCTCGGGCCAGCGCCAGCACCTTCTCCCGCATCTCCGGGGACGTGGCGGTCGTCGGCTTCCTGCCTCGGTTCCCGTGAGCCACGGACGCAGCGCCCTCCCTTCGGTACGCCGCCAAGAGCCGCCACCCATGGCGCTCGCTCACCCCCATCAGCCCGGCCGCCTCAGCCACCGACGCCTTCCGCTCCAGCACGCCGTTCAACACCTGGAGCCTCGACTCTTCTCTCCTCGTCAACGTCAGTCCTTTCATAGACTGACATTTTCATTGAACAGTTACCTACTGACGGAATCATTGCACACCGACATCGCGTCTTCTGAAGCTTGACACCCTTCAAGCCCTTGGCTACCATTCCGGTTTTACTAGAATTCAGGATTGGATTCGGCGAGGAAGTGACAGATACGAGGGGAAAGGGGAGTTCAATCATGAAGAAACATCGAATTCAGGCCATCGCCGCACTCTGCGTTGCCGTGGCCCTCATCGTGGGCGCCTGCGGCGGAGCCGACCCGACGCCGACAGCGACGCCGCCGACCCCCGAACCTACGAGCCCGCCGGCCACGAGCCCGCCGGCCACGAGCGCACCGCCGACCGCAACGCCCGAGCCGACGGCGCCGCCTCCCACTGAACCGCCGACGGGGCCAAGGTCGGGTGGGTCGCTCAACTTGCCGATCCCACAGCAACTGAAGTCCACCGATCCTCATACCACCGCATCGTCTGGAAAAGAAGTCTGGCTCCAAGCCAGCGACCTTTTGGTTGAGGTGGACGACCAGAACTTCCAGCTCCTGCCCGGACTGCTGGAAGGCTGGTCCTCGGACGGCGCCGTCTTCACGTTGAACGTGCGGCGAGGGGTCCAGTGGCAGGACCTCGCTCCCGTAAACGGCAGGGAGTTTACTGCCGACGACGTCATCTACAACCTGCAAAGGATCCGGGGCGATTTCCCGATTGAAGAGAAACGCTTCTACCGGGCAGGCACGCTCTCGAACGTCGAAGCGCTCGAGGCGGTGGACTCCCATACCGTGCGTGTGACGCTCAAGAAGCCCTCAATCGCGTTCATCGGGGGCCTTGCGACCGTGTTCAGTCCGATGGTCCCGAAAGAGCTCGTCGACCAATGCGGCGGCGGTCTCGATCCGGCAGAGGGCTGCACGGTAGGCACCGGCCCATTCATCCTAGAATCCTTCCAGGACGGCATCAGCGCTTCCTGGACTCCGAACCCGAACTTCTGGAAGAAGGGATCCGACGGGCAATCGCTCCCGTACCTGGACGCCGTGGAATGGACGTGGTTCGGCGACACGGCGACCATCATCGCCGCCATCGCCTCGGGGCAGGCGGCGATGTTCCAGAAGGCGGGCAACGCCGAGATACTTTCGCTGAAAGCCTCGAACGCCCGCGTCGTTCTCTGGCCATACGACAAGACCGTCGTATGGGAGGCGCACTTCAACCACACGAAGCCGCCGTTCGACGATGTTCGCGCCCGCGAAGCCATCAACCTAGTCCTCGAGCGCCGCTCGAGTCTCGACGCGGTCCAGGGCGAGGCGCCCTGGAGCTGGACCTCCTTCCTGCCGACGATCTACGGAGACTTCGTCCTTCCCGAGAGTGAGGTGATGGAGCTCCCGGGCTTCCGCGACGACAAGACGGCGGACATCGCCAGGGCGCGGCAGCTCCTTGAGGACGCGGGCTATGGGCCGGACAACCTCCTCAAGTTCAAAGCGTTTGCGTCCGAATCGTCGACGTGCGGTCGGGAATGCCCGGTGCTGATCGCGGACCAGGTCAATAAGCATCTGGATGGCCTGGCCGAAGTCGAGCCCGGTCCGGTGCCGCGCGCTGAGCGGTCGCAGCGGCTTTCGGAGGGGGACTTCCTGTTCTTCTACGCCGCGCTGGCCGCCGACTTCCCGGATCCGGGGCCGTTGCTGAGGGCGTGGTTCCACTCGGAAGGAGGCCGTCAGCTTAGCGGCTACAGCAACCCGAAGATGGACGCTTTGCTCGACGAGCAAGACGCCACGGCCGATCCCGCCAAACGGCGGCAGCTCATCCATGACATCCAGCGCCTCGCCATCGAAGACCAAGTCCGAGTGGTCTGGGGCAACACCTGGTCGATCATGGTGATGATGCCGGAGGTCAGGGGTTGGACTCCCGGGCCTGACGTTCTGGGCGGCGACATCTTCTACGACCTCGACGAAGTCTGGGTCGGCGATAGGCCGTCTCCAAGCTCCTGGCCGATCGTTGTGGAACGAGGGGCGAGCTACCCCTAGGAAGCCAGCTTAGGATGGCCATAGAGGCCCCTCCACCTCGGAGGGGCCTCTTCTTTGCCTTAGCCAGGTAGGAAAAGAGGGGGAGAAGGGCGGACGCTCGCGGATTTGGGGCCGTAACGCTCCCGCGTACAACGCCTGCTCAGATGCTCCGTGCAAACCCAGGCCGGTGGTGTTCTACCACCGCAGGGCGTGTTCGGGCTCGCGGGTGAAGCTGTAGCCATTGGCCTTGGCGTAGTCGCGGAGTTCTCTGGCCTGGGCCGCGACCAACAGATACAGGTTCAGGGGTCGCCGGATACCCGAGGGTAGACCGCCGCCGCCGTCAGGGGCTGCGGATCTGTCCCCAGGTTGTTCTCCTTAGTCAACCTAGCCAGGTGGGGAACCTCATTGCTCTAGGCAGACGCCTCAACAAGCGGGTTCGATGGCGCTGACGTCGGTCTTGGTACGGGCGACGTCCAGATCGTACATCCGCTGGAGGTTCAGCCAATAGTCAGGAGTCATGCCCAGGGCCTGCCCAATCCGAAGCGCGGTGTCCGCCGTGATGGATCTGCGGCAGTGGACGATATCGTGGATGCGTATTTGGGGCACGCCGATCGTCTTCGCCAGACGGTATTGGGTGATACCCAGTTCTTGCAACGTCTCAGCCAGATGCTCTCCCGGGTGGATCGGTTTTGCGGCGGTCATGGGCTTCCTCTCACCTAGACGCGAAGGTCGTCCAGGAACTCGGACGCTGGCTCTACGCCGGTTACGAGGAGGTAGTCGCGCGCGGGTGCAGGCGACATAGAGGAGATGCCGCTCGGTGTTGTAGACATCCTCCAAGTCGGAATCATCAGTGACGGACTCGATCCTTTCCTGAAGCGGTATGACCTCGTCGTCGCAGGCCATCACAACCACGGCCCGGAACTCCAAACCCTTCGCCAAGTGCATGGTGCTTACCGAAGCGTTCCCTTCGGTGGTTTGGACCTGATTGTCCAAGACGGTGAACTGCAGCCCGGCAGCCTCGATAGCTCCAATGGCTCGACTGACTTGGTCGGTAGACCTAACGAAGACGCTAATCTCCTGCGGCTCCACGCCCCTTCCCACCAAATCGGTCAACCAGGCGGCGACAACCCTGGACTCGCTGTCCGCGGAGTCGGAAACAGCTATCGACGGCTCGGGACCGTTAAATACCGATATCGTGCCTGAACGTTCTTCAGTGTTCCCATCGGGATCGGATAGCTCAGCCCCCAGTAGGCGATCGAATCGCATTCTGATTTGGTGCGAGGTCCGGTAGTTGATCTTCAACGTCCGTGAGCGTCCCCAAATCTCCACACCGAGCGCTTGCCACGAGAATGGTTGCTGGAAGATGCGCTGCCCTAGATCCCCGGCGAAGAACAGACCATCGGGCCGCTCAGTTCCCAGAGCTGCGAGAAAGCGAAGCTGGGCGACGCCGATGTCCTACGCCTCGTCCACGACGTTGAATTCGAACGGGGCCCTCTGCGTCGTACCGAACCTGGACGAGAGCTGACTAAACATCTCTGCGCGGGTGATGAGGTTTCGGTCTCGAAGACCTGAGCGCACCTGCTCGAAGATCGACCAGAGCGCTTGGCGGTGGCTGTCGGTCGCAGGCGCCGCCTGCGACCGAGGCGGGGGACATCACGATAGCCTTCCCAGGTGTCCAGTTGCCATGCATCGACAACCTGGTTCCACTCGGTCAGCATGAAGCTGGGCGAGAACCTGCTCTCCTGGACCGTGCGAGCCGCTTCCTCGGTCAACGCAACAATCTGTGCTTCCGAGGCGAAGGATGGAGCACCGATGTTCAAGCGATGCAATCGTTCACCTAGTGCGTCGATGGAGTAGACCTCCACCCGCTCTCCGATCCGGGGCTCCGAACTGATGAGAATGCGCAGCCGGTCGCGAAGGGCGTTGGCAAGGGTCTCCGAGAATGTCGTCAGCAGCACCCTTGCGTTAGGATTGGTGCGAGCCAGGTGTACGGCGCGGTGGAGCGCGACGATGGTGAACTGGGGCCAATAGCCCAAGTGCGAAGGTTCATGCCCATTGACCCCCAGCCGCAGGGCCAGGAAACCCCATGTCTTAGCGGCAGGCTTGCGCATGTTGCCGTCGGTGGACCCGCACCATTGCCATTAAAGAGATATTAATAGGCCTTTGTCGGCTGGCCAGCGCTGACCAATTGGTCAGGCTGTTGCGTTCCGGGCGTTTCCCCTAGCCTTTCGGGCAACCTTTCGGCCTAGACGAGGTTTCGTCATGCAGGTGAACAAAGATCCGGGCGTCCCGCCCACGCCCGCGGTTAGCGTGGTGGCCGCCTTTGGGCCAGTGCACGGTCTGCTCGGCGAAACCGTAGCGGCAGAAGCCGCACAGCGGGAGCAGCCACAGTCTCTCGTCGGGAAGGGCTCCGCGGAGGTCCCTGCCGTCGGTGGACCCGGACCATTAGAGAGATATATAGGGGCTTTGTCGATTGGGCAGCCCTACCCACTATGGGCAGCCTATTGCTTTCCCGGCCCGTCACCTAACGTTTGGAGCAGCGGTTCCTGGCGAGGGACTGTCACGCGGATGGACGACGCCCAGGGCCGGGGGAGGAGCAATCGTCAGACCCGGAAGACGCAAAACCAATGGTCAGCGGGCTTCGGGGCAAGAGGGACGGGCCTTGGCGCCATTGTCTTAGCGAGAAGCCTCGCGCAGGAGTTGCATTCTCGGTGGTAACGGAACTGCCTTAATAGAGAAATTAAAAGGGGTTTTGTCGCTTGGGAAGCGCCCCCCAGCTGGGGGGTATTGCTTTTCCGGCGCTCCCCCTAGCATGTCCGAAAACGTGCTTTCGATAGGGAGTGATCCTTGTCGCGGGATGCCAGGATGCCGGCCAGGTCCTCGAAGTGAGCGGAGTTCCAGCGCATGCGCGCCGACGGCAGAGCAGGCACTTCGACACGATAGTCTGCCAGGAGAGTCCACATGAACCGGTTACTTAGGCGGAGAGAGGTTGAGCAGATGGTCAGCCTGAGCCGCGCTTCTATCTACCGCTTAGCAGACACTGGTGACTTTCCCCATCCCATCCGCGTTGGCCCTCGTGCCGTGCGCTGGAGCTTGAGAGACATCGAGCAGTGGATTTCGGAACGCCCCTTCACAACCGGTAAAGTTAGGGGAAGTCAGTAAGAAGGCTAGTCTCAAGTGCGTTTTTGGTAGAGGCGAGACGCGATGAACGAGCGACCGTTGACGTTGTGCGCCTCCGCACCTTTCGCTGACGGTCCTTCTGCCGTTCAGATTGCCGAGGCGTTGGGTATCGACGATGGCCGCGTTCAGCGCCTGATTGAGAAGGGCGCGGGCCACCGGCAAGCCGGCTGAGCTAATCACCGCCCGGAGCGATGGGGCCGCCGTGCAGGAGGCGGGGCGGTGCTACGTCCATGCGTTTCTGCGTACCTCCAGTCCCAACCCCGGCGCCGCGCCGACGCCCTCCCGCTCGGCAACGATAGCCCCGTCATTGCCGAACATCAGGCTCTCCGACGTGAGGTCCCGCTTCAGCAAGTGCGTGCCGAACGCGCCCTCGGACGCCACGAGATTCGGCCGCGCCGCATGCATCACCGTCAGGCCCGCGCGAGTGAGGATGCTCGTCTCTCCGACCTGTGCGCCAACAATTACGCCAAGCCCAAGCCCGGCAGCCCGCTGGGCCACTTCTATCGACCGCATGAGGCCGCCCATCTTCGAGACTCGCACGTTCACGATCCACCGGTCCGGGTCGTTCAGCCTATCCATCTGTTCGGCGCGCAGCAGGCTCTCGTCGAGGATGATTTTCGTTCCGCACTCCACACCCACGCGCTCGAATCCGGCCAAGTCTCCTTCCTGCAGCGGCTCCTCGATTGCGTAGACTTCGTGGGGAAGCGCGTTCATGTGGCGGATGCACTCGTCCGCTGACTCCCACAGGTTGTTCGCGTCGAACCGCACCCGCAGCTCCGGGTCTGTCTTCTTCTCGAACAGGCGCATCTTCCGCCGGTCGCGCGTGAGGTTGCCCGACACCTTCACCTTGAAGTCCCGAAAGCCCCGTTTCCAGTAGCGCCGGAGCTGCCACCAATAGGCCAGGTGCGGCGCGTCCCCCAACACCGCGGAATAGGGGAACCGGCCAGTCAGCCGCGGCAGGTCCAGGACCTCCTCGATGGGGCTGAGCTCCGCCTTTCCTAGCAGATCGAGCACTGCGATTTCGAGTGCGCAGAACGCTGCAGGGTTCCGGTCGATGACTTCGCGGTGAGCCTCGGCCCACGCCCGCAAGCTCTGGACGTCGGTCACGCTGTCGGCAATCGAGTCTGCGTGCTGTCGAATGAACGCGGCGCCGCTCTCCACCGTCTCCCCGGTCACGTAGCGCCGGGGGCACCCCTCGCCGTAGCCCGCCTCGCGGGACTCCGAATGGGCCGCGACGATGAGGTTCTCCGCCTTGGCGCGGCTGGCGGATGCGTGGCGGAAGACGGCCCGGAAGGGGACGGGGAAGCTCGTGACCTCCAGCCGTTGTATACGCAAATCTCTTACCCCGTCTCTGCCAGGTCAGCGAAATCGAGCTTGCACTCACGGGAGTACTGCAAGTGCAGGTATTTGAACTGAGCGTCTCGCTGGCCGTCCGCCACGCAACTGGCGCGATACTGCTCGCCCGTTCCGCGCCGGAGCCAACGGACGTCCAAGGGCTTGAGCCGACCGCTCTTCCGCTTGGCCTGGTACTCCACGTTCAACTCGCACAGCCGCGCGTCGACCTCGTCGGCGATGGCGCCGCCGTCCCCGCGTCCGTCGGCTTCGACGAACAGGGTGTAGCGGGCGGCGTTTTCGTCGGCGATGACGATGAAGAACTGCTGCCGCGCGTCCCGTCTCGACAGAGCGGCGGGGGCTGCGTCGAGCACTTGCGCTTCGGTCAGCTTCTCCCCCGTGATGTTCGTGGTCCCTTTCCCTTTCTGTACGAAGTCGAGGGTTGGCGTTTCATGCACTTTTCCGCTGACACGGACGATGTCGTTCATGTCGTACCGGTAGAGCCCATCGAGCGTGGTTACGAACACGTAGTACTCGCCGCCCTGATCGAGCTCGTGGAGTCCGAGGAACTCCGCGCTCCCCGCTTCCCAGGTGCTCCACTCGGCAAACTCAAAGTAGGTCTGGAAGAGGGTCGGCAGGCACACATTGTTGCGGGCGTCGATGTTGAGGGTTCCCCGGAACTCGCTGGCTAGGTAGCCCACTTCGATGATGGGGATATCCGCCGGCAGCAGGCCCGACAGGCCGTGCAGAGCAGTCCCGCAGCTGCCGCCCGTCCACGTCACCACTCCCTTGAGGTTCGGCCAGATGTCAGTGTAGGTGAAGCGCCCCGTCGCTTCGAAGCGGTCCGCTAGGTACGCGGCGCGCTGCGGACGGGCCCTCAGCCCTCGTCCCATGGCTGCGGGCAGCGAGTCAGAGCCCGGCAGGCGTCCCGACGCGATGGCCCCAAGGACGACGTCGGCGTTCTGGTCCGCGACCGACAGCAGGCGGAGGAACGTTGAGGGATTGGCGGTGGCGATGCCGGTCACTCCGGGCTCCGCAAGCCCGTGGACCACCATCGCAAGGTAGCGCGCCTCGTAGTCCTCTATGTCCGCAAGCTCAGCGGGCAGCACGTACTTCGACCGCACGAACCGCGACTGGGTCTTATAAAGCAGCCCCGACGCGGAGCCGAACGGCGTGCCGCCCTCCATCCTGCCTTCGATGGCTTGGCCGCTGATTGCAAACGCTTTTCCTTCGAGGATCGCTGAGTCTCGGGACCAAACGTAGGCCCCCATCTGCTGGTCGTGCTTCATCCGTTTCAGGCCGGACGCCGTGACCGGTATGTTCTTCGGCGCCCCCACCGTCCCACTCGTCCGGTGGTAATACACCGGCTGCTCCATGGTGAGGCATTGCTCTCCCGTCAGCTCCTGCTGCTCGATCAGGGGGCGAAGGTCCTCGTACGTCTGCAAGGGGACCGCCTGGCGGTACGCCGCCGCGCCGTCGACCCCCGAGAACCCGTGGCGCTTGCCGAACTCCGTATCGACGTTCTCCGTCAGGATGCGGCGCAATAGGGATAGCTGCGCGTCGCGAGGGCGCTTCGCTCCTTCCACGAACGCCCGTGTCCGGCGGGATTGCGTTAGGCTGAGGCCCTTTCGCAGCAGGGCATAGCCAGCAGCGTGTGCGATGGGGCCCAAGACGTTGCTAGCCATTCTCCAGTCCTCGTATGAATGGAGTCCTCATCTGTGCGAAGAATCCTCTTGGATATTCCGGGTTGAGAAGACCGAGGGGCCCGACATCGCGGCTCTTCGGGAGGAACCGTGTGCCGAACAGTATGTCCCACACGATGAGGTTGTTCCCGAAGTTTCTGTCCGACTCCTGCACGATCCGCGAGTGATGCCACCGGTGCAGCTCGGGTCCGCTGACGATGTAGTTCAGCGGGCCGAGCCTCACCCGGCAGTTCGAATGCTGGAAGAACCCGTTGAGCGCGTAGAAGACGAAATACGCCGCGAGCACCTCGTGCGAGACGGCCAAGAGCGCGAAGGGCAACGTGTCGACGGCGTACTGAATCGCTTTCTCGAGGGGGTGGAACCGTCCCACGTTGAACCAGTACAGCTGGGCCGGCGAGTGATGCACCGCGTGCAGCCGCCACATGAGCGTGAAGCGGTGGAACGCTCGATGCAGCCAGTACCGCAGGAAATCGGCCCCCAACAGCATCAGTGCGGCTTGCGCCACGACAGGAAGGTCATGAGGCCAGAAGCCGTCAACGGTGAGCTCGTTGGATTCCAGGGCTCCGGCCAGCGCGATGACCAGGGTAAGAGACAAGAGGTACGGGAGGCCAACCTGCACCGTAGCCAGGAACAGCGCGTCGGCGCGGACGTCCTCCGCGGGGGGCCGCCACTCAGCGCGATAGGGCAGCTTGAGCTCGTGCAGCGTGATGAAGGCCGCGCCAATCAGCACCGCGGCGTAGGAGGCGAGTGTCGTCGGCCATCCCACTGCGGAAAATGCCGCGTAGAGCGCGGCCCCCAGCGCGATGATTGCCGGGTACGAGCCGACGGCCGCCAGGCTCGAAGGGTTCGCCCTCGCCTTCGATTCAGTCACGCCGCGCCCCTGAAGCCCCCTGTCTAATGGAGGAGGCTGCCTCCGCTGTCCCTCTTCGATAGAGGTAGTGGCCCAGCGTCAGGATGAACGTCGCAAGAACGATGTGGAAGAGGGCGGGGAGGCTCGCGGCGAACCACGAGTGCTCAGTGAGGAGCGTCAGCCCGGCGAAGAGGCGGAACGCCATGACCGTGAAGTAGACGCCCCCCAGCATGAAGCACGTCCGGTGCTTCCACGGACGGGGAGCGATTGCGTCCGCTTTGACTCGTACAAGGACAACGGCCATTACGACTAGGATGCCCGCCTGCGACGCCAGAAGCGCTGGGTAGGACAATCCAGAACCCTGCCATGCCTCGAACGGAGGGAGAGACGGGATCTCGTACGTCGCCTGGACTAATTGGGCCCCTACTCGCAAGGAGAACAGGCCGGCCAGCGAGAGCATCCACGGAAGGTAGCGGCGCCCCATGGGCGCTTCGCTATTCATCACTACTCAGCTTGGGGCTAGCGAAGGGAGGCCCTTTTTGCCAGGCCTCGGGCATGAGCCGGGATTCTTCACGCGGGGCCATGCGCGTGAGTATAGAGGGAGTGGCGCGCTAGGTGAGACTTCCGCCAGACCCCGATGAGGAGGTTCGGCAGGATGCTGGTGTAGAGGCTCCCTGGACCGATAAGGACCGCGTCCGCCGCGCGAATCCCATCAACGGCCCCGGGGTTAGCGGTGGCGGCGTCCGCGGTCAAGCGGAGGGCCGCTATGCGCTCGCCCGCCTGGCCCACAGCGGACTCGCCCTCAAGCAGCCGGTCGGACTCCGTTTCAGCTTCGAGAGTGATCCCGGCCTGCAGCGACGACGGAATGACGCGCCCTCGGACCGTGAGTGAGGGACATCAACGGAGGCATTGGTGGCACCCACCCCTGATGGAGCGTCTTGCGTCCATAAACCCTACCCCCTAGACGTCGCATGAGCCGTTTACGTTTGGGGCATTTGCTACGAAAACGACCCGGGTGCGCTGTCGATTCCGTCTTCTGTCGATTCAGCAGAACGGCA
Organism: Dehalococcoidia bacterium; assembly: GCA_965219875.1. GTDB lineage: Bacteria > Chloroflexota > Dehalococcoidia > SHYB01 > SHYB01 > DAOUKH01. The sequence goes on along the minus strand of CBDCOW010000005.1, from coordinate 241,129 downwards.
AGCCCAGCCCGGCAACGTCGCTGTCCTGTTCCACGACACGACGGAGGCTTTCGGGCACACAGCCCGTCAACTCGTTGTATCCCGTGAATAGCGATTCCAGCGCAATGCGGTCTGCTTAGGCCCACCATTTCCAGGCAATCTCAATAATCACGTCCCTGTCTCTGCACGTACATCCTGCGGACGGTATGATAGTTTGGGTAAGACGATATGCTATTTGCATCCGACATCAGCAAAGCTTACTCAACCAGGATCCTGTTCAGTGGGCTCACACTGAGCATAGCCGCCGGGGACCGTATTGCACTGGTAGGCCCAAACGGCTCCGGCAAGACCACTCTCATGGATATCCTGGCAGGCGAGACCGCCCCGGAAACGGGGAGCATCTCCAAACAGCGCAACGTTACTATGGGCTATCTCAAGCAGGAACCAGCGTCGTTTACCGGCAAGCCTCTGCTCGAAGAGGTGTTGGCCGCCCGCTCCGAGGCGAACGCCCTCGTCGTTGAGATTTCAGACACACGGGAAACGCTGTCATCGGAGACCGACCCCGTGCGCCAAGGCTATCTGCTGGACCGCCTCAGCAAGCTTGACATGGCTTTGGAGGCCGCTGGTGGAGACGACCGCGAGCACGAGGCGAAGGCGATCCTCTCAGGCCTTGGCTTTAAGCAGGGTGACTTTCTCCGGCCAATGCGTGAGTTCAGCGGTGGTTGGGCCATGCGCGCAGGCCTGGCCAGAATTCTGTTCAAGAAGCCCAATCTCTTGCTCCTTGACGAGCCAACCAACCACCTGGACCTTGATGCGAACTTGTGGTTTGAGAAATACCTGGCCAATTTTCAAGGCGGCGTGCTCATCACATCTCACGATCGCGCTTTTTTGGATCAGACCGCGACCAAGGTTCTTTCCATAGAACCGGGTGAGGTGGCGCTTCACACGGGTAACTATCACGATTACCTCGTTGCACGCGAGAGCACACTTCAGAACAAGCTGGCAGCCTCCATCAGGCAGCAGCGCGAGATAGATAAGCAAATGCGCTTTGTGGAACGGTTTCGCTCCAAGGCAACGAAGGCCAGCCAGGTGCAAAGCCGTTTGAAGCAACTGAAGAAAATACAGATCACCAAGTTGCCAAGGGCCACCAAGAAGGTCAGCTACTCCTTCCCGGAGCCCCCGCGTAGCGGTTCCGAGGTCATAACACTGACCAATGTAAGCAAGTCCTACGGCAATATCGTGGTCTACCGAGGCATAGACCTGACGCTTTCGCGCGGCGACCGTGTTGCACTAGTCGGACCGAACGGCGCCGGGAAGACCACCATGTTGAAGATACTTGCAGGCGTCGTTCCGGTTGATGAGGGGGAAAGAAAGACCGGGCACAACGTCGTCACTACCTATTACGCCCAGCACGTACTCGAACTCCTCAACCCGAACAATACACTCATTGAGGAATTGCAGCAGTCCTCGCCAACGGAATCGGAGCAGAACCTGCGCACGACCCTCGGCGGCTTCCTGTTCAGCGGCGACGACGTGCGCAAGCCTATTTCCGTACTGTCCGGCGGTGAAAAGGCCCGGGCGGCCCTGGCTAAGCTGCTCCTTCAGCCAACCAACCTGCTCCTCATGGATGAGCCGACCAATCACCTTGACATCGCTTCCAGGGAAATTTTCGCAGACGCCCTTGGCGATTATCACGGCACTATCTGCTTCATAACCCACGACCGCACTCTGATACGTCAGGTTGCAAACAAGATTGTAGAGATAGACGGGGGCCGGCCCACGGTTTTCCCCGGAGACTACGACAGTTATCTCTACCGAAAGCAGACTGAGACCGATAAGAGGAGCGCCACCGCAAGGGCCAATGGAACGGCCGGAGATGCTGCAGAACGAGGCCAGGCTGTTAGCCGCTCCGGTCAGCCGACCAGCGCCGAGGAGCACCGGGCGCTTACAAAAGAGGCCCGCAGACTCGCGACGCAGATAGAGAACATAAATGTCTCCCTGGTTGACCACGAGACCCGCATTGCGGAGTTGGAGGCCATGTTCTCCAGCCCCGACCTGTTTGACGAGCCCACTCAGATTGTCTCCTCAGGAGAGCAATACCGTGTGCTCAAAGAGGAGGTGCAGTTCCTCTGGGATGAGTGGGAGAGGTTGACATTGGAGGCGGAGGACGTCGACAGCAAGCTGACGGACCTGAAGGCCGGCTCGACCCGTGCCAAGGGTGTTAATGCCGGGTGAAAGTGCCCGTGTGCGTACAGCACGTCGCTGTTTGGGGAATGAACAACGTCTCTGCGCGCTCATAGCTCCGCCTAACACATAGTTGACCTGCAGTAGATCGTAGAGTGTGCGTAGCTGACTACGGCATATTGTATTTCACGGTCCTGTCGTACAGATATCAAGCAGCAACCCTAGTACTCAGTCACCCCTTAATGGTGGCTGTCGTCCGCAGCCGGGACTTGCCGCCGGGACTTGCCAATGAAGGAACCCGACAGGCTCACAAGGAGGACCAGACGCTGGGGGCTCGCCTCTCGAGGCTGAGCCATGCCAGCCACCGCATCATCGGGAGCCTTGATCTCGCTACCGTCCTGCAAAAGGTCGTAGACGATGCTCGCTCGCTGACGGGCACGCCCGGTATGATGCTTGAGCCGAGTGCTTCGGCGGGCTCACAGGCTGCCCAGCCACATCTCGAAGATGGAACTACCTACTATCCACTTTGGCCCAGGAAGAAGTGATCGCCAGGGCCTTCGACATGGGGCCCGCCGACTACGTGATCAAGCCCTTCTCGCCCACGGAGCTGGCAGCCAGGATCAGGACGGCCCTGCGGAGGCGGGCGGCGCCCGAGGTGGCCGAGCCCTCGGAGGCCCATGTGATGGGAGGCGTGACCGCTGACTACGCCTGGTGCAGGGTGGAACTGGCCGGACATCCGGTCAAGTTGACGCCCATTGAGTACCGGTTGCTCTCGAAGCTTTCGATGAACGGGGGTCGGGTGCTGACCCGTGAGCATAAAATACTTGAGGTAAGCGAAATGGCAAAAACTCTCGACTTGGCGGGGAATTTTAGATCTGATGCAGAAACACTACGGAAAGCGCGGGACAGCCAAAACGTCGGCCTTTCGCCGGTCATCGTTGATGTGGGCGAAGGATAGAAGCGAGTGAATTCGTCCGTGACCTCCTTCAATGAAATCCACGGTTGGTGACGGAGGGGAGCCACCAAGGCGGGGCCGAGACGCTTCTTGCGTTCCTCCGTCCTGTCACGCGACAATACTTAGGTCAAGGGCCTCGGTAGGTTCACAGAGCCCCAGCCACATCTCAAAGATGGTTCTGCCTACGGTCCAAAATAGGCCCGCCCGAAGGGGCCCGAACCCCGACCCTCGGATCCGAAGTCTTAGCGACTGAGTATGCCCGCGTGGTCTCTCGTTGCCTCTAGTGGTCTCCAACAGGAGGCCGAATGGCCTGACGTGGCCTCTTGTTGCCTGCGGTCGCGCGGAACGCGTTAGCAAATGGTTAGCAACGCGGCGGTCTTAAAATCTGGTCCAGCTCGTTCGCCATTGTTCGCCCGCATCCGCTAACAGGTTCGATTCACAGCCTTGCATCCGCCTCCGTCCGCGCATGGTTGCTGTAAGCCGCCCAGGTTGCTGTCAGCGTTGCTGTCATCCAGCCCTCTGGGGTGAGCGCAAGCTGGCGATACGTTCCAGCACCCTGCTAGTCACACGGCTCACTCCACGCGTCCAGGTCTCGGTGTTTTCCCATAGACCTGAATCCGAGGGCGATGGCCCTCGCACAAAACTCTCCCGTCTCAAGCTCGTACTCCGCATTGAAGACTGGCTTGCCAGCATCGATGAAGGGCATGAGGGTCTCGCACTCGTCGTATTCAATGCACTGCTCATTCAGCGCCCAATCGAAATAGGGCAGCAGGTCAGGGATCTGTGCCGAAGGGAAGGGATCAAGCCCGGGTCCTTCTATACCTGGACCAAGAACTTCATGGAGGCGGGCAACCTCGTTGCCAGACCTGACAGTGCCCGGCTCCCGGCGGACACAGGCCTCGGGCCGGTTGAAGAGTTTCTCTTTGGACCTGTCAGGGATACGCGTTCATCCAGAACGGGGCGATGGGTATTCCACGGGAGGCTTGCCGAGGTGTCGAATACGTCGCTCTCGGCGCGTTCGCTGTGGACACCTTTCGGGAACGGCCGTCAGACTGCAGGGGGTTCTCGCGGAGTAGTCTTCAATCGAGGAGGCGGCATGAGTCGAAACATCGTCCAGGTCGATCCTGACAAGTTCCCGTGGCTGGACCTCCGTCGTTACACCTTCTCCATGGGGACGGAGAAGGACGGCCTCGTATACGTCTCCGGCCAGACGGCCAGCGTGTACGACACGGAGGAGGGTCGCGTCCGCTGCAAAGGCGACATTGTGGAGCAGGCTAAGGTCGCCTGGGAAAAGATCGGTGTCGTGCTGGAGGCAGCAGGCCTGAGTTACGACAACATCGTGCGCACCGTGGATTACATTGCGCCTGCCGGCCTGCCCAAGTTCCGGCACACGGGCGCCGTCCAGGAGCAGTTCATGGGCAAGAGCCCCGTGGCCTCGACGGGCGTACTGGTCCACAGCTTGCTGCGACCCGACGCCTTGATCGAGGTCAACGCCATTGCCGCGAAGGGCAACAAAGAAGCCATCATCCCACCGGGACCCGAGTTCGAGCGGTTCAAACAGCTCACATACGTGCCTGCGGTGAGGGTGGAGAACAAGCTGTGGCTCACAGGGCTCATCGAGCCGGAGCCCGACGATACGGTGGGGCAAGCAGCACGTTGCTATGAGCGGATGGACAAGGTACTGAGCGCCGCCGGGGCCTCGTTCCAGGACGTCATCCACACTATGAATTACATCGACCCCCAGGCGAGGGTGCACTACGCGGATACTCGAAAAGAGCGAGAGCGGCGTTTCAAGGGCACATATCCCGCTTCCAGGTGGCGTCATCTTCCACGGGATGCTCTCCCTCCCACGGGCGCCTGGAGGTCGAGGCCACCGCGGTGACGGATACGCCCCGAGAGCCGATCATCCCTCCAGGATGGGAGGAGGCCTTCCGGGACACGACCGTAGTGCCGGCGCTGAGAAAAGGCAACCTGGTCTACATCTCCGGGCAGGCATCCATCGATCATCGGACGGGGGCAAGTGCCGTGCACAAGTACGACCTGGTGGAGCAGGCCCGGCACGCCTACAGGAACGTGGCGGAGATCTGCGCCACCGCTGGCATCGGTATCGACGACATCATGTATACGCTGGAATGCACACCGCCGACAGCCCAGAACGACGTGCGCGGTCTGGCTCAGGTTTGGGCATGCCAACCGTATCCGGCCACACAGCGCCCTTGGCCACAGGCCGCCAGTTCCCGAGGCTGCCCTCCTTGGCGCATCGAACGATTCCCTGCCCCTTCCCTTGACCGCGGGCCGCGGCTGCCGCTACCTTGAAGCGGCGCACGGGAGCGGTTCCTCACAACACCCGGGCCGGGAGGCAGCCATGGACCTGGAGCTCAAAGGCAAAGTCGCGCTGGTCACGGGAGGGAGCCAGGGGATCGGCAAGGCTATCGCCCGCGAGCTGGCCATGGAGGGCGCCGACGTGGCGGTCTGCGCCCGCACCCGCCAGGAGCTGGAGGCCGCCGCCCGGGAGCTGGCCCAGGAGACGGGCCGCCGCGTCCTGCCCGTCGTCGCCGACGTCGCCGACGCTCAGGCGGTCCAGCGCATGGTTGACATCACCATCGAGGGCCTGGGCCGGCTCGATATCCTGGTGAACAACGCCGGCAGGCCGGGGGGGGTTGCCACCGGCCCGCTGGAAGCCGTGACAGACGAGGCGATGCACGAGGACCTGAACACGAAGTTCATGGGCTGCCTGCGCTGCGCCCGCGCTGTTGCGCCGCACATGGCGCGCCAGGGATGGGGGCGCATCATCAACGTCGCCGGCCAGTCGGCGCGCAGTTCGGGCAGCTACGGCACCGGCATACGCAACATCGCCATGGTCCATCTTAGCAAGACGCTGTCCGATGAACTCGGGCCGTCGGGCATTACCGTCAACGTGGTGCATCCTGGGACTGCCCGGACCCCCTGGGTCGACCAGATGCTGGCCGACCGCGGCCGGCGGCATGGGATCACGGCCGAGGAGATGGAGGCGCGGACGGCGGGCGGCGCCGCGATCCGCCGCATCGTCGAGTCCCGCGAAGTTGCCTACCTGGTCGCGTTCCTCGCGTCGCCCAAGGCTGCGTGCATCACCGGCGAGGCTATCGCCGCCAGCGGTGGCGCCAGCCACGCCGTCTTCAGCTGACCGATTGCCGCGTTTGCTGGCATCCCCAACGTTGCCTCGGCGCCCTCGTGCGCTCCCAAGTTCTATTTCCCGATCGTTGTTCGGGCCTGCCCCGCGTTGACCGCCCAACCAGCCTTGCCGGAGGCACAGGCCCGCCCAGGCACGCCTGCGCACGCAGGTCCGATGCGTGCACGCTCAACCCGTTTGTGGTGCAGACAACGTGTGCCCTGTCGAGCGTCGTGGCTATTCTCGATATTGTCTGGTGTATTGCGAAGCGTTGGGCCATTGGCCCCGCCCGACCGCACCTTATTTAAACTCATGCCTGGCTGGATAAACCGTCGAAAGAAACTCAGGAGAAAGCGCGGCCGTGCTGGCGATTCTCTTTCGCTCCTGGCATTGGGTCGGTGCGCGCCCGACCGGGGCTCCGCCGCTGGACAGGTGCTACCATGGTTTCAACAAAGCCAGCGTTTGACAAAACGCGGTCTTACAATCAAGCAAATCTGCGGCTGTCATTGCCATGAAAATAGGCGGCTCACCCTCACCCTAACCCTCTCCTTCGAAGGGCGAGGGGATTTCGGGATAACTTGGGGTTTTGTGAGACGCTCTTAAATAGGGCATAGCGTTCCCGAACGACTGGCTTCTAAGTCCCGGACACAGACTGTACAAAGACCCCGACCCCTTGGGTACCGTTCTCCGGATTGCGGTCGTTAAGGAGGTTCTCCATGCGCGCCCGCACCGCCGCTTTGTTCTCCGGGTGCGTGAAGATAAGGAACCGGTTGTCCCTGACACCCTGGAACACGATGTCGGCGACCTGCTCAGGGGGCATCCAAGATGTCAACCGGGCCTTGGGCGGATCAGGAGGGGGTTTGGCAGATAAAGCTCACGATTGTCCCGCTATGAGTCCGCCGGCAACTCGCCCAAGACGACCACGCTCTTCTCGGCTCTCTTCTCGGCCAGCCTCTTGATTGCACTCGGCGAGTAGCCCAACGACTTGAGCACTTCCGCCGTGTGCTCGGCATAGCGGGGTGGGCGCCTGCGCGGTCCGGCGGGCGTGTGCGACAACTTCACCGGCATCCCCGTGGTCTTAAACGTCCCACCTCGGGGGTTTTCCACTTCGATCAGCATCTTATTGTGGAGCACCTGGGGGTCAAGGAAAGCTTCCTCGTAGTCGTAGACTGGCGCCGCCCAGATATCGGCGGCCTCGAATAAACCCAGCGCCTGCTCCGCCGTGTGCTCGGCCATCGCCCGCTCAACGAACCGCCAGAGCTCATCCTGGTGCTCTCGCTGCTTCTCCCACGTGTCGTAGCGGGGGTCCTGGGACAGGTCCTCGACCCCCAGAGCGTAGCAGACCTCGGCTAGTCCGGCGGATATGGCGATCCATTTGCCGTCGCTGGTCTCGTATGCCCCGTACGGGACTCCCGAGCCGAAACTGTTTCCCCTGCCATGACGGCCGCGGCGATACATGCCGCCTCCATTGACCTGATAGAAGCCATCGTGCATCTGCAGATCGATCATAGTGTCGAGCAAGGAGACCTGCACTTCTTGCCCCACGCCGAAACGGTCTCGTGCGATGAGGGCGGCGAGGACTCCATAGGCCGACAGCTTCGCCGTGTCCAGGTCGGCGATGAGGGTCCCGATGGGGATGGGCGGATTATCGGCAAAGCTGTTCATCCACATGGCCCCGCTCATGGCCTGGGCGAGAAGGTCCTGACCCTTTTTTTCACAGTACGGCCCGGTCTCGCCGAAGCCGGAGACGGAGACGTAGATGATCTTCTCGTTCAAGCGGCGAAGGTCTTCGTAGGCGACCTTCAGGCGTTTTTTCACCGAGGGCCGGAAGTTAGTGACCACGACATCCGATTGTCGTGCAAGCTTGTAGATGATGTCCTTGCCTTCAGGGCTGCTGATGTCGACGGCGATGCTGCGCTTATTGCGGTTCATTTGCAGGACGAGCAGGGCTTCGTCGTTCAACCAGGGGTAGGTCACGCGGCGATCGAGCATACCGCCTTCTACGTCCTCCACCTTGATGACGTCTGCGCCCAGGTCGCCCAGCATCTGAGCGCTGAGCGGCCCGGCGCCGATACGTGAGAAATCGAGAACTCGAATGCCTTCCAGCACTGCTGGCATCAGGTTACCTCCTCCGGGGACCCAAGGGTGTTCGTCCCTGCGTGCCGTTTGCCAGCAGAGGGCGCCGCCGGTGGGGCGACATGGTCGGCCGGCATCTCTATAGATACCACCCGACGTCACCGACACCCTGGCGATCAGGCCTGGTGAAGAACGCCGCGGTGCTGGCGCTGGCGTAGGGGTCCGTGATGACGTTTACCGCTGCTGGTTTGCCGGAGGCGTAGGCCCGTTCGAGGGCAGGCCGGATGGCCTCCGGGCGCTCGACGAACTCGCCGTGGCCTCCCAGGGCTTCCATCATCCGGTCGTACCGAGTGAAGCCCAGCTCTCGCTGCGGGTTATCGATCCCTTCGAAAGCGGCCGCATACCCTCCATTGTTGCAAATCACGAACAGCACCGGAAGCTGGTAGCGGACTGCCGTATCGACCTCGATGCCATACCAGCCGAACGCCCCATCTCCAGTGAGGACCACGACCTGCTTGTCAGGCTTGGCGAGCTGGGCCCCGATCCCGAAAGGCACGCCCACACCCATGGTCCCATGAGGCCCTGGAGTGAGCCGGTGCCCTGGCACGAAAGTCGGGATCGATTGATTGCCATAGACCAGAGTCTCATTTCCATCCAGGGCGAGTATGGCGTCGCGGTCCATGAAAGCTCCAACTTCGCGGCACAGTCGGAGCGGGTGGATCGGCGTCTGGTCGGAGTTGAGGTGCTGTGCCTCGCGCTCCGATCGGCTGGCGTCGCGTTTGGCGAGGGCACTGACCCATTCGGACCGGCGCGGCTCGAAGCGGCCCCTGGCTGCATCGGTGAGCTGGCGCAACACCGCCTGAGCGTCGCCGTACAGGCCGACCTCCACCGGGGCGTTTTTGCCGATCTCCGTCGGGTCCAGATTCACCGCGATGATCTTCACGTCCGGATTCCACCGGGGCGGCAAGAAGAAGGTCGAGATGATATTGGCTCGTGTGCCCACCACCAGCACCACATCCGCCTCTCGAAACGCCATCGACCGAGCCCCGCCAAAGAAGAGAGGATGGTCTTCAGGAATGACCCCGCGAGTTTGAGGCGTCGTGAAAAAGGGGGTCCCCGTGAGGTCGACGAAACCCTGCAGCTCGCTGCTGGCGCCCGACCACAGCACGCCGCTGCCCGCGACAACGAGGGGCTTCTGGGCCTGGGCCAACAGCTCGATCGCCTGCTCGACGAGAGCAGGATCTGCATGCGGCCGCGCCTGTGTCCGGTATTTGGTGGGCCGCTTCGCCTGCTCTTCGTCTATCGGCGGTCCCTGTTCCGCGACGTCTGCGGGCAAGTCGAGATACACCGGCCCTTGGGGAGCGGCAAGCGCATGGCGGAACGCCGAGCTGACGTACTCGGCAATCCTGTGGGGATGGGTGAGTTGGGCAGCCCATTTCGTGGCCGGCTCCATCAATCTCACCTGGTCCATTTCTTGAAAAGTACCCGTGTGACGGTCCAGCAGATGAGCCGATGCTCCTAAGGCGATGACGGGGCAAGCGTCCGCAAGGGCGTTGGCCATGGCCGGGACAAGGTTCGCGGTGCCGGGGCCGGGAGCCGTGAGAACTACGCCCGGCTTGCCAGCCACCCGGCTGTAGGCGTGCGCCATCATCCCCCCGGCCAGCTCGTTGCGAACCAGGACCGCTCTCAGCCCGGCCGTGGTCAAATCGTAAACGAGACGCTCCCGCTCTAGGAGGTGAAAGAACGTGTCCACGCCTTCGGCCGCAAGGGCTCGGGCCAGGAGCTGACCCGCAGTAACTTGTCCCATACACTTCCCCTCTTTTTCTGGACCGGATGTCGCTTTATTGAAATCCTCTCCTCACAGGCGTGTTCTTCCCAACCCCACCCTCCCAGATGGAGTGGGGTTGGGGGCACATCCCCCAGAAGTATGTCGAGGGCGGGTGAGGTGGGAAAAGGACGTTTGCCCGGATGTTTTCAACAAAGCCATCGAATGTCTGATCTCCTGCCGTCGCGAATCGGATCGCCGGGCATAGCCTCAGCGGACCGGACTTGGCATCCTAACACAAATCAGGGCCTTGCCGTGCTGTTTGAATCCTGGAGCTGTTCAATCGTCTTTCCGAGACAGAACCGGCCAACGGAGTTTGGGGAGCCGGTCCGGGGAGAATCCTTTGGCGCCATGGCGGGGGCGCGCCCATCGTCCTTCCGGCTCCTCGCGGTCAGGAGCGGCTCAGCCGGGGATCAAGGGCATCGCGGAGGCCATCGCCGAGGAGATTCAATGAAAGCACCATCGTGAAGATCGCTGGGCCTTGAACGGCTCCTCGGCGCTGTCGGTCTTGTAGCGCCCCGTCTTGATGATCTTCCGTAGCTCAGGGTCGATTTCGTCGACGCGCGCGGCGACCCTCCCGGTTTCGGGATTGATGCCTGACAGGCCGGAGAAGAACAGGACCTGGCCGACTCGCACCGCTTGGGGATATGGCTCCGTCACCGGCGCCATATCGGGGATATACACCGGCTCCTTTGGTCAAGCGCTCCGGCTCCGGAACGAAAGCCAGGACCTCGGACTAGATCAAGTAGTCAGCATGGGTGCCGTTGGTTGCGGTCCGGGCAATGTTGGTGGCCGGCTTTTCGCCAGGGGAGAACGCGAGCATGACTCGTTCGGCGATTCTGATGTCGTCGACCCGCCGGAGATACAAACGTTGGCGGATGACGTGCTCCATGGACGAGCCCTGCGACTCCAGAATCCGCGAGATGTTTTGGCAAATAAGCCATGTCTGTGCCGTGATGGGCCCCTCGCGACCATCGCCATGAACTCCCCAGGATTTGAACTCTTCGCGCTGGTCCGCGGGCATGTCATCGAGCTTGCGGATCACCTTGCCCGTTTCCATGTCTCGGGGAACCTGGCCGGACAGGAAGAGGAACTGCCCGACACGGCAACCTGTGGGCGGCAGGCCCAGCTGCTCCAGCTGAGGGGCATACCAGAAGTGTTTTCGCTCCATGCTCGCCACCTGAATCCTGAGGAATCTCAGCCGGGGTGAGCCGGCGCAACCTACATCATGTACGAGCCGCCGTCTACGAAGACCGTCTGGCCGGTCATGAAATCGGAGTCTTCGCTGGCCAAGAAAACCGCGGCGCGCCCAATATCCTTTTCAGGATCACCCAGCCGAGGGATTGGCAGGTTTTCGATCGCGCTCCGCACGACATCGGCCTCCGGCTGCTCGAGGTTGGCCAGCAGCGCCGGCGTCGCCGCGATGGGGCAGAGGCAATTGACATTGATCTTGTGGGGCCCCCACTCTCGCGCCGCCGTCTTGGTGAATCCCAGTACTGCCGCTTTGTTGACGTTGTAGTCAAGGTGGAGAGGCGTCCCTATGAAGACCCCTGTGGTGGTGAAATTGATGATCTTGCCGCCTCGATCCTTCATGTGCGGAAAGACCGCCTTGCAGAAATACCACGTCGCCCTGACGCCCGTGTCGAATGACAGGTCCCACCACTCCTTGGGCAGTGCCTCGGCGAGCGCCCCCAGATGCGTGGTCGAGTATCCGCTCCAGGCCTGAGCGTTGTTGACCAGAATGTCAACTCGGCCGAAAGCTCCGATCGTTTCGTCCACGACTCGTTGGACTTGTTGCTTATCGCTCACGTCGCAGACGATTGCGATGGCATCGGTCCCAAGGTGACGGAGCTCTTCGGCGACGGCCTCTCCGGTGTCGGGCTTGATCTCGGCCACCACCACCTTGGCGCCTTCCTTGGCGAAAGCCACGGCGATGCCACGGCCGTTGCCCTGCCCGGCCCCTGTGACGATGGCCACCTTGTCCTTTATTTTGTTCGCCTTTATTTTGTTCGCCAACGTTCGGCTTCTCCCATTCGCGTCGTCAGCCATGGGGAAGCCAGCAGCCGCTGCGACTTCCGTCAATGGCCCCGTGAGAGCGGCGCTTGCGCCCATAACAAGCACCCTTGACAAAGGGGCCTTGACTTGGTAGTTTTCTGCCCTGAGTGGCGGCCGAGCTTGGATCACATTCCATCGGTGGCTCGGTTCATGTTTCCCGAGTCGAGTGTAGGGTCGGGGGAATTAGGAGTATTCAATGGGAACGATAAGCGGCCGAAAGGCACTCGGATTCTCAGTGGTGCTTGGGGTAGTCGTCTCGATGGTGGTTGCGGCCTGTGGCGGAGGAGCTGACCCGACCGCGGTCCCGACGGCGGTCCCTGCAGCAACGGCGGTCCCTGCAGCAACGGCGGTCCCTGCAGCAACGGCGGTCCCGCAGGCCACGGCTAGGCCGGCACCCACTGCCGCTCCCACACCCCCTCCCACACCGGCGTTCAGCGCCAAGTACGGCGCCACCATCTCATGGGCCTGGTGCTGTCCCAACTTGCCGAACCTGGATCCCCACTACGGGAACCACATGACGGCGCAGTCGGTGAGCCCGATCTACAATCGCCTGATGAAGCTCGATACGCTGGAAACGGCCAACGACGTCGTGGTCGTGCCAGACATTGCTGAGGGGGTCACCCTCTCCAGCGACGGGCTGAGCATGACGTTCAAGCTGAACAGTGGAGTCTTGTTCCACAACGGACGCGAGCTGACCTCGGCGGACGTCAAGTGGAATTTGGAACGGCTCTCCGGTGAGGGAAGCTCCTACAAGGCAACGTATAAGAACGTCGTGGGCTTCGAGACCCCGGACCCGTACACCTTCGTCATCAATACGAGCCAGGTCGACGTGCTGCTTCCGTTCGCCATGGCGGGACGAGAGGCCTACATGGCGGCCCCCGAAACGGAAGACCTCAAAACCCAGGCGATCGGCACCGGGCCTTACACGCTGAACCGGTCGGAGAAAGACGTCGGCGTCTTCATGGACCGAAACGACAGCTACTGGAAGGAAGACCAGTCCGGGAACCCGTTGCCCTACACCGATGCCACCGAAAGCTTGATCATCCCAGACCGAGCGGCCCGGACAGCCGCGACCGTTACCGGCAAGCTGACCTACATCGAGTACTTATTCAACGAAGAGGTGCTTGAGGTAAAGAAAGCGATCGCCGACGTCCAAGTGATCGAGTACCTGTGGCAGAGCTCTTACGTCCTCTACTACAACCAGAACAATCCGATGTTCCAGGACGTTCGAGTGCGCAAAGCCCTCGCCCTTGGAATGAACCTCGACGCTCACATTCAAGCGTCGTTCGGCGGCCTCGGTCAGTGGGCGGGTCCGGTCTCCGGTCAGCATGGGTCGGCCTGGGCCTTGACCCCTGAAGAGTTGGCGGCCGAGAAGTACTCCTACCGGTATGACGTTGAAGAGGCCAAAGCCTTGCTCAAGGAGGCCGGCATACCGGAGGGCTACGAACTGCACGTGGACTCGGTCAAGTTCCAGCGCGACTACGAGGCCAACGTCGAGGTATTCATCGAGGAGATGAAGGCTCTGGGCTTCAAGGTCGTGTCCAACGTGGAACCGGACTTCGCCTCCTTCAAAGCGCATACCGAGGCAGTGGCGTTCAAGGACGTCGCTTGGGGCTTCGGTGGAGCGAACAGCCCGGAGTCCTACCTGAACAACAACTACCATTCCACTGGAGTCAAGAACAGCTCCGGCCTGGCTGATCCGAAGCTTGACGCGTTCATCGATGACCTCCTCGCAACCAGCGACGTCGCGGAGCGGCAAGTCAAGGTCAAGGCAGTCCAAGACTACATCCTGACCAATCAGCTAGTGCTCCAGCGCGTAGCCGACTCTCTCACGTGGGCGGTCGCGCATCCAGACCTCAGGACGGGTGACTCAGGCCGGTACAAAGTCCAGCCCATCAATACCTACGTTCGGGATCACGAACGGCTCTGGCTCGACAGCTAAACACACTCTCGGCGGGGTGAGCAGCGCATAATTAGGAGGAGCCTTTGACGTACGTCGTCAGACGGCTCCTCCTAATTATTCCTGTCGCGTTCTTCGTTTTCACGCTAGTGTTCTCCTTGATCCGGCTTGTGCCGGGAGACGCCGTCGATGCCCTGCTGATTGAAGCGTCGTCCTCAGGCGATCCTGAAGTCGAGGCTCGCTTGCGCGCCGACCTCGGTATCGACGAGCCGTTCGTCAAGCAGTATTTTGTCACGCTGGGCCGGTTCGCGAGGGGCGACCTGGGGGATTCATTCCTGGACGGCCAGCCGGTGATTGACGAGGTCTTACGGCGGGCGCCCATAACCCTTGAGGTTGCTGGGCTCGCCATGCTCATCGCGCTCCTGATCTCGGTGCCCGCGGGGGTCGTCTCTGCACTCAGGCAGGATACGACCGTCGACTACATTGCCAGGGTCTCCGCCGTCACCGCATTAGCCGTGCCGGGCTTCTGGATTGCGACGCTGGTGATCGTGTTTCCTGCGAAATGGTGGGGATACAGTGCCCCAATACCCTATCAAGACTTCCTGGACGACCCCTTGATCAACCTGGAGCAGGTCCTCCCGGCGGCGGCCGTGTCTGGAGCCATCGTCGCGGGCATCCTGGCCAGGTTCATCCGCTCATCGCTGCTTGAGGTGCTCAGGCAAGATTACGTGCGGACCGCCAGGGCCAAAGGCCTTATGGAACGCAGGGTCATCTTCGTCCATGCGATGAGGAATGCCATGGGGCCATCGGTGACGGTTGGCGGCCTGATCTTCGCCAACCTCATGGCCAGCGCCATCATCATCGAGACCATCTTCTCGATCCCGGGCCTCGGCGTGCACACCGTCAACTCCATCGCTCAACGGGACTACCCGGCGCTGCAAGCGATCACCATATTCTTCGCCATGATGGTGGTATTCGTGAACTTGAGCGTTGACCTCATCGTGGCGTGGCTCGACCCACGTATTCGTTACGCTTGATGGATCATGCACCGCAAACTGGTGGCCTAGAAGCCGTGCTACGGCCGGACCCACGACGGTTGTATCTCACGGTGCCGGCCATGATCTGGAGCTTCTCGAAACGCAAGCCTCTGGGGGCCGCTGGCGCCGTGGTGATTCTCGCGGTCGCCTTCGCCGCGATCACTGTCGATGTTATCGCCCCCTTCGGGTTCTCTGAGATCAACCCGATAGACCGCTTGCAGGGCCCGACCTGGAAACATCTCTTCGGCACCGACGATTTGGGTCGCGACACCTTTAGCCGCGTGCTCCACGGAACGCGCGTGTCTTTGATGGTGGGAGTGGCCTCCGTTGCTGCGGGAATCGTCCACGGCGCCCTCTGGGGCCTTGCCTCCGGCTACATCGGCGGCAAGTTCGATATGGTAGTACAGCGGATCATGGACGCTATCATGTCCGTTCCCTTACTCCTTATGGCGATGGTTGTCGTCACCGTGCTGGGGTCTGGCATCCAGAACGTCATCCTGGCCCTTGGCTTCGTGTTGACGCCCATCGCCAGCCGCGTTGTCCGAGCAGATGTGTTCTCTGCCAAGGAGCAAATGTACGTGGAGGCGGCGCGTGCCCTAGGCAGCTCGGGCTGGCGGATCGCCTTCAGGCATATCCTCCCCAACGTCACCTCTCCAATCATCGTGCTGGCCACGATCAACCTGGGATTCGCGATCATCGCCGAGGCATCCCTTTCGTTCTTGGGCTTGGGACCGCCGCCTCCCACGCCGTCGTGGGGCAACATGCTGTCCGGCGCGGGACGGCAGTATATGATCCAGGCCCCCTGGATCGCGCTCTTCCCAGGGTTGGCCATCACCGCTACGGTGCTGGCCTTCAACCTCTTGGGGGACGCCCTGAGAGACGTGCTCGACCCGAGGTTGCGAGCGTCCGGCCTCTGAGCCTCGGTGCAGCCGGCCAAGGAGAAACGCTGAGAGCCATGGCGATTTTGGACCGATTCTCACTCAAAGGAAAAGTGGCCATCGTCACCGGCGCCGGCCAGGGCATCGGTCGAGCCATCGCCACGGCATTCGCGGAAGCCGGAGCAAACGTGGTCCTTGCCGGCATGAACGTCAAGGACCCCGAGGCGAGCGAGACCCAGCTCAGGGGCGTGGCCGCGGACCTGGAGAAACTGGGCGTGACGACTCTGCCGATCGTCGTCGATATGCGGAGGCCTCAAGACGTTCAAGACATGGTGCGCGAGGCCATCGCTGCCTTTGGGAAGATCGACATACTAGTCAACAACGTCGGCGGCACCGGCCTCACGCCGTCCATCGAGTTGAGCGAGGAGGCCTGGGACGCAGGCATCGAGGAGAACATTTCCACCACGTTCTTAGGGTGCCGCTATGTCGGCGCCCACATGGCGAAACGCCGGGCCGGCGCCATCGTCAACATATCCTCCATGGATGGGCGGCGGCCTGCGCTCCACCGCGCTCACTACGGCGCCGGCAAAGCCGGCGTCATCAACCTGACCGAGACAGTCGCCGCGGAGCTCGGCCCTTTCGAGGTTCGAGTCAATGGCATAGCTCCCACTTGGGTCATGACGGAGTGGATGAGATCGCAATGGGACGAGGATCCAGAGAAGGAGCGCATGGCGGTGGCCACGATTCCCATGGGACGCGGCGCCAGGCCCGCAGAAATCGCAGCGTTGGCGGTCTTCCTCGCCAGCGACGCGTCCTCCTACGTCACCGGCGAGACCATCAACATTACGGGCGGGGCCCTGGTAACCGGGAAACCCGAGATGATTATCTGAAGGCGGTAACCTACCGTGAGCGTGTTAAACCTCTTCTCCCTCAAGGGACGGACCACCATCGTCACCGGCGCCGGCCAGGGCATCGGTCGAGCCATCGCCACGGCATTCGCGGAAGCCGGAGCAAACGTGGTCCTTGCTGGCATGAACGTCAAGGACCCCGAGGCGAGCGAGACCCAGCTCAGGGGCGTGGCCGCGGACCTGGAAGCCCTGGGAGGGCAAACCCTGTGCGTCGTCGCGGACATGCGACGCAGAGATGATGCGGAATCGCTCCTTGCCCAGGCTGTGAGCGCCTTTGGAGCGGTGGACGGGCTCGTCAACAACGTGGGCGGGGGCACCGTTCCCACGCCCTTCCTGGAGTTGACGCCGCAACGCTGGAACGAGGGCATCCAGCAGAACCTCAAGACAACGTATCTGGGCTGTCGAACGGTCGGGGCTCACATGTTGGAGCGGGGCTCCGGGGCTGTCGTCAACGTCTCGGACATTGCCGGCATTGGCCCGTTGCCATGGTACGCTCACTACGGCGCTCCGAAGGCGGGAGTCATCAGCATCACCCGGACGCTGGCTGCCGAGCTTGCTCCCCAAGTGCGGTTCAACGCCATTGTGCCTTACCTGATCAGAACGGCAACCGTGGACGCGGCGATGAAGGCGGATCCTGCCCTTGAGCAAAAGGCGCTGAGCCTCACGCCGCTGGGCCGCCTCGGCACGCCCGAGGAGGTCGCCGCGCTTGCGCTGTTCTTGGTCAGCGACGCGTCGTCCTATGTTACTGGCCAGGCCATCCGCCTCACGGGCGGAGCGCAGCCGGGCAGTAACCTGCGAGTGACGCTGCCGAAGTGAAGGGTCTGGGGGCGAGACCCCGATCAAGGGACGGCTCCCTCCTGGGATAGCGACTGTGGACATTCGGTACGGATACGCGGATACGCCCCTCGGCCAAATCCACTATCGAGAGGCCGGCGACGGACCTCCGGTCTTGCCGATTCACGAGACGCCGTTGTCCGGCGCCACCTTCGAATTCGCTCTCCCCGCCCTGGCTCCCCACGTCCGGGCAATCGCGCCCGACATCCCCGGCTACGGCCCGTCGCCAGCGCCTCCAAGTCCACCCACGATCCCTGAGTACGCCCGCCGGCTGGGGCTCACCCTCGACGCTCTCGGCTTGCAGCACGCGGCCATTGTCGGAGGCCACACCGGGGGAGCGTTGGCGCTCACGTCTCCCGCGCCAGGCGACTCTATCTTAGCGAATCGCCTCCCTGGGGTTCCTCTTTGACATCTGCGGAGGCGCAGAAGGCACGGCCAGCGCCGGTCAGCAGCATTGTGCCCTTTCATGGCCCTAGGCCATTATAATCGGGACGCGCTGCGGCTCGGGCACTCTGCGTTTCCCGGCCCGGACGAGTGGCGAGCCCTTTTCCGAGCCGGAGGTCGGCTTGAAGCGATCATACGTTGATACGACCATGGGGCAGATCCACTACGCGGCGGACGGCGAAGGCAGTCCTCTGGTCCTCTTCCACCCGAGCTCTCGGTCGTTTCGGGTGTACACGGGCCTCATTCCCCTACTTGCCAAGCGCTACCGTGTTTTCGCTCCCGACCTGCTGGACTCCGGCGGCTCGGACCGGCTGCCTGCCCAGGCGACGATGGAGGACCTGGCTCTAAGCGTCGTTCAATTCCAGGACGCCCTCGGCATTGCCAGGGCGGACATCTTCGGCCTGGGCACCGGGAACAAGGTCGCGGCGGCGCTTGCGTCCGGGTGGCCGCAACGTGTGGGGAGCGTGATACTGTGCGGCGAGACGCACAGCATCATCGTCGACCGAGAGAAGCGCAGCGCCGCCATTCACGCCATCATGGGGCGGCAGATCAAGAGCGACGAAACCCTGTCCGAAGAGCCACGCCTGCTCGGGGAATGGGCTTCCAGCTACGTCAGCCTGAGCGGGACATGGTGGAACGAGAAGGTGCTCGCTGCCCGAAAACTCTCCCCCGACGTGCTCAGGGTGCTGGCGGACCGTGCGGTGGATTTCATGCAGGCGCGGGACAGCGTTCGTGGGCTTTACCGAGCCAACTTCGGGTTCGATTTCGGAGCCGCGCTGAGCCGCATCAAGGCCAGGACGTTGGTGGTGGAGCTGGCCACTGAGGCGGAAGAGCACCTTGGCCGCCAGGGTCAGCTTGTCGCGGATCTCCTGGCCGACGGCTCCCTCGTCACCATGGAAGACACGGGCGGCGACGTAGTGGAATGGGCGCCGCACCGGCTGGCTGAGGTCATCCTGGGTTTTCTGGGCAACGGCTCCTCGTAGGTCGACCGGCATGCGGAAGGAGCGATCATGACCCGCAACGCCCTTGAACACATCCGGGTTCTCGACCTTGGTCAGTTCATCGCCGGGCCTTACTGCGCCAAGCTGCTGGCCGATTACGGCGCGCAGGTGCTGAAGGTGGAGCAGCCCGAGGGCGACCCCTTGCGCCGGCTGGGGCCGTTCTACAAGGACTTGCCTCATTCCGAGGGGTCCGGGCTGTTCTTATACATGAACACCAACAAGCGCGGCGTCACGTTGAATCTCGAAACGGCGGCTGGCGCGTCGCTTTTCCGAGACCTCGTGCGAGAGGCCGACGTACTGGTGGAGACCTTCCGGCCGGGGACCATGGAGCGCTTGGGCCTGGGCTACAATGACCTCCTGGCTCTGAACCCCGCTCTCATAATGGCCAGCATCACCAGCTTCGGCCAGTCGGGGCCCTATCGGGACTACGAGGCGTCGGACTTGACCCTCTATGCCCTGGGCGGGCTGATGGCCATCAACGGGGAGCAGGACCGGGAACCCCTGAAGGCGGGAGGACGACAGTCCTTCTTCCAAGGCGGCCTGCACGCCGCCCTGGCAACCCTGGCCGCCGTTTTCGCCCGGCGCTTCACGGGCCAGGGCCAGCACATTGACCTATCGATCCAGGAGTGCATCGCCAGCATGGTGGGGGAGACCCTGCCAATGTACTGGACTCAGAAGGTTGTCGCTCCCCGGCCGGGGAACCGCCAGCCTTCAAGCCATCCCATGACTATCCTTCCATGCCGTAACGGGTATGTGGCCATACTGGCCACCGGCGCGACCCAGTGGCCGGCCCTGGTCGAGATGATGGGCAGCACCGAGCTTGCCGAGGATGAGTTCTCCGATGGCCGGGACCGGCGGCGCCGCGCCGACGAGGTCGACGCTCTGATGGCGCCCTGGCTCATGGAGCATGACAAGGAGGAGATCGTGCGGCAAGGCCAGGAGAGGGGCATGGCCTTCGCCGGGGTCTCATCGCCCGAAGACCTGCTGGAGGACCCTCAATACCGGGCGCGCCGCTACTTCGAGACTATCGACCACCCGCATACCGGCCCCCTACCCTATCCGAGCACCCCTTTCAGGATGAGCGAGACGCCCTGGAAAACCGGCCGGGCCCCCCTGCTGGGGGAGCATAACGAAGCCGTCTTTTGCCAGGAGATGGGCATGGCCAAGACGGAGCTGGCCCGGTTACGAGAAATGGGGGTCGTGTGATGGCCAAGGAGACCGCCGGGGGCCGCCCTTTGCTGGAAGGCGTGCGGGTGCTGGACTTCTCCATGATCTGGGATGGGCCCTACGCCACACGTCTGCTGGCGGACCTTGGGGCGGAGGTCATCAAGGTGGAGGCCGTCCAGCGCATTGATTCCCTGCGCCACCTGCCCTATTTCCCCGGGGGCAAACCAGGCGCCGACCCGTGGAACTGCGGCGCCCTCTTCCACGATCTAGGCCGCAACAAGTTGAGCCTGACCCTGGACCTGGGGCGGCCCCAGGGCAAGGAGCATTTGCTGACGCTGGCCCGTATCAGCGATGTGGTGGTGGAGAATTTCAGCGCCGGCGTCATGGCGAGCCTGGGCATCGACTACCCTGTCTTGCGCGAGGTCCGGCCCGACGTCATCATGTGTTCCATGCCGGGCTACGGGCGCACGGGGCCCTATCGTGACTTCCGCGCCATGGGACTCAGCATGGACGCGATATCGGGCCTGGCGTGGGCCACGGGCTACCCAGGCGGCCCTCCCATGCGCCAGGGCGTGTCCTACGGCGACCCCATAGCCGGAGTCACCGGGGCCTTCGCGATCCTGACGGCCCTGGAGCACCGGGCGGTTACCGGCCAAGGCCAGCACATCGACCTCTCCCAGGCCGAAGCCATCACCAGCCTGCTCCCTGATACGATCATGGACTACGCCATGAACCAGCGCAACGGGGCACGGGAGGGTAACGCTCACTCGTGGATGGCGCCCCATGGGTGCTACCGGACTCGGGGCGAGGACCAATGGATCACCATCGTGGTGACCAATGACGAGCAGTGGGACGCCCTGTGCCGCGTCATGGGCAACCCGGTTTGGAGCAAGGAGGAGCGTTTTCGAGCGCAGAGAGGCCGGTGGGACCATCGGGAGGACCTGAACCGCTACATGGAGGCGTGGAGCTCCGAGCAGGATGCCACCGAGATCTTTCACCAACTCGAGCAGGCGGGGGTGTCCGCCGGCCCCGTCCTGACCGCCAAGGGGCTGGTCGAGGACCAGCACTTGAACGCACGCGGTTTCTTCACCACCGTGCGCCACCCGGAGGCGGGCGAGTTCCTCCTGCGCATGCCCCCCTGGAAGCTGTCGGCTGCGCCCCAGCCGGCCCTGGGCCTGGCGCCCTTCGTGGGGGAGCACCGGCTCTGGGCCTTGAAGGAGGTCCTGGGCCTTTCTTCCGAGGAGGTCGAAGCGATGGAACAAGACAAGATTACCGGGGCGACCCCCGTGCTGGGGCCCTCGTAAGGAGAGAAGAGGCCTGGACCACTGGAAGGCATTCGTATCGTCGACCTGGCCGCGATGGGGCCGGGCCCGCATTGCAACCAGATCCTGGGAGACCTTGGGGCGGAGATCGTGAAAGTGGAGGAGGCCGGGGAGCCGTCGGCTCGGAGAGCCGGGCAAGGCGCATCATAGGGCCGGGATCCCACATCCGCCGGAACTCCCGTAGCATCGCGATCAACCTGAAGCGGGAGGAGGGCCGGGAGGTCCTCTATCGCCTGGTGCGGTCGGCCGATGTGTTCATGGAAGGCTTTCGCCCCGGGGCCGCTGCTCGGCTGGGGGCCGACTACGATACCATCAAGACCATCAGCCGGACATCATCTACGCTTCTCTCGCGGGCTATGGCCAAACGGGTCCCTACAGCGGCTACGCCGGCCACGACATCAACTACGTCGGCCTGTGCGGCCTCCTGGACATGACGGGGCCCGCCGACGGACCGCCTTCCATCATGGGAGTCACCGTGGCCGACGGCGTCGGGGGAGGGATGGACGCCGCCATCAGCATTCTGTCCGCCGTCATCGCCAAACTCCGCTACCAAAAAGGCAACTACATCGACATGGCCATGGTGGACGGCGTCCTCACCCTGGCCATTCTCAACTTCAACGAATATGTTTCCACCGGGGTCCCACCCGGCCGCAGCGCATCGTTCACGAGGATCTCAAGGCCCTCCTGAACGTCCCGTACGGGGTCCTCGTCTCCTCCGACCTCGAGTTCCACCGACCGATCCAAGTGGGCGACCGGATCAACACCGCCAACCGGCTCGCCGTCATCTCGCCCCTGAAGAAGACACGCCTGGGAACGGGCCACTTCTGGACCGTCGAGGAGATCTACCGGAACCAGGACAGCGAGGTAGTGGCCCAGGGCCAGCATACCCTCCTCGGGTATCGCCGGGACGGGCCAGCTCCCCAGGGCGCCAAGGAGGCGTAGCGATGCCAGGAGGATGGAGCGCCAATCTGGAGGAGGTCATCGAAGGCGAGCGGACCGGCTATCAGCCGCCGCCGTTCCATGACCGGTTCTGGGAAGACGTGCGGGAAGGGGACGAGCTTCCCCAGCTGTTGATGCCCATCGCCGTCACCCGTTGCATCTACATGGCGTCGGCCAGCCGGGACTTCGTGCCCCAGCATCATCATCGGGAGTGGACCAAGGAGCTGCATGCCTCGAAGAAAGGGACGTTCCAGCGCATGGCGGTCTACGGCAGCGCAGGCACTTCGGCACGATAGATCGAGCGGTGGATTTCGGAACGCCCTCTCACAACCGACGAAGTCAATGCAAGTCAGCAAGCAGGCTAGACACAAGCCCGTATTGGTAGGTGGCGAGACGTGATGCCCCCGTTTGGTGACCCTCTGCGATGGCGCGGGACCAACGGGGCGCCCGTCGTGGTGACCGCTACAAAGAGACGGACATGCGACAGGCGCTAGACGATGCGGCGTACACTGGCGCTGACGCACTGTTCCACCGCCAAGGATTCCGCGACGCCCCCGATGATGCATGGGCCTTTCGACGAACCGTCTTGGGCGGCGCTGCGCGGCTCGCTTGCGTGTGGTACACGGTGTGGTACTGAGCCCGAAATAGACGGCTCCAACTGGTTTAGTGCTATAGAGCATGCGCTACCATTCATTCTTCTCGTGCGGTTCTTGCTTGCCTTGGAGAATCTTGCCGCTCGTCGTGGAGATTAGTGCTCCCCGATGGCGTGCCCGGAAGCGCGCGACCAAGGAATCTGCGCCTAGAAAGTTCGGAGCTGCGGACTCGGCTGGTAGCCCTGCGGGAGCGGTACCGCCTCAACCCGCCCGACGAATCCGACCAGCCGCAGCCGGAGGAGCCGCAAGTATTCCGCATCGTATGCTCCGATGGCTTGGTTTGAGGGGCAAGGGCGATCATCCTGTCATTGCATTCTAGGGTAGTCCGATGTCTTGCAGAAACCTGGATCGAGGCAATTGGGGACATGCTCGCGTGATTTACCTGCTTTGGACCCGCCGGGCTTGCTGGCTATTGGGTCAAGTGGAACCTGAGCACGAAGGTTCTTAATCTCGTCCAGCCTGGTACCCCTGACTTGACTGTAGGGAGAACCTTCGCATGGGTGGTGCCGCTGAGTCCGCACTCCGCCTGCGTCCCCCGGAGGTCGAAGCAATGTGCGGATCCCGCTCGGGCTGAGGGCCGCGCTACAGTGCTACCCCGCGGTCATTGACATCATCCACCTCTCGCTTCAGATTGTTGCCCGGAGGCGGCGGACGGCCATGACCTTATCCTTCCATACGGCTATGACGATCGTCCGGGCGGCCGTCGCGGAGGCCGCCGCGTCGCAAGTGGTGGTCGACGTTGCGGTAGTTGACGCCGGAGGGCGTCTGATAGCGTTCAACCGAATGGATGGTGCTGAACCCGTCGGCGCGGTTGGCGCGCCCGGTAAGGCAAGCCTGTCCACGGCCTTCGCCGCCCCCAGCGGCGAGTTGCGAGAGGCAGCCGAGGAGCCGTGGGCACGGAGTCTTCTTGACGTATTGGGCGTTCAGGTCATGGTATGGTCGGGGGCCGAGCCCATCTTCCAGGATGGAAAACTTGTCGGCGCGATCGGTGTCGCGGGGGCGGGTCCGAACGACCACAGCATCGCGCTGGCCGCTCTGGCGTCGGCCGGGCTGTCCCACACGGCGCATATTGAAGGGAGTTAGGCGTGCATAACGGCATAAGGCTCAACAAGGTGATCGACCTTCTTGAGAAGCGCGAGGTTGTGTTCGGCCGCGTGGCCATGAACGGCAACCTGGACGAGTTGATGTATTGGAACGAGTCCGACTACGACTTCGTCCTGATCGAGATGGAGCACGAGGGCTTCAACTTCACGAAGCTCCGCCAATCGCTGTCGCAGATGTTAAACCGGCGTCAGATCGTTGAAAAAGGGAGTCTCCAGCCGGAAACGATGCCGTTCGCGTGGGTAGCCCCCGACGCTCGTGAGCTCCTCATGAACCAGTGGGTGGTACAGCAGACCCTCGACGCCGGCCCCTATGGACTGATCGTGCCCGGCCTGACGACCGTGGAAGAGGCGAAGGGTGTCGTGGCCGCAGCGCGCTATCCACAAGCGCCGGGCGCCAAAGACGCCGATCCGCCTGGCCTCCGGGGGTGGTGGAGGCGGTATGCGCCGCGCTATTGGGGGCTGCCGCCGCAGGAATATTTCGATGCTGCGGACCTCTGGCCCCTCGATCCCGATGGCGAGTTGCTCATCGTGGCCATCATCGAGGACGCGGAAGGGGTCAAGAACATCCGAGACATCCTCCGCGAGGTGAAGGGCATCGGCGCCATATGGATGGAGCACTTCGACCTAGCGCTGTCGTCCGGCGTCAGGATGGGCGAGCCGTTCCCGGAGCAGGAGGAAGCCTTGCTGAAGGTGTTGGAGGCCTGCAAGGAGTTCGACGTGCCATGCGGCGTCGGAGCCAACGACGCGGCTGAGGCTGAGTTGCGGGTCGAACAGGGATTTCGCATCATCATCACCGGGATGTTCAGGCCGGACAACTCAATACTCGACACCGGACGAAAGGCCGCGGGCCGAACGGCGGGGGATAGGCCACCCATGGGGTACACTTGATCGCACTCCGCCGCCCGACGGGCCCCCCGGCTGACGGGCTCGACAGGGCGTCGCAGGGGACTCGACCGCTCGGGTGAGCGCGAGGCACGGTTAGGTAACGATCCATGGCGAATGACAAGATCATCTCTGCCGACACGCACATCGTCGAACCGCCCGACATCTACGCGGCCCGCATCGACCCGAAGCTCCGCGACGAGGCTCCGGTTATGCGGAAGGCAAAGACGGAGGACGGCCGGGACTATGACGGCTGGTTCTATAACGGAGAGCAGGTCGCGACGGTAGGGGTCGCGGTCCAGACCGGCCGGCGCTTCGAGGATCCCAGCACCATCGATTGGGTCAGCCCGTGGGAAGAAGTGCCCAGGGCCGCGTACGATCCGCATGAGATGGTCAAGGCGCTTGCCGAAGACGGCATTTGGGGCGCTCTGTTGCAGCCGAGCATCGGCCTCGTCTGGTGGAGGCTTCCCGACAGCGAATTGCTGACTGGTCTCTGCCGCGCCTACAACGATTGGATGGCCGACTTCGTCGAGCCGTACCCGGGCCGCCTGAAGGGTTTCGCCTGCCTGAACCTGGACGACATCGACGAGGCCATCGCCGAGCTTGATCGCTGCGCCAAGATGGGCCTCGCCGGCGCCATGATTCCGGTCAACCCGCCGCCGGAGGAAACCTACATGGACGAGCGGTATGAGAGGCTGTGGGCTGCGGCCCAGGACGCCCGGATGCCGCTCAACCTCCACCTCGGTACGGGCCGGGCGGGGCCGGGCGGGCCGATTAGCGTGACCGCGAACACCGCCATGGGCCGGGCGACGAACGACTACTGGGTGCGGGTCTCTCTGGCGGCCATCATTTTCGCGGGTGTCTTCGACCGCTACCCGCAACTCTGCGTCGGATCGGTGGAGCATGAAATCGCTTGGATTCCCCATTGGATGAATCAGATGGACTTCGCCTACCGGGAACGGCGCATGTACACCGGCGGCTGGACATCGAAGTCGGGGCTGTTGCCCAGCGAGTTCTGGAAGCGAAACATGTTCGGCACCTTCATTGACGACTTCGTGGGCGTGAAAATGCGCGAATTTATCGGCGTGGACAACATCATGTGGGGCACCGACTACCCGCACGCAGAGTCCTCATGGCCGAAGTCGCTGGAGCTATTCGGCAAGATGTTCGAGGGCGCTTCAGAGGAAGACAAAAGAAAAGCGAGCTTCGACAACGTATCGAAGGTGTTCGGCTTCGCCTAACCGGCTGTAGCCGAACTAGGGGCCCGCGCGTTCCGCGGTGGGCGCCTACTCGCCGGCGAAGAAGAAACGCCGCAGCGTTTCGGCCACCTCTCTTGCCCGAAGGTCGCAGATCAACGAGCCCACCCCGCTAAAAGCGACGCTTTCCGCGGTCGGGACCGCGTTGCAGGCCGCGTCGAAGTGAGGCCAGAGCGTGTCTAGATCGCCGGCCATGAGCAGGAGCGGGATCCGCAACTGCGGCAGTTGGCCGGCGAAGTCGTGGTTGAAGACGGCCAGATAGGCCTCGTGATACCGTTCTCCAGCATGGAGATTCAGCACCGTCTCACGATGCGCTAACCACTCGGGCATATCCGGTTGCTTCGCCCACGTCCGCACCCAGGTAGCCGCGAGATACGAGCCGTCCCTCGCCACCACGATCGGGTGCACCACCGCCCTTCGTTCGGCCTTCTCCTCTTCGGAAAGAAACGGCGGGCCGGAGAGTGCCATCTTCAGCACCAAGTCCGGGTGGTCGTAGGCCACCTGCACCGCGATGGATGCGCCGGTGTGATGACCGAATAGCCGGCAGCGTTCGATGCCCATAGCCCTGACGGATGCGTAGAGGACGTCGGCGTAATACTTGATGGAGGCTGTTTCCGGGGGAGCGGCCGTGCCTCCGAATCCCGGAGTGTCCGGCGCGAAAAACCAGACGTCATCGCCAAGCTCGGCGCAGAGCGACTCGTACATCACCGAGGAGCTCGCGGTCTGGTGAAAAAGGACGAGCGGCGTGCCGGTCGGAGGCCCCGGCGATGACCGGTAGTGGACCTGGCCGTAGGGCGTGTCCACGTAGCCCTTTATGATGTTCTGCTGTCTCGGCATCACGGAGGCTTCGTACGCTATTGTTGGACGGCTCGCCGTGTCAAGCGCTCGCACCGTTCGGTGCCTATAATGGCGACAGGTTGGAAGGGGAGGACGTCTTGAGCGAAAAGCGTGTCGTCATCGCGGGAGGCGGCCCGGTGGGTCTGACGGCCGCCGTGGCCCTAGCTCGTCAAGGCATACCGTCCCTCGTCCTCGAAGCCCATACGGAGCTTGTGGGGGAACTGCGGGCATCGACCTTCCACCCACCCACGATCGAGATGCTTGACGATCTAGGGATTGTGAAGGACCTGCTGGCCAACGGACTCAAGGCTGACAAGTACCAATTCCGCGACCGTCACGAGGGCAAGGTAGCCGAATTCGATCTCGGCCTCCTCAAGGACGATACGAGATATCCCTTCCGCCTTCAGATCGAACAATACGCGCTGTGCGTCGCAGCCTTGGAAGCGATCAACGAGAGCGATCTGGCGGAGGTACGGTTCAGTCACCGAGCGACGGGCGCCGAGCCCTTTGACGATCACGCCGTTGTGACCGCCGAGACACCGGAAGGGACACAGCGGTTCGAGGGGGCGTTCGCCATCGGCGCCGAGGGGCTTGCCTCGCCGGTCCGGACATCGCTGGGCCTGAAGTTCCAGGGGATTGCCTACCCTGAACGCTATCTGTCCCAATTCGTACCCTTCGATCTCCAGTCCGTCATCCCCGGCCTATCCCACGTGGCCTACGTCGGCGACTATCCCGACTGGCACGCCCTCATCCATACTCCTACCGAGTGGCGCGTGCTGTTCCCCACCCGGCCCGAGGAGACTTTTTTCGACGATCCCGACCTCGACGAGGAAACCTTGGAACGGGTTGGACAGGAACGGCTCCAGCGGGTCTGCGCGACCGGCCGGCCCTATCCGGTGAAGCTCCGGCGCATCTATCGTGTCCATCAGCGTGTGGCCGAAGACTATCGCCGCGGCCGTGTGGTCATAGCGGGAGATGCCGCACACGTGAACAACCCCCTGGGAGGCATGGGCCTCAACGGCGGAGTCCACGATGCGGTGAATCTGGCGGAGAAGATCGGACGCATCTGGCGCGGCGAGGCAGAATTGGATGTGTTGGACCGGTACACCAAGGAGCGCCGCACCATCGCCATTGAGGTGGTCCAGCGGCAGACGGAGCAAAACGCTCGCGACATAGCGGAAAAGGACCCTGACATAAGGCGGCGCCGCAATGACGATATGCGCCGCCTCGCCGACGATCCGGCCAAGGCGCGTCAGTACTTGCTGCGCAATTCGATGATTGAAAGCCTGAGGCAAGCCGCCGCTATGGAGTAGGGAGGTCGCATGAAGGCCGCGGTGCTCTTGGAGAACAACACGCCGCTCGTGGTGGAAGACCTGGACCTAGCCGAGCCTAAGCACGGCGAGGTGTTGGTCCGCTATGTTGCCAGCGGCGTTTGCCACACTGACCTCAGCATGATGCAGGCGCTGCGGCCAATCCCGTTGCCCATGATCCTGGGGCATGAGGGCGCCGGTGTCGTTGAGAGGGTTGGGCCCGGCGTGACGCGCACCAAGGCGGGCGACCACTTCATTGCGAACCCGGAACCGTTCTGCGGCAGGTGTAAGTTCTGCGCCTCGGGGAGGCCGAATATCTGCCTGATGCGGGGCATGCCCAAGAACCTGTTCAAGATGCTCGACAATACCTATCGGGTCCACCGCAACGGCGATCCGGTACACACGTTGCTCCAAATCGGGACGTTCGCCCACGGGGCGGTCGTGCCCGAGGAGTGCGTGATTCCGATTCGAAAGGACGCGCCCCTGGACAAGGTCTGCCTCATCGGCTGCGGGGCGATGTCCGGCGTCGGGTCGGTCTTCAACCGGGCGAAGGTCGCGCCGGGGAGCAGCGTCGCGGTGTTCGGTTGCGGGGGCGTCGGTCTCTGCGTCGTACAGGGGGCGGCTATCGCGGGCGCCGGCAAGATCATTGCCGTCGATGTCCGCAAGCAGAAGCTCGAAATGGCCGAGCACTTCGGCGCCACCCACGTCATCGACGCGTCACGCGAAGACCCCGTCGGCCGGATCCAGCAACTCACCGACGATCTCGGCGTCGACTACTCCTTCGAAGCGGTCGGCACCGCGAAGACGGTAGAGGATGCGTTCGCCAGCGTGCACCGGGGCGGAACGTGCGTCATGATCGGGCTTCCCCCCGCCGGAACGAAGATCACGCTGGACGTTGACGTGATTCGTCCCGAACGCGTGCTCATGGCCAGCGGCTTCGGCGGGGCCAGACAGCCGATCGATCTTCCGATGCTGGTCGATCTCTACATGTCGGGCAAGCTCAAGCTGGACGAGCTCATCAGCAGGACGCTGCCCCTGGAAGAGGTCAACACCGCCCTCGACGAACTGCAACATGGGCAGGTGGCCCGTAGCGTCCTGAAGTACGACGCCTGATCGGAGGTCCCCCGTGAGCGAATACAGAATCATCTCCGCCGACACACACATCGTCGAGCCGCCGGACCTGTTCGAGGAGCGGATGGACCATCGCTTCCGCGACCGCGCGCCCCGGCTCAACGTCACGAAGAACGAGGATGGGGTCAATCATCACGCCTGGTTTGTCGAAGGCAGGCTCATGGCGCCGCTCGGGGTTACCGTCCAGACCGGCCGCCGCTTCGACGACCCCGATACCATCGACTGGCTTGCCACCTGGCCGGAGATCCCAAGGGCGGGGTACGAGCCCCTGGAGTACCTGAAGGCGTTGGAAGAGGACGGCCTTTGGGGAGGTATCCTTCAGCCCAGCGCCGGTCTGGTGTGGTGGCGAATCGAGGACTCGGCTCTGGTCACCGCCATTCAGAAGACCTATAACGATTGGATCGCCGAGTTCGCCAACGCCTCTCCGAAGCGCCTCAAGGGGATGGCCTGCATCAACGTGGACAACGTGATCGAGGCCTGCGAGGAGCTCGAACGGTGCCGCAAGATGGGCCTGACCGGTGCCATGATCCCGGTGTACCCGGGACCCGACCGACTCTATAGCCATCCGATACATGAGCGGCTGTGGTGGACGGCCCAAGACCTTGAGATACCGTTGTGCCTCCACGTAGGCACGAACCGGGGCTCGGGCGGCGCGGTTACGCTTGCGAGCGAAGTCACGAACCTGGCTCCGTCGAGCCGCGCCACGAATGATTACTGGGTCCGCTTCGCCATGTGCGACATGATATTCGCCGGCGTGTTCGATCGCTTCCCGAGGCTCAAGGTTGGCTCCGTCGAGCATGAAATGGGCTGGATTCCGCACTGGCTGAATAACATGGACTTCACTTACCGCGAGCGGCCCGTCTTCACCGATTGGTGGAAGTCCAAGTCGGGGCTCACCCCCAGCGAGTTTTGGCACCAGAACATGTTCGCGACCTTCACCGAGGACGATCTGGGCGTCGAGTTGAGGGACAAGATCGGGTTGGACAACATGCTCTGGGGCAATGACTACCCCCACGCGGAGTCCTCATGGCCGCGGTCGATGCAGTTTCTCGACCGCATCCTCGGCGACATGGACGAGATCGAGCGCCGCAAAGTGACGAGCGACAACACGGTCAAACTCTTCGGCTTCGATCTCGACTAGCGCCGCCGCGTCGCGTTCGCTAGTACTCCCGGAGCAGCCGCCCGCAGCCGTAGACTTTGTCCTCGATGCCGTTGTCGCGCAGCGCCATCCACCACGTCGAGGCGTTGATAGCGATGACCGGCTTCCCAAGCCAGCGCTCGGCGGTGTCGGCGAGCTCGACGCAGGCGAGGTTCGTCCCCACTTGGACCAGGGCGTCCACGTCGTCTCCATCGACCGCCTGGAAGGCGGCGCGGACCGCGGCTTCCTGAACATGCGCTATCGATACGGCGTTGTGCATGCGCAGGCCGTGTATGCGCTTGACGTCTACGCCAACGTCGGCGAAGAACTTCAAGACCTGCTCGTCGCCATTGGCCTGGTACGGCGAAAGGATGGCGATACGCTTCGCGCCGAGGGCTTGCAAGGCCCGCTCGCACGACTCGGCGCCGGTCGCGACGTCGAGGCCGCTCATGTCCTTCAGCCGCCGTTTGAGGGCTTCACAGCCCTCCTTGCCGCCCCAGAAGGTCTCGGCGCTGAGGCCCATGATCAGATAGTCGGGCTCGCAGGTAACCGCGCGGTCGATGGCCTCCTGAATGTTGGCGCGAATCTGTTCGAGGAAACGAACGTTGGCGTCGTTGCTGCTCAGGTCCTGCACTGGGCAAAAGATGCGGGAGACGTGGGCGGTCACCCCGGGAACGGCCATCAGGTAGGTCTCGGGTTCGACGATGGTGTTGGTGCTCGGCGCCAACACCGCGAACTTCTTCCGCCAACCGAGAGCGTCGGGCATTGGATTAGGCCGGTTAGTTCAGGTGGTAGATTCTCGCCGCGTTGTCGCAGACGATCTTCGCCTTCTCGTCCTCGGAGCAACCTTCGAGGGTCTCTCCGATGATCTCGCGGCTGCGGGGGAAGGTCGATTCGATGTGCGGATAGTCGGAGCCCCAGAGGAGGTTATCGACGCCGATGTATTGGCGGTTCCGCACGCCGATGGCGTCCTGCTGGAAGCTGATGAAGCAATTCCGGTGGAAGAAATCGCTGGGTTTCATGGCGTCTTTGAAGACGTACCGGCCCGGCTTCTTGGGCCGGTAGAGATACGTATAGTCGATGCGCTCCAGGAAGTGCGGCGCCCAAGAAACCTCTTGCTCGATCGACCCAACGAGCAGCTTGGGATGCCGCTCGAACACGCCGCTGAAGATCATATCCGCCAGCGATACCCTGACCCAGTGGTCGATATTGGCCACGAATGACGGTCGGAGCAGTAAGGGCTTGTCGAATTGCTGGCCGGGCCCGGGGCGGTTGGTCCCGAAATGCAAGCCTAGGGGCATGCCCAGGTCTTCCGCCGCCGCCCACAAGGGATCGTAATCGGGGAGGTGGTAGCTGCGGCCTTCCGTGGGATAGGTGGTGATCATGGCGCCGACGAGGCCGAGGTTGTGAATGCGGGTGAGCTCCTCTACGGCTGACGGAATATCGTCGACGTTGAGTAGTCCCACGGCCTTAAGGCGCTTGGGGTACGCGGCCGAAAACTCTGCGACCCAGCCGTTGTAGGCGCGAAGCAGAACGGTGAGGAGGCCGGAATCTTGGAGGTTGTACAGGGAGAGGCCAACGCTGGGATAGGAGATGCCTGCCTCGATGCCGTCCTGGTCCATGTCCTTGATCCGCTCGTCGGGAATGTAGCCGCCCTTTCGGATGTTTTCGAGCTGCCCGGTGAACCGGATCTTCTCGGGGTCTTCAAACCGCAGCCCCGTTTGCGTGCCGGGCCCGAGGCTCATGAGCTTTTGTTCCCCGCAGACCCACCAGTCCTCCTTCGGCTCGCGCACGATGTGCGGCGCTCTGTCGAGATAGGCTTTGTCGGTGCGCGTAGTCCAGAGGTCGATGGGCTCGAACACGTGGTCGTCGGATGAAATCAGTCTCCCCGTATACATTAATTGCCTCCAAGCCGCCGCCGCATGCGCCGGGCCAATTCTAGCATGGCGCTTTAGGCGCGTCCGGTGTTCGCCGCCTTCGGACGCATGGACGAGGGAGCGTGGGCGGCGCCGACGTGGACATCGCCGCCGCTGCTGCCGAGGTCCTCTAAGCTACCGCCTGATCTCGTAGACCACGTCCACTGGGTCTTCCCACAGGCGGCGCACTCGCGACAAGTCGGCCGCCGAACAGAGCTCGCGGACCTTCTGCTCGTGCAGCCCAAGCCTGCCGAGTCCTTCCCCTCCGCTGCGGAGGTTCTCACTCAAGCAGTACAGCACGCTGACCGAGTAGAACATGGCGCCCCTGGGCGAGATGTTGTCTTCGAGCTTCTCGCCGACGTTCACCTCGTGGAGCAGGAACACACCGTCGGGGCCGATCGCGTTACGAATGCTCGTCAGCGTCGCCGGGATGTTGGGGAATTCGTGCAGCGCGTCGACGCACAGCACGAGATCGTAGGAGCCGTCGAGCGCCTCCGCCGCGTCCTTCTGCTGAAAGCTGACGCGATCGGCCACGCCTGCCTCGGCGGCATTGGCTTCGGCCCGGCCGATGGAGGGGCCGAACACGTCGAAACCCTCGAATCGTGCGTTGGGGAAGGCTTGGGCCAATTTGACTAACGCTTGGCCCCGCCCGCAGCCGAGGTCGGCGACGTGCCCTCCGCGCTCCAGCTTCACCTTGACGTCGGGCAGGAGGCCGATCCAGTCGGCCAGCAGGTGGTGCTCGTACCAGCGGCCCGTGCAGCGCTCCATCCCTGTCCAGTAGTTATCGTCGAAGTGCTCCTTGGGGATGCCCCCGCCCTCCTTGAACGCCTCGATGAGCTGTGGCGCCCCGGTCTGCAACGCCGGCAGCATCTGGAAGATGCCGCTCATGAACTTGGCGCTGCCCTCTTCCGCGAGCACCGGCGCATGCTCCTCGGGCATGCGAAAGACCCCGGTGGCTGGGTCATAGTCCAGGTATTGCGCCGCAACCATGGCGCTCAGCCATTCGAGGGCGTAGCGCGCAACGATACCGTTCCGCTCGGCGAACTGGTCGCTCGTGGCCGGGCCGCGCTCCGCGAGGTCCTTGAACAACCCCAGCCGGTCACCGATGAAGCACAGCTGCATCACCAGGGTTCCGCTGAGCGCTTCGCTCACCCGGCTCAGCATGCGGGTGAACTTCTCTTGGTCGAAGCCGGTTTCGCTCATACCCCTGGGTCGGTGAGGAAATCAACGATAGTCTTGGCGGCGAACTCCGCGTCCAGGTGGGCCGTGAAATACGTGCCGCCCGATCCCTCGATGGCCTTGACCCGTTTGACCCGCTCGACCGCCCGATGGTGGTTTGGGAAGAGCGGGTCCTTGGCCCCGGTCCAAATCAACGTCGGCGCCGCGACATCCTCCAGCCGTTGCAGAATGTCCATCGAGAAGACCATGTGATAGGCCTCCTTGCCGGCGTCCCGCGACATCAGCTTGGCAAGCACCTCGTGGTGGACCAGCTCCTTGGCCTGGTCGTCGTACGGCCGGTCGAAGGCCTGCCCCGCCGTCGCCATGTCGTTGATGGTGTTCCATGCCTCGACCAAGTGGCTGCCGTCTTCCTGCAACGGGAGTTTGGCGAACCATCGGCGCAGCCTCGGCGACTTGTTCAGAATGTCTTCCTGGGTCACCCCGTCCTCGTTGTACACCGGTACGCCGTTGACGATCAGCTTGTCGACCCGGTCCGGGAACGCGGCGGCGATTTCCACTGCAATGGAGGCGCCGGTGTGATGACCCACCACGCTGACTTTCCCAAGACCGACGGCGTCCATAAACGCGACAATGATCCGCGCGTAATCGTTCGCCAACGGCTTGTCCATGGGCGGCGGGTCCGACATGCCGAAACCTGGTGTGTCCGGAGCGAAACACCGGAACTTCTCGCTAACCTTGGGAAGTAGCCACTCCCAGGTCGCTGACCACGCCGCCGACTGGTGAAGGAACACCACCGGCTCGCCCTCACCGCCGTGGCGATAGTGGACCTGGCCAAAGGGCGTTTCGGCATAGGCTCGCACGATCCTCCCCGACTCACTCGTAGCTGGACTCATCGTTGCGCCCCCTCATGCCATAGTCGGCATATTCTACATGAGTGACCGGTTGGCAACAGAACGGCGTAACCGTGCATGAAGGGCGATGACACTAGCTCCCCTTAGGCTGCGGACGGGCATGGTACTATCGTACCCCCACGGAGGCCTGCGGCGGGACCCGTCGGCAGGGCTACGGCGCGGCGCGAAGACGAAAGTCAGGGCGAGGAGGCATCTCATGTCGGACGCTCTAGGTTGGCGAAAAAAGTTCGGGGTCTTGGCGCCGAGCACGAACACGATCGTGGCGCCGGATTACTACCGAATGGTGGTTCCCGGCGTTACGGCGCACTTTTCGCGTATCTACACTCCGGAGACGGAACTCAACAGCAGCGAGGCCGTCGAGCGGTTCCTCAAGGGCATACGCGCCGAGATGCGCAGCGCCTTTGAGCGAGTGCTGACCTGCGAACCGGACTACCTGATCATGGGTATGAGCGCCGAGACGTTTTGGGGCGGCGCCGAGGGGAACCGGCAGCTAGTGGAGCGTATGCAGGACTGGGCGGGCGGCTTGGGAGTCGCGACGGGTGCGGAAGCTTGCGAAAGAGCGCTCAAGCACTATGGCGTCACCCGCGTCGGCGTCGTCACGCCGTACCAGCCCAACGGCGATGAGAACGTCGTGCGGTTCTTCAACGACGTTGGCGTCGACGTTTTGGCCATTAAGGGACTCCGCTGCCCGTCTCCCGTTTCGATAGCCTACGTGGAGGAAGAGACCCTGCGGGAGGCCTTGCAAGAGGTGAACGTCGATGGAGTGGAGGCGCTGGTGCAGGTTGGCACCAACGTGAGTATGGTGCAGTTGGCGGATGAGGCCGAGCGTTGGCTGCGCAAGCCCGTCATTGCCATCAACGCCGCGACGTGGTGGATGTCCCTGCGCGACAACGGCATCGAAGACAAGATCCACGGCTGCGGCCGCTTGTTGCGGGACTTTTAGCCCGCCGGCTGGGGCTCCACGGTGCCGGAATCATTTGACACCGTGGCGAATCTTGACTCCACGGCGAGAGCAACGCAGATCCTTGGCTGCGTGGTAGCCCTCATGAATGCGTGGACCTCGGCGCCGTCTCTGCGCTGGGCCGCTGTCGACGCACCGAGTTTCCGGGGTCGGAGAAGCTCGGACAATTTGACGGCCCCCACGGCTGGGACTAGACTCCCGCCCAGAATAGAGGCCCCTTTTCGAGGGGCAAGGTGACCGAAAAGGGAAAGCGTCTAGCCTGCGTTGGGGGGTGTCGTGAACGCGTACAGGCTTATCTCGTCCGATTCACACGTGGTTGAGCCGCGCGACCTCTGGGAGGCGTGGATCGAGCCGGCCTTCAGGGAGCGGGCGCCCCACGTCGTGCGCGAAGAAGCCAGAGACCAATGGATCGCCGATGGCGACGTGCCCATTGGCACCTTCGGCTCCGTTGGCCAGGCCGGGGTGCGGTTCGAAGATCGAACGCAAATAACGCACTATGGACGGGCCGAGGACATCCCACCGGGCGGCCGCGACCCGCATGCCCATGCCAGGGACCTCGATCGAGACGGCGTCCACGCCGACGTCATCTACCCTTCCGTGACCTTGACGGCGTACATGCTCCCGGCCGGCGATTTGGTCTCAGCAATATTCCGCGCCTACAACAACTGGCTTGCCGAATTCTGTAGGGCGTACCCTGGGCGACTCAACGGTGTCGCGGTGCTCAACGTGGATAATGTGGACGAGGCAATCGACGAGCTCGAGCGCACGGCCAAGCTGGGCTTGGTGAGCGCCTGCATCCCCAGCGCCGCGGGGACGGTTCGATATCACGATCCCAGCTACGAGCCCTTGTGGGCCGCCGCTCAGGACCTCGGGGTGCCGCTAAGCCTGCACGTCTTCAGCAACCGCTGGAAGCCGGGGATGCCCGCCGGCGTCTTGATGAAGAAGGAAACCGCCGACCCCTCCATCACCGTCAATATGGAGCTCGCCGTCCGACAGACCCTCGCCGACATCATCTTCTCGGGCGTCTTCGATCGCTATCCCAGGCTCAGGGTCGGAGCTATCGAGTTTGAGGCTTCCTGGGCGGCTTACTTCATGCACACGATGGACCGGGCCTATAAGACGGCCGCCTCCCTGAACCAGATCCGCTTCGAGGGAGACGCCTTGCCCAGCGACCACTTCCGCCGCAATTGCTTCGTGAGCTTCCAGGAGGACGAAGCGGCAATACGGGTTCGCGACTACATCGGTGTCGAGAATTTGATGTGGGGCAACGACTATCCGCACGCGGAGAGCACCTTCCCCAAGTCGCGAGAGTTCGTGGACCGCATCCTCGCGGGCATCCCCGAGGACGAACAGCGAAAGATTGCCGGGGAGAACGCCGCCGGGCTCTACCACATCGCTTGAGCCTAGGGTGAGAACCCCGGCCCGCGGGAAGCAGGGCACCCTGCGGCGGCCGGCGGCCTAGGGCCTGATGTCGAAGACCACGTTGACCTTGTCCTCCCAAAGGCGGCCGACCCGGCCAAAGCCTGCGTCGGCGCAGAGCTCGCGCACCTTACGGTCGTGCAGGCCCAGCCTCCCGAGGCCTTCGCCTCCGCTCTGGAGGTTGTCCGGCAGGCAAAAGAGCACGCTTGCCGAGTAGAACATGGCCCCCCAAGGGGAGATATTCTCCTCCAGGCTCCCCGCCAAGTTCACCTCTTGCAAGAGAAAGACGCCGGCCGGCCCGAGGGCCGAACGGACAGCCTTCAGGGTCCCGGGAACGTCGGTGAACTCGTGGAGCGCGTCGGCGCAAAGGATGAGGTCATACTTCTCCGATGCGAGTCCAGCGGCGGCCTCGGCGAGCCTGAACTCGATCCTGTCCGCGACGCCCGCCTCCTCCGCGCTTGCCCTGGCGGCGTCGAGGTTGGGGCCATAGATATCGAACCCGACGAATCGCGACCTGGGGAAGGCCTGCGCCAGCTTGATCAGAGCCTGGCCTCGGGAGCAACCGATGTCGGCGGCCAGTCCCCCCTCGCTGAGCTTCGCCTCGACTGCCGGCAGCCGGTGGACCCACTCACGGAGCATCTGGTGGTTGTACCACCTGATGCTGCATCGCTCCATCCCTGACCAGTAGTACTCATCGTAGTGGTTCTTGGGCACACCGCCCCCTGTTTTGAAGGCTGCCGTGATCTGCTCGATGGCCGAGGAGAGGGAGGGCATCATCTCGAAGATGCCGCTCATGAACATCGGGCCGCCCTCGTCGGCGAGGACCGCGGCGTGCTCCGGCGGGAGGGTGAAAGCGCCGCTAGATGGATCGTAGTCCACGTACTCGGCGGCGGCCATGGCGCTCAGCCATTCCAGGGCATAGCGCTCATGGATGTGGTTGCGGGCCGCAAACTCGACGTGGGTGGCGCTCCCCTGCTCGGCGAGGTCCTTGAAGAGAGACAGCCGGTCGCCAATGATGCACAATTGCATGACCATCGTAGCGCTCAGCCCCTCACTGACCTTGATCATGAACCGACCGAGCTTCTCGTTGTCGATGCGAGGTGTGGACGTCATCATCGGCCCCCTTGGCAGCGGCCCCGTAGCGGCTGGAATGCCCGCATTCTATAGGACGGATGGACAGGGAACGAGCCTCGCTCGACTGGCCTTCCCGAGCCAAGAAGACATATCCCGCGCGACCTCCCCAAGGAGTCGACGTTGCAAGCCATGAACCCGAGCGGAGCTGCCATCATACGCAGGGCCTACGCGGCGACGTGCCGCGGCCAGATCCACTACACGCACGCGGGCGAAGGTGAGGCTTTGATCCTTCTGCACCATTCCGCGGGCTGGTCCGCGACCTGGAGCCGGATGATGCCGGAGCTGGCTCGGCATTGCCTTTGCCTCGCCGTCGACACGCCGGGGTTCGGCATGTCCGACCCGCCTCCCGAGGCATCGCCCACCGTGGCCGACTACGCGCGGTGCTTCGTCTCGTTCATGGACGCCTTGGACATCGACCGCGCCAGCCTCTACGGTCACCACACCGGAGCGTCGATTGCCGTCGAACTGGCGGCCGCCTATCCCGAGCGGGTCGCCAAGCTCATGCTCAACGGCGTCCCGCACTTCGACGAGTCGCGGGACGAGCTGGTCCGAACGGTGCCGCGGTTGCGCAACTACTTTAGCTCGGAGCCATTACGCGAGGACGGCGCCCACCTCAGCGAAACCTGGCACACCATCAGCGATATGGGCAAGGCCATGGGAGCCTTTTCCAGCCCCCTCGACGCGCAGGCTCTCTGGCTTGTCCAGGAGGAGGTGCTCGCGAAGCTGCTCGCGGGCAAGAACACCGCGGCGATCTATGACGCGATCTGGGAGTACGATATCTTCGGCCGCCTCGAGGAGGTCCGGGCGCCCACGATGGTCTGGAGCGGCGAGCTCGATCCCCTTCGCGTGAATCACGACCGGGCCGTCGCGCGGGTTCCCGGGGCACGCAGCGTCATTGCCCCTGGGGGCACGGAGTTCACCGCCTACCTGGACGCACCGGAGCTGGCAGCGGGCATCGTCGAGTTCCTGAACGAGCCCGTGGCGTGAGTCACCGGCGCGGGCGAGCCTCGGGCACCGTTACTACCACGCACGCCGCCTTTATCGCTCACCAAGGCTGCCCCCCGGTTCTGGCTAGTAAACCCTGGTGGCGTTGACAAAGCTAGGGTAGTCAATAAGGATACGCATTGGCGGGTGGTGAGCCCGTCGATCGTCAACGACAAGCGTTCTGCGGTCAATCGGGAAGACGGCGGCGGCGGTCCGGGGTCGCCAACGTGAATGGGCAGGTGGACGCTTGAGCCTTGCACCAACATCCCGGGGAGAGTGACGGTCGGGGAGGGGACGGATGGCTGACTACAAGATCATATCGGCAGACACGCACATCGTGGAGCCGCCGGACCTCTGGGAGGAACGGATCGACTTCCGGTTCCGGGACCGGGGGCCAGAGTTGAAGATCACCAAGAACGAGGACGGGATCGCGCATCACGCGTGGTTCGTCGAGGGCAACCTCAGCGCTCCACTGGGCGCCACGGTGCAGAACGGCGTGCGGTTCGATGACCCCGCCAAGATCGACTGGATGACGCGCTGGCCCGAGATCGATCGATCCACCTACGAGCCGAACCTGTACGTCGAGGCTCTGGCTGAAGACGGCATCTGGGGAGCCGTGTTGCTCCCAAGCGTCGGGCTTGGATGGTGGCGCATCGCTGACAGCGCCCTCATGTCCGCGGTGCTCGGCACCTACAACGATTGGATCGCCGAATTCGTCAGCGCGCAGCCCGAGCGCCTCAAAGGGCTCGCCTGTATCAACGTTGACAACGTGATCGAGGCATGCGAGGAGCTCGAGCGCTGCAAGAAGCTGGGTTTGGCCGGCGCCTTGATCCCGGTCCACCCCGGAGACGACAGGCCGTATCGCGACCCCATCCACGAGCGAATGTGGTGGACCGCCCAGGACCTGGAGATTCCCCTGTGCCTGCACCTCGGCACGAATCGGGTGCGTGCAGCCGGGGAGGCGCTCACGACGAACCAGGCCGAATTGCCACCTTCGATGCGAGCGACCTTTGACTACTGGGTGCGCCTCTCTCTTAGCGACATCGTCTTCGCCGGGGTCTTCGACCGCTACCCGGGCCTGAAGATGGGCTCCGTCGAGCACGAGATGGCGTGGGTCCCCTTCTGGCTGGACAACATGGACTTCACCTATCGCGAGCGCCACGTGTTCACTAAGGGCTGGAGGTCCAAATCAGGCCTGATCCCGAGCGATTTCTGGCGCCGCAACATGTTCGCCACCTTCACGGAGGACAAGACCGGCGTCGAGTTCCGCCACAAGATCGGCGTGGACAGCATGATGTGGGGCAGCGACTTTCCCCATGCCGAATCGGTCTGGCCCAAGTCCATGGAGTTTCTCGACCGGATGTTCGCCGACGCCTCCGAAGACGAAAGGAAGAAGGCCACCGCCACTAACGCGGCCAAGGTCTTCGGCTTCGACCTCGAGCAAGTGGCGCCGTCAAACGGGAAGCAAGCAGGCGCGGCCGCCCAAGCTCTGCATCAGCCTGGGAACGAGGCCAACCTCGCGCCGGCGTAGCCCCCGCCCGGCGAGGAGGCTCCGCGCACGCCGGACTCGGAAGGCGTGACCGATCTTCGCGGACTGTGCCTGACTATGGTGAGCGGGAGCGTATAGATTGCGAATAGGAGTACAGATCGACGCGCCTCTCCCGCTGGCCAAGACCGTGGCCATCGCCCGGGAGGCGCTGGACCGCGGGTTTGCCGGGCTCTGGCTGCATGAGGACCGCGACTGGAATGCCCTCGCCTACCTCGCCGCGGTTGCCGCGCAGACTGAGCGCATCGAGCTGGGCACCGCGGTCGCCAACGTCTACACGCGCTCGCCGGCCGTGCTGGCAATGGGCGCCCTGACGTTGCACCACGTGAGCGGGGGACGATTCATCCTCGGTCTCGGGAGCAGTCACCCGCGCCTGATCGAGGGCTTTCACTCGATGTCGATGGAGATGCCCATGAATCGTCTGCGGGACTACGCCACGATCATTCGCCGGGCGCTGGCCGGCGAGACCGTGCAGTACCGGGGCAGAGCCTACTCCTCGGATGGCCTCCGGCTTCGGGGCGAAGGGGCCCCGTGGCGAGTCCCCGTCTACCTGGGCGTACGAGGACTCCAGATGGCCCGCATCGCCGGCGAGGTGGCCGACGGAGTCGTGCTGCACATGACGACCCTGGAACACGTTGCTCGCGTGAGGCAGGCCATCGCCGAAGGAGCCGCGGCCGCCGGCCGCGATCCGGCCGAAATCGAGCTGGCATGTTTCATCATCTGCAACTCCCACCGAGACGAAGCTCGAGCCAGGCGGGAGATGATGGACACCATCGCCTTCCACGGAAGTGTGGACGACTACCGAAGACACATGGGGAAGCTCGGCTTCCCTGAGGAGACCGCAGGATTCGAGCAGGCGTGGGGCCGTAGCGACCCGGCCGCGGCGAGCGAACACGTCTCGGACGCCATGCTCGAAACGCTCTCGGTAGCCGCCGGGTTCGACGAGATCCCTCGCAGGGTGGCGGCGTTCCGGGAGGCCGGCGTGGACTACCCTATCCTCTACCCCTTCCCCACCGGCCTGCATAACTGGTCGCCGGGGACTATCCCGTTCATCGAGAAGGAGTACGTTCAGTCCGTGCTCGCCGCAATCGAGGCGGCGATCTGATCCAGCGGGGGTGAGCGCCCCTGCCAACGAGTCGCATGAAGATAGGCTTGCACGTCGGCCAGCAGGACTGCACCTTCGAAGAGTTGGTGCGCCTCTGGGGCATGGCGGAGGACCTCGGCTTCGACTGGGTCTCCATCTGGGACCACTTCCTTGAGGTGCCCTATCGCGATGGTCGAACTCCGGTCTATGAGTCTGTCTCAACGATGGCGGCCCTGGCGGCGAAGACCAGCAAGGTCCGGGTGGGGTGTCTGGTGTTCTGCGCCGGCTACCGGCCGCCAACCGTACTGGCGAAGATGGCGGCGACCATCGACCACGTCAGCGGGGGCCGAGTCACCCTCGGCCTGGGTGCCGGATGGAACGCGGAGGAGTACGCGGCCTACGGCTTCCACTTCCCCGAAGCGGGCGTCAGGCTTGACATCCTCGAGGAGAGCGTCCAGATCGTTCGGGCGATGTTTACGCAGGACCAAACGACGTTTCTCGGCAAGCATTTCCAGGTCGAGGCCGCTCGATGCGAACCGAAGCCAGTCCAGGCCAGACTACCGCTCTGGATAGGGGGGATGGGCGAGCGTCGTACGCTGCCGATGGCGGCGCGGCTAGCGGACGGGTGGAACGCATCCTTTATCTCAGCAGCGGCTTTTCGGCGGAAGAATCGCATCGTCGACCTGGCTTGCGAGGCCGCGCGGCGGGACCCGAGCGAGGTAGAGCGGAGCATCAACGTCGGCTTCTACATGGCGGCGGACAGGCAGGGCTCTCAGCGGGCCAGGCAAGCCTACCGCGACCTGATCGACGCGGCTCCATATCTCGAGGGCGGAGCAATTGTCGGGTCCCCTAGCGAGGCGGTCGATCAGGTTGCCGAGTTCGCCGAAGCCGGGGCGGACACGCTGACCCTGGGGATCCGGGCGCCGTTCGACTGGGATGCGGTCCAGGCCTTCGCGGAGGAAGTCAAGCCGGCATTCGACTAAGGAATGGAGGAGACATGCGTGCGAGGCGAATCTACACGGGACCCGATGGTCGTTCCCATTTCGATGATATCCCTCTCGACTTTCAACTGGGCGATGAAGGCTTCGAGGACCTGCCGGAGATCAAGGCGAAGACCGTGATGCTGCGGAGGTCCACCGCGGCCGGCCGGGCTCATATCGCCGAGCAGTTTCACAACGCTCCGGCGCGCACCTACGTCGTGCTTCTGCAGGGTCACATCGAGATCGAAGTGGCGCACGGCGTGAAGGAGCGATTTGGCCCCGGAGACATCATCCTGGGAGAGGATCTCGAGGGCGAAGGGCACGTTACGAGAGGCGTCGGCGACGAGCCTCGCATCGCCCTGTTCATGACGCTGGAACCATAGGTGATCGCCCGGCTATCTCCGGAGCCTCGGGTCGAGCGTGTCGCGCAAAGCGTCGCCGAGGAGGTTGAAGCCAAACACCGTCAGCGTCAACGCAATCCCTGGGAAGACCGCGTTCCAAGGCGCTCGTTCGACGTTTTGGAGCGTCGGCCCTGCCAACATCGCCCCCCACGAAGGGTTGGGCGGGGGCGTGCCTAACCCGAGATAGGAAAGGGACGCTTCGATGATGATGGCCAACCCCAAGAATGACGTAGAGACGATCATCACCGGAGCGAAGGTCTGAGGAGCGATATGCCGAATCAGAATACGGGCATCGGCAGCTCCGAGCGCCCGGCT
Organism: Dehalococcoidia bacterium; assembly: GCA_965219875.1. Taxonomy (GTDB): domain Bacteria; phylum Chloroflexota; class Dehalococcoidia; order SHYB01; family SHYB01; genus DAOUKH01. The sequence goes on along the minus strand of CBDCOW010000005.1, from coordinate 197,337 downwards.
CGCCGTTACAAACTCCATAGATCTGATGGAGAGCGCTACCGACCGCACCACCCTGGCCGTGATTGGCACCTGGATGACCGCGATGGCGATGATGACGTTCTGTTGAGATTTCCCTAAGACCGCGACGATCGCCAGGGCGAGGACCAGGATGGGAAAAGAGAGCATCACGTCGATGAGGCGCTGGAGCACCGCGTCACGCCAATCGGCGTAGAACCCGCTGATCAGCCCTACTACGACACCGACGAGCGTTCCCGAAACCACTGAAATGACGGCGATGCTGATGGACGATCTTGATCCGATGATGATCCGGCTCAGGTTGTCGCGCCCAAGATGGTCGGCCCCGAGGACGAAGCCTTTGTACCATTCCGGCCCCTGAAATGTGCTCCCGGCGTTGATGTCCAGAGGGTCCTTGGGGACGATCAGTGGACCGAAGATAGCGAGAAAGGCCATGAGGGTAATGAAGAAAAGCCCGACAGCCCCCATGGGCTGGGCCTTGCAAAACGTGACGAGCACCCTCCACGCTCGGCGAAGCGTGGAGGCGCCGGCAGACGACAAGCTTCGTAGTGCCGGACTTGGTGTGTTGCCGTGCGAAGTCATCTACTCGTGGACTACCGGGAGGTGAGGTTGCCTTGGGCTCACCGTGGCCTAGCCGTAACGAACTCTCGGATCCAGCCACGCATACATGATGTCGACCGCTAGGTTGACAAGCAGAACGATGACCGCGAACACGAGCACGATGTCCTGGACGACGACGATGTCTCTCGAGTCGACGGCGTCCACGAGGCTTGAGCCGAGGCCGGGAAGGTTCCAGATGCGCTCCATGATGACGGTGCCGCCGAGGAGCGTCGCGTATTGCACGCCCACGATGGTAACAATGGGCAAGAGGGAGTTCTTCAGCGCATGCCGCACGACTACCGTGCGTTCGGAGAGACCCTTGGACCACGCCGTCCGCACGTAGTCCTGCCGGAGCACTTCGAGCAATGCCGACCGCGTCATCCTGGCGAAGATTGCGGCGAACAGGTAGCCCATGGCGAGAGCGCCCCAGATAACCTGCTGGATGTTCTTCCAGGGATTGTTCCAGAAGTGCGCGTAGTCCAGTGGGGGACTCCACCCGAACCAGACCACCATGATCAGCAGCATCAACGTTGCCACCCAAAACGTCGGCATGGTGAGGCCCCCGATGCTTAGGATCCTCGCCAAATAGTCGATCCACGTGTTCTGCCGGACCGCCATGATGATGCCCGAAGGAAGCGCAATGATGAGCGAGATGGCGACGGTCAGCGTGGCCATCTCGAACGTCAGTGGGAGCCGCGTTCGAATCTCGGTGAGGATGGAAGCGTTGCTGCGGTAGGAATCCCCCCAATCTCCCCGGAGGAAGCCCCAGATCCAGTCCACGTATTGCACGGGCAGCGACCGGTTGAGCCCCAGCTTCTCCCGCAACTCCTCCAAAGCGGCGGGATTGACCGATCCCGAGCCGTCCGGGCCGGCCAAGATGGCGACAGCTACGTCGCCGGGGACAATCCGCATCAAGACGAATATGACGATTGAGACACCGAACAAGACCGGTACGAACTGCAACAGGCGCCTGAGAATATAGGTGCTCATTAGCCCCTATCCTCACCCCGGGGGCCCTCGACGTACCCGCTGTGGAAAGAATGCGGGTCGGGATCCCCCTGAACCGCGGGTCCGTTGGCTACGCTCGCTGGGCCGGTGTCACCATGCGGAGACTTCGAGTGGTCTTCGTCCGTCAGCGGGGAATGTGCATCGAGATCGGACCGTGGATCGACCGCCCAATCCGCCAAGAGCCTCACCGCCGGGACACTTTGCCCCCCGCGAGGCCGAATACTCGGCTTCGCGGGGGGCGACTGGATCAACTGTTCGCTTCTAACCTTCGATCCAGAGGTGCTCGTGCTTCGTGTTCTGGAACAATGTCGCAGGAGCATGGAAGTTCTGGACACGGTTATCGATGATGTTGGCGCTTACTTCCCAGAGGAGACCAGCCCAATGCGTATCGCCGCCAATCAAGAGGGCTTCGGCCTGCTTGACGATGGCCGCTCGCTCCTCGTTGGTCCCGGACAATTGCTCGTGGTAGAGCGCCTCAATGGCATCGCTCTGCCATTTCGTGTAGTTGCGCGTGCCACTCTCCCGATACAGTCCGTCGAAAACAACGACGGGGTCCACGATGAGCATGGACTCCGAACTGATGCCGAGCTGGAACGAGCCTTGGGCGTAGATCGTTAGGATTTCGCCAAAGCCGCCGGCTTGAACCCCCACGTTCCAACCGAACGCATCATTGAGTTGGGATGCGACGACCTCGGCAGTCTGTTGATTGTCGTTGGCCGAGTAGGCATAGAGCGTGATCTCCAGACCCTCCTCGACCCCAGCCTCCTGCATCAGGCGGCGAGCTTCATCAATGTCGCGCTGGTCCTTCACTCCCGGCGAACTTTCCCGGTAGCCGGGCTGCTGGACCAGTTCTTCCGTGCTGCTCGAGAAGAAGAAGTCCGGCGGGAAGGGGCCGCCCATGTGGTACTCCCCGCCGAGAATTTGGATCACCTCTTGGCGATGCACCACGAGGTTCAGTGCAGTGCGGACACGAGGATCGTCGAAGGGGGCAGCATTCACATTCATCGCCAATGCTCTCGACCCGGTTGGGCCCGCAAAGAAGACCTGATGCGAGTCCCTAAGGGTCCCTATGAGTTCCTTGGCCTGGAGGTTCGGAATGTTGCAGAAGGGGCTCGAACAGGCAAGGACCTGGCCGGTCCTGAATGCCGCCACGGTGCCGGTGGAAGTTGGGATAGTGAAGACCTCGAGGGCGTCCACATAGGGTAGGCCGTCCTTGAAGTAGGCAGGGTTTCGGCTGTACTTGAGGGATACACCCTGCTCTAGGCTGTCAAAGACGAAGGGTCCGGACCCCACGGCGTTCACGGCCACGTTGACGTCCGTCCCTGCCTCCACGACGTGTTGCGGCAGCACCTTGACGTACTCGTTCGCGAGGATGCTGATGAACAAGGGTGTCGCGAACTGGAGCGTGACTTCCACGGTGTTATTGTCGACGACCCGTGCGCTGTCGAAGTAGGAGGAGAACTGCCCCGCTCGCTTCCCGTTCTCGACCATCCTGTCCAGGCTAAAGACGACGTCGTTGGCGTCCAGGGTCTCGCCATCGATGAAGCGGGCGCCGGTCACGATGTTGAAGGTGTACGTAGTACCGTCTTCGCTGACCGTCCACTCAGACGCGAGCTCGCCTCTAATGTCAAGCGCGTCGTCGGTTTCGGGGTTGTACTCGATGATCGAACTGTAGATCGGGGCGAAGTTAACGAGATCGAAGAGCCCGGTGGCGATGTGCGGGTCCCATTTGCCGCCGGCTGCCAGGGTAGGCATGGATAACGTGCCGCCGCGCACGCCCATGGCGCTCGGCGTCGCCGTAGGTGCTGGGGCCGGGACTGCGGTCGCCGTCGGCGCGGGCATGGCCGTCGGCGCCATCGCGGCGCCCCCCGCCGGCCCTTCAGACCCCGCCGGCCCCTGAGCGCCCGCCGGCCCTTGAGCGCCCGCAGGTCCTTGAGGTCCCGCGGGGCCTGCCGGGCCTTGCGCCCCACCGCATGCAGCCACAATCAACGCAACGAGGACTACCAACCCGGTCAGAGCAACGAACTGTCTACGAAGCTTCATTCAGGGCCTCCTTCGACGATCGAATGCCGAACGCTCGACATGAGGGCGTTTCCAATCAAGTTAATGCCGGGTCACCGTACTGGCGCCAAGCGTCATTGTCAAACCGAAATTCATTCTGGGCCGGTGTGTTGAACCCCGGATCGGGCGACTGTCTGCGCGCGAAACGGCGGGTCATTCCGGCGCGACCCGTCGGCCAGATTCTCGCACAGCGCTATGGAGTCGCTTTTACCCGCTCGTACACCGACGGGCATCTGCTAGAATGGGCCGTCATGCGTGCAGAGGAGGCTTGTGCATGTCCCTTACTCTCGACGAAGCGAATCGGGTAATTGAGGCCGCCATCAAGAAGGCTCAAGAGTTGGACTTCGAGGTCAGCGTGGCCGTCGTTGACACAGGCGGGCGGCTTATCGCATTTGGGCGGATGGACGAGGGCGTCTGGGCCTCAATCTACGGCGCCATCGGAAAGGCGGTGCTGTCGTCGGCGTTCGGCGGCCGGACGGAGTCCCTGGAGAAGATCGCCGAAACGCCTATCATGAAGGGGATCATGGAGGCAGCGGGGGGCGGTATGGTTGCGGCTGCTGGAGCGGTCCCTCTTAAGAAGGACGGCATTGTCGTGGGAGCGGTTGGAGTCGGTGGAGCCAGAGGCGGCGTCGACGTGGACATCGCCGACGCGGCTGCAGAGGCACTCTAGCCGGCGCCGGATTTCGTAGACAACGCCGATCGCGTTTTTCTCAGAGGCGGCGTGTGTGCGTCAGACCCGCCGCTAAGCGGATCTCTCGTGCTTTCTTCTCGTGCAGGCCTAGCCTGCCAAGACCCTCGCCCCCGTCATGCAGGTTCTCGCTCAGGCAGCAGAGAACGCTCCACCGAATTAGGAAATGGCTCCGCGGAGGGAGATGGTCCTTCCGCCTCTCTCCGACGTTTACTTCGCAGAGTAGGAAAACGCCCTCGAATTCCAGTGACCCACGAATGCCGGTGAGGGTGGCTGGGGGGTGGCTTGACAACTACCCGCCTCGTGGCGCTTGATGCGCAGGCGAAAGAGTCATTCCGTTGGGTTCCATAGGAGGCAGCCTTGAGCCAGGACGCCGTTCCGTCTCAGTTGCCGATCGATTTGACCGGAGACGATGTCCGCGCCCTCGCCAAGGGCCTCGGCCTGGACATCCCGGACGACGTCTTGCCTGAGGTCACCTTCCGCTTCACCGCGCTCATGCAGGAGCTCGGCAAGCTCGATAGGGACAGCCTCAGCTCGATCGACCCACGTCCGCTCTTTGACGTTTGATCCCCGGAGGACGCATGGCTGACAAGGAGTTGGTGTTCGAGACGGTAGCGCGCCAGGCCTCCCTCATCGAACGGCGGGAGGTATCCCCGGTCGTGCTGGTCGAGGCGTACCTGGACCGCATCGACCGGCTCAACGACCGGCTGCACGCTTACATCACCGTCTGCCGGGAATCGGCCCTGGCCGAGGCGCGAACGGCCGAGGAGGAGATCGCGAGCGGCCGGTATCGGGGGCCGCTTCATGGGATTCCCATCGGCTTGAAGGACCAGTTCTACACGAAGGGCGTTCGCACTACCGGAGGCTCCAGAATCCATGCTGACCTGACGCCGGATGAAGATGCGACCATCGTCGGCCGGCTGAGGGATGCGGGCGCAATCGTGCTCGGCAAGCACAACATGGCGGAGTTCGCCATGGGCGGCACCCGCGAGCATCCGTATGGGAACCCTCGCAACCCCTGGGACTTGGAGCGGATCCCCGGCCACTCCAGCAGCGGTTCGGGAGTCGCGGTTGCCGCGTCGATTTGCGCCGCTGCCATCGGAGAGGATACGGGAGGCTCGGGGAGGATTCCCGCGGCGGCATGCGGGATCACCGCCATACGTCCGACACATGGCCGTGTCAGCCGGCACGGGACGTTCCCCATGTCTTGGTCGATGGACTGCGCCTCTCCCATGGGCCGCACGGCGGAAGACTGCGCGCTGTTGTTACAGGCAATTGCCGGGCACGATCCCCGCGATCCGACGAGCGCCTTACCGGTGCCGGACTACAGAAGCGCGCTGCGAAGCGACGTCGGGGATATGCGGGTCGGAGTCGTCCGGGAGTTGGTCCCGCCTGAGTCGGCCGATGTGGGCGTCCGATCTGCGTTCGCGGAGGGCGTACGAGTGTTCGAGAAGCTCGCCGCGTCCGTCGAAGAGGTCTCCATACCACTGATCGGGCTGGCCGCACCGATCTTCGTGGCCATTTGCGATACCGACGGCGCGCACGTGCACTTCGATTCCATTCGGGAGCGGCCGCACGACTACGATTCCGCGACGAGGGCGCGGCTCATGTCGGCCTCGCTCGTGTCCGCCGGTCTGTACAACGTGGCGCAGCGGGCCCGAGGGCTGCTGCGCAGCCAGATGATGGCGGCGCTCGAAGGGGTGGACGTCTTGATCTCGCCGATGTCGTTTGGACCGCCGGCCACGCTTGCGGCTGAAAAGGTCGTCTTCGAGAGCAAAGAGGACGTTATCGCGCGGCAGTTCGGTTCCAGGTCCTTTACAACGCCGCACAGCCTGACCGCGCTACCGGCAATGACGGTGCCGTGCGGCTTCAATTCAGTGAGCACCTCGGTTGGACTGCATATTGGGGGAAGACCGTTCGAGGAGCAGACGGTCCTGAACGCGGGCTTCGCGTTTCAGTCGCGACTGACTGGCACGAGCGCCGCCCCAATCTGTGAGCTAGGGCGGCTCCGCGGCGAGGCCATGCGACGGCCCGGCCTTGATGCCATTTGGGCGCCCCAACTCCGCCGCAACCCTTGCTGCGTGGCGATGCCAGCATATACACTGGTACGCGGACATCACCTTACAGTCGGAAGGGGTTCTCATCGGATGGCGTACATCATTACTGAGCCGTGCATCGGGGTTAAGGACCATGCCTGTGTCGAGGTCTGCCCGGTCGATTGCATTCACCCACGCCAGGGCGACCCCGAGTTCGACGACGTGGAAATGCTCTACATCAACCCTGACGAGTGCATCGACTGCGCTGCCTGCGAGCCGGTGTGCCCGGTGAACGCGATCTTCGAAGAGGACGCGACGCCGGACCAGTGGAAGAACTACATCGAGATCAATAAGAAGTACTTCGAGTAGCGTGGCGCGCCGCCGGCGCGCCGGACGGCTCGCCTTCTCTCACTCCAACCCTTCCCCACCCGGAGAGGTAAGAAGGGCCGTCCCCTGCGAGGGCGGGAGCGAGGGCGCGTGTGCGGAGCGCGGCGCTGAGCGATTGAGCCCGAGGGGCGCCATACCTGCGAGATGGCGCCCGTTTTCTTGGAAGCCCCGCGCTCCGGTCCCAGACCAAGGGCTGCGCTGGGCTGAATTGATTGGAGGAGAAGATGGTCGCGATTGAGTCCACCCCCGATCTTGTGGCGTCGTCGTACGCGAGGACCCGCGCCAATCTCGATATTGTCCGCGCACGGCTGGGCCGGCCCCTCAACCTGACGGAGAAGATCCTCTACGGCCACCTGGACGATCCGCGGGGTCAGGAGCTGGTCGCCGGCCAGAGCTATCTCCAACTGAAGCCGGACCGGGTCGCGATGCAGGACGCGACGGCGCAGATGGCGCTGTTGCAGTTCATGCTCGCGGGCAAGGACGCCGTCGCCGTTCCCACGACGATCCACTGCGACCATCTGATCCAGGCCCGCACCGGCGCGCGGCAGGACCTGGCGGCGGCCGAGGAGGAGAACAACGAGGTCTATGCGTTCCTGAATTCCGTGGCCCAGCGCTACGGCGCGGGCTTCTGGAAGCCGGGCTCGGGCATCATCCACCAAGTTGTGCTGGAGAACTACGCCTTCCCCGGCGGCATGATGATCGGGACGGACTCTCACACGCCGAATGCCGGCGGCCTCGGCATGTTCGCGGCCGGCGTGGGCGGCGCCGACGCCGTCGACGTGCTGGCGGACTTCCCCTGGGAGGTGCTCCACCCCAACGTCGTCGGCGTCAAGCTCACCGGCGCGCCCAGCGGCTGGACGGCGCCCAAGGACGTGATCCTCTACCTCTGCGGGCTGCTGACGGTGGCGGGCGGCACCAACCGCGTCATCGAGTACTTCGGCCCCGGCGCGGAGCGCATCAGCTGCACCGGCAAGGCGACGATCTGCAACATGGGGGCTGAGCTCGGCGCGACGTGCTCCATCTTCCCCTACGACCGGCGTATGGCGACGTACCTTGAGGCGACGGAGCGCTCCGCCCTCGCGGCCGTGGCCGAGGAGAACGCGGACATCCTCCGGGCCGACGAGGCGGCGGAGGCCGACCCGGAGAAGTACTACGACTTGGTCGTCGAGATCGACCTCTCGAAGCTCGAGCCGCACGTCGTCGGGCCGCACACACCCGACTTGGCGCGCCCCGTCTCGAAGCTCGCCGAGGACGTGGCCGCGCAAGGCTACGCCGACAACATCTCGGCGGCGTTGGTGGGAAGCTGCACCAACTCCTCCTATGAAGACATCGCCCGCACCGCCGACGTCGCCGCGCAGGCGCGGGACCACGGCGCCAAGGTCAAGACCTCGTTCCTGGTGACGCCGGGTTCGGAGCAGGTGCGCGCCACCATCGAACGCGACCGGCAAATGGAGGTCCTCCAATCGGTCGACGCCACGGTGCTGGCCAACGCCTGTGGCCCGTGTATCGGCCAGTGGAAGCGGAGCGACATCGCCCCCGGCGAGCGCAATAGCATCATCTCGTCGTTCAACCGCAACTTCCCCAAGCGCAACGACGGCAACGCCGAGACGATGTCCTTCATCGCCAGCCCGGAGATCGTCATGGCCTACGCCCTAGCGGGCAGCCTCTCTTTCAATCCGCTCACCGACACGCTGGAAGGCAAAGACGGGCCCTTCATGCTCGAAGCGCCCGCGCCGGCCCCGGAAGTACCCGCCAATGGATTCCTCCGCGACGAGCAGGGATTCGTGGCGCCTCCGGACGACGGTTCGTCCGTCGAGGTGCATGTGTCGCCCGATAGCGGCCGCCTGCAAATCCTGACGCCCTTCCCCGCTTGGGACGGCGGCGACTTCGAGCGGCTTACCGTGCTGCTCAAGGCCAAGGGTAAGTGCACCACCGACCACATCTCCCCCGCCGGCCCGTGGCTCGCCTACCGCGGCCACCTCGACAAAATCAGCGACAACGCCTTCCTCGGCGCGATCAACGCCTTCACCGGCGAGACCGGCCAGGGGCGGGACCCGCTTACCGGCGAGACCGGTGTCCCCTTCCCCAAGGTCGCGCGCGGCCTGGGCGCCGCCGGCAGGCGTTGGGTCGCCATCGGCGATTGGAACTACGGCGAGGGTAGCTCCCGCGAGCACGCCGCCATGTGCCCGCGCCACCTGGGCGCGGCGGCGATCATCACGCGCGCCTTCGCCCGCATCCACGAATCGAACCTCAAGAAGCAGGGCGTCCTGCCGTTCACCTTCGCCGACTCCGCCGACTACGACGCGGTCCGCGAGGACGACGAGATCAGCATCACGGGGCTGAGCGACCTCACGCCGGGCAAGCCGGTGACGGCGACCCTCCACCACAGCGACGGCTCATCGCAGCCCGTAGAGCTGCTCCACACCCTCAACGAGGAGCAGATCGCGTGGTTCAAGGCGGGCTCGGCCCTCAACGCACTAAACGCGAAGTAGGGGGGAGACCCCGCCCCTGCCCTCTCTCAGCCTCCCCCAGAGAGGGAGAGGTTTAAAGGTGATAGGCGTTGGGACGCGCCGTCGGCTACTTCAGGACGATGCGCTCGAACTGGTCGACGGCGAGCTTGGCGCGCTCGCGGAGCGGCTCTTCGGTGAGGCTGCCTAGGGGATGGGCCACTTCGGCCCATTCGATGTCGGGGATGCCGCCGATCTTCGCCATCGCCTTGCAGACGTCGCGGAACCGGTCGGTGCCGATGAGCATGGAGGGGACGCCCATCTTTTCGATTTCGATGCTGTTGAGCAGACCGCTCGAACTGCAGGAGCCTCAGTCGCCGTGGGTGAGAATGATGGCGTCGCAGTCCTCGACGTTGCGCCACTCGCCGCGCTTCATCACCCGCATGCCCTGATAGACGCCGCGGACCACGCCGCCGAGTTCGTAGCGGTCGCGCAGTTCCTCCTCCACCATATCGAGGAGGCGGTCGGCGTTCAGCTTCCTGTTGCTGTAGAGGCCGATGGTCTTGCCGTCGAGGGTGGGCAGCCGCGGCGTCAGGCCTTCGATCTCGGCTATCGACTCCGCCGTCGGCTCCAGGACCGTGAGACGCTGCGCTACGACCATGGCGTTCCTCCCTTGCGGCGCTTGGCTGCGATTATAGCCTAGTAGCCCTCGATGACGCGCGAGACGGGCGCGCCCCCGTAGGGGAAGAGGCAGTGGATGAAGGCGCCGGCGTAGGCGCCGGAAACGGCGATGTGGATGTCGTCGGGGGTGGCGCCGGCGGCGACATAACGCTCGTCGTCGCCCTCGACCACAGGAGAGCCGATGCGCTCGCCGAGACCGCCGCTGACGCCCCAGCCGTTCTCCTTGGCCCATCGCACGGTCCGCCGGGTGCTCTCGAAAAGGGCCTGGCGGATGTCGGCCTTCGCCCAGCCGGCCCGCACGAAGTGATCGGCGCATTCCGGCGGCATGACGACGACGGTGAAGCCGGCGGCGGTCATCTTCCCCGAACCGCGAAGGTATTGGGAGAGCATGGCGATGGTCTCGCCGGCGTCTTGGGCCGCGGAGAGGCCGTATTGGACGTGGCCGTTGGTGGAGAAGAGGGTAACGACGCTCTGCTCGCGGCCGTAGCCGCGTTCGACGTGCAGCGGGTTGAGCGAGGGGTAATCGACCTCGTTCTCGACGATGTGATAGCCGGCGTAGCGGGCGGGCTGGCCGATGGTGGCGCGGTCGAGGATGGGGCGGTGCTCGGCCTCGTTGCCCGCGCCGGGAACGGAGCCGAGCACGTTGATCTGGATGAGTCGCACCGCCCGCCCGATGGTCGAGTTGGCGCGGTTCCCCGGGCCGAGGACGTTGCCGCGGAAGTTCATTCCCAGGCGCTCGATCACGGGGCCGTTGACGATGAAGCCGAGCGCCGCGCCGCCGGTGGTGGCGTTGGGGACGTGCATGCTGCTGCGCTCGTCGCACAGCGCTTCGAGCAGGGCAAGGACGACGGGGAAGTACTCCGGCTTGCATCCCGCCATGACGGCGTTGATCGCGGCCTTCTCGACAGTGATGACGCGCCGCCGCGAGGGATACTCGCCGACGACGTCGGCGGGGCCACGCCCCGAGGCGTCGACGAACGCGGCGACCTTTTCCTCCGTCGGCGGGACGATGGGCAGGCCGTCGGTCCAGCCGCGCTCGAAGAATAGCTCGATGGCGTCGTCGAGGCCGTCGATGTCGTGCCGCCGGGAAGTGAGCGGGCCGTCGGCCACGGGAGTCCTCCGCCATGAAGGGGGTCAGGGTGCGGTTCAGGGTAGGGGGAGCGGGGGCGCGGTGTCAAAGTGGGAAGGGGCGCCCTGTGGGCACCCCGCGCGCCTTGCGGCGCGTGCCCTCTCTCAATCTCCCCCAGAGGGACTTTTGCGTAACCTTGGGCCACAGGCTCTGGCAAGGTCGCGCAGACCCCGCCTCCCCCCGCCCTCACCCCAACCCTCTCCCAGCGGGAGAGGGGGAAGACCTCCCCACTGCCAATCCCCTCACTCCCAAGGCTGGGTTATGCAAGGGTATCTAGACCCGCCTGCACTCTTTCACAGAGAAAGGCTGAGATTTTGGTTATGGATAGCTTTCGCGTGGAAAGGACGAGGTTAGAGGTAGGGGCCGAGGTGGAAGCCGCCGAGGACGTGAATGTGGGCGTGGTGCTGGGTCTGCAGGGCGTCGGGGCCGAAGTTGGAGAGGAGCCGGAAGCCGTTGGGGCAGAGCTCCTCGGCGAGGGTGACGGCGGCGGTGCCGACCTTCTGCATCATGCCGCTCTTCCAGAGGTCCTGCTGGGCCATGTGCTGCTTGGGCATCGCCATCATCATCACGGGCGCCCAGCGCAGGATGTTGTCGAAGATGATGACGTCGTCGTCTTGGTAGCGGACCGTTCCGGGCTCGCGGCCCGCGATGATTTCACAGAAGACGCAGTAGTACTCCAAAGGCGGGACCCTCAGCTTCCACGGGGGTTGGATGGGCGGCGCCGCGGCGCGGAGGCCGGAGGCTTGGATGCGTGGACCCGGCCCGTCCGATAGTCGGGGGCGACGATTTCAAAGATGTCGCTCTGGCGCATGTCGCTGAGCCGCGACCAGATGCGGGGCGGTATCTGGTCGCTGATGGGGCTGCCGGTGCCAAGGTCTTCGATTTTGGCGTAGGTCGTGACGGCGATGACCGTCGGCAGCCTGGCTATCATGCGTTGGTTCAGGATCAGGTCTAGGGTGTTCCACGCCCACTCGCTGCTGCTCCCCGCGTCCAGGTCGTCGAGGGCCAGCAGGCCGGCGCGTCCCAGCCGGTCGATGATCTCGAACTCGGTGCGCTTCGACTGCCCAAACGTCGAGCGCAGATAGTAGAAGAGCTTAGGGATGAGGACGTAAAGCACGTCGGTGCGCTGCTCGCGCTGGAAGCCGGCGATGGCGGCCATCAGATGGGTCTTGCCGCAGCCGGGTTGGCCGAGCAGGACGAGCGAGCCCTGGGGGTGTTTGGCGAAGGCGTGAGCGCTGCGCAGGGCTCCCTCGAGGTTTTGGCGAATGGGGCCGCGCAGGCCTCTGATGGGGTCGAAGTTGTCGAAGGTCAGGTCTGGAATCGCCGTGTCCAAGACCTCGACGGGGTCTCCCGAAGCCGCGCGGCCGCCGAGCCGCACGACGCGCGAGACGGCGGAGTCGTCGAGCCGCCCCGCGATGCGTTCGTCGAGCGTGCGGACCGGCCCCGGGGTGGTGATGACGGTGGGGAGCCGCTCGTTGTAGCGATGCCCCAAGAGCTGCGCGAGCTTCTCCTTGGCCCACGGCGTGGCGCTTTCGTCGCCCAGGTCGTCGAGCACGAGCAGGGGGACGGCGCGCACCTGCTCGAACATCTCGTCGTAGGCCAAATCGCTATCGGGGGCGTAGGTCGAGCGCAGGTGGTCGAGCAGGTCGGCGGCGGTGACGAAGAAGACGGGCTCCCCGGCGGCAATGCGCTCGTTGGCGATGGCGGCGGCGAGGTGGGTCTTGCCGCTCCCCGTCGGGCCGAGGAGGACGAGCCAGCCATCAGGCGCGGCGGCGTAGGCGCGCGCTTGGTCGACGGCCGCGCCGTCGATCTTGAGGGGGCCAAGGGAGTCGAACGTCACGTCTCCGAGTGCGCCGAGGTTGCTGAGCTTCGTCAGCCGGTAGCGGTGCTCGGACTCGAAGCGGGCTAGGGCGCAGGCGCAGGGGAATATCTCGCCGAAATCGGGATGCCCGACGGGAACGTCGCGGCGCACCCAGCCGATGCCGCCGCAGGTCTCGCACTCGGGCGCGGAACGGACCGGCGCGGGCTCAGCTTCTCCTGACGACGTTCCGGCCCCCGGACGGGCCTGTCCGTTCGGCCCCGCCTTCCTGCGATAGTTCCCGAGGACGTCTCCGATGCTTTCCATCCGGTCCGCCTTGGCGTTCCCAGTTTTCTAGAATGCGTTGGATGTAGCGCCAGCTACGCTTGTTCAGCCGTTGGGCCTCGCGGAACGCCTCGACGATCCACTCACGGGGGTAGGCCTCCTCGGCCTCTTTGAGGTCGTCGGCGATCAGCGGGGACACGATGCCGATGTTGGCTTCGTAGAGCGAGAAGATGTCGCGGCGCTCGGGCATCCGCGGCGGGGGGTCCGCCTTGGGCATGGCGCCGAGGTCGATCTCACCCCGCCGGACCCGCTCGACGGCCCTGCGGTCGGCGGCCGTGTTCAGCCAGTATAGATGGTCTGTCGAGCCGGATTCGTCCAGGGCCAAGTGCAGAAAAACGCCGCGGCCGGCGGCCTTCCTCAACCCGTTGGCGAGCGCCTCGGCGGGGTCGCCGCCGGCCCTGGCGAGTCCGGACATAAGGTCGAGATCGGCGGCGAGCTCGGCCTGGGTGACGAAGCGGACGTACCCCTTCTTCATGGCGAGCCGCCGGAAGAGATGGAGGCTGACGCGCAGCTCGTCATCGTCGTCGATGAGGGGCAGGACGTCGGTGAAGAAGGCGTTGGGTATCGCCGTCTTATCGGAGCGGGAGGGGAATCCGGAGAAGCTGTCCATGCGCGCCCTGCTCAGCTGACCTTCGCGGCATTGCGGAAGGTGGTGATGCGCTCGTCGAACCACAGCTTAATCATGCCGATGGGGCCGTGGCGGTGCTTGGCGACGATGATCTCGGAAGCGCCCTTGGGATAGGGCCGATCGGGGTGCAGTTTCTCCCACTGCTCCTCACCGTGGATCATGTCCTCGCGGAAGATGAACATCACGACGTCGGCGTCTTGCTCGATGCTGCCGCTCTCTCGGAGGTCGGAGAGCATGGGCCGCCGGTCCGGCCGAGACTCGATGGCGCGGCTCAGTTGGGAGAGGGCAAGGATGGGCACGTCGAGGTCGCGGGCGAGGCCCTTCAGCGAACGCGAGATCTCGCTGACCTCTTGGACGCGGTTGCCCCCGCTCCCGCGTCCGTCGCCGTGCATCAGTTGGAGGTAGTCGACGATGATCAGGTCGAGGCCGCGTTCGATATGGAGGCGGCGGGCCTTGCTGCGCATCTCGACGACGGTGAGCAGGGGGGTGTCGTCGACCCATATCGGCAGCTCGGAGAGCTCGCCGATGGCCTGCATCAGGCTGCCTTCCTCGGTGTCGAACTGGCGGCCTTGACGGTATTCCCGGAGCCGGTAGGCGTCGATCTGGGAGACGCTGGAGAGCAGGCGGTCGGCGAGCTGCTCCTTGCCCATCTCCAGGCTGAAGACGGCGACGTGGGCGCCGCTGGCGTTGGCGGCGTTGTAGGCGATGTTGAGGGCGAGGCTGCTCTTGCCCAGGCTGGGCCGAGCGGCAAGGATCACGAGGTCGGAGCGCTGCAGGCCGCCGAGCAGCTTGTCCAGGTCGAGAAAGCCGGTGGGGATGATCTCGGGAGCGTCGGGGCGGAGCTTCGAGGACTCGTGGCGGTCGACGAGGTACTGGGTGAGGATGTCGCTCAGCGCGACGAAGTCGCGGCCGCCTTCGCCGGTGCGGAGGCGGAAGAGGTGGTCCTCGGCCTGGGTCAGGGCGGCGTCGACGTCCGGTCCGCCCTCGTAGCCGACCGCGGCGATGGCTTCGGAAGCCTCGATGAGGCGGCGCATCATGGCGACGCGGTGCACGATGCGGGCGTAGTGCTCGATATGGGCGGAGGTGGGCGTCTTGGCCACGAGGTGGCTCAAGTACATCGCCCCGCCGATCTCTTCGAGCACGCCCTTTTGATAGAGCTCTTGGGCGACGGTTACCTGGTTGATCGCCTCGGTGCGGTCGAAGAGCGCCAGGCAGGCGTCGTAGCACGCCTTCGTCCTGGGCAGGGAAAAGTCGCCGGCTTCGAGCACGGTGGCGACTTTGAGGAGCGCGTCGCTGTCGATGAGGAGGGAGCCAACGACCGCCTCCTCCGCCTCCACGTCCTGGGGCGGCAGACGATCCGTGTTAACCATGGCGCTCCCTACGAAGTCTGGGGCTCGTCGTCCTCGGGCTCGTCCTGCTCCGCCGCTTCCGCGGACGCTTCTTCGTCGGCCGCTTCGACTTCCGCGTCGGGGGCGGCGTCGGCGCCGGCTTCATCGTCGGTTTCGAGCTCGGCGACAACTTCTTCGGCGGTGGCTTCCTTGTCGAGGGCGCCGCCGATGGGGGCAACGCGCACGGTCACGGTGGGCTCGAAGCCGAAGCCCAGCTTGACGGGGATTTCATAGGTTCCGAGCTGGCGAATCGGCTCGGTGACGACGAGGCGGCGGTCAATCTCCTGCCCGGCGATGGCGTTAAGCTCCTCGGCGATCATGGTGTTGGTGATGGAGCCGTAGAGCCGGTTGTTGCGTCCGGCGCGGACCTCGATGGTAATCGACGTGCCGTCGATCTTCTCGGCAACGGCGGACATGCTCTTCTCTGCGGTGTCGCGGCGCTGCGAGGCGGCGGACTGGAGGCGGGCGACCCGGTTCATCTGGTCGGGCGTCGCCAGCACGGCGAGCCGCTTGGGGAGCAGGTAGTTGCGGGCGAAACCGTTCTTGACGTTCTTGATGTCGCCGGCGTAGGCCGTGCCGGGAACGTCTTCGACGAAAAGCACTTGCATGGGGAGATTCCTCTTTCAGAGCGTGGGCGGCAGCCCGAAATAGGCCGCGCTTCATTATAGGCGCCGCTCCAACCCTCGCACAAGAAACGCATGGCGGCGTGGGGAGTGGCCGGCCATCCCGGGCCTCCGTCCGCGCCGTCTTCCTTGCATCTATTGGAAGTATTACCACGGGAGAGAGGGCCGGCCAGGGATGCGCAGAGGGCCGGCCAGGCGCCAGTGGGGGTACGGTTCGGGCCGCGTAATGGTGGGTTTAAGGCCGTTTTGTGGGGCTCCGGCGCTGTTCGCGGCGATTGGCGGGGTCGCCAACAGGAGTGGGGTGTGGCGAGGGCGCAACCGGGTTCCTGCCAATTCCGCCAAGTGGTGTGCCAATTCCTCCAGTTTTGCCACTTCCAGCAGGAGGGCGGTGCAGGATGGCGGGCTTCGTGTAGGTTGGCGCGCCCCGCCTCCCCCCGCCCTCACCCCAACCCTCTCCCAGCGGGAGAGGGGGCAAGAAGGGAGGGCACCTGTGGGGGCCGACGCGCCCTTTGGACGCGTACCCTCTCTCAGTCTCCGCCGGAGGGGAGGGCGAGTCGCGACTCGCCCCTACGGGAGGGCGGCGGGCGTTATTTGAGGGAGACGTGGCAGGAGGCGAGGCCGCGTTTCTCTAGGTATTGCTGGTGGTAGTCCTCGCCCACCCAGAAGTCGCCGGCGGGCTCGATTTGGGTGACGACGGGCCGGCCGGCGTAGCGGTTGGCGGCCTGGAGGGCGTCGCGGGCGGCCGTGGCGACGCCCTGCTGATCGTCGTCGTGGTAGAAGATGGCGGTGCGGTATTGCGAGCCGAAGTCGGGGCCTTGGCGGTTGAGCTGCGTGGGGTCGTGGATGTTCCAGAAGGTATCCACGAGCTGTTCGTAGGAGACCTTGCCGGGGTCGTACTCGACTTGGACGACCTCGGCGTGGCCGGTGCGGTCGGTACAGACCTCGTGGTAGGTGGGATCGAGCTTTTGCCCGCCCATGTAGCCGACGGCGGTGTGACTGACGCCGTCGATCTGGCGGAAGGCGGCCTCGACGCCCCAGAAGCAGCCCGCACCGAACGTCGCCTTCTTGGTGTTGGATGCGCTCATGTCGCTCATGCTCTTCCTCCCGCTCTGCTCTCCTCGTCTGCCGGCTAGCCTTGCATCACCGGCGTGAGTCCATTGTTCCATGCCTCGGCTAGTGCCGCCACCGGGGCGTCGACACCGCCGAGGCGGAGCCGCTCGCCGCCGACCGCGCCGATGCGCTCCAGCGGGACCTCCGCCTTCCGCGCGCCCGCTTCCAGCCACGGCCCATCGTCCGGGCTTGTAGAGACGACGATACGCGACTGCGCCTCTCCGAACAAGATGGCGGCCCGCTCCTCCGGTGTGTCGCCGGCGCCGAGCGCTGCGCCTTCCAGGCCGATATTGCCGATGCTACAGCAGACGGCGGCGGCGACGGCCAGCCCGCCGAGCGAGCAGTCGTGGGCCGAGCGAAGTTTCCCGGCGCGAATGGCGTCGAGGCAGAGGCGCTGCGCGCGCATTTCGAGGCCGAGGTCGATGACCGGGCGGCCCTCGACGCGCTCGTGAACCGCGGCGAGGTACTCGGAGCCCGCGAGGTTGGCGGCCTGGCCTTGGACGCCGCCGATGACGTAGACGAGGTCGCCGGTGTCTTTGAACCCAGGCGAGCAGCGTTGGTCGATCTCCTCGATCAGGCCCAGGGCGCCGACGATGGGGGTGGGGTAGATCGGCTCGCCTCGCGTCTCGTTGTAGAGGCTGACGTTGCCGCTGATGACGGGGACACCGAGGGCGTTGCAGGCGTCCGCCATGCCGTCGATGCAGCGCTCCATCTGATAGTAGACCTCCGGCTTTTCGGGGTTGCCGAAGTTGAGGCCGTCGGTGACGGCGACGACCTCGGCGCCCACGCAGGCGAGGTTGCGGGCCGCCTCCATGACGGCGATGGCGCCGCCGGCGTAGGGGTCGAGGTGGCATAAGCGACCGTTGCCGTCGGTGGTGAAGGCGAGTCCCTTGCTGGACCCCTTGAGGCGGAGCAGCGCGGCGTCGGCGCCCGGGGGCATTACGGTGTTGTCGATGACTTGGTGGTCGTATTGGCGGAAGACGGGGCGCTTGCTCGCCACGTTGGGGCTTTGGAGGAGGCGCAGGAGCACGTCGTTCATGGGGAGGCCGGGACCGGGTAGCAATGACAGGTCGGCGTGCTGGAGCGCCGCGAGCCAGTACGGCTCGGCGGAGGGCGGGGTGTACTCCGGGGCCTTGGCGAGGTCGGTGATGGGGACGTCGCAGACAAGGTCGGCGCCGTCGTAGATTCGCGAGCGCCCGTCGTTGGTGATCTCGCCGATGATGGTTGAGGTGAGGCCCCAGCGGTCGAAGATGGCGCGGACGCGGGCCTCGCGGCCCCGTTCGACGATAACGAGCATGCGCTCTTGCGATTCGGAGAGCATCACCTCGTAGGGTGTCATGGCGGACTCGCGGCGGGGGACCTTGGCGACGTCGATCTTCAGGCCGAGTCCGCCCTTGGCGGCGGACTCGATGGCGGCGCTGGTGAGGCCGGCGGCGCCAAGGTCCTGCATGGCGACGACCTCGTCGAGGGCGGCGGCTTCGAGGCAGGCTTCGATGAGGCACTTTTCGAGGAAGGGGTTGCCCACTTGCACCGCGGAGCGCAGCTCCTTCGTCTCCTCGAAGGAGCGGGAGGCGAGCCCCGACGCGCCGTGGATGCCGTCGCGGCCCGTCTCCGCGCCCACGAGCATGATCGAGTTGCCCGGGCCCTTCGCGGTCGAGGAGACGAGGTCGCCGTGGCTAAGGAGGCCGACGCACATGGCGTTGACCAGCGGGTTTTCGCCGTAGGCGTCGTCAAAGAAAACCTCGCCGCCCACGTTGGGAATACCGAGGCAGTTGCCGTAGCCACCGATGCCGGCGACGACGCCCTGGAGCAGGCGGCGGTTCTGGGGTTGGTCGGGCGCGCCGAAGCGCAGCGAGTTCAGCAGCGCGATGGGCCGCGCGCCCATGGTGAAGATGTCGCGGACGATGCCGCCGACGCCCGTCGCCGCACCCTGATAGGGCTCGATGGCGGAGGGGTGGTTGTGGGACTCGATCTTCATGGTCACGGCGAGGCCGCCGCCGATGTCGACGACGCCGGCGTTTTCCTCGCCGGGCTTGACCATGACCCGCGGGCCGGTGTTGGGGAAGCGGCGCAGCAGGGCCTTGGAGTGCTTGTAGCCGCAGTGTTCGCTCCAGAGGGAGCCAAACATGCCAAGTTCAAGGGGGTTGGGCTCGCGGTCGAGCCGGTCGACGATCATCTCGTACTCGGCGGCGCTGAGGGCCACCTCGTCGAGCATCTCTTGGGTTACCGGCACGGCGCGCCGCCGGAAGCGTTGGTGGGGTTGGTGTGAGCGTCGCGGCGCATGGGCTTCCAGGGGGTCATCGTACCATAACGATGGGCGCGCTCTAGGGTGCTGGTGGGAGTGGGGAGAGGGCGTGCGTGCCGCCTGGCGCCCAACGACTCCGGCCGCTAGCCGCCGTCGGAGTCGCTGGGCAAGACGAATAGGAGAGGGGCCTTGCGGTGGGTGGGGGCGGTCACGCCGTGCGAAGGCGCAGCATGAGTTGGTCGCCGGCATGCCAGGGTTGGGTCGCCACGTCCCACGTCAGCGTGCCCCCCGCGTTCGACGTGGCCGAGGCCACGTCGAGGGTGAGCGACACGGAGCCGTCCAGTTCGATCACATCCATGTCGTAGCCCGACAGCGACGCCGCGGGGCTCAGCTCCATCGTCACCACGCCGCTTTGCCACTTCAGCGTGTCGATCGTCGTGGCCGTGCCCCCGACCGTGAACCCGGACGGCTCGACGACCCCGTTCGTCGCATCCGCCCCCACCGCCGTCCCAATCGCCGCCGGGTCGAAGAACGCCTCGTGCACCGTGCCGGCGGGTGCCGTGACGGTCACGTCCCAATTGGGCCCCACGTCCTCGGGGACATAGTTACACGGCACGAAGCCAAGATTCTGCACACGGTAATGTAACTCGTAGGAGCCGGCCGGCAATGGCCGCGCGGCCCTGAGGGCTTCATGAAATCCATTGGCCGGGTCGGTGTCGTCGTCGACGGTTCCCGCACTGAAAAGATCGCGGTTCGGGCCGTCAATCCATCTGGCGCGGTAACCCGTGTACGCAGAATGCTGCTGAGTCTTTGAGTATTGATGCACGACGGCCCCGGCGGTCCCGGAGGGGATCGTGCCATCGTGCTCCACTCGGAGATCCCGTCCGTAGTAGACCTCCCAATCGCGATAGTATCGTATGTGCCACAGCGCAAACCGGACGCAATCCTGATAGCCCTGGCCCGAGCCGCCGAGCCACGCGATCGTCGCGCGCAGGTCGTCAAGGTCCAGGCTTTCCCCGCCGCCGCTGTCGCCCCTCCCGCCGCCCGCGCCCCCGCTCGACAGTGGGACCCAGACGGGATTTCTGGAGTCCACGGTGTAGCCTGCCGGCAGCGTCCCGGCGTAGGAGTCCTCCGGTCGTTCGGGTGTGTAGCGCCACGTCGTCGTGTCGGTGAACACGAACCCCGTCGTCGACCGCGTCGCGGATGCATTGAGGAACAGCACGGCCTCCTGGCCGTCCCACGTCGTAGGTCTTCCGTCCGTCTCGGCGCTCACCGTAAACATGCTGAACCCCGTACCCTTGAGGTATTCGACGGCCCTGAAAGTCAGGAGGCCGGCCGCCGCGGACTGGAGGTTCGCCCGGACGACAACGTCCGAGAGCCAGATGCGCTCCTCGATCGAGGCCGTGGCAGCCCCTACATAGTCACGGTTCACTCCAGATGCGCGCGCCTCCGGCGGGAACGTCGGGAGGGCCACGTCCTGGGGCGCACAGGCAGCGAGCGCTAGCAGGACGGCGGTGAGCAGGACGGTTCGGGGGATGCTTGCGTACATTGCTCCCATCCTAGTGCCTATGGGACTCATCGACGGCATGGAACCCAGCCATGTCTCCCTCACAGACGCTGGTCAGTGGTCGTTGGTGGGGTTGGTGTGAGCGGCGTGGCCCTTGGGCTTCCAGGGGGTCACCGTACCATAACGATGGGGTGCTCTTGCCCCGGCTCTCCAGGCACCTCTGCTGAGTGGGACGGGTAGCGGAGCGGCGCTAGAAGGCAGACCTTCCGACTCAGGGTGAGGTATCCTTTAGGCATGGATATCGTATGGATCGTGCTGCTCACCTTTGGCATCCTGGTGTTGCTGGGCCTGCTGGTCGGCGGCGCGTTCTTTCTGGTCACGCGCCTGCGAAGCGGAGCGCCGCTGAACATCGACGTTCGCGCCTTGGTCCGGCTCTACCTGTACGTCGGCATCGTCGCCGGGTTGCTGGTCTTTACGCAAGGAACATCGGAGCTCATCAAAGCGGGGGCCGCCGGTATTGCGGGCAACGAGTTCAGCTACCGGCCAGTCTGGGTCGAGTTGCCTGGAGACGCGGACGCAAAGCCCCAGCAGCCCTTGGAACTGGCCGACCGCCGCGACCTCTCCTCTGAGGAGTTGGAAGAGCTCAGCCTTATCCTTGCGGAGCGGCAGGAAGAGAGCGCCCAAGCCAACGAGGAGCGGGACCGCATCGGCCTGGAGCGCGCGTTCGATGAGGGGCTGATCGCGGGCATCAGCTTCTTCATCATCGGGGCCTTGGTGTGGGGGGCCCACATGTTCGGCCGCAACAGGCTTGAGACACCGGGGGACAGGGCAGGGCCCCTGAACCGCGTCTACCTGGTGCTGCTGACGGTGATCTTCGGCATTATCACCATTGTGAGCCTGCCCCAAGCGGTCTTCGAGACACTGAGGTACGCGGTACTAGACCCTGTGAGCGACCGGTACCATCCGGGTGAGAAACTGGCCTTGTCCATCACCGCACTCCCCATCTGGCTGGCTTACCTCTGGCACTCGGTCCGCTCAGTCCGGCGAGCGGACTAGGGAGCTTGCGGCTCTCCAGGCGTTGCCGCACCGCGCCGGCCCCTCCGGCGTGCCCTTTTCTCAGTCCCCCCAGAAGGGACCTTGCGTAACCGGGGTGACTGAGCACGAAGGTGGCGGGCTTCGTTAACCCGTGGTGGTGGCGAGGGGGCCCCCTCATCTCAATCTTCTCCCGTGGGGAGAAGAGGCAAGACCTCCCGGCCCCGCCCTCTTTCAGTCTCCTCCAGAGTGGGAGAGGCCGGAGGGGAGGGCACCCACAAGGAGTGCCCCTACGGGAGGGGGACGCGGCACGAACTGAGGGCTAGCCGTTGACACTGTGAAAAGGCGGCCCGTATTCTGGGATTCCATTCTTGAAACCGCTACGGAGACCTCGTTGCCTCCAATCGAGACCCTCGTCGAGGGACTATTGCGGGGCGAAAAGCTCGCCCTCGCCCGGCTCATCACCCTGATCGAACGGGAAAGCCCCGACGCCTCGCGCGCGCTCAGCCTTGCGCTGTCCGGCGCGGAGGAGCGGGCGGGGCGCTCCTACTGCGTCGGCTTTACCGGCCCGCCGGGGTCGGGGAAGAGCACGCTGGTCGACGGGCTCACCGCGAATATACGGGGCGGCGAGGGCGACGCCACCGTGGGCATCGTCGCCGTCGACCCCAGCAGCCCCTTCACCGGCGGCGCGCTGCTCGGCGACCGGATTCGGATGGAGGGGCACTACAAGGATCCCGGCGTCTACATTCGCAGCATGGGGACGCGGGGGGGCCGCGGCGGGGTGCCCAGCGTGGCGCAGCGCGTCACGTCGCTGCTGGCGGCGTCGGGCAAGGACTACGTCATCGTCGAGACCGTCGGGGTGGGACAGACGGAGCTCGACGTCATGGAGACCGCCGACACCGTCGTCGTGGTGCTGGTCCCGGAGGCGGGCGATACGATTCAAACCATGAAGGCGGGGCTCATGGAGATCGCCGACATCTTCGTGGTGAACAAGGCGGACCGCGGCGGCGCGGAGAAGCTCGCCTCGAATATCGAACAGAGCCTGACGCTGATCTACGAGGAGTCGTACTGGCGCGCGCCGGTGCTGCTGACGGAAGGGACCGCCGGCGTCGGCGTCGCCGAGCTACGTGAGGCGATCGAGGGTCACCGCAAAGCGGCGGCGGAGTCGGGCGAGTTGGAGCGGCGGCGGCGGCGGCGGCGCCGGGCGCAGTTTGTCAAGAGCGTGGAGGAGAAGATCACCGGGGCCTTCCACGCGATGCTCGATGACACCCCCATGCTCCAAGACCTGCTGCGGGAAGTCGAGGAGGGCGACCGCGACCCCTACACCGCCGCGTCGGAGGCGCTGCGCGACCGTGGAGTCCGCGACCGCTGGCTCTCGCTCTCGGACGACTAGCGGGTTCCACGCCGGGGCTTGTGGACGGCGCGGGCGCGAAGGCGTAACGTTGGCGTAACGTGCGAGGCGAAGCGGCGGGCCTTCCTATCATCACGGGAACCGGGAGGCCAGGGCTCTCGTAGTATTGGAAGGCAGGAGGTCGCGTGTGGCGGAATCCGAGTACGACATTCTGGTGATCGGGCAGGGGGCGGCCGCGTTCAGCGCGGGGCTCTACGCCGCCCGCTATCAGGTGAAGACGATCGTGGTGGGGCAGACGTTCGGAGGAGAGACGGCGACGGGCGGCCTCATCGAGAACTATCCGGGGCACGTCGAGATACAGGGCTTCGATCTCATGCTCGGCATGAAGGAGCAGGTGCAGAAGTACGACGTGCCGGTCGTGGACGCCGAGGTGAAGACGCTGGAGCGCCGCGACGACTGCTTCACCGCCCGCGACGACGAGGGCGACGAGTACGTCGCCAAATCGGTCGTGCTGGCGATGGGGCGAGAGCGCCGCACCCTCGGGCTCGACCGCGAACAGCAATGGATCGGCCAGGGAGTGTCGTACTGCTCGACGTGCGACGCGCCTCTCTACCGCCGCCGCACCGCCGCGGTCGTCGGCGGGGGCGACGCCGCGGTGAAGGGTGCGTCGTTGGTGGCGCAGTACGCCGACCGCGTCTACGTGATCTACCGCGGCGAGGATTTCGTGCGCCCCGAGCCGGTGAACCTCTCCAAGATGCGCGAGCAGGCGAATATCGTGCCGGTCACCGGCACGAACGTGGTGGAGCTCAGGGGCGGCGACTATCTGGAATCGATCGTGCTCGACCGCAAGGTCGACGGGTCGACGGAGTTGAAAGTGGACGGCCTGCTGATCGAGATCGGAGCCAATCCGAACATCGCCCTCGCCCGCCAGTTGGGCGTCAACACCAACGACAAGGACGAGATCGTCGTCGACAAGTACATGGGGACCAACGTGCCCGGCGCGTTCGGTGCCGGCGACATCACCGACGCCTCGGGCGAGCTCAAGCAGGCGATCACCG
This sequence comes from Dehalococcoidia bacterium, assembly GCA_965219875.1. Lineage (GTDB taxonomy): Bacteria > Chloroflexota > Dehalococcoidia > SHYB01 > SHYB01 > DAOUKH01. The sequence continues at coordinate 173,200 of CBDCOW010000005.1, read as the reverse complement.
CGGCGGCGCAGGGGGCGCTGGCGGCGACGACGGCCTACGAGTACGTCACCGAACATACCGGCGGCTGTTGCGCCATGCACGGCATGGGCTTCGGCGTCAGGGCGGGAGCCTAGCGGCGACGCGGGAAGGGTCATGGACGCCGGGCCGCCCATCATCGTCGTCGATCTTGGCGGCACCAACCTCCGCGTAGGGCTGGTCGAGCCGACCGGCGCGATCATCGACCGCGTCCGCGAGCCAACGCGCGCCGAGGACGGCCCGGAGCGCGTCGCCGACCGCATCGTCGAGACGGGCCGCGCGCTGCTGGCGAAGCACGGCTTCTCCAAGGCGATGGGCCTGGGCGCCGCCATCGCCTCGCCGCTGGACAAGCACGGGGTGCTCTACGATCCGCCCAATCTGCAGGGCTGGGGCGTCGTTCCTTTCCAACTGATGCTGGCGGAACGCTTCGACGGGCCGGTCCGCATGGGCAACGACGCGACGGTCGCCTGCCTGGGCGAGTACGTGTTCGGCCAGGGCCGAGGGATGAGCGACCTCATCTACCTGACGGTGAGCACGGGGGTCGGCGGCGGCGTCATGGCCCATGACACGTTGCTCTCGGGTTACCGCGGCCTCGGCCCGGAGCTCGGCCACATCATCGTGGATAGGGAGGCGGAGGACGCCGCCGGCCAAGCCGGGGTCGAGACCGGCCCCTGCGGGCACGCGGGCTGCTTGGAGATGATGACGTCGGGCACGGCGATCGCGCAGCGGGCGCGGACAGGGCTCGAAGGCGGCGCCCAGAGCTCGCTGCGGGGGATGGCGCTCGGCAGGCTGGAGGAGATCGAAGCGGAGCACGTCTTTCGCGCGGCCGCGGAGGGCGACGCCTTCGCCGCCGATTTAATGAAGACGGCGGCGCGCGACCTTGCGTTCGGCCTGGTGAGCCTGGTCCACGCCTTCAACCCCCGGCGCATCGTGCTCGGGGGCAGCGTGGCGCTCTACAACTGGGAATTGCTCGGCCCCATTGTCGAAAGCCGGGTGCGGGAGCACGCCTTTCCGCCGTTCCTCGAACCCTTCGACATCGTGCTCTCCGAGTTCGGGGACGACGCGGGACTGATCGGCGCGGCGGCGCTGGTGGCGCACCGGCCCGGAGGCTGAATATGGCTTCCGAGGCTCTCCCCGCCGGCTACCGTCTCGCGGAATACGGCATGGTCCACGGGCGTTTTCAGCCCTTTCACAACGAGCATTGGCGGTACGCCGCGGGCGCGTTGGCGCGCTCGGAGCGGCTCATCGTCGGCATCACCAACCCCGACCCCGGCGAGATCAAGCAGGAGGAGGCCAGCGGCCACCGGCACCTCTTGGAGAACAACCCCTACACCTATTTCGAGCGCATGGAGATGGTCCTGGCGGCGCTGGCGGAGGGCGGGGCCGACCTCGACAGGGTGCGGGTGATTCCCTTCCACATCAGCGAGCCCGCCAAGTGGCGCTACTACCTGCCGCCCACCAATAGTCTGCGCCACTTCGTGCGCGTCTTTTCTCCCTGGGAGCAGTCGAAGGTGGAGAGGCTGCGGGCCGAGGGCTACGAGGTCGAGGTCCTGGACCCGGGCACGGAGAAGGGGATCGAGGCCACGGAGGTGCGGCGGCGCATCGCGGCAGGCGACGACTCGTGGAAGGGCCTCGTCCCCGGCGCAGTGGCCCGCTGCCTGGAGCGCATCCACGCACCGCCGGGCTAGGGTTGCTTCGCCTCCCGCGCGGCGCGTCGCTGCTTGGCGCGGTAGAGCTGGACGGCGGTGTTGATGACCGCCATGTGGGTGAAGGCCTGGGGGAAGTTGCCCAGGGCTGCGCCGTCCACGGGAGCGATCTCCTCGCTGAAGAGGCCCACGTCGTTGGCGTAGCCGAAGAGCGTGTTCATCATGGCCTCGGCGCGGTCGATCTCTCCCAGGTAGATCAGGTTGTCCACGAGCCAGAACGAGCAGAGGTTGAACGTGCCCTCGTGGCCGGCGAGGCCGTCGTCGAAGTCCTTGTAGCGGTAGACCAGCCCCTGGGGCGACGTCAGGTTCCGCTCGATCTGCTCGATGGTGGAGCGCATGCGCGGGTCCGACGCCTTGATGAAGCCGACCAGGGGGAGCATGAGCACCGAGGCGTCGAGGTTGGCGCTGCCGTAGGACTGGACGAAAGCACCGATGCCCTCGTCGTAGCCGTGGCGCAGCACGTCCTCCTTGATCTCCTCGCGCGCCGCCTTCCAGCGTTCGATTTCGGCATGGTCGTCCCAGGCGATTGAGTCGGAGACGCGGATGGCGCGGTCGAGGGCGACCCAGCACATCACCTTCGAGAAGATGAAGTGTTTGCGTCCGCCACGGGTCTCCCAGATGCCCTCGTCGGGCTCCCGCCAGCTTTGCATCACGAACTCCACGACGTCGCGGCAGAACTGCCAGTATTCCTCGTCGAACTCGCCGCAGTACTTGCGGTAGAGGTAGGCGGAGTCGAGCACTTCGCCGAAGATGTCGAGCTGGAGCTGGGTGTAGGCGCCGTTGCCGATGCGCACGGGGCGGGAGCCGCGATAGCCCTCGAGGTGGTCGAGTGAGAACTCGGCGAGGCGGCGCTCGCCGGCGAGGCCGTACATGATCTGGAGGTCCTGGGCGCGGCCCGCGGTGGCGCGCTTGAGCCAGCGTTTGAACGTGTCGGCCTCCTCTATGAATCCGACGAGGTTGAGGGCGTAGATGGCGAAGGTGGCGTCGCGGATCCAGGTGTAGCGGTAGTCCCAGTTGCGCTCACCGCCGACCTCCTCGGGGAGGGAGGTCGTGGCCGCGGCGACGATCCCGCCGGTGGGGGCGTAGGTGAGGGCCTTCAAGGTGAGGGCGCTCCGCAGCACCTGCGTCTGGTAGAGGCCCTTGTAAGAGAAGGCCGCGCTCCATTCGCGCCAATAGGCCTTGGCCGCCTCCAGTAGATCCTCCAAGCCGTCGTATTCGAAGTGTTCCCTTGAATATTCCTGGCGCCAGGAATAGTGGGCGGCGTACTCGGCGGTCTCGCGCGCCTTGAGGCGGCAGGTGGTGCGGAAGGTGTTGTCGTTCAGAGTCACGGGCGTGGGGCTGAGGAAGGCCAGCGCGTCGATGCCGCCGTGGGCGTAGCCGACGTTGGGACCGACGAGGGAGGTGTGGGGGACGACCGCGCCGTATTGGAAGCGGGGTTGGCAGACGACGTCGAGTTCGATCTCGCCGCGTTCGCACCGTACGACGCGGCAGATCCCCTGGTTCTCGAAGACTTCGTTGGGGTGGCCCTCGGTCATCGGGTTCACCGGCATGAAGTCGTAGAGGGTGGCCTTGCCGGAGGCGGTCTCGAACGTCGTTTCGAGCACCATTGTCTCGGGGAGGTAGCGCCGCGACGCGGTGTACTCGGACGTGGGGGCTAGCGAGAAGTAGCCCCCTTGCTCCGCGTCGAGCAGGCGGCCGAACACTGAGCCGCTGTCGAAGCGGGGGAAGCAGGCCCAATCGACCGAGCCCATGCGAGAGACGAGGGCGCAGGAGTGGGTATCGCCGATCAGGGCGTACTCGCGGATGTCCTGGTAGGCGCCACTCATGCCGGGATGCTCCGCAGCTCGGCGGCGGCGTCTTGGCTCAGGAACCAGTGCAGGGAGCCCTTCGTGGGCGCGACCAGTCCGGCGGGGACGCCGGGTTCGCGCAGGCCGGGCTCGATGGCTTGGCGGACCATCGCCGCCTTGCTCTCGCCGGCGGCGAGGAAGACGGCCCGCCTCGCCGCGTTGATGAGCGGCAGGGTGAAGGTCACCCGTGCCGGGCCGGGGCCGCCCAGGCGGGACGTCGTCACCAGCTTGACGCGCTCCCGCGCGGCAGGGTCGCCGGGGAAGAGCGAGGCGGTATGCCCATCCTCGCCGATGCCGAGCAGCACGAGGTCGAAGGCCGGCGCCGGGCCGCCGATTTCCTCGCGAATGGTCTCCTCGTAGCGGCGGGCGGCGACGAGCGCGAGGTGCTCCGCTTCCACGCGGTGGACGTGCTCCCGGGGGATTTCCACGCGGTCGAGCAAGGCCAGCTTGGCCATGCCGTAGTTGCTGTCGGCGTGCTCGCGGCGGACGCACCGCTCGTCGCTCCAGAAGACGTGCCAGTTGGCCCAATCGGGCTCTTCGTTTTCGGCGAGCGTCTCGTAGAGGCGGCGGGGGGTCGAACCGCCGGAGAGGGCGATGATGAAGCGCCCGCGGCGGCGGATGGACTGCTCGGCGGCGGCGGCGACGAAGGCGGCGGCGCCCCGCGCCAGCCCGTCCGCGTCGGGGAAGAGGTGGATGTCAGTCAACGCGGTCACCGTGGCCGCAGACGCGCAGCCAGGCATGGTTGCGCTGGGCGAGCAGGGCGTCGGCGGCGTCGGGGCCCCATGAGCCGCGGTCGTAAGCGCGCAGCGGCGCGGGTGCGGCCCCCTCCAGCAGCGGCTCGACGATGCGCCACGACTCCTCGATCTGGTCGGAGCGTATGAAGAGGCTCGGATCGCCCTCGATAGCGTCTTGCAGGAGGCGCTCGTAGGCGTCGGGGATGGGCTCGCCGGGGAAGGCCGAGCCGTAGTGGAAGGCCATGTCCACGGGCCGGGTGGACATGCCCTGATCGGGGACCTTGGCCGAGAAGCGGAGCAGCGCGCCCTCGTCGGGCTGGAGGCAGAACGACAGGACGTTGGGCTGGGCGCCGCTGCCTTCGAAAATATGCTGCGGCGGACGCTTGAACTGGACGACGATTTCGGACTCTTTACGCGCCAATGCCTTGCCGGTACGGACGTAGAAGGGCACGCCCTCCCAGCGCCAGTTGTCGATGAAGAGACGCACGGCGATGTAGGTGGCGGTGGGCGAGTCGGGCGCGACGCCGGGCTCGTCGGCGTAGCCGCGGTAGCGTCCGCGGACGGCGTGCTGCCGCACCCCCTCCGGCGACCAGCGCCGGAGCGCCTTCAAGGACTCGACGCGCATGTTGCGTAGGGTCTCGGGGTCGGAGGTCGGGGGCGGCTCCATCGCCACCAGCGCGACGAGCTGCAGCAGGTGGTTCTGCAGCATGTCACGGGTCGCGCCGGTGGTGTCGTAGTAGCTGGCGCGGCCGGCGAGGTCGACGCTCTCGGCCACGGTGATCTGCACGTTATCGACGTAGTTGCGGTTCCACACGGGCTCGAAGATGGCGTTTCCGAACCTGAACACGAGCAGGTTCTGCACCGTCTCTTTACCCAGGTAGTGATCGATCCGGTAGACCTGGTCCTCCCGGAAGACGCGGAGCAGGTTTTCGTTGAGCTCTTGGGCCGAGCGCAGGTCGCGTCCGAAGGGCTTTTCGACGACGAGGCGCCGCCAGCCCCCCGTCTCCGCAGCGAGCCCCGACGTGGCGAGGCCCATCACCGCGTCCTCGTAGAGGTTGGGCGCGATAGAGAGATAGAAGAGGCGGTTGGCGCTCGGATCGCCGCCCTCGACTTCGACGAGCTTGTGGCGGAGGTTGATCAGGTCCTCGCGCGCCGAGAGGCTGCCGTGCTGGTAGTGCACGCGCTTGACGAAGGCGCGCCATTCGGGGGAGGCGTCGTCGACGCCGGCGAGATCGCGGGCCTGCGCCGAGATGTACTCACGGAAGGCGTCGTTGGAGTAATCGGTGCGGGCGAAGCCGAGGACCCGCGTGTCGGCGGGGAGGCGCCCCTTGCGGTACAGCTCGAACAGCGCCGGTATGAGTTTGCGCTTGGCGAGGTCGCCGCTCGCGCCGAAGATGACGACGCTGGTCTTGTCCGAGGCCATGCTAGCCCTTCTCGGCCGCCTTGACGGCGTGGCCGCCGAACTTGTTCCGCATGGCGGCGAGCACCCGGTCGGCGTAGGAATTCTCCTGGCGCGACCGGAAGCGCTCGTAGAGCGACTGCGTCAGCACCGGCGCGGGGACGCCGAGCTCGGCGGCTTCCCGGACGGTCCAGCGGCCCTCGCCGGAGTCCTCGACGTAGCCCGCGATGTCGGAGAGCTCGGGGTCCTCCTCGAGCGCCTGGGCGGTGAGATCGAGGAGCCAGGAGCGCACCACGCTGCCGAAGCGCCAGATCTGCGCGATGCGGTCGACTTCGAGGCCGAACTCCTCCTTGGCCTTGAGCATCTGGAAGCCCTCGGCGTAGGCCTGCATCAGGCCGTACTCGACGCCGTTGTGGACCATCTTGGTGAAGTGCCCCGCGCCGGCGGGGCCGACGCGTCCGTAGCCGGTGGTGGGGGACGGCGCCAGGGTCTGGAATATGGGTTCGAGGCGGGCGAAGGTCTCGGCGGGGCCGCCGACCATGAGGGAGTAGCCGCCTTCGAGGCCCCAGATGCCGCCGCTGGTGCCCGAATCGAGGAAGTCGATGCCCCGCTCGGCGAGCTCGGCCGCCCGCCGCATGGTGTCGCGGTAGTCCGCGTTGCCGCCGTCGATGATCGCGTCGCCGGGCGAGAGCGCGTCGGCGAGCGAGCCGATGATGTGCTCGGTGACTCCGCCGGCGGGGGCCATGACCCACACGGCGCGGGGAGGGGCGAGTCTCGAGACGAGGGCTTCCAACGAGGCCGCGCCCTCTGCGCCCCGTTCACGGGCGGCCTCGACGGCCTTGGCGTCGAGGTCGAACACGGCGACGCGGTGACCGCCGGCGAGGAGCCGCGCCGTCATTGCCCCGCCCATGCGTCCGAGGCCGACCATTCCAAGTTCCATAATCGTCCGCCTTTCCGTGCTGGGCGAGATTGTCGCCGGTTATACCGCCGCCGTTGGGGAGTCCTCGACGCGCGCGGCCCGCCGCCCCAGGTCGAGGAGGGCCTGCAAGTCGCCTAGCGCTTGGGCCTTGGCGAGTACGCCGAAGCTGTAGCCCTCGCCGGGGATGGGGACGTCGTCCCCTTGCGGCGGCTCGAATTGCAGGAAGATGCCGCTCGCCGGGCCGCCCTTGTGCAACTGTCCCGTCGAGTGAAGGTAGCGCGGGCCGTAGCCGGCCGTGGTGGCAATCTTGTAGGTCTCCGCGATGCGGCGGCGCAGCGCGGCGACGGCGTCGTCGGTCTCGTCGTTCTGGGGGCCGTAGACCTGGATAGCGGCGTAGTCGCCGGGCTTGGCCCCGGCGAGCAGCGCGTCGAGCGACGGTGTTTCGGGCGGTTCGGGCAGCGCGCCCGAGTCGGCGTAGGCATCGAGCAATCGCTTCGTGGCGTCCTTCGCCTGCTGCACGTTTGGCTGGTCGAAGGGCTGGATGTTCAGGATGCGGCCCGCCACAGCGGCGGCGAGCTCCCAGCGGAAGAACTCCGCGCCGAGGTCGTAGGCGTCATTCAGGTGGAGGCGGAGGACGGGATGGCCCGCCTTGGCGAGGTCGCTCGCCGCCTCGTCGAGCTCGCGGTTGTCCTGATCTTGCATGCGGGGGTAGACGAAGAGCCGGTCGCTACCGTAGGCGGCGGGCTCCAGGAGGGGCTCGCCGTCGACGGGGATGATCCCCTCGCCGTCCTTGCCGGTGCTCTCGGCGAGCAGTTGCTCGACCCAGAGGCCGTAGCCTTCGAGTCCCGGGCCGGTGAGGAGAGTGAGCTTGTCGCGGCCTTCGCGGGCGAGCGCGCCCATGGCCGCGCCGAGCAACGCCGCCGGGTTCTGGGCGGCGGGGGCGCCGGCGGTCCCGCGCATGCGGGCGGCGCGCGCGAGCAGCTCGCCGGCGTCGAGGCCCATGAGCGCCGCCGGCGCGAGGCCGAAGTAGGAGAGCACGGAGTAGCGCCCTCCGAAGTCGGCGGGATTGATGAAGACGCGCCGGAAGCCCTCTTCCTTCGCCAGCCGCTCCAGCGGCGTGGCGGAGTCGGTGACGGCGATGAAGTGGGAGCCGGCGGGTTCGGCACCCACGGCGGCCTCGACGAGGCCGCGGAAGTAGCGGTAGAAGGCGTGGACCTCGGTGGTCGAGCCGGACTTGGACGAGACGATGAACAACGTCCGCGCCGGATCGATTGCGTCGCTCACGCTCCGCACCCACGCGGGCGTGGTGGAATCGAGCACGATCAGGCTGGGGTAGCCGTCCTGGGGGTCGAAGGAGCGGCGCAGGACCTCGGGGCCGAGGCTGCTGCCGCCCATGCCGAGCAGGACGGCGTGCTGGAAGCCCGCGGCGCGTATCTCGTCGGCGAAGGCGGCGAGCGCTTCGGCGTGCTCCTCCATCGTCTCGGGGGCGTCGAGCCAGCCAAGGCGGTCGGCGATCTCCTTGGGGTCGTCCCGCCAGACCGTGTGGTCTTTGGCCAGGATTCGCCCCATCACGTGGTCGGCGTCGAGACGGTCGAGCGTGTCCTCGACGGCGGCGCGGTTTGACCCCAGGCCGGCGAGGAAGCCGTCGGCGCCGGCGACGGCGGACTGGAGCAGGGCCAGCTTATCGGCGATGTTTTGTTTCAGTGTGTCGAACGACTTGATGAACGAGGCCACGCCGTCGGCGAGCAGCTTGTCGGTCACGGCGTCCATGTCCACGCCGGCCTTGGCCACGCCGTCGAGAACCTCGTCGGCCTCGGAGGTGTCGCCGGTGAGCCGGGCCTCGGGCTGCCCTTTTTCGAGCAGGGAGGTGATGGTGTTCGGCGGCAGGGTGTTCACGGTGTGGGGCCCGATGAGCGGCTCGACATAATGCAGCTCATCGTAGGCGGGATTCTTGGCGCTGGTACTGGCCCAGAGGGGGCGCTGCGCGCGGGCGTGTTTCTCCTTGAGCGGGGCAAAGCGCTCGCTCTCGAAGATGTCCTTGAATATCCCGTAGGCCTTCTGGGCGTTGGCGATGGCGGCGCGTCCGAGCAGCGGCTCGAGGTCGGCCGCGCCCGCGTCGATGCGCTCCTGAAGCTGGGCGTCGACCACGGTATCGACGCGGCTGAGGAAGAAGGAGGCGACGGAGGCGACGCGGCTCACGTCGCCGCCCGATTGGGCCAACTGCTCTAAGCCCGTGAGGTAGGACTCGATAACCTGCCGGTAGGCGGCAAGAGAGAAGATGAGGGTTACGTTGACGTTGATTCCCTCGCCGATGAGTTGCCGGATGGCGGGCATCCCCGCGGGCGTCGCCGGTATCTTGATCATGGCGTTGGGGCGTTCGAGCATCTTGAAGAGGCGGCGGGCCTCCTCGATTGACCCCTCGGTGTCGTGCGCCAGGTCGGGGCTGACTTCGAGGGAGGCGTAGCCGTCGGCCCCGCCGGTGCGCTCGTAGAGCGGCCGCAGCAAGTCGGCAACCATGCGAATGTCGTCGATCGTCAGCGCCTCGTAGGTCTCGTCGATGGTGGCGCCCTGCTCGGCGAGGGCGTTCAGGGCGTCGTCGTAGTCGGCGCTGCCGGCGATGGCCTTCTCGAAGATCGTAGGGTTCGAGGTGAGGCCGGAGACGCCGGAGTCGATGAGACGCGCCAGGTCGCCGGAGACGATGAGACCGCGCCGCACGTTGTCGTACCAGATGGATTGGCCCAGGCGTCCGGTCTCTTGGATCGCGTTGGTCATCATGCTCCTTCGCTGTTTTGGATAGCTCTGGTGCTCCAGAGGCGGCGGTGGATCGGGTTATCGGCGTTCGAGGATGCCTTCGATCTCCGCGGCGACGCGCTCGGCGGTGATTCCGAGCTCCCGGTAGATCTCGCCGGCGGGGGCCGACGCGCCGAACCGGTCGACGCCGACGGCCATTCCCTCGGATCCGACGAAGCGCTCCCAGCCGAACGTCGAGGCGGCCTCGACGGAGACGCGCGCGGTGACTTCCGGCGGGAGCACATTGTCTCGGTACGCCTTCGGCTGGGCCGCGAAGAGCTCCCACGACGGCATCGAGACGACGCGGGCGCTCGTCCCTCGCTCGGCGAGCGCCTTAGCGGCGTCGAGGGCGAGGGGGACCTCGGAACCGGTGGCGATGATGAGGGCGTCGGGGACGTCGCCGTCCTGCGGCCCTTTGGCTTGCCACAAGGTATAGGCGCCTTTGCGCAGATCGCTCGCCGGCGGGAACGTCCCGCGGTCGAGCACGGGCAGGCCCTGGCGGCTGAGGACGAGCGCCGTCGGGCCGTCGAGCCGTTCGATGGCGGCGCGCCACGCCTCCGCCGTCTCGGTCGCGTCGGCGGGGCGCATCACCCACAGGTTGGGAATCGCCCGCAGCGCGGCGAGGTGCTCGATGGGCTGATGCGTCGGGCCGTCCTCGCCGAGCCCGATCGAGTCGTGGGTGAAGATGTAGACGACGCGCTGGCCCTGGAGCGCGCCGAGCCGGATGGCGGGTCGCATGTAGTCGGAGAAGACGAGGAACGTGGCGGTGTAGGGGACGAGGCCGCCGTGGAGGGCCATGCCGTTGGCGATGGCGCCCATAGCGTGCTCGCGGACGCCGAAGTGCATGTTGGGGTTGATGTACTCGCCGAGGCAGTAGTGGGCGTGCTCCTTGAGGAGCGTCTTCGTCGATGGGGCCAGGTCGGCGGAGCCGCCGGTAAAGGAGTGCAGGCGCGCGGCGATGGCGTTCATCACGCGCCCCGACGCTTCCCGCGTGGCGATGGGCTTGTCCGCGCCATCGAAGAGGCTGTCGATCTCGGCGTCCCAGCCGCCGGGGAGGCTGCCGTCGAGGTCGCCTTCCAGGCTGGAGCACTCGTCGCCGTAGGCCTCGCGGAAGGTGCCGAGGCGTGCTCGCCAAGCGTCGCGCGCCGCCCGACCGCGGTCAACGGCCTTCCGCATGTGGGCGTAGGCGTCGGGCGGCACCGTGAAGGGTTCGTCGTAGGGCCAGCCGAGCTTCCTCGCGGTGAGGACGCGCTCCTCGGGACCCAGCGGCTCGCCGTGAACGGAGCCGGTGCCCTCCTTGTTGGGGCTGCCGTAGCCGATGATCGTCTGGCAGATGATGAGCGTGGGGCGGTCTTGCTCTGCCTGACCCAAGCGGACGGCCTCCTCGACGGCGGCGGCGTCCATGCCGTCGATGGGGCCGACGACGTGCCAGCCGTAGGCTTCGAAGCGCTGGGCGACGTTCTCGGCGAAGGCGATGTCGGTGTTGCCTTCGATGGAGATGTCGTTGTCGTCGTAGAGATAGACGAGCTTACCGAGCTTGAGCGTTCCCGCGAGCGACGCCGCCTCGGAGGCGACGCCTTCCTGCAGGTCGCCGTCGGAGACGATGGCGTAGGTGTAGTGGTCGATGAGCCGGTGGCCGTCGTGGTTGTAGCGCCGGGCGAGCCGCCGCTCGGCGATGGCCATGCCGACGCCGTTGGCGAAGCCCTGGCCGAGGGGGCCGGTGGTCGCCTCGACGCCGGGGGTGTGGCCAAGTTCGGGGTGGCCCGGCGTCCGGCTCCCCCATTGACGGAACTGCCGGAGGTCGTCGAGCGAGACGTCGTAGCCGGTGAGGTGCAGGAGCGCGTAGAGCATCGCTGAGGCGTGCCCCGGGGAGAGGACGAAGCGGTCGCGGTCGGGCCAGGCGGGGTCTCGTGGATCGTGCTTGAGAAAGCGGTCCCAGAGGACGTAGGCCATGGTCGCGGCGCCCATCGGCGCGCCGGGATGGCCCGACTTAGCCCGCTCGACCTGATCGATGGCGAGGAAGCGCATCGTGTTGATGCACAGCTGATCGAGTTCCGCGTCATGCATGGCGTCTGCTTCCCTTGGGTTGGCACCCGGCCTCCGGCCCCTCTCTCTCCGGGAGAAGGTTGGGGTGAGGGCGCGGGCGGGGTGTGGTGAAGCGGGCTCCTTTGGCGGCGCTCGCCGGCGGCCGGGCCGCCGCGCATTCATGATACGGCGGCCCTTGGGAGAGGGTCAACGGGCTGGACATAAAGAGAGGACCCCGGTGGAGTTCCGGGGTCCGGGCCGAGGGGGCCTATAAGCCGAGTTCTGTGCCCAAGACGGCGGTTTACGGCGCCCCGAAGGGGCCTTCGTCCCGCGGCCTTGGACGGTGGCCATCTATCTAGCCCCGCCGTTACCGGCGGGGTCGTGCGGCCAACCCGAGGACGAGCCGGGCGCTCATAGTCCTCCTACTTGGCCTTGCTCCGGATGGGGCTTGCCCGAGGCCGCGGTCACCCGAAGCCCCGGTGAGCTCTTACCTCACCATTGCACCCTTACCCTTCCGAAGAAGGGCGGTATGTTTCTGTGGCGCTTTCCGTAGGGTCGCCCCTCCTGGGAGTTACCCAGCATCCTTGCCCGATGGAGCTCGGACTTTCCTCCCGCCCTCGCGGACGGGCGGCCACCCGGCCCTCTCGGCCCGGCTCCAGTATACGCCGCACGATTCGATGGCGGCGCTGGTGTATCATCCCGCCGACGGGCACGGACGGCGTCGGCGCGTCGGCGCTTGTTGTAACCCCCGCTCCCCCTCGGAGAGGGTTGGAGCGAGAGGTAGCCAAGGAGGAAGAACGATGCCGCACGGTTACGATTTCACGGGGGTGGACCACATCACCGTCACGGTCTCCGACATGGAGCGGTCGCTGCGGTTCTACCGCGACCAGCTCGGGTTCGGCGTGACGATGGACGTGATCGCGCCGCACGACCGCGACGTGATGAACCTGGCGCACCGGACTCCGCGGGAGGGCCACCGGATGGCGACCCTCGACACCGGCGTCGGGATCACGGTCTCGCTGACGGAGTACAAGGACCCGCACGGCGAGGGCATCCTGCTCGACGACCTCGGCGTGACGCACTTCGCGGTCGGCGTCTCGAACCTGGCCGCGCTGACCGAGCGGCTGGTTGGCATGGGGGTCGAGTCGCCCCGCCCCGGCTTCTTCGTCGACCCCGACGGCATCCTGATCCAGTTCATGTCTCCGGAGCACTCCGCGGAAACAAAGGAGCACTACCGCGTGATCGCGGAGGGGAGCTAGGCGGCCGGCGTTTCCAGGGATAGGCCGAAAGAGGCGACGGTTCCCCTTAGGTCGAAGTCATAGCGGCGGATTCTTCGGGCTGCCGAACGGCAGCCCGATCCTCCACCACCAAGGAACGCCCAACAGCGCGGAGGGCCTTCTCGACGGCCGCGATGTGCGAGCGGTGCCCGGGATCGAGGAGCCTCCGGACCGCGTTTTCTTGCAGGCCCAACCGCACGGCAAGGGCGACGTTCGTCACGTCTTGTTCCCGCATCGCGGCGTACAGGGCCAGCTTGGCCGCGACGATGGGCGCCACTGAGACCAGGAATTGGCCCTCCACCAGGGGGCTGGGCGCGGGGATGTCTTCACGGGCCTTGACGTACATTCCCAAGGCCACCCCCAAGCAATCCTTGGCCATTTCCAAGGCCTCTTCCCAGGACCATCCACCCGTGTTGGCCCCGTACACGTCGGGGAAGGTCACCGTATAGGCTTCCCTTCCGCTCACCCGTTCCTCTTCCTTGTCACGGACGATATTGCAGGGATAGGCGTAGCGCATGGTCTACAACTCGCTTCTATCGACGTGCAGGTCCTTCAGCATGGAGGCTAGTGTCCCGGTAGGAATCTCACCATGCGGGACGGTAGTCCTGTAGGGACCAAGCACGAGTGCTCCATGACTGCCCTTCCCGCGGCTGGGAGCGAAGTCGAAGTCAAGCCCGTGCTTGCGGGCATACCGTCGGGCCCGCCTAAGAAACTCCCGGTCGTTCACGAGCCATTCCAACACATATTTGTGCGATCAGCAAGACTTGGACGCGGCGACCGGTCAGCAGACCGAGTCGCCCTGGTCCAGGTGCATGGACCCGGGCCACGCCGCGGAGACGAGGGAGCGCTACCAGGCACGGGCGGCGGGCGGGTAACTGCTGGAACGCAGCGCGTCGAGGTCGCCCTCCCAGCCCGCCCCTCGAAGCGCGCGAGCCTCATCGACGGAGAGGGGTTCGGCTGCCAGCATTCGCAGGGCGAAGTTGATCGCCTCGCGCTTAGTCGCGAGCTGATAGCGCCGCATTACTTCGGCGCACGCTCGATCGTCGATGTTCACGGTTGTTCGCGACACGTGCGCCGGCCGGTCCACAGGGTGACGTTCGCCTCTCCGTTCACCCCAGCGGCTGGGGCGGAGGCGTACCGGTGATGGCGGAGTCCTTGCCCAGCATGCCGCGCAGGTAGTCGATCTGGCCGGCGTGCTGGTTGAGCTCGGTGACGATGTGGCCGAAGAGCTTCTCGAGGGGGAGGCTGAGGCGGCGGCCTTGGACGGGGTCGGTGAGGCGTTCCTCGGGGACGTTGGCGACGAGGTCGAGGAAGCGGCGGTTAGCGGCTAGGAAGTAGGCGGGGAGCTCGGCGACCGGCGTCCGGTCGGGGGGCGGCCGCGTGTCGTAGGTCCAGCCGCGGTCGTCGTCGGGGAGGCCGAACTTCTTGGCCCAGCCCTGGGTCAGCCAGATGTCGTCTTCGCCGAGGGCCGCGCTGGTCCAGGTGTCGACCGCCCGGCCGCAGTGGATGATTGTCGAGGCGATCGAGTTGCAGGTGGCGCAGGGACGGTAGCCCGCCTCCTCCTCGCTCAAGTCGGCGGCGGCGTTGTCGATGATCGTGGCGGTGCGGCCAAGGCACCAGGCGACGGCTTCGCGGTAGTCCATGCGGGCCCTCTCTCAGTCTCCCCCCAAGAGGGAGGCGGCTAGCCCCGGGAGGGGAGTACGACGGTTGCTGTGCCCGGGGTGGCGTTCTTGCCCTCGGGGTTCTCGACTTCGAGATCGAGGTCGACGAGGTTCTCGCCGCCCTCGGCGTACTTCTTGGTCACCGTGGCCTTGCAGATGAGCTTCTCGTCCTTGAAGTTGAGCGAGCGGTGCTGCACGTCGATGCGGCGGATGTCGCCGGTGACGCCGATCCAGTCCCGCAGCATGTTGTGGAGGTAGGCGAGGCGGAGGTTGCCCATGCCGAAGACGTCCTTCATGCCGGCGGCCTGGGCCTTGTCGACGTCCATGTGGATGTAGACGAACTCGTCGTTGACCGCCGCGTAGCGGTTCCACTCCATCAGGTTCGGCGCGCGCGTGAAGCTGGGGACCTGCTGTCCTTCCTTCACGTCTTCGAAGTAGCGGCTGTCTTCGATGCCCACGGTTGGCTCCTTAGTACTTGATGCCGATGCCGCGCGACTCGCGGACCTTCTTGCCATGTTGGTTGGTCCAGGTGGTCTTGCGGATGAGGAAGAGCATGACGCCGAGGCGGCCCGGTCGCGTGTAGACCTGGTCGAGGACGGTCTCGGAGACGATGACGTCGCCGGGGCGGATGCGGTCGAAGTAGGTGTTGCCGCCGCCGCCGTTGAGGACGTTCATGCCGATGTCCATGCGCTGGATGGCGGGGGCGAGATCGTCGTCGGTCATGAGGGTCTCGCCGGGGTCGATGGGCCAGGCGAAGGGGTTGAACTCGTCGGGGGCGACGATGCCGCCGAAGCGGGTGGTCTTGGCGTATTCCTCGTCCCAGAAGAGGCGCGGTGGCTTCTCGGGCCAGTAGACGGCGATGGCCCAGCGGCGGATGTCGGACTCGGTGACGGGGTGAGAGACCTGACGGCGCATCGGCCGGCCGACGAAGGCCTTGAGCTCGTCGCTGACTTCGGGTACCTGCGTTTGTTGGGTCACGGGACTCCTCCGGCGTGGGCCGCACTCGGAGCGGCGCCGGGGTTGAGCATAGGAATGGGCCGGAACGGTGTCAAGGATGGGGTGGCGGGCGGGGGCGTGCCGCGCGGCTGTGACGCCTGAACGCGGGAAGCGAGGAGGGGCCGGAGCAGCTGACGCCGGACCTGCCTACCCCGGCAGCTGGCGACTGGGCGGCTCAGGTTTTCTTTCGGGGACCGGCGGCTTGGTGGGTCTGGAGCTTGGGATTTCGGCGCGGCGTGCGGTGCTTCCGCGCAAGGGCGTTCCGCTTGCGCCGCTGCCCAACGAGGCTGACCGTGGCCGGCGGTAGCTCGACGGACCTGTTGGCCCACTGCGGCGGCGGGATTCCCCCGTCCCCGCTCCCTCCGCCCATCTATCCGCGGTCCGAAAGAACCACGCCGCGGCGACGGCCAAGGCGATCAGGATGCCGAGCACCAGCAGGATGGTCCCCGCGGGGCCGGGGATAGCCCCACCGCCGACCACGGCTAGGATGCACGCCAGAAGGAAAACGGCTCCCCGGTTCAATCCAACCTCCCGGTCCGGGCCAGGACAGATAGTCCTTCCGCGATGCCCCGGATGTCGCTCCCCGCTCCCCTCGGCTCCCTCGCCGCACTGTATGGCCAGGACGGGGTGCTGGCAAGGTGTAGCGGGTGGGGGCGCGGGATGGTTCTTCCGGCCTTGCGGCGACTATCGCGTCCTCTATTGCGGTGCATGCCGTGAGGTGTCTTTGGGTAGGATAGAGTGAGTGTTGGATCGAGGATGTTGCAGGATGGAGTCGAGGCGCCGCCATGGGGAACGATAAGGACGTCAAAGATAGTGCCCAGAGTCTCTTGTCCCGGCCCATTCTGGTCCCACTCGATGGGACCGATGTTGCCGAAGGCATTCTTCCCTACGTGAGCGAAGTGGCGAAAAAGGGGAACGTTCCGCTCTTGCTGCTCGGTGTCGTCGATCCCCGGGGCATTCACTACCCGCCCTCAACGGTCGACCGTCCGGCAGGAGAAACCTCGGAACCTGGCGCTGGTGGTGCGAAGGTCGACGATCCCGCGTCGAAGCCGGAGGGTGAGACACCGGTCCTCTACCGAGATCAGATCGAGAACGCCACGCTGGCAAACGTGGTGGATGAACTCGAGGCCGTAGCCGGCGGGCTAAGGGGAAAGGGGATCACGGTCAGCGTCCGGTCCAGCATCGGAAGCCCCGCGGAGGAAGTCCTGCGTGTCGCCGAGGAGGAGGGATGCGGGATCATCGCCATGTCGACGCACGGCCGGAATGCCATCACCCGCGGCATTCTGGGGAGCGTGACCGACAGGGTTGTGCACGCTTCGACCTTGCCGGTGCTGACGGTGACGCCGGAAAGGGCCAAGGAGTACCTGAACCTTGAAGGCGCCTCGCTGAGTACGGTCATGGTGCCGCTTGACGGTTCGGGTCTTAGCGAGCGCGCTCTGCCCTACGCCGTGGAGTTGGCGCGGGCGCTCTCCTTGGAGTTGTTGCTCGTTCGGGCCGTCAACCTCGACTCCTCATCCTACGGCGGCTACGTTCACTTGACCAAAATCAGCTCTGACGAGGTGTTAACGGCCACGGACTACCTCGACGCCATGGCCGAGGGCCTCAAGCGTCAAGGGGTGCGGGCCCGGTTCAAAGTCTTGCGGGGGTCGGCTCCGCAGGCCCTGCTGAGCTTTGCTCAGGAGACGCCGAATGCCCTCATCGCGATGACAACGCACGGTCGGTCGGGGCTGAGCCGGTGGCTGATGGGCAGTGTTGGTGAGGCCATGGTCCGGGCCTCCAGTGACCCTGTGTTGACTATCCCCTCCACGACTCAACGATAAGGACAAGCCCTGGAAGGGGCCTTGTGTACTAGGGGCCGCCCGCGCCGGGTGGCCCGCGGCGGAGCGGCGGGGTAGAATTGCGCCACGGCGGGACACGGCACCGAAGCGTTCCGCCGGGAAGGAGGCGTCGCATGGCCCGCGTCTCAATGCTCGATCCGACCAGTCCGCCGCTGCCGGTGGACGCCAGCATGGCCGAGCGCCCCGATACCCTGAACGGCAAGGTGCTCGGACTCCTGGATAACCACAAGATGAACGCCAACAACCTGCTCGACGATATCGAGCGGCTCCTTTCGGAGCGCTACGAGTTCGCCGACGTGGTGCGGCGCTTTAAGGGCGACGTGTCGCGGCCCTGTCCCACCGACACGCTGGAAGAGCTCATCGACCAGTGCGACGTGGTGGTGACCGCAATCGGCGACTGAGGCTCCTGCTCGTCGAGCAGTTTGCACGACGGACTGACCCTCGAACGGCGATCGATCCCCACCGTGGTGGTCTGCACCGAGCCCTTCATCCCGACGGCCAAGGCGATGGCGCGGATCCAGGGTGTGCCCGACTATCCCTTCATCACGCTGCCGCACCCTCTAGGCAGCCTGACGCGGGACGAGGTGCGGGAGCGCGCCGAGGCCGCCCTGCCGCGCATCATCGAGATGCTGTTGGCCAAGTAGCCCCCCGGATTCCGGCGGCGGCTGAAAGGAGCGGCGCATGTCCGCGGACGCTCTGACATCCGAGCGCGTCGACGTCGATCTGAACGACGCGATAGAGGCCTGCTACGAGCGAGGTTGGACCGACGGCCTCCCCGTCGTCCCGCCCACGGAGGAGCGGGTCGCCGCGTTTCTGGAAGCGGCGGGGAATCAGCCCGCCGACGTGCTCGGCGTGGTCGAGACGCGAGGCCGCGTGATCACCGCCGAGAAAGTCGCGATCAACGCGGTGATGGCGGGCTGCCTCCCCGAGTACCTGCCGGTGGTCAACGCCATCATCCGGGCCATGACCACGGCGGAGTTCAACTGGCACGGCAGCATCGCCAGCACCGGCGGCTCGGCGCAGCTCGTGGTCGTGGGCGGGCCCATCGCGAAGGAGTTGGGCGTCAATCACGGCGTCAACCTCTTCGGCCCTGGCTTCCGTCCCAACGCCACCATCGGCAGGGCGGTGCGGCTCGTCATCATGAACGTGACCGGCGGGACGCCGGGCCTCCTCGACCGCTCGACCTTCGGCTTCGGCGGCAAATACAGCTTCGTCATCGCCGAGGACGAGGAGGCGAGTCCCTGGGAGCCCCTGCACGTGCAGCGCGGCTTCGATCCCTCCGAGAGCGCGATCACCGTCTACGCGGCGCACAGCCCCACGCAGTTCATCGACCATTCGAGCAATACGCCGAAAGGGCTGATCGCCTCGGCGGTGGACGCGATGCGCTACACCGGGCCGAACCACGGCGAGTTCGTCGTCGTCTGGTCGCCGGAGCACATCCTGCGCTTCCGTCAGGCGGGCTGGACCAAGCGTCAGGCGATGGAGGCGCTCTTCCACGAGGCGCACGGCAGCGTCGCCGACCTGAAGGCGCGGCTGCGCGGCGAGGACGCCGAACTCCGGCCTATCGTGAGCAGCCCCGACGGCGTGATCATGCTCGTCGCGGGCGGCGACGCCGGCGGATTCTCGGTGGTGGTCCCCCCCTGGGGCGCCGGCTATATGAGCCGCTCCGTCACGCGGGCCATCGAGCGCCCCTAGCTCAACTTCAGACCCAGGGCCCCTGATCGAGCACGATGCCGTCGGCTTCGAGCGCGCCGACTGCCGCTTCGTCGTAGCCGAGCTCCGCCAGGATGGGGCGGGTGTGCTCGCCGATGCAAGCCGCCGGCCCCGCAGGGAGATCGACGCCTTCGAAGCGGAGCGCCGGGCCGTGGCGGTAGTGAGGCTGCTCGAACCGGCGGGGGTGCGACGTGGTCGTCCGCAGGCCCTGCTCGGCTGCCCAGGGCTCGGTGAGCCAGAAGCGGCTCCACCGCGCCCCGTCGGCGCGGACGCAGGCGACGTCGGCCTCGGTCAGCCGCCGCTCCCACTCGTCGGCGGTCTCCTTGGCGAACGCCGCCTCGATTTCGGAGGCGAGGACGTCGTCGTGCCTCCGGCGCGCGTCTGGGGATTCGAAGCGGGGGTCCCGTGCGAGATCGTCCCGTCCGATGGTCGCACACAGCCGCCGCCATTCGTCCTCCCTGGGGCAGGCGAGGAAGACCCACCCCTCGCCCGTCCGGTAGAGGCGGTAGAGGGCATGAAAGCCTTGTTGCTCGGCGTCGACGGACGGCTCGTCGGGGCAGCCTTCGTAGTCGAGCAGCGCGTCGGAGACCTCGTAGGCCCCGGTGGTGATCATCCGCGTCTCGATGTACTGGCCCTTCCCGTTGCGCCGCGCCGCGTGGAGGCCGAGGAGGATCGCCGTCGCCACGCCGAGCGCCCCGTCGGGGTCGCCGTGGCTCGCATCCATTGGCGGGTTGCCGCGGCCCGCGGCCCGCACCCCCGAGCCGATGACGGCCGAGACCGTGGGGTGGAAGGCGGGCTGGCGGTGGTACGGCCCCGACGAACCGTAGGAGCCGGCGTACAGATAGATGAGGCGCGGGTTCACCGCCGAGACCGTCTCGTAGTCGAGACCGAGGCGCTCGTCGGCCCCGGGCCGGAAGTTGTGCATCAGGGCGTCGGCCCGCTCGACAAGGCGGTGGAAGATCTCCCGCCCGCGTTCGGTCTTCAGATCGACGGCGAGGCTTTCCTTGCCCTGGATTGTCTTCGTCGAGCTCTCCGGCAGCCGCCGCATCGCGTCGCCGCCCGGCGGCTCGATCTTGATAACACGGGCCCCGAGGTCGGCGAGCAGGGTAGCCCCGAACGGCGCGGCGTAGTACGACGCCAGATCGAGGACGGTGACGCCCTCCAGCGGCGGCCGCGTGGCGTGAGCGCCGCCATCGCCGGCGTTACCGGTGGCGGAAAGTGGCCGGGCGGCGAGGGCGAGCGCTTCGCCGCGGTGCTCGTCGAGGAACGGCGCAGGCGCGCGCACCCGTGACGGCGTGTCCTGGAAGGTGACGAAGGGCGCGATCTGCTTCATGCGCCCCACGCGCGGGTCGTCGACCTCGACGACGATGCCGTTGTGCTTCGCCTGGGGGTGCTCCATGTACTCGCGGACCGTCCCGAAACGCTCGCCTCCGCAGCCGCCGTCTTCGAGGAACAGGGCGGTCCACTCGTCGGAGGTCCTGGTGCGTAGGCGCTCCTTGATGCGCGCCCTAAGCTCCTCCTTTGCTTCGGGGCTGGGGAAGGTGTAGGGGATGTCGGCCATGGCGGGATCGTCGTAGACCTCGCGCAGCCCGATCAGGTTGAGGAAGTTGCGGAAGATGTGGACCATCGTCGAGGCTGATTGGATCCAGCGCCCGTCCTTGCATTCCGCGATGGTGTAGCCGAGCGTGGAGGCGTCGTGGGGGTCGGGATGCTGCAACGGGGCCTCGGCCTTGGCGGCGTAGGCGGCCTCCTCGCCGACGGGGACGAGCCAGCCGTTGAGGGAGTGCGCCGCCGCCGCGGCGAGCAGCGTGGCTTCGAGCCGGGCGCCGCGGCCCGTGCGCTCCCGGTCCCAGAGCGCCGCCAGCACGCCCTGCGCCGCGAGATGGGCCGCGCCCAGACTCATGCGCGGTATCGCGTCGAACATCGGCCCCTCGCGCCGCCAAGGACGCCGTCCCAGCAGCAGGCCGGCCTTCGCCGCGACGATACCCTCGTAGCCCTTGAGTCCTGCGTAGGGGCCACGCTCGCCGAAGCCGCGAATCGCGGCGTAGACCAGCCGAGGGTTCTCCGCCGCCAGCGTCTCGTAGCCCACGCCGAGCCGCTCGGCGACGCCGGGGCGGAAGGCCTCGATCACCGCGTCGGCCCGCGCCGCGAGCCGACGCGCTGTGGCTTGGTCATCCTCCAACGTCAGGTCGAGCGCCACGCTCTTCTGTCCGCGCCGCCACTGAAGGTAGGCGGGATGGCCGCGGAGCGGGTCGCCGCCAGGCGGCTCGACGGTAATCACCTCGGCGCCGGTGTCGGCGAGGAACATCGTGGTGAACGCGCCGGCGAGGCTCTGGCTGAAATCGACGACGGTGACCCCGTCGCAGGGCTGCTGCATGGCGAGGGCATGGTAAGAGAATCACCGCGGCGGCGCTAGCGAGGCACGCCCTCTCCCTATTCTCGCTCCCCACGGGAATCCATCTCCCGTAGGGGCCTCCCTTGTGGACGCCTCCCTCCCGTAGGGGCGATTCGCGAATCGCCCTTCTCCCAGGCCCTAGGTTACATAAGGGCCAGGAGCAGAAGCCGCAGGGCGCCCTTTGCTACAATGCGCCGGGCTTAGTCGGCGGGGAGGCGACGCACTTGGACTTGCGTTCGAGCAAGGTTGACGTGACCGATGAGTACGCCGCGATGGAGTACTTCTGGGAGCAGGGCTGGACCGACGGCCTCCCCATCGTCGCGCCGACCCGCGACCGCATCGAGGCCTGCCTGGCCCACGCCGGACTCGACTCACAGGACGTCATCGGGTCGTACGAGGCGCGGGCCTCCGCGCTCACCGCCGAGAAGCTGGCGATCAACGCCGTTATGGCGGGGTGCAAACCGGAGTACATGCCGGTGCTCGTCGCCGTGTTCGAGGGTCTGACCGACCCCGCGTTCCGGATGAACCACATGGCGAGCCTGGGCAGCCCGTGGCCGCTCGCCATCGTCAACGGCCCCATCGTCGAGCGACTGGGGATGAACACGGGGCAGTACCTGTTCGGCCCCACGGGGAACCGCGCCAACGCCACGATCGGCCGCGCGGTGAGCCTGACGATGGCGAACTGCTTCGGCGCCAAGGTCGGCGGCGTGCAGCGCGGCACGATGGGGAACCCCAACCGCTGGTCGTTCTGCGGCGCCGAGCGCGAGGACAGCCCCTGGCCCCGCGTCCACGAGCAGCGCGGACTTGGGGGCGGCGTGAGCGCGGTCACCGTCGTCGGCACGATGGACGGCGTGCTCCAGTTCGTCACTCCCAACTTCACCGACCCCACCGACCTCTGCGAGCTCATAGCCCAGCGCATCGCCTACGGCTTCTTCACCCTAGGGACGTTCGTGGTGATGATGGCCCCGGTCTTCCAACAGCACTTCATCGACGCGGGCTGGACGCAGGACGACGTGAAGACCTATCTAGCCGAGCACACCCGCCGCTCGGTGGCCAGCCTTAAGATCGACGGGCGTTGGGAGCGCTACGGCACGCGCCTCTCGCCGACCGCCCCGCCCATCGAGCCCGGCGACGATACCCGCCTAGTTCCCATGCGCCACGACCCCGCGCTCATCGATATCCTGTACACCCAGGCCGAATACGACCGCACGCTCGATTTCCTCATCATGGCCTGCGGGGGCGAGGCGGGGAACTACGGGGCCTACGTTGGCCCCTACCCCCAGGGTACCGAGCCGGTCACCATTCCCATCAAGGATTAGCACGCCAGGAAGGAGCAGAGCCGCGATGGAGGTCTACGTTCCCGTCTCCGAGGCCGCCGCCCGCGGGCCGAAACTCGCGCCGCGTCTCGACACGTTCGACGGCAAGCGCGTCGGCATCCTGTGGAACCACCGTGTGCATGGCGACCGCCTGCTGACGCGCATCCGGGAGCGGCTCGTCGAGGAGTACGAGCCGCTGGAGACCTCCTGGCACCAGAAGGTCTACCACGGCGAACCGATGCCGCCGGAGCTGCTCGAAGAGGTCGCCGCGGCCTGCGACGCGGTCATCACCGGCGTGGGCGACTGAGGCTCATGCTCGTCGGCCCTGGCGGCCGACGCGACGCGGCTCGAAGACCGTGGCGTGCCCGTGGCCGCCATCGGCCCCGACAAGCTCATCCTCAGCATCGGCCGCACCATGGCCCAGCGCCACGGCTATCCTGATTTCCCCTTCGTGGTCATCGACTACCCCTACGCCGAAAGCCTGGACGAGGAGCGGCTCGAAGCGCACCTCGAACGGGCCTGGCCTCAGGTACGGAGCGTACTCCTCGAGGGCGGCGCGTAGCGCCCGCGACGCGATGCCGGCAAGGACCGCGTGTTCAAGCTGACCGCCCTCCGGGCTGAGGACCTTCGTGGGCGTCCGCTGCGCTGGTGGGCGCTCGGGGCGCTGGCGCTGAGCCCCGTGATCGCGGGGATGGACAACACGCTCCTTGCCGTGTCGCTGCCCACGCTCCAGCGCGAGTTCGACGCCAGCGCCTCCATGCTCCAATGGATCGCGGCCGCCCATATCCTTTCCTTCGCCGGGCTTCTGCTCACGATGGGCAACCTCGGCGACCGCTTCGGCCGGGCAAGAATGATGCGCCTCGGGCTGGCGGTCTTCGCCGCCGCCTCCTTGGGGGCGGTCCTCTCGGAGAGCGCGGTCCAGTTGATCGTGGCGCGGGCCGCCATGGGGGCGGGCGGGGCCATGTTCCTGCCCTGTACGCTCTCCACCGTCAACGACCTGTTCACCGGGGCTGAACGGGCCAAGGCCATCGCGATATGGGTGGCGATCGGCGGCATCGGCGTCGGCATTGGGCCGGTGTCGGGGGGCGCGCTGATCGTGGCCTTCTCCTGGCAGGCCGTCTTCATTGTCAATATCTTTCTTCCTCTCGCCGCCTTGGCCTTGGGTGCCCGGCTGGTACCGGAGAGCAAGGACCCCTCCTACCGGCCCCTCGACCTGCTCGGGGCCGCGCTGTCCACTGCCGCCATGACTATCTTGGTCTTCGCGATCATACGAGTCCCCTCCGATGGTTGGACCGGCCTGACGGTGGTCGCCGGCTTCGCCGCCGCCGCGGTGCTGGCGGCCTCCTTCGTGGCCCACGAGCTTCGCTGTCCATATCCCCTGCTCAACCTGCGCCTCTTCCGGCGCCCGCGTTTCACGGCCGGCGTCGCGGCGCTCGGCCTCTCCTTCTTCGCACTCTTCGGCATGATGTTCGGCATGACGCAATACCTGCAGTTCGTGAAGGAGCTTTCCCCGTTGGAGGCGGGCGCGTTAATGCTTCCCATCGCGGTGGGGTTCCCCACCGGCGTGCGGGTTGGACAGCGCCTGAACGCGAGGATTGGCACCAAGGGTTCGGTGACCTTGGGCCTGCTGATGTTGACGGGCGGCTTCACCGCCATCGGCTTCTACGACCTGGGGACGCCGTACGCCGTGATCGGCTTCATCATCTTCTACAACGAGTTTTCGCTCGGCCTCGTCATGCCGCCTTCGATCGACGCCATCGTGGGGGCCTCCCCGCGGTCGGACGCCGGCGTCGGTTCCGCGGTGAACGATATCTCCCGGCAGGTCGCCGGCGCCCTTGGCGTCGCGGTGATTGGGTCGGTCATGACCTCCCTCTACGCGGGCAAGATGGCGGCAACGATCGCGGGCCTCGGTGTGCTCTCCCCGGACCAGATCGAAGCCGCCTCCGATTCCGTGGGCTCGGCCACCACCATCGCCGCCCAGATAGGCGGCGCCGCGGGCGCGACACTCGACTTAGCAGCCCGCTCCACGTTCGCCGACGCCATGGGCATCGCTATCATGGCCGGCGGCGGCGTCACCTTTGCGGCAGCGCTCTTCATCGCGCGCTTTATGCCGTCGCGCAACCAGGAATACGACGTTGCGCCGCGCTCGTAGAATAGGGGCCGGCATGGAAGTCGCGGCTTGATCAGACTGCGCGCGCTCAGCTCCGAGGAGCTTCGAGAGAGCCCCCTGCGCTGGTGGACTCTGGGGACGCTATCCCTGAGTCTCGTGATCATCGGGATGGACAACACCGTCCTGAACGTGGCGATCCCGACGCTGCAGCGCGAGTTCGACGCGAGCGCCTCGACTCTCCAATGGATGGTCGACTCCTACATCCTCGTCTTCGCGGGCCTGCTGCTGACGATGGGGAGCCTGGGAGACCGCCATGGGCGCGCGATGATGCTGCGCCTTGGGCTCGTGCTCTTCAGTGCGGCGGCGTTTGGCGCCATCTTCGCCGAGACTGCCGGCCAAGTCATCGCGGCCCGGGCCCTCATGGGCGTGGGCGGCGCGATGATCATGCCGTCGACGTTGTCGATCATCACCGATGTGTTCGTGGGTCCCGAACGGGCCAAGGCGATCGCGACGTGGGCCGCGGTAGGCGGCATGGGCCTTGGGCTCGGCCCGCTGGTGGGCGGTGCGCTGATCGAGGCCTTCTCGTGGCAGGCGGTCTTTCTGATCAATATCCCCTTCACCCTCGCCGCACTCGCCTTGGGGGCACGGCTTGTGCCCGAGAGCAAGGACCCCGTGCGACGCCCGCTCGATCTACCGGGCGCCGTCCTCTCCACCGGTGCGGTCGCCATCCTTGTCTTCGCGATCATCGAAGCGCCCGCGGCGGGGTGGACGGCCCCACTCGTCATCGGCGGATTTGTGGCCTCGGTGGCGCTGGCCCTCGCCTTCGCCGTCCACGAGCTTCGCACGCCTCATCCGCTGTTGGACTTCCGTTTCTTCCGACGCCCCCGCTTCACCGCGGGCGCCGCGGCGCTGGGGTGCGCCTTCTTTGCCCTGCTGGGGATGGCGTTCGGCATGACGCAGTACCTGCAATTCGTGAAGGGCTTCTCTCCGCTGGAGGCTGGGACGGCCCTCCTCCCCATCGCGGCGGGAGTCGCCATTGGCTCCCGGGTTGGGCAGCGGCTCAACGAGCGGATCGGGACGAAACAGACGGTCACGATGGGCCTGCTGATGCTTGCGGGCGCGCTAGCCGTGATCAACGTGTACGACGTCGATACCTCCTACGCGGTCATCGGCCCCGTGATCCTCTCTATTTCGCTGTCGATGGGGCTCATCATTGCGCCGTCGACCAACGCCGTCATGGGCGCGGTGCCGCGGTCAGACGCCGGAGTCGGCTCGGCGATGAACGACGTGGTGAGGCAGGTCGGCGGAGCGTTGGGCGTCGCCGTGATCGGTTCCATCTTCGCCTCTCTCTACTCCAGGAACGTATCGTCGTCGCTGGATAGCATCGGCGGCGTCTTACCGGCCCAAGTCGAGCCCGCCCGCGACTCCATCGGCGCGGCCACGCGAATCGCCGGAACCCTCGACGGCCCCGCCGGCGCGGCGCTCGACCTCGCCGCCCGCGCCGCCTTCGCCGACGCCCTCGGCTACGCCGTGCTCGCCGGCAGCGGCATAGCCTTCCTGGGCGCGCTCCTCGTGGCGAAGTTCATGCCCGCGCGGGAGCAATACTACGACGACGAGACCCCCGCGCCGCCGGGCGCCCGCTCGCAGCGATAGCCGCCGTTCCGCTATCCTTGGGCGCGGCGGCTTCTGTGTTTCGGCCCGCCGAGGGATGATGCGATGACCGTAGACCTCAACGTCAATGCTAGGCTGACCGACGAAGCCATCGCCAGGGCCCGGTCCCGCCTCGGCGAGGTGACCCACATCACCGGCGGGTGGAACACCGAAGCCTCCCGCGACAGCATCCGTCACTGGGCCCACGGTATCGGCGACGACAACCCGCTGTGGTGCGATCCGGAGTACGGGGCGAAGAGCCGGCACGGCACCATCATCGCCCCGCCGAGTTTCTTGACTAGCGTCACCATGGGAACCATCGCCGGAGGCCGCGGATCGGGTGGTTTTCGCGGTTTCGCTGGGGTCCACCGCTTCTGGGCGGGCGACGCGTGGGAGTTTTGCGAGCCGATTCGCCGCAACGACGAGCTTCGCGCCGAATCTCGGGTCGAATCGATCATCGAGCACACCAGCGAGATGGCCGGCCGCAGCATCGAGGACATCGCCCTCAAGGAGTTCTACAACCAGCACGGGCGGATCGTCGCCACCCAACGGCAGAGCTTCCTCAACACCGAGCGCTCGACGTCCCGCAAGCGCGGCAAATTCAAGGCGTTCGAGGAGTACGTGTGGACCGAAGAGGCCTTGGCCAAACTCCACGCCGACGTCGCCCGCGAGGAGCGGCGCGGCGCTGAGCCGCGCTACTTCGAGGACGTGCGCGTCGGCGACGAAATTCCCCACGTGGTGAAGGGCCCACTATCGCAATGCGAGATGGTGGCGTTCCATGCGGGCTGGGGCGGCCCCTTCTTACTCGCCTCCGAAATCGCCCAGCGCTACGTGCAAGAACACCCCAAGGCCAACGTCCCCGACCGCGCCACCAACGCCCCCGACTTCCCCATGCGCGCCCACTGGGACCGTGCCCTGGCCCGCGAGGTCGGCGCGCCCTCGGCCTACGACATCGGGGCACAGCGCTTCGGCTGGATCGTCCACGCCCTTACCAATTGGTGCGGCGACGACGGCTTCGTGCGGGCCGTCGAGGTCAAGTTCACCAAGTTCAACCTTCTCGGCGACGCGACCTGGTGCAAGGGCAAGGTCACCGGCAAGGAGATTGTGGACGGGGAGCCGCTCGCCGCGCTCGACGTCTGGGGTGAGAACCAGCGCGGCGAGGTCACCGTGGCCGGCAAGGCCAAGGTCCGCCTGCCCCTGCGGAACGCATAGCCGTGCCGCCGCTCGCGCTGGTGGGCCTCCGCGTCCTTGACATAAGTACGAACGTCGCGGGGTCGTATTGCACGCGCCTGCTCGCCGACCTCGGGGCCGACGTGCTCATCGGCGAGCCACCGGCGGGCCATCCGCTGCGGCGTCTGCCGCCGGCCGCCGCCGTGGACCGCCCCGGTGCGCTCTTCGCCTATCTCGGCGGCAACAAAGAGCGCGTGGCCATCGATCTCGCCGACGAGGCGGGGCGCGTCCGTTTCCGGGAGCTTGCCGCCGGTGCCGATCTCGTCGTCGAGAGCGGCAAGCCGGGCAAGCTCGCCGCGCTGGGTCTCGCCTTCGAGGACCTTGTCTCGCTGAACCCCTCGCTGACCCTCACCTCGATCACGCACTTCGGCCAGGACGGCCCCTACGCCCAATGGGAGAGTGAGGAGATCGTGGACTGGGCCCTAGGCGGCTACCTCTTCTTCGGCGGCGACGCCTCCAGAGAGCCGCTGATGGTGCCCTACAACCAGTCGATGTTCCACGCCGGCGCTCAGGCGGCGGTGGCCTCGCTGGCGGCGCTGCGCTGGGCCGCGATCACGGGGCGCGGCCAGCACGTGGACGTCGCCGCCGTCGAGGCGCTCCTCTCGGCGCACATCTGGACGCTGGGCAACTGGACGCACCAGGGCATCGTCGAGCGCCGGAGGAAGGCCGAGCCCCTGCGCTGCGCCGACGGCTGGGTGCGCTTCATGGTGCCGCGCTTCGACCCCGCGCTGTTCACCCTCGTCGAGCGCCCCGACCTCGCCGACGATCCCCGCTTCGCCACGCGGGAGGGGTGGAAGGAGCACGGGGACTATCTTGCCCAACTCCTCGCCGATTGGATCCTCGTTCACACCAAGGAGGAGGTCTTCGCTCGTTCACAGGAGGTCCGGATTCCGGCGACGCCGGTCTACGACGCCGCCGACCTGCTGCGCTCTCCGGTCATTCGCGCCCGCGATTGGTGGATTGAGGGCGAGGGCGCCGACAGCGAGCCCATGACCTTCCCCGGCTTCCCCTACAAGCTCAGCCGCAGTCCGGCTTCGGTCCACAAGCCGGTGCCGCCCCCAGACAGTCAGACCGGGGGCTGGCCCGTGCGAGCACCGCGTCCGCGCCCCGTGCCGCCGGAGGGCTACGCCGAGGCCAAGCTCCCCCTTACCGGCGTGCGGGTCGTCGAGATCACCGGCAATTGGGCGGGACCCTACGCCGGCCGTCTCCTCGGCGACTTGGGCGCCGACGTGATCAAGGTCGAAAACCCCAACCGGCCGTTGGGGCGCACCGTGATTTACCCCGGCAAGCAGCCTCTGAAGCACCACTACAACCGCTCGCCGTATTTCAACAAGCTCCACCGGAACAAGCGCTCGCTCACCCTGGACGTCTCCGCGCCGGAGGGCCGCGCCGTCTTCCTCGACCTCATCCGCGAGGCCGACGTCTTCATCGAGAACAACAGCCCCCGCGTCATGACCAACCTGGGGCTGGAGTACGAGACCCTGCGGGAGGTCAACCCCCGCCTCATCATGGCGGCGATCTCGGCCTTCGGGCACACCGGCCCAGCGCGGGACTACGTGGCCTTCGGCGCCAACATCGAGGCGTCGTGCGGGCTCTCCTCCGTCATGGGCTACCGCGACGAGTCCCGCCCCTACCACACCGGCATGTTCTACGCCGACCCCATCACCGCGGCGCACACCGCCGTCGCGGCCCTCGCCGCGCTGGAACACCGCGAGCGCACCGGTGAGGGCCAGTACGTCGACCTGTCGCTCGAAGAGAACGGCATCATCTTCTTCGCCGAGCCGCTAATTGAGTACCAGGCGTCCGGCGTCCTCCCCGAGCGGCGGGGCAATCGGCACCGCCTCTTCGCGCCGCAGGGCTGCTATCTAGCGATGGGCGAGGACTCCTGGGTCGCGCTCTGCGTGCGGTCGGACGAGGAGTGGGCGAACCTAGCCGCCCTGATCGGCGCCACCGCGCTCGCCGAGCCCGCCCTCGCCTCCGTCGAGGAGCGACGCGCGCGCCACGACGAGATCGACGAGGCCATCGCCGCCTGGACCTCCGGCTTCGACCACCACGAGTCCGCCGAGACGCTGCAACGCCACGGCGTCGCCGCCGCGCCCGTGCTCGAAAACTGGGAGCTGGTGAGCAACCTCCACTTCCACGCGCGCGGCTTCTACGAGCGCGTCCCTCACGCCGAAATGGGCGTGTGGCCAATGCCGGGGGTGCCGTGGAAGCTCTCCGGGTCGCCGGCGCGGATACGGATGCCGTCGCCGCTCTACGGCGAGCACAACGCGGAGATCCTGCGCGGCCTGCTCGGCCTCTCCGAGGAGCGCATACGGGAGCTGTACGACAGCGGCCTCGTCGCCGACATGCCGCCGCCCACCATTCCCGCCCCCGTCGTCCTCTACGCCGACTAGCCCCGCGTGCGCGGCGCGCCTCCCGCGGGTAGAATGCGCCGAGTGTCCGGCGCGTCCGCCGGCCAGGAGACGGCCCATGCACAAGATCGTCAAACTCTTCCACGGCTCGAACGTCGTCCCCGACGTGCTCGAAGCGGGCAAGTTCTACCACGACTTTCTGGGAAGCTGGGTCTACGAGGCGCAGTTCCTCGAATTCGAGGGCAGCCGCAACGGCGCCAACCTCATGGGCGGCACCTTCTCGCTTGAAACCCTGGCCCCCGTCGACCCCAACGGCGACGCGCCCTCCGCCCGCTTCCTCAAGCGCCACGGCGCGCACTTCATCAACATCGCCTTCTGGGTCGAGGACATCCGCGGGCTCGCCCAACACCTGCTGGACAACGGCGTGCGGGTGGCGCTGCCCGGCGGCGCTCAGGTCAAGGAGCTGCCCGACGAGGACTTTCGCTTCTTCGTGCCTCATCCCAAGGACGCCCACGGCACGCTCTTTGAGTTCATCGAGGACGACCCCGGCTTCCACGACCCCCGCCGCCGCTCCTGGTGGGACGCCTCCTACTGGAGCGACCGGCACCCCCTCGGCGTCGAGGGCCTGAGCCATTCGACCGTCGTCGTCGCCGACCTCGACGGCGCCTCGCGGTTCTACGAGGACCTCCTCGGCTGCACCCTTGTCCACGAGGAGCGGTACGAGGAGAAGGGCACCCTCAGCCGCTACTACGCCATCGCCGACTCGATCATCGAGCTCGCCCACCCCGTCGATCCGTCGTCGGACATCGCCAAGCACATGGCGGAGCACGGCCCCATCGTCTACGCCTTCACCTTCAAGGTGCGCGACCTCGCCTCCGCCAGGGAGCACGCCGAGCGCTACGGCCTCACCATCCGCGACCGCGGCGGCCACACCTTCGAGCTCGACCCCGCCCAGGCCTTCGGCGGCGTCTTCGGCTTCACCGACCGCGTACTCCCCGGCCACCCAGTGTTGGGCTAAACCCAGTCCTCGACCCCTAGGCGTCCGGTTGCGGGATTAGGTGTCTATGTGTCATACTGTGGTATGAATATTTTAGATGAAGGAGCCAGCAAGTGGACACTTACTTCGCCTCGAGGAGACTTCAGCAAGCAGCCCAGAGCCTACAGGATTCCAAGCGGCAGTTCGGCGACATGGGAGCGCGCTATATCGAGCGGCTTCAGGTGATACAGGCAGCGGCGACCTTCTTGGAGTTGAGAAAGATCCAATCGCTCAGGATCCACGCACTCAAAGGCGCACGAGCGGGGGAGTGGGCCCTCAAGCTGAACCAAAACTGGCGGATAGTGTTCACAGTTCTAGGCGAGACCGAATGCGTGATCGAATCGGTGGAGGACTACCATGACAACTAGAGCAAAGGAAACTGCACAGGGCGGGCGCCGGGTCTACGGCCCCGCAGCGCCGACACTGGAGGTCGCGGCGCACCCCGGAGCGTTGCTCGCCGAAGAGCTCGCCGAGCGGGGGATGACGCAGTCGGCGCTCGCCAAGGCCGCCGGTCGGCCGTTCAAGGCGATCAACGAGATCGTCAACGGGAAGAAGGCCATCACCGCGGAGACCGCGATCCAGCTTGAACGCGCCCTCGGCATCTCGGCCCACACCTGGATGAACCTGCAATCGACCTACGAGCTCGCCAAGGCCCGCGCCCGGCTGGCGTAGTGCCCGGCCGAGCGGCCCTCGGCTACTCCTACGGCGCCTCGTACCGACGCACGGTTTCGCGTAACCGGTCCGCATGCTGGAAGATGCTGTCGATCGACTCGATAGGCACGCGCTCTATAGACTTGTCTTCGTTCACGAGTCCCAGGTATTTCTGATCGCCGTTGAAGAAGAGCCTACAGATTGGCTTCCGGTTGTTGTCGTCGAGTAGCACGCCGCAATACGACTTGGTGTCGCGGATAGCGACGCGGGCGGCCGATACGTCTTGGCTGACAATGGCCTTGATCACAAAGTAGCCCTGCAATTCATCTTCCGTAGTCACGATACCGGAGGGATCTGTCTCCTCCACCGTAGGCTCAGAGGCTCGTGGGCTCTCTTCCGGCCCCTCGTCCTGCTCTGCATCGCCTTGCAACGCGGACTTCAGGCGGTCGTTGACGCGATCAGCCAGGAATTGCTGGAGCGCTTTCTTCGTAACGCGGGAAAACTGATCGATCACCGCCTTCGTTTGCCGTCCCTCATAGATCTGACCGGCGAAGTAGCGGGCGAATTCTTCAGAAGGCTCGGCCCACTCTTTTGCCAGAAGCCTCTTTATCTCACGGGTGTACTTGAGGTCTTTGGCAGTACTGAGGATCTGGTCGAGGTCGAAGGACGCCTTGGAAAACCTTCGAAGCTCCTCGACCTCAGCGTCGTTGAAGTCCAGCAGGTTGAACTCGAAGAACGGTCTGCCGTCCATCTTGTTCGGCTCTTCGAGGTCGGAGAAGAACCAATAGGTCATGCCGTCGGTCAGGACACCAAACCGCGCTTGGGTGACGCTGAAGTAGCGGTAGAGCTGTGACGCATGGTCCTTGTCCAACTCCGTGCCATACTTCTTGCACTCGAAGAGAATGACAGGCGCGTCGTCCTGCAAGATCGCGTAGTCGACCTTCTCCCCCTTCTTCGTGCCTACATCGGCAGTGAATTCGGGTACGACCTCCGCCGGGTCGAAGACGTTGTAGCCGAGCACATGGTTGATGAACGGCATGACCAGGGCGTTCTTGGTCGCCTCCTCCGTCTCTATCTTGTCCAGCCGCTTTTGCGCACGGCTTGAGACTTCTTGTACGCGGTCAATCAAGTCCATTCCTTCAAGCGACTGTACCAACGTTCTCTCCTTGGCGGCGGGTGGTGCGCAGTCTACCAAAACTCTCGTGTCAAGGGGCACCCCGTCTTGGGCTAGCAGCCCCCGCGCCCCCCACTCCATAGCCCGCGCCCTTGGGCTAGAATGGCCGTTGGCGCGCCGCGCGGAGGGAGTTGAATGAAGGGACGTATCGTCGTTCTGAAGGAGTACCGCAAGCCGTTCGAGATCGCCGAGTACGACGTCCCTGACCCCGAGCCCGGCGACGTCCTCCTCAAGATCACCCAGGCCGGCATCTGCGGCACCGACCTCCACGTCTGGCGCGGCGACACCGAGGGCTGGCCGCTCCCGCCCGAGGGCCGCACCATGGGTCACGAGGGCACCGGCGTCGTCTACAAGCTCGGCAAGGGCGTGACGACGGACTCCGCCGGCGTCCCCATCAAAGAAGGCGACCGCGTCATCCACAGTCTGGGGACGCACTGCGGGAGCTGCCGCATGTGCCTCAACGGCGAGGCCAACCTCTGCATCGGCCAGCGGGGCGCGCCGCCGGGCGTCGGCGAGTGGCCCTACTTCGTCGGCACCTACGCCGACTACTTCTACGTCCACCCCCAGCGCTCGCTCTACCGCGTCCCCGACGAGATCGACGACGAGGTGCTCGGCCCGGTCAACTGCGCCATGGGGACGGCGACCCAGGGCCTCATCCAGGGCAGGGTTGGGCACGGCTCCTCGGTAGTCATCCAGGGCGCCGGCGGACTCGGCCTCACCGCCATCGCCATGGCCAAGGACATGGGCGCCTACAACGTCATCGTCCTCGACCGCCTGGAGAACCGCCTGCAGCTCGCCGAGGAGTTCGGCGCCGACCACACCATCAACATCGAGGAGTTCAACACCCCCGAGACGCGCGTCCAGCGGGTCAAGGACCTGACCGGCGGGCTGGGCGCCGACGCCGTGATCGAGCTCGTGGGCCGCTCCGAGCTACTCCCCGAGGGCGTCGCCATGCTGCGGAAGGGCGGGACATTCGTCGAGATCGGCCTCTACTTCCCCGGCCACACCGTCACCTTCGACGCCTCGACGCTCGTGCTCACCGGCAAGCACATCGTCGGCTCCGTCGCCTACACCCCCGACGTCATCCCCAGGCTGCTCGACTTCCTCTCCCGCAGCCAGGACACTGTCCCCTTCAAGAAAATGGTCTCCCACCGCTTCAAGCTCGACGAGGTCAACCAGGCCTTCGAGCAAGCAGAGTGGGACGCCCGCCAAACCGCCGTCACCCGCGCCGTCCTCGTCCCCTAGGGCGACTCGCGAATCGCCCGCCTCCGACCGCGCGCACCGGAGACCGCCGGGAGAGGCCGGCCGGGGCGCTACGGTTTGTCACCTAACGCGTCCGCAGGGCATCTTGAGCACCCCGGCCTAAGAACAAATGTTCGTTATGGTGATAGTACGCCCTGGTCAAGGTCGTGTCAAGCAGGCATTGGCGGGCGCATCCCCGCCACGCCCCTCCGACGCGCCTGGCGGCGCGTGCCCTCTCTCAGTCTCCCCCACAGGGGGAGAGGCCGGAGGGGACGGGCGCCCACAAGGGACGCCCCTACGGGGAGCGGCGGGTCTCGGATAACGCGTGGTGGTTGTGAGGGGGCCCCTCATCTCGATCTTCTCCCGGTGGGAGAAGAGGTAGGACCTTCCCCCAACCGCCCCTCCGACGCGCCTGGCGGCGCGTGCCCTCTCTCAGTCTCCCCCAGAGGGGGAGAGGTTTGGGGGCGGCTCCCAGAGGGGGGCGGTCGGAGGGGGCGGGCGAGTCGCGACTCGCCCCTACGGGAGGGGACGGGCACCCACAAGGGGTGCCCCTACGGGAGGGGGATGGATTCCCGCTGGCGCGGGAATGACGGGGTCGGGGATTCTGGGCTTCGATGACCCGTGGTGGTTGCGAGGCGGCCCCTCATCTCAATCTTCTCCCGGTGGGAGAAGGGGCAAGACCTCCAGGCCCCACCCATGTTTGAGCCCCGCGGGCGGGTTGCGCTACGGTCTCCTGTAGGGGCGATTCGCGAATCGCCCTCCCTCCCCATTCACCCTTCCGCTAAGATGGAAGGAGCGCGCAGACCCACAGGAGCCCCGACATGAGAGCCTTTACCACCCACACCGGCCTCGCCGCCGTCCTGGACCGCGACGACGTGGACACCGACCAGGTCATCCCCAAGCAGTTCCTCAAGCGCATCACCCGCACCGGCTACGACGACGCCCTCTTCTTCGATTGGCGCTTCCTGTCCGACGGCTCCCTCAACCCCGAATTCGAGCTCAACCACCCGTCCTACGAGGGCGCGAGCGTCCTCATCGCCGGGCGCAACTTCGGCTGCGGCTCCTCCCGCGAGCACGCCCCCTGGGCCCTCAACGACTACGGCTTCCGCGTCATCATCGCCCCCAGCTTCGCCGACATCTTCCGCAACAACTGCTTCCAGAACGGCCTGCTCACCATCACCCTTGACGAGGCCGCCGTCCGCGGCCTCATGGAGAAGGCCGCCCCCGGCAACGACTACCGCCCCACCGTCGACCTCGACACCCAGACGATCTCCGACGCCTCCGGCACGACCATCCCCTTCGAAATCGACGACTTCCGCCGCCACTCCCTCCTAAACGGCCTCGACGACATCGGCCTCACCCTCCAGCACGAGGACAAGATCGCGGCATACGAGAAGGCGCGGGGGATTGGGTAGGGGGCGGGGGCGGGGACATGGCCCCCCTTAAAATGGGCGGTAGGCTTCAAGAGGCACGCCTCAGCAGCTGTTTGTTGACGGCGCGAGAACGTATGTACTAAAATCTCGCCTATCGGAGATTCGGAAACGCATTTCAGCATTGAGAGGTGCCAAAATGAAGAACCGCAACCAACATGTTGTGCCCCATCCGGAGGGATGGGCGGTTCGGCCAGAGGGTGGCAAGAAGGTAACCTCGGTTCACGATAATCAGCGGGAAGCAATCGACCGTGGGCGGGAGATTGCCAGGAACCAGGGTAGCGAACTGCTCATCCACGGGCGCGACGGTCGGATTCGACAGCGGGACAGCCATGGCCGGGACCCGTTCCCACCACGAGGCTGACGGCTACAGGGGAGCATAGGGAAGGGCCGTTCGGCATGGGTAGCGTAAAGTGTCCCCACTGTGGTGCGTATACGACTAATGAACCAGTAGTCGTCAAGCGCACAGTGACCCCTACGAAGAGGAACTTCTCGCCGTTAGAGGCGCGCTTTTCCCTAGTGGCTGGTGTGATGTCCATAGTGCAGTGTGGGGGTTGCGTGGAACTCTTCGTAGTGAAGGGACAGCAGCCTGTGTGGCCGCTCACCAGTTCGCCCGCACCTGATGACGTGCCGGAGAAGGTCAGGGAGGCCTACGAGGACGCCCGTCTCGCGCACGCTGCGGGTGCCAACATAGCGGCTCTCATGGCCGCTCGGACGGCGCTGATCCGTTTTCTACGTGACAAAGCAGCAGATAGCTTCAAGGAACTCGTCGACAAGAAAATCATCACGCCCGCGATCTACGGAGGAGTAGATCAACTGCGTCTATGGGCCGCGATTGCGGGCCACGACGACATCGGCCCTGACACGTTTGACCGTCAGGAGGTGGAAGACATACTCGATTACCTTGCGACGGCTCTTGAGGCTGCGTACACGCATCAAGCTCGTGTGAACAGGTTCGTCCACCGAACCACGGAGCTTAAGGACCAATCAGGGGCTACACAGTAGCTATCTGCTCGCCTGCTAGACCGCGTTGATTGGAGCTGGAGCCCTGCCTAGGCTGCCGTGGCCTCGTAGCGAGTTGCCCGCGGGCGGCAGGGTTGGCTTAGCGTGGTCGGGTAGCTGTCGAGGGCCGTCAGCCTTGCCCCCATCATCCCCGCGCACGCGGGAATCCATTCGTCGTGTGCCGCTGACGGCGGAGCGCCAAGCGATGACATCGCCATCTTGCCCGTACTTGGCCCGCGTGCATAGAGTGCAGCGAAACGCGCAGCGTCGGCGCAGAACGGGCGAGCGGCCGAGGACTAGGGAAGAAGGAAGTGACTCAGACATTCACCGACTGCTGTCCGTGTCACGGAGCGGCCGAAAACGGAGCTCGCCCCGCACCAGAGAGTCGACGCTACGTAATCCCTCCCCTGCTGGCCGATCGGGACAAAGCTCTGGCGCGGCGGATGGAAGCCTCGGAGGC
This sequence comes from Dehalococcoidia bacterium, assembly GCA_965219875.1. Taxonomy (GTDB): domain Bacteria; phylum Chloroflexota; class Dehalococcoidia; order SHYB01; family SHYB01; genus DAOUKH01. The sequence continues at coordinate 136,230 of CBDCOW010000005.1, read as the reverse complement.
GCGGTGGATGTTGTTGCGGGAGGGGGTCACTGAGGACACAGCTTCTCAGGCCGCGCTAAGGCTGAACGAAGCCTACCCGGCGGACCGTTGGATCGCCGCCGAATCTTGGCGGGCGAATCTCACTGATCGCGCTTCCTTTATCGGGGCGATCTTTCCTAGCGTGCGTTTCCAGTACCGAAAGGACTTGTGGGTCTTGGGTCAGGAGCTGCGACGAGATGATGGGAACTCCCGAGGCGGCTCTTCGACGGAACCTCTGGTTTACCAAGAAGGTCCTGACTGGCTTCGAGGTGGTCGGGCCACTGTCATGGGCCCAAGAACTGACATCTGTGCCTATTGGGAAGCCCTTCAGCTAATCCGAAATCCGCACAATCCGTCGGAAGCTGAGCTCGCCGAAGCCCACTCCTATTTCCAGCGCAACGTAAAGGAGTCGGGTTGGCAGCCTCTGTACACTCAGCTAGCCTCAGACCTGTACGCGGGCTGCACCGCTTATCTCTCCAGCCAAGGGATAAGCGCAGAAAGGGCGCGGCAACGCGCGAGGCAATTCGTCACTGAGTCTATAGACGCGTGGTGCTATGGCGGTGTGGACTGGCCGGAGGGCATTGAGGTCTCGAGCCTATGGGAGGAATACGACAACGCCACCCGCTATTTGGGAGGCCAGGACGGGCCCCTCGATTACGACGTGCCGGTGGTCAGGGGCGTCTTGGCGACTCTACCTCTGCCGTAGACAAAACAAATCTTGGATCCCGACAAGTGGCACTTAAGTTTTCTTTGCATCCCGCGATTTCGCGTTGACCACAGAGGTTATGAATTCCATTTGGATAAACTCCACTGTGCGTTGTACGAGAGCTTATGGGTGCTCCACACGTACTTTTGCCCTTCCTCGTTGAGCGAAACCAGTCGGCAAAAATAAGTTTCGTCCCTTCTAAGGATGATGCCTATGAATGCAGAATTGATATAGTCCAGAACGCTTTGGAGATCGGCATCGGCATGGCTCGCAGTTTCGATGCAGTGGTAGTCTACCGATCCTTGGAAACCAAGTCCTGAGAGGCTATGCAGTTCAACTCGATAGACTAGCGGTTCCTCAAAATAGGCCCGCTCAGCTTCTTGAATTCGGACTTCAGTGTCGCGCACTATCGCATCTTCATCTTGTCCGTAGATCTTCATATAGTCGCCCATCGTCAATCGATCCAATGGATTGGAATCTCGTTGATAGTCTCGGTGGGCTTCCATGTCGTGTACAACGACGCTCGCTGTACAGAAGTGCAGAAGATCGTGAGGTCTCCCGCAGCGCAAGCATTCTCTTCTCACAACCGTAGTCCTCGAAAGCCGTCTTCTTGGGAAAGAGTGCCCTCTCGCAACAAGCGGGCGCGCCATCAAGGCGATCCAACAGGACAAGTCTACTTTACCATAACCGGCCATCCGGCCCGACACTGAACCAAGTCTCGCAACGCTCCCTGCCCTACCCCCACCCCGCCCGCAGCAGCACGAGCGGGATGTTGAGGTCGTAGGCGCCGTCGACGATGCCGAGGCGGGCGCGGACGTCCGGCGGGGCGGCGTCCATGGTCTGTTTGAGGGCGGCGACGGAGGCGGGCGGGGTGTGCATGCGCCCGGTCCAGTCCTCGAACTCCATGCGCATCTCCCAGAACTCGAGGAAGCGCGCCGCCAGGCCGACCTCCGCCAGCACCGCCTCCCACTCGTCGAGCAGGTAGTCGCGGACGTGGCTCGCGTCGCGCAGGCGCTCTATGCGGTCGAAGATGGCGTCCGTCTCCGGCGGCTCGGCCGGGGTGTACGAGTCGATGATCAGCAGCCGCCCGCCGGGAGCGAGGACGCGCGCCATCTCGCCGACGGCCCCGCGGACGTCGTGGAAGTGGTGGGCGGCGACGCGGCACGCCACGACGTCGAACGAGCCTTCGTCCAAGGGCAGCGAGGCGGCGTCGGCGGCCAGCACCGAGACGTTGGCCGCGCCGCGCTCCCGCGCCAGGGCCTCCGCCTGCTCCAGCATCGCCTCGGTGACGTCGCAGGCCACGACCTCGCGGACGAGGGGTGCCAGGGCCAGGGCGGTGTGCCCCGCGCCGCAGCCGAGGTCGAGGGCGCGCTCGGTGCCGGTCAGCTCGGCCGCCTCGACCAGAGCGGCGAGGTCCGGCCCCTCGGCGTGATACCGGCTCGCCGCGTACGCCGCCGCCGCCGGCCCAAACTGCCGCCGCGCCGACTCGCCGCCGTCGCTTGTCGTGCTCACCGTGGGAACTCCATCGGTGTCCTCCAAACTTCGTGCGCCGAAGAATGTACCACGGGTGGCAGGCTTCGATGGCCGGTGGTGGTTGTGAGGGGGCCCCTCATCTCAATCTTCTCCCGTGGGGAGAAGAGGTAAGACCCCTTCGCCACCCCACCGACGCGCCTGCGGCGCGTGCCCTCTCTCAATCTCCCCCAGAGGGGGAGAGGTAGGGAGGGGAGGGCGATTCGCGAATCGCCCCTACGGGAGGGAGGGCGCCCACAAGGGACGCCCCTACGGGATGCGCCCTGCACGGCTCAGCCCGGTTGCTTCGAGTATGAAGACGCAGGCCGACGTCTTCCGCAGACCGCATGAGCCGACTCGCCACCGGGGACGTGAACCTTGGGCCGCTGAAGCCGCAGGACGTGCTCGTCGGCCCCTGTTCCGTGTCTAGAAGAGGAAGCGCAGGGACATGCCGGTGCTTCGCTGGGTGGATGAGGGCTGCGGGACTAGTAGTCCCGGCGTCCGCCTCCACCGCCGGAGCCGCCGCCGCCGCTGCCGCGCGGGCGGGCCTGGTTGACCGTGAGCGGCCGGCCCTGGAGCTCCTTGCCGTTCATCGCGTCGATCGCGGCCTGGGCCTCGGTGTCGTCCGGCATCTCGACGAATGCGAAGCCTCTGGAGCGACTCGTGTAGGGATCGGCGATAACGCGCACCGCGTCTATCTTGCCGTAGGCACCGAAAGCGGCTTGGATGTCGTCTTCGGTCGATTGATAGGAGAGATTCCCGACGTAGATATTCATATGGCGCCCTTTCGTAGCGTCGAGGTTGGTCCCCGGGAAGCAAGCGCCACACGAACCCCCTAGCGGCTCGTTCTCTCTTGATCTCAAGAGAGGGAGCGAAGGTCACCGGCACGTTGCGATCAGCCAGGATTCGGCGAGAGTATAGCACAAGCCCGTCAAGGCAATCCCACCCCGGCGCTCTGCTCCGGCGATGGCAGAATTCAGCGGACGATTCCTCTCCGGCGACAGGGGCGGGCATGGCCTTTGGCGACACCGAATACGACGCGATGCTGTGCGACGCGAGGCGGGCGCAGAAGCCACCCTCGCACGACATGGTGCGGCAGATCATGAAGGTGTCACTGGATGCACGCCCCGCACGGGCAGCGTCTCCAGGTACTTCACCCCCGACCCGGTGTTCAGCAGGAGTGCCTCCTCGTCCGGGGCGACGGAGCCGTCGGCGACCAGCTTCGCGAGTGCTGCCGCCGTCGCGGCCCCCTCCGGGCAGACGAAGATTCCCTCCAGCGACGAGACCCTGCCCATCCAGTCCACGATCTCATCGTCCGACACCGTTACGGCGCCCCCTTTGCTCTCCCTCAGGGCGTTGAGAATGAGATAGTCGCCTATGGCGGAGGGCACCCTGATGCCGGCGGCGAGCGTCCGGGCGTTCTGCCAGGGCTCCGCGTGATCCGCACCACTGTGGAAGGCCCTCACGATGGGCGCGCAGCCCTCGGCTTGCACGCAGAACATGCGTGGCCTCTCCCCGTTGAGGAGGCCCATGGCCTCCATCTCCTGGATGGCCTTCCAAATGCCCACGATGCCGGTGCCCCCGCCGGTCGGGTAGACGATCACATCGGGCATACGCCAGCCCATCTGCTCGGCGATCTCGTAGCCCATCGTCTTCTTGCCCTCGGCGCGGTACGGCTCCTGCAGCGTGGAGACGTCAAACAGGCCGTGCTCACCCGCCATGCGGCGTGATAACGCTCCGGCGTCGCCTATCAGCCCGTCGACTAGGGTGAGCCGCGCGCCCATGATCTCCACCTCCTTCCGGTTGGCCTCCGGCGCGTCCGCCGGCATGAAGACGTGGGCCACCATGCCGGCCCTGGCGGCGTAGGCGGCAAGAGCGCCACCCGCGTTGCCGGCGGTGGGTATCGTCAGCGCTTTCACGCCGAGTTCCTTCGCCTTCGACACGGCCGCCGACACGCCGCGCGCCTTGAAGGAGGACGTGGGGTTGCACCCCTCGTCCTTGATCAACAGCGGGCCGCACCCTATCTCCCGGCGCAGGCGGTCCGCACGAATCAGGGGGGTGTACCCCTCGCCAAGGGTGACAACATTCGACTGGTCATGGACCGGCAACACCTCGAAGTAGCGCCACATGTCCGGGCTCCGGCCGGCCAGGGCCTCGCGGGTCATACTTCCCTTCGCGGCGTCCAGGTCGTACCGCGCGTAGAGCACCTTGCCGCAGCCGGGACACGTCCGGGCCGGCTTGTCGGCCTCCATCGTCCGGCCGCAGGCGGTGCATTCCAGATGGGTCAGACAGCTCTTCATGTTCCCCTTCCGAGGTCGCTCACTGCGAGGGGAATTGTAACCAAACGGCGGCGCGACTCCCCTCCGGCCTTTCCCCCTCTGGGGGAAACTGAAAGAGGGCACGCGCGCGAAGGGCGCGTCGGAGGGGCAGGGCGGGGCGGAGTGCGCCTACGTCCATGGAGCCGGAAGCGCCGATTATGCAAAGATCCCCGTAGGGGCGATTCGCGAATCGCCCTCCCCTCCGCCCTCCCACCCTCTGGGCGCGATGAGAGGCAGTCTCCCCTGCCTGTGCCATAATCGCGGGGCTGACGCGGCCTTCGGGATGGCCTCGTTCTCGTGCGGCGGGATGGTATGGAGTCGACGACGGGGGATCGGACGGAGAAGACGCTGACGCGGACCGTGGACGACCTCTACGGGCGGCCGGTGGAGTACGAGCTGCCGGTGACGAGCTACCCGACGACGTCGGGCGTCATCGTCGTGAACTGCCCCGGCGCGGGTGAGTCGAAGGAGGGGTACCGGGAGCGGTACCTGAAAATCGGGGCGAGACTGCAGGCCAGGAATACGGCGTCGCTCGTCACGTACAACCCGCCGAAGCCCGACGGACAGTTCCTGCACCCCAGCGAGCCGTATTGGTTCCGGGGCGCGAGCTGGAACCGTATCTCCGTCGAGGGCATGGCCCACGTGATCGACGATGCGCTGGAGAACGCCGAGGCGTTGTGCGGCAGCCCGCGGCCCACGGTGCACCTTTCGGGCTTCTCCGCGGGCGGCTCGGTATGCGGGGCCGTCGCCTACCGCTACCCGCAAGTCGAGCGCCTGCTGCTGATGTCGGCATACGACAGCGTGGCCGACTATTTCTACGAGGGGATCAAGCACTTTCGCGGCGAGATCTACCTCACCTACGGGGTGGAGGACGCCGTCGCCGGCGGGATGGCCTTCTTCCTGCAATATCTCGCCCAGTCGATGAAGGCGCTGCACGTGCGGGCGGTACCGGAGTGCGGCCACGGATTTCGGGGAGCGCGCAACAGCCGGGTGCTAGCGAAGGCGTTCTCATGGGCGTTCGAGGGCGACGAGTCATACCCCTCGCCCGAAGGCGTCGAGCCCCTGTACGACGATCCGGACCCGGCGAACGAGCGCGGCTAAGCGGGCGCGGGCGAGACGGCCAGCGTCCCCGCGAGGCGCTCGCTGATGATGCGCTCGGCGTCGGCCACGATGGTGTCGATCAACTCTTTCACCGTCGGGATGTCGTGGATCAGGCCCTGCACCATGCCCGCGGTCCACAAGCCGTGTTCCTTGTCGCCCGTCTCGTAGACGACCTTGCCGCGCTGTCCCGAGACCAGGTGGGCCACGTCGTCGATGGTCGTGCCCGGCTTGGACTGGATGCCGAGGACTTCCTGGCTGATTGAGTTTCGCGCCACGCGGGAGGTGTTGCGCAGGACGCGGTTAACGAGGTCGGTGGCTCGCTCGTCGTTCTCGACGATCTGCCGTTTGACGTTCTCGTGGATGGGGCTTTCCTTGGTGCACATAAAGCGGGTACCCATGTTCATGGCGTCGGCGCCGAGGGCGAGGGCGGCGACGAGGCCGCGGCCGTCGGCGAACCCGCCGGAGGCGATCATGGGGATGTCCACCTTGTCGGCGGCGGCGGGGATGAGCACCAGGCCGGGGATGTCGTCCTCGCCGGGGTGGCCGGCGCACTCGAAGCCGTCGATGGAGATGACGTCCACACCGAGCCGTTGCGCCTTCAGGCTGTGCCGCACCGCGGTGCACTTGTGGATCACCTTGATCCCATGTTCCTTGAAGTGCTTCAGGTGCTCCTCCGGATTGTTCCCCGCCGTTTCGACGATGTCGATCCCCGAGTCGATGATGACCTGGCGGTACTCCGCGTAGGGCGGCGGTTTGAGCGTGGGGAGGATGGTGAGGTTCACGCCGAACGGCTTATCGGTCAGCTCGCGGCAGCGGGCGATCTCATTGCGGAGGTCTTCGGGCGTGGGCTGCGTCAACGCGGTGATGAAGCCCAGCGCGCCCGCGTTGGCAACGGCGGCGACAAGCTCGGCGCGCCCGACCCACTGCATCCCGCCCTGCACGATGGGGTACTTGACGCCGAACATCTCGGTGATCCTCGTCTTCAAGGGAGCCTCCTGGAAAAATGTCGGCGTAAACCCTAGCAGATTGCGCCCCGGAGGGGGAGAGGGTTGTCGTATTCCCCCTCCGAGACCTTTGCGTAACCCGCCCATACCCGTCATTCCCGCGCACGCGGGAATCTATCCCCTCCCGTAGGGGCGATTCGCGAATCGCCCGTTCCCCCATCCCCAGATCGGCCCCCGTCTCCCCCCGCCCTCAACCCCAACCCTCCCCCTCTGGAGACCCTTGCAAAACCGACTGGGGTCCTGGTGGGGGAGCGGAGGTGGCATTCACTTAAACCTCTCCCCCTCTGGGGGAGACTGAGAGAGGGCGCGCGCCGCAGGCGCGCGGGCGCCCGCAGGGCGCCTCTCCCCCGGTTACGCAAAGGTCTCCTCGCGGGAGGGGGGAAGACCCTGCAGCCGCCCATCCGCGGCAGGTACGGGGAGGGCTCCACTGGGAGAGTTAGGGACGCGGGCTCTCTCTGCTTCGCTCTGCTACCCTTCTCGTCTACTCCGCGCCGCGAAGGAGAACATGACGATGCAGAAACGGTGGGCGCTTTCCGTGCCGCTGGACGGGTTCACGTTGGCGGAGCACGCTGACGTGGCGCGGGAGATGGAGGGTCTGGGCTACACGGACGCGTGGTCGCTCGAAGTCGACGGCGTGGATATCTTCTCGCCGCTGGCGGTGGTAGGGCAGGCCACGGGGATGCGCGTGGGCTCGGCCATCGCCAACGTCTTCACGCGTGGCCCGGCGACCCTGGCGATGAGCGCGGCGGGCGTCGCCGAGATCGCCCCCGGCCGATTTGTGCTCGGCGTGGGATCGGGCTCGCGGCCCATCGTCGAGCTCTGGAACGGCGGTCGCTTCGAGCGGCCGGTTACCAGAGTCCGCGAGACGATCGGGTTCCTCAGGTCGGCCTTGGCCGGCGAGCGGGTGACGATGAAGGGCGAGACGGTGTCGGCGCAGGGGTTCAGGCTGACGCGCCCGCCGGCGTCGCCGATTCCTATCCACGTGGCCGCGCTGCGTCCCGGCATGCTGCGCGCCGCCGGCGAGATGGCGGACGGGGTGATCATCAACTGGCTCTCGGCGAAGGACGCGCGGCGCGCCGTCGCCGTGGCACGGGAGGCCGCGTCGGGAGCGGGGCGCGACCCCGCCGCTCTCGAGGTCGTGGCGCGCCTGATGATCAGCGTCGACCCGCCGTCGCCGGAGAGCGACACCTTCATGCGACGGCATATCTGCGCCTACCTCACGGTGCCGGTCTACCGCGCCTTCCACGTCTGGCTGGGGCGGCGGGAGGCGCTGACGCCGATGTGGCGCGCCTGGGACGCCGGCGACCGCAGGGGAGCCGTCGCGGCGGTCCCGGAACAGGTCATCGACGACCTGATCCTGCACGGAACGATGGAGGAGGTCCGCGCCCACGTGGGCCGCTATCTCGACGCGGGCGTGGACACGGCGGGCCTCCGTCTACTCACCCGTGAGACGGACCCGGTCCGCTCGCGGGAGATACAGTTGGAGGCGCTGCGGGCGCTGGCGCCAGGCGCGGGGTAGACGCATGCAATGCTTGCATTGACATCATTGCATGCCATATGATGTTGCTACCTTGGGAAAGGGGGCCCAGCTCATGGCGACTATCACCGTGCGGAATCTGGAAGAAGGTCTGAAGCGGCGGCTTCGCATCAGGGCGGCTGTGCATGGCAAGTCCATGGAGGAAGAGGTCAGAGACATTCTGCGGGCAGCGCTGGAGCAGGAGCCTGTCCCGGAGAAGGGCCTTGGGAGCCGCATTCGTGCTCGGTTCGCTCCCCTCGGCGATTTCGAACTGGAGCTACCGCCGCGCGAGTCCATACGTGAACCGCCGCAATTCGACTGAGGCGGGCCCGGATGATCGTACTGGACACCAATGTCGTGTCGGAGATGATTCAGCCTAGATCTGGCTTCATCGTTGTTGATTGGGTCGACCGGCAACCAACCAATAGCCTCTACGTCTCGACCATTACCGAAGCTGAGTTGCGTTATGGCGCTGCAATCCTGCCGCTAGGTCAACGCCGGGAGCGACTTCATGCAGAGATTGAGGATATGCTTCGTCAGGACTTCGCGGGACGCATCCTCTCGTTCGACAGAGCCGCCGCCCAAGCCTACGCCACGATAGCCGCCGCGCGCCGCGCCGCCGGGCTTCCCATCAACCACGCCGACTGCCAAATCGCGGCGATTGCCCGCTCCAACGGGGCGTCAGTCGCAACGAGAGACGTGAACGACTTCACGGGGTGCGGCGTCGAGGTTGTGAATCCCTGGGTAGAGGGATAGTTTCGTGAGCACCATCCGCTAGGGTTGCCGCGCCGCCCTCGCCCCGCCGACGCGCCTGCGGCGCGTGCCCTCTCTCAGTCTCTCCCACAGGGAGAGAGGCTTCAGGTGCTCTCACAAGAAGGCGGAGCGGCGAGGAGTCAAGGTGGTGGAGACGGGGGAGAGTCGAACTCCCCGTCCAAAGGATCCCTGACCCAGCACGTCTACGAGCGTAGCCGCTGTTCTAGTGTCTCGCCCTTCGGTCGCTCAAACGGCATTGCGCCGGTGGGCCAGCGGATGGTCTTTGACGGGCCGTATCCGCATTCGGTCCGCCGCGCCTCGATTTGTCAGCGCCCAGCCTTTAGCCTCGAGGAGGGCCTCCGGTGGACGTAGCGGCTAGGCCGCTAGGGCGAGTTGTCTGTCGCCAGTTACTGGGTTGCCGCCTGATTAACGAGGTGGACGGCGCCTCGGCTCGCGGTACTGGCAGGTCGACCCTCTGTCGAACCCGCGCGTCCCCATGTGGACTGATGATTATAGCAGGGGCGGGTTGGCGCGGCTAGCGGCCCGAGACGCGCGGCCTTCGGCAGGATCAGCACGAACGGGTGGAGGACGTGCGCAGGGTGTCGCGCATGCGGCGCTCGGCGTCGCGCTTGGCGATGACCTGGCGCTTGTCGTACTTGCGCCGTCCCCGGCCGAGGCCGAGCAGGAGCTTGACGCGGTGGTCGCGGATGTAGAGGCGCAGGGGCACGATGGTCATGGACTGCGCCTCCGCTTGGTGGCCCCATTCGGCGATCTGCTTCTTGTGGAGGAGGAGCTTGCGGGGGCGGGTGGGCTCGTGGTTGTTGAGCGAGGCGTGCCGGTAGGTAGCGATGTGCGCTCCGTAGAGCCACATCTCGTTGCCGACGCGGCGGGCGAAGGCTTCGGCGAGGCTCACCCTGCCCGCGCGGACCGACTTCACTTCCGTGCCGGTGAGGACGAGGCCGGCTTCGACGGTCTCGGTGACCTCGTAGTTGAACCGCGCGGCGCGGTTGACGGCTATCGACTGGTAGCCGTCGTCCGCCGGCTGCGGCTTCTTGGTTTTCTTCTTTCTGGAGGGCATGTCAGGACGCCTTGGGGAACGCGCCGTCCCGCTCGGCGATCTCCGTGCGCAACAGGTCGAGCGCCACGGCGAGCTGCACGTCGCGGCCTGCGACGGGTGCGACCACGACGTCCGGGGCGACGCCGATGCTGCCGATCTGTTGCCCTGTCGGCGTATACCAGCGGGCGATGGTGACGAAGACGCCGGACCCGTCGCTGAGCTGGATGGGCAGGTTCACCACACCCTTGCCGAAGGTCTGAAGGCCGACGACCTTGGCGCGGTCCCGCGACTGAAAGGCCCCGGCGGCGACCTCGCTGCCGCTGGCGCTGCCGGCGTTGACGAGCACGACCATGGGCGTGTCCACCGCGAGCCCGCCCTCGTGCACTTCGTGATCGGTACGCTCGCCGTCGGCGTTGATCTCGTACATAACGAGGCCGTCCTCGAAGAACTCGCTGACGACGTTGACGACGGAGTCGATCACGCCGCCAGGGTTGTTGCGCAGGTCGAGGATGATACCGCGGGTCTCCTGTTGGGTTAGGTCTTCGAGGGCGCGTTCGAGCTGCTCGTCGCTTGGATTGGTGAAGTGCGAGAGGCGGATACGGGCGATGCCGTCGAGATCGTAGACCTCGACGGTCTGGCGTTCGATGGTGTCGCGTTCGATTTCGAAGAGGATAGGCTCTTCCACACCGGGGCGGCGCATGGTGATCTTGGCGATGGAGCCCTTGGCGCCGCGGACGAGGTCGATGGCTTCCCAGAGAGAGAGGCCCGCGAGGGGCGTCCCATCGACCTCGATGAGCACGTCGCCGGCGAGAACCCCTGCCCGCTCCGCCGGCGAGTCGGGCAGCGGGGAGACGATGGTAGGCAGCCCGTCGACCATGGTGACCTCGGCGCCGATGCCGGAGAAGGTGCCGTCGATGAGCTCGCCGGTGACGTGGCTGTAGGCCCGCGGGGCGTGGTAGCCCGTGAAGGGGTCTTCGAGCGCCGCCAGCATGCTGATGAGGGCGCTCTCGTTGAGGGCGTCGAGATCGACGTCGTCGCGGGAGAAGTAGCTGTCTTCGAGCGACTCGTAGACGGCGAGCAGGCCCTCCATGTCCTCGATCTCCATCGTGGAGAGAATGATGCGGGGGTCGAAGCCCTCCGAGGAGATGCCGAGGCCTTCGAGGAGGCCGGAGACCGCGCCCTCATTCAGCGCCGTGACGTCGAGGTTGTTGCGGTCGACGTAATGCTCCTCGAGGACGCGGTAGACCTCGATGGTCTTGGCCATGTCGCGCTCGGCTTGGCTGGGGCCGAATAGGGTGCAGGCCGTCGTCGTCGCTATGACGGCGGCCAATAGCACGATCGGCAGTGCGAGGCGCTTGACGCTCATGGAACACCGGAGGGAGAAGAAGGGGGCGGCATGGTCATTATACGCCGGGGCGCCGCCTCCCCATCGCTGAAGTGGGCAATTTTAGCGTTTCGTATAGCATGGACTGTCCGAGGGCTGGCGGCATGTCCGCCGATGTGACACGGGGGTCTGGCCCGTCCGCTTCCAGGGCCGGTATCATGGGGCGGCCCGCGGCTCTCTCTCCAAGGGAGAGTAAGACGGACATAGGAGAACATTCATGACAACGCAGCCGATCAGGGCCTTTCAACCGGCCCCCGAGACGGACAGAGATGCCGAACGCCTCGCCGCCTTCTACGAGGAAAATTCCTCGGTGGATTCGATCGTGCGGGCGCTTTCGGCCGAGCGCGTGGACGTGGCTGGGCTGAGCCCCCGCGACCTCTATACGCGCGGACTAGACTGCCAGAACCTAGGCGGCTTCATCGTCCTCGAGCACATCGCCGAAATCGCCGGCGGGCACGGGCGCCTCGACTCCTCGCACCGCGTCATCGACGTGGGCTGCGGCCTGGGAGGCCCGGCGCGCTACTTGGCCGACCGCTTCGGCTGCGCCGTGCAGGGCGTCGAGCTGCTGCAGCTGCGGGTGGACACCGCCCGGTTGCTCTCTCAAATGACCGGAGGGGCGCAGATGGCCGGCGGGGCGCGGGCGGTCGACCGCGTGGGGTTCGAGCAAGGCGAGGCGACTCGCCTGCCCGCGATCGAGGCGACCTACGATCAGGCGTGGGCGCTCGACGTCACGGTCCACGTGCGGGCCAAGGGGGCGCTTTTCGGCGAGATCGCCCGCGTGCTCCGGCCCGGTGGGCTGCTCGTGCTGCACGATCAGCCCGGGCCGCTGCCCCGGGCCATGGCGCCGCTCACCCGCAAGGCGCCCTACTACGCGCCCTCGCTGCCCCACCTGCTCCGCTGCGTCGAAGACGCCGGTCTGCGCGTGATCGAGTGGCGGGACACGACGGAACTGGTCCGCGGCCAACTGGCGGAGCGCCTTGCCTTCCACGAGTCACTCCCCGCTCGTGGCGACGGCGCGTCGCGGCGGCGGCACGAGCGCCGCGTAGCGAGCATCGCGGCCTACGTCGAGGCACTCTCCGGCGAGGGGCGGACCGGGGTGCTCATCGCCCGCAAGCCTTCGTAGGGCGCCGCTCAGGCGCGTTGACAGGCCGCCGACGCGATTCTAGGCTGCCTCTGTATTCGGCGGATCCTTGGAGACCGCCGCAGGAGGTCGCCCGATGAGCGACGTCGTCGTCGGCATGACGTTCCACCCCAACGACGAGGTGCGACGCATCATTCTTAAGGTGTCGCCCCACTTGCGGCTGCTCGACCTCAGCCGCCTCTGCCGCGAGGAGGCCTCGTCGGAGCAGGCCCGCGCCGCACTCGACGACGCCCTGGCCGAAGTCGAGGTGCTGTTCATGGGCGCAACGCCCCGTTCCCTGCCCGAGCGGGCGCCCAAGCTGAAGTGGGTCCAGTTCTTGGGCACCGGCGTCGACCGGCTCGAGCGCGTCGGCCTCTTCAACCAGTCGTTCGTCGTCACCAACGTCACCGGCACCAACGCGCTCCCCATCGCCGAGCACTGCTTCATGTTCATGCTCAATTTCGTGAAGCGGACCAAGCCCACCCTGGCGAACCAGCAGCGGCACGACTACGACCGCTCTCTGCGGCCCGGCTTCCTGGAGGGCAAGACCCTCGGCGTCCTGGGCCTGGGCAGCATCGGCTTGGAGACGGCCCGCCTGGGCAAGGCCTTCCGCATGAAGGTCCTGGGAATGCGCCGCAGCATCCGCGAGCCCCAGCACAACGTCGGGGATATCGACGATCTCTATCCCCCCTCCATGCTGCACGTGCTCCTGGAGCGGAGCGACTTCGTCGTCGACGCGCTGCCCCTGACGGCGGAGACGACGCACATCCTCGGCGCGCCTGAGTTCAGGGCGATGAAGCGCACCGCCTACGTCATCAACGTGGGGCGGGGGCAGCAGATCGACGAGGCGGCGCTGACCGAGGCGCTCAAGCGAGGGGAGATCGCGGGCGCGGGCCTCGACGTCTTCGAGCAGGAGCCGCTTCCCGCCGACAGCGAGCTGTGGGACATGGAGAACGTGCTCATCACGCCCCACGTGTCCGGCGACCTCGTCGACAACCGTGAGCGGGCGGCCCACTTCTTCGCCGACAACCTCAGCCGCTACCTCGAGGGCGGCTCCTTGCAGAACGTGATCGACCCCAAGCGCGGCTACTAGCGGGCTCGCTTGCCCTCAAACATGGGTGGGGCCGGGTGGTCTTGCCTCTTCTCCCAGCGGGAGAAGATTGAGATGAGGGGTCACCTCGCAACCACCACGGCCTATCGAAGTCCGCCCACCTTCGCGTTCAGTCACCCCAGTTGGGTGGGGCCGGGAGGTCTTGCCTCTTCTCCCAACGGAGACCTTTGCGTAACTGGGGCGGGGTGGTGTGGGGGCCTGTTCGAGGCCATGGGGGTGGTGTTGTTTGCGGACTCAGCGGCTTGAGGAGCCCCTACGAGAGCCGATCGAGCCCCTTCAAGGGCCCCATTTGGCCCCGCCAGGCCGCTAGGGCACACTCCGCCCTGGGACGGGCGCGTCGACAAACAGGAGGCGCGCCGCCCGGCGCAGGTTGTAGGCCATGCACTTGAGCCACAGCTCCGTCGCGTTCCGCTCCAGTCCCATGTACCGCACCGGTCCATACCCGTAGCAGCGCTTCAGCGTTCCAAACACCTTCTCGACCGGCGCACGCACGCGGGAGATCAGCGCGTTCCGCCGCGTTTGCCAATGCGGCAGCTCCCGCTGGTGCTTGTGCGACCGATGCATGATCCGGTCTTTGATCCCCCGCGACTTCAGCCGGGCGCGCCGTTCCTTCGACTCGTAGGCCTTGTCCGCGTAGACCGCCGCCTCGTCTCCCGACACCAAGGCGTCCGCCGCCTCGGTATCGTTCACGTTCGCGCTCGTCAGCACCGCCTTCCGTATCAGTCCCGACTCCCCGTCCACTCCCAGGTGCGCCTTGTAGCCAAAGTGGGCCGCGCCCCCTTTCCGCGTCCATCCCGCGTCGGGGTCGGTCGCGCTCCGCGCCCCAGGGCCTTCCTCCACCGACGGCCGCCGCGCCTGCGCCTTCACGATCGTCGCGTCGAGGAGCGTGCCCTGCTTCACCAGCAGCCGCTGTTCCTCCAACTGGCGGCTCACCTCGGCGAACAGCCGCTCGGTGAGCCCCCGTTCGGTCAACGCTTTCCGGAAACGGCTGATCGTCGAGTGGTCCGGCGTCCCGTCCGTCCAGCCCAACTGTACGAAGCGGCGGAAAGAGATCCGGTCCCGCAACGCCTCCTCCATCGCCGGGTCCGACGCGGTGTACCACTGCTGCAGCAGCGCGATCTTCACCATCGTCAGCGGCGGGTAGCCGGGCCTCCCCTCCGGTGCCGCGTGCACCTCTCCTACCACCTTCCCGATCCGTTCCCAGTCCAGCATCGCGTCGATCCGTTCCAGGGTCTCGTTTACTCCCAACCCCTCAGGCACAAAGGCGTCCACGAACGTCGGCAGACCGGTCCGCTGGTGCATGGCAACCCCCCACTTCTATCTCTCCCATCACTCTGCCCCGCCCGTCCAGTTTTGCAAAGGTCTCCCACGGGAGAAGATTGAGATGAGGGGCCGCCTCGCAACCACCACAGCCTATCGAAGTCCGCCACCCTCGCGTTCAGTCACCCCAGTTGGGTGAGGCCGGGAGGTCTTGCCTCTTCTCCCCACGGAGACCCTTGCACAACCCGCGCCGCGTGACGGCGCATCCCGTAGGGGCGTCCCTTGTGGGCGCCCTCCCTCCCGTAGGGGCGATTCGCGAATCGCCCTCCCTGAGCGCCCACGTGGCCGGGGCCCAAGTTACGCAAAGGTCTACGTCGGCGCGGCGGGCCGGCCGGGACCGACCGTACCCACGTTGTGCATGTCGCGCATCTTGAAGTAAGCCGCGGCAGCCATGAGGGTCAGCAGCGCACCCATGCCGAAGACGGTGTAGGACGTCGAAGTGAAGTGGGCGATGACGCCGGCGATCAACGCGCCCATCGGCGTGATGCCGAACTCCATCATCAGCACGCTGGCCATTCGTCCCCGCATGCGTTCCTCGACGTGCGTCTGGACAAGGACGTTGTTGAACGAGAAATAGAACATGCTGAAGCAGCCCGCGAAGAGGTTGGCGACGAACGCGACGGCGTAGGCGGTCGAGAGTCCGAGAGCCATCACGCTAACCCCGAAGAGCAGCCCGACGACGATGAGCAGCGCCCCACCCCGGCGGACTGGGCCCATCGACGCGAGCCCAACGCCGCCGACGAGCGCCCCAATCCCCGCCGCACTCATCAGCAGCCCGAACCCGCCCTCGGACGAGCCCAACGTCTCCTTGGCAATCACCGGCACCAGGGCGCTGTAGGGCAGGCCGATTGCGATGGGGAGCATCGCGAGCAGGAGAAGGCCCCGCATCGTTCCGCTCTCCCGGACGTACGTCACCCCTCTGCGGAAGTTCTCCCATGGCGTCTCAGCGCGGGTAACCGGATCGGGCTCGGCGCGGATGGCCATTGCCAGCGTGGTGAGCAGGCAGCCGGCGTAAACGAAGATGAGGATTACATAGATCGAAGTGAAGCCGAGAAAAGCCAACAGAAGCCCGCCGACGGTCGGCCCCAGGGCACGGGAGACGTTGAAGCCCAGGGAGTTGAGCGCGATGGCGTTCATCAAGTCATTGCGGGGCACAAGGCTGGGAACCATCGCCTGGCGAGCAGGATTGCTGAGGGAGAACGAGGTGCCCCATACGACTATCAGTAGGTAGATGTGCCACAGCGCGAGCATGTCGTTCAAGGCTAGGAGAAGCATGGTTGTCGCGGTGAGTATGGGTGCAATCTGGGCCCCGGCGAGCAGCAGCCGGCGGTCGACCCGGTCGGCGAGCACACCGGCGAGCGGGCTCATGATGAGGTTGGGAATGGAGCGGATGCCGAAGAGCGCCGCGACGGCAAGGACGGAGCCGTCGAGGTCTTCGAGGATGTACCAACTAAGGGCGACCATCTCCATCCACTGACCGGCGCTCGCCCCCAGGACACCGGCCATAAGCAGGCGGTAATCGCTGTAGCGGAGGGAGCGGAACGTGTCGCGGCGAGACGTGCCGGACTCGGCCCTAGGCCGGTCCCGTCTGGGAGGTCGCTTGGTGGGTCGCGGGGTTTCCGTTGGTTTCGATCCCGGAAGCGCAAGGGCGCACCGTTATAGATTCGGCGGGGCCGTGGACGCGCGGAGAATTGAACGCAGCGGTACCTTAGCCCGTCGGTGAAGGGCGTTCAAGGCGTCGGGGCAGCCGTGACATCCGCCCCTTCCCCATCCCCGCCCCCACCTCCTACTATGTCCCCATGCACACACAGCCCAGCGGTGTCGGCCAACCACCGAGCCCCGTTCCTCACGGGAGCAGCCGGTTGGCCATGGGCGCGCGCAACAAGCCACGGGAACTCCGCCCGAGCCGGTTCAGGCGAGGCTGCCTCCCGGAATTCATGCGCGTGGGCACACCGAGCGCCGGTCGTCGAGCCGTGCGTGTCACCTATGGTGAGATGCTCGCCGGATCCGACGACGAGAACCTTTCTCGGCGCTTGAGCGAGGCGAAACCGGCATGCAGCGGTCGCCTTGAAGAACTCCCCGCAGCCATCGTCTCCATGTGGCGGCGGGAGTTGGAAAGAGAGATGAGGAGAGCAAGCTCGGCCTCTTGATCCTGCCGAGCCTGCGGGACTGGCCGCCCTCTCCGGCGCGCCGGCCGCTCCTCTCAATCTTTAAATTGGATCGCCCCCTTGGCCCCCGTGCGCCTTCCGCCAGACCAACACGAGGCGTCAACCCTGTTGGGACCCTTGCACCACCCGCCCGTCACGCTCATGTCCACGAATGCGGGGATTGCGCCCGCGCCTGTAGGACGGGGTGGGGCGGTGCTACAATCAGGGTGCCGCGGCTTGACGTAAGGGCGCCGCGCCAGGAACGTCCGCCGCTTGGAGGTCCTCGCTTGAATTGCCCAAGAGACGGGATGACGCTCGCGGTGGTCGACAACCGCGGCATCGAGGTCGACCGGTGCGGCCAATGCAAGGGCCTCTGGCTCGACTACGAAGAGCTCGGGATGCTCGAGGACAAGGTCTTCGACTTGGGCGATCTGAAGGGCTCCACGGTTTATAGTCCCCGGACGGTGGAGCGCGCCTGCCCGCGCTGCGGCAAGGAGCTCATCGAGTTCCAATATCACGGCAGCCGGACCGAGCTCGACATGTGCCCCGACCACCACGGCTTTTGGCTCGACGAGGGCGAGGACAAGCAAGTCCTCGACTACATGCGGGAGCGCAAGCAGAGCCTCGGCCGTATCGCCGCCGCGGAGCGGAGTTGGCACGCGGCGAAGCGGGGCGGGGGCCGCGAGTCCATCTTCGGCAAGATCAAGCGCTTTCTGGGGATGTCCTAGGCCGGGGACCACGGCCCGCCCCATGCCGTCCACGCCGCAGCCCGCGCTCGCCGGCGTCCGAGTTCTCGATCTTACCTACGGCGTCGCGGGGCCGTTCGCGACCAAGATCATGGCCGCCCTGGGCACCGAGGTGGTGAAGATCGAGGCGCCCGACGGCGGCGACCCCACCCGGCGGCTCGGCCCGTTCGACGGCGACCGACCCGACCCCGAGCGCAGCGGCCTGTTCCTCGACCTCAACGCGGGGAAGAGGAGCGTGACGCTCGACCTGCGCACGGCAACGGGGGCGGCCCTGGCGCGGCGGCTCGCCGCGGGGGCCGACATCGTCGTCGAGGGCTTCCCGCCGGGGGAGGCCGAGCGCCTGGGCCTAGGCTACGAGGCGCTATCGGCGGAGAACCCTGGGCTGACCTACGTGTCGGTGAGCAAGTTCGGGGCCGACGGCCCCTACCGCGACTTCTTGGGCTCCGACCTCACGCTGTACGCGATGGGCGGCGAGATGTACGGGACTGGCATGCCCGCGGAGGCACCGGTGCGCCTGCCGGAGTACACCACGGCCTACCAGGCAGGGAACTTGGCGGCGGCGGCCGGCCTAATCGGCTACTACGGCGCCCAACGTAACCGCGCCGGTCAGGCCGTCGAGGTCTCGATCTTCGAGAGCGCCGTCCACAGCGCCGACCGCCGTCTCCAGTACGTCATGTCCTACGCCTACAGCGGCGAAAAGAACACGAGGAACGACAACCATTGGGCGCTCTTCCCCACCGGCGTCTATCCGTGCAAGGACGGCTTCTTCGACATCCACGGGGGCGGGCCGCAGTTCTTCCACCGCACCTGCCGCATGCTTGGCATGCCGGAGCTGCTTGACGACCCCCGCTTCAGCCACCCGCTCGACCTCATCGACCCGCAGCGCAAGGACGAGTTCGACGCCATCTTCCTGCCCTGGGTCATCGACCGGACCAAGGAGGAGTGCCTCGCGGCGACGCGGGGCAGCTCGGTGTACGGCTCACCCATCTTCACGCCGGAGGACGTCTATCACGATGAGCACTTCGCGGCGCGGGGTTTCTTCACGGAGGTCGAGCATCCGGGGCTGGGACGTCCGATCACGGTGCCCGGCGGGCCGGTGAAGATCTCCGGAGCGCCGTGGGCCACGCTGCCCGCGCCCACGCTGGGGCAACATAACGAGGAGATCCTCGTGGGGCGGCTCGGACTCGAGCGCGAGACTCTGACCGCGCTCCGGCGACGGGGCGTTGTATGAAGGGGCCGCTCGACGGTATGCGCGTCCTCGACTTCACGGCCGTCATCGGCGCGCCCTACGGCATGATGATGCTCGCCGGCATGGGCGCGGAGGTGATCCGCCTCGAATCGAGGCAACGTTTCCCGCCAACGACCAGGGGGACGGCTATCCGTCCGGTGAAGGAGCTCGTCCCCTCGATGGGGCCGGTGGGGCGGGGGTACCCGAACTTCGACCCCGGCGATCGGCCCTGGAACCGCTTCGCTCTCTTCAACTGCCACGCCCACAGCAAGCTCAGCGCCACCGCCGACCTCGGCACGCCGCGCGGAGTCGAGACGGCCAAGGACCTGATCGCGTTGAGCGATGTGCTCGTGGAGAATCAGCCGGGTGTGCTGGAGCGTTACGGGCTGGACTACGAGGAGGCGCGGAAGGTGCGGCCCGACCTCATCTGGATGTCGATCTCCGGCATGGGGGCGTCGGGCCCCTACCGCGACCTGCGGGGCTACGGAGGCCATTTCGAGAATCTGGCCGGCGTGTCGTGGCTGCGGGGCAGCCCGGACAACCATCCCCTCTCGAATACGACGGTCGTCGCCTCCGATCCGGCGTCGGGCGCCGCGTTGGCGTGGCTGGCCGCGGCTCTTTTCCACCGGCGGGCCGCGACGGGCGAGGGTCAGTACGTGGACATGTCGATGGCCGAGCTCTACCTCCATCAGCTCGCGCCTGCCTATCTGGACTACGCGATGAACGGACGGGTGCAGCGGACGCTGGGGAACAGCCATCCCTACTACGCGCCCCATGGCGTCTATGCCTGCGCCGGCGACGACTCATGGATCGCGATTTCGGTGACCAACGACGCGGAATGGCGAGCGCTGCAGAGGCTGATGGGCGACCCAGCGTGGGCGCGCTCACGCCGCTACGCCGACGGGTATCGCAGGTCGCGCCGCAGCGAGGAGATCGACCGGCGGCTGGCGCAGTGGACCAGGGGCTGGGAGCACGTCGAGTTGCAGAACACGCTTCAGGCCGCCGGTGTGCCCGCGGGGGCGGTGCTCGACGATGCCGAGATCTACCACGACCCTCACCTGCGGCAGCGGGGCTTCTACCGGCGCATCGAGCACGCCGAGGCGGGCGTCCACGACTATCCGTTCGAGCTGTGGCGGATGTCGAAGACCGGCTTCGAGCTGCGCGGGCCGCCGCCGCTGCTGGGTGAACATAACGGTTATTGCTATCGCGAGCTACTGGGCCTGTCGAACGAGGAGTACCGGAGGCTCGAAGCGGCGGGGCACATCGGGATGGACTACGTGGAGCCCCCCGCGAAGTAGCGCGGGCGCTTGGGCTTGGGGCGCGGCGTCAAGAGGATGATCGTGGCCGAGGCGGCTGTCGCGGCGAGGAAGGCCCACACCGCGAGGTCGTAGCTACCTGTCCGATCGTAGATGAGCCCGGTGGTGACGGGGCCGACCATGATGCCGATGATCACCACCGTGTTGATCATGCCGCCGATGGTGGCGAAGAAGCGCAACCCGAAGTAGTCGGCCCGAAGCGCCGTGATCATGGTGGCCCCGCCGCCGCCCCAGGCGACGGCGTAGACGAGCACGAAGGCGATAAGATGCCAGTACTCCTGGGCGTTTAACAGAATCGCCAGTGCGCCGATTTGCACCAGGCCGAGCGCGGCAGCGAGTCGGTTCTTCCGGACGCGGTCGGTGACCGCGCCCAGGGCGAGCCGAGAGGGGATGGTGGCCACGGCGAAGATGCTCAGCAGCACCGCCGCCTGCGCGGCGGAGAAGTCTTTGGTTTCGATGAGCCGTATGAAGTGTATCGAGATGGAGGCGACGACGAACATGCGCAGCCCGAACCAGAACACGATGCCCCAGAAGGCCAGCGAGCCCAACGCCTCACGAGGAGTGAGGTCGACGGTCGGCGTGACGGCCCGCGTGCCGGGCCGTTCTTCCGGGGGTGGTCCTCCGTCGGGGACTAGCCCTTCGTCCGCGGGGCGGTTGCGCATCAGGAAGAGCGCGACGGGAAAGCCGACGGCGATAATCACGACAGCCGCAGCGCGGGCCGCGACTCGCCAGTCGTACGCGTCGATGAAGTACTGGAGGAAAGAGACCAGGAGGCCGCCGACGCCGAAGCCAACCGTCGCAATGGAGAGGGCGACGGCGCGGCGGCGATGGAACCAGTGGCTCACCGCCGTGGCGGTGGAGGCGAAGACGCCCATATTCACGCCTGGAGAGATGACGGCCGCGACCGCGATGAAGACGACGAGGAGGCTGGGCGCGAGGCTAAGGAGGAAGAACCCGGCGGCGTAGAGAGGGATGCCCGCCAGCATCACGCGCCGCGAGCCGAAACGGTCGATGAGGTAGCCGACGATGGGGCCGAGGACTGCCTCGCTGCCTGCGGCGGCGGCGAAGACGAGCGTGGCCGTCGCGTAGCCTACGTCGAACTCCTCGGCGAGGGGGCGCAGGAAGGCCGAGAAGCCATGGATGTAGAAACCGCCGGCGAGGGTGCTGAGCACGGATCCGGCGGCGACCACCCACCAGCCGTAGAAGACGGGACGCCCGTGGAACGTGATCTCAGGCGGTCCGAGCCGCCGCCGCCGTTGTTCCAAGCGGCGCGCCTCCTTAGCTCAGGCGATGGTTTGCAGAAGCAGCGAGCCTAGCACGGGCACCCGGCTCGCCCTGTACAGGATTCGATGGCTGAAGGTACCATAGACCGCGCCCGCGGCTCGCGGCAATCACCATCGCCCCGGAGGCCTCTTTTGAGCGATCGCGTCCTCTCCTTCATCGGCGGCACCGGACCGGAGGGTCTGGGCTTAGCGATCCGTTTCGCCCACGCCGGCTACCCGATCATCATCGGCTCACGGAAACAGGAACGCGCCGACGAAGCGGCCCGGACCGTGCTGGAAGCCGTTCCCAACGGCGACGTCCGCGGGATGGAGAACGCGGACGCCGTCGGTGCCGGCAGCGTCATCTTCATCACCATCCCCTACAACGGACAGCGCCCTACGCTGGAATCGCTGCACGAGGTCATCGGCGACAAGATCGTCGTCAACACCGTCGTCCCTTTGGCTTTCGAGAAGGGCAAGCCGGTGCGGTACATGGACCTCGAGGACAACTCGGCGGCCCAGGAGTCGCAGAAGCTTGCTCCCAACGCCCGTGTCGCCGGCGCCTTCCAGAACCTGAGCGCGCCCGCGCTGATGGACTTGAGCGAGACCGTCTCCGCCGACGTGATCGTCTGCAGCGACGACACGGAGGCAAAGGCGATGGCGATGGAGCTTTCGGAGAAGATCGAGGGCGTTCGCGGCGTCGACGGCGGCGCGCTGGAGAACTCGCGCTACGTCGAGTCGATCACCGCGCTCCTACTCAACATAAACCGGCGCTACAAGGGCGCCCACTCCATGGTCAAGATATCCGGCGTCTAGGCGTGGGCCATGCCTTTTCCTGAGCTGCGCATCTTCGGCGTCGCTGGGCTTCCCGAAGTCCATGAGGGCGACGACGTGGGCGCCATGGTCGCAAAGGCCGCCGCCGGCGGGGGCAGCCCAATCGAGGCGGGCGACGTTGTCGTGGTCACCCAGAAGATCGTCTCCAAGGCCGAGGGGCGGGTCGTCGTGCTCTCCACGGTCACGCCGTCGGCCTTCGCCGAGCAGATCGCCGAGCGGTACGACAAAGACCCTCGCCTCGTCGAAGTGGTGCTGCGAGAGAGCAGCCGCGTCGTGCGCATGGACCAGGGCGTCATCATCACGGAGACGCGGCACGGCTTCATCTGCGCCAACTCCGGCGTCGACCAGTCGAACGTGGAGACGCACGGCGAGGTCGCCCTGCTGCCGCTCGACCCCGACGCCTCGGCGTCGGCCATCAGAGCGGCGATCGCACGGGAGGCCGGGGCGGACGTCGCGGTGGTCATCTCCGACACCTTCGGGCGTCCCTGGCGCGAGGGGTGCACCGACGTGGCCATCGGCGTCGCGGGCATGGGTCCGCTGGTGGACTACCGGGGGGTGACGGACCCGGCGGGCCATGAGCTGCGGGCGACGGTGGTCGCCGCCGCCGACGAGCTCGCCGCCGCGGCGGACCTGGTCATGGGCAAGCTCGACCGCGTGCCGGCGGCTATCGTCCGCGGCTACGCCTATCAGCCCGGCGGCGCGGGAGCGTCGGCACTGGTGCGGCCTCCCGAGGGCGACCTCTTCCGCTAGCCGTTGGCTTGACACAAGGAAGGGGCTCCCGCGTGCAGATCTACGTCGAGGTCGAGGACAACGAGAACTCCTACGGCGTGCCCCTGCGCACCTTCCAGGTGAAGGGGACGGCGTACTCCGTGCGCCAGGTGAAGATGGACACGCGGGCCGGCCTCGGCGTGCCCTGTTGGGTGGTGAGCTGGAGCAGCGACGGCGACGGCACGCCCGAGGACGGTGTCGAGTGCGTCGCTGTCGAGGACTCGGGCGCGGGCCTCTCTTACCTCGTCCACGGCGGCGACTGGGGCCTGCGGTTCCAACCGGTCCGCGCCGACGGCTCCCCGCCCGCGCCCTGGCGCCTCGACGACCCCGACCAGTTCGGCGAGCCCTACCTGCTGCTCGCCGACGAGTCGGACGTCATTCCGGCGTAGGCGGCGCTAGAGCCCGCCCAGCGCCGCGTTCGGCGGCGAAGACGGCTGTGGGAGTCGCCCGCGGGCGGAAACGGCGCGCTGCGGGGGCGGTTCATTCATCGAGCGGTGAAACGATTCCCGTCGAGACAGTGACGGTGAACTCCCCTGCAGAAACGCCGTCGGCACTTGTAGAAGTGGCCTTCCAATGAATGGTCAGCGTCATGCCAGCTAGGGAGGCATCGGCTACCAGGTAAAGCGGATCCAGGTCGATTCTCTCCCTGGGCCTAAGATTGTCCTTGTCGAACCGGATGTGTGTGGGTCTCGAATTGTCAATGTGCGGCCCAAGCATTTCTGAGATTCTCGGTGCTGAGAGGGAAGGCATCCTAAATCCGGTGCGCAGCGAGCCTACATTCCAAGCACGAGGTCGGGCTGGCATCTCTGGTTCAGCCTCCTCGGCGGACACAAATCCCCAAATGTCGCCATCAATAGCCACTTCGACCCGTACGGCTGCAAAATTGTGATCCGTCTCGTTGACTAGCATTAGGTGCATACTTGGATCACGGCCCATAAGTGCCTCAGCGCAAGCCTTTTCTGGAAGCAGCCGAGCAGATTCTTCGAGATACGACAGAACCTTGCGCCCGTACTCCTTCCCAGTCCGGTTGCCGAACATCTCTTTAGAGTTCTGCGAGATTCCTCCCAGCAAGGCTGTCTGTTCGCGTTGGCACCAGGCTTCGACCATGTCGGGTCCGCAGGCAACCGGCACTGCCGTCACAGATCCGACGGGTTCAACCCTGATGCCGCTTGCCTGTTTGCCTCCGGCAGCGAAACGACGGGCGAGAAGGTTGTAGTCGTCCTGCGTCGCGGGTTTGGTAGTGCCGTGGTGACGCACGAATACCGCACCCTCGTGGCAGACGCTAGCCCCGCGGTCAGGTTGGTAGCCTTTCAGCATCGCAGCGATGGGATCTCCATTCGCTGGGGGCTCGACGGTGACAATTAGGACCTGCTTTCCTTCGTATTGCACGTACTGCGGGCTCCAGCGCACACCCTTCCCCACGAAACGCGACACACCGGCATGAAGGTCCGCATTGTCGACAGGACTTACCCCGAGGACATTGCCAGGTTCAACACCGATGACCAGATATCCGCAGCCGCCGGCGTGTTGCATGGCCGTGGCCGGATCGCGGTTAGCGAATCCTGCGATGAACTTCGCGATGATTGCCTTCCAGCGCCCGTCAGCTAGGTCTGCCTCGCGTTTCCACTCCAGCCAGTCGGGTTCCGACTCCTTCGGGGGCGCCGTGACGATGGCCTGTACGAGCTTGGTCAGTTCGTCCAATGAGCGAAACGCTCGGGATGTGTCAAGCGATAGCGCCATGAGTACCCGCCCATTTGACCACCGAGTGTTGTTGGTGTCTAGCGCCGGATGGCGGCTGCAGGACGGTTGGACCGGGCTAACGTGGCGCTTGGATGCACATAGGGCGCGCGCAGCACCGCGTTCGGCGGCGAAGACGGCTTTGGGACTCGTCCGCGGGCGGAAACGGCGCGCTGTGGGCCGCCGGCGTTCACGGGGCCCGGCGACGGCGCGCCCTAGTACATGATCATGTGGGTGGGAACCAGCCGTTGAGCTTCCGGGTCCACCGCCAACGCCAGACCTTCCAGGGTGTAGGCCCCCAGCAGGGGAGGGGCCTCGTCCTCTCCAAATACCACGATAGTGATCACGCTCTCGCCGTCTATCGTAGCCCAGGCCTGTCCGTAGTCCATCTCGACGCGCCGCCCGTCCGCCAGCAGGAACCGGCGCTTGCCTGCAGCCTCGATGCCCAGCTCCCGCAGAAGGTTGGAAGGCAGCGTGGTGAACGATACGCCGGTGTCCACCGTCGCCTCTATTTCCTGGGCCTGTTGGCCGCCCATGCTGGAAATCCGCAGCGGCCACTTGAAAGTCCCCATAGGGAAGCCTCGCCATCGAAACGTCTACCAACCCCATGTTACCCGATTCTGCGGGCCTCTTACAGGGCGCCTCGCCGCCAGAGCGTGCGCAGCGCCGCGATCCGCGGCGAAGACGACGTGGGGGTCGGCCACGGGCGGGTACGGCGCTCTGTGGACCGCTGGGTGTCTAGCGGCCTCCGCAGCCTGCTCCAGCTTCCTGACGCTTCTTTATGTAAAACGCCCACCTCCCTTCTGTGCGGTCGCACATAACAACCATTAGGCGACACAAACGGAAGTGGGATTATGTAACGGAGGGGCTTGGGATGGGGTCGGGCCAGGTGTTTTGCGCGAGGGCGCGGTCAGAGCCGCGTTGCGGGGCGGAGGCGAGGTTGGGGTCGTTGGGGGCGGGGAGCGGGGCGCTGCGGGCGGCGTGGGGCCCGTGAGCTTGGCGTCTCTCGAGGACAAGGCTGTGCTTCCCGCCACGGTGGCTGTGCTATAAAGGCCTCGTCCAGAAGGGTGCGTGAAGCCGTTCGGCCCGGCTGCGATACTGCCAAGGCTTGTAGCTAATGCACCATCGAGCGCAACCCCTTGCAGTTACCAGATCCAAGGGCTAGGATACCGGCAAGCGCCCCGCATTCATCATGGGGAGGATTGCTATGAGCGACAACGAGCCTCCCGGTTCCCCCCGGCAGATCGCCTTTCTGCGGGCGTGGCTGCGCGAGCACGGCCGCGATGAGGGAGAGATGATCTTCGAGGCGATGGACGCTCGGTTAGCCAAGATGAAGCGCCGCATCGACGGCCCGCCGCCACCTGGCCGCCTTGCTGACCTCAATCGGCAGATCGCCAAGGCTGAGGCCCGTTACGCCGACGAGGAAGACCCGAAGGAACGCATCCTCACGCTCCGCCAGATTTGCACCCTGGAGAGATGGCGGGCCGACGAACAGGGCCCGTGGAAGCAGAAACAGGACCGCGCCCGCTTTGAGCTTGCTGCCCTCAAAGAAAGACACCCCGAAAAGACCCCCGTCGATCTGGACGCGCTCTCTCAGTCCGACGTCGGGGTGATCTTCGACTACCTCAACACTGACCACGCCGCAGGCTGCGATCTCTGCAAGGGGGCACGGCAGGCCTGGCGCAAAGAGAAGAAGAAGCCGCCGCCGCGCCAAGCGCGCAGAGCGCCAGTGCGCCCCGTGAAGCCCTACCATACGAGCTTCGGTGAGGTCTATCACACCGCTGCGGAGTGCCCGGCGGGTCGTCACATCAAGCCCTTGGACTATTGCGAAGGGGACAACCCGCGGTGCTTCTCGTGCAGCCCCGAATACGCGGAGATCAGGGCCGACTACCCGCCCGCGCCGCTTAGGCCGTGTAAACAGTCTGCCTGCTCACGCGCGGCTCGGAGTGGCACGGCATAAACGCCCGACTTGGAAAGGCGCTGCGGGAGGCTCGCGAATCCGGCCTTAACCCGCCTGGTGATCGTATTGAGCGGGCTGAGCGTTTCCTGGAGACGCCTGGTATGGCGCGGCCGGACGAGGTCTACATCTCGCCTCTCTCCGAGGTGGTCATCGAGTTCTTCGAGGCACAGGGACAGCGGGTCCTTGTGGTCTTTGGCGACCGTGACGAGTTGGTGATTGACACAGGCGCGAAGCTGATCAATGTAGCGCTGCCCGCCGCGTTCATCCCGGCCGTGGAGGCGAGGGGTCGCCAAAGCGCTGGCAGTTGAATCGAAGGGCGCAGACGCGTCACAGGCCAGCGCGAGCCGGTCCCGGGCTAGCCGCCGCAGTAGTCGCAGGGCCGTAGGCCTCCGCGTCGACACCACGGACAGTCGCGGCGGTTGCCTTGGCAGCGGTTAGCACCCTCGATTCGCGCCCCGTAGGGACAAGGGTCACGGTGATAGACCCCTGGCGCGTTCGGGGAGGTTGTGTGATAGGTCACTTGTTGCATGGATTCTCCCCGTACCCGCGCCTACGCCTTCGCCGTGCCGCTCTGCGACTTCATCGAGTCCACCGTCATGCCCATGATGGCGCTGCCGGTGGTGAGCTCGGAGTGGGCGTGGGCGAGCTGATGCATGTCGAAGACGGCCTGCATGGCGGTGCGCTGACCCTGGTGCTCGAGGGTGCGGTTCACGGACTGCTTGGCCATGGCGAGGGCGAAGGCGGGCATCTGCGCGATTTGACGCGCCAGCGTCATCGTCTCCTCGACGAGGTTGTCCAGGGGGACGACCCGGTTGACCATGCCGAGGCGGTGGGCCTCTTCGGCGCCGACGAACTGGCCGGTGAAGAGCATCTCCTTGGCCTTGCGGTGGCCGACTTCCCAGGGGTGGGCGTGGTATTCGACGCCGCCGACGCCCATGCTGACGACGGGGTCGCTGAACTGGGCGTTGTCGGCGGCGATGATGAGGTCGCAGGGCCAGCAGAGCATGAGGCCGCCGGCGATGGTCTTGCCGTGGACGGCGGCGATGGTGGGCTTGGGTATGTCGCGCCAGCGCTGGCACAGTCCGAGGTAGAACTCCGACTCCCACCAGTAACGGTCGGCGGCGCCCTGCCAGTCCTGGGCGTTGTTGGCGCGCCACCGTTTGGCTTCCTCGCTGCCGATGTCGTGGCCGGAAGAGAAGTGCGGCCCGTTGGCCTTGAGGACGATGACCTTGACCTCTTTGTCCTGTTCGCCCATGCGCCAGGCCTGGTCGAGCTCTTCGAGAAAGCCCTGGTGCTGCGCGTTGCGCGTTTCGGGCCGGTTGAGGGTAATGACGCCGACGTTGTCGTCCTTCTCGTAGATGATCCAGTTGAGGTCCGCCATCTGGCTCCTTTCGCGTCCGGGCCGCTGGAGGGGGCGGAGGCCGGAGGTGCACGGAAGTATAGCACCGGTGCGCGTGGCGCCTCTCGTCCGCCCTCGACGGCGGCGGGCTTCGTCCACCTTGGCGCGCCCCGCCTCCCCCCGCCCTCACCCCAACCCTCTCCCAGCGGGAGAGGGAAGAACCCGACACGCCCCCCACGGACCAAGGGACGCGAAGGTCTCCGCTAGGAGTATGGGCCGGGGCGAGGACGTTCCGGCGCGTGCTAGAATCGCGGCCTGACTGGAGGGGCGCGATGCAGAAGATGATGATCGAGGCGGCGATCAACGAGCTGGCGTCGAAGAAGTACAACCCCAACGTGCCGTATGGGCCGGAGGAGATCGCCGAGGACGCGCTAGCCTGCATCGAGGCGGGGGCCACGATCGTCCACTTCCACGCCCGCGACGCCGACACGGGGGCGCAGCTCTGGACCGACGCGAAGGTCTACGGCGAGGCGATGGCCATGATCCGCCGCGATCGGCCCGACGCGCTTCTGTACCCCTCCTACCCTGGGGCACGGCCCAAGGAGCAGCGCTACGCCCACATCGGCGCGCTGGCCAACGACCCCGCGGCGAAGCTCGACCTGGCGACATTCGACGTGGGGGCGACGAACAACTCGGGCGTCGATCCCGATACCGGCGCGTTCCGGCCGGGCGGGACGTACGTCAACAGTCACGATGACCTGATCTACTTCATGGAAATGTCACGGGAGCATGGCGTCGCGTTCAGCCTTGGGGTGCGCGACGTGGGCCACATGCGCCACGTCCACGAGTACCTGCGGATGGGACTGGCGGCGGAGCCGCTGGTGCTGAAGATCTTTATGTCGAGCGGGAACGCCGCTGGGCCGTATCCCAACGCCAAGGGACTCTCGATGTACCTCGACATGATTCCGCCGGGCGTGGATGCGCACTGGTTCATCACGATGTTCCGGTCGCCGGAGGAGGCAGGGCGGATGTACATGCTCGCCGCGGCGATGGGGGGCCACATTCGCACCGGACTCGGCGACACGCCGGTGATCGACGGGCGGCGTCCCACGAACGCCGATCTGGTGAAGGAGGCGGTCGACCTGGCACACAAGGCGGGCCGCGAGGTCGCCACGCTCGCGGAGGGGCGGGCGATGATGGGGATGACGGCCTGACGCATGCAGATCCGCTTTGACGGCAAGACGGTGATCATCACCGGCGCGGGCAAGGGAATCGGGAAGGCGGCAGCGTTACGCTTCGCGGAGCTCGGCGCGTCGGTGGCGATTTGCTCGAGGACGCAGTCCGAGATTGACGCCGTGGCAAGCGAGATCGAGAGCGCCGGCGGCAAGGCGTTGGCGCTGGTCACCGACGTTGCCGACGAGGGACAGGTCCGCGCGTTCGTCGAGCGCACCGCCGAGGCGTTTGGCGGCGTGGACGTGCTGGTCAACAACGCAGCGGTTCTCGGAGCTCCTGGGGGCTATGCAATCGATCTGGTCGACATGCCGTTCGAGGACTTCGACCTTGTCTACGGCATCAACCTGCGCGGCCCCGCGCTCTTCGCCAAGTACGTCATGCCCCATATGATGCGCAAGAAGAAGGGCGCGATCATCAACGTGTCGTCGGACGTTATCCGCAGGGGGATGCGGGGCCGCGCACACTACACCGCAACGAAGATGGGCGTCATTGGGCTTACCTACTCGCTTGCGTGGGAGGGCGCCGGGCATGGGATACGAACGAACTGCATCGTTCCCGGGTCCGTAGCCACTGAGCTGCTGGACGGCGTCCAGCAACGCTTGGCAAGGGAAGAGGGCGTGACTCTTGAGGAGGTGCGGGCCCGCTTTGCCGCCGTCTCGCCGGAGAAGCGCATCGTCAGCACCGACGAGGTGGCGGACCTGATGGTCTACCTTGCCTCCGACGCATCGAGCGGAGTCAACGGCCAGAGCCTTTTCATCAACGCCGCCTCGTTCATGCAGTAGCCGGAGGGCGGCGCCCCGCCCCGGCCCTCTTTCAGTCTCCCCCAGAGGGGGAGAGGCTTAAGGTGCTCCCCCTGCGGGGGAGGTATTTGGGTGATGCCCCGCCCAGGCAATTGGGGCGCCGCTCCTCGAAAGGCCCTTGGTGGTTGAGAGAGGGCCCCTCATCTCAATCTTCTCCCGTGGGGAGAAGAGGCAAGACCCTCCCGACCCATCCCGGGACGGGCGCCCACAAGGGGCGCCCCTACGGGAGGAGAAGCTGCTGCCTAACGGGGGGAGAAGCGGGAAGGGTCGATGGCGTCCATCACCCGGCGGGAGTGTTCGACTTCCTTGGAGATCTTCTCGTTCCACTCGTCGGTCCAGGGCTGGGGGATGACGTCGCGCCAGTAGGGGCTGTCGAGGGCGTCGCCCTCGGAGCGCATGCCGCCGTCGACGACGTCGGCGAGGAAGACGGTCATGTCGCCGCCGTCCATAGCGTTGATGACCCGGCAATCGAGGAAGCCGAGGCAGTCGTCGAGCACGGGGCTGCCGGTCGCGCCCTTGGAGTAGGCGAGGTCGGCCATCTTGTCGCCGGCGTGGCCGCTGACGAAGCCCATGTCGTGGACGAGGTCGAGCTGGTCGCGGCGCGCGAAGCAGAGGGCGAATACGCCGCTCTCCACGACCAGGTCGTGGGTGAGGTTGGTCTTGTAGAGTTGGACGACGACGCGGGGGCGGTCGGCGACGATGGAAGCGCCGCCGATGGAGACGGCGGCCTGGGCGTTGTCGCGGCCCTGGGATGATGCGGTGACGATGGCGACCGGCGCCCACAACCGCCGCATCAACGGAGCGATCTTGTCGTAGTCCATGGCCTCTTCCGCGGTGTCGGACGAGCGCCGTGCTCGAAGAGGCACGCCGTCCGGGGGTGTTGGCGCTGTATAATACGCCCGCTATGCGATTTACCAAGTATCACGGGGCAGGGAACGACTTTCTCATCGTCGAAGCCGACGGCGGCACAGCCGATTGGCCGGCGCTGGCTTTGGCGATGTGCGAGCGTCACACGGGCGTCGGCGCCGATGGGCTGCTGGTGGTGGAGGCGTCCGCCAAGGCGGCGCACCGGATGGTGCTATTCAACGCCGACGGCTCGGAGGCGGAGATGTCGGGGAACGGCATTCGCTGCTTCGCCAAGCACGTCATCGAGGAGATGGGCGCGCCGCGCGACCTGCTCACCATCGAGACGCTGGCCGGCATCCACGAGATCACGCCCCGCCTCGAGAACGGACGGGTCGTCGCGGCCCGCGTCGGCATGGGCGCGCCGCGCTTCGACCCGGCACAGATACCGGTGACGTTGAGCGGCGTCGAGAGGGTGATCGACCACCCTCTTCAGGTGGGCGATGCCAATCTGCGGATCACGAGTCTTTCGATGGGCAATCCCCACGCCGTCGCCTTCATCGACGAGCCGGTCGAGTCGTGGCCGCTGGAGCGCGTCGGCCCCCTGGTCGAGCACGATCCGTTCTTCCCGCGGCGGGTGAACTTCGAGATTGTCAACGTCGAGAGCCCGGATCGCGTTAAGGCGCGGGTCTGGGAGCGCGGCGCGAGCGAGACGTTGGCCTGCGGGAGCGGGGCGTCGGCAATCGCCGTCGCGGCCCAAATCAAGGGGCTTGCGGGTGAGTCGGTGGTGGTGAGCCTCCCCGGCGGCGAACTGAAGATCGACTGGGACGGCGAAGGGGAAGTCTGGCTCGAAGGCCCCGTCGCCCGCGTGTTCTCCGGCGACTGGCCGCTGTAGGCGGCGGGCCGCGGCCTTCTCACTCCTCGCTACCCCGCCCCTCCGACGCGCCTGCGGCGCGTGCCCTCTTTCAGTTTCCCCCAGAGGGGAAAGGCCGAAGGCGGGCGCCCACAAGGGGCGCCCCTACGGGAGGGTGGCGGTGCGCTTCGATGACCTTCGGTGGTGGTCGGGCGGCCCCTCATCTCAATCTTCTCCCGTGGGGAGAAGAGGCAAGACCTCCCGGCCCCACCGAAGCTGCCCGCAGGCGGGTTGTGCAATGGTCTCCCACTGGCGAGGGGTGGACGCCGCTTTCGCTTGGATGACCGTGAGAGTCGGATGGGATGGGACGGGGAGCGGCCAGCGCGGCGGAGAGGGCGGGCCACGGAAGGCACAGGAGGGCCAGGGCGTAACCCCGAAAAAAGGCTGAGTTGGAGAGCGTCCGCTGCGCCGCCGTAGCGGGCGTAGCGGACGCGGGCCCGGCGGGGGTTACCGCACCGGGCCGCTTCTCCAAACTCGCCTTGCAACTCCGGCATGGCCTCGCTGGTCCCTAGGAGACCGGCCATGTGAAGTTCTTCCAGACGGCCGCTGAAGTCAGCGACGTCTTAGTAAAAGCGCCGACAGACGGCGCTCGGTGCGCCTACGCGCCGGAGTCTCCCGAAGGAGCTCTTGCGCGCGCCCGTGGCCGTTTACAGGCTCCCCGAGGAAGCGGGGGTATGCGCCTTGGCCGGCGCCGAACGGGCTGGTTTCGCATGGGGACATGGTAGGGGACGGGAGCGGGCATGGGGAAGGGGCGGATGGCGGAGGGGGCGGCCCTCGGCGGGCGAGGGTGGACGATTCGCGAATCGCCCCTACGGAGACCCTTGCGTAGCCGGGGTGGCTGACTGCGAGGGAGAGAGTTCTCTCTGGAGCGTTGAGGGCCTTTCGTGGCGCCCCTAGAATGCGGGCATTCGGCCCAGGCGAGGAGGAGCGGCATGGAGTACCCCGCGTACGAGCATTTGCGCACCGAGGTGATCGGGAGGGTGGGCCGCATTACCCTCAACCGTCCCGAGAAGCTGAACGCGCTCAGCAGGGCGCTGCTCGCGGAGCTTATCGACACGCTGCGGATCATGGAGTTGGACGACGACGTGCGAACCATCGTCCTGCGCGGCGCGGGGCGGGCCTTCAGCGCGGGCTACGACCTGACGCCCGGCGGCCAGGACCGCTCGAAGTTCCAGACCTACGTTTCGAAGGGGCCGGGGGAGTGGCCGCGAAGCCTCATTAACACCTACACGACGATCTGGGACCTGTTTAAGCCGGTGATCGCGCAGATTCACGGCTATTGTCTCGCCGGCGCCACCGAGCTCGTCGCCTTCTGCGACCTTGTGTTCACCTCGGAGGACTGCCAGATCGGCTATCCGGCGGTGCGGGCGCTTTCGAGCGTGGACATCATCTACCATCCCTGGTTGATGCCCATGCGCAAGGCGGCGGAGCTGCTCATGACCGGCGACTCTATGGACGGGAACGAGGCGGTGCGGGTGGGCTACGCGAACTTCGCCTTCCCGACCGACGAGCTCGACGAGCGCACGCTGGCTTACGCCGAACGCATGTCGAACATCGCGCCCGACCTACAGGCGATCAACAAGCGGGGCCTGCACCGGGTCTACGAGGTCATGGGGTTCAAGGCGGCGCTGCTCGTCGGGGCCGACATGCAGGCGCTCTCGTCGTTCCGGGAGAGCGCGGGCGAGTTCACGAAGATCGCCAACGAGCAGGGGCTCAAGGCCGCGCTCGATTGGCGCGACGGCCCGTTCCGGGACTACCGGACGAAGGGCGTCGGTTCTGAGTAGCGCTCCGGCCTCCTAGTCGGCTGGCACGCCGTCTAGGAGCGAGATGTGCCATATCCGGCCCGGCTCGTGGGGGTCGAGGTCGATAGAGGCGTTGAACCTGTGCAGGCCGTTGTACATGATGACGATGAAGCCTAGCTCGACGATTTCCTCCTCGCCGAAGTGCTCGCGGAGCTGCGCGAAGAAGTCGTCGTCGATCGATGCCGGATCGAAGATGAAGCGTTCGGTGTACTCCAGGGCGGTCTTCTCGCGCTCGGGGAGGTCGGAGGCGCGGAAGTCGGCTACCTTGTCGATGGTCTCTTCGGTCAGTCCTGCTCGCTGAGCCTCAGCGATGCGGGTGGTCTCTCAGGCAAAGCAGCGGGTGATCTGGGCGGAGCGCATGCGCATCAGCTCGCGGAGCGGTGCGTCGATGCGTCCGTCCCGCCACATCGCCGTGGTGAAGCTGTGCCACGCCTCGATGATCGGGGCGGGTAGCTTGCCGTAGATCTCGCCGATTTCTCCGCTCAGTCTGGTCATCGCGATTCCCTCCTTAGAGCACGGCGTTCTTGTCGCGCAGCGCGTTGATCTCGTCCCACGAGTAGCCGTATTCGAGGAGGACTTCCTCGGTGTGCTGGCCGGCGGCGGCGGCGGGCCGCTCGATGGGCGAGGGTTCGCCGCCGAACTGGAGCGGACTGGAGACGAAGGTCATCTCTCCCCGGTCGGGGTGGGGGATGGTCTGATAGTAGCCGTTGACCCAGGCCTGCTCGTCGCGGGTGGCGTCGAGTGTCGTGGGGACGCGGCCCCAACGGATGCCCTCGGCGTCGAGGCGGGGCTGCCACTCGTCGACGGTGCGCTTGGCGAACTCGTCGTCGAATATCTCGATGAGCTCCGGGCCATTGGCGTCGCGCTTCACCGGATCGCTGAAGCGCTCATCGTCGATCAGGTCCTCGCGGCCCACGGCGCGGCAGAGCGGCGGCCAGAAGCGTTCGGATTGGAGGTTGACGAGGTGCACCCAGCTATCCTTCGTCCGGTAGGTGGTCACGAGCGGGTTGCCGACGTCCTTGCGCGCCAGCTTGCGAGGGTTCTCGCCGGTGACGAACGTGGTCGTTATGTCACTGGAGACGATCCAGAGCCCGGTGCCGTAGAGGGAGGCGAGGACTTCCTGCCCCTTCCCGGTTTGGGAGCGTTCGAAGAGGGCGGCGCAGACGCCGCCGGCGATGGCGATGGAGGTGGTGAGGTCGCCCTGGGCGGGGCGCTGGCTGATGGGGTCGGCGTCGAAGCCGGCGAGGCTGCGGGCGAGGCCGGTGCGCGACCAGAAGCAGAGGGCGTCGTAGCCGGGGCGGTGGGCGTCGGGGCCTTTGTGGCCGAAACCGGAGAGGTGGACCATCACCAGGCCGGGGTTCTGCTCGCTCAGCTCGGCGTGGGTGAGACCGTACCGTTCCAACGTCGCGGGCCGCATGCTGGTCACGAAGACGTCGGCCTTGGCGAGGAGGGCGCGGATGACGTCGCGCCCCTCGGGGAGGCTGACGTCGAGGGCGATGTTGCGCTTGTTGCGGTTCTTCTGCTCGAAGGCGGGCGGGGGAGCGTTGCCGTTGCCGGCGCCGACGTTGTGGTGGAAGCCGCGGAGCGGGTCGCCCGTCCGTGGGTCTTCGATCTTAACGACATCGGCGCCCCAATCGGCCAGGATCGCTGCGCCGCCGGGCAGCGCCGCCCACGTCGCCAGCTCGACGACTTTCACCCCGCGCAACGGTTTCGCCATGGTTCGCACCTCCTTACGAGCGCCGGCTCAGCGGTTTGCTTGACCACCTTTCGGCACGGGCCATAGTATAGGCGCTGCAATCAGTGCAGCAGGAGGGCCGTATGGGGCAGTATCACATCATATCGGCGGACTCTCACGTCAGCCCGCCGCCTACGTTCTGGCGCGACTATCTCCCCGGGAGCTTCACCGACCGCGCTCCGTCGCTGGAATCGACCGACGAGGGCGACTTCGTGGTCTTCGAGGGCAGGAAGACGCCGTTCATCATGCTGTCGAACCTGGCGGGGAAGAAGGCCGAGGACTACAAGTTCAAGGGCAAGATCAGCGACACGCGTCCGGGGGGCTGGGACCCCACCGAGCGGGTGAAGGACCAGGACATTGACGGGGTGGACGCCGAGGCGATCTACGGAGGCGGCCCGCTGCGGACGCAAGACCACGACCTCGCCATCGCCAGCCACCGCGCCTACAACGACTGGCTGGCGGACTTCTGCAAGCCCTCGCCCGACCGGCTCCTCGGCATCGCCTACATTCCGGTGTGGGATGTGGATGAAGCGGTCGCCGAGGTCAAGCACGCCGCCAAGGTCGGCCTTCGGGGCGCGCTCATACCCGGCGTGAGCCCCGACGGCGCCGACTACACCGACCCCAAGTTCGACGCCTTGTGGGGCGAGATCGCCGCTCAAGGCATGTCGGTGCAGGTCCACTCCAGCATGGGCGGGCGGAGCACCCGCTTCGACACCACGCCGCACTTCCTGTCGGACATGACGATGACCAAGCTCAGCTTGGCCGAGCCCATCGGCCTGTTCATCTACGGCGGCGTCTTCGAGCGCTTCCCCACCCTGAAGCTGGTCGAAGTCGAGGGCGGCCTGGGCTGGTGCGCCTTCATCATCAACTACATGGACCACGTGTGGAACAAACACCGGCACTGGACGAAGTCGGACCTGAAGGAGCCGCCGAGCTACTACTTCAAGCGGCACGTGCTGGGAACCCTGATCGACGACCCCGTCGCCATTCGGGAGCGGCACACGATCGGGGTCGAGAGCATCATGTGGTCGTCCGACTACCCGCACAGCGAGACGTCGTGGCCCGACTCGAAGGCGGTCATCGAGGAGCACTTCGCGGGCGTGCCCGACGACGAGAAGCAAAAGATGATCGTGGGGAACGCGGCCGCCCTGTACCACCTGGTCTAACCGCCAAGCGGCGAATCTGACGGAGAGAAACGGAGAAGGAGCACCGATGACGACGGATACGAAGGTGAAGACGCGGATCATCGACGCGGACGGGCACTATCTGGAGCCGGCGTTCGCGCTGCCGGACTACATCGAGCCCGAGTACAAGGAGTACGCGCCGCGGATCATCAAGAAGGACGACGGGTTAGAGTACTGGGTGAACAACCACTGGGGCCGGTCGAACCCGACGATCGGGCCCGATCCGCAGGCCACGCGGGCCTCGGCGGTAGCGGGTCTGGCGGGCGTCGAGCGCTGGAACCACGGTGTCGACCTCGGCAACGTGATGAACCTGAACTACACGCAGATGAACCCGGCGGCCCAGGAGCCGACGGCGCGGCTTGGGGTCATGGACAACGAGCGCATGGACGAGGCGGTGCTGTACCCCACGATGAACCTGCAGACCATCGACGATCCGCCTCTTCACCACGCCGTTAACAGGGCACTTAACAACTGGCTGGCGGAGTATTACGTGCAGGGCGGCGGCGGCCGGCTGCACGGTGCGGTCAATATTGTGGCGGTGCACGACGTGGAGTGGGCCTGCCAGGAGGCCCGCCGGTGCGTGAGGGACTTCGGCTTCAAGGCGATCTTTCTGCGGCCTTGCCACGCGGTGGAGGACGCCCGGTGGTGGAACGACTATTACGACCCGCTGTTCGCGACCGCGGCGGAGCTCGACGTGCCGATCGGTTTCCACCCGTTCCCCGGCGACGCCATGTACGGCTCGGGGCGCTTCTTCGACATGGTCGGGCCCAACATCATCCAACAGTTCGCCCGCACGCCGGTGAACCATCCCGTCGACTCGATGCACCTCCTCACAGGGATCATCGCGGGCGGCAAGCTCGAAAAGCACCCCAACCTGCGCTTCGCCATCCTCGAATCGAGTGGCGGCTGGCTCATTTCCCTGCTGGAGCGGCTGGACCACCGCTACGAGCACCTGGGGCACGTCGTGCCGC
Source organism: Dehalococcoidia bacterium (assembly GCA_965219875.1). Taxonomy (GTDB): domain Bacteria; phylum Chloroflexota; class Dehalococcoidia; order SHYB01; family SHYB01; genus DAOUKH01. The sequence continues at coordinate 98,495 of CBDCOW010000005.1, read as the reverse complement.
ACCTGAAGATGACGCCGACGGAGTACTTCCGCCGGCAGGGCTGGATCTCGTTCGACCCCGAAGAGGCCACGCTGCCGCTCACGGCGCAGTGGCTCGGCGCCGACCGGATCATCTGGGGCTCCGACTTCCCCCACCCCGACGCCTTCTACCCCAACTTCGTGGAGATGCTGAACGGCAAGATCGCCGAGCTCACCGAAGAGGAGCAGACCCAGATCCGCGGGCTCAACGCGGTGGACTTCTATAAGATATAAGCCAGCCGATGCGTAACGCAAAACAAGGGGCGGGCCGCCGGGTCCGCCCCTTCGTTTATGTCGCCGATGCGCCTCGGGCTGTGGTAGCATAGCCAGCGGCCCGCAACCCAATCATTGCGCCCCGAATAGCCGAGTGACCGCCGCACGAACCACGCCAGGCAAGCCGCGCAAGGTCCTCGTTATCGGATCGGGCCCCATCGTTATCGGCCAGGCCGCCGAGTTCGACTACGCCGGCACCCAGGCCTGCCGCGCCCTCCGCGAGGAGGGCGTCACGACCGTCCTCATCAACTCGAATCCGGCGACGATCATGACGGACGAGGACATCGCCGACTCCGTCTACATCGAGCCGCTGACGGTCGAAGTCGTCGAGCGGATCGTCCAGCGCGAGCGGCCCGACGGCGTCCTGCCGACTCTGGGCGGGCAGACGGGGCTCAACCTCGCGGTCGAGCTTGCCGACGCCGGCATTTTCGAGAAGTACGACGTGCGGCTCCTCGGCACGCCGCTGGAGACGATCAAGGATGCCGAAGACCGGGAGCGCTTCCGATCGCTGCTCGCGGTCATCGGCGAGCCCACGCCGCCGTCCGCGATCGTCGGCTCCCTCGACGAGGCGCGGAGCGCCGCCCAGGAGCTCGGCCTGCCGCTGGTGGTCCGCCCCGCCTACACCCTCGGGGGCACCGGCGGCGGCATCGCCGAGACGCCCGGGGAGCTCGACGAGGTCGTGCGGCGCGGCCTCGACGCCAGCCCCATCACCCAGGTCCTGGTGGAAAAGTCGCTGGTGGGCTGGAAGGAAGTCGAGTACGAGGTGATGCGGGACGGTGCGGACAATTGCATCACCATCTGCAACATGGAGAATCTGGACCCGATGGGGGTCCACACCGGCGACAGCATCGTCGTGGCGCCGAGCCAGACGCTGTCCGACAAGGACTACCAGATGCTGCGCTCGTCCAGCCTCAAGATCATCCGCGCGCTGGGCATCGAAGGCGGTTGCAACGTCCAGCTTGCCCTCGCCCCGGGGGGCGTGGTCGGCGAGACCCTTCCCGGCGGGACGCCCGACTCCAGCCGTTACTACGTTATCGAGGTCAACCCCAGGGTGAGCCGCAGCTCGGCCCTGGCGAGCAAGGCGACGGGCTATCCCATCGCCCGTGTGGCGGCCAAGATCGCCGTCGGCAAGCGCCTCGACGAGATACCCAACGCGGTGACGGGCAAGACGCTGGCGGCGTTCGAGCCTGCGCTCGACTACTGCGTGGTGAAGATCCCGCGTTGGCCCTTCGACAAATTCCCCACCGGCGACCGGGTCACCGGCACGCAGATGAAGGCCACCGGCGAAGTCATGGCCATCGACCGCACCTTCGAGGCGGCCTTCCAGAAGGCCATCCGCTGCCTCGAAGTCTCGGGGCACTCGGTGCTGTGGGAGGACGCCGGTTGGACCGAGGACGGGAAGCTGTACGCGGAACGCTTGCCTCTGCACCCGAACGATGAACGGCTCTGGGGGCTGCTGGCGGCGCTCCGCCGCGGCCTGGGCCCGGAGGACCTGTCGCGGCGGACGGGTATCGATCCCTGGTTCACCCGCGCGCTGGACAACATCGCGCGGATGGAGCGGCGGCTGCTTGGTGAGCACCTCTCGGCCGGCCTCCTGCGCGACGCGAAGCGCATGGGCTTCGCCGACGCCGCAATCGCTGTGCTTACCGACCGTTCGGCGGAGCAGGTGCGGGGTCTGCGGGGGCGGTGGGGCATTCGACCGGTCTACAAGATGGTGGACACCTGCGCCGCCGAGTTCGAAGCGGAGACCGCCTACTTCTACAGCGCCTACGAGGAAGAGAACGAGGCCCCGCCGCTGGGCGGCCGGCGCGCCCTCGTTGCAGGGAGCGGGCCCATCCGCATCGGCCAGGGCATCGAGTTCGACTACTGCTCGGTCCACGCCGCGTGGGCGCTGCAAGGCGAGGGCGTCAAGAGCATCGTGGTCAACTCGAACCCGGAAACGGTCTCCACCGACTTTGACACCAGCGACCGCCTCTACTTCGAGCCGCTGGACGAGGAGAGCGTGCGTGACATCCTGGAGAACGAGGCGGTCGAGGAGGACGGCGAGCTGTCCTTCCCACCCTCAATCGTGCAGTTCGGCGGGCAGACGGGGATCAACCTGTCCCAGACCCTCGACCGCGCGCAGCTCCCCATCCTGGGCTCGACGGCGCGCTCGATCGACATCGCCTCCGACCGCCACCTGTTCGAGGAGTTTCTTGCCGGCCTCGGCATCCCCAACCCGCCGGGCGCGGCTGTGACCAACCTCGAACAGGCGCTGGTGGTGGCCCAGTCCATCGACTACCCGATCCTGGTGCGCCCCAGCTACGTCCTCGGCGGGCGGGCCATGGAGATCGTGCAGAACGACGATGAGCTGGGTAAGTACATGAAGCAGGCGCTCGAAGCCGGCGAGGGCCGCCGAGTGCTGATCGACCGCTACCTCGAAGGCCGCGAGGTGGACGTGGACGCCATCTGCGACGGCGAGACGGTGCTTATCCCCGGCCTTATGGAGCACGTCGAACGGGCCGGCGTCCACAGCGGCGACTCGATGGCGATTTACCCCGGCCTGACGCTAACCGAGGACGAAGTCGATACGATGGTGGACTACACCACCCGCATCGGCCTCGCGCTCCAGGTGAAGGGCCTGATGAACGTGCAGTACGTGCTCACCGGCGGGGAGGCTTACCGCAGCCCGTGGAGCGGGGCCGGCGCCAGCCGCCCCGAGGTCTACGTCCTCGAAGTGAACCCTCGGGGTAGCCGGACAGTGCCCTTCCTCTCGAAGGTGACCGGCGTCCCCATGGTGAAGGCGGCCGTCAAGGCCATGCTGGGCCGGAGCCTCGTGGAACAGGGATACGAGCCGGGGCTGTACAAGCGGCGCAAGCTCGTCGGGGTGAAGGCGCCGGTGTTCTCGATGTCGAAGCTGGCCGGCGTCGATACCTACCTCGGTCCTGAAATGAAGTCGACGGGCGAGGTGATGGGGGTCGACCGCGACTTCCGGCCCGCGTTGGTGAAGGGCCTGATGGCGGCGGGCATGATGCTGCCTCCGAAGGGCTCGATCCTGCTCAGCATCGCCGACCGCCACAAGGCCGACGCCGCACCTCTGGTGCGCGACCTGCGCGCCGCCGGCTACAAGCTCTACGCAACCGAGGGCACGGCGGCGATGATCGAGGGGATGGGGATTCCCGTCACGCTTATCACCAAATACCTCAGCGGCGAACACCCCAACTGCGTAGACGTGGTGGCCGACGGTACGGTGGACGCCGTGGTGAACACCGTCACCGGCGACCGCGCCACGCTCCAGGATGGGTTCCAGATTCGACGCGCCGCCGTCGAGCGCCGCATCCCGGTGTTCACCTCGCTGGATACGGCGCGCGCCGCCGCCGAGAGCTTGGTCAACGGGGAGGGCGACTTCGCGGTGCGCCCGATCCACGAATACCGGGAGGCGCCCGAGACTCGCCCCGCGCCGACGGCCTAGCCGCCGAGGGTGAAGGCGAGCAGGGCCATACGCACGAAGAGCGCGTTCTCGGCCTGCCGGTAGGTGACAATCCGGCGGTCGGCGGCCTGGAAGGTGAAGTCCCCGCTCCGCTGCATCGGGTGCATGATGATCGCGTTCTGCTTGAGCCGCTCCATGAACGCGTCGTCGATGACGAGGGAGACATCGCGCGACTTCAGGAGCTGGGCGTGGGCCACGGTACGAGGCCCGTTGAGGTAGATGACGTCCGCGTCTTCCACGCCGTCGTCGAGGCCGCGCGTCTCGAAGCACAGGCCCTTGGACTCGCAGTAGGCGCGGACGGCGGGGTCGATCTGGCCGCTGAACGGGACCAGCGAAACCGTTACGTCGTCGTAGAGGGCGAGCCCCTTCAGGAGGGCGCTGACGTTGCGGTGTTCGAGGCGGCCCACGACGGCCACGCGAGCGCCGTCCACCGCGCCGCGTTCCCGCGCGATGGTGTAGAGGTCGGCGAGGGCCTGGGTGGGGTGGTCGTCGAGGCTGCCGCCGTTGATGACGGGAACGGCGTCGACGGCGCTGGCGCGCTCCATGATGCCCTCGCCGCTGCTGCGCAGCACGACGACGTTGAAGTGCAGACTGGCAAGTATTTGGATGACGTCGTCGATGTAGCTTGGGGTCTGGATGGGGAAGAACTGGGAGGCGTCCTCGGTCTGGTAGGCATCACCGCGAAGGAGACCGAAGGCGCGCTCGAATGATGCCCGCGTGACGAAGCTGGGCTCGTAGAAGAGGCAGTAGAGGGCCTGACCTTCGAGGGCGGGCAAGCCGTTGCCGTCCTTGAACCGATCGGCGCGCTCGAAGATGGCCTGCTCGGCCCAAGCGCGGTCGAACTGGGTGGTGGTGGTCAGGTGAAAGTGCTGCGGCACGGGGTTCTCGAAGTTCTGGAGTGGCGGCCTATCGGCAAACGTCCACCAGTTTACCACCACGAGGGGCGCACGACGTTCGTGTGCTCCGACGCTTGAGCGGCGATGGAGCGGCCTCTAGAATAGCCGTTATGCGCATCTGTTCCTTGCTTCCCAGTAGTACGGAGATCGTCTTTGCCCTTGGACTCGGCGACCGGCTCGTGGGGGTGACGCATGAATGCGATTATCCGGCGGAGGCCGCGGGCATACCGGCGGTGACGCGGTCGCTGATCGACCATTCAGGAAGCTCCGGCGCTGAGATCCACCGCCACGTCAGCGAAGCGGTCCACGCCGGCAGCAGCATCTACGCGCTCGACCAGGCGTTGCTGGAACGCATCGACCCCGGTCTGGTGCTGACGCAGGAGCTGTGCGACGTCTGCGCCGTCTCCTACGGCGACGTGCAACGGGCGGTGCGGCTCCTTCCCAGCGATGGGGGCAACGAGCGAACCGTGCTCTCCCTCGAACCCACGACGATGGGCGGCGTTCTCGACACGATCACGTCCGTGGGCGAGGCGGCGAGGGCCGCCGAACGCGCCGTGGAGGTCATCGCAGCGCTCCGTCGGCGCATCGACGGCGTCGAGGCCGCCGCGGCAGGCGCGGGGCGACGCCCGCGCGCCTTCGCCATGGAGTGGCTCGACCCGCCCTTCATCGGCGGCCACTGGGTCCCCGAGATGATTCGCCTCGCCGGTGGGAGCGACGGCCTGGGCCGCGAGGGCCAACCCTCGGTACAGGCGACGTGGGCGGACATCGCGGCCTACGACCCTGAGGTCGTCGTCCTCATGCCGTGCGGCTACCACCTGGAAGACTGCCTCGACGAGTTCCGCAAGACGCCGATGCCGCCCGAGTGGGAGGGCCTCACCGCCGTCAAGAGCGGCGAGGTGTACGTCGTGGACGGCTCGTCGTTCTACAACCGTCCTGGGCCGAGGGTGGTGGACGGACTAGAGATCCTCGCCGAGATCCTGCACCCGGATCTCTTTCCGAGGGCGCACGCGGAGTCGGACTGGCGGCGCATCGGCAGGTAGCAGGCGACCTTACGTAACCGGGGTGACTGACCGCGAGGGTGGCGGATTCGAGAACCGTGGCGGTTGCGAGGGTGCCCCTCATCTCAATCTTCTCCCGTGGGGAGAAGAGGCAAGACCTCCCGGCCCCACCCATGTTTGAGCCCGCGGGCGGGTTGCGCAAAGGTCTCCAGAGGGGGAGAGGCCGGAGCGGAAGGTCAGCCGGCGATGCCTTCCTCGCGGAGGCGCTCGATCTCGCTGGGGGGCATGCCGAGCAGGCCGCCGAAGACTTCGTCCTCGTGCTCGCCGAAGAGCGGGGCGCGGCGGTGGTCGAGTCGCATGTCCGAGAAGTGGAACGAGGGCGCGGTGTGCGTCCTCGCGCCCATGACGGGGTGTTCCATGACCCGGAGGTGGCCGCGGGCGGTGAGATGAGGGTCGCGGTGCAGGTCTTCGCCGCGGGCGACGACGGCGGCGCCCACACCGGCGGTGGTGAGGCGGTCGGCGACGTCCTCCGCGGTTTGCGGCGCCGTCCAGGCGGCGACGATGGCTTCGAGGGCGTCTTCGTGCTCCTTGCGCGCCAGAAGCGTCGCGAAGCGGGGATCGTCCGCCAACGACTCCTGGCCCATCGCGGCGCACAGGGAGCGCCACTCGGCGTCGCAGGTGACGGCGATGGCCACCCAGCGGTCATCGCCGGCGCAGGGGAAGACGCCGTGCGGCGCCGCGCCGGGGACGCGATTGCCGGCGCGCTCCTGCACGTTGCCGTTGGCGGTGTAGTCGAGCAGCGACGGCGCGAGGAAATGGAGCGCCGCTTCCAGTTGGGAGAGGTCGAGGTACTGCCCTTGGCCGGTGCGGTCGCGGCGGCGGAGCGCGGAGACGACCGCGGAGGCAGCGAACCAGGGCACGACGAGGTCGGTGTAGGGCTGGTTGGGCCCGGCGGGGTTGCTGGCGGGCCAGCCGGTGAGGTGGTCGAAGCCGGCTAGGCCCGCCAGGGTGCGTCCGAAGCCGACGTGCCCCGCGAAGGGGCCGGTCTGCCCCTGCATCGTCAGGCTGATCATCACAAGGTCGGCCTTGACCTTGCAAAGCTCCTCGTAGCCGAGACCCTGACGCTCGATCACGCCGGCGGAGAAGCTCTCGGCCACGACGTCGGCGGCGGCGACGAGACGTTTGACGATCTCCTTCGCCTCCGGCTTCGACAGGTCGAGGCGGATGCTGCGCTTCGAGGTGTTGTGGTTGATGAAGTAGCCGGACTTGTTGATGCCGGGTCTGCCTTCCAGGAAGGGCGTTCCCAGGCGGCCGCCGTCGATGCGGACGCGGCTTTCGATCTTGATGACCTCGGCGCCGAAGAGGGCGAGGAGCTTCGTGGTCACGGGCCCGGCGACGGCCCAACTGAAGTCGACGACGCGCATGCCCGCCAGGGGCAGGTCTCGTTGGCTGCACCCGTTCATCAGATGGCCCCCACCGCGCTCAGGGCCGCGAGGTCGTCGCCGAACAGGCCCAGCTCGCCGCCGTAGACCTCGCGGTTGTGTTCGCCGATGGCCGGCGCGGGGCGGCGCAGGGCCCATTCGCCGCCCGACGCGGCGACCCACGCGCCGGGGAAGCGCGCCGGTCCGTCGGCTCCGGGGAGGTTGACATCGACGAAGTACTCGCGCTCGGTAAGCTGGCGGTAGTCCGCGAGGTCTTCCATCGTGTAGGTGGGGAAGAGCATGATGCGCCGCTTCAGCGCCTCGGCGTAAATCTCGGCCTTGGTGTGGGTCTTGAAGAAGGCCCCGAAGATCTCCTCCCAGTGGTCGACTTCGTCCTGTTCGAGCTCGTTGGTGCTGCGGTTTTCCCAGTCCCAGTCCCAGAGGTCGCCGGCCATGCCTTCCTCGGTCATCCACTCCATGAGGGGGTACATCTTGAAGCCCCAGCCCGGAGCGACCCACCAGCACCACGCCACCGAGCCGTCCTTCGCCGGCCACGAGTAGCGACCCAGCACCTTGCCGCCGCGGAGCTGGGTCGTGCCGCGGCGCTCGTTCACGCGGAGCAGGTCCCAGTGCTGCTGCACCGAGATCAAGCTGTTGGCTACCGACTCCTGCATCGACACGTCGATGCGCTCGCCGCGTCCCGAATGCTCGGCGGCGTAGAGCGCCATGATGGAGGCTACGGCGGCCTGTGCGCCGGCCTGACAGTAGGACTGCGCCACGCGGACGCGGGAGGGCGGGCCGTCGTCCTCGCCGCAGATATTGAGGAGACCGCCGCGGGCCATGAGCAGCAGGTCGCCGGCGGCGCGCCCTGAATCGGGGCCGGTCTGCCCGAATGGGGTGATCGAGGTGATGACGAGGCTGGGACGCGCCACCCGCAGCGCCTCCAGGTCGAAGCCCAGGCTGTCGAGGTAACCGGGCGGGTGCGACTCGACGATCAGGTCCGCCGTGTCGGCGAGCCTCCGGAGCAGCGCTCGGCCGTCGCGCGTGGTCACGTCGAGGGTGACGCCCCGCTTGTTGAAGTTGTAGGCGTGCCAGTAGAGGCTGCGGTCGGCTCCCGGCGCGCCGCCGAGGAAGGGCGCGATGCGGCGGGAGGGGTCGCCCTCCGGCGGCTCGACCTTGATGACGTCCGCGCCGAGGTCGCCGAGTATCCGCCCGCAGAGCTGCCCTTCGGGGCCGGTGAGGTCGAGCGCGCGGAAGCCGTCAAGCATCTTGCGCTCATGGTAGGGGGCTGGAGTGGGGGTGGGCAATGGCGGCTGGGCGCGGGGTGGGCGGGGTTCGATGGGCCTTGGTGGGTGTCGCACGGGCGCCGGCGCCGACGCGCCTGCGGCGCGTTCCCTCTCTCAGTCTCCCCCAGAGGGTGAGAGGTTTGAGGGTCGCCGACGACGGGCGAGCTACTCGGAGTGGTAGGGCTGTCCGAAACGCTCAACGCTAGCGATTTCGGCCAGCGGTTTGCGCCGTTTCCCCACGGATTTGGCCGCCTCGGTGGGGTAGCCGAAGGGCATCACGGTGATGAGGTCGAGTTCCTCTGGGATGCCGAGGAGATCCTTGACCGCGTCGCGGTCGATGCCTTGGACGTAGACCGTCCCGACGCCGAGGCTCCACGCGGTGAGGATCATGTTCTCGATGGCGCGGGCGGCGTCGAACTGGGGCAGCCTGGAGCCCTCCATCGCCACCGCGATGGCGAGGGGGGCGTCGGCGATGAAAGGGCCGCTCGAGGCAAGCTCGCCGATGCGCCGCAGCGTCTCGCGCTCACGGACGACGACGAAGCGCCACGGCTGGCGGTTGCGCTGACTCGGCGCCCACCGCGCGGCGAGGAGTATCTTCTTAACGACCGCGTCGGCGACGGGGGCGGACTCGAACTCACGCACCGCGACCCGGGAGCGTATTGCCTCGTAGACGTCCATCTGGTCGTCCGCCTCAGCGGTCCTTGTCGAACCAGCCCCAGTCCCAGGGCTTGACGGTCTGGAGCGGGCCGGCAAAGAGCGGCTCGACGCCGGTGTCGAGGGCCGGGAGCCAGCGGCTGGCGCGCCACTCGACGCTCTTCTCGCGTATCGCATCGGTGACGGCGAGGGGGTCTTCGTCGAGGTAGTAGAGGAAGATCATGCGGTTCTTGTCGACCTGGGCGGCGTAGCGGCTGAGGTCGAGGCTGCCGGCCCCCTCCCGGACCATCGCGGGGCTCTTGAACCACCACGCGCCGGCGACGCCGTCCAAGGTCAACATGTCGGGGATGTGGACCTGGTCGTACCACTGCGTTACGTCGTCTACGACGGCGTCGTCGGTGACGCGGGTGACCACCAGGAAGACGCCGCGGTTGGGTCGGTAGGGGAGCGCGTCGGGACTCAGCCGAACCCGTGGGCTCACGTAGGTGTTCACCACCATGTGGGGGGCGGTGATGTGGTTCCTGCGAATGGCGGGGAACCGCTTGCCCCCGATCGCGCCCATGCGCCGGCCTAGGTCGATGAAGTCGCGCATGGTCTCGGCCATGGGGTGGGTGAAGAGATAGTGCGTCACGTAGTGAATCGGGTCGAGGAGGTCGCCGGAGACGATCCGTGCGGCCTTATAGGCGGGCGGGGACACCCAGCGCTGTCCGTAGGCGACGCCGGGGAGGGCGAAGTTCTCCGGCATGTGGTCCAACTGGTGGAACTCGTTGTAGAGGACGTGCGCCCCCGGATCGGTGATCTCGGTGAAGGCGAAGAACGCCATGCGAACCTTGTTCACGACGCGCCCCCTAGCCCTGCTCGAACCAGTCCCATTCCCAGGGCGTGATGGTCTGGAAGGGGCTGGCGAGGATGGGCCTGACGTGGTCGCCGAGGCCGCCGATGGCGGGCCGTTCCATCAGCCGGCCGGTGGCCGCCAGCGGATCGTCGTCGAAGTAGAGGACGATGATGAGCCGCCGCGGGGGAAGCTCGTAGCTGAGCTTCGCCTTGGGGAAGTCGCTGGTATAGAACATCGCGCCGGCCACACCGGGAAGGGCGAGCGCGTCGGGGACGTGGGCCGCGTCCACCCACCGGGTCACGTCGTCCAAGCGGGAGGCGTCGAGCACGTCGGCCACGGTGACGTGGATCCCGGTGTGCGGACGGTAGGGGGTCACGTCGCGGTGCACCAAGGCGTGGGGCGCGGCATAGGAGGCCACGAGGCCGAACGGCCCGGCGAGGTAGCTCTTGCGGAAGCGGTGGAAGCGCCCCCCAATCGCGTGCATCCGCGCGCCAAGATCGAGGAAGTCCCGCAGGGTCTGCTCGATAGGGTCGGTCATGAGGTACGTGGTGACGTAGTGGATGGGGTCGAGCTCGGGCTCGGAGCAGGAGCGGGCGGCGCGATAGGCGGGCGGGCAGACCCACCGCTGGCCGTGGGCGACGCCGGGCAGGGCAATGTTCTCCGGCACGTGGTCGAGCTGGTGCCACTCGTTATAGGGGCCGTGCTGATCGGGCCGCGTTATCTCCGTGAAGGAGAAGAAGCCGACTTTGACCTTGTTCACTGCGTTTGCCTTGCAGAGGGAATTCGGGATGCGGGCCGGTGCCGCTAGACGTCGATTTCGAGCGGCAGGCCGCGCTTTTCGTAGACTTCCTTAGCGACAGCGAAGGCGTTCACCGAGTTCGGCCAGCCGGCGTAGAAGGCCATTTGGAGGAAGATTTCGTGCAGCTCTTCCTGGGTCACGCCGTTGTCGAGCGCCCGGTGGATGTGTCCCCGCAACTGGTCGCTCCTGTACAGCGCGGTGAGCACTGCGACGACCATCAGGCTGCGGTCGTGCTTGGAGAGCCCGGGACGCTCCCAGATGTCGCCGAAGAGCACCTCGCTGGTGAGATCGGCGAACTTGGTCGAAAGTTGTTGAAACGGTGCCTTACGGGGAGGCGTGGTCATGCAGGCGCTCCTGAAGCGGCGCTGGAGATCGGGCAGCGGTAGCGTAGCCAGCGGCCTCTGGGGTGTCAACCGAAGCGCAGCCGGATGTCCAGAGGGATGGCCGGCGGCTTAGGGCGTGGATTCCCGCTTGCACGGGAATGAAGGAGAGTGGCGGCGCTTGCTGAGCCGCCGCGCCGGACGCTAGGATGGGGCATCCCCTTCCCATCGGCGGGAGCCAGCGCGCCGTGATCCAGACAGCCCTCGAAGGCGTTACCGTCCTCGACCTCACCCACCACATCGCGGGGCCGTACGCCACGCGCCTGCTCGCCGAGTACGGCGCCGACGTGATCAAGATCGAGCGATGCGACGGGGGCGATGGGTCGCGCCGCGCCGGCCCGTTTCCCGAAGGCGAGGAGCACCTCGAAAAGAGCGGCCTCTTCCTGCACCTGAACGCCGGGAAGCGCAGCGTGACGCTCGACCTCAAGGACGCGCGGGGCGCCGAGGTCATCAAGCGCCTCGCCGCCAAGGCCGACATCCTCGTCGAGAACTTCCACCCCCACGTGATGCCGTCACTGGGGCTCTCCTACAACGTCCTCTCCGAAATCAATCCGATGCTGGTGATGGTCTCGATATCGGACTTCGGGCAGACGGGGCCGTACAAGGACTTCCGGGGCTCGGAGATCGTGGACTACGCCCTGGGCGGGCCCTTCTATTTCACTGGGCTCGCCGACCGCAACCCGGTCAAGCTGGGGGGGAGCGTCGTCCAGTACTACGCCGGCGTCCACGCCGCGGCGGCGACGGCGACGGCGTTCACCGCGGCAACGTTCCGGGGCGAAGGCGATTGGGTCGACGTCTCGATCGTCGAGGCACAGGCGACGAGCGCTGACCGGCGGACTCCGATGATCGCGGGGTACCAGTACACCGGCGCGATCAACCGGCGGGGCAGCGGGGCAGCGCCGCCCGTACGGCCCTGCGCGGACGGTTACGTCAACCTGCAACTGGGCGTGGGATGGTGGCCGCGCATCGCGGAGATGCTGGGCCGGCCCGATCTTACGGACGACCCCCGCTTCCGCGACCCCGCCGAAGCGGTCAAGCCGGAGAACGTCGACCTGCAGGAGGCCCTGTACTTCGAGTGGTTGCTCGCCCGCAACATGACCGAGGCCTGGGCCGAGGCGCAGGCCAACCGTGTGCTCTCCGGGCCGATCTATACGATGAAGGACGTGCTCGCCGACCCTCATTTCAAGGCCCGCGGCTTCTGGGAAACCATCGACCACCCCGACGCGGGGCCCTTCGAATACCCCGGCCTGCCCTTCCAGACCTTCGGTGAGTCCAAGCGGCCCGCACGGCCCGCGCCGCGCCTCGGCGAGCACACCCGCGAGGTGCTCGGCGAGCTCGGCTACGGGGACGCCGAGATCGACGCCCTCGCCCGCGACGGCGTCACGTAGGGTCGCCCTTTCTTCTTGACAGGCGCTCTTGGGGGGCGGTAGCCTCGTGGCCGTGCGTATCGGCCTGCTCACCGACACCCATCTGCCGAGCGATATCCGTCATCTCTGGGACGAAGTAAGGACCGCCTTCGACGGCGTCGACCTGATACTTCACGGGGGCGACATCGTGACCCCCGGCGTGTTGGACTGGCTCGAAGATATCGCGCCCACCCTGGCGGCGCGCGGCAATAACGACGGCGGCTGGGAAGATCAGCGGATGCAAGAACTCCACTTGCTCGACGTCGAAGGGTGGCGGCTGGCCATGATCCATGACATGGAGCCGGAGGACCGCCCCATCGAGTATTTGCGGGACTTCTATCTGAAGGGCGAGGCGGCGGACATCATCGTCACCGGCCACACGCACTTCGAGCGTCTCGACTACCGCGACGGGGTGCTCCAGATCAACTCGGGGAGTCCGACGCATCCGCATCTCTACTCGACGCGGCTCGGAACGGTGGGGCTGCTCGACGTTGGCGCCGACGGTATCGACGCCCGCGTGGTCAAGCTCGGAGAAACGCCCGGCTTGCGGAACCCCGGCGAGGAGCTTGCCCTGCGGGTCGGCCCGCGCTAGCCGGCACGGACCGAGATGCGGGGCGCTACGCCGACGGGACGTCGTCCCAGGGGCGGCGACTTTCTGATGACGTAGAGGATGTTCTCGTCGTCCCAGGTCACGCGGTCCTCGGCGTTTTGGAGGCGTTTCAGGGCGTTGCGGAACTTCGCGCAGGCGCGCTCGAACTCGTCAGCCTCGTAGAGGCTCAGCGTCGAATAGTGGTGGCGGTGGGCCTGCTCCATTAGCCGTTCGGGCGTCGCGGCGCGGGGGAACCGGAACGCGCGCGCCTCTTCGAGCTCGAGACCATCGACGACGAGGAGGGCCGCCGTCATCTCGCTCACCTCATGGAGCCGCTCTTCCTTCTCGGAGAAACCCGGGAAATGCCGGCCCCAGACCGACCGCGCGTTCTGCCGCCGGCTCCTAGTGTAGATGAACATCGCGCCGCCGGGCTTCAGCAGGCGGCGCCCCTCTTCGAGGAAGCGGCGCAAGGGGAAGTGGTGCACCGCGTTGAAGGTGAGCACGCAGTCGAGGCTGCCCGGCTCTAGGGGTATCTCGTCGGCGGGGGCGACGATGGTCTGGAAGCGGGCGATGCGCTTTTCGCGCAAGTAGTCGTCGAGCTGCTCCAGCATCGCCTCGTTCTGATCGACGCAGAAGAGGCGCAGGCTCTCCCCCAGAGCACGGAAGAGGAGGTAGTCGTACCGCCCGGCGCCGCAGCCGATATCGGCGGCGGTCAGGGCTTTGGAAGGGCCCAACTTGGATGCGATGTACTCGATTGGCTGGGAGTCGGTGGAGCGAAGCTCACGGTATTGCGGCGCGATTTGGGAGAAATGGGTATAGGTCGACTGTAACGTCACAACTAGCCTCATCTAGAAGATAGAACCGGCCCGACCCCCGCTCGCGCCGGAAAAGGATCAGCGGCGGCCTCGTCGAGAGCGGGGGGCGAGACTGTGTATACCACAAAAAGCAAGTACCAGGCAAATTGACAACGAAGTCAGTCTAAAGAAGGTTTGAGCATGAACGAAACGCGCAGAACGCCGACGGAAGAGCACGGCTTCGACGGTCTACGCCGATAGTTTCCCTGGGTTGAGGATGCCGGCGGGGTCGAGGGCGCGCTTGATCGAGCGCAGGGCCGAGAGTCGATCCCGGCCCTCACCGGCAAGGCGGTCGCGGAGCTTGAGTCCCACGCCGTGGCAGTACTCCATGCTGCCGCCCAGCCGTTGGGCCTCGTCGATCAGCGCGAGAGAGACCGGTGTCACGTCGGTCCCAGCACCGTCCGGCGCGCCGAAGGCGACGGAGAACAGGTCAGGTCGGCCCCAGACGGCGTACTCGCGGGCGGCGAGTCCTTCCGCCGCGAGGCGTTCCTCGCAACGGGTTCGAAAGGCGAGGACGGCGTCGCCGGGCAGCGAGAGGTGAAGGTAATCGAACGACGGCGCCGAGGGCTCTCTGACCACGGCGAGTCGGCGGCCTCCCTCGGTGCGCTCGGCCCAGCGCGCGGCGGGGCCATGGCGCTGCTTCCAGAAGGTCTCACCGAGACCGTCGAGGAGGCGTCCACCATGCTCGCGGCAGAGGCGGAGCCCCTCAGTGCGCAGGACTTGCTCAACGGCGCACGGCCCCTCGAAACAGAGGTAGAGGGTCGTGTCGAGGCTGTCCCGCTCTCCACGCTCCTCGGTGAGGTCGATCATTGAGGGCCGAACGCCCGCGCGCGCCATCGCGCCAATCGCGCCAAAGCCAGCCTCGAACGAGTCGAAGCGCACCGCGTGCGCGGTGCGGGCCTCGGGGCGAGGGAAAACGCGCAGGACCGCCGCGGTGATGACGCCGAGCGTCCCTTCGGCCCCGATGAGCGCGTGATCGATCCGAGGCCCCGCCCGCAGCGACACGGCCCGCGCGTCGAGCAGCTCGCCGGTGGCCAGCGCCGCCTCTAGGCCGATGACCTGATCGCCCATCGATCCGTAGGCCGCAGCCAGGTTGCCGACGCCGTCGGTCGACACCGCACCGCCGACGGTGGCGATGGGCCGGCTCCAGGGATCGTGGCCCAACATGAGGCCGTGGCGAGCCAGCGCGTCGTCGACGTCGCCGAGCAGGGCGCCGGCCTCGACGACGGCGATCATCGCGTCCGTGTCCACTCGGCGCAGGCGGTCCATGCGGCGCAGATCAAGCACGACGCCTCGTTGCATGGGGACGGCCGCGCCCATCACGCCGGTGCCCCCGCCGTGGGGCGTGACGGCGCAGCCTTCGTCGGTGGCGAAGCGGAGGAGGGTTTGGACCTCCTCCGCCGAACTCGGCCGGACCACCACGTCGGGCACGGACGCGCCCGACGCGACCTGCTCGACGTAGCGCCACGAGCCGTAGGCGTCGAGGGCGTGGTCCTCGCGGTCTTCGCGCGCCGATAGGACGTGCTCCACCCCCACGATGGAAGCCAGCGCCTCGCGCCGCCGCCGGTCCATGCCGCCCTCCAACGCTAGCGCGCCTCCGGTGTCCGGCTTCGCCGCCCTCGCCGCTGGACAGTGTGGACTTTGAGGAAGTTGGTGCGGCCCCGGGAGGTCAACGGCGTCGATCCGACCACGACGATCCGCTCCCCGTGCCGCACCAGGCCGCGGTCGGCGAGCAAGTTCTCCATGAACCCGATCATCTCTCTGGTCTGGGTGGCTATTGGGGCAAGCACCGGAGTCACTCCCCAATAGAGAGCCATGCGCTGGTAGACCGCGGCGCTCCCCGTGAAGGCGAAGACCGGCGCGGACGGACGGTGTTTCGAGAGGAGCAAGGCCGTGCGCCCGGAAGAGGTGAAGACGGTGAGCGCGGCGGCGTGGACGTTATTGGCCAGGTTGTGCGCGGATTGGATCACAGCGCGGGCCGGGTCGTGCCGCTCGTCCGCCGACGCAGTCTGGTGCATTCCCGCGGCGTCGGCCTCCGAGGCGATGCGGTCCATGAACTCAACGGCCTGCGCCGGATACTTGCCTACCGAGGTTTCGGCGCTCAGCATCACCGCGTCGGTGCCGTCCAAGACGGCGTTGGCGACGTCGGAAGCCTCGGCGCGGGTCGGCGTTTGGCTGGAGACCATCGATTCGAGCATCTGGGTCGCGGTGATCACGGGCTTCCCCAGCACGTTGCAGCGCCGGATGATCCGCTTCTGGAGCAGCGGCACGTACTCCGGCCCGACCTCGACGCCGAGGTCGCCGCGGGCGACCATCACGCCGTCGAAGGCCCGGGCGATCTCGTCGATCGCCTCGACGGCCTCCGCCCGCTCGATCTTGGCGATGATGGGCACTCGACGGCGCAAGCGGGCCATCACTTCACGGACGGGGCCCGCGTCGGCGGCGGAGCGCACGAAGCTCAGCGCCACGTAGTCGACGCCGGCGCGTAGCCCGAACTCGAGGTCGCTTACGTCCTTCTCCGAAAGCGGGGGCGCGCTCAGGTTCGCGTCGGGTGCGTTAATCCCCTTGCGCTGGGGCAGCACGCCCCCCACTTCGACGACCGTTCGCACGTCAGTGGCGGTCGTCGCCGTTACGCGCAGACGCAGGAGCCCGTCGTTCAGGAGCAGCACGTCCCCGGGGCCGACCTCGGAAGGAAGCCGCTCATAGCTGACTCCGATGCGCTCCGCGTCGCCCGGCGTCGGCGTCGTCGTCAGGGTAAGCGGCCGGCCCGCCACCAGCGTGACCTCGCCCTCGGCGAGCTCGCCGATCCGAAGCCGTGGACCCTGGAGGTCCTGGAGAATCGCCAGAGGCTGTCCCCGGCGCCGGGCGATCTTGCGCGACCGCTCGATGGCGAGGCGGGCCTCGTCGTGCGTGGCGTGGGAGAAGTTGAGGCGGAGCACGTTGGCCCCGGCCTCGATGATTGCCTCGAGGCTCTCCGACCCTCTCGTGGCAGGCCCGACCGTCGCCACGATCTTCACTCTGCGCTTCGACGCGCTCGTCGGTATATTCGACGTCATGCCCACCCCGTCGTGGTCTCGCATCCGTTCGTCCGCCCTCATCTTACCCCGCGCGGAGGGCACCGGCGTGGAGTCCGCCGCGCTCTGCTCACGGCTTGGCGTGGTAAAATCGGCGGCGTGCTGAGTTTCGATGCACCCTGGGCCGCCGGCGCGGGCTTGATTGCCGGCGTGATGACCATGACGGCCCTGTACCTCGCCATCGGCTTCTTCCCCTCCGTGGTGCGTCTCGACGTGGTCCGCGCCGCCGGGCGCGCCGTCGGCGCGGGGCGCGCCCCCGGCGTCTACTACGCGGGCGTGCTGATCTTCCTCGCGGCGGCGACGGTGGCCGGACTCACACACGCCGGCCTCCACCAGGCCTTTGGCGTCGAGACCAACGTCTCTTCCTGGGCGCTCCTGTTCGGCGTCGGACACTGGATCCTTAACGGGTTCGCACTGGGGTGGCTTGGACCGCCGGACCCAGGCGACAGGGGCAGTCTGCGTTCCGCGGGGTACTTCGCCCTCGATCTTCCTATCGCGGCGGTCCTCGTCTTTCTGGGAGTGCACCTCCTCTATGCCGCCGCCTTCGCCGCCTTCTATGACGGCCTCCGTTAGGTCCGCCGCTTCCGGCGCGGAATGCTGCTCTAGAGGGGCCGTGCCGGGCGGTCTCGTCGTACAATCAACCGACGCCCTTTTTCCGGCGTCTACGTTATGGACTTGAACCCCGGCGACAGCCTCGGCCGTTTTCGCATCGAAGCGCGGCTCAACGCTTCGGGCTTGGCCAGCCTGTTCCTCGCCCGTGAAGCGGGGACGGGCCGCCGCGTCGCGGTCAAGGTCTTGCGTCCCTATTTGCCCGACGGATCGAGCGCCGCCGAGGAGTACCTGTCGATCACGGCCCGCGCCGCCGCCCTCGGCCATCCCCGCGTCGCGCCGATCGTCGGCTGGGGCATGGAGGACGCGCCCTGGGCCGCCTTCGCGCTCGCCGAGGGGTCGCTCGCCGACGATACCCGCCCGCGGACGCCCCGGGAGACCGCGCGCGCCGTCTCCGACGTCGCCGAGGCCCTCGACGCGGCCCACGCCGCCGGCCTGCTGCATCTCGACCTGAAGCCCGCCAATGTTCTTGTCGGTGCCGACGGCCGATTCCAGCTTACCGACTTCGGCATGCCTGTCGTGGCAGCGGCCGTCGACCCGCTGGTGCGGGTGACGTCGAGGACGCCGTTGGCTACCTTTATCTCGCCTGAGCAGGCCGATATCGGCGCCACGACGCCGGCGAGCGACATCTACTCCCTGGGCGTACTGGCCTATTGGCTGCTCACCGGAGGCGAAGTCCCCTTCGAGGGGGGCGATCCCGCGACCGTGTCCGCCAAGCAGACGCGCTCCGAGGCGCCGCGCGTGTCGGACATCGCCCCAGGTGTCTCCCGCGAGGTCGCCGACGTCGTGGCGCGGGCGCTGTCGCGGAACCCGGCAGCGCGCTTTCCCACGGCCGGTGCCTTCGCCCGGGCCCTGACCCAAGCGGCGGCGGCCGCTCCAGACCCGTCGGCGGACGACGTGGCCGAGGCGGCGCGCCGACGCGCCGGACCCCGGGTCGCCGTCAGCGTGCCCGTCCCGCTGCCGGGGGCGCCCGCCGCCGAGCCCTTCAAAGCGGCAGCCGCACGCTGGACAGGAGAACGGTGGCGAAGCGTCGCGACGACAAAGACACAGCGCACCATCACCGTCGGCGTCATCGCAGCCGCGATCGTGGCTGCGGTCCTGACCCAGTTCGCCCTGACCGGCTCGGCGATCTCACGCACGCCGGACGTGACGTCGGCCTCGTCGGCGGAGAACTGGACGATGAACCAGGGAGACCCGCGTCATACCGGCATCCTGCAGGGCCCGGGGCCGTCGCTCTCCGGCGAGGTCGCCTGGACGCTCAGCCGCCAAGGGCGCATCACGCACGAGCCGCTGGTGGTGGAGGGCGTGGCCTTCTGGAGCCCCGGCGACCGTAGCTTCCTGGCGCTGGATGCCGCTACCGGCGAGATCGTGTGGGAGAATCCCGATCTCGGTTTCGTGAACGTGACCCCGGCCTACGCCAACGGCAGGCTCTACGTTCCCACCGTCGCGGGGCTTTCCGTCCTCGACGCCGGCACGGGCCGGCCGCTGTGGAGCCGCCCCTTGCAGGGGCCCAACGACTCGGCGCCGGTGGTCAAGGACGGGGTCGTGTACCTTGGCACCGGCGGCGGGGAGATCCTGGCCCTCGACGCCGCCACGGGCCGGGAGTTCTGGAGCTTCGAGACCAGCGGCGTCTTCAGCACGGGCCCGGCGCTCAGCGAGCACGACATCCTGATTACGTCGACGCGCGCCGGCGACGTGCACATTCTCAATGCCCAGAATGGCCGGCCGCGGCTGCACTACCGCCTGTCCGCGTCGAGCGAAGGGGAGGCCGTCATCGACGGCGACCTCGCCCTTATCGGGTCGGCCAACGGCATCCTCGTCACGCTCGACCTCAACGAACGACGGCGGCTGTTCGATTCGCAGGCGTTCTGGCTGCAGGGCCAGTCCTTCCTCTTCGGTTTCAGCAACAGCGCGCCGACGCAGCGCGGATTCGAAAGATCGGTGCGCCTCGCCCGCAGCGAGACCATCGCCGCCGCGCCGGTGCTGGACGGCGGCCGTATCTATATCAACACCATCAACGGGCGCGCCTACGGACTCGACGCCGAGTCGCTGGTCACACTGTGGCGCCGCGACGTAGGAGAGCGAAGTCCGGGCAGCCCCGTCCTTGCGGGCGGCCGCCTCTACGTCGCTACGGACCGAGCCCTCGTAGCCCTCGACCCCGCCACCGGCGACGAGGTCTGGCGCTGGGACGTACATCTGCCGCTTGCCGATCTCGCCGAGGCACCCACCGTCACCGCCGATGGGGCCTTCGTCGTCGCCTTCCAGCTCTTCCCCGAAATCCTCATCGCCGAAGAGTCGGACGGCTGGTACCACGAGTACCGCGCCTCGGCATGCCTCCCCGAAAGCGGTCCCCGCGAAGGCCCCTACGACACCGAGCGCGAAGCCCTCAACCTCGCCACGATCCGCGCACCGGCCTGCAGCACGCTGATCGCGCTGCGGTAGGAGGTATGGCTTGACCATATTATTAAATATGGGCAGTATGGGTCTATGAAGACGACGCTCGACATCCAGGATGAACTGCTCGCGCGGGCGAAACGGTACGCGCGGAGGACGGGACAACCGCTGGGTGCAGTCGTTGAAGAAGGTCTCCG
This sequence comes from Dehalococcoidia bacterium, assembly GCA_965219875.1. Classification (GTDB taxonomy): domain Bacteria; phylum Chloroflexota; class Dehalococcoidia; order SHYB01; family SHYB01; genus DAOUKH01. Next base: position 78,344 of record CBDCOW010000005.1, on the reverse strand, counting down.
ACAGGTACTCTCCGGCGAGGCCCCTGGCCCCCGCTACCGGCTCCCCGACCTAAGCGCGGGGGATCCGGACTCCCCCGATCCCTTGGGCCCGTATTCCTGGCAGGACCTGCGCGAGACGATCTACGGCGGGAAGGGTGGCTAGACCGCGCCCCGCCGGCGCAGGGCCCCGATCCCCGCGTCGGTCTCGCCCAGTTCGGTGAGGATGGCTTCGGTGTGCTCGCCGAGGAGGGGTGCGCGGGGGCCGGTGCGCCAACCGAGCTGGTCGGAGACCCACGGCGTGTGCGGCATGGTGACGCGGACGCCGGCTTCGGGGTGATCGACTTCGGTGAACCCGCCGCGCTCGGTCATGTGGGGGTCGCCGACGTTCTCGTGGGGGAGGCGGATGGGCGCCCACACCACGCCGCTTTCCTGGGCGGCGTGGAAGAGCTCGTCGGCGTTGCGGGTGGCGATGAAGGCGGAGACGACCTCGTTGATGTGGGCCTGGTTCTCGGGGACCGCGCGGTAGGCGCGGTCCTCGTACTTTGGATCGGTCAAGTCCCGCGCCATGCCGTGCCTGTCCAGGAGCGCGGCGAGCTTGCCCCACTCCTGGCCGAAGAGGCCGGGCATCACCTGGACGAGGGTCCCGTCTTTGGCGGGGGCGGTGGGGAACTGAGGCTTGCGCTTGGCGATCACGCCAGCCCCGATGTACCAGGAGACGTGGTTCTCGCTGCCGTTGTTGACGGCGGCGTGGACGGAGAGATCGACGCGCTGCCCCAGGCCGGTTATGTCGCGTTGGGCGAGGGCCGCGAGCGCGTCCATGACGCCGAGGCAACCGGTGATGTTCGCCGGCTGGTGCATGCCGGGGGCCATCGGCGGCGTGTCGTAGACGCCCTCCTCGACCGGCGGGTAGCCCGCGGTCATCATCTGGCCGCTCAGCGCCAGCGAGACGATCTCGCCGCCTTGGTAGGAGGCCCAGGGGCCTTCGAGCCCGAAGTCGCTGATCGAGATGACGATGAGCCCAGGCCAACGCTCATGGACGCCGTCCCAGCCGCCGAGGCCGGCGTCGGTGAGTCCGTCAATGCCCAGGGTCTCGACGAAGATATCCGCCGTCCCAAGCAGGCGGTCGAGGAGCGCACGGCCGTCGTCATTCGATATGTCCAAGGTGAGGCCGCGCTTGCCGACGTTGAAGTGCCACCAGAAGATGCTGCGCTCGGGGTCGGCGGTGTCCCCCTGGAAGGGGCCGAGACTCCGGGACGGCGCGCCTCCGGGCGGTTCGACCTTGATCACGTCGGCGCCCAGGTTGGCGAGGAGGCGGCCCAGGAATTCGCCGCGCCAATCGGCGAGCTCGACGACGCGGACGCCGTCCAGCGGAAGCAGGTCTGGGATGCCGAGCGGTTTCTCTTGCGGCATCAAATTACGTCCTCGGCGGCTAGGGCTTCGATGTCGGCGGGGGAGAGGCCGAGCAGGTCGCCGTAGACGCGGGGGTTGTGCTCGGCGTAGCAGGCCGCGCCCCACCCCGTCGTCCCCCGCGGGGAGGGCGACGCGTCGCTGAAGATGCCGGCGTGACCTTCGACGTCGTACTCGGAGACCTCGGAGTGCCCGACGCGCACGAAGTAGCCGCGGTGGCGGAGCTGCGGGTCGTTCTCGTAGCGGTCTTGCGTGTCCTGGCAGACACCCGCGGGGACGCCGTGCTCCTGAAGGCCCGCCATCAACTGGTAGCGCTCGTAGCGCTGTGTCCACGCCTCGATGAACCAATCGAGGTCGTCCTGGTTGGCGTAGCGGGCGTCGAGGGTGGTGAAGCGCGGGTCTTGGATCCAGGCGGGCTCGCCCATCGCCCGCGTCAGGGAGCGCCAGTGCTCGCCGGTCGAGCACGCGATCGCGATCCAGCGGTCGTTGCCGGCGCAGCGGTAGGCTCCGTGGGGAGCGGCCTTCACGTGCGGCGAGCGATTGCCGACACGCTCATAGGGAGTGCCGTTGACTGACCAGTTTGGTATCGCGGTGCCGGTGTACAGAATCGCGGGGCCGACCTGGGAGAGATCGACGTAGACGCCGCGGTTCGTCTGGTTGCGCCGGCGCAGGGCCGACATCGCGGCGATGGCGATGAAGTACGGGCCGATGGCGTCCATGTAGGAGACGCCGTAGCCGCAGGGATCGCGGTCGGGGAGACCGACGCCGGCGGTGAGTCCGCCCACGGCGGCGGCGGTGGGGCCGTAAGTGCGGTAGGCGGAGTAGGGCCCCTTGCGTCCAAAGCCCGGCGCTTGGATGTAGACGATGTCGGGCTTGATCTCGGACATGCGCTCCCACCCAAAGCCCCAGCCTTCGAGCGTGGTCGCGGTGTAGTTCTCGATCACCACGTCGGAGACTGCGAGGAGCCGCCGGAATAGGTCCTTTCCCTTGGAGTGGCGCATGTTGAGGGATATGCCCCACTTGCCGGAATGGTTGTTATTGAAGCTGGAGCCGAGGTTGATACTCCCGGGCGCGGCGCCGTCGGGGACGCTGTGCTGAGGCGAGGTGGTGCGGAGGATGTCGAGGCGGCCCTTCCACTCGAGGTGGATCACCTCGGCACCGTAGGTGGAGAGATAGCGAGCGCCCTTGGCACCCGCGTTCACCCATCCGAAGTCGAGGACCCGCACACCTTGGAGCGGCAGTGTCATCGCGTCTCCTCGCGGCGCCTTCTTTCGCCGCCGCCGGTGCGGTGGATTATAGCTGCGCAGGGGGCACCCGCGCGTTGCCCGATTCCTCCGAGGCGCTAGAATGGGCGCGATGTCCACGGAAGCGAGAATCCCCCGGCCCGAACGGACCGCGTTGACAAAGTTCTTCTGGGACGGCGTCGACGAGGGCCGTCTGCTCATTCTGCGCTGCGGCGACTGCGGCTTCTACGTCCACTGGCCGCGCGCCGAGTGCGGACGGTGCCGCTCGGAGAACCTCGCTCCCACGGAAGTCTCTGGACGCGGCGTCGTCTACTCCTACGGCGTCGCGATGCAGGCGTTCATTCCGGCCTTCGCGGGGAAGATTCCCTACATCCTCGCCGTGGTCGAGCTCGTGGAGCAGCCGGGGCTGAAGCTCGTGACCAACATCGTCGATTGCGACGAGGAGGCGGTGGAGGTGGGGATGGCCGTCGAGGTGGTGTTCCACGAGGCCGACGAGGGGTTGGTGCTGCCGTACTTCCGGCCTGCCACCGACGTGACGAAGGAGGGCGCCGATGCCCCCGCGTGACAGTGGACGCCGCGTGGCCGTCGCGGGGGTGGGCTACTCCCCTATGGGAAGGCGCACCGGCCGCACGCTCGAATCGCTGACCCTCGCCGCGTGCCGGGCCGCGCTCGACGACGCCGGACTGGCGCCGGAAAACGTGGACGGCATGTCGTCCTACGTCACCACGAACCAACTCGTCTCGCCGGTCAAGACCGCCGCCCTGCTGGGCGTTCCGGAACTGCAGTGGCACATGGCCACCGTGGAGGGGCCGACCTTCCTCGGCGGGGCGATTCCCGCCATCGCCGCGGTCGCGTCGGGCAGCGCCGAGGTCTGCATCGCGGCGCGCAGTGTGCTCGAAGCCGGTGGGAGCTATACGAAACGTCCACCGCCCCCCGTAGTGGGCGGCGACGATCAGTTCACCACGCCCTTCGGCGCCCACGCCAGCCCGCATTGGATCAGTCTCTACATGCGTCGTCACATGGCCGACTTCGGAACCACGGAGGAGCACTTCGCGGCCCAGGCCATGGCGCAGCGCGAGTTCGCCAGCCTCAACGGGGATGCTTTCTTCCGCGATCCGTTGACGATGGAGGATTACCTGAGCGCCCGCTACATCTCGAAGCCGTGCCGCCTCCTCGACTGCGACTACCCCGTCGACGCCAGCGCCGCGGTCATCTTCACCACCGAGGAGCGGGCGCGGGCGCTCAAGCAGAAGCCGGTCTTTGCCGAAAGCTGGGCGATGGGATCGACCTCGACCCCCGACGGCTACATCATGGCAGACATGAACGAGGCGGGGTTGTGGAACGCCTCGCGGGCGATGTGGCGCCGTACCGACCTCGGCCCGTCCAACGTTGACGTCGCCGGTCTCTACGATGGGTTCATCTTCTCCGTCTTCCAGTGGCTCGAAGGCCTTGGCTTCTGCGGCAAGGGCGAGAGCGGGCCGTACGTCGCCGAGGGCCACACCCGCCTGGGCGGGAGCCTGCCGGTCAACTGCGACGGCGGTGCGGTGAACGTAGGCCGCACCCACGGGGCGAACCACGTCATCGAGGTGGTGCGTCAGCTTCGGGGCCAGTCGGGGGCGCGGCAGCGGGCCGGGGCCAAAGTCGGTGTCTCCAGCAACTCCATGGGCCCCACCGGCGGCTGCCTGCTGCTTACGGCGGAGTAGGGGTGGGCTTTCTGGGCGCGGCGGGGTGGCCTCCCCGCTGGGATTCGAACCCAGGACCTACGGATTAGAAGTCCGCCGCTCTGTCCAGCTGAGCTACGGGGAGCCGTTCCCTGGAGCGCCACGCGCTCGGTGGAGCCTCGATTATATGCCCGCGCGTCCCTGCTCGGCGCGCAGCGCGGGGGGTTGTCACGCGTCGGGGTGCGTGGTGATGAACTTGGCCGCCCGCTCCGCGTCGACGTTCGGGGCGCGGAGCTCGACGCCCGCCGCTTCCTCTTGGAGGAGAAACGTCGTGCTGTTATCGCGCTTACCCCACCCGCGGCCCGACGCTTCGTTCTGCACGTTCTGGACGTGCTCAAAGCTAGGGACGGGCACACCGTATTCCTTGGCGAGGTCCAGCGCGAGGGAGACGTCCTTGCGCGCAAGATCGAGGGCGAAGTTCACGGTGTCGAAGTCCCCCACAAACACCGACCTGGGCAACTGCTCGTGGAGCATCACCATGCGGCCCAGCGCGCCGCGGCGGACGGTCTCCCACAGCGCCTCGGTCTCGACACCGGCCTTGACGCCGAGCGTCATCCCCTCCGCGATCGACTGGCGCACGGCCATCGCAATCCCGTTGTGGACGAGCTTGCAGACCGTGCCCGCGCCGATCCCGCCGGCGTAGGAGACCTTGTCGCCGATGGCGTCGAGCAGGGGGCGGACGCGATCAAAGACGGCGCGGTCGCCGCCCACCATCACCGCCAGGTTGCGGTCGGCGGCCCCGATCACGCCGCCGCTGACCGGCGCGTCGAGCACGTCGACGCCCAGGGCGCGGAACCGCGCTTCAAGCTCGCGGATCAGCGTGGCGCGGCTCGTGGAGAGGTCGACGTAGACCTGTCCGGGGCGGAGCGCGCCCTCGAGGCCGTCGGGCCCCGTCGCCACCAGCTCGACTTCGGCCGGGCCGGGCAGCGACGTCAAGATGACGTCGGCTCGTGCCGCCACGTCCTGCGGAGTCGCCGCGAGCGAGGCCCCCGCCTCGGCGAGGCCGGTGGCGGCCTCGGGGCGCACGTCGTAGACCACCATCGGGTAGCCGGCGCGTTGCAAGTTGGCCGCCATCCGCGATCCCATGTTCCCCAACCCGATAAACCCAACGGTTTCCATCGTCAGCCTCCATGCGGGGCGCCGCCCGCTGCGGGTGATGATACCCTCTCCCACGGGCCGGCGCGCAAGGCGCGGGCCGGAGTACGACATGAGCACGACGGTGGAGCTGGCGCGGTTCGCTGCGGAGACGCAGTGGGAAGACCTGAGCGGCGAGGTGCGGGCGCATGCGAAGCGGTGCCTGGTCAACGCGGTGGCGGTGGCGGTCCATGCCTCGGCGCGCGCGGAGGCAGCTCCGCTGCTGGATGCGCTGGCGTCGGAGGGCGGCGCGCCGCGGGCCACGGTGTGGGGGACTGGCGCGCGGACGTCGCTGCAGCAGGCCGCACTGGCGAACGGCTGGTTGTGCCACCTGGACGATTACGACGACACGCACTTCCCTACCGTCATCCATCCCAGCGCGCCGACGATTCCCGCCGCCTTTGTCGCCGCCGAGCTTGTGGGGGCGAGCGGGCGGGATTTCCTCCTCGCCGCCGCGTTGGGGATCGAAGTCTGCTGCCGCATCGGCGTCGCCATCCATCCGTCCCATTACGGCATGGGCTGGCACATCACCGGGACGTGCGGGGTCTTCGGGGCCGCGGCGGCGGCGGGTCGCGTCCTCGGTCTGAGCGCCGAGGCGATGACCCACGCCATGGGGACCGCGGGGACGCAGGCGTCGGGCCTGCGCGAGACCTTCGGCTCGATGGCGAAAGCGATGAACGCGGGACACCCCGCGCAGGTGGGCGCGTTCGCCGCGCTCCTGGCCCGCGGCGGTTTCACCGGCCCGGCCACGGTGCTCGAAGGGCGGCGCGGCTTCGGCGAGGTCATGGCCCCCGCGAGCGATTGGTTCCGCGCCGTCGATGGGCTAGGGCAGCGCTGGGAGATCCTCAACGTCGGACTCAAGCCCTACCCCTGCGGCGTCGTGGCCCATCCGATCATCGATGCGGCGATCGCGCTCCGAGAAACAGGCGTCGCGCCCCATGAGATCCGGCGCATCGACGCGCTCGTTCATCCCCTCGTTCTCGAGCTGGTCGACCGGCCCGATCCCAAGGACGGCCTGGGGGCGAAGTTCTCCTACCAGCACGGCGCGGCGGTTGGCTTCGTCGACGGCGCCGCCTTCCCCGAGCAGTACACCGACGCCCGCACCGCCGACCCTGTCATCGCCTCGCTTCGGTCGAAAGTCCAAGCCCAGGTCTCCCCGGATTTCGAGCAGGACGCCGCCCGACTCACGCTCACGACGATGGACGGCAGGACGTTCGTCCACGAGGTCGAGCACGCGTCGGGGTCGCCGGAAAACCCGATGTCCGACGAGCGGCTCGACGCCAAGTTCGCCGCGCTAACCGCCGGCCCACTCGGCGAGGCGCGCTCCCAGCGACTGCTCGCCGCGCTGCGCGGCATCGACGAGGCGGACGGCGTGGGGGAGTCTGCCGCGCTGCTGAGTCCGAGCTAGCGCCCGCTCCGAATCGAGGTTGGCGTCGCCTACTCGTGGACGAAGGGGTAATCGATACTGAACTCCACGATGAAGGTTACGAGACCGCCAGCAGCCAGCACGCCGACAAGGATCGCCACTAGGGCGTGCCACCGGTTGAGGCCGAACCCCCATGCCGCCAGGGCACCTGTCCATGCACCAGTGACAGGCATGGGTATGGCAACTAAGAGAATGAGCGCGCGGGGGCCCCAGCGTTCGATTGCAGGGCCCTGGAACGCCCGTAGCCGTTCCATGCGCCAGGTGAGGAAGCGCCCTGCAGGATTGTCGAACGAGGTCAGCCAGCGGTTCACTGGGTTGAGTACCCACAAGAGGATCAGGGGTGGGACCATGTTGCCGACGACCGCCAGGGGGTAGGCCTGCCACCATGCGAGGTCATGGACAACCATGCCGACGGGGATGGCGGCGCGAAGCTCGCCGACCGGCGTCATGGCAAGGAAGAGGGTAGTGAGCATTGCGGGTTGGCCCTACGTCGCCTGCCGAAAACGCGCTCATGGCGGCGTCAATCTGTAGTTTAGCCGTTTCGGTTTGCTAGGAAAGATTCGTTTTTCGTGGGCCCTGGCGCGGGCCGTTTGGCGCCTGAAGAGCAACGGAAGCGCTCAAGAGGAATGAACTGATTTTGAACAAAGTCTTGACGCTGACTCAAAATACGTGCTACCTTGTTAATGTTTCAGTCAGGAGGTAACACATGGTTAGGCGCACGAAATTGATGCGTAGGGTTGAGGAACAGTATAACAAGCCCCTCGAGAAGCTCCTGCCGGCGATGTACAACGAGAAGGGCCTGCCGGCGATGGCCGCCGAACTTGGGATCAGCAAGGGTACGCTCTGGTACTGGCTCCTGAAGTTTGGTATAAATGTGCGCCGCGTGGCCCTCGCTCCGGGCGAAGAGCTTCAGGTGCAGCAGATGAAGCGCTAGCTCTCAGAGCGCATCCGCTTCAGAAGGCCCGCCGCGTGCGGGCCTTTCGCTTTAATGCATCCCCTTTCTTATCCTCCAACAGGTCTGAAACCAAGATGAACCAGGAGCACTTCCCCAACCGGCGCCGATTCACTCTCGTCGAGGGCGCGGTCGTCATCGGCCTCGTCATTCTGCTCGTCGTCGTGGTGCTGCCCGTGGTCTTCGACGAGAGCGAGAATACCGACCAGGTGCGCGATCTCGCGGCCGTACAGGAGGCGGTCCGACGGTACCGCGCCGAGACCGGCGCCTATCCCAGCTTCGCCGCCGCGGCGCGTCCCGGCCAGACCTTGTCCGATCCGTGGGTCGCGGGCGAGCTTCCCAACCCGGGCGCGGTCCCGGCCGCGGCGGACCTTGACTTCGACGCTGTCGCTCTCCGCGGCGGCGTGGCCGTACGGTTCGTCCCCGACTATCTCAGGGAAAGACCGCGGCACGCCGACGAGCGCGCTCTCGACGGTGGCGCACGTTGGCGAATCGATGCCGAGGGAAGCGTCTTGATATGGCTCGATGGACGCTCATACTAGGCTAAGCGAAACCGCTCAAATCTGCGCGATTCGCCGCTTTGCGCACTTCTGCCCGCCACGGCGAGGGCCGCGTCGGGTACAATACGCGTACACATCGCAGGAGGAGGGTCGACATGTCCGATCAGCCGAGCGAGAAAGCGATGAGCAAGATGCGGAACTTCGTCGCGAAGTACTGCGAGAAGTCCGGCACGGTGACGCATCCCGACCCGATGGTGTCCGAGGCCGTAATCGTCGGCCTCGCCAAGCACGTGGACGACCTGGGCCGGCCCCTGTGCCCCTGCCGCTTCTACCCGGACAAGCAGGAAGAGACGAAGTACCGGACGTGGATGTGCGCATGCGACGACATGCAGATCTACAAGTACTGCCACTGACTGCTGTTTGTTAATGGGGACGGGCTCCCCATCACCGAGTATCTTCCCGAGGAGCACGAAGGCCGCCGCATGTACGGCTTGGTGAAAGACCCTACGCCGGACAAGGGCCGGGTGCTGCGCCACAAGGCGGAGGAGCGCGAGAAGGAACGCCGCGAGCGGCCGTCGTAGCGCCGCCCGCAGGCATGAAAAACAAGAGGGGCGCCCGCAAGGGCGCCCCTCTTCTCTGTTTCGCGAATTGACTCCGCGCTTACTCGATGAGCATGATCAGCGCGCCGTGGGTGCTCTTGGGGTGGATGAACGTCTGACCCGGCGGTCCGCCGAGGATGCGGGCGCCCTGGGCCTTCAGCTTCTCGATCGTGCCCGGGAGGTCGTCCACCTGGACCGCGATGAGGTAGAGCCCCTCGCCCTTCTCGACGAGGAACTTCCCGACGGGGCCGTCAGGACTCGTGGGCTGGGCGAGCTCGATGTAGGCGTTCCCCAACTCGATGTTGATCGCCTTGAGGCCCAGGTGCGACAGGTCGTGCAACTCCGACGCTTCGAGTCCGTACACGTCGGTGTAGAGCGCGGCCGCTTCCTCCACGTCCTCGACGGCGACGACGAGGTGGTCGATGCGCTTGAACATGGCGGCGGCTAGGCCCTGCCGACGCCCGCGGGGGCGCTGTTGCCGAGCACGGTGACACACGACACTTGCGGCGGCCCGCCGAGGGTGTGGCAGAGGCCGAGCTCGGCGTCCTTGACCTGGCGCGGCCCCGCCTTGCCCTGAAGCTGGTGGTATATCTCGTAGGCGGTGCGGAGGCCGCTGGCGCCCACGGGATGGCCGAAGGACTTCAGGCCGCCGTCGGTGTTGACCGGCAACTCGCCCTCGAGGGTGAAGGTGCCGTTGCGGACTTCCTCGGGGGCCATGCCGGGCGTGGTGAAGCCGAGGTCTTCGTAGATGACCATTTCGGTGATGGTGAAGCAGTCGTGGACGACGGCGAGGTCGAGCTCCTTGCGGGGGTCGCGGATGCCGGCCTGCTCGTAGGCCTGGCGGGCTGCGGAGCGATTCGCCTCGAAGCCGAGGTAGTCGAAGCCGGGGCGGGTCATGGGGAGCATCGAGTCCACCGAGAAGCCGATGCCCTTGATGTAGACCGGGTCTTGGCGGAACTTCCGGGCTAGGTCGGCGCGGCAGATGATCGCGGCGGCGGCGCCGTCGGTGGTGGGGCAGCAATCAAACAGCCCCAGCGGCCACGCGATGATCGGCGCTTTGAGCACCTGGTCGACGGTGATCTGCTTCTGGAAGTGCGCCTTCGGCGACATCGAGCCGTTGTGATGGTTCTTCACCGATATCCTGGCGAGGAGCTCCTTGCCCTCGTCGTCGGGGATGCCGTAGTGGTGGAAATAGCGGTTGGCGATGAACGAGAAGTAGGAGGGCGCGGTGGCACGGGACTGGGAGACGGCGTTGGTGCCGCGGCCCACGCCGAGCCCGCCGAAGCCGGTGTCCTTGAGCTTCTCGAAGCCCACCGCGATCGCGATGTCATACATCCCCGAGGCCACGCCGAAGGCGGCGTTGCGCAGCGACTCGTGGCCCGTGGAGCACCAGTTCTCGACGCGCGTCACCGGAATGTTCTTGAGCTTGAGGGTGTCGGCGATGATCCCGCCGGCCTCGCCCGAGTACAGCGTGCCAACCCAAGCCGCCTCGATGTCGCTGGGGTCGATACCCGCGTCCTCGTAGGCCTCGTAGACGGCCTCGATGATCAGGTCTTCGGGGCTCGCGTCCCAGCGCTCGCCAAACTTGCTGCACCCCATCCCGACGATGGCGACCTTGTCTTTGATCGTGCCCACTGGGAACCCCTTTCTCTTCTTGGCGGCCTGGCCTTATCCGCCCGCTTGGCCGTTGGAGGCCGGCTTCACTTTCCAGTAGTAGTTATGGAAATTAGCCGCCTCGTTCATCTTTCGGAACGTGAACTCGATGGGCATGCCGATCTTCGCCTCGTCCGGGCTGGCGTCGGTCAGGATGCTGAAGACCCGCGCCTGCCCTTCGGACGATTCGGCGATGCAGTTGAGCACCGGAGGCTCGGGGCCGCCGGCGAGGTGGTCTTTGGTGAAGGCGAAGATCGTCGCCGGTTTGTCGTAGAGGCGCACCTCGACGTAGTCGTCCTTCGACCGGCATTCGTAGCAGATACGCTGGATCGGATGCGTCACCATTCCGCACTGGTTGCACTTGCTGGCGTGGAGCCGGATCTGGTCGCTCGCCAGACGCCACGACTTGGTCGCCGCGCCCATCGACTCGGGACGCGTGGGGGGCTCGGGGTCGGTCTTCAGCGCGCCGCGGTAGGCGAGGAAGCGGTCGTAGGACGTGAGATCGCGGCGGTCGGCGAGGTGGCCGGCGACACCTTTGTTCACCTTCGGCCTTTCCTTTACGTCGAGCAAGAAGGCGTCGGCCCCGTCGCCGTAGCTCGCCGCGAGCACCTTCTGTCCGGCCTCGGCCTTTTCAAGGACGGCGGCGAGCATGAGCAGTGTATGCGCCGCGCCGGCGTTGCCGATGACGTCGATGAGGTGGCCGGCCACTTGTGTCTTGGGATCGAAGCCGAGGCGGCGCATCAGCGCGGTGTGGTTGCGGATATCGGGGCCGTAGACTGCGGCGGTGGAGACGTCGGCGATGGCGAGCCCGTTCTTGGCGAGCAGATCGTTGACCGCGGCCTTGGTCACCATCTCGTAGCCCTGGGTGATCACGAACCGGTCTTCCCAGGACCGCACGAAGTCGTCGGATTCGCGCCGCCACACGTCGGCCATCTCGTAGGTGCTGGTGAGGGAGTCGGCGATCTCCACGGCGCCGGTCCCCGTCACGACAATGGCGGCGGCGGCGTCCCCGAACGTGGACTCGAAAGGCGACTTGGGGTAGCCCCGCCGCGTGTCGGACGCGACGACGAGCACGGAGCCCGCCGACCCGCCGTTGACGGCGTCGATGGCGGCGCGGAGGGCCATGGCTCCCGCCCGCAGCGAGCCGCCGAAGTCCGCGGTGCGGACGTTGGTCCCGAGGTCGGCGGCGGCGGTCACGAGCGCGGCGGAGGACTTCTCTCGATAGGGCGCCGTCGTGGAGGCGAAGTAGACGGCGTCGATACCGTCGCGCCCGTGGGCGTTGATGGCGTCCACGGCTGCGTTGACGGCTAGGCTGAGGGTGTCTTCGTCGTAACTGGCGACGGCTCGCTCGCCGGGGCCGCCGCCCGAACCCCATGCCTGAGCGAACAGCGACCGCGCTAAACGGTATTTGGGAACGTAGGCGCCGATAGCGCTGATACCGGGCATGAAGTCTCCTCTAGAACAGGGCCGTTTGGGGGAGCCGGGGCCTTCGAAACGCGGCGCTAAGTATACACAAGCCCTTCTGAAGGTGCTACCGAACGGCCTTTGACGCGCCGCCCCGCGAGGGCTACGCTCGCCTTGATCCGGCGGGGCAGACCGCCGGCCAAACGAAGGGAGGGCGGCTCATGAATCGCAATACAGGAGACCAGGTCGGCGACGCCGTAATCTGGGAGAACGAGCGCTTTCGGGTGTGGGACCAGACCATCGCCCCCGGCGAGACCGTCGGGCCCCACGTCCACGCCAACGACTACTTCATCGTCACCCTGGAGCCCACCGAGGTCACGGCGGAGGAGATCGGGCCGGCGAGGAGCGACCTCGAAATCATCACCCAAGAGCTCATCTGGGTGAAGAGCAACGGCGAGGAGCACACCGCCACCAACCTGAGTCCCGACAAGCGGTGGCGCAACCTCATCATAGAAATCAAGTCGTAGGCTAAGGAAGTCGGGACGCGCCGCCGTCGACGGCGAGGACCGCGCCGTTGACGTAGGCGGCGCCTTCGGAGGCGAAGAAGGCCACCGCGTTGGCCACGTCCTGCGCCGTTCCCAGGCGGCGCATCGGGTTGCGGGCCACGATCTGATCGACGCGGTCTGGGAAACGTTCTCGGAACGTCTGCCACGCGGGAGTATCCGCCGGGCCGGGGCAGACGCAGTTCACCGTGATCCCCAGCGGCCCCAGCTCGCAGGCCAGCGCCCGCGTTAGCCCAACAAGCCCGGATTTCGACGCGGTGTAGAGGGTGCGGTCGGGACCGCCCATCACGCCGGCAATCGAGGCGATGTTGACGATGCGCCCCCAGCCCTGGCGTTCCATGTGGGGCACGGCGGCCTGTGCCATCCAAAGTTGGCCCGTGAGGTTAACGCCGAGGTGACGGGCGACCCGCTTCTCGGTCAGACCACTCAGCGGGCCTGCGCCGCCGATGCCCGCCGCGTTGACCAGGATGTCGACGCGCCCCGCGCGCTCCGCCACGGCTTCGATCACGCCCTGTACCGCGGAGCGGTCAGCGATATCGCAGCCCAGAGCAAAGGCGCCGGAGTCCGAGAGCGCGGCCGCCGTCTCCTCAGCCTTTGCCGCGTCGATGTCCAGCGCCGCGACCGTTGCGCCTCGACCGGCGAGGGCTTCGGCTATGGCCTGGCCCATGCCTTGGCCGGCCCCCGTGACAATGGCGACTCTGTTGATGAAAGACATGGTGGAGGGGAGTGCCTTCGGCGGCGTCAAGACTGTCCGACGCCAAGGACGGCGCCGGCGATCGAGACGAAGCTGGCGTCCTGGGGGTCCGCGGAGCATTGATCGTAGCCGGCGGGGGCGCCCGCCGCGCCCTCGAGCATGCGCAGCGTCAGGTAGATCGGCGGCCCTCCGCAGATGCGGTTGCGGTCGCCCACGGAGCGTATCCGGTCGAAGAAGCCCGCGCTGTCGCCAGACGTCATGGCGCCAATCAGTGCCTCGTCGGCCTGGCGGAGGGTGGTGCGTTCCAGCGGCGACCAGGGCAAGGAGTCGCCGAAGGCGGGCCCGACGTGCGCGAGGTCGCCCGCGGCCACGTAGAGCGTCTTGCGCCCCTCGCATGCCCGCCGGAGCGCGTCCAGCGCCCGCTGGAAGACGTCGTGGCCCTCCAGCGACGCCTCGCCGAGCACGAACGGATAGAAGGAGCCACACAGGATGGGGACAACGGGAATCTCGCGTGGCCGGAGGAAATAGTGGAGCCACACCAGCGCAAGCTCGATGGAGTGCTCGCGGCGGTGGTGATACTCCTCGGCGAAGGCTTCCTCCTCACCGATTTCGGCAGCGAGGGCGTCGACGACGTCCACCGCCGTGGGCAGCGGCCCGAAGGGCGTGGCGTAGCTCTGGCGGGTCAGCGTGAGCCTGCCGGGGCCGCCCGCGTGGTCGGTGCCGAAGATCACGGCGACCTCGGCCTCGGCGACAGCGGCGGCGGCCTCGGACCAGACCTCCGCGTAGGTCCGCCACCCTCGGTGGTAGTCGATGTGGGGCGAGACCACGCCGAAGCCGCGCCTATCCTGGAATCCCGTGCCGCCGGGCCGCGCTCCAGCGTCGTCGAGATACTTGGTGAAGGTCTTCTCCAGTTCGGCGGGATCGGCGGGGTAGACGGCGCCGGCGTGGCTCAGCGGACGGTAGGGAAGCTCGCGGAAGTGGTCCACGGCCTGCCCGTAGGCGGCGCCGAAGCGTTCGTCGTCGAGCAGTAGGCCCTGGCTGAGCGAGTCGATGATGTGCGCCACGCGATCGCGGCCCAACTCGACGCCGGTGCGGAGTTGAAAGGCCGCCGCTAGCTCGTCCACGTCGCGCACGCCATCGCAGAGGGCAAGGAGCGGCCCCAGGGCTACCGGTATGAGGGCTGGGCCGTCGCCGAGCCCCAGCGCGTCGCGCAGCAGGTAGTAGCGCTGGCCGTCCTGCTCGACGCGGTGTACTTCGAGCGGGCGCAGCTTGGGGCGGATAGGGGCTGGGTCGTGGTCCATAAGGTCAGGGCGCGGCCTGGACATTATAGGCGCAACGGGGAGATGCAGCGCGCCATCTGGGGCTTTCGCATGCGGCGCCGGGTCGCTAAGGTCGTGCGGCGTATGGAGGCGTTATGACGACAGCCACGCTCCCACCGTCCACCGGCAGCGAAGCGCAAGGCCCTCGAATCCACGACCTGCCCAGCGGCGAGCGCCCGAGGGAGCGGTTGCTCCACTACGGGCCGAAGGTGTTGAACAACGCTGAGTTGATCGCGATCCTGTTGCGCACCGGCGTCGAGGGCGCGAGCGCGTTGAGCATCGCGCAGCACATGCTCGCCAAGTTCGAAGGACTGCGGGGCATGGCCGACGCCACTCTGGCCGAGGTGTCCGAGGTGAAGGGGCTCAGCCGGGCCAAGTACTGCCAAGTCGCCGCCGGACTCGAGCTGGGCCGGCGCCTCGCGGCGCTTGGGGCCGCCGACCGGGTCATCGCCGACACGCCGCAGGCGATCGCCGATCTGCTTTCAAGCGAGGTGGCCCACCTGCGGCAGGAGCACCTCTACGCCGTCCTGCTCGACGTGAAGAACCAGGTCCTCGCCGTGCGCCAGGTTTACGTGGGGACGGTCAACACCGCCAAGGTGCGCGCCTGCGAGGTGTTCCGCCCCGCGGTGCGGGAGAATGCGACCGCGATGGTCGTCGTCCATAATCACCCCTCGGGCGACCCCACGCCCAGCCGCTCCGACATGGAGCTGACCGCGCAGCTCATCGAGGCCGGCGGAATACTCAACGTCGAGCTTCTGGACCACGTCATCATCGGTGGCCATGCCCACGTGAGCCTAAAGGACCAGGGGCTGTCCTTCGGCCTCGACGCCTTGTCCCCAACGCGCGCCCGGGACTCTTCGACGTGAAGTGGGGGGGTGGCCTTAGTCGGCTGGGACGACGCCCGGGCCGCTCAGTTCGAGGCCCGACACCTCCCACGGCTTACGGCTGAAGATACGCCGCACCATCGGTTCGAAGAAGCTCAGCGGCCTTGGCGGGAACGCCGGGTCGAAGGCGCGCTGGTCGTACTTGTCGCACCAGTCGACGCAGTCCTGATAGTGCGGATGGTCGCGGTAGGCCTCGCGGGCGTTGCGGTCCATCCCATAGTGATGCCAGAAGTAATAGCCCTGGAAGAGGCCGTGATGATGCACGATCCACCACGTCTTCTCCGTCACGTAGGGCTGGAGCACGGAGGCCGCCAGCGCCGAATGATTGTCGGGGGCGACGCTGTCGCCGATGTCGTGGAGGAGCGCGGCGACGATGGTTTCCTCGTCCGCGCCGTCGTCGTAGGCCAGCGTCGCCGACTGGAGGGAGTGGACGTACCGGTTCACCCGGTAGCCGCGCTGCACGCTCTTCAGTTGGTCGAGCATGGAGAGGACTTTTTCGACGAGGTCTTCGTTGGCCTCGGCGGCGGCGCGCTGAAGCAGCGCATAGTCCTCAGCCGTGCCTTGGTCCATGCGCGTGAAAGCGACGGTCCGACGTCCGGTAGTCATACCGCTACCTCACGCCCCCGGCCCGGCCGGGGGCCATGGAAGCCCGCCGCTAGGCGACTTCGACGACCGCGCCCGCGGCTTCGAGCTTTTTCTTCGTCTCGTCGGCGGTCTCCTTCGGCACGGCCTCTTGCACCGCCTTGGGCGCCGCCTCGACGAGATCCTTCGCCTCCTTGAGACCGAGGCTGGTGACCTCGCGGACCGCCTTGATCACGTTGATCTTGTTAGGGCCGATCTCCTTCAGAGTGACGTCGAACTCCGTCTTCTCCTCTTCGACCTCGGCGGCCTCGGCGGCGGGAGCGGCGGCGACGGCCATCGGCATGGCGGCACTGACTCCGAACTCCTCCTCAAGCTGCTTCACGAGCCAGGACACGTCCATGATGGACAGGCCCTTGATACCATCGAAAATGTCCTCTTTCGTCGCCGGCATGCTTTCCTCCATATCCTATTTCTGCGCGCCAGATAGGCGCGGAATGTATCCGTACGTTTTTCCGGCCGTTCGCCGGTTACTCGCTTGATTCGTTCTCGTCCGAAGCGGGGGCTTCTTCCGGCGCCGCTGGGGCCGCGGCGGGCGCTTGGGCGGCTTCCATCTGTTGGCGTATGCCGTCGAGGGCCCTGGCCAAGCCGCTAATGTGATAGGTCAGGGCGTAGGAGAGGCCGTAGAGCGGGCCGAGCAGGCCGCCCATCACCTTCGACATGAGGATCGGCCTGGGCGGCAGCAGGGCGAACTCCCGCACCGCGGCGGCGTCGAGCGTCTGACCATCGACGATGGCGCCGAGCATCTCAATGGGTAGGCTGGCGCTCCTGATCTCCTCGTGAAGCGTCTTGGCGGGATCCACGACCTCACCGTAGCCGAACGCGATGGCCGTGGGGCCCTGCAGGATGTCGCGGAGGCCCGGCTTGCCGGCGTTGTCGGCGGCGATGCCCGCGAGGTTGTTCTTCACCACCAGGTATTCGACGGAGGCGGTGCGGAGCTTCCTTCGCAATTCGTTGACCTGCGCCACGCTGATGCCGTTGTTCCGCGTGGTCACGGCGACGGTGCAGCGGGAGAGCCGGTCTTGGATGTAGGCCACTTGCTTGATCTTGCGTTCGGTTGGCATCGGGTACCTCGATGGGCTCGTTGATATCGAAAAGCCCTGCTCGCGGACGGGCAGGGCTCGCAGGCTCGGCGGACTGTCGGGGGACAGAGGACGAGCGTGGGTGAGCGTTCCTGCCTCGGCGGGGTTTACACGCATGGCGACCCGCTGTCTACGGCTTGGGCTCGGCTATGGCGGCTTGGGTGTCTCGGGCGGTAGGCCTCCGTGGATGCTCAGGCGGGGGTTAGTTGGTGCGCAGGTTCTGGACGGCGGAAACGTCGAGTTTGATGGACGGACCCATCGCGGTGGTCATCGCGGCGGAGCGGATGTACTGGCCCTTGATCCCCGTGGGCTTCGCCGCGACGATCGCCTCCATCAGCGCGGCGAGGTTCTCTTGCAGCTTGTCCTCGTCGAAGCTGACCTTCCCGAAAATGGCGTGAATGACGCCGGTGCGGTCGAGGCGGAACTCCTGGCGGCCCTTGCGGGCCTCCTCGATGGCCCGGGAGATGTCGGCCTCCTGCACCACGGTGCCGGCGCGGGGGTTGGGCATGAGGCCGCGCCGTCCGAGGACGCGCCCGAGCTTACCCACCTTGGGCATCATCTCCTGGGTGGCGATGGCGACGTCGAAGTCGACCCAGCCGCCTTCGATGCGCTTGATCGTCTCCTCGTCGCCGATCACGTCGGCGCCGGCGTCTTGGGCGACGCGTACGCCCTCGCCCTGAGTGAAGACGAGCACGCGCACCTGCTTGCCGAGCCCGTTGGGCATCATGGCCACGCCGCGGATCTGCTGGTCGGCGTGGCGGGGGTCGGCCCCCATGCGCAGATGGATTTCGACGGACTCGTCGAAGCCCACGTAGGACGCCTTCTTGGCGAGGCCGATGGCCTCGTCGGGTTGGTAACGCCGGTCAGCCTCTACGAGCTTGACGGCTTCTTGGTATTTCTTTCCGTGCTTCGCCATGACTTTGCCGTGTATCTCTTCCGGTGATTGGGGTTTGGACTAAACGACGTCGAGGCCCATGGAGCGCGCGGTGCCTTCGATGATGCGCATGGCGCCGTCGACGTCGGCAGCGTTGAGGTCTTTCATTTTGAGCTCCGCGATTTCGCGGACCTTGTCCCGGCTGATGACACCAGCCTTCTCGCGGGGCGTGTCACCGCTGCCCTTCTCGACTCCCGCGGCCTTCTTGAGCAGGTCGGCGGCAGGCGAGGTCTTGGTGATAAAGGTGAAGGAGCGGTCCTCGAAGATGGTGATCTCCGCCGGCACCACCTGACCGGCCATGTTGGCGGTCTTGGCGTTGTATTCCTTCACGAACTGCATGATGTTCGCGCCGTGCTGGCCCAAGGCCGGCCCAAGCGGCGGCGCGGGCGTGGCTGCCCCTCCGGAGAGTTGGACCTTGACGACGGCTGCGACCTTCTTTGCCATGAGGTTCCCTTGTGTGTCTCTTGCCGGACGGCTGCCGGCCTACAGTTTCTCTATCTGAAGAAAATCGAGCTCGACCGGCGTCTCCCGCCCGAAGAACGAGAGCAGCACCTTGACCTTGCCCTTCGACTCGTCGAGCTCGTCGACGACGCCGATGAACTCGGAGAACGGGCCGTCGGTCACCCGCACGCTCTGGCCGACCTGGTAGCCCACGCGAACGCGGGGGGCCTCGGCCTCCATCTGGCGCAGGATGCCCTTGACCTCGTCATCCTCGAGGGGGATGGGGCGGTTGGCCGAGCCGACGAAGCCGGTGACGCCGGGCGTGTTGCGCACCACGTACCAGCTCTCGTCGTCCACCACCATCTCCACCAGGATGTAGCCGGGGAAGACCTTCCGCGCCACGGTGCGGCGCTGGCCGTCCCGGATCTCGATCTCGTCCTCCGTGGGCACGACCACGCGAAAGATCTTCTCCTTCACGTCCATGGTCAGCACGCGCTGATCAAGGTTCTTCTTGACCCGGTCTTCGTAACCCGAGTAGGTGTGGATTACGTACCAGCGCGATCCCGTTTCGGTCTGTTGGTCTACCACGGCGTTCTCTTTTCCGGCTGCGTTTTGGCTACGGATAGGAGTGTCTACAGAATCAATTGGATGAGGTTCGAGAAGCCGAAGTCGATCACGCCGAGGGCGATCCCGATCGAGATCGAGATCACGAGCACCATCACGGTGAGCCGTGTCGCCTCTTCCTGGCTGGGCCAGACGACTTTCCGCAGTTCCGAGATGACTTCTCCGATGAAGCCTCCGCGGAACCGGGGCTGCCTCCCTAAGACGGGGCGGCCGGTGGCGGTGCGGCGGGTAGCCACGAGCTAACGCACCTCTCTATGCAGCACGTGTTTTCGGCAGCGCGGGCAGAACTTGTTCAGCTCGATCCGGCTGGGGTCGCTGCGCCGGTTCTTTTCCGTCAAGTAGGTGCGCTCACGGCAGTCCGTGCACGCCATGGTAACGCCGATGCGGTTGTCGCCCTTCTTGGCCATGACGGTTAGCCCTGCTCCACCTGGGTGAATACGCCGGCGGCGACGGTCCTGCCGCCCTCGCGAATGGCGAAGCGCAGGCCCTCCTCCATCGCCACGGGGGTGATCAGGCTCACGTCCATGGTGATGTTGTCGCCGGGCATGACCATCTCGACGCCGTCGGGGAGCTTAATTTGGCCGGTGACATCCATGGTGCGGATGAAGAACTGCGGCTTGTAACCGGTGAAGAACGGGGTATGGCGTCCGCCCTCGTCCTTGCTCAGCACGTACACCTCGGCCTTGGCCTGGGTGTGCGGCTTGATCGAGCCCGGAGCGGCGAGCACCTGGCCCCGCTCCACGTCGTCGCGCTCGACGCCGCGCAGGAGCGTGCCGACGGCATCGCCGGCCTCGCCCTCATCCATGGACTTGTGGAACATCTCCACGCCGGTCACCGTGGTCTTGCGGGTCGTACCGAAGCCCACGATCTCGACTTCGCTGCCGACCTTGATAGTGCCGCGCTCGACGCGGCCGGTCACCACGGTGCCGCGGCCCTTGATGCCGAATACGTCCTCAACGGGCATGAGGAAGGGCCGGTCCTTGGGCCGGTCGGGCATGGGGATGTAATTGTCCACCGCGTCCATGAGCTCGTGGATCGCCTTGTACTCCTCGGCGTCAGGGTCGGTGCTAGCGCTTCCGAGCGTCTTGAGAGCACTGCCGCGCACGAAGGGAATGTCCTCGCCGGGAAAATCGTACTTGCTGAGGAGCTCGCGAACTTCGAGCTCGACGAGTTGGAGGAGCTCTTCGTCGTCCATCAGGTCAACCTTGTTGAGGAAGACGACGATGTTGGGCACCTGGACCTGGCGGGCGAGGAGGATGTGCTCGCGGGTCTGCGGCATGGGGCCGTCGGGGGCGCTGACGACGAGGATGGCGCCGTCCATCTGGGCCGCGCCGGTGATCATGTTCTTGATGTAGTCGGCGTGGCCGGGGCAATCGACGTGGGCGTAGTGGCGGTTGTCCGTCTCGTATTCCACGTGGGCGATGGCGACGGTCAGGATCTTCGAGGCGTCCCGAACGACGCCGCCCTTGGCGATGTCGGCGTAGGACTTCATCTTGGCCTGGCCCTTGAGCTCCAACACTTTGGTGATGGCGCTGGTGAGGGATGTCTTCCCATGATCGATGTGACCGATGGTCCCGACGTTTACGTGAGGCTTAGTTCTTTCGAACTTCTGCTTGGCCAAGGCAATGTCTCCTTCTTGGTGGAGCCCAGAACCAGACTCGAACTGGTGACCTCGTTCTTACCAAGAACGTGCTCTACCACCTGAGCTATCTGGGCGTATGATCTCGCGGGCCTGCGCCCGGTGGTCCCGTTGGTTTACGCTGTCCTCTATTTGCTCTCGCGCGCTCCGTTTCGCCTGGTGCAGGGGGCAGGATTCGAACCTGCGAAGCCGTTTGGCACCAGATTTACAGTCTGGCGGTTTTAACCACTCACCCACCCCTGCAAGAGGGTGGCGCGCGCTTTTCATCCGTGTGATTTGCGGCATTCGACGCCGACGCCAATATGAGATTATATCGAGTGTCTGGGAGACCGTAAAGGTCTGCTCTCCGCAGCCGGGGCTTGGAGCCCGAGAGAGGACTCGAACCTCCAACCGCCCGATTACAAGTCGGGTGCGCTACCGGTTGCGCCACTCGGGCCTGGGGCCGGTCCGTCCTTGCTAGCGGAGTTCGCCGCCATCGGCGCGCCGCCAACGGAAGCGGCGCTAGTCCTTACAACGCCGCCACATTATAGGCGGTTCAAAACCGCGGGTCAAACAACGACTGGGGTGGGTTAGCCTTCGTAGCGGTAGGCGTTGCTGCGCACGAGCTTGCCGGGCAGTGCACCGGTGTGCCGCCCATCCTCGAACACAGGCTCGCCGCCGACGATGAGGTGGTCGTAGCCCTCGGCGCGGTTTCCCAGACGGCTCTGGCCGCCGGGGAAGTCGTCGAAGCGCTCCGTGGGCAGCCACTTCAGCCGGTCGAGGTCGAAGACCACAACGTCGGCCGCCATGCCCTCGCGCAGCAGACCCTTGTCGCTGATCCCGTAGAGCGAGGCCGGCATGAACGTCAGACGGCGCACCGCCTCTTCGAGGGCGAGAATGCCCTGATCGCGGACCCAGTGACTCAGGATGAAGCTGGAGTAGTAGCTCCCGCTGAGGCGGTCGGTGTGAGCCCCGGCGTCGGAGATGCCCGCGAGGGCGAACCGGCTGTTCAATATCTCCTCGACGGCCTTCAAGTCACCGTTGCGTACGCCGATGTAGGCCCATTCGGTGTCGAGGTCCTCGGCCAGCGAGACGTCGAGCAGTACGTCGGCGAGGTGGTCGCCGTTGCGGGCGATCTCGGCGAGGAGCTTGCCCTCGTGCTCGGCGTACTTCCCGGTCGCGCTGCGAATGAGGGCGATGTTGCCTAGACGCCGGAACCAGGGCAGCTTGGGCTCGACTGCGTCGTACTCATCCTTGAGCTTGGCGCGCGCGGCGGGGTCGGCGATCAGCGCCTTCTTGCGCTCGTCCGTCTGGGAGAGCATCTCCTTCCACTCCGGGAAGTAGCGCTCGAAGCCGGCGGTGGACTTGAGGTTGAAATAGGCGTCGAGGCGCTGCATCCGCGCCACGGCGTAGACCTGCGCACCCTCCTGCGCGGCCCGCTCCATGTACTCGATCTGCGCGCGCCACGCCGTGGGCCGGTCCCAGGTGTGCGATAGTTCGTTCCAGTTGACAGGGCGGCCGCTCTCGAGCGAGAGCGCGGTCATCAGCTCCTGATCGGCCTCGCTGAACTTGTCTTCGCCCATCACTGCCGTCTCGGTGATGATCTCGATGCTGCCGACGCGGTAGTCGCGCAGCACCGATCCAAGCTCGATGACTTCCTCATGCGTGGCGAGGCGGCTGGGCACCGGCTCGCCCTCCCAGCCGTAGTGCGTAGGCGAGAGGGAGGTCGTGAAGCCGAACGCGCCGTGGCGCATCGCGTCGTGCGTGATGCCCTTCATCTCCTCGATCTCGGCGCCGGAGCTGGGCCGCTGGTCGGCGTCCGGACCCAGCACGAAGCGGCGGAGGGCCGAGTGCCCGACCATCGCGCCGATGTTGATGCCCTTGGGAAGCGCGTCGACGACGTCGAGGTACTCGGGGAAGGAGCGCCAACGCCAGTCGACGCCGGCGGTGAGCGCGTCGATGTTCATGCCCTCGACCTTGGCGAACATCCGCGTTATGTAGTCCCGGTCGCTTGGGTTGCACGGCGCGAGGGTGAAGCCGCAGTTGCCCATGACCACGGTGGTGACCCCGTGCCAGGGCGAGCAGGTGACGAGGGGGTCCCAGAGCACCTGCGCGTCGTAATGGGTATGGACGTCGATGAAGCCGGGGGCCACGAAGCGGCCCTCGGCGTCGATGACTTTGGCCCCGTTGGGTGAGATGCGGCCCTTCTCGACGATCTTGCCGTCCTTGATGGCAATATCGGCGCGGTGGCGGGGCATCCCGGAGCCGTCGATCACCATGCCGTTCTTGATCACGAGATCGTAGGACATCGGAACCTCCCCCTCTGGAAACCGGCGGCGTCTTTCGCTGAAACGAGTCTTCGAGCGAGCATAGGCAGGCCCTTAAGAAGGTGTCAAGCAGACGGGAGGCGGGCGCACTACAGGCCGCGCGCGTCGAAGACCGCCTTCGCCGCGCCGTAGGCGTTCACGCTGTAGGGGACGCCGCAATAGAAGGCAAGCTGCGAGATGACCTCGACGATCTCCTCCTTCCGCCACCCCACGTTCAGCGCGTTCCCGATCCAATTTTCGAGGTAGCGCCCGCCGTTGGTGGCCACGAGGGCCGCGACGGTGCAGATGGCCCGCGTCTTGATGTCGAGCTGGGGCCGGCCGTAGACGCCGCCTTGGATCACGGTGAGCATCATGTCGGAAACGTCGGGCGCCAATTCGCCCCCTGCACTGCCTCCCGATCCGCCGAGCGGCTCGCTGCCATCGGGGTGGAGCATCGCGAGCACCTCGGCCCGCCGTTTCTCCATCGCCTCGTACCGGTCCATCCCGCACCTCCCTGAGTAGTGGGCGTTATGGTAACGGCGCGAAGGAGCGGGCGCCCTGTCTTATGTTCGTTAACACGGCTGTAATGATTCCGAAATCAAGCGGTAACTCAGCGTTCATATGATGCCCCGCAGACCGGAGCAGGAAGGAGGATCTTCATGATCGATAGTGGCGACACCGCATTTATTCTGCTGGCGTCCGCGCTGGTGCTCTTGATGACGCCGGGACTCGCGTTCTTCTATGGCGGCCTCGTGCGGCGGAAGAGCGTCGTGGGCGTGATCATGCACAGTTTCATGGCGATGGGGCTGGTGGGCGTCGTCTGGGTGGTCTGGGGCTACACGCTGGCCTTCGGACCGGACCAGGGCAGCTTCATCGGCAACTTCGACTACTTCGCGTTCAGGGACGTCTCGTTCCTCGAACCGCTCGATGGCCAGACGATACCGCACGCCCTCTTCGCCGTCTTCCAAGGCATGTTCGCGATCATCACCCCGGCGCTGATCACCGGCGCGTTCGCGGAACGGATGAAGTTCAGCGCCTACGCGCTCTTCACGATTCTGTGGGTAACGATCGTCTACGTGCCGATGGCGCACTGGGTCTGGGGCGGAGGCTGGCTCGGCGGCTGGGGCGTCCTCGACTTCGCGGGCGGCGCCGTGGTCCACATGAACTCGGGCATCGCGGCCCTCGCGGCGGCGATCATCATCGGCAAGCGCCTGCGGCACGGCGAAGAGCCGATGGACTCGCACAACGTGCCGTTCGTGATGCTGGGCGCGGGACTTCTGTGGTTCGGCTGGTTCGGATTCAACGCGGGCAGCGCTCTAGCGGCGGGCGAAGGCAGCGCAGCGACGATGGCCTTCGTGGTCACCAACACCGCGGCGGCCGCGGGCGCGGTAACCTGGATGCTTCTGTCGCACATCACGTCGGGTAAATACAGCGCCATCGGCGCCGCCTCCGGCGCGGTGGCCGGCCTGGTCGCGATCACCCCCGCGGCGGGATTCGTCGGCGTCCCCGCCGCGATCCTCATTGGCGCGGGCGCGGGGCTCTTCTGCTTCGCCACGGTGTTGGTGATCCGCAACAAGTTCAACGTCGACGACGCGCTCGATGTCTTTGCGGTGCACGGCATCGGCGGGACTTGGGGCGCCCTGGCCACGGGCCTCTTCGCGGGCATGGGCACGATGGGCGTCTACGCCTTGGAGGTAGGCCGGGGAGAGATCATCTACAAGCAGATCGTCAGCATTCTGGTCACGTGGGGCTGGAGCTTCGTCCTCACCTCTATCATCCTCTTGGCGCTGAAATATACGATTGGCCTACGGGTCGATACGCATACGGAGGAGCAGGGGCTCGACGTAGCGGAGCACGGGGAAGAGGCGTACCCAGGCTTCTAAGATGGGCATAAGGCCGACGGACCGGAGCGCCCTGCTCCGGGTCCGCCGGCGAAGCCCCGCGCCTAAGGGAGGAATACAGTGAACAAGGTCGAAGCAATCATCCGGCCCGAGCGTGTCGGCCTCGTGACCGAGGCGCTGGCGCAGGCCGGGTTCATCGGTCTCAACGTCGTAGACGTCCGCGGGCGCGGCGTCCAGAAGGGCGTCCAGCACGTGGGCCGGGGCGGCATCAACATCACCATCGACATGCTGCCCAAGTCGAAGCTCGAAATCGTCGTCAAGGACTCGGACACCCAACAGGTGATCGACATCATCAACGAGTACGCCAGCACGGGGAACGTGGGCGACGGCAAGATCTTCGTCTTGCCCGTCACCGGCGCCATGCGCGTGCGCACCGGCGAGAAGGACGAAGCGGCGCTCTAGCCAGGCGTGCCGTGTAGGGCAAGGAAGGGCCAGGACGGTATGCCGTCTTGGCCCTTTCGTTTGCTCCCTAGGGAGCGGTCGCCGGGGTGGACGGCTCCTCGGCAGGGTCGATGCGGACGGCGCAGACCTTGTATTCCGGTATCTTGGAGTCGGGGTCGAAGGCGGCGTTGGTGAGGAAGTTCGCGGCGTGCTCGCGGAGTTTCACGAACGGCACGAAGACCTCCCCCTCCTTCACCATTTCCGTTACCTCGGCGCGGCCTTCGAGGTCGCCGCGGCGGGAGCGCGCTCGCACCCATTGACCGTCGGCCACGCCGGCCCTCCGGGCGTCTTCGGGATGGATCGAGACGTACAGTTCCGGCGCGCGGGCGAGGAGCCCCGGCGCGCGGCGCGTCATCGTTCCTCCATGCCAGTGATAGAGGATACGACCCGTGTTCAGTATCAGCGGGAAGCGCTTATTGGGCAGCTCCGCCGCCAAGGCCTGCTGATCAAAGCCGGTGAACTTGGCACGCCCGCGGGGGAAGGCATCCTCGTAGAGGAACGGCGTGCCGGGGTGGCCGGAACCGGGGCAGGGCCACTGAATGCCACCCTCGCGGTCCAGCCGTTCGAAGGAGATACCTCGCAGGATCGGGGTCAGTGCCGACATTTCGTCCATGATCTCCGACGGGTGCGTGTAGGAGAACTGGCCCTCCAACGGCAGCCCTAACCGGCGGCTGACCCGCCGCGCCAGGTCGCACACGATCTCCCAATCGGGCCGGCTGTCGCCCACCGGTTCGACCGCCTTACGGACGCGCTGGACGCGGCGCTCGCTGTTGGTGAAGGTGCCGTCCTTTTCGGCGAAGCTCGCGGCGGGGAGCACGACGTCGGCGATCTGCGCCGTCTCGTGTAGGAAGAGGTCTTGCACCACGAGGAAGTCGAGGTTGCGGAAGGCGGCCTCGGCATGATGCAGGTCGGGCTCGCTCAGCAAGGGATTCTCGCCGGTGACGTAGATGGCCTTGATCGTCCCCTTGTGCGCCTCCTCCACGAAGTCGGTCACCACCATCCCGGGCTTGGCGGGGATGGGATGGCCCCACGCGTCGCCAAAGCGGACGGCGTTCCCCGCCACGTCCTGGTAGCCGGGCAGCTTGTCGGGAAGGCAGCCCGAATCGCCGCAGCCCTGGACGTTGTTCTGCCCCCGCAGCGGCGAGATGCCCGCCCCCCGCTTACCAATCTGCCCTGTCAGGAAGGAGAGGTTGAGCAGGCTGTGGCAGTTGGACGTCCCGCTGGTGTGCTGGGTCATCCCCATACCCCACACGAGGCAGGAGCCGCTGAAGGGCGGCTTGGCGTAGAGGCGAGCCGCGGCGCGGATGTCATCCGCGGGGCAGCCGGTGATCCGCTCCGCCTCCTCGGGCGTGTAGCGGTCGACGACGGCGCGCCATTCCTCGAAGCCCTCGGTGCGCTCCTCGATGAACGTGGGGGCGTGTAGCCCCTCGTCGAGGATGACCTTCGCCATCGCGTTCAGCAGGGCCACGTCGGAGCCGGGATGGGGCCGCAGCCACACGTCGGCGTAGTCGCACAATTCGGTGCGCTTGGGGTTAATGACCACAAGCTTGGCGCCTCGCTCGACGATGGCCCGCCGCATGCGCGACGCGACGACCGGGTGGTTCGAGGCGGCGTCGGAGCCGGCGATGACGAGGCAGCCTGCGTTCTCGTAGTCGATATACGAGTTCGAGGTGGCCCCGCTGCCGACGGCGGCGATCATCGCCTCCACGGAAGGGGCGTGGCATAGGCGCGTGCAGTGATCGATGTTGTTGGTCTGCATGAGCAGGCGAGCGAACTTCTGCTGGACGTAGCCGTCCTCGTTCGTTGCCTTGGCGGAGCAGAGCGTGGCGAACGCGCCCCGGTGCTCGACCAGCTTCTCGGCAACGAGGTCGAGCGCCTCGTCCCACGACGCCTCGCGGAACGCGCCGTTCTCCTTGATGAGCGGCGACGTCAGCCGGTCGGGGGAGTTGACGAACGTCGTCCCGAACCGGCCCTTCACGCAGAGCATGCCGACGCTCGATGGGTTCTCAGGATCGTCGAGGACTTCGAGTATCTCGCCCTCTGCGCTCACTTGGAGCGAGACGCCGCAGCCGACGCCGCAGTACGGGCACGTGGTCGAGGTGCTGGTCGCCACGGGAAGCGTCGGCCCCTTCTTCTTGATGGCCCCGGTGGGGCAAACGGAAAGGCACGTGCCGCATGAGGTGCAGATGGACTCGCGCAGCGGTTGGTCCATGAAGGTCCCGATGCGGGACTCCCGCCCCGCGCCAAGTACGTCGATGGCCCCGATGAACTGCAGGCCGGGGCCGCAGCCCTTGGCGCAGCGCCCGCACATGATGCAATCATCCATCGCGATCGAGAAGAACGGGCTGCTCGTGTCCACGGTCTGCCGGGGCCTTGGCTCATAACGCGCCGCGTCGACGCCGTGATGGCGGGAGGCGGTAGATAGCGCCTCGTAGTCCTTCCCCTCCGCCGATCCTTTCAGCATCCCCAACGTGAGTTCAAGGACGCCCTTACGGAGGCTTTGCGCCGCCTCGGTGTCGGTGCGCACCGACATGCCCTCCGCCGCCGGAAGCGAGCACGAGGCGGGAAAGCCGCGCTGCCCCTCCACCTCGACGAGACAGGTACGGCAGGCGCCGATGGCGCCCATGTCGGGATCTTTGCAGAGCTGCGGCAGGTAGGTCCCCGAGGCATTAACCGCGTCGAGCACCGACGCCCCATCGGCGATGGTCACCCGGGCACCGTCGATGGTGAGGCGTGGCATGGCGGGGTCGAACCTACTTTCCGCTAGCTTAGGCAGCCCACTCTAGCCGCTCGCTGCAAGCCTGTGAACTAGCCCTCGTCTAGGAGGTCGGGGGCGAACAGGTCGAGTGCGCTGACGATGGGGCCGCCCGCCATCTGGCCAAGGCCGCACAGCGACGCCGAAGCGACGACGTGCGCCAGCTCGCGCAGCTCGTCGGCGTCGGCGGCCGAGCCTCGCGGGGCCATGCGGTCCAGGATTTCGACCATAAGGGGTGCGCCCTCGCGGCAAGGTGTGCACTTGCCGCACGACTCGGCGGCGTTGTAGGAAGCGAGCTCGCGCACGATATCAAGCGTCGGCATCGAGCCGTCGAGCACGACGATTCCCCCCGCACCGAGCACGGCCCCAGACGGGTGCAACAGGCCGGCACGGATCGGCTCGTCGAGCATCGGTTCGGGGAGCAGCCCACCGCTGGGGCCGCCCGCGACGACGCCGGCGACGCGCCCGCCGTCACGCGCTCCGCCGCCGATGTCGTAGACGATGGTCCGCAGCGTCGTACCCATGGGGACTTCGACCAGGCCTGGACGCCGCACCGCGCCGCTCAGGGAGATGAGCTTGGTCCCGCTGGCCCCCTCGCCGATCTCGGCGTAGGCCTCGGCCCCGTCCGTTAGGACGACGGCCGCGTTGCACAGCGTCTCGACGTTATTGATGACGGTGGGCATGGCGAAGAGGCCGTACTCGGTGGGGAAGGGCGGCCGCAGCCTCGGGGCGCGGCGCTGACCCTCGATGGTGTTGAGGAGCGTCGTCTCCTCGCCGCAGACGTAGCCGCCGGCGCCGCGCCGGACCTCGATCTCGAATTCGAACGCGGAGCCGAGGATGTCCGAGCCCACGAGTCCCGCGGCGCGGGCCTGCTCGACGGCCAGCCGGACGCGGCGCTCCGAGAGCCGCGCCTCGGCGTTGATATAGATATACCCCTTCGACGCGCCGGAGGCGTAGCCCGCGATGAGCAGCCCCTCGATAAGCCGGTGCGGGTCGCCCTCCATGATGTGCCGGTCTTTGTAGACGCCCGGCTCGCCTTCCTCGGCGTTCACCACGACATAGCGGACGCCGCCGGGCGCCGCCCGCGCGCTCTGCCACTTGCGGCCCGCGGGGAAGTAGGCCCCACCGCGGCCCAGCAGGCCAGCGCGCAAGACCTCGTCGATGACCTGATCCGGCGTCATCGAGAGAGCTCGTTCCAGTCCGCCGTAGCCGCCGCCGGCGAGGTAGGCGTCGAGGCTTTCGGGATCAGCCTCGCCGGTGTTGGCGAGCAAGAGGCGCCGTTGCGCCGTCCAAAAGTCTCCGTAGTCGGCCTCGCTGCCCGCGGCGGACAGTGGTTCGGCGGCCGCGCGCGCTGCCCGCCCCGGCGTGACCCGGTCGAGCCGGATGATTGCGCCGTCGGGGCGCTCGATGCTGACGCGCGGTGACAGATCGTGGGCACCGTCGCTCCCGACGGCCACCACGTCGACGGCCTTGGGATCGGCGGCGCGCCTCGCCGCTTCTAGCACCGCGCCGCTGCCGACGGCACGGTCATAGTGCGAGTCCTGGACTTTCAGCACCGTCCTGCCGACGGCGCGCGCCGCCTCGCGCCCGACCGCGGCCTCCCGCATGGATTTCAGGGGTACTGTCACGGGTCTAGGACGCCGTCCCCGCGGAAGCGGCCACCGCAGCGCGTACGCTCTCGGTGCTGGCGCGGCCCTGGTTTTCGTGGTCGATCTCTACCACAGGAGCGGCGGCGCAGAGAAAGGCGCACGCCCGCTCCTCGACCGCCGTCGCGTCGACCGCGGCGGCGGCCTCGCGCGCCGCCTCCAAGACGCCGCGCGCCCCGTTGAGCAGGCAGGAGAGGCCGGTGCAGATGCGGACGGTGTGCTCCGCGGGGGCCTCGACGCGCAGCTCGGTGTAGCTCGTCGCCGCGCCGTAGACCTCGCTCGCCGGGACGCGCAGATGCCACCCCGCGGTCTGAAGCGCGTGTTCGGGGAGGTAGCCGAACTCGTCGTGGATGTAGTGCAGCGCGGGCAGCAAGTACCGGCGTTCCCGAGGGAACCGCTCCACGAGCCGCCGCCGAAGCTCACGTTGGTTCATTGGTCTCCATCAAAGGAATGTGCCTACGCGCGTCCCGGACACGTCGCTCGGTGAACGACGCGCTGTCACAGATATTGTACCGACTGTCACAGATATCGTACCGGTGGCGGCGGCGTCACCGGTCGCGGGGAGCGACAGCCTCCGTCCCCACGACGTCGCCGAGCGCCAGCGCGTCGATCTTCTCGGCGGGGACCATGCCGTCGGGTGTCCAGCCGCGGGCCTCGTAGTAGGAGGCGATCATGGCGTCGAGCTCGTTGCGGGTCAGTGCGACCCCCCTGCCGACGCCGGAGGACAGCGGTTCCTCCAGCACGCGCGGCGGCAGGGCGTCGTCTGCCCTCGTCCAACCCTCGCGGACGTTGAACAGCTTCTTGAGGGTGCAGATGCGCTCGCCGGCGAGGCGCAGGCCCTCAGGGGAGGCGGCCCGGCCGGTGATCCATTCGTAGGCTTGAGCGGACTCCGCCCAGAAGTCGCCGAACGCCTTGCGGAGGAACTTGCACCAGATCATCGAATCGAGAACGGCGGCGTAGTCCTCGCTACGGGCCGCGATCCCGCCACGTCGTTCGTCGGCACGCAGGCGGTCGACCTCGGCGGAGAAGTCGGCCTCGTAGGCCGATGAACGGTTGTGGCAGGCGCCCCGCGCGTTTACCGCCAGCCCCAGGGCCAGCGTCTTCAGGCCGCGCGGCTCGTAGCCCGGCATTTCGAGGCTCTTCACATGCATCGCCCACGCCTCCGACCCGCCGCCGACCTGCTCGGCGGCCCGCCGCACCCCGCCGGCGAGCAAATCGCCGATGCCCGATCGCGCGCCGATGGCCTCGATCAGGCCGAGGACGGCGTCGCCGTCCCCGAACGCCAGCGGATCGCCGAGTACACCCCGCTCGGAGCATTCCATCGCCCACGCGATCGAGGCTCCCGCGCTGATGGTGTCCATGCCAAGCTCGTCGCAGGCGTGGGCGGCGCGGACGACCGCGTCGGGGTCGGCTACGCCCACCAGTGGCCCTAGGGCGTAAAGGCTCTCGTACTCCATGCGCGCGCTCGTCGCGCCGCCCTTCTCTCTGCCGTCGTCCAAGACGGCGAGGACTTTCTCACAGCCGATGGTACAGTTGGCGCAGTGAGCATCTTTGACGGTGTGCGAGGCCCGCAGCGACTCGCCGGTGACCGCCTCGGCGCCGTCGAATGTGGACTGGCGGAAGTTGCGCGTCGGCAGCACCCCGAGTCGATTGAAGGCCGCGACGTTGCCCATGGTGCCCAGGACGCGGTACTTCTCCGTGGCTGGGCCCAGACTCGCCCGGCTCAGGGCGCGGGCGTAGTCGTTTAGGGTCGGCTCGTCCGCGATCTCCACGGATTGCGTGCCGTGGACAGCGATGGCCTTGAGCCGCTTCGAGCCCATTACCGCACCTGGACCGGTGCGGCCCGCCTGACGCCCCCCGTCGTTGGCGATGGAGGCGTAGCGGACGAGGTTCTCGCCCGCGGGGCCGATGCAGGCGACGCGGACGCGGCCCAGCCGCTCCTTGACTGCTGCCTCCGTCTGAGAGGTGGTCAGCCCCAGCAGGTCGTCCGCCGGTTCGAGCCGGAC
The DNA here is from genome assembly GCA_965219875.1 of Dehalococcoidia bacterium. Taxonomy (GTDB): domain Bacteria; phylum Chloroflexota; class Dehalococcoidia; order SHYB01; family SHYB01; genus DAOUKH01. The sequence goes on along the minus strand of CBDCOW010000005.1, from coordinate 46,472 downwards.
GTCGCCATCGTCGATCACGAGGACCGACCACGCCGGTGCGCGGCCCTGGATGACCACCGCGTCGGCGCCCAAGCGCTTGAGCTCGAGGGCGATGTGGCTCGAAGAGAGGGAGTCGCCGATGAAGCCGGTGAGCGGCGACTTGGTGACGATGGCGAACTTGCTGGTGGTGGTGAGGCGCGAGCCGGTGAGCGGGCTCGCCACCAGAATCAGCGGGTTGTCCGCGCCCAACGGGTCGGCTCCCGGAGGGCAGTGGAGGTAGAGCAGATACGCGCCGAGGCCGACCCCGCCGATGAACCGCTCCAAGATGTCGTCGAGCAGGGTTTCGTACCGTCCGGTGCCCGTGGAGAGATCGACGATCAGCGCCCGTCCGAAGTAGCCGTGCACGGCTAGCCTCCCGCCTCGGCGGAGAGCACGAGCACGGCGTCGCCCTCCTCTACCGGTGCGCCGAGGTCGGCGACGAACGCGACCCCGTTCAGGTTGAGCGTGTAGCCTTCGAGCAGCCGTCCGTCCGTCTCGTCCACAACCTTGCCCACGAGGGCGGGTCGCTCCCGAGCCAGCGCCGCCAGCGCGTCGCGCAACGTGGCGCCGGGCCGGAGCGACAGCGCGACCTCGCCCGTTCCGGCGGCGAGCCGGGCCACACCATAAAGCTCGACGCTGCATGCGATGGCGGGGGCGGCCACGCTACTCACGCTCCGCGGCGAGCGCCGCTGCCCGGTCGAGGTCGTCCTGCGTGTTCACGTTGAAGAAGCTGAGCAGATCGGGGTCGAAGCGCCGGACGTCCGGTTCCTCGACGAATCGCACGCGCACGTCCTCGAAGAAGCGGGCGATCTTCAGTTCATCGCGTTCGAGGCGGCCGTGGATCGGTGTGAGGCATTCCTTCGCGTAGAGGGCGTGCGTCGGCTCGGGCCGCCCCTCCACGCGGGGTACCACGGCGTCATGGCCGTCGGCGAGGCCCGCCATGTAGTCGATGAGTCCGGCGTTGAGGAAGGGCATGTCTCCGGCCACGACGAGCGACCAGCGGTTCGTTGCCTTGGCCAAGCCGGAGTAAATGCCGCCGAGCGAGCCCTTACCTGGGTAGAGGTCGAAGGCGGTGCGCGCGTCAACGGGAAGGGGCAAGGCGTCCGCTCCGCCGGCCTCGGCGCCCACGACCACGATCTCGCCGCAGACCGGCCGCAGCCGCTCGATCACACGGGCGATGAGCGGTCCGCCCTGAAACGGCTCGACGAGCTTGTTGCGTCCCAGCCGGCGGCTCTTACCTCCCGCCAGCACGACACCGGTAAGCGGCATGGTCATGCCTCGTACTTCTGTTGTATCGCTGGATTCTATCGGATTTACCACATCCAACCCCACCTTGTCCCGATTGCGCGTTGGGGCTTTCTTGTTGTTACGCGATAATAGGCCAACGGCGCCCATCCCGCACCACCTAAACGGCCAGATTCACAAAGCCGCCCTCGTTGGCATGGGCGGCCCGAAGGTGCGAACGGGCGCCGCTGAGGAAGGACGTCTTCTTGCCGCATACGTGCATGCGTCTATAGCACTAAACCAGTCGAAGCCATCTATTTCGGCCTCAGCACCACACCGTGTACCACACGGACGCGGCCCGCGCAAACACTAAGCGGCACCTAACTTCAGCCGCCCTCCTTGACCCACCTTCGCCAGCTTCTCGTTCTTGTTGGTGTCGGCTGCGCTCACGGCCTCGGCCAGCGCAAAACGAATCAGCAACGAGACAGACCCGATAACCTTGCCGCCCAAGACGGTCCGACGAAAGGCGCGTACATCCTCGAACTCGTCGTGGATCCTTAGCCGCAAAGCACTACGCCAGCGCCAGTCCACCCCGCATCGTCTAGCGCCTGTCGCATGTTGCTCTGCATTTAGCAAGCCAGCTGCAAAGGAGTTCACGCTGCCCTAGCGTCGGCAGAGGCCCTCGGCTGGGGTGTCAACGGCTGACCAGAAAATTCTTCCGCGTGGCAGCCCACATGCCCGACACATCCCTCGGGACCGGCGAGGTCGTCGCATCGGCCCTTGCCCGGAGTTGCCGGCAACTGACACAGGCGGAGCCTTGTCAGTCCCCTAGCCACTCGGTATATTGCGGGCCGTGACTGCTGACAAGCGCTCTTACAGGACGCGGCCCACGATTGTCGTCTCCCGCTATATGTCTCGGATCCGCGGGAGAGACACCGCGCTTGAACGAAAACTCGGATCGGCGATGTGGCAGGCAGGATTGCGTTACCGCAAGCAGGGTAAGCTGCAAGGCAAGCCGGACTTTGTCTTTCTCGGGCCACGCGTGGTTGTCTTTTGCGACAGCCACTTTTGGCACGGCTATGGTTGGCAGGACGGTGGCAAAGAAGCATTTAAGAAAAATAGGGACTTTTGGATTCCCAAAATTGAACGGAACATTGCCAGAGATGAAGAGGTGAACCGTCAGTTGAGGGCAGATGGCTGGACTGTCTTGCGATTCTGGGAGAACGAAATAGTAAACGACACGGAAGCTTGCGTAGATAGGGTCAAAGTCGCCTTGCTCGCCTCCTCAAGAGAGCACTGATGCGTAACGCTAGCGAACCAACATTCGTCGACTTGTTCTGCGGCTGCGGCGGTATGAGCTCAGGATTTCGAAGCGCCGGATTCACGCCGTTGTTGGGTGTTGATATCCTCAAAGACCCAGTTGCAACCTATACACGGAACCTCGAAGCACCAGCTCTTGACATAGGAATTGAATTGTTTGTTGAGCGGCTGAAAGGCGCCATGGTCGACGCAATCCCGAAGCCTCACCTTCGGCACGATCCAAATGATCCCTTCTCCGCACTCGTCGATGGAGTTGATGTGATTGTAGGATGCCCACCTTGTCAGGGTTATTCCACACTTGGCAGAATGTCTCGTGGTACCCGGAGAAGAATCCAGCATCAAAAACTGAACCATCTGTGGAAAGCTTATTCTGAAGCGATAGAACTGCTGCGTCCGAGGATAATAGTCACAGAGAATATACCTTTGTTTTTGACTTCTCCGGAGTTTGATGCGTTTGTCAAGCATATCGAAGGCCTTGGCTATAACCATGTGGAAGATATCTTAGACGCATATTCCTTCGGAGTCCCTCAACATAGGAAGCGGGCGATCATGATCGCTTCCAACAATATCGAGACCCTTTCTTTACCTTCTCCTACTAGCCAGCGTGCTACTGTGAGGCAAGCCATAGGACGACTGTCGAAGAAACCTTCAGGCCGTAACTGGCATGTCGCCAGGAGGGTGACTGAACTCTCCTTGGCACGTTACCGCGTGATCCCTCCCGGTGGTAACCGTTTTGATCTCATGCGCGAGCGTCCGGATCTAACGCCGCCATGCTGGTTGCGGAAAGCGACGGGAACCACCGATGTGTTCGGCAGACTGTTTTGGGATCGCCCTGCACCTACAATTAGGACCGAATTCTTTAAGCCGGAAAAAGGGCGTTATCTCCATCCGGACGAGCATCGACCGATCACACCGCGCGAGGCAGCAGCTATTCAGAGCTTTCCATCAGACTTTAATTTTGTCGGTTCCTACACTTCAGTCAGTCGTCAGATAGGAGAGGCAGTTCCGCCCAGAATGGCCCGCGCGATCGCCGACCGCGTTGCTGCAATCTTGTCCGTCGACGCAACAAGTGGAACACTACTGTAGGGCCGCCTGTCTGAAACCGCACCGCACCGCGCCATGTTGAGTAGTGTTCCAGGCTAGGGGCAATGCAGGAGCGCGATGACCATAGTACGACGGCCACGCCCAACCATTCGACTTGAAGAAAGGGGGGACCGATGGGCAGAGGCTCTTCGATATACTGCGCGGGGATGGCCGGAAAATTTCAACTCTGAGAGTTATGCATGATCCGAACGGGTGGACGAGTATGCTGGGCAGCCGGAGGCATAGACGGCTATGTCGATCGAATCGAAGGAAAGAGGGGCCATGTCGTATTCGACAATGGCTCAGAACAAACTTTCAACCTCGACGCTGGTGTGCTTGAGGCGACGCCCTTTGCCGTTGGAGATCGAGTCATGCGCGGCGATGGTGTCGTCGGCGTAGTGATCGAGAACGTGCCCACCCAAACATATCCAACCGTGAAAGTTGCATTCGCGGATGGGACGGCGAGCAACGCTGTGGAGATGACCCTTCGCCCGGCAACTCTCGATGATCCCATCGAACGCTTCCGCGCTAGTCAGGTGGGCACCGCCGAGCAGTTCAACCTGCGCTCGGTGGCAGCCGATCTCTGGACACGACACCTACACGATTCGCTCGTGTCCCTCGCCCATGCCCGAGTCGACCTCAAGCCACATCAGGTTTCGGTGGTACATCGGGTCATTTCCTCTTATCCTTATCGGTTCCTCCTCAGTGATGAGGTTGGTCTCGGCAAGACGATTGAAGCGGCAATGATCGTCAAGGAGCTTCGAGCGCGAGGGCTGGCCAAACGAGTGCTGATTCTAGTGCCCTCCGGCCTCGCCCGGCAGTGGCAGTTTGAGTTGAAGACCAAGTTCAATGAGACTTTCGCAATCTTCGACAAGAGTACACTCCAATACCTTAAATCAAAGGGCATTAGGAATCCCTGGACGGACCATGATTCGGTAATCACTTCGCATGCTTGGGCCTCTTGGAGTCAGGGGCGTCGGGACGAGATTACTTCTGTCGACTGGGATTTGATCATTGTCGACGAAGCGCATCACGCTCGTCGCCAGAGGACGGGTAGCCGTGTCACGATGACAAACCTCTATCGTCTCGTGTCGGAGCTGACCTGCCGTCCCGAGTTCGGGCGACGGGGCGTTCTGTTCCTGACTGCGACTCCTCTGCAGCTCCAACGTCACGAGTTGTTCTCACTGGTCGAGATGCTTAACCCGGTACTGTTCTCTTCAGAGGATGATTTCCTTGATCACGTACAGAGTCTAGGCGGCCTGAACAGACTGGTAGAGGAGCTAACGCGCGACGGCTCCGCGAGCGAGCTGACCGAACGCGCGATGGCCTTGCTCGGCGAACAGCCAGCCGATCTGCAGGGTCTGGAGGTCGCGGAGTTGATTGATCGTTTGAAAGCACGGCACCGACTGAGTGAGGTACTCATCCGGAATCGTCGTGCTGTAATCGGAGGATTCCTGCCTCGCAAGGCGTTCCGGTGGGAGGTGGAGATTACAGAGGCTGAACGAGATGTACAGTCCGAGATGGATTCAATCATCGCTGACGGGTATCGGGAGGCGGAGCGAACCCAACGAACCTCGGTGAGCTTCCTTATGGTTATCTGGCAGAAGCTAGTAGCGAGTTCATCTCGCGCACTGCTGAAATCGCTAGAACGTCGTCGCGAACGGTTGCTGCGGGGCGATATCAGCGGCACCCTTTCGGCGGAGGACGCTGAGGAGGAATTGTCGGCGGATCGTGAAGCATCCGACATCACTACAGAACTGCCCACAGCATCGGCCCACGAGATATCTCGAGTCGATCGTGTCATCGAGCTACTCAAACGCATAAGCATCGACTCGAAGGCATTTACTTTCGTGGCGAAGTTGCGGGAGCTATTCCAGGAGAATCCGGACGGCAAGGTGCTTGTGTTCACTGAGTTCCGCGAGACTCAGGACATGCTCATCGACCTGTGTGTCTCACAAGGGTGGTCGGCACACCGCTTCCACGGTCAGTTAAACGCGCCACAGAAGGACAACGCGATAGACTCCTTCCGAATTGGGACCGGGCCGCAAGTCCTGGTATCGACTGAAGCAGGCGGAGAGGGACGCAACTTCCAGTTCGCTCACATTCTCGTGAACTATGATCTGCCTTGGAATCCAATGCGCGTCGAACAACGGATCGGCCGTGTCGATCGAATCGGGCAAGAGCATCCAGTCACCATCTTCAACTTCCACGTTCAAGGAACCATCGAGGGGCGAATCTTGGACGTTCTAGAGCGGCGCATTCAGCTTTTCGAGGAGTCGATCGGCGGTCTCGATCCCATTCTCGGCGACGCTGAAGCCGATATCAGGGCAGCGCTCCGGGTGACCAGGGATGAGCGGGACAAGGAGCTAAAGCGGGTTGCCGAGAGGCTGGAAGAGCGCGTGAGCCAAGCTCGGATAGCTGAGACTCAGCTCAAGGATTTCATCTTGGATACAAAGAGTTACTCGGCCGAGATAGCTCAGACGGCGCTCCAAGAAAAGCAATCGGTCAGCCAGACCGATTTCGAGCGACTGATGGTGGCGCTCTTGCGATCGGTGAACACTTGGGTCGCTCCTGATCAGAATAGAGCTGAACGTCGCATACAATTCCATCCGCCTTTCACGGAGGAACACAAGGAGCTAATCGAAGGAGAGGAGAAGCGGCGAGTCTGCTTCGATCCCCGCACTTTCGTCGATAGCGAACACGTGGAATACTTCGGCTTTGGACACCCCATCATTGATGCGGTCGTAAAGCGCGCAGTCGAAGAGCGTCATGACGGCGCTACTGCCATCAGAAAACTCCCGGACGGCATCATTGATGGGTTGCGGGCGGGTTGGCAGTTCATTTGGCTGATCAAAGTGGGGGGCCTGAAGCCACTTGAGTTTGCACACTCGCTTTTTGTGGATGATCACGGAAAGGCAGATCCTGTGGTCGGCGCCGCTTTGCTTGAGTATTCCCGCAGGTTCGAATGCGAGGAATCCGAGCAAGTCCTCGACATTGCCACGCTGAACGTTGCTTACGATCGCGCCCATGAGGACGTGCGTGCACTAAGGGACAAACTGATGGTCAATCTGCGCGAGGAGACACAGAGCCGCTTTGAAGTGGAGCGGGGTCGGATAGAGGGTCTTTATGACAATCGCGCCCGAGCGGCCCGGGATCGGGTGCAGTCTTGCTTGGACACGTTGGAAAGCCTCAAGGCTTCCGACCAACAGTTGCAGCGACAGGCAATTCCCCTCTGGGAGGCCAATCTCGAGCGTGCACAGCGGGAGCTCGAATCACTCGATCAAGACAGAGGTCGTTCACTACGCGATCTCACCGCAGCCCGTATGCCCCAGGCCGCCTATCGTTTGCTTGCCGCCGCACGCATTGACGTTGCGCCCCGATTGGCGAGCATGAGCGAATTGTCGTGAGTCTGCAATCGCCAGATCAGGTGTCCACCTATTTTGAAGCACGAGGGGACACCGTGCGAGAGCGACTCTTCGAGGCCCTGAGAGCCGATCTCCTCGGACCCGAAGAACCTAAAGAGGAGCTCGCGCAATCTCCGTCAACCCGCTACCTGATAGGCATGTTGGCGCCACGGGGAACCAGGCTTTCGCCTTCCGAGGACGAAGGTACGGCCTCGACAGTTGAAGAGGCCGAGGAACAGGAGTCTGGGCCACGAGTTACACAACAGCTGGCACCGTCGTCCATCGGTTTGTCGTTCATCGTGGACTCACACTGTGATGCCGTTAGCGTCCGTGCTAGTTGGGGTGAGTATGAGAGGGTTGAAATAGACGACGATCCTGACACCGATCCAGAAGAAGATGCAGACGTTGACCCCGATGGCGATCCAGAGACAACTGGAACTACGAAGTATAGGAAGCATAAGTGGGTTCGCATTCCATTCGACACAACAAGAGAGGTTTCACTCACGAGGCGAATTGGTCACGGGGAGGTCTCATCTGGTGCCTCCATTGAGTGGCTCATCGAGACACTTGGTAGCCGCCGGGTAGTATCGGTCTTTCTCGTGAATAGTCGGATCGCTCCCCAAGACAGGCGACCGCCCGATAAGGACTGGATGTATCAACCCGAGATCTCAATAACTGGGGACGGCCCAATATTCGAGTCACGAAGGCCGCCGCGTACTAGCCCTGACGCCGATCTGGATATCGCGTCGGCCGACCTGGTCTATCGTCGACGACAGGAATTCGCCGTCGGTCACGGAGTCGCCGTAGGCTGGGATACAGAACTGCAGGATGCTCCCCTGGCTACGCGAATTTTCACAACACTCATTCCCAGTCGGGAAGTCCATACTGTGCGCGGGCCCACTAACGTCCCACCGCTGTCGATGGACAGCCTGGGCCGAGCTGAGTCACCGGAACAGATCTTGCCTCAACTCACGCCGCTGCTTGAGGCATACGGCGAATGGATAGAGCAACAGAAAGCGGAAGTTGACGACATCCCGCCCCCCGATGACGTAGTGGCTCGCGATCACATCACGGCCCAGGAGCAAAGCCTTGAGCGAATGCGGCTAGGGCTGCAATGCCTGACCGAGCCGCGTACGTTCGAAGCCTTCCGCTTTGCGAATCGCGCAATGGCTATGCAGCGGCGCACCTCGGTACGCGTTCTGCGTCGACGTCGGGGGGATACCGTGCTGGCGGATGATCAGATTCCTGCTTTCTGGCGCCCGTTCCAGGTCGCCTTCATTCTCCAGGTTCTCACGTCGCTGGCCCATCCTGCACACCCTGACCGGGAGGTGGCCGATCTCCTCTGGTATCCGACCGCGGGCGGTAAGACCGAAGCGTATCTGGGGCTCACCGCGTTCACATTCGCACTGAGGCGCCTAAAGGTCGACGATGAGAGGTACGACTGGAGCGCGGGCACAGCAGTGCTGATGCGATACACACTCAGGCTTCTTACGATCCAGCAGTTCCAGCGTGCGCTGACGCTAGTGTGCGCCTGCGAGTTGCTGCGATTGGAAGACGTTGAGAAGTGGGGCGACGAACGCTTTACGATCGGTCTCTGGGTCGGGCAATCCGTTACGCCGAACACTTATGAGGATTCTAAGGCCGCTCTCGAACAACTGAAGAGAGATCAGCGGGTCTATGGCCGGTCACCGTATCAGATTCTCTACTGCCCCTGGTGCGGTAGCGACATCGCCCCTGCGAACTACGTTGCCGACGACGAACTTGAGCGCACACTGATCAAATGTTTGACTAGGGAGTGCCCCTTCGGCGCCCGGAACTCAGAGTTTGGACTTCCGGCCCTCGTGGTCGACCGGGAAATTTATCGCGAGCCGCCGTCGCTGGTATTGGCCACTGTCGACAAATTCGCACAAATGGCTTGGAACGGTCGTATCCGAGCACTGTTTGGCCGAGTCGACCGGCGTTGCCCGCGCCATGGCTACATCGGGCAGGGAGAGGCCCACGAAGCTAGTCACCGTGAAACCACCGGACTTCCCGCCGCCGTCGTTCAGGAACTCCAGTCGCCTCTCGCCCCGCCCGACCTTATCGTGCAAGACGAGCTCCATCTGATCGCCGGACCAATGGGCAGTCTTGTCGGTATTTACGAGTCGGTGATTGATGGGATGTCGACGAGAACGTCCGAAGACGGGCCTGTTCGACCGAAGATTGTAGCTTCGACCGCCACCGTAAGGCGCGCCCGGACGCAAATCCGAGCGCTTTTCGATCGCGATGCTGACATCTTCCCTCCCCTTGGCATCGATGCGTCCGACTCGTTCTTCGCCGTAGAAGAGGTAGAAAAGCCAGGACGTCTCTACGTGGGCGTGTTCGGACCCGGCAAATCGATCAAGACAACTCTGGTGAGGACTTACGGCGCACTCCTTAGCAGAGCGCAGTTCGAGTTCGATAGAGCCCTTGCCACCGATCCCGATAGTGCAGTGGTCGATGCCGCGGATGCCTATATGACACTCGTTGGTTACTTTAATTCTCTTCGTGAACTCGGAGGCGCACTTCGACTACTTGACGATGACGTTCCCGCTCGCCTCCGTGTCCTCCACAGGCGCAAGTTCGGACCAAACCGATTCCTGCACGAGAAAGACAGAGAACTCACCAGTCGTCGAGGGAGTTCTGAGATTGCCGATACGCTCGATGCCCTGGATCGGACTTTCAAGACGCGCACGGCGGGATCGTACCCAATCGATGTGCTCTTGGCGTCGAACATGATTTCAGTAGGGGTCGATATTGACCGCCTCGGATTGATGGTCGTCAGCGCGCAGCCGAAAACAAGCGCTGAATACATCCAGGCGACGAGCCGCATTGGACGAAGGCACCCGGGTCTGATCGTTGAGGTCTACAACTGGGTTCGCCCGCGTGACATCTCGCACTACGAACGCTTCGCGCACTACCACGACACCTTCTATCGGCACGTAGAAGCGACCAGTGTCACGCCGTTTTCCGAGCGGGCACGGGATCGAGCACTGCGAGGCGTTCTGACGTCGTTCGTTCGTCAGGGCATTCCAGGGATGGCTCTCCCGGCTACGGCTGCGGCTCATTTCAACCGGTCGCTCGACCGAGTCAACGAGATCGTTGGGCTCATACGTGCCCGGGCATACAGCATCACTGGTAGCGAAGATGTCGACGCAGAGACGGCGTTGCTACTCGACAACCTGACGAGCGAATGGCACGCCTGGGCTCAAGCAGACGAAGGACTCGTCTATTCGGCATTTGGAGTGGCTCGTCGAGGCAAGAGAGGTGCTGATTCCAGAGAACCGGCGGTCCTGATGAAGCCGATGGAACAGGCGGTGGGTAAAGGGAGATGGCCGGTTGCCACCTCTCTCCGCGAAGTAGAAGAGGAAATCGACGTGGTGCTGCTCCAAGGCCAGGAGGGCTAAAGTGGCAGTTCGTGCCGGCAAGATGCGCCCCAGCCAGATCGTCACCCAGTTTGGTCCCGGAGCGCTGATCGACCTACCGACCTTGTCGATGGTGGTGACCGGGATCGAGGACTGGGACACCTCGACCGCACGGCGGGTCGACGAGCCTCGTTTGGCGAAGAAGCTGGGAGTCAGCTTCTTCCACCGACCTCCCTTCTACGATCATCAACAAAGGAAAGGAGGACTGCCCGCTAGAGTATTTCCACGATTCATGGTCTGCCCTCGATGCAATCGTCTCGCCCCGCACACGGCGTTCAAGTTCCACGAGGGACGTAATCCGGAATATGTGTGCACCGGGCCGCACCGTGGAGGTCACGACCATCCGGTACACCCAGCACGATTCATGGTTGCGTGCGGACGTGGCCATCTCGACGACTTCCCCTGGCACTGTTATGTCCACGGTGGCGAAGTCGATTGCGACGCAGAATTGAGTCTCAAGGATTCCGGCCGTACCGGTGCAATCACGGATCTTTGGGTTCGCTGCCCGCTTCATAACAAGGCTCGGAACCTCGGCCAAGCAACAGGCGCGACCGCCCGCAAGCGGCTTCCGAAGTGCAGTGGCTTGCGTCCCTGGTTGAGTACCAAGTCTTTTGAATACTGCGATGAAGAAATTCATGTAATCCTGCGTGGTGCCTCCAACGCCTACTTCCCCGTTGTCGAATCTGCGATCTCAGTGCCGCCGTGGTCCGACCCGATCCAACTCGCGATCGGTGAATATGTTGATGAACTCGCCAAAGTGAACTCGCTCGACGATCTCCATATGTTTCTTAAGGTCGTCAATGCCCCCTCCATAGAGGAATTCCCTCCAAGCCAAGTGTGGGCGGGAATCCAACGGAGGCGATCGGACGACATCGGCATCGAGGACTTACGGCGTGAGGAATGGGCATCCTTTGTCCGCGGCAAGAACCACATCGAGCGGGAGCCGGAGTTCCAGCTCAAGCCCGCTGCGGTTCCGGAGGAGGCCGAAGCGTTCATCTCCAGCGTCACGCAGGTGGTCCGACTGCGAGAGGTTCGTGCGTTGCGAGGATTCACCCGCATCGACCCGATTCCCGATGTTGGTGAACTTGGCGAAGTCGAGGCGATCAAGGCCGGGCTAGCTCCCTTGGCAACGAAGCGCCTCAATTGGCTTCCCGGCATTGACCAGCGGGGTGAAGGTGTCTTTCTCCGACTTGCTGAAGACACCCTTCGGAAGTGGGAGGGGCGTACCGCAGTGTCAGAGTTGCACAACCGACATGTGGCCGCACAACGTGAATGGTACGCCGCACGAGGCATGAAAGAACCGCAGACCAGGCCAGCACGCTACCTCCTACTGCACGCCCTAGCGCATCTCTTGATTCGGCAGTTCGGTCTCGAGTGCGGCTACGCCTCGTCTTCTCTCCGCGAGCGTATCTATAGCAGCCAGGGACAGGATGCGATGGCTGGCATTCTGATCTATACCGCCAGTCCTGACTCCGAAGGCTCACTCGGGGGGCTCGTCGAAATGTCACACGCCGAACGTCTCGGGCCGATGCTGAAACGAGCCCTGAACAGCTCGAAGCTCTGCGCCAACGATCCACTTTGCGCCGACCGAGCGGTAAGTGCGACCGGCACCCAACTAAACGGAGCGGCCTGTCACGCCTGTCTCCTTGAATCCGAAACCTCGTGTGAGGTAGGGAACAACTATCTCGATCGCGCCGTCTTGGCTGGCACGTTGCGTTCGACGGAGACGGCATTTGTCGTTGACCGATGACCTAGCAGAGCTCGTCGCAAGGCTGCCGCCGATCGCGATTGATGCCTTGGCTGAGGGACTCGAGACGGGTCGGGTGGGCCTGGCCACAAGCTCGTTCGGATTCGCTCACCTGCGAGGAATCGGCGACGACCATGCGGCGAGGATCGCTGTGGCATTTCAGCAGGTAAGTGGTGCACCCTCTGGGCCAAGGCCACAAATCGATGAGGGGGCTGTGGCTACCGCGCTCCGCGTCGCGAACCGGCTCAGGTCGGTCGAACGCCTCACGCGCCCCGAGATTGAGATTGCCTGGACGGGCCCAACCGCCGCTGGCCCCCTCGTCCGTTCAACAGCTACTGTTTTGGAAGAAATGCTCGAAGGCGTACGCGATGCTGGTGAGGTGCTCCTCGTCGGCTACGCACTGACCGTAGAACCTGGAACTACCATGGAGCGCATAGTTGGCCTCCTCGTCGAGACGGCACGGCGACATGCCACTCTGTCTATCGTGCTGCATAGCGACGAAGACGAGACGACCAATCTGGACAACCTATTCCGACTCTGGGATGTGTTCGTGAAGAAACCAAAGGTCTACACTTGGCAACCTCCGCCCGGCCATCCCTACACCAAAATGCATGCAAAATGCTTGGTCGTGGACCGTCTCGACGCTCTCGTCACGTCGGCAAACTTCACATTCCACGGTCTGGAATCAAACCTGGAGTTGGGCCTAAGGGTTCGCGGTCCACAGGCATCAGCGATCGCCGAGCGATTTGACCACCTAATCGCATCCGAGGTATTGCGACCCTGGTCAAAGGTATCGGACGCTCGTGAATAGCATGTCAGGGAAGCAGCGAGGACCTGTAGCTCGGCGAGTTGTCCGGTGTGACGCGGTTGTAAGTCTTCCTGAATGTCCGGTTAGCACCCTGCGCTAGCACGTAGGGCGCTGCCGAGAACCTGCGCGGCGAGGGGTCTAAAGTCCTTCGGTGCGATGCGCAACGATGAAGAATTGTCATTCTCCGCAGGAACGGATGTCATCACATCTATGGTTGCATGCTTCCCCTAACTTTGCCGGTTGTGAAGGGACGTTCCGAAATCCACTGCTCGATGTCTCCCAAGCTCCAGCGCACGGCACGAGGGCCGACGCGGATGGGGTGGGGGAAGTCACCACTGTCCGCTAAACGGTAGATGGAAGCGCGGCTCAGGCTGACCATCTGCTCAACCTCTCTCCGCCTAAGTAATCGGTTCATGCGGACTCTCCTGGCAGGCAATCGTGTCGAAGTGCCTGCCCTGCGGTCGGTAAGCATACGCTGGAACTCCGCTCACTTCGAGGACCAGCCTGGACCGGCATCCTGGTGTCCCGTGAAAAGGATCAGTCCCTGCGTACGGAGTGGGCCTACATTCGCCGATTCGCTCGGAGGTGGAGGTCCTGCCCTCCCTGCCCCGGCCCCTGCCTGAGACGCGGACACAGGTCGCTGCCCGGTTCGCCTCCGCCTGCCTCGTGGTGCCTCTCGGCATTCTGTTGCCCCCCAGTCGCTCCCAACCCTTGCCTTCACCCTCGCCGCTTGTTGCCTTTGCCGCTGTTCGGTCAATCGAGCGTCTCCCGCTGCTCGGCGGAGAGGCGCGGCGACGCTCTTGCCCCCGTCCCGGGCGTCGTTGCGCCGCCTCTTGCTGGATCGTCGTGTCGTCCATCGCTCCGTGTCGCCGCCTTATCCCGCTGGGGCCGAGTTTCCTGGCCGGCTTCATCAATGAAGTCCTTGCGAAAGGAAACGTTGCCGGAAATTCTAGTCTCCGCCAGTGGAAAGCAATACCCTACTTATTAGTAAGTAGGGCTACTTATTACCTCACGGCACTATTAACTCTCTCTTAATGGGGTGCGCCCGCCGAGGGCAGGAACCGTGCGCGGGTCTTGCCGACAAGCGGGAGCGCCTTGGCTCTGCGGCTGGGGGTCACGGGCATGAAGGACATCCTGGAGGCGCACGGCCTGCCTGTGTGAAGGAACGTTGCCAGAAATCCTAGGGGACATCCCGCGATAGCAATACCCTACCCCAATGGGGTAGGACTACCCCTTGCCCCACGGCACTATTAATCTCTCTCTTAAAGGGGTGCGCCCGCCGAGGGCAGGAACCGTGCGCGGGTCTTGCCGACAAGACACGGGAGCGCCTTGGCTCTGCGGCTGGGGGTCACGGGCATGAATGACATCCTGGAGGCGCACGGCCCGCCAACCTGAAGCAGCTTTCGTCGGACCGCTAAGGGAATGCGCAGGAAAGCAATAGGACCATCCCAGCGGCCAGGTCTATTCCTGCCTTCAGGGGTCCGCGCTCGCCATCGCCCTAGGTTCATTCCCAGGCTGCGGTACGGGCACGCTACAATACAGGCCCGACCGGGATGCAGGCGGATCGGCATACCCTTTGTCGTACCCTAGGCACGCACCAGCGATTCGAATGCAACACGGTCCCGTGTCCCCTGAAATCTCAACCGGCTGGGCTCAATAGTCTGAGAGGTCACGCGTGGAAGATCGGTTCTTCGAACAACCCATCCTCAATTCTCCCTACAAGTACCCGGAGAAGCACTGGGAGCTCGATGACCAGGGCCAGCCGACCCAGCGCGTCATCGAAAGCAGGCGCGGTGCGGAGTTCATCACACCCATCCCGAAGCCCAAGAAGCAGAAGACGGCAAAGACGCAGCAGCAGTTCGTCCTCGACGAAGGTAGGGGGCTGTCAACCCAGGAGCAGCAGTACGACGTTACGGCGATGGTCAATGAGATCCGCGGTCAGGTGGATCAATGGCGAAGCCTTCGCAATCCCAACGACTGGCGCGTCACACCCGAAACCGCTCGGCTGCTTCAGCATTGGCGGCACCACGACTTCAGCAACCTCCGCCCCTTCTTCTGCCAGGTCGAAGCGGTTGAGACCGCGATCTGGCTGACGGAAGTCGCCCCGAAGGCCGGGCAGGTCGGAAGACGCTTACTCGACCGGCTCGCCAACGCCAACAATGACGCCAACCCAGAGCTCCCGCGCCTTGCCTTGAAGCTGGCCACCGGCGCCGGCAAGACTACCGTGATGGCCATGGTCATTGCTTGGCAGACGATCAACGCCGTCCGGCGCCCCAACAGCAGGCGCTTCACCCGGGGCTTCCTGGTAGTGGCGCCGGGCATCACCATCAAGGACCGGCTGCGCGTGCTTCAGCCCAACGACCCCGACAGCTACTACGCCAGTAGAGAGCTGGTGCCGAAAGACATGCTCGGGGACATCGGGCGAGCCAAGATAGTCATCACCAACTACCACGCCCTTCGGCTCCGTGACCGCATGGAGATCTCCAGCGGTGGACGCGCCCTCCTCCAAGGCAGGGGGCCCAAGCTCAATACGATGGAGACCGAGGGTCAGATGATCCAGCGCGTCATGCCCGATCTCATGAGCATGAAGAACATCTGGGTACTGAACGACGAGGGGCACCACTGCTACCGTCACAAGATGGGCGAGGAAGAGGAGGAAGTGCTGAAGGGCGACGACAAGAAGGAGGCCGAAAAGAACAACGAGGCGGCTCGCGTGTGGATATCAGGGCTTGAAATCATCAAACGGAAAATCGGCGTCAGGCAGGTCGTCGACCTGTCGGCGACCCCCTTCTTCCTCCGGGGCTCCGGCTACGCCGAGGGCACCCTGTTCCCCTGGACGGGGAGCGACTTCTCCCTCATGGACGCCATCGAGTGCGGCATCGTCAAGCTGCCGCGCGTGCCGGTGGCCGACAACATCCCGGGCGGCGAGATGCCCAAATACCGCGTCCTCTGGGAGACCATCCGCTTCGGCATGCCGAAGCGGGGACGAGGTGGAACGAAAGAGGCCCTCGACCCCCTCACCCTGCCGGTGCAACTTCAGACTGCCTTGCAAGCGCTCTACGGCCACTACGAGAAGACCTATGAGGCTTGGCAAAAGGAGGGGATTAAGGTCCCGCCCTGCTTCATCGTGGTCTGCAACAACACCTCCACGTCCAAACTGGTCTACGACTACATCTCCGGCTTCCATCGCGAGAACGAGGACGGCACCACCACGCTTGAACAGGGTCGCCTCGCCCTGTTCCGGAACTTCGACGAACACGGCAACCCGCTTGGGTTGCCCAGCACGGTGCTAATCGACAGTGAGCAACTCGAGTCCGGAGAGGCGCTGGACAAGAACTTCCGCAGCATGGCCGGCGAGGCGATCGAGCGCTTCCGAAGGGAGAGGGTAGAGCGCACCGGTGACGCTCGCGACGCCGAGAACATCACCGATCAGGACTTGCTCAGGGAAGTGATGAACACCGTCGGCAAGGAGGGCCGCCTCGGCCAAGGAATTCGGTGTGTCGTCTCGGTCTCTATGCTCACCGAGGGTTGGGACGCCAACACCGTCACCCATGTCCTCGGCGTGCGAGCCTTCGGAACCCAGCTTCTTTGCGAGCAGGTCATCGGCCGTGCACTACGCCGGCAGTCCTATGAGCCCAACGAAGAGGGCCTGTTCAACGTCGAGTACGCCGACGTGCTCGGCGTACCGTTCGACTTCACCGCGAGGCCGGTCGTCGTGAAGCCCCTGCCGCCTCGCGTAACGGTACAAGTAAAGGCCGATCGGCCCGACCGGGACCATCTCGAAATCCGGTTCCCCAGGGTGACCGGCTATCGCACCGATCCACCCAAGGAAGAGCTTTCGGCGGTCTTCACCGACGAGTCCTACCTGGAATTGACGCCGTTACTGATCGGCCCGTCCAGCACCAGGAACGAAGGCATCATCGGCGAAGGCGTCGACCTGAATCTAGTACACACCGGCGACATCAGACGCTCTACGTTGTTGTTTCACCTTACCCAACGATTGCTCTACACCAAGTGGCGCGATCCCAATGAGGAACCCAAGCTCTACCTGTTCGGCAGGCTGAAGGGGATCGTCAGGCAATGGATGGACAGCTATCTGATCTGCAAGGGTGGCACCTATCCGGCTCAGCTCATGTATCAGGACCTCGCAGATAGGGCCTGTGAGATCATCACGGCGGCGATCACCAACAGCCGCGCGAACGGGTACCCCGTCAAGGCCCTCCTCGATTCATTCAACCCGACCGGCTCGACCATGCACGTGAACTTCAGCACCTCCAAGACCAGCCGCTGGAAGACGGACCCCAGCAAGTGCCACGTCAACTGGGTCGTGCTCGACAGCGACTGGGAGGCCGAGTTCTGCCGCGTGGCCGAGCGCCATCCCAGGGTGATGGCATACGTGAAGAATCACAGCCTCGGACTGGAGGTGCCGTACCGCGCCGGCTCCAACACACGCACCTACATCCCCGATTTCATCGTCCAGGTAGACGACGGACACGGCGAAGACGATCCGCTCAACCTGGTCGTGGAGATCAAGGGCTACCGCAACGAGGATGCCAAGGCGAAGAAGCTCACCATGGAGACCTACTGGGTTCCCGGCGTCAACAACCTTCGCCGGTACGGCCGCTGGGCGTTCGCGGAGTTTCGGGACATGTTCAACATAGAGGCCGAGTTCGAGGCCTTGATCAGTCGCATGGCGGCTCAACCACAAACCAGTGATCCCCAAAGTTATGAAAAACTCGACTTCAAGGAGCTCCTGGCTGCCGCCCCGCTGGAGGGGATCGACCTTGCCAGACAACGGGACTTCCCGCGAGACGTCGAGTTTTGATGTTCTTGCTGGATACGAACGTCATCTCGGAAATCAGAAAAGGGCGGCATTCCAATCCCGAGGTATCGAACTGGTACGCGGGTGTCGACGAGCCGCAACTATTCATAAGCTCCCTCACCATCGGCGAGGTTCGCAGGGGCATCGAGCTTGTTCGTCGTCGGGGCGACTCTCCGCAGGCAAACGCTTTGGAAGCATGGCTAGAAACCGTCATGCAGCAGTACGCGGGCCGGGTTTTGACCGTGGATGCTGCGGTGGCGGATACTTGGGGACAGCTATCCGCCATTCGCCCGGTACCTGTGATTGACGGTCTGCTGGCCGCCACCGCCATAGTGCATGACATGACCCTCGTGACTCGAAACGTTTCCGACGTTGCGGGGTTGGGAGTACGGCTGCTCGATCCCTTCGCCTAACGGTAGTCTGTAGGCATTGGTCAACAAGAGAGGTTGGCGACGCTCATGCCCAGAGGACAAGCCAAGAAGCCCAAGCAGGTCGAGGCGCTGACGCACGAGGAGGCCCGGCGCCGCAATTTGCCGTCCGCCGAACACCAGCCCTTGATGCGTGAGGAGGAGCAGAGCGCCCTCCGCGTGGCCTACGAGCGGCGCAACCGCGACCTCGACCCGCAGCTCGTGTGGCGCGGCAAGGACGAGCAGGACTGGTCCGACCTCGTGGTTAACGTGCCGCCCCTGTTCATCCAGGAGCGGGTCCACCCGAAGGTCCTCATCGACGACCTCATGCGCCAGTCACGGAACGGCCACAAGCCGAACGAATACCAGACCGACATGTTCGCCGACTTCAACGGCCTGCCCTCCGAGGACGCCAAGACCGAGTTCTACCAGCACGACGCCAACTGGTCCAACCGCATGATCTTGGGCGACAGCCTGCAGGCGATGGCCTCGCTTGCCGAGCGCGAGGGGCTGCGGGGCAAGGTGCAATGTATCTACATCGACCCGCCCTACGGCATCAAGTTCAACTCCAACTTCCAGTGGTCAACGACGAGCCGCGACGTGAAGGACGGCAACCGCGAACACATAACGCGAGAGCCGGAGCAGGTCAAGGCCTTCCGGGACACGTGGCGGGACGGCATCCACTCCTATCTGACCTACATGCGCGATCGGCTCACAGTGGCACGGGATCTGTTGGCTGAGGGCGGTTCGATCTTTGTGCAAATTGGTGACGAGAACGTCCATCTGCTTCGCGCAATGATGGACGAAGTTTTTGGGAACGAGAATTTTGTGAGTCTAGTTCCGTTCTCTAAGTCGAGCAGCACCAACAGTCCGTCGGGAAAAACATTGGTGCTATCGAGCACCGTTGACTACATCGTTTGGTATGCTAAGGAAAGCGATACCGTAAAGTATCGCCAACTATTCAAGGATAAGGCCGAAGGTAAATCTACAGAACAAGCATACGTTCGTGGTGAAGCAAATGATCCGTACAGGGTCAGCGACCTGACGGCACAGAAGCCAACGACGGTGTTTGACTATTGCTTTCAAGGAACAGTCTATAACCCTTTACCACGGGGTTGGCGAACGACCGAAGCAGGAATGAATCGGGCAGCTTTAGCGGATCGAATTGAAGCTGTGGGGAATCGCATACATTATCGTCAGTTTCTATCTGATTATCCTGTTAACCCGAACAACAACCTCTGGTCCGATACAGGCATTGCCGGATTTGCTTCTGACAAGAGATATGTCGTAGAAACGTCGGCAAAAGTCATTCAGCGCTGCATCCTGATGGCCACTGACCCAGGCGACCTAGTCCTAGATCCAACCTGCGGCTCCGGCACCACCGCCTGGGTCGCCGAGCAGTGGGGGCGTCGCTGGATAACCATTGACACATCCCGTGTAGCCCTTACCTTGGCCCGCGCCCGCATCATGGGCGCCCGCTATCTGTACTATCTCCTCTCCGACAGCCAGGAGGGACAACGGAAGCAGGCTGAGGTGGAACGTAGGCCCCCCTCAGAGTCCCCAACCTATGGCGACATCCGCCAGGGCTTCGTCTACGAACGCGTGCCGCATATTACCCTCCGGGCCATCGCCAACAACTCGGAGATCGACGTTGTCTGGGAGGACGCCCAGAAGCGTCTTGAACCCCTCCGGAAGGAGCTGAATCGCTTCCTCGGCACGACCTGGGAGGAATGGGAGATTCCCCGCTATGTGGATGAGACCTGGCCGAACGAGGCAAGGAATCTTCACGCCCAATGGTGGGAGCGGCGCATCAGGCGCCAGAAGGAGATCGACGCTTCCATCGCCGCCAAGGCCGACTACGAGTACTTGTGCGACAAGCCCTACGAAGACCGGGGCAAGGTGCGCGTCGCCGGCCCGTTCACCGTCGAGAGCATCTCCCCCCACCGAACACTGGAGGTGGACGAGAACGGCGATACGTTTGATCGTATTGCGGAACAGGGAGCGACCTACGGTCAAGGGTACGACTTCGCCCAGACCATCCTGGAGAACCTGAAGCTCGCCGGCGTGCAGCAGGCGCACCGGGAAGACCGCATCGAATTCACCTCGCTCACGCCCTGGCCGGGACACTTCGTCTGCGCCGAGGGGCGCTACATGGAAGACGGAGCGGCCGGCGACGAGGACTCCGGGACGGAGCGGCGTGCCGCCATCTTCGTGGGTCCAGAGTTCGGCACCGTCTCCCGCCCCGACCTAGTGGAAGCGGCGAGGGAGGCCGCCGACGCGAACTTCGAAGTGCTCATTGCCTGCGCCTTCAACTACGACGCTCACTCAACGGAATTTGAGAAGCTGGGTCGTATTCCCGTCTTGAAGGCGCGCATGAACGCTGACCTCCACATGGCCGACAACCTGAAGAACACCGGTAAGGGCAACCTCTTCGTCATCTTCGGGGAACCGGACGTCGACATCCTCGACGCCGAGGACGGCCAGATCCAGGTGAAGGTCAACGGCGTCGATGTCTTCCACCCCAACACCGGAGAGGTGCGCAGCGATGGGCCCGAGGGCATCGCCTGCTGGTTCATCGACACCGACTACAACCAGGAGAGCTTCTTCGTCCGCCATGCCTACTTCCTCGGCGCCAGCGACCCCTACAAGTCGTTGAAGACCACGCTGAAGGCCGAGATCAACGCGGAAGCCTGGGCAACGTTGCAAAGCGACATCTCCCGCCCCTTCGACAAACCCTCGACAGGCCGCATCGCCGTCAAGGTCATCAACCATCTCGGCGACGAGGTCCTCAAGGTGTTCCGGGTGGAGTGATGCAGTTCCGCATCGCCGATACGTTCACCGATAGCCTGGGGAGGCTGACGGGTGATGAGCAGAAGACCGTCAAAACGACGGCCTTCGATCTACAGATGAACCCGGCTCAGCCCGGCCTTCAGCTCCACCGGATCGACGGAGCCAAAGACCCCAACTTCTGGTCCGTCCGCGTCAGCCGCGACGTTCGGATCGTCGTCCACCGAACCCAAAGCAGCTTCATGCTCTGCTACGTCGACCACCACGACGAAGCCTACCGATGGGCCGAGCGACGCAAGCTAGAGGCACACCCCAAGACGGGCGCTGCCCAACTGGTCGAGGTGCGCGAGACCGTCCAGGAGATCGCCGTCCCCGTCTATGTCCCCATAGAGCGGGAAGCGCCGCCCAGCCGCCTCCCTTTTGCCGGCTTGTCTGACGACAAACTGCTGACCTATGGAGTCCCGTTCGAGTGGTTGCAGGACATCCGGGCTGCGGATGAAGACAGGGTCCTTGATCTCGCCGGCCATCTACCGAGCGAGGCTGCCGAGGCGCTGCTGGAACTGGCTACCGGTGGGACGCCGCCGGTCCCCGGCCTGGTTGTGGGCATCGACCCGTTCAATCACCCGGACGCGCAGCGCCGCTTCCGAATCATGCGTGATTGGGAAGAGTTGGAGCGCGCCCTGGACTACCCGTGGGACAAGTGGGCCGTCTTCCTCCATCCGGCCCAACGTGGCATCGTCGAGCGGGACTACGCCGGCCCTGCCAGAGTCTCAGGCTCGGCGGGGACAGGGAAGACCATCGTCGCGCTCCACCGCGCCGTGCATCTGGCCCGCACGAATCCCAACGCAAGGGTGCTGCTGACGACATTCTCGGAGACCCTTGCCAACGCCCTTCGCGACCGGCTGCGCATTCTCATCAGTTCGGAGCCCCGGATCGGAGAGCGGGTGGAGGTCTACTCCATCGACGCACTAGGGGAACGGTTATACCGCCTGAACATCGGCGAACCATCGTTCGCTTCGGAAGCGCGGATTGTTCCGTTGATCGAGGTGGCGGCGCGTACGGTCAAGGAGACCAGGTTCTCGCCGAGCTTCATGCTGACCGAGTGGAACCAGGTAGTCGATGCATGGCAGCTGGATACCTGGGAAGCCTACCGTGATGTTCCGCGCCTGGGCCGTCGCCGGCGCCTGCCCGAGAGCCACCGCCAAGTGCTTTGGTCGATCTTCGAACAGGTGCGCTCAGGACTTAGAGACCGAAACCTCATCACGCGCGCAGAGATGTTTAGTCAGCTTACCTCCATGTTCGGCAAGACTCAGCCCTCCCCGTTCGAATTCAACGTCGTGGACGAGGCGCAGGACATCGGCGTCGCCCAGCTTCGCTTTCTCGCAGCTCTGGGAACTGAGCGGCCCGATGGTCTGTTCTTCGCCGGGGATCTAGGGCAGCGCATCTTCCAGCAACCATTCTCGTGGCAAGGGCTCGGTGTGGAGATTAGGGGACGCTCACGGACGTTGAAGATCAACTACCGGACCTCGCACCAAATCAGAATGCGATCCGATCGCTTACTGGGGCCTAAGCTTTCCGATGCCGATGGGAACACGGAAGAGCGGTCAGGCACGATATCGGTATTCAACGGTGCCGAGCCTTCCATAGCTGTTTCCGACTCCGAGGACGATGAGTCCAAGGCCGTTGCCACCTGGCTAACCGAGTTGATGGGAAAGGGCCTGGAGCCTCACGAGATTAGCGTCTTCGTCAGGTCTATTGGCCAGGTTAGCCGAGCCACGACGGCGATTGAGGCCGCCGGACTACATTCCACCGTCTTGGACGATCAGGTCCAAACCACCGAAGGGAGTGTCTCGGTAAGCACCATGCACTTGGCGAAGGGGTTGGAGTTCCGGGCCGTGGTTGTTATGGCCTGCGACGACGAGGTCATACCGCTTCAGGAAAGGATCGAGTCCGTCACTGATGATTCCGACTTGGAGGATGTCTACAACACCGAGCGGCATCTCCTCTATGTCGCCTGCACCCGCGCGCGAGACTACCTCCTCGTAACCGGCGTAGAGCCGGCGTCCGAGTTCCTAGACGACTTCGCGTCTAAGTGAGAGGAAGCCCATGACCGCCGCAAAACCGATCCACCCAGGAGAGCATCTGGCTGAGACGTTGCAAGAACTGGGTATCACCCAATACCGTCTGGCGAAGACGATCGACGTGCCCCAAATACGCATCCACGATATCGTCCACTGCCGCAGATCCATCACGGCGGACACCGCGCTTCGGATTGGGCAGGCCCTGGGCATGACTCCTGACTATTGGCTGAACCTCCAGCGGATGTACGATCTGAACGTCGCCCGCACCAAGACCAACGTCAGCGCCATCGAACCGCTTGTTGAGGCGTCTGCCTAAAGCAATGAGGTTCCCCACCTGGCGTCGCCACCGACCACTGGCCCGAGGCCCGTACCGTTCAGGATTGGACACCTGATGTCGAAAGCGCCGCCGTGAGGGAAGCGCCTGGCAAGTAGTATCTGGCTAAAGCATGGGCCGCCAGCGGCGGCAGGATATAGTCCCATGGCGCTACTCTGCGATGACTGCGGTCCGCAAATCTGCCTGCGGCCGTTGAACAGTTCAAAAGCGCTTCGCACTACGCCTTGAGGCTCAGGCATCGTGCTCAGGTAGGCTTTGTCCGCCGAGACCTCTTGCACGTCGAAGTTGCGCGCCGTGCTCTCGATGAGCATCCCGGCAGCTACTTTTGGGACAAGTGGGCGACTTTTGAGACAAGCGGTGTCTTAGGTCAATTCGGCGACGGCGGGCGGTTGGTCGTCGATCACGGGGTCGATGCCCAGCTCGTAGAACGACTGGATCAGCACGCAGATGTTGTCGTGGGGTGCTCTTCGTAGGCCGACGCGAGAGGCGTCAAGGCCGGAAAGGTGATGACCGTATGCCCGTTCTTGTTGGGGCCGTGATCGTGCTGTGGCTAACTGGTATTGGTTTCGTCATCGGCGGAAGCACCCAACTCGCTACGCCGATGGGGAATGATGGCGTCGAGAACATCGCCATCGGGATCGTCCTCGTCGCCGTAGCCTTTATCGCTACCGCCGCCCTCGGCTGGGCGAACCGCCAACGGTAGCCTGCCATAACATCCCAAGGCAGGCACCCCAAGCCAAAAGCTCCAGGCCAGCCCAACGCTGACCCCTAGTGCCACGTATCCAAGGTTGATTTCCATTGGCCCCTTCCGAGGCAGCGCAACCCTTTTGGGGCAGCCCTCCGTCTTCAAGGGCAATCATCGGTTGCGATGCAAAGCCGGCGAAACGCCGTACTGTCGGCCCTTGTCGCCCAGTGGGGGGCCTCAGCCGATCACGTACTCGGCCCACTGATCCATGAGCGCCCGCCGTTGGGCCAGAAGGTCCGAGCGAGCGTAGGCCCGCTCGACAAGGCCGCCCGTCGCGTGCGCCAGGCTCGCTTCCATCGCCGCCCACGATGCCCCGGTATTCTCCGCCGCCCAATCGCGGACCGTCGATCTCCAGCCGTGAACGGAGCAAGCAAGACCGGCGGCCCTCAACGTTCGGCGTAGCGTCTCCGGGTCAATCTCCCGCCCGTGGCGATAGGGAGACGGGAAGACAAGGCCAGAGCCGTCGTCAAGCGCCCGCGCTTGCTCTAGGACGGCCACAGCCGGAGGCGACAGCGGAACGCGATGCTCGGCCCGCGCCTTCATTCTCGACGGCGGTATCACCCACAGGCAGGCGTCCAGGTCCACCTCGGACCATCGCGCGCCCCGCGCTTCACCGCTCCGCGTGGCAGTCAGTATCAGGAAACGAAGGCAGAGGCCGGCGGCGCCTATAGGCTCGATGCGTTGCCATGCGTCCGGCGCGTCCTCATAGGCAAGGGCGGCGTGATGCCGGACGGGTGGCCTGGCGCGGGGCAGCGCCCCATCGATAGCGTCACCGGCGACGTTGTGCTCGACGAACTCATACGCCTGAGACCATCGCAGCACGGCCCTGATGCGCTGCCGCACGCGGCGGGCCTGATTGGGCGCGGAGGCCCAAAGCGGCTGCAGCGCGGCCAGCACGTCGGCTCGCGTGATGCGGTCAACGCGGAGCGCGCCAAGGCGCGGGAGGGCGTGCCGGTCTAAGGACTGCCTCCAAATCTTCGCATGGTGCGGCACCCACGTGGGAGCGTTCAGGTCGTAGACCGCGTCGGCGGCCTCCGCGAACGTAGGGACCGCCGGGGCGCGCCTCTCCGCAGCAGGATCGACCCCCGCGGATACCGCGCCGCGGTAGGCCGCTGCGGCCTTGCGGGCGTCGGCGACGCTGACGCGTGGGAAAGACCCCAACCCCACATCGCGCCGACGCCCGCCGACCACTATCCGGAGTATCCAGGACTTGGAGCCGCCCTTGGCGACATTGAGATAGAGGCCAAGGTCGTCTCGGTATCGCCCAGGCTCCGTGATGGCGTTCGCGCGCTGGTATGTCAACATGTCATGCTGCCCCCCTCACCACAAATTTTACCCACATTCTCACACAGGCGCAAGCGTTCCCATAGATTCCCGTCGCAAGGCAACGTGGCGCAATCAACAGGAGTGTAAAGAGGCGGCGTGAGACGTTACGGGAAGATACGAAACGCTAGGATTGGGGCGGCATGGTCATGCCGCATTCTAGCAGGGGTGGCCCTGCTAGGCCGCGCCGCGGATCGCGACGGTCTGGGGCTCGCTGGCGACGCCGAAGCCCCAGGTGGGGATCACCGCGCTGAATGCGCCCGCCATGCCGCCTCCGACGACGATGCGCGCCGCCTCCGTTCCCGTCAACGCGGCCACTGGACCATCTGCGTCGCCGTCAAGCTGGCCCACACGGCGGTAGTACTCGGCGGGGCGGCGGGCCTTCTCGTGGAGGAACTCTTTCACCCGGTGCTTCGTCCAGCCCGCGCCTTCGAGCTGCGCCACGTGCTCGGGTCCGAGGACGACGACGAAGTTTCCGAAGCCGTGGCCGCAGTCGGCGATGGCCTCGGCGATGCGGGTCTGGACCACCTCCAGGGGCTTGTTGGTAAGGGAATGCACCTGGTGCGGGCTGAGGACGTTGATGACGGTCACGGCGCTCTCGTCCTTCGAGAACCCCTGCTCGACGTGCAGCGGCGCCCACGGCGAAAGCTCCTCGTTTTCGGCGATGCAGAACGAGAACTTGCCGGGGTGTCCGAGGCAGCTCATATCGACTTCGCCGGGACGGTTGCCCAAGACGTTGATGTGAATGAGCCGAATAGCCCGTCCGATGGTGGCGTTGGGGCGAAAGCCGGGGCCGAACAGGTTCGGGCCGCTGTTGAGTCCGAGCCTGTGCCGGATCGGGCCGTTGACGATGAGCAGCTGTGCCGAACCACCGGTGCTCACCGAAGCCCCGTGAATATTGAAGCGGCCCCGGCACATGCCCTCGACGGCGGCCACCACGACGGGGAGATACTCGGGGCGGCACCCTGCCATGACGGCGTTCACCGCCACCTGTCCTGCGGTGATGGTCAGGAGGCGCGGATCGATCACGCCGACGGTGTCGCCCGCGGCTAGGCCCGCGGCGTCGAGGGCGGCCTCGACAAGGTCGGAGCGCGGCGGGACGACGGGCAGGCCGTCGGTCAGGCCGTCATCGAAGAAGCGCTCGATAGCGGCCCAGGCGTCGTCGGCCTCAATGCGTCCGGTGGACACGGCGGGGCGTCGCGCGCTACCCCGCGGCCGAGGCGGGCGCCTCCGTCTTGGCCTGCTCGGACCGCTTGGCGCGCAGCGACTCGTACTCCAGCGCCAGGGCGTAGAGCTCGTCGCCGTTGAAGAACGTCTCGCGGGCGTTGCGGTAGCTCCCAGACGCTTCGTCCCACTCGCCGTCGTACGCCTCTTGAATCTTGTCGTAGATGTACTTGACCACGCGGGTGGCCTTGGTGTACTTGTCGGCCTCGCCGGTCTTCTCCACGTGCTTCGCGTTGAGGATCGCGACGATGCCCTCGGCGCCGGAAAGCGAGCCAACCCGGTGCAACTCCACCCGGTCGCCACCGAGAAGTTTGGGATCGAAGGGCAGGTAGATGTCGCCGCCCTCGGCTTTTCCCTGGCGCGCCACGCCCGCCTGGTGAATGCCGGCCTGCGTGCTGAAGATCGCGTCGCCGATGATGGGCGACTTTATGTTGACTCCGCCGATCTCGTCCTGAATCAGTGTCGACATCTCACGCAGCGCGGAGAGGCGGAAGCCGGGGTCGCCGTAGAGCCGGATGTAGTCGGCGGTCACCTGTTCGAGGGTGGTGTTGCCGGTGCGCTCGCCGAGGCCGCCGAACGCGACGTTGACCCGCCGCGCGCCGTAGCGCCAGGCGAGCACGCTGTTAGCGGTGGCGAAACCGAAGTCGTTGTGGCCGTGCCATTCGAGCTCGGCGCCGGTCTCCGCCCGGATGGTCGAGATGAGCCGCGGCACGCCCATGGGAAGCGAGGCGTGGGGGTCGGGGAACCCGATGCCGAGCGTGTCGCAGATGCGGATCTTCGCCTTCCCCTCGGTCTCTTTCAGGACGCGCTGGATGAACGGGATGACGAAGCCGTGGATATCGGCCTTGGTGGAGTCTTCCAGGTGGACCCGTGGCGTAATGCCGGCCTCCATCGCCGCCATGATCGGCTGGAGGTATTTGTCGGCAGCCTCTTCTTTGCTCCGGTAGCCGAGCTTGTCGAAGATGTGGTGGTCGGAGGCCGAGGCGAGCATCCCCGTCTCCTTGACTCTGCCGCCGGAGACCTCGGTGAGGAGCTTGATATCCTTCGGCGTGGCCCGCGTCCACGTGGTGACCTGGGGGAAGTCGTAACCCCGTTCGAGGAGCTTTTCTAAACACCAAATATCGCGTTTTTGATAGATGAAGACTTCGACCTGCTCGATGCGGCCCGTGCCGTTATCGAGGTCGTGCAACAGGTCGAAGTAGCGAAGGCGTGCTTCGTTGGGAAAGAGGGCGAAGTTGGGGTCCTGCGCGCCGTCGCGGAGGGTGGTGTCGGTGATCAGCTTGGGCTTGCCGTCGTCGGGGGGGAGCGCGGCGGCTTCAGGTTCGAAGGTGAGCGCGGGCATCTGGCCGCGGAAGTTGTAGAAGCGCTTCTGTGCGTCGATCTGACGGAGTTCGGCGGTCTGGGTCATGGAGGGCGCCTCTTGAAGCGGTGAGCCTCGGGAACGTCCATCACATTATACACATGTGCTATGCACGCGCGGGGTTAGACGCGGCCCCGCGGGGCTGCCGGTCTTTGCCAATCTTGCCAATTCCGCCAGCCTGTTGCAGGAGGGAACCGAGCGCGCCGGCGGCGAGTCAGCCCACGGTGCACGGCGGGTTTTGGGCGATTAAAGGACGGTTTTAGTCCTCTTCGAGGGTCGAGGTGTCGCCTTCGGGGAGGCCGAGCTCGCGGGCCTTGAGCAACCGGCGCATGATCTTGCCGCTGCGGGTCTTGGGGAGGCCGGGGAGGAAGTCGATCTCGCGGGGGGCGGTGCCGGCGGCGAGCTTGCCGCGGGCGAAGCGCATCAGCTCGCGGCGCAGGGGCTCGGACGGCTCGTAGCCCTCGCGGAGGGCGACGAAGGCCTTGACCACCTCCATCGCGATGGGGTCGGGCTTGCCGATGACGCCGGCCTCGGCGACGGCGGGGTGCTCGACGAGGGCGCTCTCGACCTCGAACGGGCCCACGAGGTGACCGGCGGTGTTGATGACGTCATCGGCCCGGCCGATGAACCAGAAGTAGCCGTCCTCGTCCATGCGGGCGCGGTCGCCGGAGTAGTACCAGCCGTTCTTGAACTTCGACTGGTACATCTCATCGTTGCGCCAATAGGTCTGGAACATGGAGGGCCAGCCGGGGCGGGCGACGAGGTCGCCCTCCTGGCCGGGCGGCGCGGGGTTGCCGTCGTCGTCGACCACGGCGAGCTCAATGCCGGGGATGGGGCGGCCCATGGAGCCGAGCTTGATGTCGGAGCCGGCGTAGTTGGCGCACATGATTGCGCCGGTCTCGGTCTGCCACCAGTTGTCGTGGAAGGGCATGTCGAAGGCCTCCATGCCCCAGACGATGGCCTCGGGGTTGAGGGGCTCGCCGACGCTGGCGAGGAAGCGGAGCGTCGAGAGGTCGCGCTTCTTCGCCGCCTCGGACCCGGCCTTCATCATCATGCGGATCGCCGTGGGGGCCGAGTACCACACCGTCACCTTGTACTTCTCGATGAGGTCGTACCAGATGGTGGCGCGGAAGCCGCCTTCGTAGATGAAGTTGGCGACGCCGTTGGTCCAGGGGGCGATGATGCCGTAGGAGGTCCCCGTGACCCAGCCGGGGTCGGCGGTGCACCAGTAGAGGTCGTCCTCGTGGAAGTCGAGGGCCCACTTGCCGGTGGCGTACTGCTGGAGCACGGAGTTGTGGCGGTGGACCGCGCCCTTGGGCTTGCCGGTCGTCCCCGAGGTGTAGTGCATGATCGAGTAGTCGTCGCGGGTGGTGTCGACGCTGTCGAAGACGTCGGAGGCGGACGCCATGAGGTCCTCGTAGCTCACGTCGCCGTCGGCGAGCGGCTCGGCGCTGCGCCCGTTCTTGTTGACGATGATGACGTGCTTGAGGTCGGGGCAGGCGGGCAGGATGTCGGCGATGCGCTTGCGGAGGTCGGGGGAGGTGACGAGGACGGATGCGCCGCTGTCCTGGAGGCGGTCGCGGACGGGGTCGGGGCCGAAGGCGGAGAAGAGGGGGCCGGCGACGCAGCCGGCCTTGAGCGCGCCGAGGATGGCGACGTAGGTCTCGGGGAGGCGGTCCATGAAGACGAAGACGCGGTCGCCCTTGGCCGCGCCGAGGCCGCGGAGGACGTTGGCGAACTTGTTGGTCTCGAGGCGCATCTCGTCGAAGGTGTAGCGCTCCTCCTCCATGTCCTTGCTCACCCAGAGCATGGCGAGGCGGTCGCCGCGCCCCTCCGCGGCGTGCCGGTCGATGCACTCCCAGCCGACGTTCAGCCCGCCGCCGGGGAGCCAGCCGATCTCCTGATCGATAGCGGCCCAATCAAACGAGGCGCGATCGCCGTGGTAGTCGTCGATGTTCGGCGTGAGACGCCGGTCCTTCGGCCGTTTGGTGATGATGGTTTCGTCCATGTCGGGACCCCTGTCTGGTTCAGGTTGCGTCGTGCGGCGTACTTTAGCACAAGGGATGGAGGGCGGGCGGTTATACTGGCAGCGTGAGTGAAGTATAGGCCGCACCCCTGCTGCTCGCCGGAACCACGATAGGGAGGCGAACGACATGCCGACGAATCCTGAACTGCTCCAGCGCATCACCGTGCGCGCCGACGTCTTTGGCGGCAAGCCGATCATTCGCGACATGCGTATCGCGGTGGAGCACATCCTGGGGATGCTTGCATCCGGCGAATCCCCGGAGGCGATTCTCCAAGAATATTCGCTCCTGGAGTCTGAAGACATCCAGGCCTGCCTACTCTTCGCCCACCGCTCGATGGCCGGTGAGCACGTGCATGAGCACATACCTGTCCAGTAGCCTGTCGTGAGATTCCTTCTAGACCCTAGTCGTCGAAGAGACGAATTAGTCTCTGTCGGCCGGTTACCGCATCAGTGCATCCAGCCGGTGTGAGTGGCAGATGATGTGGAGCGGTCCCTCGAATTGATGGAACCGTTGCTCCGACAAATGACGAAAGCGAGACGATGAGCGAGATAAAGGCGGGATTCGAATTCGGCAGCAAGGTCGCGATGCTAGCCAACAAGACCGTTGGTCCGTTTTTCACGCGACGACAGGCAGATGGCGACGCCTATGCAGCAATGACCACGGCCCTCGCAGACGTGATGGCGGAACGGATAGAGGCCAACCCCAGTGATCCTGTGATGCTGGAGGCCCTCATATCGTGCGGCGGTAAGACTAATCTGAAAAACCTTGCCCGGATTCTTTCGAAAGCATCACCCCAACTCATGGAGGGAGCAAGGCCGGATCTTATCTCAGATGACTGGGCAGCCAACTTCAAGGACAAGGCTCGGACGTGCTCCGACCCCGACATGGCCGAACTGTGGGCGCAACTCCTGGCGGGTGAGGCCAACAAGCCAAATTTCTATTCGCGGAAGGCTGTCAACACCCTGGGCGACATGGGCAGAGATGACGCCGAATTGTTCAGTAACCTCTGCCAATTCCAGCTGATGTTGGGGACTGCGGGACAGCGAACGCCAGTAATCCTACAGGGAATGGACAATATATACGAGCAGCGGGGGATCACGCCCGAAAGCCTGGGCGTGTTGCGGGAGCTTGGATTGGTGAGTTACTCCGGCGGGCCGATGGGCGGTGTCAGCCTAGGGCTAGTGGCCGAAGCCAAAGTCTTGGGACACAGCCAAGGTATGTTGTATTTCAGCCACCGCGACGGCACCGACGATCCGCCAAAAGTAGATGTCGGCCCTGTCCAATTCACGCGGACAGGCGAGGAAATATCGAACCTGTGCTTACCTCTTCGGAATCCACCAGGTTTCGTGGACGCACTTGTGGACCACTGGGACAAAGCAAACCGCGATTTTGATATCCGAAGATATCCGAAGATAGTTACCTTCGCTGACGGCACGTTCCAGGTTCGGTCTGATTTAGGCAGAATCACAGGGCCACACTCGTCGCAGGCGCCTGAATGGGATGGAATGTCGGAATCTGCGAGGGTTTCCACAGAAGGCCCTTAGTCCGTAGGGGACGCCCACGCATTTGCGGCGGGCTCCTCCTCAGCGAGATGCTCCCGGTGCCACTCTGTCGCTTGGCGCGGGACCCCTCATCCCAATCTTCTCCCGCTGGGAGAAGAGGTCAAAGGGTCGCTCTCGCGGCTGAGCGGCGCTTCGTCACGTATCCCGGCGCATGAGGCTGTAGGTCTGGCCGGTGGCGCCTTTGTCGGGCTGGTGAAGCAAGGTCGCCCTCGTAGGGTGGGATGACTTGCTTTCGCATTCGACTTGCTCGGAGCCTCTCACACGAATAGCTCAGCCCAACGCCTTCACGACCAGCGTCCGGTAGGCTTCCAGTCCCTCCGACTCCGGCAACTCATCGGCGCTGAACCAGCGTACCTCCGTGTGCTCCTCGGGTGCCGCATTGACGGGCTCTCCCTCCCAGGATGAGACCGCATACACATGCACGATCGCTGGCTCGACGGGGTCGTATATCCGCCCCAACCATGTGAGCGCAAGCGCGTCTATTCCTAACTCCTCCCGAGCCTCCCGCTGCAAAGCCTCTTCCAGAGACTCTCCCTCGTTAACGTGCCCACCGAACATGTCCCAGACATCCGGCCAGAATCGCGCCGATGGGGACCGATGCACGAGCAACACCATGTTGTCTCTGATCACGGCTCCCGCAACGCAGATCGCCGCCGAGTCATTCTGTAACATGAGACCTCCTCTTAGACTCCGCCTTCCACATCGCGGCTGTGGTCAAGACTGCCGCCGGCATTGACGACGACGATGTCGCCGCCCCCGAACTCGCCGACCGCTATCGCCCGGCCGATCCCCCTGCCCGCGCCGGTGACGACGGCCACTTTCCCAGACAACACGCCGTCGACAGGCATCAGGGTCTCCTCAAGTCAGACAGTGACATCATACTGAGGCTCGATTATAGGACGCGGCGTGGGGTGAACAGGGTGCTCCGCCTGGCGTGGAGGGGTTGCTTGGATGCCCCACCCCCGCCCTCTCTCAGTCTCCCCCAGAGGGGGAGAGGTTGTAGCCCCCCGCCCTGGCTGTCGTGAGGCTACGGGCTGCGACCTGGCCCGGTGGGAGAGGAGGGTGGCGGGCACCCACAAGGGGCGCCCCTACGGGAGCGGTAGATTCCCGCGTTCGCGGGAATGACGGATGGCGGCGAGGGGGCGGACTTCGATAACCCGTGGTGGTTGTGAGGGGGCCCCTCATCTCAATCTTCTCCCGTGGGGAGAAGAGGCAAGACCTCTCGGCCCCACCCGTGCTTGAGGCGGAGGGGGGGTTGCGCGAAGGTCTCCGGGGGGAGAGGAGGTAAGACTGCCCCGCCCCGGCCCTCTTTCAGTTTCCCCCACTGGGGCAAAGGTCTAAACCCGAATCCACCGATCCTGCGGGGCCGAAGCGGGAGTGAGGTCCGGGAGGGACGAACTTCTACGTGGGGACAGAACAACCGATGTCGGGATCGCAGGCGGCCTCCGGTCCAGGGTGAGGCTCGTCTATGAGGCGGGCGAGTATAGCCCCGACAGAGAGATCATCGGTCTGGCCAAATGCGTTGAGGCGGATGCGACCTGCCCGGTCGATGACCACAAGGCTCGGAGTGCCCCGCAGTTGGTACCGGCCCATCGAAATGGGGAGGGTGATACCGGGATCGTGGGCGTCGACACCGACCGGGAAGGTGATGCGGTACTCGTGCAGGAACGCTTCGAGTGACACCGGGGTCATGGCGTCGTGATGTTCGAATACGCAGTGGAGCCCGAGCACCGTCAGGTCGTCGCCGAAGGCCTGTTGGATGCGCTTGGCCTGAGGCAACCCGTGAGAGACGCACCCGGGGCAAAGCATCTGGAACGCCTCCAATACCACAACC
Organism: Dehalococcoidia bacterium; assembly: GCA_965219875.1. Classification (GTDB taxonomy): domain Bacteria; phylum Chloroflexota; class Dehalococcoidia; order SHYB01; family SHYB01; genus DAOUKH01. Next base: position 12,919 of record CBDCOW010000005.1, on the reverse strand, counting down.
TCGCCTCTCAGATCGGCCAGGGTCGGATTGTCGGCAGTATTGAACCAACGGGTGATGGCCAGTTCAGGAGCGGCAGGATACGTCGATTGCATTGTCATAGGCGTACGATACCAGATGAGACCAGCTTCCAACCACATGCTCCTCTTTTGTTCGGCTTCGTCGTTGGCAAGCGTTGAAGCGCTTGACGACGGGGTTTCACCCGCCACAGACCGCCTTGTAGCTAAGGTGCTCCCCCTCCGGGGGAGTGGTTTGGGTTGTAGCCCCCACCCTCGGTCAGGGCACGCGGTTGCCGGGCTTCGATGGGCGGGGGTGGTTGACGCGGGGCCCCTCATCTCAATCTTCTCCCGTGGGAGACCTTTGCAAAACCGACTGGGGTCCTGGCAGGGGGAGGGAAGGTGGCATTCACTTAAGCCTTTCCCCCACTGGGGGAAACTGAAAGAGGGCACGCGCCCAAAGGGCGCGTCGGAGGGGCAGGGTGGGGAGGTCTACGACGACGTCCATGTAGCCCGCCCACCGAGTTACGCAAAGGTCTCCGTGGGGAGAAGAGGCTAAGACCTCCCGGCCCTCGGTTCAGCCCTATACTGTGTCACCGCCCCAACCCCGAGGAAAGCACCGACGATCTCAAGGGGGGACGATGGATGCCTGATTTAGTCGACCTGTTGGACCAAGTGGATGAGATGCGCGACGAGATTGTGGCGCTGGAGCGGGACATGGTCCGTATTCCCACGGTTAACACCGGGTTCATGCCTACCGGCAACGAGACGGAGCTCTGCCGGTACGTCGAGCGATGGCTGGCCGAAGACGGCGTGGGCTGCGAGATCATCGAGGCCGCTCCGGGCCGGGGCAACCTGATTGCGCGGCTGGAAGGCAGTTCGGGTAAGGCCGGGCTCATGTTTATGTCCCACCTGGACGTGGTGCCGGTGGAGGAGGAGGAGAAGTGGCGGTTTCCTCCTTTCAGCGCCACGGTGGCCGATGGCCGGGTCTTTGGCCGCGGGGCGTCGGACTGCAAGGGCCTGCTGACCTGCCACTTGATCGCGCTGCGAATTCTCAAGCGGAATGGCGTCCGGCTCAAAGACAGCCTGATCCTCGCCTCCTGCGCCGATGAGGAGCATGGCGGCCGATACGGCTTTGGCTGGATGGCCGAGCACCATCCCGAGAAGCTGGCGGCTCCCCTGGCGGTGAACGAGGGCGGAGGCGTTCCCATCCACGCGGCAGGGAACCTCATCTATCTGCTGGGAGTGGGCGAAAAGGGCCGTTTGCAGTTGGAGATTGAGGTCCGGGGCTCGAGCGCCCATGCGTCAACGCCGTGGCAGGGCTCAAACGCCCTGTTCGCCGTGTCGGAAGTCGTGAAGCGGATCGAAGCCTACGAGCCGGAACGGGACACGTCCACCAGCTTGTTCCAGCACCTGTCCGTTTTCGCCATCGAAGACAGGCCGTCGGCAGCAAACATCGACCAGATTATCGCGGACACCGAGGACGGGAACCCCCGTCTCGCCTCAATCATGCGGGCGCTGTCGCGGATGACCATCACGCCGACCATGGTCCGGGGCGGCATCAAGTCCAACAGCGTTCCCGAGTCGGTACGCCTGACCTGCGATGTTCGGACGCTGCCCCATCAGGACGAAGCCTACGTCCGGCAGGAGTTGGAGAAGATACTCGACGGGATTCCGGGGGTGGAGATTGACATCGACTATATGTCGATTCCCAACTCCTCTCCCTTTGAGACAGACTTCGCCCGGCGGATCCAGATCAGCACCGCCAGGGCCCTTGAACGGGACGACATCCAGTGGGTCCCCTCGCTGGCCACCGGGTTTACCGACTCGCGCTTCACCCGCAACCTGGGGACGACCACCTACGGCATGGTCGGCTCCCACCCCGACGACGACCCGGTGCTCGCGAACATTCACGGGACCGACGAATCGGTGGGCATCCAAAGCCTGATAGGCGGCTCACGAGTCATGCTGGCGCTGGCCTACGACATCCTGGCGGAAGAGTAGGCGGTGGACATCACTCTGGCGAGCCCGATCGATGATGAGTCCGTAGCAATTGCATTGCAACTAATCCCCAGAGAGGGGGAGGGCGATTCGCGAATCGCCCCTACGGAGACCCTTGCGTAACTTGGTGGGCGGGCTTCGGCAAGGTCGCGCGGCCCCCGCCTCCCCCCGCCCTCACCCCAACCCTCTCCCAGCGGGAGAGGGGGCCGGAGGGGAGCGCCCTTCGGGCGCGTCGCGCCTGGCGGCGCGTGCCCTCTCTCAGTCTCTCCCAGAGGGGAGAGAGGCTTAAGGGAGTGCCTGGGGAGCTTGGCTAGCGGGCGGCTCGGGCGCGGCTGCGTTCGACCCGGTAGCGTTCGTCGGGGCTCAGGATACGTTTGCGCATGCGGATGGTCTTGGGGGTGACCTCGACGAGTTCGTCCATGGTGATGAAGCCCAGGGCTTCTTCGAGGCTGAACTTCACGGAGGGCGCGAGGCGCACGGCGATGTCCTTGGTCGAGGAACGCATGTTGGACATCTTGCGCTCCTTGCAAACGTTGAGGTCCATGTCACGCTCGCGATTGTGGCGTCCAACGATCATGCCCATGTAGACGGGGGTTTGAGGATCGACGAACGTGTCTCCGCGCTCCTGGGCGTTCTGGAGGCCGTAGGTGACGGCGACGCCACTCTCGGCGGAGACGACGGCGCCTGAGCGGGCGTTCTTCAACGCGCCGGTCATCGGCTCCATGCCGACGAACTCGGTGTTCATCTGGCCGTTGCCGCGCGTGGCTTGGAGGAAGAAGCTCCGGAAGCCGATCAGGCCGCGGGTCGGAAGGCGGAACTGGAGATGCACGTTGCCGGAGCCGTCGCTCCGCAGATCAACCATCTGAGCGAGGCGCGACGATAAGTCCTCGGTGACGGCGCCGATGTAGTCGTCGCGGGTTTCGAGGAAGAGCAGCTCGTAGGGCTCGTGCATCTTCCCGTCGATGCGCTTGGTGACGGCCTCGGGGCGCGACACCTGAAACTCGATACCCTCGCGGCGCATCTTCTCAATCAGGACGGAGAGGTGGAGCTCACCGCGCCCGCTGACGAGAAACTCGTCCGCGCTGCCGGTGCGCTCGACGCGGAGCGCCACGTTCGTCTGTAGCTCGCGCTGGAGCCGGTCCCAGAGCATGCGGGATGTAGCGTACCGGCCCTCCCGGCCTGAGAACGGCGACGTGTTGACGCCGAAGGTCATGCGCACGGTGGGTTCTTCGACCTTCATGCGGTCCAAGGGGTCCGGCGCGTCGGGCGACGCCACGGTGTCGCCGATACGGACGTCGCGCAAGCCGGACAGCGCGACGATCTCGCCGGCGGATGCCGATTCGATCTCGTGGCGCGCGAGGTCGCGGAATGTGAAGAGGCGTTCCACCCGGTAGACAGGGGTGTTGTCATCGTGGCCGATCAGCACGACCTGCTCGCCCTTCGTTATGCGTCCGCGCGACACCCTGCCGACCGCAATCTGGCCGAGGTAGTTGTCGTAGTCCAGCGCGGCCACGAGCAACTGCAGGGGGGCGTCGGGGTCGGCGACCGGAGCCGGCACGCGGTTGACAATGGCGTCGAACAGGGGCGCCATGTCCTTGGGCGCGTCCCCTTCCTCGCTCAGCGCATATTGGTTGCGGGCGGAGGTGTAGAGCACCGGGAAGTCGAGTTGGTCGGGGTCGGTCACCAGTTCGAGGAAGAGGTCTTGCACCGCCGACAGGGCGGCGGAGGCGTCCGCGGAGGCACGGTCGACCTTGTTGATGACGAGGATCGGGCGCAGCCCCTGCTGGAGCGCGATGCGCAGGACATAGCGGGTCTGGGGCATGGGCCCCTCGACGGCGTCGACGACGAGCAGGCAGCCGTCGGCCATGTTCACGACGCGCTCGACCTCACCGCTGAAGTCGGCGTGGCCCGGCGTGTCGATGATGTTGACCATGACGTCGCCGTACTTGATCCCGGTGTTCTTGGCCAGGATGGTGATGCCGCGCTCCCGTTCCTGCGGGTCCGAGTCCATGATCAGATCGGTCATCTGCTGATCGGGGCGGAAGACGCGGCTGTAGCGCAGCATCGCGTCGACGAGGCTCGTCTTGCCGTGGTCGACGTGCGCGACGATGGCGATGTTGCGGAGGTGGGTCTGGGATGCTTCAGTCATTTGCCGTCCGGTGCATTCGATGGGTCGGCGCCCGCCAAGGCGGACGCCGCTCTTCCAGTATGAGCGCAACGGCAAGTATGCGTGGACCGGGCTTCGGTATGGGGTTCCCCAGCACCGGGGAGAGAGGGCTAAAGGTGCGGCGGTATACTTGCGGCGAATCCCGTTCGCTGGAGCTTGTTATGCCGTCTGAACGGACCGTTACCGTGCTGGATCCTTCGGGTCATGTTTTTCAGGAGGACGTGGGGCTGGCGCGCCGGCTCGACGACCTCGCGGGGCAGAAGGTCGGGCTGCTCGACGATGGGCTGGCCTTCTCCGACGCCTTCTTGGAGCGGATCGGCGAGCTGCTGGAGGAGCGGGCCGGCGTCGGGGCGGTGATCTCGCGGCAGAAGCGGAACCTGTCGGCGCCCGCGCCGAAGGGGATGATCGAGGAGCTGGTGAGCGAGGTGGACTTCGCCGTCGTCGGGGTGGGGGGCTGAGGCTCGTGCTCGTCGTGCTGTACGCACGACGCGGTCACGCTCGAGGGCGCGGGCATCCCCACCGCGGTGATCATCGAGGACGGCTTCAAGGAGCTGGCCTACGCCAAGCGGCGGCAGATGGGGCTGGAAGGCCTGGAGCCGATCATCATTCCCGGGATCATGGGCTCCCGTGAGGAGGCCCGCGGCATGGCCGACGGCGCCTACCCCGGCGTGGTCGAGTGGCTGCGGCGCGGGGCGGCGTCACGCGAGCGGCGCGGGGAAGCGCCCGCCGAGCCGAGGGCCCGCACCGCCGGCGCCGAGCGGTAGCCTATGGCCACGGCAGAGGACGCGCCGCTGGACCGTTTCGACCGCGAGGCGACGTGGGAGTCGTTCCGCGAGACCATCGAGTCGTTTTATGACAAGGGGTGGAGCGACGGCCTGCCGGTGATCCCGCCGACCGATGACGCGGTCGCGGAGATGATGGCGGCGGTGGACCGCGACCCGGCGGAGGTGATCGGCATCGTGCCGCCGCGCCAGGGAGTGGCCACCATCGAGTCGGTGGCGGCGAACGCGGTGATGGCGGGCTGCAAGCCGGCGTACTTCCCGGTGGTGGTCGCCGCGGTCGAGGCGATGCTCGACGAGCGGCTCAACATCAACGGCGTGCAGGCGACGACCAACGCCTGCGCCCCGCTGGCCATCGTCAGCGGGCCCATCGTCGAAGAGCTTGGGATCAACGCGGGGTCGAACGTCTTCGGCCACGGCTACCGGGCCAACGCCACCATCGGGCGGGCGGTGCGGCTCGTGCTCGTCATCCTCGGCGGGGGCTACCCGGAGACGGGGGACAAGTCGCCGCTGGGAATGCCGGGGAAGTTTACGTTTTGCATAGGAGAGTCGCCTTCGAGTCCGTGGCCGCCGTTGCACGCCGAGCGCGGCTTCGGGGAGCACGCCAGCGGGGTGACGATGATGGCGGTGGACGCGCCCCGCGCCTTCATGACGCCGGAGGACCTCGACCCCGTCGCGTCGCTTGAGGCCATCGCCGTCGAGGTCACGCATATCACGCACAACGTCCACCACGCCGGGGAGTACCTGCTGGTGCTGAACCCGCTCGTCGCACGGAGCCTCGCCGACCACGGCTGGGAGCGCGGCGACATCCGCTACCACCTCTACGAGAACGCCCGCGTGCCGATGGAGGAGTTCCGGCGGATGCAGGAGCGGCGCGGCGTCACCAACCCCGGCAACAAGGCGCGCTGGCCGAAGTGGCTGGAGTCGGCAGGCGCGGAGACGCGGGTGCCCGCCATCCGCCGCGTCGACGACCTGGTGATCACCGTCGCCGGCGGCACGCAGCTCACCTGGAGCGCCCTGCTCGGCGGCTGGGGCAACTTCGGCGGCTGGGCGGTAACGCGGGGCGTTGCGGGGTAGGGGGACATGGTCTACGACCCGACACAAGCGGATGCCTTTCGGACCCACCTACTCGAGTCTCCCAGCGAGGGTAAGGAAACCGAATACAAGTCCTCGCTGCCATTCGACGGGAAAAGCGATTTCTCCTTCAAGCTCCTGAAGCACATTCAAGGCATGGCGAATGGTGGGGGAGGCTCGATCATCATTGGATTCACGCAAGAAGGCGGCCAGCCGCTCGAGCCCGACCCCAAGCACACGAACGAGATAGCAAGCACCTACGACCAGACGAAATTGAGTCAGGCGGCCAAAGCAAGCGTATTCGGTGATCAATCAATAGACCTATCGGTGCATCAAGCGAAGCTGGCGTCGACGGGGCTGGTTTATCCAATCATCACCGTGAAGTCCTTCAAGCGTCAGCCTTTTGTGTGCAAGAAGGAGAAGGACAGGGCCCTCCGGACTGGAGCAGTGTACGTTCGGCGCCCGAGTGCGGAAACCTCAGAGGCATGCACTCTCGAGGATTGGGAAAGGCTCATCGACCTTTCCGTCGAGCTGCGGCACGACGACCTGCTGCAACGGTTCGGGGCACTCCTAGACACCAAGACCGGGAAGACACCGCCTCAGTTGGACGCGTCCGAGAGACTTGATGCGTGGACGAAGAAGATGCGGGAGCGGGCCTTTGGACGCGAATAGCGGGTACGTCGAGGTAAGTCACCAACTGGTGCAAGCTGATAGGGAATGGAACCAGCACGAGTTGCTAGCTGCCGCAACGGCGGCCCAATCAGGATGGGCCATTGGTATGGTCTACGCTGGAACAGACGCGGCACCGAAGCCGGCTGAGGAAGGGGCTATTGAGGCCAGGATTCGGCACTGGAATCCCCAAGGGCAGAGGGACTATTGGATTCTGGGCAAGGGCGGCGAGTTTTACAGCGCCAACGCCTTCCAGGAAGACTTTTGGGAACCCCAATTTGGGTCTAGCGAGGGACACCCGGAGCGGATGCTGTGGTTTGACATTCGCATCTGGAGAATTGCGGAAGCATTGCTTCACAGCGCCAACTTGTATAAGGCGCTAAGGGTCAAACCAGACCAATCCTACTCCTTCTCGCTGGACCACCACGGCCTGAACGGTAGGGAGTTCTACGCATCGGAGCCCTCGTACGGGGTTCGGCGGGGCCGCGTCAGTTCCGTCGATCGCACCGCCTGGCGGAGAATCTTGACGCAGGATCAGATACGAGCAAGTCTGAGGGAGCTTGTCGTTGAGATAGCCGATGACCTCTTCGTGCAGTTCGACTACACACAGATATCTAGCGAGGGCATCGTGAGTGTAGTGGACAAGTACCTGGCCAGCCTACGCAGCAGCATCTGACTGAAACTAGGAGCAGGGTCAATTTCGAGGCTTGACGGCTGAAGGCGGTCGGTGCTGTAGTGAGCGTCGTCAGACTGCTGCCGAGAGCCAGTGGCTACAGGCGCGTAACGGGTCGTTCGGAACGGCTCGTTACGTCGTTAAGGGGTACGGCGGAGCAGGGCGATTCGCGAATCGCCTCTAGGGGGCCGGTTGGGGGAAGCGGGCGCCCTTCCGGCCTCTCCCCCTCTGGGGGAGATTTGAGAGAGGGCGCGCGCCGCTAGGCGCGCGAGCGCCCGGCAGGGCGCTTCTCCCTCCCCGACCCCGGTTGCGTAACCTGTCCATATCCGTCACTCCCACGAATGCGGGAATCCATCCCTCCCGTAGAGGCACCCCTTGTGGGTGCCCTCCCTTCCGGCCTCTCCCCCTCTGGGGGAGATTTGAGAGAGGGTACAGACCGGGGAGATAGGTAACAGGCAAACCGGGCACATGGGTAACACTCTGGAGGATTGCATGAAGCGATCCATGAGGAGGAGTTGTGTTGCCCTGGCAAGAGACGAGTGTCGAAGCGGAGCGGTTGCAGTTCATAGAGCGACGGGCGGCGGGGGAGGAGCCCCACGCCGAGTCGTGCCGGCAGTTCGGGATCAGCCGCAAGACCGGCTACAAGCTGATCGGCCGGTATGAGGCGTACGGTGAGGAGGGCCTGCGCGACCGGAGCCGAGCCGCCCACGATCATCCCAACGCCACGCCCCGCGAGCTGGAGGAGCGCATCGTCGCGGCGAAGCGCGCCCACCCCTCGTGGGGACCCAAGAAGCTCATCGCCTGGCTCCGCGACGCCGAGCCCGGCGTGCCCTGGCCCGCTCCCAGTACCGCCGGCGGCATCCTCGACCGAGCCGGCCTGGTACAGCGCCGGCGGCGCCGTCGGCGCGCCTCCCCCTGGAACGAGCCCTTCGCCCACGCCATCGTCGCCAACGACGTCTGGGCCATCGACTTCAAGGGCTGGTTCCGCACCGGCGACGGGACGCGCGTCGATCCCCTCACCGTCCAGGACGCGGCCTCCCGCTACCTCATCGCCTGCCGCGGGCTGGAGCGCCCCACCGGCCCGGAGACGCGGCGCGCGTTAGCGCGCGCCTTCCGGGAGTACGGCCTGCCCCGGGTCATCCGCACCGACAACGGCCCGCCCTTCGCCGGCGTCGGCTTGGGCAGCCTCTCCCCGCTGGCCGTCTGGTGGGTCAAGCTGGGCATCCTCCCTGAGCGCATCGCCCCGGGCCATCCCGAGCAGAACGGACGCCTCGAGCGCCTCCACCGCACCCTCAAGGCGGAGACGGCCTCGCCGCCCAGAGCCAACGGGCACCGCCAGCAGCAGACCTTCGACCGCTTCCGGCGTAGCTACAACGCGGAGCGGCCGCACGAGGCCTTGGGGCAACGCCCGCCGGCCCTGCTGTACACGCCCTCGTTCCGCCCCTATCCTGCGGTCCTCGGCTCGCCGGAGTACGGGACCGAGGCCACGGTACGCCGGGTGCGCGGCAACGGCGAGATCAAGTGGAAGGGAGACCTGGTCTACGTGAGCGAGACCCTCAAAGGCGAGCCCATTGGCCTCGTCCCGCAGGACGACTGCAGATGGACGGTCCACTTCGGCCCCCTCCTCATCGGCCTCCTCGACGACCAGACGAAACGCATCGCCAAGACCCCCGTTAAAGTGTTACCTATGTCCCCGGTCTAACTGTTACTCATGTGCCCGGTCGCACAAGGGCGCGCGCCGACAGGCGCGCGAGCGCCCGGTAGGGCGCTTCTCCCTCCCCGACCTCGGCTACGCAAAGTCTCCTTTGGCGGAGACCGAGAGAGGGCCGACGGGGTAGTCTCCCCTCTTCTCCCAGGAGGTGGGGCATCACCCTAACCCACCCCCACAGGGGGGCGCCCTAAACCTCTCCCCCTCTGGGGGAGACTGAGAGAGGGCGGGGGCGGGGCATCCAAGCAACCACTCCCCCGCCCGTGCCAATGCTTGCTTGACGCGACCTTGGCGAGGAAGTACTATCACGGTAACGAACATACGTTCGTTTACGCCGGGAGACGATAGAGGGTGCCCTGTGGACGCGCAGGTGACGGACCTCACGGCCCCGGCGTCTGGGAGCGAAGCCCCGCGCCGCGGAGCGGGGCGCACTCCCCGGCTACGATGCCGCGAGGCAAGGTGCTCAGACGACGCCGGCTTCGCGGAGACTGGCGACTCTGGCGGCGTCGTAGCCGAGGATGTCGGAGTAGATTTCTTCGGAGTGTTGGCCTAGGAGGGGCGAGGGCTGCCCGACGGTGGGGGAGTCGGAGAGCTTGATGGGGTTGCCGATGAGGCGGACGGTGCCCCGGACGGGGTGCTCCATGTCGACGACGGTCTCGCGTTCGAGGAGCTGCGGGCTGGTGTGGAGATCCTCGGCGTTGAGGCAGGCGCCGGCGGGGATGCCGGCCTCGCCGAGGACGCGCATGGCCTCGAACTTGTCGTGCTGCTTCGTCCACGACTCGACGGCGTCGTCGAACTCCTCGGCGTGCTCGTTGCGGAAGGCGCGGTCGGCCCAGCGGGGGTCGTCGGCCATGTTGGGGCGTCCCGCGATGCGGAGGATGGTGGCGACCATCTTGGGCATGGCGCCGAAGGTGATGACGACATAGTCGTCCTCGCCGCCGGGGGCGCACTGGTAAGTCCCCTTGGTGCGCTGGCCGAAGTAGGCGTTGCCGGAGCGCGGCGGGGTCTTGCCGGTCTCGTGGTAGTCGCGGGACCAGACGCGGCAGAGGTTGGCGACGGCGTCCTGCATGGCGACCTCGACCTTCTGGCCGTGGCCGGTTATGTCGCGCTGGTGGAGGGCCGCGAGAATGCCGATGGCGAGGTGCATGCCGGTGCCGGTGTCGCCGAGGGTGGGGCCGGGGCGGGTCGGCGGATGGCCGGGGAAGCCGGTGGCGCAGAAGGAGCCGCCGGTGGCCTGTCCGATGGTGTCGAACGACTTGTACTTGCTGTAAGGCCCATAGGTGCCGAAGCCTTTGACGCGGGCCAGCACGATGCGGGGGTTGACCTTGGCGAGCTCGTCGTAGCCCAGACCGAGGCGCTCCAGGGCGTCGGGGGCGAGGTTCTCGGCGACGACGTCGGCATGCTTGAGCAGGTCGAAGAAGATGGCCTTGCCTTGGGGGTCTTTCAGGTTGAGGGTGATCGACCGCTTGTTGGCGTTGAGCAGGAGGAAGTAGTAGGAGTCGACGCCGGGCCCGCCGGTTCCGGCGCGCCGGCCGGGGTCGCCGCCCTTGGGCTGCTCGACCTTGATGACGTCGGCGCCGAGGTGGGCGAGGACCTGGGTCGCGGAGGTGCCGGCCTCGAATTGGGTGAGGTCGAGGATGCGGATGTCCTGTAGCGCGTTGCTCATGGTCTTCTCCTGCCCTCTCCTGTGTCCCTCAGTGGGGAGAGGCCTGTGGTGTAAGATGGCCGCGCCGTCATTCTAGCCGCGGGTCCCGTTCCCGACAGCCCCCGCGTTCAACCTATTCCGCACAGTCTCAGGAGGAACAACCCGCCGTGGATTTCTTTGAGGTCGTTCATAGCCAGCGCTCGATTCGCAAGTTCAAGCCGGACGACGTGCCCGATGACGTACTGTGGCAGATGCTCGACGCGGCGATCCGCGCGCCGAGCGGCTCGAACACCCAGCCGTGGATCTTCGTCGTTATCAAGGACGCGGCCAAGCGGCAGGCGATCGCGCAGGCGTTGCGCGAGACGGGGCGCGTCGAGGACATGGCGTCGCGGCTGAAGGACGTGCAGGACGATCCGGTGCGCGTGCGGAGCCTGGGCAACGCGGTTGCGCTGTTCCGCGACATCGCGAAGGCGCCGGTGATTATCATTCCCTGCCTGTACAACGTTACGTCGCCGAACGCGGATGCCAACAGCCTGCTGGCGGGCTCGTCGATCTACGGCGCGGTGCAGAACCTGATGCTCGCGGCCCGCACGCTCGGCGTCGGCACGGTGTTGACGACGTTCCAGCAGTTCATCCAGCCGACGCTGGCGAAGGAGCTCGGCATCCCCGACGACGCGCTCGCGACGTGCGTCATTCCGGTGGGCTACCCCGACGGCCAACGCTTCGGCCCGACGACGCGCAAGCCGGCGGAGACGGTGACGTACTGGGACTCGTGGGGGAGCGTGAAGGGGCGGTCGTAGGCGGCGGCCCCTCTCTCAGTCTCCCCCGGTGGACCTTTGCGTAACTCGGCGGGCGGGCTTCAGCAAGGTCGCGCGGCCCCCGCCTCCCCCCGCCCTCACCCCAACCCTCTCCCAGCGGGAGACCCTTGCACAACCCGCCTGCGGGCAAGCATGGGCGGGGCCGGGAAGTCTTGCCTCTTCTCCCCACGGGAGAAGATTGAGATGAGGGGCCCCCTCGCAACCGCTACGGGTTATCGAAACCCGCCACCGTCGCGGTCAGTCACTCTGGTTACAAAAAGGTCTCCAGCGGGAGGGGGGTAAGACGTCCGGCCCCCACTTCCATTGCACCGAAGGGGGAGGGCGATTCGCGAGTCGCCCCTACGGGAGGGGCGCCCGTCGACACTTTAGTGTTGGCCGAGTTCGGGGTCGAATTCGGTGCCGATGTGGCCGGCGGCTTCTAGGCGGTGCGTCTCGGCGGCGGTTAGGGCGAGGAGGTCGCGGTAGACGTAGTCGTTGTGCTCGCCGAGGCGGCACGGGGGTGAGCGGAAGCGGTTGGGGTAGGCGGCCGACTTCCACATGAGGCCGGGGTAGCGGTGCTCGCCGGCGTCGGCGTGCCGGAGGGTCTCGAAGAAGGCGCGGTCGTTGATGTGCTCGTCGGCGTAGAGGTTGGGCTCGTCCATGACGGCGCCGGCGGGGGCGCCCGCGGCCTGTAGACGGCGCATCGCCTCGACGTGGCCCACGGTGCGGGTCCACGCGGCGATTTCGGCGTCCATCTCGTCTTGGTGCTTCCAGCGGGCGAGGACGGTGGCGAAGCGGGGGTCTTCGGCGAGGTCGCCGCGGCCCATGGCGGCGCAGAGGGAGCGCCACTCGGCGTCGGTGGAGACCGAGACGGCGAGCCACTCGTCGTCGCCGGCGCAGGGATAGACGCCGTGGGGGGCCATGGTGGAATGGCGGTTGCCCAAGGTCGTGGGGACGCGTCCGTTCATGGTGTAGTCGGCGAAGGCCTCGCCCAAGAAGGTGGCGACGTTCTCGGTCTGGTCGAGCTCGATGAACTGGCCTTGGCCGGTGCGCTGGCGGTGGAGGAGCGCCATGAGCGCCGCCGCAGCCGCCGTCATGCCCGATCCCGCGTCGGCCACGAAGGTGTTGTTGCGGTTCGAGGTGTCGAGGTCGGTGTAGCCCCACAGGGAGGTATGGCCCGCCACGGCCTCCATCTGGGGGCCGAAGGCGCGCCACTCCTCGTACTCGCCGGTCAGGCCGTACCCCGGCATCCGAATCATGATGATGTCGGGGCGGACGCGGCGCAGGGCGTCGTAGGTCACGCCGAGGCCGTCCATCGTCTCCTTGGCGTTGTTCTCGATGAGAACGTCGGCGGTGCGGGCGAGGTCCCAGAGGATATCCAGGCCATCGGAGCGGCGCAGATCGAGGGTCATG
>CBDCOW010000004.1:0-30127 GCA_965219875.1 Dehalococcoidia bacterium | reverse complement strand
GGCCAGGGCATCGTCCACGTCATCGGCCCCGAGCAGGGGTACACCCAGCCCGGCATGGTAATCGTCTGCGGCGACAGCCACACCTCGACGCACGGGGCCTTCGGTGCGCTCGCCTTCGGCATCGGCTCGTCGCAGGTCGAGCACGTCCTCGCCCTGCAGTCCATCCCGCAGACGCCGTCGCCGGTGATGCAAGTTCGCGTCGAGGGCGTACTAGGGCGCGGCGTCACGCCCAAAGACCTCATCCTCGCCATCATCGGCGAGATCGGCATTGACGGCGCGACCGGCCACGTCATCGAATACACCGGCTCGGCGATTCGCGGCCTCTCGATGGAGGGCCGCATGACGGTGTGCAACATGTCGATCGAGGCGGGGGCGCGGGCCGGGATGATCGCCCCCGACGAGACCACGTTCGCCTATCTGGAAGGCAGGCCGCGCGCTCCCCAGGGCCGCGACTTTGCCGAGGCCGTCGAGCGGTGGCGCGAACTTCCCAGCGACGAGGGTGCGCTCTTCGACCACGCCGTCGAGATCGACGCCTCGGCGCTTGCTCCTTATGTCACCTGGGGCACGAACCCCGGCATGTCGACGCCGGTGACGGGCCACGTCCCTAATCCCGACAGCCTGGCGTCGGAGGCCGACCGCAAGGCGGCGCGGGCAGCGCTGGCCTACATGGGCCTCGAAGGCGGCGAGCCGATCCGGGAGCTCGCCATCGACCGGGCATTCATCGGCTCCTGCACCAACGGCCGCATCGAAGACATGCGCGCCGCGGCGGAGGTGGCGCGGGGCCGGCGCATCGCGCCGTCGGTGCGCGCGATGGTCGTCCCCGGCTCGACGATGGTGAAGCAGCAGGCGGAGGCCGAAGGGCTCGACCGCATCTTTACCGACGCCGGCTTCGAGTGGCGCAACGCGGGCTGCTCGATGTGCGTGGCCATGAACGGCGACATGCTGGCGCCCGGCGAGCGCTGCGCCTCAACCACCAACCGCAACTTCGAAGGCCGCCAGGGACGCGGCGGGCGCACCCATCTGGTGAGCCCCGCCATGGCCGCCGCCGCCGCCATCGCGGGGCATTTCGTCGACATCCGCGACTGGGCCTAGGCGGGCACGCAACGCCTAGCGGCCGACGATGATCGGCCTGCTGCGCTCGACGGCCGATTGCGGGCAAGCCGGTATGGTACGCTCTAGCCCAACGCCGACGGAGAAGAAAAGAGCGCATGGCTGAGTCGAAGTGGCGGAAGTCGCCGCAGTCGCTGATCGATACGTTCGATACGGTGATGCCCGGTCCGCCGGAGGTGGAGCGGCGCAAGATGTTTGGCTATCCGTCTTGCTTCGTCAACGGGAACCTCATGGGCGGTCTGCACCAGTCGGACATGATCTTGCGGCTTTCCGAAGGTGACCGTGAGGCCCTGGTTTCCGAGGGCGGACGTCCCTTCGAGCCGATGGCGGGGCGCAGGATGCGGGAGTACGTAGTCGCGCCCGCGACGATGCTCGACGACCCCCCCCGCCTCCAGGACTGGATCGCCAAGTCGCTGGCCTACGCTTCCGGACTCCCGCCGAAGACGCCCAAACCCCGCAAGTCCAGTGCTCGCAAGAAGACGGCGAAGTAACGCCCGTTCCGGCAAGCTGCTTCCCGCCGGCGCGTAGCCGACAGTTCTCTATCTAGGCACAAAGGAGGACGCGATGGCTCGGAACGATACCGCCCAGCCCAAGTTGGGCAATTATCTGGACGTGATGAGTCAGGCCATCTTCCAGAGCGGCATGTCGTGGAAGATGATCGAGCGCAAGTGGCCGGGCACGCACGCGGCCTTTCACGGCTTCGACATTGACTGGGTGGCTAACATGAGCCCCGACGAGCTCGACGCCCTGGCGCAGGACACCCGCATCATCCGAAACCGTCGCAAGGTCGAGGCCATCGTGGCGAACGCGAACCGGATGCTGGAGCTCGAACAAGAGCACGGCTCGTTCGAGAACTACCTGAAGAGCCACGCCGACTTCGAGGCGGCGCTGGCGAGCGTGAAGAAGAACTTCAAGTACATGGGCGACATCGGGACCTACTTCTTCCTCCACGTGGTCGGACGCGACGTCCCTCCCCACGAGGAGTTCTGCGGGAGAACCGGTTAGCGCGCCTGAAGGCGCACGATCAAGGAGGCGCGGGATGCCTGAGCGGAGAGAGACCATCGACGTGGCGGGGTTGGGAATGGACGCCTTCGCCGCCGACCCCGACGGCGCGGGACCGCATCCCGGCATCGTCGTCATCATACACGCGCCGGGGCTCGACGCCTTCACCGAGGAGATGACGCGGCGGCTCGCGGGCGAGGGCTACGCGGCCATCGCGCCGCAGCTCTATCACCGCCAAGACCTCACCTCGGACGAGACGGGGCTGGAGCGCATGGCCCGGCTCCTCGACGACGAGGTGATCGCCGACATCGGTGCTTGCGTCGAATACCTTCAAGGGCGGAGCGACGTTACCGACGACCTCGGTATCGTCGGCTTCTGCATGGGCGGGCGGATCACCTTCCTAGCAGCGACGGCCAACCCGGCGTTTCGCGCCGCGGTCCCGTTCTATGGCGGCCACATGGACGTGGCGTGGGGCGACGGCCCGACGGTCATCGACCGGCTCGGCGGCATCGCCTGCCCGGTGCTGGCGTTCTTCGGCGGCAAGGACGGCAACCCCTCGCCGGAGATGATGCACCGTCTCGACGCGGAACTGACCCGCTTGGGCAAGGAGCACGACTTCCGCGCCTTCGCCGACGCGGACCACGGCTACATGAACTTCAGCAACCCCGACCGCTACCAAGAGGCCGTGGCGGAGGAGTCGTGGGCGCTGACGCTGGAGTTCCTGGCGGCGCGGCTTGGGGGGAATTCGTAGGCTGCCGGTTGGGGAGCGGCGCCCTGCGGGCGCCCGCGCGCCTGTCGGCGCGCGCCCTCTCTCAATCTCCCCCAGAGGGGACCTTTGCGTAACCGGGGTGACTGACTGCGAAGGTGGCGGACTTTCGATAACCAGTGGTGGTTGCGAGGGGGCCCCTCATCTCAATCTTCTCCCGTGGGGAGAAGAGGCAAGACCTCTCGGCCCCACCCATGCTTGCCCGTCGGCGAGTTGCGCGAAGGTCTCCAGAGGGGGAGAGGTTTGGGGAGGGCTAGCGGAGGCCGAGCCGTTTCAGAATGCTCGGCAGCGGCGGGTTGACCTCGAAGCCGCCGTCGGGGTAGACGACGGTGGGAATGGTGCGGCCGCCCTCCTGCAAACGTTCGACTTCCGCCCGCGCCGCGGGGTCGCTGTCGATGTCCCTACGGTCGTAGGGAATCGACGCCTGCTCGAGGGACCTCTCGAGCATCCTGCAGAAGCTTCACCAATCAGCGCCGAAGACGGTGAGCCGTTGGACGCGCTCTTCGCTCATCTCGTTCCTCCTAGATGACGCCCAGATCGGAGAGGGCGCTTAGTTTTTCGAGCGGCAGCCCCATCTCCCTGTGGTAGAGGGCGACGTTGTCCTCGCCCAGGAGCGGCGCCCGCCGGCGAATGCGCCACGGGGTCTCGTGGAAAATATAGGGGGCGCCGACGTAAGTGAACGTCTCGTCAAGCTCAGGGTGCTCCACGTCCACGAAGAAGCCGCGGTCGCGCAGGTGCTCGTCTTCCATCAGGTCGGAAGGGGCGCGCACCGGCGTCCACTGGAGGCCGCGCGCTTGGCCACCGTGATAGATGTCGTTCGAGGTCAGCTTCATGCTGAGGTCGCGGACGGATTCGAGGAGCTGGGGCATCGCGGTGGCGAGGTTGTCGGGGTCGAGGTATTTGTCTTCCATGAGTTCGCCGGCGAGCCCGTGTTCATCGAGCCAGTCTCGCAAGACCATGAATTCTTCCAACTTGACGCGGGGCATGAAACAGTTGGCGTAGCGTCCATCGCCACATAGGTTTTGTACGTTTGGCGAGCCGTTTAGCGACGCATGGCGGCCAGTCTGGCGTATGCGGTTGCCGCCGGTGATGACGTAGTCGGGGAAGGCTCCCTCGGTGCAGAGGGCGATAGCCTCGTGGACCGCGAGGTCGATGTACTCGCCGACGCCGCGGCGGCCGCGGTTGATGAGCGCGATGAGGACGGCGATGAAGGCGTAGTTCGCGCCCAGGTGCCAGGCGTTGCCGCCCCCCGGCGCGATGGGTGTGTTGAAGGGATCGTCGACGAGGTCGTAGCCGCAGACGCCCATCTGGCCGCCCGACGCCATGAGCGTGAGGTCGGTGGCCTTCATGTCGCGCCACGGCCCCGACTGGCCGAAAGGCGTGATTGAGCAGTAGACGAGGGGCGTGCCGCCGCCGGCCAGATCGTCGTAGCCCAGGCCGAGGGCGGGCATGATACCGGGTTCGGCGGACTCGATGACGACGTCGGCGGTCTTGGCGAGGTCTTTGAACAGCCCACGTCCGTCGGGCGTGCCGAGGTCGAGGGTGACGCTGCGCTTGTTGGTGTTGTAAGTCCAGAAATACAGGCTGCGGTTGAGATCGGGAACGTCGCCGTAGAAGGGGCCGACGCGTCGGCAGCGCGAGCCCTCGCGGGGCTCGATGAGGATGACGTCGGCGCCGAGGTCGGCGAAAAGCTTGCCGGTAAGCTGGCTCTTCTCGTCGCCCACCTCCAGGACGCGGAGGCCGCCCAGCGCCTGAGGGGCGTCGCCGCTCACGACGCCGCCTTCCTCTGCATACCCTTGGGCCAGAAGACGTTCTCGCCTTCGAGGGCGTCGCGCTCACCGGACCTCATGCCGAGGAGATCGTCGAAGACGTAGTCGTTGTCCTCGCCGATGGTGGGGCCGTGGCGCCAGAGCTCCCACGGCGCGTTGCGAAGCTGCATCGGCATCCCCTCGAAGATCTTCTCGCCGAGGAGGGGGTGGGAGGTGGAGGCGGTGAACGTCCCGCGATGCTGCAACTGCGGGTCGTTCTCGGCACGGTCCACCATGCTCTGCACGGGCGCCGAGGCGACGCCGGCGGCCTGAAGCTTCGCCATCACCTCGTACTTGTTCCGCTCCTTGGTCCAGCCCTCGATCTTGAGGTCCATCTCCTCCTGATGTTCGAGCCGGCCCAAGAGCGTGTCGTACTTGGCATCGTGCGCCCACTCTGGGTCGCCCATCGCCTTAACCAAGGCGTGCCACTCCTCGTCGGTGTAGCAGACGATGACGCACCAGGCATGGGGGTCGGAGCCCTTGCACTTGTAGGAGTTGTGCGGCGCGGCGTGAGGACCGCGGTAGGTATTCGCCAGCGAGGCGCCGGGCCAGTAGGTGCGGTTGCCCGGCGGCATGCCCTCGCGGTCGGATTTCCGCCCGTTGACGGTGTAGTCGAGGAAGGCGGCGCCGGTGAGGGTGCACCCCACGTCCACCTGGGCGAGATCGACGTACTGGCCGCGCCCGCTCTCGTGGCGGTAGTGCAGCGCGGCGAGGACCGCCATCGCGCCATAGTAGCCGCCGGTGTGGTCCATGTAGGAGTAGCCCCAGCCCGCGGGCGGCTTGCCCGGCGCACCCGACATGAAGGTAAGCCCCGATACCGCCTGCACCGCCGGCCCCCACGTGTCGTAGTCGCGGTGCCGCCCGCGGTGGCCAAAGCCGGCCATGCTGACGTAGACGACGGTGGGGTTGACCTCCTTCAACTGCTCGTAGCCCAGGCCCCATTTCTCCAGGATCCGCGAGCTGAAGTTCTCGATGACCACGTCGGAGACGGAGATCAGCTCCTTCACCAAGTCGATGCCCTTCGAGCTGCGCACGTTCAACGTTGCGCTCAGCTTGTTGCAGGCGAAGTTGTTGAAGTCGACGCCCGAGTTGAGACTGGGCGCCACGCCGCGGGCGGGCGCGGCGTGGCGAATCGTATCGGCGCTATCGGGCCACTCGACGCGGATCACCTCGGCCCCGAACATCGAGAGGATGCGCGTGGTCTGCGGCCCGGCGCGCACCCAGGTGAAATCGACCACCCTGACGCCGGAGAGCGCGCCTTCCTTCAGGACTCGTCCGAGCTCCACAACCGTCCTCCGGCCTTACACAGTCTTTTGGTGATAGCGGCTGCTTCGGAGCAGGCTGCCGGGCCGAGCCCCCGTGTCCGCGCCGCCGTCGACCAACGTCTCTCCGCCGACGATGACGTTCCGCACCCCCGCGGCGTGGTTGGCCAACCGCGAGCCGCCCCCGGGGATGTCGTAGAGACGCTCCGCTTCCAACGGCGCAACCTCGTCCTCATCGAAAATCACCAAGTCGGCGGTCAGTCCCTCGCGGAGCAGGCCGCGGTCGCGGATGCCGTAGACGGAGGCCGGCAGGAAGGTCATGCGGCGGACGGCCTCTTCGAGCGACATGAGGCCCGTGTCGGAGGCCCACCGCAGGAACGACGTCGAATAGATGGCCCCGCTCATGAAGTTGATGTGCGCTCCCGCGTCCGAGATGCCGGCCACGGCGTGGGGACTGCTGAGCATCGCGCCGACGGCCTCGGCGTCGCCGTTGCGCGCGCCGACCACGGCGAACTCGGTGGCCAGACCCTCCTCACAGGCGACGTCCAGCATCGCGTCTACGGCGTGGACGCCGCGCTCGGCGGCGATGTCTTCGATTGTTCTGCCGTTGAGCGGCGCATTGGCCACGCTCTTGGCCCGCGCAACGATGAGCATAGGCAGCCGGCGGTAGGGCATCGTCTCGGCGTCGGCGTCGAGCTCATGCTTCATGGCATCGCGGACCTCGGCGCTTCGCAGCAGCGCCTCACGTCCGGTGACGGGTGTGGAGAGGACGCGCCCCAGCGTGGGGATGCTGCGGTAGTTCACGCGCTCATCGGCGAAACTCCAGGGCACGTCGAGGCGTTGACACCGCGCCACGCCGTAGATGGCCGCGCCCTTGGCCGCGGCCTCCTCCATGAAGTCGACTTGCTTGCGCCACTGGCCGGGTAGCTCCCAGACCTGGGACAGCTCGTTCCAGTTGACGGGACGGCCGCTCCGCAGCGCCAGCTCCGTCATCAGGTCGCGGTCGTTCTCGTCGAAGCCGCCGGGGTCGCGGAGCGAGGCGGGGACGATTTCGGTGCTGCCCAAGCCAAACTCGGCAAGGGCGCTGCCGATTTCGATGATCTCCTCTTTAGCCGCCTGACGGCTGGGCACGGGCGAGCCGTCCCAGGCGACGTGGTTGCGGCTCTGGGCGGTGCTGAATCCGAACGCGCCGGCGGCCATCGCCTCGCGGACGATGGCGCGCTGCCGCGCGGTCTCCTCTTCGGTGGCGGCGCGCTCAGCGGAGTCGGGGCCCAGCACGTAGCGGCGGACGGCGCTATGGCCAATCTGCGCCGCGACGTTGATGCCAAGCTCCTCCCGTTCGACCCTGTCGAGGAACTCGGGGAAGCTCCCCCACTCCCAGTCGAGCACGGTGTGCAGGACATTGAGATCGACGGCCTCGACACGGGCAAACATGCCCATGAGGAACTCGCGGTCCTCGGGCTTGCAGGGGGCAAGGGTGTAGCCGCAGTTGCCCATGACCACGGTGGTGGCCCCGTGCCACGGCGAGCTGGTGAGCAGGCCGTCCCACATGATCTGGGCATCGTAGTGGGTGTGGATGTCGATGAAGCCGGGGGCGACGATGGCGCCTTCGGCGTCGATGACGCGCCGCGCCGCCTCGCCGAGCCTGCCCTTGGCCGCGATGCGCCCGCCGCGGACGCCGACGTCGGCGCGGTAGCGGGGCAGCCCGCTGCCGTCGATCACGGTCCCATTCTTGATGAGCAGGTCGAGGGGCATGGTTGCGTCGTCTTGGTGAAGCCGTGCCCGGCGGGTTGGGCATGAGCGTACCACACGACAGGAGCGGGAGAAACCGAGGCGGGGCTCTCTCAGTCTCTCTCAGAAAGGGTAGAGCGCCCCTTGGGCGCGCGCGCCTGTCAGTCTCTCCCAGAGGGAGAAAGGCCGGAGGGGACGGGCGCCCACAAGGGACGCCCCTACGGGAGGGGATGGATTCCCGCTTGCGCGGGAAAGACGGATACGGGCGGGCTTCAGCTAGGTCGCGCGGGCCCCACCGCCCCCCGCCCTCACCCCAACCCTCTCCCAGCGGGAGAGGGAGTAAGACCCCGCGCCGCCTCCCTTTCCCAAGGCCAGCGGGCGGCGTTCTTTCCCTCGACGGAGTGTTGTAAAGGTCTCCAAAGGGAGAGGGTTGGCGGGAGGGCCGATGGGCTAGGGCGTCGCCGCCAGCGCCGCGGCGACGGCCGCTTTCTCCGGCTTCTCGAAGACGACCTGCACGTCGGTGATGGTGCGGGCGCGGAAGGCGGCCTCGCACGAGGCCAGGTAGTACTCCCACATGTTGACGAAGCGGTCGTCGAAGCCCTGGGCCTTCACGTCGTCGAGGTTGGCGAAGAAGCCCTCCCGCCACAGCTTCAGCGTCGCGGCGTAGTGCCGCCCGATGTCCTGGATGCGCGTCATCATGAGATTGGTGGGCCGGAGCGCCTGCTCCATCGCGCTGAGCGAAGGAAGAACCCCGCCGGGGAAGATGTACTTCTGGAGCCAGTTCACGCCGTCGCGCTGCGCCGCGAAGTTCCGGTCGGGCACGGTGATCACCTGCATGCACATGCGGCCGCCGGGCCGCAGCGCCTCGTCGCACTTGCGGAAGAACGTCTCGAAGTATTCGGCGCCGACGGCCTCGAACATCTCGATGGAGATGATGCGGTCGAACTCGCCGGCGACCTCGCGGTAGTCCTGGAACCGGACGTCGATACGGTCTTCCAGGCCGGCCTCACGCACACGCTCCCGGGCCAGCGCAACCTGCTCGCCTGAAATGCTGATCGTCGTGACGCGGCAGTCGTATTCACGGGCGGCGAAGAGCGCGAAGCCGCCCCAGCCCGTGCCGATTTCGAGGACGCGGTCGCCCCGCTGCACGCCCGCCTTCTCGCACATCGCCCGGTACTTCGCCGCCTGGGCGTCCTTCAGCGGCTGGCCGCTCGACTCGAAGAGCGCGCAGGAGTAGGTGAGCGACTCGTCGAGGAAGAGGGGGAAGAAGCGGTTGCCCAAATCGTAGTGATCGTGGATGTTGCGCTCGGCGTTCGACTTCGAGTTGCGGCGGCCTACGTGGCGGCGGCGGTTGCGGAACTTCGATAGGAAGCTGAGCCGCCCGAGCTCACGTCCGGCGTGCTCGCGGTTGGCGATGGCGAGGTAGAGCAGGGCCACCAAGTCGGGAGTGCTCCACAGGCCGTCCATGTACGCCTCGCCGAAGCCGATCTCGCCGTGAAAGAGCGCGCGGGTGAAGAACTCCGTGCTGCGTATCTCCATCCGCGCCTCGCCCATCTCGGGGTCCTCGCCAATGGCGATCTCCTCGCCGTCGGGCATGCTGACCCGCAGCACGCCGCGCTTGATGATGCGCCGCGCGGCCTTGAGGATGATCGAGCGGGCGACGCCTTGGATGAAGGTGGATCGCGTCTGAAGAACGGCTGGGTTCCCGGTCATGCTTGTCCTCGCGCGCCGCTCTTACGCCTCCGCCCCCGTCTGGCATGGGCAAAGCGACGATGATGCGTCGCGCATTGTAGCGGCAGGCCGAAGCCGTGGCGAATCGGCGGGCCGCGTCGTGCTACCATCCCTTCGCCCCGGCCCCGGCGGCTGAGGGCGGAGGTCCATGATGAAGCTCATCCGCATGTTCACCGGTCCCGACGAACGCTCGCACCTCGAAGAGCTCCCGCTCAGCCTTGGCCGCGAGACCGACACGGTGGAATCCGCCGTCCTCCGCGCACTGGGCGGGCGAGCGAACATCCGCGTCTCCACCGGCACAATGCCCGACCTGCACCCCGCGCCGCGCAATCAATACCTCGTGGTGCTCGAAGGCGACCTCGACGTGGTCATGGGCGACGGGCAGCAGATGGCGGTGGGGCCGGGCGACGTGGTCCAAGTGGAGGACACGTCCGGCGAGGGTCACATCCTCCGCTTCCGCGACGGCTGCGAGCGCTACATCTTCCTCTTCGCGCCCATCGCGGACTAGAGGAAGGGGAGGCCGGGCCTAGGGCGGTCCGGCTCCCCCCGCCGGCGGTTTCAGGACCGTATCACCACGCTGCCAAGGAGAGTCAGTCCGGTGAGGGTGATCTGGCCCGCAGGCGAGGCGGGCTCGGCACGTTTCGACGTGACTGAGCCCAAAACCGTCACCGTCCGGACGTTGACGGCCCAGTCGTCGGGGACGCGAAGCGCCACGCTGCCGAGGGCTGTCACGATGGTGACCTTCGCCCCATCGGCGGCGAGCGCCGCTTTGCGCAGATCGACCTCGCCGCTCCCAAGTACGGCAATGACTCTACCGCCACCGAATTGCCTACTGGTAATTTGGACCCGACTCGAGCCCAAGAGGCTGATCAGGCTGATCTTGTCGTCAACGGCGGCGTTGCTAGCCATCTCGCTCCTCCTCGCCGAGGAATGGCCGCGGGGCCGGGCGACCTGATCCAAGTGGAGGACAAGTCCGGCGACGGCCGCACCCTTCACGGACGCGAAGGGTGCGGCCGGTATGACTACCTGTTCGCGCCGATCGCGGACTAGCGTAGGCCGACCGGGGCACGGCGGGCCGGCTTCGCCCGGATCTTAGGACGTTACCACCACCCCGCCGAGAAGGATCGCGCCGCTCAGGGTGACCTCGCCTGTAGGCGACGCGGGCTCGATGCGTTTGGACGTGACCGTGCCTAAGAGCGTCATGGTCCGGGCGTTGACGGCCCAGTCCTCGGGAACGCGAATCGTCACGCTGCCTAGGGCGGCCATGATATTGACCTTCGCTTCGTCGGCGGCAAGCCCCGCGTTGCGAAGGTCGACATCCACCCTGCCGAAGATCACCTTGGTCCTACAGCGGCGGAAAACCTGGCTGGTAATCTGGACTAGACTCGATCCGAAGAGATTGGTCACGGCGATGTCCGCGTTTGCTGCCATCTCGCACCTCCCTGCCGACGAATGGCGGCAATCGTACACTGCGCGAGGGCTGCATGGAACCCCCTGGACAGCGGCCCTGGGTGCCGCCGTCAATTCCGTTGACACTCTCGGATGGCGTGCTACACTGCCCCGAGTCCCGCTTCCTAAGCAACCCTATTCGCGCGCTATCCGGAGACGCGTATGCCCAAGGAAATCATCACCGAAAAGATGCGCGCCGCCATCGGCGTGAAGTCCAAGCCGGTCAGCTATCCCGTCGAACGGTGGCACGTGCAGCGCTTCGCCGAGGCCATCGGCGACGACAACCCCCTCTACCGCGACGCCGAGTTCGCCAAGAAGCACGGCTACGCCGACGTCATCGTCTCCCCCACGTTCCTCCGTTGCATGATCCCCGAGGCGCTCCCCATGGACCCGCGGGCCGAGAGCGGCCTCGACCGCGTCCTCGACGGCGGGAGCGAGTGGGAGTACTTCGAGCCGGTCCACCCCGGCGACACGATCACCGTGACCGCCGAGTTCCTCGACATGAACGTCAAGCCGGGCAGGATGGGCGACATGTACATCGGGCGCGTCATCACCACCTACTCCAACGGCGCGGGCAAGACCGTGGCGACGCAGACCTCGACCCGGATTCTCTACTAGCGGACGCGAGGCGCCGAGGAGCGATACGTGGCTGTCTATTGGGAAGACGTAAGCGAAGGGACCGACATCCCCGAGCTCAAGAAGAACTGCTCCACGCAGCAACTCGTGATGTACGCCGGCGCGTCGCTGGACTTCTATCAGATCCACTACGACAAGGACTTCGCGCTGAACAACGACCTGCCCGGCCTCATCATCCACGGCGCGCTCAAGAACGCCTGGCTGGGGCAGCTCGTCACCGGCTGGGCGGGCCCCGGCGCGCGGCTCCGCAAGCTGAGCGTGCAGTACCGGGGCATGGACGTGACCGACGAGGACTTGGTGCTGACCGGGACCGTCGCCCGCAAGTACGAGGAAGACGGCAAGCGCCTAGTCGACTGCAACATCTGGCTGCAGAACAGCAAGGGCGAGAAGACCACACCGGGCGCGGCGACGCTGGAACTGCCTACCCGGTAGCGGCGACCGACGACGACCGGTCTCAGCGGGACGATCGAGAGGAGAACGATGGGCGATTTGCTACAAGGAAAGATCGCGGTGGTCACCGGCGCGGGCGGCGGCATCGGACGGGGCATCGCGCTGGCCTTCGCCGAGCAGGGAGCGAAGGTCGTGGTCAACGACCTTGGCGGCTCGACGCGGGGCGAGGGTGCATCGAAACAGTCCGCCGACATCATCGTCGACGAGATCAAGGCGGCCGGCGGCGAGGCCGTAGCCAACTACGACAGCGTGGCCACGATGGAGGGCGGCGAGGGCATCATCAAGACCGCCCTCGACACCTACGGCGGCCTCGACATCCTGGTGACGTGCGCCGGCATCCTCCGCGACCGCATGCTTTTCAACATGACGGAGGAGGAGTGGGACGGCGTCTACAGTACCCACCTCAAGGGCACCTTCGCCTGCGTGAAGCCCGCCGCCATCGTGATGCGGCAGCAGCGCTCCGGGCGCATCATCACCCTCACCTCCACCTCGGGGCTCTACGGCAACACCGGCCAGTGCAACTACTCGGCAGCCAAGTCGGGCATCGCCGGCCTCACCAAGGTGATCTGCAAGGACATGGGCCGCTACGGCGTCACGGTGAACTGCATCGCCCCGATGGCGGGCACCCGCATGACCCTGACCGATGAGTACCTCCAAGCGCTGGAAAAGCGCAAGGCTTCAGGCGTGACCCGGGAGGGCTTCGCGGGCGGCGCGGCGCCGGCCGACCTCTCGACCCTCGACCCCTTGGACGTGGCGCCGCTGGCCGTCTTTCTGGCCGGCGACGGGGCCGCCAACGTCAACGGCCAGGTGCTCTTCATCGGCGGCAGCAAGATCTCCTACGTCCAGCCGCCCCGGTCGGTCAAGACCATTTTCAAGCCGGGCCTCTGGACGGTGGACGAGCTCATCGACGCCGTGCCGGCCACGCTGATGGAAGGGGTGACCAACCCCGCGCCGCCCGCAGAGCCGGCCAAGAGCTAAGCGCCCCCAGCCCCGCACAGGAGAGACTGATATGGCGAAACATCTAGAAGGCCAGGTCGCCGTCGTCACCGGCGGCGGACGCGGCATCGGGCGCGGCATGTGCCTCGAGCTGGCGCGGCAAGGCGCCAAGGTTATCGTGAACGACCTCGGCGGCCACTTCGACGGCACCGGCGCCTCCAGCGAGCCCGCCGACGAAGTAGTCAATGAGATCAAGAGCGGGGGCGGCGACGCGGCGGCGGTCTACGAGTCGGTCGCATCCGTGGCGGGCGGCGAGCGGATCGTGCAGGCCGCCCTGGACAACTTCGGCCGCCTCGATGCCATGATCCACGCCGCGGGCATCCTCCGCGACCGCATGATCTTCAACATGACCGAGGAGGAATGGGACGCCGTGATGGCGGTCCACCTCAAGGGCATGTTCGCCGTCGGGAAGCCGTCGGCGATCATCTTCCGCCAGCAGCGGAGCGGGACGTTGATCGGCTTCTCCTCCACCTCCGGGCTCGTCGGCAACGCCGGACAGGGCAACTACGGCGCGGCTAAGGACGGCATCGCCGGCTTCATTCGCACCGCGGCACGCGACCTCGGCAAGTACGGGGTGACCTGCAACGTCATCGCGCCCTCCGCCGACACCCGCATGGTGCAGAGCGTCTCCAACGAGGCCCGCGCCAAGCGGACGCAGGCGGGCATCGCCTCCGCCGGGGGCGGTCTCGCCCAGCAGCGCGACCCCGCCGCCATCGCCCCACTCGTCGCCTATCTCTGCACCGATCACGCCCGCAACATCAACGGCCAGACCTTCTTCGTCCAGGACGGGGAAATCTCCCTGATGAACAACCCCTACGCCTCCAGGACGATGGAGAAGCCCAGCGGGCGGTGGACGGCAGAAGAGATCGCGCTCCTCTACCCCCACACCATCGGCCGTGAAGTCCCCAACCCCGCGCCCCCGCAGCCTCCCAAGGGCTAGCCGGCCTGGGGCCATTGCGCCCACGCCGGTTGGATAGTAGTATGTAGTCACATTGACGGCCTAAAAGAGTCACCTCATGTCGGCAACTATGACTACGTATAGCGTACGGGAATTCAAGGCCAAACTCAGCGAGATACTCCGCAATCTCGACGACGGCGAAGAGGTGCTTATCACCCGTCGCGGGAAGCCGTGCGGGCGCCTCACTCCGATACCACGCCCCACCGAAGAGAAACTGCCGCTGAGCGCGCTCCGGGGGATCCTCTCGGACCGCTTGCCCGACGCGAGCTACCAGGACTTCCTCGACATCAAGAAGATCTGGGAGCCTCGCATGCCGCCGGACGACGAAGACACCGTACCGACGTGCTGAGCGGTCCTGCCCGCTTCGTCGCGGACACCCATGCCTTGTGGTGGTACCTTAAGTCGCCCGAGCGACTCACGCCCGCCGCTTCTACCGTCTTCCGCTTGGCGGAGACTGGCGCCGCAACCATCGTCGTCCCCGCGATAGTCGTAGCCGAGCTCTACTTCCTATCCGTCAAGCTGGGTCAAGCTATGGCGCCCTCTGACTTAATGAACCTATTGGCCCCCGTACGTGGCATCGAACTGTCCGACTTGGGTAGGGCGCAACTCGAACGGCTCGACCGGCTGCCGGAGATTCCCGAAATGCACGACCGGCTGATCGCGGCCGAGTCAATGGCCCTCGACGCCCCGCTGGTGACGCGAGACAGGGTCCTCGCGGCCTCGTCGCAGATAGAGACGATCTGGTAGAGCGACCCGGCTAGCCAGCGAGGGGGAAGAGGTCCCGCTCCACCGTCGGCGCGAAGCGCGCTAGGCGCTTCGCCATGACGTCGACGGCCTCGGGGTTGTTGTCGATGAGGGTGTAGTTGCGGCCGTGGAGGGCCGCCGCCTCGCCGAGCGTTCCGGAGCCCGCGAAGAAGTCGAGCAGCTCGTCGCCGGGGTTAGAGTGCACGCGCACGATGCGGTCGAGCAGACGGAGCGGCTTCTGCGTGGCGTAGCCCGTCTTCTCCTTGCCGGTGGGACTGACGATGGTCTGCCACCACACGTCGGTCGGCGTCTTGCCCCGCGCCGCCTTCTCCGGCGTCACCAGTCCCGGCGCCATGTACGGAATCCGGTCGATGGCGTCGTAGTTGTAGGTGTAGCGCTTCGGGTCGCGGACGTACCAGAGGATGTTGTCGTGCTTCGCCGACCACCGGGTCTTGCTCCGCGCGCCGTAGTCGTAGGACCAGATGATCTCGTTCACGAAGCAGTCCTGCCCGAAGACCTCGTCGAGCATCACCTTGCAGTAGTGCACCTCGCGGTAGTCGACGTGCAGGAAGAAGCTGCCCTCGGGAGTCAGCAACCGCAGCGCCTCCCCGAACCTCGGGCGCATGAACGCCAGATAGTCGTCGAAGGTATCGTCGAAGGCGCTACTCCCCAGCCGTTCGGTGCGGTAAGCGTGGCCCTTGTAGCCGGTGCGGTCGCCAGACTCGTCCCGCACCGTGCGCAGCCGGAGCCGCCGCTGCGTGCGGCCGGTGTTGAAGGGCGGGTCGATGTAGATGAGGTGAAAGGCGCCGTCGGGCAGAGTCTTGAGGACGTCGAGGTTGTCGCCGAGCACGATGCGCCCCCGGGACGGTGCGCTCGGACCGGGCGATGACGGCATGGGTCTCGCTAGTCCGCGCCGGACTCGACGCCGGCCCGCTCCCGCGAGCGCGACTCCCAGTCCTCTTTGCGGACTTCCATCATCAGGAAGGTGTGGCCGTTGCGGTAGACCTTGCCCAGCTGGGTGAAGCCGGCCTTTTGGAAGCTCTTCTGCGCGCGCACGTTCCAGTCCAGCGTGTGCAGATACATGCGGCGCAGGCCCACGTCGGCGAAGCCGTAGTCCAGGAGCAGCGTTACCGCCTCGGCGCCGAACGCTTTGTCCCAGTAGCGGCGGTCGCCGATCATGATCCCCATCTCGGCCTCGCCCTTGGCGTAGTCGATGTCGTAGACCATGCAGTTGCCGATGTGCGAGCCGTCGAGGGCGTCGATGCCGAAGCGAAGCCGGCGGCGCGCCGGGTAGAGCAGTTCATCCTCATACCGCATCATCGCGTCCTGGAACGAGAGCCGGCTGGGGCGGGCCGCGTCGAGCCGGCAGAGCTCCTCGTCGATGCTCCACGCGTAGTCGTTGGGAGCGTCCGTGCGGCGCTTCTCCCGCAGGACGACTTTAGAGCCGCTGCGCCGCAACCGCATCGCGCGCCCTCCGTTCGATCTCCGCGATCCCCTTGCGGACGACTTCGAGCTCCGTCGGGTACGTCATCACGTCGGCAGCGCGGCCCGCGGGGAACCACTGTACACGGTCAAATTCGGGGTCATGGTCGTCCGTCGATCCGCCGGTCGGCGACATGAGATAGAAGGCGACCTTCTTCTGGACGCGCACGCCGGGCTTGGCGAACCAGTAGGTTATGTCGCCGAGCCCGCCTTCGATCTCGACTTCAAGGCCGGTCTCTTCACGCACCTCGCGGAGCGCCGTCTGCGCTACGGACTCGCCGGGCTCCGGCGTGCCCTTGGGCAAACTCCACGTCCCCCCCGCGTCGCGTCCGCAGAGGACAACCTCAGCGCCGCCGTCGCCGATCCGGTAGACGACGCCCCCAGCGGAGAAATGTCGTTCAAAATCCACGGTGTTCCGGGGCCCCGCCCCGTTATCCTTCCCTCTCTGAAGGGCGCCAGACGTCCGGGGGCTAGTCTAGATTCCCCCTTCTGGAGGGTCAAGCACGCCTCCCTAGCCCCACTCTGGCATCTCCCCTACAATCCCACTCGCGGCAGGCCGAGGCAACGACCCTGGAGATGAAACGCCTGGAGGATGAACGATGGATGTCTTCGAAGCCATGAGCACGATGCGGAGCGTCCGCCTCTTCACCGACGAGCCGGTGAGCGACGAGCAGTTGGAGCGCATCATGCGGATGGCGCAGTTCGCGCCGAACGGCAGCAACGACCAGCGCTACCGGTTCATCGTGGTGCGAGACTCCGGGCAGCGCACGGCGATCGGGCGACTCTACCGCGACGGCATACTCCACGCCATGGGCCTCGACAGCATCGACGAGGCGGTCGCACAAGCGGCGAACGAGGGCTACATGCGGCGGGAAGTCGTGGCCCTGGCGAAGGATATGCCCACGACCCCGCCGGTGCTCATCTTCGCTGGCGGCACGGGCAATTGGCACTCGGAGCCGGCGGCGTCGGTCTTCCCCGCCGTGCAGAACCTCTGCCTGGCAGCCTGGGCGATGGGCCTGGGGACAATCATCACCACCGCCTGGCAGCGCAACGAGGCCGAAGTGCGCGGAGTCCTCGGCGTGCCCGACGACGTCTACCTCGGCGCGCTGATTCCCCTGGGGCACCCCGCCCGCAAGTATGGCCCGCCGAAGCGCGGCCCCCTTGAAGAGATCATCATTCACGACCGCTGGAGCTAAACCGCGCCAATCGTCCGGCGTCGAAAATCTCTCGACATTTCGCCTCTATAACGGTGTCTAGCAGCCGCCGCACTTTCGAGCGCACGGCGGCGCGCAAAGAACACCGAGCGCACAAGCGCGAAGGGAGCGAGAGAGATGACGATAAAGCGCTGGCTGATCATCCCCGCAGTGGCGGGCCTGGCCGCGGTGACCGCGTTGGGCGGCGTGGCCGCGGCAAGCAGCAGCGGTGGTGGGGAGACCGGCTCGCGGGTGGCCGAGATCCTCGAACTTGACGAGGAGACCGTCACCGGCGCATTCAAGCAGGCAATGCAGCAGCGGTTCGACGAGGCCCTGCAGGCCCGGCTCGACAAGCTCGTCGAAGCCGGACGGATCACCCAGGAGCAGGCCGACGAGTTCAAGGCATGGTACGACGAGCGCCCCGAGGTCTTCCCCGGCTCCGGTTTCGGGTTCGGCAAGCGCGGCTTCCACCGTGGCGGGGGCGACGTCGGCTCCCTCGTGGCCGAGATCCTCGAAGTCGACGAACAGACCGTCGCCGACGCTATCGACCAAGCACGGGACGAGCGGTTCCAGGCCCGGCTCGACCAGGCGGTCGAGAACGGGCGCATCACCCAGGAGAAAGCGGACGCGATAGCCGAGCGTTACGCGGACAGCGACGACGAAGGCCGGCACGGACGCTTCGGCAAGGGCAGGATGCACGGCGGCAAGCACGGCCGGGGCGCGGTGCAGGCGGACGCGGCGCAAGAGACCACCTCCACCTAGACAAATCGCTTACCTCCAGGCCGCCCCTGGTAGAAAAGGAAGAATCTCTTGAGAAATTTCTCAACAATCCTGGCGCTGATTGGCGTCGTCTCGGTACTCGCCCTCACGGGCTGCCTTAGCGGCGGCGAGGAGTCCGGCGAGCGTGACGGATCGGAATCAGCCGAGCACAGTGGATCGGAGTCCGGCGAAGGCGGCGAGAGAGCCGGCAAGCAGGACGGCTCAGAGTCCGGCGAAGGCGGCGAGAGGTCCGGCGAGCACAGCGGGTCGGAGTCCGGCGAAGGCGGCGAGGGGTCCGGCGAGCACAGCGGCTCAGAGTCCGGCGAAGGCGGCGAGAGGTCCGGCGAGCAGGACGGCTCAGAGTCCGGCGAAGGCGGCGAGGGGTCCGGCGAGCACAGCGGGTCGGAGTCCAGCGAAGGCGGCGAGAGGTCCGGCGAGCACAGCGGATCGGAGTCCGGCGAAGGCGGCGAGGAGTCCGGCACCCAGTTTGGACTGAACGAGACCTTCGACGAGGTCCGGGCCGGCGCGCGGCTGGTCCTAGCGTACGACCCGGACGCCAACGCCTTCATCGGGACCGTGGAGAACACCACCGGGGCCGCGCTACGCCGGGTCAGGGTCGAGGTCCATCTCTCGAACGGGACCGAGCTCGGCCCCACGACGCCGATCGACCTCGAGCCGGGTCAGGTCGTTGACGTCAACCTTCCGGCAACCAATCGGCCCTTCACCTCCTGGAGCGCCCACCCCGAAGTCGGCTAATCCCTTCCTACGTGTAGACTCGGAGGGGGAGAGCGGACGGCGCCATCGCCCGCTCTCCCCCTCCTCCACGCCATGCCGAGCAAGATACTCATCATCGAAGACGACCCCAACGCCGCCGAGCTCGCGCGCCTCTACCTCGCCAAGGACGGGCACGAGGTGTTGAGCGCGCTGGACGGCGCGGAGGGGCTGCGTCTCGCGCTCGTCGAGGCCCCCGACCTCATCATCCTCGACCTCATGCTCCCCGGCGTCGACGGCATGAGCATCTGCCGGCGAGTGCGCGAGGAGTCCGAGGTCCCTATCGTGATGCTTACGGCCCGTGTGGAGGAGGAGGACCGGCTCTCTGGGCTGGAGAGCGGCGCCGACGACTACATGACGAAGCCGTTCAGCCCTCGCGAGCTTGCCGCGCGGGTGCGCGCCGTACTGCGGCGCACCGCCCGCGACGTCCTCGACCGCGGGCCGACCGAGCTGGCCGCCGGCGGGGTGCGGGCCAACGTCCGCGCCCACACCGCCTGGGTCAATGGGACCGCCCTCGACCTGACGCGCACCGAGTTCCGCATCCTCGTGACGTTCCTGCGCGAGCCCGGGCACATCTTCTCCCGCGATCAGATCATTGACGCCGTCTACGGCTACGACTTTGAGGGTTTCGACCGCGCCGTCGATTCCCAGATCTACAACTTGCGCCGAAAGCTCGGTAAGACGCCGCGCGGTAGCCAGTACATCCGCACGGTCTACGGCGAAGGCTACCGGTTCGACGATGCGTAGCCTGCTCTCCAGCCTCCAATTCCGGCTTGTCGCGGGTTTCGCCGTCATCCTCTTCGCCGCGCTCCTCTCCGTCGGCTGGTACGTAAGCGCCGAGTCCGGACGGCAGGCAGAGCACAGCGAGACCCTGCGGTCGGAAGTCCAGGCTGAACGCGCACGCACCGCCCTCGTCGAGCACTTTGCCGACCGAAAAGGCTGGGAAGGCGCGCAGCCCGCCGTCGAACGGCTCTCGAAACTGCTTGGGGCCCGCATTGTCTTACGCGACGCCGCTGGCAGGCTCGTCGCCGACTCCCACCGCCGCTTGGGACCGCCGCGATTCGAGCACGGAATCCGAAACGCTCCGCTTCTCGCCGGCGATGGGACCAACGTGGGCAGCATCGACTTCGAGTCGGCCCGCGCCTTCCTCGAAGGGCAGCGGCTGGAGCCGCTCGACTCCGACTTGGCCTCCCGCGTGAGCCAGGCATTGCTCTGGGCCGGCCTGGCCGCGGGCGGCGCCGGCATTCTCGCCGTCGGCCTCATCGCCCGCCGCACACTGTCGCCGGTGCGCGCCCTTTCCTCGGCGGCGGAGCGGTTGGGGCGCGGCGACCTCGCCCAGCGCGTCGACCCTTCTACCAAGGATGAAATCGGCCGCCTCGGCCATGCCTTCAACCGCATGGCGGAAGACCTGGAGCAGGCGGAACGGCAGCGTCGTGGGCTGATGGCCGACGTGGCCCACGAGCTGCGTACGCCACTGAGCAACATCCGCGGATACGTCGAGGCCATGCGCGACGGCGTGGCCGAGCGTGACGACGCCACCCTCGACATACTGCACCAGCAGATCGCGCACCTCAACCGCCTCGTCGAAGACCTGCGCCTGCTTGCGCTGGCCGAAGCCGGTGCGCTCTCTCTTCACCCCCAGCCCGAGCGTATAGACGCCCTGCTGCAATCGGTGGCGGACGCTTTCGGGCCCCGCGCCGCCGCGAAGGGCGTCGTTGTCCGCTGCGAATCCGCCGCGGACCTCCCGCCGGTGTCGATGGACCGGGGCCGCGTCGAGCAGGTGCTGCACAACCTCGTTGAGAACGCGGTGACGCATACCCCCGAAGGCGGCGCCATCACCCTCAGCGCGATCATCCCCGCGCCGGGTTTCGTGCGAGTCTCCGTCGCGGACACCGGCGGCGGCATGGAGCGGGAAGCCCTCGACGCGGTCTTCGACCGCTTCTACCGCCTCGACCCTTCGCGGGCGCGGGCCACCGGCGGCGCGGGCCTCGGCCTCACCATCGCCAAACAGCTCGTCGAAGCCCAGGGCGGCCGCATCTGGGCCGAGAGCGAGCCGGGACAGGGCAGCACCTTCCTCTTCGAACTGCCGCTGGGCGGCACCCCAGCCTAGGAGCGCCCGGCGGGCCCCACGGAGACCATTGCACAACCGCCCGCGGGCAAGCATGGGTGTGGCTGGAAGGTCTTGCCTCTTCTCCCCTCGGAGACCCTTGCAAGACCGACTGGGGTCCTGGTAGGGGAGCGGAGGTGGCATTCACTTAAGCCTCTCCCCCTCTGGGGGAGACTGAGAGAGGGCGCGCGCCGCTAGGCGCGCGAGCGCCCAAAGGGCGCTGCTCCCTCCCCTCCCGCAGTTGCGCAAACGTCCCCCACGGGAGAAGATTGAGATGAGGGGCCACCCCGCAACCACCACGGTTTATCGAAGTCCGCCATGCGGTCAGCCAGCCCCAGTTACGCAATGGTCTCCTCCCGTAGGGGCGTCCCTCGTGGGCGCCCTCCCTCCCGTACAGGCGGTCGCTCGCCCCCGCGCCCGGCCCACAGCCAATTTCGCGCGCCGATGACCCTTGACACGCCTTGTCAAGGGGGTTTATCGTTAGAGTACGAACATATGTCCTGTCCCGTGCGGCGATAGGCAACCTATGTTCCGCGCCTCCCGCAAGGGAGCGTGCACCTACGTCGGTCGGCCCACCAAAGCCCGACCGGCGAGCGCCTCCCGTAAGGGAGCGTGCACCTGCGCCGGTCCGCCCACCACAGCGCGACCCGCGCCGCGCCTCCCGTAAGGGAGCGTGCACCCGCGCCGGTCCGCCCACCACAGCGCGACCCGCGCCGCGCCTCCCGTAAGGGAGCGTGCACCCATGCCGGTCCGCCCACCACAACGTGACCGGTTACGCGCCTCCCCGCGAGGGGAGTGTGCACCTGCGCCGGACCATCCGATTGAGCGTGTACCGGCGAGCGCCTCCCGCAAGGGAGCGTGCACCTGTGTCGGTCCGCCCTCCACAGCGCGACCGTCGCCGCGCCTCCCGTAAGGGAGCGTGCACCTGCGCCGGTCCGCCCACCACAGCACGACCGGCGCCGCGCCTCCCGTAAGGGAGCGTGCACCCATGCCGGTCCGCCCACCACAACGTGACCGGTTACGCGCCTCCCCGCGAGGGGAGTGTGCACCTGCGCCGGACCACCCGATTGAGCGTGTGCCGGCGCGCGCCTCTCCGCAAGGGGAGTGTGCGACCGCGCCGGCCCGCGCCCGAGTGGGCGGGCCGGCGCACGCGCGCAAAGGCCGAGCTGCGCCCAAAACCCGCCGCGCTGGGCCTCGCGCCCCGCTCGCGAGGGTTGGGATGAGAGCGGAGCCCGGCGTCTGCTACAATCGCCACGTTTTGGGCTTCCCGCCCGAATCCAGGGAAAGGACCGACAGCGCATGTGGAAGACTCGCGTCACCGAGATTCTCGGCATCGACTACCCCATTCTTGAAGGCGGCATGGCCATCGCGGGGAACGGCGAGCTTGCCGCCGCCGTCTCCAACGCCGGCGGCCTCGGCATGATCTCCTCCAACCCCGGCTGGGCCCCGCTCGAAGACCGCACCGAGAACGTGCGGCGGCATATCCGGCGCGCCAAGGAACTCACCGATAGGCCCTTCGGCGCCAACTTCCCCATCTTCATCCTCGCCGACATCGCCGACCGCCACATCGACATGCTCCTTGAAGAGGGGATCAAGGTCGTCACCCAGTCGGGGGGCAACCCCAAGCTCCACACCAAGCGCCTGAAGGACGCGGGGATCACCGTCCTGCACGTCGTAGGGAACGTGAAACAGGCCCTCGCCGCCGAGGCCGCCGGCGTCGACATCGTCGTCGCCGAGGGCTACGAGGCCGGCGGGGTGAACAGCCCCGACGAGATCACCTCCATGATCCTCACCCCTTGCGTCGTCGACGCCTTGAGCATTCCGGTAGCCACGGCGGGGGGAATCGCCGACGGCCGCGGGCTCGTCGCCGCGTTGGCCCTCGGCGCGGACGCCGTGCAGATGGGCAGCGCCTTTCTCGCCACCCACGAGTGCCACGTCCACGACGACTTCAAGAACGCCATCGTCGACGCCAAGGACAACGGGACGCTGATCACGCAGCGCGCCATCGGCCGCCTCTCGCGCGGCCTGCGCAATCCCTTCACCGAGAAGATGAAAGAGCTCGACCGGCGCGGCGACGTTGCCGAGATCAAGGCCTTCCTCGGCGAGGCGATGAACAAGGGCGACAAGACCAACACGCCCACGATCGACGTGCAGTACCAGGGCCAGATGGAGGGCGATCTAGAGAACGGCGAGGCCGCGTTGGGTCAGACGGCGGGGCTGATCCGCGAGGTGCGCAGCGCCGGCGACGTGGTCCGCGCCGTCGTCGCTCAGGCCACCGAGGTCTTGGAGCGCTGGGACCGGCGCGCTTCGCCCGGCATGGACAGCGAGCCCGAGGCGTTGCGGGCGCGGGGAGGCACGGCATGAGTTTCGACGCGAGCGGCTTCGAAGAAATCACCTACGAGCGCCTGGACAAGAAGGCGGTGATCACCCTCAACCGCCCCGAGGCGCTCAACGCCGTGAACCACCGGATGGACGCCGAGCTCTACGAGGCGTTCAAGGAAATCCGCGATAACCCCGACATCTGGGTGGGCATCATCACCGGCTGCGGTTCGCGGGCCTTCTCCGCGGGCCACGACATGAAGGAGGACCCGTTCGAGGAAGGCGCCGCCGTCTCGGCGACAAGAAGCGCGCCGGCCCTCGGCGGCATCCAGAGCGAGACGAAGATCTGGAAGCCGATGATCGCGGCCATCAACGGCTACTGCCTCGGCGGCGGCCTCGAAATCGCCCTCGCCTGCGATATCTTGATCGCCGCCGACCACGCCGAGTTCGGCCTCCCTGAAGTCCGATGGAACCTGCTTGCGGCCGGCGGCGGACTCTCCCGCCTCCCCCGCGCCATCCCCTCAGCCGCGGCCATGAAGCTCATCCTCACCGGCGAACGGATCAACGCCGCGCAGGCGCTGCAATGGGGCCTCGTCACCGACGTCACCACCCTCGACGACCTGCTTCCCCTGGCCCACCGCATCGCCGACCGCATGCTCGAAAACGCCCCGCTCGCCATGCAATACGCCAAGATGATCTCGGTCCGCAGCATGAACGTCCCCATCGAGGACAGCCTGGCGATGGAGCAGGCGTGGATCCACGCCCTCCACTCCACCACCGACTACGAGGAAGGTATCGCCGCCTTCGTGGAGCGCCGCCCCGCCAAGTTCACCGGCCGATAGCGGCGGGCGCGCCTGCCCCCTAGCCCTGCGCGCCGCCGGTGAGCAGTGTCACCGCGTCGTCCACCGCGTTCTGGATCTTCTCTTCGTACTCGCGCTGGGGGATCATCACGCCCTCGATGAACGGCGCCGGTATCACCACGTAGGGGTAGTCGGGGAAGCCGTGCATCTTGACGATCATCTTGCCCACGCTGTTCACCAGCGTATCGACGGCGAAGGCCGCGACGGGCAGGCCCTTGCCCTCGAACTCGATCGCGTCGACCCCAAGGGCCGAGCAGCACGAGCCTCAGGCTCCAATCGCGGTGAAGACCGCGTCGCAGGAATCGACCAGTTCCTCCACCGTCTCGCTCGGCGCGGGCTCGCCGAAGTAGGCCTTCTGCTTCACGACGGTTCCCTTGAGGTCGAACCGCTCCCAGAGGATCTCCTCGACGCGGGTCATCATCTCGTCCGCGCCGGGGAAGCCGTTGCCCAGGATGCCGACCGTCTTGCCGTCGAGCGTGTCGAGGCGCGGGGCGAGCTTGCCGTCCTCCTCAGGCTGCCGCATCGTGGGATTGAGAATGCGCATAGGTCCGCGGTCCGTCGCGTCGTGTTCCATAGCTTCCCTCCGCGTTATGAGGTCTTTGCGCCGGCGGGTGTCTTGATGGGCTTGATCACCAGGTTCGGCCCAATGGGATAGGGCTTGATGATGACGGCGAAGGCGCCGACGTCGCCGCCCGCCACGCCGATCATGTACTCGGTCTTCCGCGCCGACCGGGCATGATAGACGAAGCGCTCGGCGTCGCCGGGGTCGATAATCGGGACGCCGTTCGCGTTGCTCCGGTTCATAGAGTTGAACTGCTCGCCGCTGAGGGCCTGCTCGGCGGTTCTTGGGTCGGCCTGCTGTGCCATGTAGAGGCTCCACCGGCCTATCTTCTTGAGGCGCGCCACCGTCGTCTTCGCATTCTCTTCCAGGTAGCGCACCAGGTCGCGCTTCGTCCAGCCCTCTTCGAGATAGGGGCGCTGCCACGACGGCGAGACCAGGATCATGTGCGGGCCGGGCGCGAAGTATCCCTCGCCCAGGTAGTGGGCGAGCACCGAGCTCAGTCCTTCCGCGGTGGTCACGTGGGGCATGCCGTAGACGCGGATGTCGACCGGCGGCTCCATGGCGCCGAAGGCGGTGATGGCGTTGACGCCGGGCTCGAAGCCGGCGAGGCTGCTCAACGGCTCCCACGGCGTATCCTCGATCTCGGCCACGACCATGCCGCCCATGCGGCACGGATTCCCCATCGTCCCCTGCTGCACGCCGCCGACCCGCGCGTCGAGGCAGTTCGCCAAGGTCAGGCTCACCGCCCGCCCGATGGTCGCGTTGGCCCGGTTCCCCGGGCCGAGCACGTACATCCCGTTGTTTAGCCCGATCTCCCGCGCGATGGGGCCGTTGACCATGAACGCGGGCCACGGGCTCGACGTGCTCGCGATGTGGTTCAGATGGAACTCAGGGTCGGTCACCGCCTCGATAGCCGCCACTACGACCGGCATGTACTCCGGCTTGCACCCCGCCATCACCGCGTTGATGGCCACCTTCTCGGCGGTCACCGCACGGTTCCGCACCTGGTACACGCCCACGACCTCGCCGGGTTCGAGCCCGGCGTAGTCGAGGAAGCGGCGCACCAGCGCCGGCGTCGGGGGGACAATCGGCAGGCCGTCGGTCCACCCCTGGTCCCAGGCGTACTCCATCGCCGAGAGCGCGTCGTCCACGGCGATGGATTCTGATGTCAACTCGCTCATGTCACGCCCCTGTTTTCGACGCGCATGATAGCAGGCTGCCGCGTCACGAGCGGGCCACGTCCGCCAGCACGTCGATAGTTGCGTTCCACGACGCCTCGGTGTCGCCGACGATGACCGGATGGGCGATGACCTGGTCCACGCCGTAGTCGACGAGGCCGCGCACCTTCTCCCGCACCGTCTCCGCGTCGCCCCAGAGCACCACCGCGTCGATCATGCCGTCGCTCCAGCCCGCGAGGTCCTTGGCCTCGGGAAAGCCGGCGTCGGCGAACATTTGCGCGTAGAACGGCAGCAACGGGTAGATGTTCAGCTGCTTCCGTACCGCCTCGCGGACGGCCTCGGTGTCATCGCTGACGCAGACCGGCGCGTGGGCCACGAGGTCGGGGACGTCCCGGCCGGCGCGCTTGGCGCCCTCCCGCATAGCGGGCAGCGCAACGTCCCGCAGGAAGATGTAGGGCGAGACCCAGCTGATCGCCCCGTCCGTCGCCTCGCCGCAGAAGTCGTAGGAGCCCGTGCGCAGCGCGGAGGCCATGATCGGCACGTCGGTGATCGGCGCGCCGATGCGGGCGCGAGCGCGGTAGTGATGGCCCTCGAACTCGACCGCGCCTTCCCGCAGCAGCGTCTTCACGATGTGGACGTACTCGCGGAGATTAGTGAGCGGCTTCTTGAAGTCATAGCCGAACATCGACTCGATCATGGGCTTGTGGCTGGGGCCGAGGCCGAGCTTCAGACGGCCCGGCGCGAGCGTCGCCAGCACCTGGACCTGCTGCACCGTGGTCACGGGATGCCGCGGCCAGGTGGGGATGATGCACGTTCCCAGCGCGATGCGTTGCGTCTTGGCCGCCGCCGCGGCGTAGAGGGTTAGCGCATCGAAGCCGGCCCCGCCGGTGGGAAGCCAGGCGGTATCGATGCCCTTCGCTTCGAGTTCCTCGATCCGCGACACGATTGCCCCCGCGTCGCCGAACGCGCCGAACGCCGCCGCCATCACGCCCACGTCGAGCTTGCTCATCGTTCCTCCTTGTTTGCCCACTGCTACGAGCGGCGGGCCAACCATAGCGCAAGCGCCAAGCGCCGCCAACACCGGGGCTGCTGCCGGCGGCGACCTTTGCGTAACCTTGGGCCGCAGGCTCTGGCAAGGTCGCGCAGACCCCACCTCCCCCCGCCCTCACCCCAACCCTCTCCCAGCGGGAGAAGGGGCCGGACCAGAGGGGAGCGGGCACCCACAAGGGGCGCCCCTACGGGAGGGATGGATTCCCGCGTTCGCGGCAATGACGGATGTGGACAGGTTACGCAAGGGTCTCAGAGCGAGGGAGAACACCCCACCCGCGAGGGACACTCCTAGGCATGCTACAATGCCGCCACCTCTGCGCCGACGCTGAAGACCATGAAGTTCGGTCACTATCTCTTCAAAGTTAATCTCGATCCCGATCAGGATGCGCAGGCCCTCCGCGACACCCTAGCGGAGGCTCGGTTTGCCGAGGAGCTCGGCTACGACGCGGTCTGGTTCGCCGAACATCACTTTGCCGGCGAGGTTGCCTACGCCGACCCCATCGTCTTTGCTGCGGCGGTCGCCATGGAAACCAAGCGGGTCGCCCTGGGGATCGCGGTCATCGAGATGGCCTTCCACCAACCCGTACAGACCGCCATCCAGACCGCGCTGATCGACAACCTCTGCGACGGCCGGCTGATCGTCGGGATCGGCCGTGGGTCGAGCTACAACGCGTTCGAGTACACCGGTTTCGGCACCAACATGATCGAGCAGACCGACCGCATCGACGAGGCGGAAGATCTCCTTAGGCTCGCCTGGACCGGCAAAGACGTGCGCTTCCACGGCAAGTATTTTGACGCTGAGTTCGCGGCCGTCCGGCCCCGCCCGGTGCAGCAACCGCATCCCCGGCTCCACCGGGGCTGCTCCTCGATGAAAACGTTGGCGGCGATGGCGCGCCAGGGCAGGCCCGTCCTTCTCCGGACGTGGACCGCGAAGGAGGCCGCCGACCAGATCGCCCTGTACCGCGACACCATGCTGGAGGAGGGCTTCTCCGAGGAGAAGGTCGAGGCCAACCTCGACAGCGCGTGGATGTGGCGGGAGGTGTACGTCGCGGATACCGACCAGCAGGCCGCGGAGGAGTTCTTCCCTCCCTGGCACCAGTACCAGCGCGATATGATCGAGTTCCGGGCGAAATGGAGCCCGCCGGACCAGCCGGTCAAACCTGCCCTTCCCATCAAGCCGCCCCCCGACTACTCCAAGCCTCCTGATCCTGAGGTCTCGGACCCAATTGTGGGATCGCCGGCACGAGTCGCGGAGCAGCTTGCCCAGCTTCAGGAAGGCGGCGTGCGCAACCTGATGATTACGC
Source organism: Dehalococcoidia bacterium (assembly GCA_965219875.1). Lineage (GTDB taxonomy): Bacteria > Chloroflexota > Dehalococcoidia > SHYB01 > SHYB01 > DAOUKH01. The sequence continues at coordinate 1,899 of CBDCOW010000004.1, read as the reverse complement.
ACTACGCCGTGCCCCATGAGAAGGGCATTAAGTCCATGGAGATGCTGGCGGAGAAGGTCTTTCCGCAGTTCGCGTAGCGCGGCGAGGCGCCGCGGGGCGGCCTCGCGGCCGTGCTAAAATCTAAGGTGTTCCACCATATGCAGGGGTGTAGCTCAGCCTGGTAGAGCATCGGTCTCCAAAACCGACGGTCGTGGGTTCGAATCCTGCCGCCCCTGCCAGTTTCGCCAATTTCGCCTCTCGGCAGAGGTCGCGCGGGAGTCAGGCTCCGGGGGCGTTAGGGGCCGGTTGAGCGCAGGGCGGGCCACACTTCGAGGGCGTTTCCGCCCATTATTTTGGCCCTTTCCTCCGCCGTGAGGAAGCTCAGCGATTCGCGGCCCATCTCCACGAGCTCGGCGTAGGGCGGCTCGTAGGTCGCGGAGAAGTTCGAGCCCCACATTAGGCGGTCTACGCCGAAGCGGTCGACGATGCGTTGGAGCACGTCTTTGATGTTGCCGGAGCCCCGCGCCGCCGACTGCTCGTTCGTCGGGGAGAACTTAAGGCGCAGGTTGGGGAACCTCGCGAGGTCGAAGATGGGGGCGGCGGTCTCGTAGGGCGGCCCATCGTCGAACGTAACGGAGCCGAGGTGATCGAGGGCCACGGTGACGCCGGGGAAGCGCTCGATCATGGCGGCGAGCTTGGGGGCCCGCTCGATTCCCAGGAGGACGGCGATGGGAAAGTCGAGCTCCTCCGCCAGCTCCCAGACGGGGAAGGTCTTCGGGTTGTCGAGCCAATCGCCGCCGCCGGCTCGTCCGAAGAGCCGGACGCCGGTCATCTTCTCATTCTCGTTCAGGCTACGGAGCGTCTCCGCGGCGGCGGCGGCCTCCATGTCCACGATGGGGACGGAGACGAAGCGGCCGGGGTAGCGCCGCGCGCTGAGCGCGGTGTAGCGGTTGTCGTAGCCGTAGGCGGTGAGGGGCTGCACGAGGAGGGCGCGGTCGACGCCGCCCTCGTCCATCAGCGCCAAGACCTGTTCGACGGTGAAGCGGGCCTCGTCGACCCAGCCCAAGCGCCGCCTACCGGGGACGAGGGGATAGGTCTCCAAGTCGTCCGAGATGACGTGGACGTGGGTATCGACGATCAAGACGCCCTCCTGGGGCCAGGGTAGGCGGCCCGTTACGGGGTCACCTTAGCACACGCGGCCCCGGCGGTCGGCCGACGCCGCGTTACGACGCCGACCGGAGGGCGTCGGCGATACAGACGGTCGTCTCTTCGCTCAGCCCCCGGCCAACGCCTCGCCGATCTTCGCGGCGCTTTCCTCCGAGACGCAGTCGAAGATGAGGCTCGCGGCGGGACTATTCGCCATGCTCGCCGTAATCGTCGTGTCAAGGATGCTGGTGAACAGAGCCTCGCCGACGCGTCCCTTTATGCAGTCGACCTCGTCTTCGGAGAGCATGTCCATGATCTCGCGCCCGGTGAGGCCGCCGGCGGAGTCGCCGCCGGAGTCCGCGGCCGCCGGCATGGCCGTCGGTGCCGGGGTGGCGGTGGGGGGCGCCGGGGTGGCGGTGGGCGGTACCGGCGTAGGCGTTGCGGTGGGCGGTACCGGCGTAGGCGTGGCGGTGGGCGGTATCGGCGTGGGCGTGGCGGTTGGTATCGGCGTAGGCGTCGCCGTTGGGACCGGCGTGGCGGTGGGAGGTACGGGAGTAGGGGTGGCCGTTGGCTCCGGGTCGCTGCAGGCCACGGCGAAGGCGAAGACGGCGGCGAGGGCGAGCGCCATGATGAAGAGCCTACCTTGCCAAGGGCGGAATGCCATCCGAATGGGCTCAGCCATCGTCCCGCTCCTCAAGAAGGGATCGCGCCCAAACAGGCGCCGGAAGCGGTGAAATGATACAAGAAGGCGGCTACATGATACAACTGGTGAAG
>CBDCOW010000003.1:870000-1461578 GCA_965219875.1 Dehalococcoidia bacterium | reverse complement strand
CCGAACGGGTCCTTGATCATCAGGTTGTTGTAGATGTTATTGCTGATCGTGATAGAAGACGCGCGGGCCGCCGGCCTAACCGGATACGGAGGTATCAGGCCCGTCGCCGAGTTGGTCGTCTGGCTTCCCATCACCACCGTGCCGCCATACTTCGGCTCGGTCTTCGGCATCATCATCGCCTCGGCCGTGGGCGTCGCCGTCGCCGCGGGGGCCGGGGCCGCCCTTGTCGCCGCAGGGGCCGCTGTCGCCGCGGGAGCCGCTGTCGCCGCGGGTGCCGCTGTCGCCGCGGGTGCCTGTGTCGCGGGCGCCGCCGTCGGAGCCGCCGTCGGGGTGTCGTCATCGCCGCCGCCGCAGGCCGCGACGACAAGCGCCAACACCGTGACCGCCGCCAAGATATTGAACAAACGGCGAAGTTTCATGGCCTCTGCCTCCCTTTCGCTTTCACGCGATCTTGGCCGGGCATGCCAGGCTGTGAATTGCCACCTTCACACCCCGCACACTCCGACTTCTACAGGTTAGGGAATGTATCCGAGCAGGCAAACCGTGTCAACCGAAAAGCGGGCCGTTTAGCTCGTGGGAACGAGCGGGCCGCCGGCGGCCTCCCGCTGGCGCGTCGTGCTGTGTTTGGGATCCTTGTCGAACTCGGGGATCACGTGCTTGCCGAAGAGCTCGATCGACTCCAGCACCGCCTCGTGGGGCTGGTTGTTCGGCACGCCGAAGACGAGCTGGTCGCAGCCGATCGTGGAGTAGTTCGCCACCTGCTTGATCACCTCTTCCGGCTCGCCGCACAGGGCCATGCCCGCCTCGATTAGCATGTCCACCTGATCGGCTTGCGGGTCGGGGAAGAGATCGGGCCACCGCGGCATCCCTTCCAGCTTGGGGAAGGTGTCGTGGTAGCGGTAGACGAGCGACACAAGATAGGAGGCGCCGGGCAGGCAGGCCAGCTCGCGAGCCCGCTTCGGGTCCTTCGAGACCGTCATCGCCGTGGTGACCATGACGTTGTCGTTGACGTAGTCGCCGATGGGCTCGGCGTCGCCGATGTGCTTCTTGTACGTCTCGATGTTGGGCTGCATGGCCCACACCGGCCCGACGTTGAACCCGAGCAGTCCCAGGCCGCGCTTCGCCGCCCGCTCGTACGTCCCCGGATTCCCCGCCGCCACCCACAGCGCGGGGTGCGTGTGGGCGTAGGGCTTGGGCAGGACGTTGAAGGCCCCTTCGCGCCCGGGCATCATCTGCGTGCCCTCCGACGGCATCTTGAAGGCCTTGCCGTCGGGGTGGGAGTAGCCCTTCTGCCGCCACATCTTGGGGACCTCGCGGATGGCCTCCTCCCAGTTTTCGCGCGTCTGGTCGGGGTTGAGACCGAAGCCGCCGATCTCGTGGCTCCCCGCGCCGCGCCCCGTCCCGAACTCGAACCGCCCTTGGCTCAGCAGGTCGAGCATGGCGACGCGCTCGGCGAGCCGCGCCGGGTGGTTCACCACCGGGTTCATGTTGAAGATGCCCGAGCCGATGTGGATCCGCTCGGTCTTCGCCAGCGCGTAGGCGATGAACGTCGCGCTGTCGGAAAGGTGGGAGTACTCCTCGAGGAAGTGGTGCTCGGTCACCCACACGTACTTGAAGTTGTGCTTGTCCGCCGCCTGGATGAGCTCCAACTCGCGCTTGACCCAGTCGGCGGCGTAGGCCTGGCTATGGGCCTTCTCTTGGCCTGGCGAGTGCCCTTGAACGAATATCCCGAACTCCATGTCGCCTCCTCGGAAAAGCCGAGCGCGTTTGCGTCGTTATACGTCGTGCCGGGCGGCGCGGACTCACGCCGCCGCCATGGTGCGCAACCCTCCTATTCTATGGCGCAGGCAGCCAACGTTCAATCGACGGCTCTCCCTAAACCCTCTCCCCCTGGAGACCTTAGCAAAACTCCGTCGAGGGGAAGAACGCCGCCCGCCGGCCTCGGGAAAGGGAGGCGGCGCGGCGTCTTACTCCCTCTCCCAGTGGGAGAGGGTTGGGGTGAGGGCGGGGGGGAGGCGGGGGCCGCGCGACCTTGCTGAAGCCCGCCCGCCGAGTTACGCAAACCTCTCCCCTTTGGGAGAGTCACCCTAGCCCGCTTCCCTGGGGAGAGACTGAGAGAGGGGACGCGCGCGCCGGCTACAGCTTCGCCATGATGTCGTTGGCGAACTGCTCCAGGCCTGCCTCGATCACCTCCGCAGTCGTGTTGGCGTTGGGGAAGCCGTAGGGGCCGACGAGGAGCCGGTCGATGCCGTCCTCCTCGTACCTGCGGATGGCGTCGACGGAGGGCGGCTCCATCAGCGCGCCGGTCACCTCGAACGGCAGATGCTCGCGGCCGTACTCCTTGCGGAGCTCGTTGATGCTGGCCATGCCGGCAACCACCTCATCCTTGCCCAGGTAGGCCGGCATCCAGCCGTCGCCCTCGCGGGCGGCCCGGCGGTGTGCGGCTTTCGTGTTGCCCCCGAAGATGATCGGTATCGGCTGTTGGACGGGCTTGGGCACGAGGCTGACTTCAGGAAAGTCGTAGAACTTGCCGTGGTGCTCGACGGTCTCCTCCGTCCACAGCCGCCGCAGGATCGTGACGATCTCCGTGGTCCGCGGGCCGCGGTTGTCGAAGTCCTGGTCCGCCGCGGCGAACTCCTCCGGCCACCAGCCGACGCCCGCGCCAAAGATGACGCGCCCGCCGGAGACCACGTCGAGCGTCGCCACGGCCCGCGCCGTCACGAACGGATGGCGCAGCGGCGCGATGTAGACGTTGGTGGCGAAGCGGATGGTCTTCGTGATCCCCGCCAGCGAGCTCATCAACACCCAGGGGTCGTGCCACTCCCAGTCCGGCGTGAAGGGAGGCAGCTTATCCGGCGAATAGGGGTAGTTGGGCGAGATGCTGGTGAGCGGCATCAGGTGGTCCGAGCACCAAAGCGACTCATAGCCAAGCTCGTCGGCCTTACGGGCCAACACGTTAAGCAGATGGGGCCGCAGCCCGAACAGCGCAAGCGCGAATTTCATCAGATTCCTCCAATCGGCGTGGGCGCCATTCTCAGAAGCACCAGCGCGCATGTCAAGGAACCCCACGTTACCGTCCGCGGGCAAGCATGGGTGGGGCTGGGAGGTCTTGCCTCTTCTCCCCACGGGAGAAGATTGAGATGAGGGGCCCCCTCGCAACCGCCACGGGTTATCGAAGTCTCCCTAAGACATTGGTCGACGAGACGCTGACGGCTGGGGGCAGGGGCGCTATGCTGCGCACGATGTGAACTGAGCGGGCCAGGACTGACCGCCTCTTCTTCAGTCACTGCGCCCCAAGGATGCCGGTCTGATGGATGAGGCTATTGTTTTCGGGGTTCTCTTCCTTGCCCTCGTCCTCTTCGTGACGGGTAGGTGGCGCTACGACATCGTCGCCTTGCTGGCACTCCTCATCTTGGCTATCGCCGGCATCGTGCCAGCCGCGGAGGCATTTCGCGGTTTCGGCCATCCGGCAGTGGTCACGGTCGCCGCCGTGCTGGTCTTGAGCCGGGCGCTCTATGAGTCCGGCGTTGTCGACGTCATAGCCAGTTGGCTGTCGCGCATTCCTCACTACTTCACCGCTCGTATGGCGTCGCTGACCGGCCTGACGGCGTTCCTCTCCGCCTTCATAAACAACGTGGGGGCCGTCACGCTCCTCATGCCCGTGGCAATCAGGGTGTCAGGTCTAAGCAAGCTGCCCCCTTCGCGCTTTCTGATGCCCCTGGCCTTCGCGTCGCTTCTGGGCGGCATGACCACGCTCATCGGAACGCCCCCCAACATCATCATCTCCAACTTTCGCCGGGAGGAAGTTGGCGTCGCCTTTAGCATGTTCGACTTCGCACTCGTTGGGCTTGGGGTCGCCGTTGCCGGCGTGCTCTTTGTCGTCTTCGTGGGCTGGCGCCTTATTCCATCGAGGCAGACTCCCCTCGTTATGGGGGACGCGCTGGATATCGCAGACTACATGACCGAGGCACGCGTACCTGAGGACTCGAGATTCGTCGGGAAACTCGTCCGAGACCTTGAGGATCTGGTCGAGGGGGACGTCGCGATAGCGGGTCTCATTCACCGGGGTGCGGTCTACGGCGCGCCGTCTCGCTATCAGATCATAGATGCCAACGACATCTTCATGATCGAGGCCGATCCGGAGGATCTCAAGGCGTTTATCGACGAGACGGGCTTTGTGCTTGAAGGACCGGAGGACAGCCGGTCGGAAGTCGAAGAAACCTTGGGCTCGGGGGATGCCTCCATGGTGGAGGCCATTGTCAGCCCGAACGGACTAGCCGAGGGGAGAACGGCTAGGGGCCTCCACCTGCATGAGGCGTTCGGCGTGAATCTCCTCGGGGTATCCAGGCGGGGTACCAGACTAACTCGCCGCCTCGGCCGCAATATATTGAAAGCAGGCGATGTGCTGCTTCTCCATGGCAAGACCGAGGTGGTGCAGGCGGCGCTGCCTAGGCTTGGCCTACTCCCCCTCGCCGAGCGTGAGCTTCGAATCGGACAACCCCGGCGGCTCGCCGTTCCCCTCATCGTTTTCGTGGGCGCCTTGTTGCTCGCTGCCTTCGACATTCTGCCAGTCCACATTTCCTTCGCGGCCGCCGTAGCCATCCTTGTGATGAGCCGCTTCGTGACACTGCAAGCCGCTTATCAGGCCATCGACTGGCCGGTCATTATTCTGCTGGGCGCCATGATCCCCGTGGGTCAAGCCCTGGAGACGACCGGCGGCGCGGCGAGGATCGCAACGGCGATCGCCGACCTGGGCGGCTCCGTGCCGCCGTGGGTGATGCTTGGAGTCGTCCTCGTCGTCACCATGTTCCTCTCCGACCTCATAAACAACGCCGCCGCGGTCATATTGATGGCGCCCATTGGGATCGGGGTGGCAGTGACCCTTGGAGTTTCGACCGACCCCTTCCTGATGGCGGTGGCGATAGGGGGTTCGTCCGCCTTCTTATCCCCCATTGGTCACCAGTCCAACACCATCGTCATGGGTCCTGGAGGCTATCACTTCAGCGACTATTGGAGGATGGGCCTTCCATTGGAGGCCGTCATAGTCGCGGTCTCCATCCCCCTCCTATTGTGGGCTTGGCCGCTTGCAGGTTAGTGGGAGTGCGCCGGGAGGCGGCGCGGGGTCTTACCCCCTCCCGCTGGAGGCCTTTGCGCAACCGACTGGGGTTCTGGCGGGGGGAGCGGAGGTGGCATTCACTTAAACCTCTCCCCCTTTGGGGGAGATTGAGAGAGGGCGGGGGGAGGCGGGGGCCGCGCGACCTTGTAGAAGCCCGCCGAGTCACAAAGGTCTCCTCTGGAAGAGACTGAGAGAAAGCACGCGCCGCATGTACAATGGCGCCCATCCCGCGCCCGGTGTGCTCCGGAGGCCAGAGGTGACGCCAAAGCAGATCATCGACCCCACGCCGGGGGTGACGCCGCCGTCGATTTCGCAGGCCGTCCGCGTCGGCGACACCATCCACGTGTCGGGCCAAGTGGCCTTCGACGCCGACGGCGAGATTGTCGGGAAGGGCGACGCCGCGGCCCAAGCCGAACAGTGCTTCAAGAACCTCGCCGCGGTGCTGGAGGCGGGCGGCGCGAGCCTCGCCGACGTGGTCAAGCTCACCAACTACTTCACCAGCGCCGACTACTTCCCCGCCTACAGGGAGGTTAAACAGAATGTCTTGCCCAAAGACCCGCCGGCGAGCACCAGCGTCGTCGTCGCCGCCCTGCTCCACCCCGACTTCATGATGGAGGTCGAGGCCGTCGCCATCGTCGGCGCGGGGGAGGGGACGTCATGAGCGCCGACCTCACCTCCCTCTACACCGACGCCGCCCGCTTCGGCGCGCCGATCTTCTTCCCTCTCCCCACCGCTCCCATCTTCTACAACTTCGACATGGGCCTCGCCGCCGAGGAGACCTTCCCCCTCGAAGACTTCCAGCGCCTCAGCCGCGAGGTCGTCGCCCGCGACGGCGGCGGCGCCCTGCAGTACGGCGACACCTCCGGCGGTTACGCCGAGATGGTCTATGGCTACGGGCCGCTTCGCCGGCGCATCGCCGAGCGCATCGCGCAACGGGACGGCGTCGACGTCGGCGCCGACGGTGTGCTGCTCACCTCGGGATCGGTGCAGGCCATCGCCTTGGCCATCAACGGCTTCCTCGACCCCGGCGACGCCGTGATTATCGAAGCGCCGTCGTTCCCCTACGCCATCCGCTATATGCAGACCCTCGGAGCCCAGGTCCACGCCGTGCCCGTCGATGGCGACGGCATGGATGTCGACGCCGTCGAGCGGAAGATCGACGAGCTGACCGCGGCCGGCGTCCGCGTCAAGGCGGTGTACACCATCTCCACCTTCCAACTGCCCACGGGGACGTGCATGTCCCTCGAACGCAGGAAGAAGCTCGTAGGGCTGGCCCACGAGCGCGGCTTCATGATCATCGAAGATCACGTCTACGGCGACCTGCGATTCGAGGGTGAGCGCCTGCCCACCCTGCTGAGCCTCAGCGGCGGCGACCTCGTCGTGCAGGCCGACAGCTTCAGCAAGACCATCGCGCCGGGGCTGCGGCTCGGCTGGCTCGTGGGCAAGCCGGAGGCGGTAAACGCGGCGCTCGCCGTCCGCCAAGACCTCGGCGTCTCCCACTGGATCTCGCGGATGATGGATATGTTCCTGGCCGAGGGGAAGCTCGACCCCCACATCGAGATGGTGAACCGCGTCTACCGCGCCAAGCGGGACGCCGCCGTCGCCGCGCTCCGCGAGCACTGCCCCCACGTCAGCCTGCCCTTCGGCATCCCCAAGGGCGCCTTCTACCTCTGGTGCGAGCTTGAGCGGGGCATCACCTCGGCCCGCGTCCACGAGTTGGCCCAGGAGGAGGGCGTCTTCGCCCGTCCCGGCGAGGCATTCTTCGGCTGGGCCACCGACCGCCAGTTCTTCCGCATCTCTTACAGCCACGTCCAAGAAGACGAGATCGAACGTGGGATGGCCGCCTTCGGCCGCGCCGTCGCCAAGGCCGCGGCGGAGGTCCGCTGATGACCGTCGACGTCACGACGCTCTTTTCCAAGGCCGCCCGCAAGGGGCCCCCCAACCCCGGCGGCAAGCCAAAGGACTCCGGCCGGCCCATCGTCTACAACTTCGACACCGGCGTCGCCGCCCAGGAGACCTTCCCCACCGACGACCTCGCCCGCATCGGTGCCGAGGTGATCTCGCGCGACGGCGCGGAGGCCTTCGAGTACGGAAACTCGGATTACAACGAGCTGGTCTACGGCTACCCCGAACTCCGCGACCAGATCGCCGCCCGCATCCTAGCCCGCGATGGGCGGGACCTTGGCCGGGAAGGCATCCTGCTCACCTCCGGCTCGATACAGGCCATCGCGCTGGCGGTCCGCGGCTTCGTTGGCCCCGGCGACGGCGTCGTCACCGAGGCCCCCTCCTTCCCCTACTCCCTGCGCTACATGGAGGCGGCGGGCGGCACCATCCTCGGCGTCCCCGTCGACGACGACGGCATGGTGGTGGAGGAGATCGAGTCCCGCCTCGACCGGTTCGAAGGGGACGGGATCCGCCCCAAGATGGTGTACACCATCTCGACCTTCCAGCTGCCCACCGGCATGTGCATGTCCCTGGATCGGCGCAAAAAGCTGCTCGAACTGGCGGAACGCCGCGACCTCGTCGTCCTCGAAGACCACGTCTACGGCGAGCTCCGCTTCGAGGGCGAGCCGCTCCCCACCCTCCTCTCCCTCGACACCACCGGCCGCGTCATGCAGGCCGACACCTTCAGCAAGACCATGGCCCCCGGCCTGCGCTTGGGCTGGCTCGCCGGCGACCCCGCCGCGGTCGGCGCCGCCGCCGCGACGCGGCAGGACCTGGGCGTCAGTCTCTGGATCTCCCGCGTTGTGTCCCAGTACCTCGCCGAAGGCAAACTCGACGACCAGGTCCGGCGCGCCAACGACGTCTACCGCCGCAAGCGCGACAAGGCCATCGCCGCCCTCGGCGAGTACTGCGGTCCCTGGGTCACGTACACCGTCTCCCAGGGCGGCTTCTACCTCTGGCTTGAGCTCGACCCGCGCCTCGACGCCGCCAAGGTCCGCGAGCGGGCCCTCGACGAAGGCGTCCTCTGCCGCCCCGGCGAAGCCTTCTTCGGCGGCGAGTCCGGCAAGCAGCAGTTCCGCCTCTCCTACAGCCACGTCTCCGAGGAGCAGATCGAACAGGGCATCGCCGTCCTCGGCCGCGCCATCGCCACGGCCGCCGCGGAGATCCGCTCATGACCATCGACGTCACCACCCTCTTCTCCAAGGCCGCCCGCAATGGGCCGCCCACCCCCGGCGGCAAGCCGATGCAACACGCCGACCGGCCCATCGCCTACAACTTCGACAGCGGTCTCGCCGCCGAGGAGACCTTCCCCATCGACGACTTCGCCCGCATCGGCGCCGAGGTGATCGCGCGCGACGGCGCGGCGGCCTTCGAATACGGGAACACCGACTACCACGAGCTGGTCTACGGCCACCCCGAGCTCCGCGACCAGATCGCCGCCCGCATCCTGGCCCGCGATGGGCGGGACTTGGGCCGGGAAGGCATCCTTCTCACCTCGGGCTCGGTGCAGGCCATCGCGCTGGCCATCCGAGCCTTCGTCGGCCCCGGCGACGGTGTCGTCGTCGAGGCCCCCTCCTTCCCCTACGCCCTGCGCTACATGGAGGCGGCGGGTGGCACCGTCCTCGGCGTCCCCGTCGACGACGACGGCATGGTGGTGGAGGAGATCGAGTCCCGCCTCGACCAGTTCGAAGGGGACGGGATCCGCCCCAAGATGGTGTACACCATCTCGACCTTCCAGCTTCCCACCGGCTCGTGCATGTCCGTCGAGCGGCGTAGGAAACTGCTGGAACTGGCGGAACGGCGGAATCTCGTCGTCCTCGAAGACCACGTCTACGGCGACCTCCGGTTCGAGGGCGAGCCCGTGCCCACCCTCTTCTCCCTCGACACCACCGGCCGGGTGATGCAGGCCGACAGCTTCAGCAAGACCGTGGCCCCCGGCCTCCGCCTCGGTTGGCTGGCCGGTGACCCCGACGCCATCGCCGCCGCCGGCGCGACGCGGCAGGACCTCGGCGTCAGCCTCTGGCTCTCCCGCGTCATGTCCCAGTACATCGCCGAAGGCAAACTCGACGACCACATCCGCCGCGCCAACGAGGTCTACCGCCGCAAGCGCGACAAGGCCATCGCGGCCATCGGCGAATACTGCGGCCCCTGGGTGAAATACACCGCCCCGCAGGGCGCCTTCTACCTCTGGCTCGAGCTAGACCCCCGCGTCGACGCGGCCAAGGTGCGGGAGTTAGCGCTGGAGGAAGGCGTGCTCTGCCGCCCCGGCGAAGTCTTCTTCGGCGACGAGTCCGGCAAGCAGCAGTTCCGCTTCTCTTACAGCCACGTCTCCGAGGAGCAGATCGAACAGGGCATCGCCGTCCTCGGCCGTGCCATCGCCGCCAGCGTCGAGGGGTAGACTTGTCCCGTTGTTCTCGCTAGGTTCTACGAGACCCCATCCCTCTCCATGATGAAAACCGACGAGCACCGATGCTTACTGCGACACTGCCCACACGACAGCCCCTGGTACACTTGATGTACGGGGTTGACAAAGTTGGCCCGATACGGTAGAGACGCCCCATGGTTGTAGTCGCCAGGTTGCGCAAATCGGAGGAAGACACATGTTGGACGGGAAGACGAGCAAGCGACCCATCGACGACATTCTGCGCAAAGCGGCCAAAAAGGAACTCTCGTCGGCAGAGATACGGGAGCAACGACTCTCTTTCACCATGGGTATGCTGGGCGATAAGAACACGATGACCCGCGAGGAAGTCAAAGAACTGATTGACCGGCACTACGGATAGAGCCGGTGGATCTGTCCCGGTTAGTTGGCGGCGAGCTAAATCCCGCCTACCAACAGCTTGAGGCCGATAACGGCACCAGGCACTACGACTTCCTTAGTTCGATGATACGAACCGCCATCGCGATAGACAGCCCGTTTATTTCCCAATACATCATCAAGGCCCTCAACTTCCACGCGATAGTCGGACTTCATGCCGAAGCCGGTGAGTACCGTTCCTGCGAGGTTAACGTCGGGGACTATAAGCCGCCGCCGTATTATCGCGTCCAGTCCTTGATGGACGACTTCGTGAACAGGGTCAATTGGATGTGGAACTCCGCCCCTCCTACGCCGTTGGCGGCTCATGCACTCTGGCGAGTCAACAACATTCATCCGTTCGTGAATGGGAATGGGCGCACGGCGAGGGCAGTGTGCTACTTCATCCTCTGCGTTAAGGTTGGAGGCCCATTGCCCGGGACTACCATTCTCCCGGAATTGCTTAGGGATCCTGCTGAGCGGCCACGGTATGTTCAGGCCCTGAAGCGGGCCGACCAGACCAACGGCGATGACCTTACCCCGCTTATCGACCTTCTTGAAGAGCTGCTGGGACGACAGCTTGCGCCGCCCACGGTCTGCTAGGCTGCGGGTAGACGCCACTCGGCGACCGGCGGGAACCGTGTTCTGTCCAGACTCTTGGCAGAGTGCGGCGACTGTAGCCCTCTCCGGGGAGACTAATAGAGCACACGCCGCCACCCCCGCCCCGCTTCCGCCCCAAGACCCCCTGTGCTATCATGCCGCATAGGAGTAAGGCGAAGACTATGCGCGGAATCTTCTTTCACGGCTTCTTTTACCCGCCGGCGCACCGCGCCTGGTAACTGAGCCCGCGCCTCCGCTAGGACGACGGCCCCCGGTTACCGGGGGTCTTTTCTTGTAATCCGAGGGCGATACGCGCAAGATGCACCGAAAATCATGAGACGGACGGTATGACGGAGCCCCCTCTCGAAGTGAACGCGGCCCCGCACTCTGGGACGGCCTTGGCGCCGCCGTGGAACGGGGCCGACGCGGCCCTGGGGGCCGTGGCCGCCGTCGTCGCGACCTTCGTGGCGGTCATCATCGCCGTCGTGCTCCTTCGCGGCGAGGACGACAGGTCGAGCGATGTGGTCCTGCAGCTCGCGCTCACCGGCGCGCTCCACGTGGCGTTCATCGGCATCGTCTGGGCGCTGGCCGTCCGGCGGCGCGGGGGCTCCTGGTCGGCGCTGGGGCTGCGGCGTTGGAGCGGCGGCGGCCCGCTGTGGACTATTCCCGCGGCGGTGCTCGCGATGCTGGCCATCGTGGTCGCCTACGGCGCGGTCATCCACGCCCTCGGTTGGAGCGACGACCTCCAACTCGAAATCTTCGACGACCGGCGTATCGGCGTGCTCGCCGCCGCCGGGGCACTCGCCATCATTGCGGCCCCATTCGTCGAGGAGGTCTTCTTCCGGGGCTTCATCTTGCAAGGCCTCGCCCGGCACATGACGCCGGTCAAGGCGGCGCTGCTCAGCTCGGCGCTCTTCGCGCTGGCGCACGTCCGGCCCATCACCTACGCGCCCATCTTCCTCATCGGGCTCGTGCTGGCCGTTGTCTTTCTGAAGACCCGCTCGCTGCCTCTGGCGATGGGCGCCCACGCCGTCTACAACGGCGTCGTCGTCGCGGTGACGCTGTCGTCCGATTTCGAAGCCTGGACGGGACGCCTATGAGCCGCATCGCCGACGGGTTCGCCAAGGCCAAGGCCGAGGGCCGCCCCGCGCTCATCGCCTACGTCACCGTCGGCTACCCCGAGGCGGGCGCGACGGAGGCCCTCGCCGCCGCGATCCTCGACGGCGGCGCCGACATGATCGAGATCGGCGTCCCGTTCAGCGACCCGCTCGCCGAAGGCGTCACGATTCAACGTTCCAGCCAGATCGCCCTCGAACACGGGGTGACGCTCGATACCTGCATCGAAACGTGCGGCGCGCTCAGGAAGCGCCACCCCGTTGTCCCCCTTATGCTCATGGGCTACTATAATCCGGTGCTCTCCTACGGGTTGGACCGCTTCGCCGAGCGGGCGGCGGGCGCCGGAATCGACGGCGTCATCGTGGTCGACCTCCCCGCCGAAGAAGCCGCGCCGCTCTTACAGGTCTGCCGCCCCCGCGGCATCGACGTGATTCTTCTCCTAGCCCCCACGAGTACCGACGAACGCATCCGCAAGGCGAGCGAAGTCGCCTCCGGCTTCGTCTACTGCGTGAGCCTGGCGGGAGTGACCGGCTCACGGGAGCGGCTGGCCGATGGCCTGGCCGGGTTCATGGAACGTGTGCGCAAGTTCGTGGACCTTCCCCTCGCCGTCGGCTTCGGCATCTCCACCGCCGAACACGTCCGTGCCGTGGGCGAGCTCGCCGACGGCGCCATCGTGGGCAGCGCCGTCATCAACGCCATCACAGAAGGCGGCGCCGAGGGCGTTCGAGCGCTCATCGCCGACCTGCGCGGCGCGGAGCAACGGTCATGACCGCCCGTGGCGTCCGCGGCGCGACCTCCATCGAGGAGAACACCGCCGAGTCCATCCGCGCCAACACCCGAGAGCTCCTCACCCGGATGATGGAGGCCAACGGCTTCGAGCGCGACGCCGTGGCCTGCGCCTTTTTCACCACCACCCGCGACCTCAACGCCGAATTCCCCGCCGCCGGCGCCCGCGAGCTTGGCTGGACCGACGTCCCCCTCCTCTGCGGCCACGAGATGGACGTGCCCGGCGCGCTGGGGAGCGTGCTCCGCGTCCTGCTCCTGGTGAACACCGACAAGCCCGCCGCCGAGATCGTCCACGTTTATCTGAAGGAAGCCCAGCGTCTCCGCCCTGACCAGAGCGGCGGCGGAGACGCATCGAATACACTATAGGGGAGCGCCTTGTCACAGAGACACCGCGCGAAGGGCGCACGGAACCGGAGTAAGCCATGATCGTCGTGATGAAAGCCGATGCATCCCAAGAGGACCTCGACGCGGTCAAGCGCCGCATCGTTGAGGAGGGGCTCCGCCCCAGCGTCGTCGAGGGAGCGGAGCGGAGCATCGTCGGGGTGCTCGGCACGATTACCCGCGACCACGAGAGCGCGTTCGAGGGAATGAGCGGTGTCCTCCAAATCCTGCGGGTCTCGCGGCCCTATAAGCTGGCGAGCCGCGAGTTTCACCCCGTCGACACCGTGGTCGACGTCGGCGGCGTCAAGATCGGCGGCGGCGACCTCGCCGTCATGGCGGGGCCCTGCTCCGTCGAGTCGGAGGAGCAGGTCGTCGACACGGCGCGGGCGGTGAAGGCCGCCGGCGGGAACATCCTGCGCGGCGGCGCATTCAAGCCGCGCACCTCCCCCTACAGCTTCCGCGGCCTCGGCGTCGAGGGGCTCCAATACCTCGCCAAGGCGCGGGACGAGACGGGCCTCCCGGTGATCACCGAGGCCATGACCATCGAGGACTTGCCCGCCGTTTCCGAGTTCGCCGACATCGTGCAGATCGGCGCCCGCAACATGCAGAACTTCAACCTCCTTGATGCCGCCGGCGCGCAGAGCAAACCCGTGATGCTCAAGCGCGGCCTCGCCTCGACCATCGAGGAATGGCTGCTCGCCGCCGAGTACATCCTCAACCAGGGCAACCCCAACGTCATCCTCTGCGAGCGCGGCGTCCGGACGTTCGAGACCGCCACCCGCAACACCCTCGACATCTCCGCCGTGCCCGTCGTCCAGAAGCTCAGCCACCTCCCCATCGTCTGCGACCCCAGTCACGGCACCGGCAAGTGGTATCTGGTGCAGGCCATGGCCGCCGCATCCGTCGCCGCCGGCGCCGACGGCCTCATGGTCGAGGTCCACCCCGACCCCGACCACGCCAAGTCCGACGGCGGCCAGTCCCTGACGTTCGAGAACTTCGCGCTGCTCATGGAGCGGGTCCGCGCCTTGGCCAACGTCGCCGCCGGGGCCGTCCCCGCCGGCACGAGGGCCCAGCCCGGGAGATAGGCCCACCGCGACTCCGCCCGTGGCCCTTCAACACCGGTGATGGCAGAATATCCACGAGGCGATGAGCGACCTTCCTGACTTTACCGGCCCGAGACCCTCCCGGCCCGCCGCCGTCACCATCGGCGTCTTCGATGGCGTGCACCGCGGCCACCTCGGGCTGCTCGCGCAACTCCGGACCGTCGCCGCGGCCCGCGGCCTCGCCACCGTCGTGGTGACGTTCAAGAACCACCCCCTCACCGTGCTCCGGCCCGACGTGGACGTCACCTACCTTATGCCCTTCCAGCGCCGCCTGGAGCTGCTCGAAGCGGCGGGCGTCGACCGCGTCGTCCCCATCGACTTCACCCGAGCGCTCTCCGAGCTCACCGCCCGCGAGTTCGTCACGGCGCTCCGCGGCAGCCTGTCCATGCGCCACCTCGTCGCGGGCCCCGACTTCGCCCTCGGCAAGGGCCGCGCGGGGACGCTCGACGTGCTGCGCGAGCTCGGCGCCGAGCTCGGCTTCGAGGTCGCCGAGGCCGACCCCAGCGTCGCCGGCGGCGTCCGCGTCAGCAGCACCGAGGCCCGCCGCCGCCTCGCCGAAGGCGCGGTCAGCGAAGCCGCTGAGCTCCTCGGCCGGTCGTTCCGCCTCGCCGGCGAGGTCGTCAAGGGCGACCAGCGCGGCCGGGCCCTCGGCTATCCCACCGCCAACCTCAAGACGGCCCCGCGCATGGCCCTCCCCGCCGACGGCATCTACGCCACGCTCGCCCATGTCGGCGGACGCGCCCTCCCCTCCGCCACCAGCGTCGGCGTGCGCCCCACCTTCGAGACTGCCGGCCGCACCGTCGAAACGTTCATCCTCGATTTCGACGAGGAAATCTACGGCGCCGAGCTCGCTCTCGACTTCGTCGAACGCATCCGCCCCGAGCTCCAATTCGACAGCGTCGAGGCCCTTATCGAGCGGATGGACGAAGACGTCGAGCAGGCCCGCGGCATCCTTGCCGCCGAGGCCCCCCGGTGAGCGCCCGCGTCCCCACCGCCGCCGAGATCGACCGCCTCCTCACGCGCGGCGTCGCCGACGTCATCGTCCGCGAGGAGGTTGTCCGCCTGCTCCAGACCGGCGAGCCTCTGCGCCTCAAGCAGGGCTTCGACCCTAGCGCGCCGGACATCCACCTCGGCCACGTCGTCGGGCTCCGCAAGCTGCGCCAGTTCCAGGATCTCGGCCACACCGTCGTGCTCATCGTCGGCGATTGGACCGCCCAGATCGGCGACCCCTCCGGTAAGTCGGCCACCCGCCCCATGCTCACCGCCGACGAGGTCGCCCGCAACGCCCAGACCTATCTCGACCAGTTCTTCAAGATCGTCGACGAGCGCAAGACCGAGGTGCGCCGTCAGACTGAGTGGTACGACGGCTTCGACCTCGCCGACGTCATCAAGCTCACCCGCAAGTTCACCGTGGCGCAACTGCTCAAGCGCGACGACTTCGCCAAGCGCTACGAGGGCAACCAGCCCATCGCCGTAACCGAGCTCCTCTACCCCCTGCTCCAGGCCTACGACTCGGTCGTGGTGCGCGCCGACATCGAGTTCGGGGGCGCCGATCAACGCTTCAATAATCTCCTGGGCCGTGAGCTTCAGCAGATCGAGGGACAGCGCCCCCAGCAGGTGCTCCTCGTCCCCCTCCTCGTCGGCTCCGACGGCGTCCAGAAGATGAGTAAGAGCTTGGGCAACTACATCGGCGTCACCGACCCGCCGGAAGAGATGTACGGCAAGACGATGTCGGTCCCCGACGAGCTAGTGCCCGTCTACGCCGAGCTCCTCACCGACCTCCCCGGCGCGGAGCTTGCCGGCACCGATGTGGACCCCATGCAGGCGAAGAAGCGGCTCGCCGCCGAAATCGTCGCCGCCTTCCACGGAACGGAGGCCGCCGTCGGCGCCGCCTCCCACTTCGAGCGCGTCGTCCAGCGCAAGGAAGCCCCCGACGACATCCCCGAGGTGGCTGTCGACGACCTGAGCCGGATCAACCTCGTCCGCCTGCTCGTCGAAGCCGGCTTCGCCGCGAGCAACGGCGAGGCCCGGCGTCTCATCCGTCAGGGCGCCGTCGCCATCGATGACGACCGCGTCGGCCCCGACACCGTCGAGACCGCCGCCGCCGCCGGCGCCATCGTCCGCGCCGGCAAGCGGCGCTTCCTCCGCGTCGTCCCCCGCTAGACGGCGACGGCCCTCTTCCCCGGCAGCGCCCCCATCGTGGTGAGGCCGTCAACGGGAGGCCGTGTGTTAGAATTTCCCCACTCGCGTCCATCCCCCTTTCCGTCCCGACGCTCCACCAGGAGACCCGCGTTGAACCTCCGCACCCCCGGGCCCACGCCGTTGCCCGATTCCGTCCTCGAAGCCATGAGCGGCCAGATGATCAATCATCGCGGCCCCGAGTTCGCCGAGATCGCCGCCGAGCTCTCCGCCGGCCTCAAGACCGTCTTCGCCACCCGCCACGACGTCGTCGTGCTCACCTGCTCCGGTACCGGCGGCCTCGAAGCCGCCGTGGTCAACACACTCTCCCCCGGCGAGCGCACCGTCGTCATCTCCATCGGCGTCTTCGGCGACCGCGTGGCCGAGATCGCCTCGGCCTACGGCGCCGACGTCGCGGCGGTCCGCTTCGAGGAGGGCCAAGCCGCGGACCCCGCCAAGGTCCGCGAAGTCCTCGCCAACGAACCCGACGCCGGCGTCGTCTTCGTCACCCACAACGAGACCTCCACCGGCGTGACCAACGACCTGGAAGCCCTCGCAGCCGTCATCAAGGGCGAGTTCGACCGCACCCTCGTCGTCGACGGCGTCAGCAGCATCGGCTCGATTCCCTGCCCCGTCGACGAGTGGGGGATCGACGTCGCCGTCTCCGGCTCCCAGAAGGGATGGATGGCGCCGCCCGGCCTCGCCATGGTCAGCGTCAGCCCCCGAGGCCGGGACGTGATCGAGAAGGCCTCGATGCCGCGCTTCTATCTTGACCTCGTCGAGGCCATCCGCTCCGCCGACCTGGGCCAGACCCCGTGGACACCCGCCCTCTCCGTCCTCTACGGCCTCCGTGAGGGCCTCCGCCTCATCCTCGACCGCGGCGTCGAACAGGTCCACGCCGCCCACGCCCACTACGGCGCGCTCACCCGTCGGCTCGTTCAGCAAGCCGGCCTCGAGCCCTTCGCCGACCCTCACCACGCCTCCAACACCGTCACCTCGATTCGCGTTCCCGAGGGCGTGTCGTGGAAGGATCTCTCGGCCATGGCGCGGCGTGAGTACGGCGTCGACCTCGCCGGCGGGCAGGGCCCGCTCTCGGGCAAGATCTTCCGCATCGGCCATCTCGGCCTCATCGACGACCGCGACCTCGAAGAGGCCGTCGAGGCGGTGGTGCGCTGCTTGGCGCGGCTGCAGAGCCGTCCCGTTGCGGCGGAGCGCTCCGCTAGGGCTGGGTGACCATGCGCGTCCTCGTAGCCGAGCCAGTCGCCGAGGCAGGGCCCGATCTGCTTCGCCGCGCCGGCTTCGAGGTCGTCGTCGAGACGGGGCTCGACCCCGCCGCTCTCGAAGCATGCATCGGCGGCTACGACGCCCTCGTCGTACGCAGCGCGACGCAGGTTACCGCGGCGCTGCTCGAGCGGGGCGAGCGGCTTCAGGTGGTCGGGCGGGCCGGGATCGGCGTCGACAACATCGACGTGGACGCCGCCACACGTCGCGGCATCCTCGTCGTCAACTCCCCTGCCTCGAACGTCATCGCCGCCGCCGAGCACACCATGGCCCTCATGCTCTCGCTGGCCCGCAACGTCCCCCAGGCCGATCAGTCGATGCGCGCCGGACGCTGGGCCCGCACCGAGCACACCGGTGTCCAGCTTCGCGGCAAGACCCTCGCCGTGATCGGCCTCGGCAAGGTTGGCTCCGAGGTCGTCCGCCGCGCCAACTCCTTCGAGATGCGCGTCATCGGCCACGACCCCTTCGTCTCCGAGGAGTACGCCCGCCGCATCGACGTCGAGCTCGTCTCGATGGAAGAGATGCTCGCCCAGGCCGACTTCCTTACCATCCACGTGCCCCTCACCGCCGGGACTCAGACGCTCCTCGGCGCAGCCGAGCTCGCCAAGATGAAGCCCGGCGTCCGCATCATCAACGCCGCGCGCGGCGGCATCGTCGACGAGCAGGCCCTGCTCGATGCCGTGTCGAGCGGTCGCGTCGGCGGCGCGGCCGTCGATACCTTCTCAGTCGAGCCGGCCACCGACACGCCGCTCCTCCAAAGCGACCGCATCATCGTCACCCCCCACCTCGGCGCGTCCACCCGCGAGGCCCAGGAGCAGGTGAGCGTGGACGTTGCCGAGCAGATCATCGACGTGCTCGCGGGCAAGCCCGCGAAGTTCGCCGTCAACGCTCCGATGATGAATCCCGAGGCGCTGCCCATCATCGCGCCCTACGTCGACGTCGCCCACACTGTCGGGCGCTTCGCCACCCAGCTCGCCGCGGGCCAGCTTGAGTCGGTGTATATCGAATACGCCGGCGAGATCGCCCGGTACGACACCCTCGTCCTCAAGGCCGCGGTGATCCAAGGGCTGCTCGCTCCGATCAGCGAGGAACGCGTCAACGTGGTCAACGCCGACCTCGTCGCCGCGCAGCGCGGCCTGATCATCAAGGAAGAGAAGATCGCCTCGCCCGAGGTCTACCGCAGTCTGCTCACCGTCGCCCTCAACACCAGCGCCGGGCCGAAGCTCATCTCCGGGGCCAGCGTGATCGGACGCCCCATGCTCGTCTCGGTCGACGAGTACCTCGTCGATACCCCCGTCGGCGAAGGCTACATGCTCTTCGTGGAGAACTGGGACCGGCCCGGCCTGATCGGGAGTGTCGGCACCGTCGCCGGCGCCCACGACGTCAACATCAGCTCGATGGACGTGGGCAGGCAGACCTCGCGGGACCGCGCCATGATGGTCTTGGGGCTAGACGAGGCCATGCCCGAAGCGGCGCTCGCCGAAATCCGCGCTATGACGGGCATCCTGAGCGTGACCCAAGTCCGCGTCTGACCCGCGGCCGGCCGGCTACTCCAGCCCGCTGATCTCCGCGTCGATCACGTCGACGCCCTGGTAGTCCTCGTCGCAGATCGAGTAGCAGCGCCGGATGTGCAGCTCCGTCAGCCGCCGGCCCTTCTCGCCGGGAATGCGCGCCGCCGCCGCTAGCCGGTCTATCTCGTAGACCCCCGTCAGGCGCGCCCCCATCGACGTCACCTCAGCCAGGGCCTCGTCCGCCAGGGCCTCGTCGTTTCCCTCGATCGCGTAGCGGACCTTCCCCAGCAGCTTCGACATCTCGCCGAGCTTCTCTTTCTCGGTCATGAAGCTCGCCAGCACGTCCTCGACGCTCTCGCCGATGGCCGCCGGCACCGGTGTCGGCTCGGCGGAGGCGCGCAGCCCCTCGATGAACGTCGTGTAGACGTCGAGGTACGCCTGCGCCGCTTGGCTCACTTGCGAGAGCATGTGGTGCACGTTCGACGTGTCCAGCGCACCCAGGTTGATCACGTCGTCGTTCCGTGCCTCGGCGAGGCGCAGCACAAAGTCGACGCTCTCCACCTTTTCCGGCACCGGCGGCAGCGGGATCGCCGACACGCTCTCCGCGTCCGCCAGCGAGATCTTCTCGGCGAACATCGGCGGCATGTACTTCGCCAAGTCGATCGAGATCGGCGGCACGACGAGATACGCGGCGTAGACGGCGTTAGGCTCGGTGAGACTGGACGCGTACGCCAGCGCGTGGCCGCGGGGCTCGGCTTGGCTTCCTCGCGCAAAGTCGAGGATCATTACTCTCTCCTGTAGATGGCCCAAATCATACCACGGGCCCTACGCCCTCTCGCGCTGGGAGAGCACTATCAACCTCTCTCCCCCTGGGAGAGACTGGAGGAGCACCTTAAACCTCTCTCCCTCTGGGAGAGACTGAGAGAGGGCACGCGCCGTTAGGCGCGTCGCGCCCGAAGGGCGCTCCCCGCCGGCCCCCTCTCCCGCTGGGAGAGGGTTGGGGTGAGGGCGGGGGGAGGCGGGGGCCGCGCGACCTTGCTGAAGCCCGCCGCCGAGTTACGCAAAGCTCTCCGCAGGGCGAGAACCATCAACCTCTCCCCCTGGAGACCCTTGCACAACCGCCCACGGGCAAGCATGGGTGGGGCCGGGGAGGTCTTGCCTCTTCTCCCCACGGGAGAAGATTGAGATGAGGGGCCGCCTCGCAACCGCCGCGGGTTATCGAAGCCGATCAAGCCCGCTCCGTAACCTCTCTCCCTCTGGGAGAGACTGAGAGAGGGCACGCGCCGTTAGGCGCGTCGCGCCCGAAGGGCGCTCCCCGTCGGCCCCCTCTCCCGCTGGGAGAGGGTTGGGGTGAGGGCGGGGGGAGGCGGGGGCCGCGCGACCTTGCTGAAGCCCGCCCGCCGAGTTACGCAAAGGTCTCCGCTGGGAGAGCACCATCAACCTCTCTCCCCCTGGGAGAGACTGAGAGAGACCCGCGCCGGAATCCTACTCCTCGCGCCTGCGCCGCCGGATGACCACGTAGGCCCATCCAGCCACCCCCAACGCCCCCACGATCACAAGCGCGACGAGCCCCATATGAACCCCGCCGTCGTCGAGTGCCGGGGCCGCCGCCGGGGTTGGTGTAGGCGTTGCTGACGGCTCCGCTGTCGCCGTTGGCGTGGCCGTCGGAGCCGGTGATGGCGTCGGGCTTGACGTGGGGCTTGGCGTAGGAGCGGGTGTCGGTGCCGTGGTTGGCGTCGGTTGCGGCGTCGAGGTCGGCATCGGCGTTGGTGTGGGCGTCGCCGTCGGCACCGGCGTTGGGGTAGGTTGCGGCGTCGGGGTCGGCACCGGCGTTGGAGTCGGCGTCGGGCTTGGTGCGGGCGTCGCCGTCGGTACCGGCGTTGGGGTGGGCGTCACCGCGGCTACGGGTGTTGCAGTTGGTACCGGTGTCGAAGTCGACATCGGTGCTGGTGTGGGCGTCGCTGTCGGAATCGGCGTGGGCGATGGTATGGGGGTCGGTGTCGGCCGCACGGCGCCGCAGGCCTGGGTATCGTTGGCGAGCTGGAACGCCGGAGACCAGTTGGAAAGGGGAGTGCCGTCCCGGTCCATGATGCGGACGGTGAGAACCGCCTTTTCAATGTCCGGCCACAGGCGCCGCCAGAGCCCGGTATTCTGGACCGTAATCCGTGATCCGTCATGGTTCACGAATGCGCCGCTGAGGTGCAGCCACTCCCGGTGCCGCACCGTGACCCTGCGGAAATGCAACCAGAGGTCGCGCTGCTCCGGAAGACCCTCGACGCTGAGATTCAGGGACCTTTCATTCGGACGCGTCGAGCCGCGAAGGACACAGTATGGGGGTCCAGGGTCGACCGAAGTGATGGCGATCGGGTGCTCGGGGACGGGGGCGGCCCCTCCTGGGGGCGATTCAGGCGCAGGTTCCCTCGCCGGGTTTGACGGGCCGCCGAACGGGTTCAGATAGACGAGCACCCTGCTGCGATTGATGTCGCCCACGTACAGATTGTCTTGGTCGTCAAAGGTGGCCGTGTACGGCATCGAGCCGACGTCGTACAGATAGGAAGTTGGAAGCGGGTCTCGCCCGAGCGGGTCGTCGTACAGCCCAACGAATCTGGCGCCCGCATAGGCGTTGTAGCCAACCGCCATCCGGTTCCAACTGTCGAATGCCGTTTCCCACGTCGCCGCGGTGCCCGACCAGAGCCGAGTGGTGTCGATCATGTCCTCAGGTGTCCAGCGAGGGAAGCGCAGCCCCGCCGCCTGGATAGCGGAATCCTCAAAAATCCTCGCGGTGTCGGGAGCGAAGATGGCGGAATCATTGGTGGTAGAGATCGACCGCTCCAAGAAGATGAGGAGCCGCTGATTCCCCTCTATCTCCAGCGAGTGGTCGGAAACGTAGAGGTTGCCGAGCCGGTCGATCGACAGCGCACCCGGGAAACAAAGCGTGTCATCGGTGGCGATACTGCGAGGGAGGCCGGCGTGCGCTTCCCGTTCCACCCATTGATTGCACCGGGTGCCGCGGGCGTTGTCTTGCCCCAGGACCACATCCACCACAGGGTCGGTGAGCGGGTCACGGATGCGCACGACGCGGTGGTTGTCCGTATCGGCCACCCAGAGGAACTCTCCATGGCCTACGGGCGCGATGCCGAAGATACGGGCCCCTAGGGCGATACGGTCTTCAGTGCCAAGGACCGGAAAGTCGGCGTTTTCCTTCCACAGGGTGTGTATTGGAACCGAGTGTTCGGTCAAGGGGAGCTGATAGACGTCGAGGTAGCCGCGCCCTTCGAAGCCTAGGACCCATAGCCGACCGGCCGCGTCTGCCTTGATCCTGCCGCAGCAGTCCGCCCATCTGCCGGGAAAGGCTTCGTCGCCCACCACCCCGTCGGCGGGGCGCCCGTTCGTCAGCCCGTCGAGCCCGTTCCAGAACATCAGCCGCCGTATGTCGGAGACGATCAGTTGGTCTCCCCACACGGCGACGCCTCTGGCGGAGTCCACGCCCTTCCTCCCGGTTTGGTTATACTCTCGGCCCCTCGAGAAGAGACGCCGGTCGGGCAGGATGAGCGCCCCGCTGCCGCTTTCCGAGATGGGGTCGGGAAAGTGGAGAACGTCCTGGCCGTACTGCGTCAGCGAAACCAAGAGCCCGCCTTGGCTGTCTATGCCAATGCCCCCAACCGCATGGCAAAGGTTTGGATGTCCTGGAAGCGACAAAAAGGCGCGGCCGCACTTCCCATCGGGCTCGTAGGACTCCTTCCCCAGCACTCGCGAAACCACGCCCCTTCGTAGCTCCCAGAGCTCGATCATGGAATTCCCGGTGTCGTTAACCCACAGCCCTTCGCCGTCGGGGTCCATTGCCAGCGATGTGGGTCGGTCGAATTCCGACCCGAATGCTCGATTGGCCGGCATGCCGGATACGAAGGGCGGCTCGAAGACCAATATCCGGTCGTTGACCGTGTCGGCGACGTAGGCGGAACCGCTGCGGCTGATCGCCACCGCCGAGGGAGCATGCATCCTGTTGAAGTTAGTCCCCGGACTTGCGGTAGTGAAGCCGGGTTGGCCTAGGACTAGGTTCGCGGTTTTCGCGGCCTCGCCCGTGCTCGGATCGAAGTGGAACCGGAGAACACGGTTGTTTCCGCCATCCGCCACCCACAGGTTCCCCTCGCCGTCCACCGCGGCGCCGTTGCCGTACCGGTTCAGTCTCAGCCGGTTGGTGTAGGAGTGAAAGCACAGGGTGTCGGCGGTCGGCGCCGCTAAGTTCCCTTGATTGCACAGGATGCCCGTGAAGTCATCCTGCCCCCAGACCTGATCGGCGATCGTGTCATTCTCGAAAGGGCTCTCGTACTTCAAGATCCGGTTGTTGTGTGAGTCCGGGACGTACAGGTCGCCATCGTCGTTGACCGCCATCGTGACGTACGTGTGCTCTTCGCTCGGGCTGAGGGCGGTGTCGGGCATCCCGCATAGCGTGTCCGGGCCCGCCAACGCGCGGGCTGGGAAGTTTTGGAAGCCCCCGTCCCCGTTGCACGCCGAGTGGTCGTAGCCCGACGGCTGCCCCAGCACAATGTCGGCCGAGCACGGGCCCTCGCCGGCGTAGCACTTGGCGAGATCGATTCCCAGGATGCGGCTGTTGCCCGAGTCCCACACGTACGCCCTGCCGGGGTCGACCGACCGGTCTACGACGACGCCCCCCGGATTGAAGACCTTGTGTGGGACGACCTCGTTGGGGGATATCTCCGAAAAGTCCGGCTTGCCGAGGATGATGTCGGCCCACAGGTCGCCCGGCTCCCCCCGTACCGGCATGCCCGGCGGCAAAAACTCTGACGGCGGCAGCGAAGCCGGCGGAGGCCGCTCGGCCCCGCACGCTATCGCATCCGTCGCGATGGCGAACGCGGGGGACCAGTCCGACACCGGCGTTTGGGAAGCGTTGGTGATCCTGACGAGAGCGGAGACGTTGTCCGCGTCCGGCAGTTGGTGCGCGATCCGGGCGATGTCCACCCTGATCTCGGTCGAGCTAGCCCACTCGGCCTCCGGTCCAACGTGGAAGGACGGGCTCCCCTGGCCAATGACCCGAAAGTTCAGGAGGCTGTCGGCTTCCGAGCCGAAGTTCTGGCCGGTTATCGTCAGCAGTCGCTCCCACCGGCGCGGCGAGTTCCGCAGAACGCAGTACGGCTCCCCAGGGTCCACCGATTGAATAACCGGCGCCTGCTGCTGGGCCTGCGCGCTTTCCGGCCCCGCGGCAGGCCACAGCGACGCCGTCACGATGACCGTGAGCACGAAACTCATGACCACCGCCGCGATCGAGTGGATGCGGGCCGACATTGGCCACACTATGACATATACCGCACGAGCCCGCGGCTCACGACGCCCCCACGGGTGCAAGAACTGGCAAGACTGGCGGAATTGGCGAAAACCAGCGCCCCTGGTGCGGAACTGGCGGCCACGAGCCCCTCCCCGTTCTTCCGTTGGACTCCCTCCCCGGACCGCCGGGCCGCGCGCCGAGATCGAAAAGCCCGAAAAACAGCCCAAAACCCCGCTGTTGTGTACCCCTGGCCCACCCCTAACCCAGGGCTATACCAGCCACCGGCAGCCCATACGAGCGATGGGAAACTGGCGATCTTTCCAAGAACGGACGACCGCCGGCGTCCCGCGGGGACGGCGGGGCCCGACGCCGCGCCGTCAGGCCCGTCTCCTCCCCAAACTCCCCGCGAGTGCGCGGGCCCAGGCGCCGCGGGCGCCCGCGGGGCGACTCCTTGCAATGCGCCGCCGAGTGGCTATCATGGACTCGCTTTCCACCCGCGGGCCCCTGAAGGAGCACCCCAATGGCCCTCGATAAATCCCTCGCATCCCTCGACGGTAGGGCCGCCATCGTCACCGGTGGCGCCATGGGCATCGGCCGCGGCTGCGCGCGCGGACTCGCCGCCTTCGGCGCCGGCGTCGTCATCGCCGACAAGGACGGCGAAGCCGCCCAGCAGACCGCCGCCGACATCGAGGCCGCCGGCGGCTCGGCCCTCGCCCTCACCGTAGACGTCCGCGACTTCGACCAGGTCAAGGCCATGGTCCAGGCGACCATCGACAGGTTCGGCCGCGTCGATTGCCTCGTCAACAACGTCGGCGGCGGCTTCCGCAAGGACTTCGTCGAGGAGAGCGAGAACGCCTGGGACGCGCTCGTCAGGATCAACCTCAAGACCACCTACTACTGCACCAAGACGGTCGTCGACGAGATGGTCCGGCTCGGCATCGCCGGCTCGATCATCAACGTCACCAGCATCGAGGCCTACCGCGCCGCGCCCGGCTTCGCCGTCTACGCCTCCTGCAAGGCCGCGATGGAGAACTTCGCGCGGACCATGGCCTTGGAGGCGGGCCATCACGGCATCCGGTTCAACACCATCGCGCCCGACGCCACCCCCACGCCGGGCACCACCGGCATCGGCGTGACGACCCCCGGCCGGCCCGGCCGCGCCCGCAGCATTCCCGCGGCCAGGGAGGGCGTCGAGGACGACTACGCGGGCCCCACCGTCTTCCTCGCCTCCGACATGTCGGCCTACCTCACCGGCATCACCATCCACGTCGATGGCGGCACCTACGCCTCCGGTGGCTGGGTGCGCAACGAGAACATGGAGTGGGCGGGGTCGTAGACGCGATGCCTAAAGGCGACGTCGTGCTGATCAAGGCCTCCCGGGGCGAGCCCGGCGCGCGCCGCATCTGGGACGATTCCGCCGACGCCCCTTACGTCTGCCTCGAAGCCTACTGGGAGCGCTGGGAGCAGTACGGCGTCGAGCCAATCTGCTGGACTGTCGGCCAAGACCAGCTCTTCGAGATGGACGAGTCCCTGCTCTCCCAGCTCCAGACGGCCTTCGAGCAAGCAAACGGTCGCCTCGAAGACCTGTGGTCGGAGGCCAAGCCCTACGAGGGAGCCGCGCGGTGACCAAGCCCCACCTCCAAATCGTCTACTGCAACGAGTGAGGCTATCTTCCCGAAGCCGCCATTTTGGCGGAGAAGATGCTCCAAGAGTTCTCCCGCAAGCTGAGCGGCGTTACCCTCACCCCCGGCGGCAAGGGCCAGTTCGAAGTCTCCCTCGACGGCGCGCCGGTCTTCTCGAAAGCCGAGAAAGGCCGCTTCCCCGACAACAAGGAAATCCGTGACGCCATCCGGGCCACTTAGCCGACGTCGCGCCCGCGCGTTGACAACCGTTTCCGCCGCTCCTTGACATCCGTAGGCCGACTACCTCTATCGGCACCGCATCCGCCGCCGTCGCGCCCGCGTTCGTTGACACCCCAACGAGCGCGAACCTAGAATCGCGGAAGAGCCACACCTGCGGGAAAGCGCCCGCGGCGGAGGAGCCCCATGACTACCGAGACCCGCGTGAAGCTGCAAATCGTTGACGCCGACGGCCACTTCGTCGAGCCGAACGACCTGCGCCCCTATATCGACCCGAAGTGGCGCGATCAGGCGCCCTACCGCATCCCAGGCAACGGCAACGCCTGGGCCGGCCGTGACTGGCAGTCCGAGGGATGCCCGCAGTTCGGCACGCCGCTCTTCACCCGCCCCAACGAGACGCAGATGACGGGACTCATGGGCGTACAACGCAAGGAAGACCTGGCGCGGGGCAAGTCCTCCAGCACGATGTACGAGGAAATGGACCCCCGCATCGTCGACAACAAGGGGCGGCTCCTGGTTATGGACGAGGAGTCGATCGACGCCTCCGTCCTCTACCCGACGTCGGCGCTCGCCTGGGTGCCTGACGGCGAATACCACATGGCGCTCAACGCGGCGCTCAACAACTGGCTCCACGAATGGTGCCAGGCCGATCCCACCCGGCTCTACGGCGCCACCAACATCGTGGCCATCCACGACGTCGAGGCCGCCTGCGACGAGGTGCGCCGCTGCAAGAAGGACTTCGGCTTCCCCGCCGTCTTCCTGCGGACGACCCTCCCCAACGCCGAGGTCCGCTGGTGGGACAAGAGCTTCGACCCCTTCTGGGCCACCTGCGAGGAGCTCGGCGTCGCGGTCGGCTTCCACCCCTTCCCCGGCGACACCATGTACGGCTCGGCGCGCTACTTCGACATCATCGGGCCCACGCCCGAGCTCCTCTTCATGCGCACGCCGTTCAACATCCCCGTCGACTCGATGCAAGCCGCCATGGGCACGATCATCGGCGGCGTCCCCGAGCGCTTCCCCGACCTGCGGCTCGCCATCCTCGAAAGCAGCGGCGGCTGGCTCGTCTCCTTCCTCGAACGGCTCGACAGCCGCTTCGAGCACATGGGCCACACCCTTCCGCACCTGAAGATGAGTCCCAGCGAGTACTTCAAGCGCAACTGGTGGATCTCCTTCGACCCCGAAGAGGCCGCGCTGAAAATGACCATCGACTGGCTCGGCGCCGACCGCATCATCTGGGGCTCCGACTACCCCCACCCCGACGCCTTCTACCCCGGCTTCGTCCAAATGTTGAACGAGAACCTCGAAGGCGTCCCCGAGGAAGACCAGGCCAAGATCCGCGGCCGCAACGCCGTCGACTTCTACAACCTCGAAGGCTAGCGTAGGCTACCCGTGCCCCAAGCACTGAATGGAGACTGATCGGCAACAGATACAGCAACGGCTAGAGCGCGAGGGGTGGCAGTTGGCTCGGCGGGGCTCAAACCACGACATCTACCGGCATCCGCATGTCAATGATGTTATCCCTCTGCCCCGCCATCGCACCGTCTCCGTAGGAGTAGCGCGAGCTGTTGCAAAGAAGGCGGGTTGGGATTAGGAGGAGTCATGGTTAGGTATCCGGCGCTCATTGACGGGGAAGAGGGCGCCTATGGGGTCGTGTTCCCAGACCTCGGCGTCGGAGCGATGGGGAACACGATAGACGAAGCCATCCTGAACGCCGAGGACGTGCTGCGGGACTACGTAGCCGAGATGGAAAAAAGCGGCTGGCCAGTCGTGCCGCCTAGTCCCCTCGACAGCATCGAGACGCCGCCGGGGAACCAACTGGTCTCGATCCCGCTGGTTCTGTCGTCCGGCACTCGACCCTGATCCCTGCCCCGCCGCCTTACTTCACGGTCGGGAGGTAGCCCTCGCCGATGAGGCCGAGTTCCTTTTGGCGCTCGATTTCGGCGGCGGGGACGCCGAGCAGGTCGCCGTAGACCCAGTCGTTGTGCTCGCCGAGCAGCGGAGGCGGCGACTCGAAGCGCAACTCTTTGCCCGCGAACTGGAAGACGTGGCCTGGGTAGCGGTGTCGGCCGCACGCCGCCTGCTCCATCTCGCGATAGAAGCCGCGGGCATCGAGCTGCGGATCGAAGTACGGGTCGGAGTCGTCGGAGAGCATGCCTGCGGGCACGTCGTGGGCCTGCAGGCGCTCCATGGCGTCGCGGTCCTCGAGGTCCGCGCTCCACGCGGATATCAACGCGTCGATCTCGTCGTGGCGCACACGTCGCGCCAGGTTGCCGAGGTAGGCGGGATCGTCCGCGAGCTCGGGGCGGCCCAGCGCCTTGCACAGACCCGACCATTCCTCGTCGCGGCCCACACTCACCGCGACCCACCGGTCCTCGCCGCGGCAGCGGTAGACGCCCTGCGGGGCGCGGACCTCGTCGCGGTTGCCGATAGGGGGCCGGTCGCGCCCGTTCATCGCCGCGTCCATCAGGGCGCCCCCCACCTGATGTGTCATGTGCTCGGTCTGCGATACCTCAATGAACTGGCTCTCGCCGGTGCGGTCGCGCTGATAGATGCCCATCAGCGTCGCGTAGGCGGCGGCGATGCCGCTCGACGCGTCCATGTGGTTCGAGCCGTGGTTGGTCATCGGGCCGTCGTCCTCGTAGCCCCGCAGCAACAGGTAACCGGCCGTCGCCTCGCCCTGCGAACCGAAGCCGACGTGTTGGTGGTAGGGGCCGGTGAGGCCGTAGAGGGGCATGGTCACGTAGATGATCGAAGGATTGAGCTTGCGCACCGATTCGTAGTCGAGCCCGTGGCGCGCCATCATGCCCATCGAGTTGTTCTCGATGAGCACGTCGCAGACCTTGACCAGCTCTTCGACGGTCCGGTGGCCCTCCTCCGTCCCGATCTCGGCGACGACGGAGCGGCGATTGCGGCCCAGGCTGTTGAAGAGGGCGTGGCGGTTCCAGGGGTTCCCCGCGGGGTCTTTGTCCACGTAGCCGCCGGCCATGTGGCCCAGCCGGGCGACGAACTCCTTGTCGGGCGGCCAGGGCACGAAGCCGCGAGTGTTCGTAATGTGGTGGCGGCGTGACTCGACCCGGACGATCTCGGCGCCCAGGTCGCCGAGCATCATGACGGCGAACGGCCCCGCCCAGACCAGCGAGAAGTCGAGGATGCGAATTCGGGAGAGCGGCAGATCGCCCATCAGATCGCTCCCTGGCCCCTGAGGATCGCAAGGTCGCCTAACGAGAGGCCGAGGCGGCCGCACAAGACCTCGCGATTGTGCTCGCCGAGGAGCGGTGCGGCGCGGCGCATTTTCCAGCCACCCCCGTTGAGGAACATGGTCGGGCCCGGATGCGGGATGCGGCCCGCCTCGGCGTGGTCGGCCTCGACGAAGAAGCCGCGCGCGGTGTAGTGCGGGTCCTTCAGGATCTCGCTGGGCGTGTTCATCCCCGCGACGGGCAGGTGTTGCGCCTGGCCCGCCTCGACCACCTCGGCCCTGGTGCGCTCCATGAGCCAGGGGTAGAGGAGGCCGTCCACCAATTCCTGGGCCTCGGGCGTCTCCCAGAAGGAGGCGTCTTTCATCCGCTCGTCCTCGATGTGCTCGGGGTGTCCGAGCATGTGGAACAGGTTGGGCCAGCGCCGCGGCGGCGAGATCATGAAGTTCAGGTAGCCGTCGCCGCAGGGGAAGTTCCCCGCGGGGAGCGCCATGTGCTGCGTCTCCATGCGCTCGCTCACGTTGCCGGTGTACTGCCAGCCCAGCGCGTAGGTGAGCCGGCGGTCGGCGCTGCCCGCCGCCACCTCGTACACCGAGACGTCGATGTACTGCCCCTCGTCGGCCCAGTGCTGCTGCACCACCGCGCCCATCACCGCCATCGCCGCCATGTTCCCCGCCTGGTACTCGGTAAGATGGTCGACGTTGCGGAGCGGCTCGCGGCTCGGCACGCCCATTGTCTTGAGCGAGCCCGCCAGCGCGTACATCGTCATGTCCGTCGCCTTCCAATCCCGGTACGGGCCGGTCTGCCCATAGGAGCTCAGCGAGCACATCACCAGCCGGGGGTTGACCGCCCGCAGCGCCTCGTAGCCCAGACCGAAGGCGTCCATGACGCCGGGCGAGAAGCTCTCGATGACGACGTCCGAGTCGCGGGCCAGCTCCAGCGCGATGGCCTTAGCGGAATCGTCGGCCAAGTTGAGCGTAATCGAGCGCTTGTTGGTGTTGACGTGCAGGAAGAGGCCGGAGCGCTCCAGATGGGGCTGGTCGCCGGGGAAGGGGCCGTAGCGGCGGGCGGGGTCGCCGCCGGCGGGGCGCTCGACCTTGACCACGTCGGCGCCGTAGTCGGCGAGCAGCTTCGATCCATACGGCCCGGCCAAATGCCAGGTAAAATCAAGGACCTTGAGGCCGGAAAGCGGCTGCCCCGAACTTGCTTGCATAAGAGAGAAGCCCCCAGAACCGCGGGAAGCTTACCGCAAGCCTCGTGAAAGTTCTAGCGAACGCCTTTCCCCTCGCCCGCCGCCCCCAACCCTTCGGGCAACGGCACGTTGACACAGGCGCGCCGAGACGAATAATTGGGACTGAAATAGGCGGGGGGTTCCGCATGAAGCGCAGCATTCCCCGATTCTCTCGATTCCTTCTGATCGGCGCCCTCGTGGCCGTCGTTGCCGGCTCCCTCGCCCCCGCCGGGAAGGCCATCGGCGACTCCATCGTGTGCCCTCGCTCAACCGGAAGCGGTGGCGAGCCGGGGGCCCCTTCGGCCCTACCCGTCTCGACCGAGGTGAACCGCGGAGCATCGGTCAAGGTGGCGCTGAACAACTTCGCCGAGGGCAGCGCGTTAACCGCCACGATCGCTGGCCGGCAAGCCGACTTCAAAGTGAATCCCACCAGCACGTGCGGGACGCTAACCGTCAAGGAGAACGAGTGTACAGGCACGAAACTGGTCAGGATCACAGGGTACGGCCTGGCGGGAGAGGTCAGGACTGTTAGCTTTTTGCTCACAGTAGTGAGTGCGACGCTAACGGTATCCCCGACCGTAGGCGTGACGGGCTCGATCGTCACGATCTCAGGGACGGGATTCCCGGCACGTACGGCCCTGTCGGAGGTAAACTTCGGCGGGGGGAACGCGCTGCCGGTGCCGTCGCCGGCGACGGACGTGTCCGGAAACTTCACGTTGACGATGACCGTACCCCCCTCTTGCCCGGGGGCCAGCTGCGTGGGACATGGCGGGCCCGTCCTGGTATGTGTGAGCGTGGCGGATGTCGTGGGATGTACGGACTTCACCATTCCAATGCCGTTTATCAGCCTCTCGACCTACACGGCGCAGCCCGGCGACACGATCACAATCACGGGCACGGCCTTCGACGCCTTTGCCAACGTCCAGACGATTAACATCGGCCAGGCGAGCGTGACGCCGACGCCCACTCCGCTGACCGACGCCGTCGGCGACTTTAGCGCCGAGGTCATCGTGCCGGCGCTAAACCCCGGCGCGTACACAGTCACGGTGCGCACGGGCCTCGCCTTCACCGCCACGGCGACGATCACCATCCTGAGCTTCGTCCCCATAGACAGCGTCTCCCCGGAGGTTATCTTCCAGGCGCTGACGTCCCGCGGTCTGCTGACCCTGGCGGCGGCGACACCTCCGGGCGGGACGGACTTCGGCGCCTACGTGCCGGACCTGCCGGGCGACACGCTGGTGATAGTCGAGCCCAACGGTGTGCTGGTCCTGACGCTGGCCAAGGACGCGCGGATCTCGATAAGCGGCCGGCCAGCGGTGGACGTGGCGGCGGACACGCCCACCTTGTTCGTCCTCGGCTCGGAGGTGTCGGTGACGGTGGTCGAAAGCTGACCCCCTCGAAGGGGGTCGGCCCGTTGACACAGGCGCAGCGAGACGAATAATTGGGAGTGAAATAGGCGGGGGGTTCCGCATGAAGCGCATCCTTCCCCGATTCTTTCGATGCCTCCTGATCACCGCTCTCGCGGCGGCCATCGCGGTCCCGCTCGCCCCCACCCGCACGGCCATTGGCGACTCCATCCCCTGCGATGACCCCCCCTACTTCGCGGACGAGGGAAGCGTGGAGCCGACGACCACGCTGAGGGCGGTGATCAGCTCTCCCTACACGTCTGGGATCACGGTCTGGGGAACAAGGTTCCCGGCAGGGACGGCCCTGTCGGTGCTCAATGTCGGCTCTTGGAACGGGCTGCCGTCGCCGCCGCCGGTGACGGACGCGGCCGGGAGCTTCGTGGTGTGGCTGACGGTACTTTCATGGGGTGACTTCGACAGCCCGCCACTGGTGAGCGTGACAGTGGCAGACGTCGAGCGGTCTGTCCCGCTCATTCTCCCCTGTCCCAATATCACCCTCTCGACTGAATCGGTGCGGCCGGGCGACGCGATCACCATCACGGGCATGGCCTTCGACGCCTTTGCCAACGTCCAGACGATTAACATCGGCCAGGCGAGCGTGACGCCGACGCCCACTCCGCTGACCGACGCCGTCGGCGATTTTAGCGCCGAGGTCATCGTGCCGGCGCTAAACCCCGGCGCTTACACAGTCAGGGTGCGCACGGGCCTCGCCTTCACCGCCACGGCGTCGATCAACATCCGGGGCTTCGTCCCCATAGACAGCGTCTCCCCGGAGGTTATCTTCCAGGCGCTGACGTCCTGCGGTCTGCTGACCCTGGCGGCGGCGACACCTCCGGGCGGGACGGACTTCGGCGCCTACGTGCCGGACCTGCCGGGCGACACGCTGGTGATAGTCGAGCCCAACGGTGTGCTGGTCCTGACGCTGGCCAAGGACGCGCGGATCTCGGTAAGCGGCCAGCCGGCGGTGGAGGTGGCGGCGGACACGCCGACCTTCTTCGCCCTCGGCTCGGAGGTGTCGGTAAAGGTCGTCGAACAAGACCCGTAGGGTGAGGCCGCCGCGTTGACACTATCCGGCGGCGTCTCTATGCTCGCGCCATCTCTGAAGCGAGGCGCATCTTGGAACCCCTCTCAGCGGCGCAGTACGATGTCGATAGCTTCGAAGCGGCGGTCGAGCTCTACCACGCGAAGGGCTGGACCGACGGCCTGCCCATCATCCCGCCGACCGAGGAGCGGGTTGCCCGCTTCGTCGAGGCCTCGGGACGCCCGGCGGGCGAGGTCGTCGATGAGTACTACGAGCGCCGCCGTGTCCTCACGGTGGAGAAGCTGGCCATCAACGCGGTGATGGCCGGGTGCCTGCCCGAGTACTTCCCCGTCGTCCTAGCCATCATCGAGGCCATGGCGAGCCCCAGGATCGGACTGCACGGCGGCAACGCCTCGACGGGAGGCATGGCCGTCGGTTTCGTCGTCAACGGCCCCATCCGCAACGAACTGGGGATGAACTACCGGGGCAATGTCCTGGGTCCTGGCAACCGCGCCAACTCCTCGATCGGCCGCGCCGTGCGGCTGGCGCAGATCAACGTGATGGGATCGGTGCCCGGCGCGGGCCACGGCGAGCTCGCCGGACGCGACATCCTCGACCGCTCGACGATGGGCCAGCCCGGCAAGTACGCCGGTTACCATATCGTCGAGAACGAAGAGGACTTCCCCTCGCTCGCGCCGCTCCACGTCGAGCGCGGTTTCGACGCCGCCCAGAGCGTGGTGACGGTCTTTCCCACCGCTGGCCACCTCCAGATATCGGCGCACACCGACCACGGCGCCGAGGCCATCGTCGAGACTATCGCCCACTACCTCGCCGAGGGCGGCCACGTCGCCAAGGCCTTCTCGGTGCTCGTCATCCCGCCCGAGTGCGCTGAGCACTTCGTCCGCGACGGCTGGACCAAGGCCGACATCCGTACGGCGGTCTTCGAGAAGACCACGCGCACCGCCCGCTGGGCCAAGGAACACGGCTGGCCCTCTGCCGCCGGCCCCATCGCGGCCCGCGGCGGGACTCCCGGCCCCGGCGACGATGAGCGCCGCGTCGGCAGCGCGCGGACGCCCGAGGACGTGAACGTGGTCATTGCCGGCGGCCCCGCCGGGGCCTTCGTCCACGCCCTCCTCCCCTACGGCGGGCTGGTGGAGTCCAAACTGATACGCTAGCCCCACCCCGCTTCTCCTCCGTAGACCCTTGCGCAACCGTTCGCGGGCTGAAGCATGGGAGGGGCCGGGAGGTCTTGCCTCTTCTCCCAACGGGAGAAGATTGAGATGAGGGGCCGCCTTACAACCACCAAGGGCTATCGAAGTCCGCCATCCCCGCGTCCGTCACCCGCGCCTCTCTCCTTTTGTCTTGCCCGCGCCCGGAGTACGCTGGGGCCGCCGAGAAGTTCACCACAGGCCCCAACGGTGCCCCATGATCATGATCGCGCTGTTCCGGAAGTTAATCGAGATGTTCACGGGAAACAAAGACAAGTCCCGTCGCTCTCAGGAACAAGAAAAGAAGGGCGGCGGCGGTTGCTTGACGCCGATCATGGTCGTCATCGCCGCTTTTGTCGTGGCCTTGGTCTGAAGGTAGAGACGCCGCGCCGTGTGCGCTCATTCACCGACCTCGTCCGCAAGCTAGCCGGACAGTCTCGTCCCTGCTCTCTGTTCACGCCCGCCTGGTCTACGACAATCCCACCTTTCCGTCCTTTGTCTTTTGCCGCACTACGCTAGGGAGGCCCCCGAACTTCGCCAGGATCCCGCGGGCCGTTGCCCTGGGCGGTTGATATGGGCTAGATTCCTTCGGGCCGGCCGCGCCGTTCGCGCGGGGGCCGGGTGAATATGGCGCTGGTGCGAATTCGAGGGTACGCCGCGGTGCTGATGCAGACCGCGGCGGCTATGGTATGAGCCGGTCGACGGCGGCCTCCGGCGAGCGCGTCTTCACCCGCAACTTCCTCTATATCTTCTTCGCCACGTTCGCCTTCTTCGCCGGCTTCATCTTCTTCTTTCCCGTCCTCCCCATCTTCATCGACGCGCTCGGCGGCACGCCGACCCTCATCGGCGCGCTGCTCGGCGGATCGAGCATCATCTCGATTTGCCTGCGCCCCTTCTCCGGCCGGCTCGTAGACGAGCAGGGGCGCAAGCGCTACATCACGCTGGGCGCGGTGCTCCTCACCGCGAGCTCGTTCAGCTACGGACTGGTCTCCGACACCGTCCTTCTGTGGCCGGCGCGGCTCGCCGGCGGGGCCGGCATCTCGCTCTTCTTCACCGCCTCGCTGGCCTACGCCGGCGACATCACCCCCGCCTCGAAGCGCGGCCAGATGATGGGCTACTGGGGCATGGCCAACAACCTCGCCGTGGCACTGGGACCGCTGCTCGGCGTCGCCATCCTGAAGGCCAACTTCCTCCATGGGTTCGAGCAAGAGCTGCGCCGCTGGTACCCCGGCAGCGGCAGCGACGTGGGCGGCGCCGATCTGAACTTCGCCACCGCCTTCCTCACCGCCGGCGTCATCGGCTTGGTCTGCATCGTGCTCACCCGCCGGATCACCGAAGTCTATACACCGGTGAAGCAGCCGAAAGTCTCGGTGCTCGGACGCATCAAGGAAGCGATCAACCGGAAGGTCTTGCTGCCTGCCTGGCTGAACCTGCTCATGGTGCTGAACTTCGTCGCCCTCAACATCTTCGTGCCCGTCTACGCTGAGGAGCTCGGCGTGGCGAATGTCGGCCTCTCGTACTACACCGTCTTCGCGGTGTTCATCATTCTTTCCCGGCTGTTCGCTGCTCGACCGGTTCCCACGGGCCTATTCGATCGTGCCGGGATTCGTCCTGATGTCCGCCGCCACCATGCTCATCGGGCTCGTGCAGACGCCGTGGATGCTCCCCATCGGCGCGGCGATGGTCGGCCTCGGATCGGGATTCGTGCAACCCGGCCTTCAGGCGCTGCTCCTCGACAAGGCCGGCGGCGAGCGCCTGGGCTCGGCCTCGGCCACGTTCGCCCTCGGCGTCGACTTTGGCCTCTTCGGCGGCGGCTTCATCATGGGGCTCATCCTCGAGCTGGCCGGCTTCCGGGTCATGTACCTCACTGCCGGCATGGCGGGGCTCACGGCGGCGGCGATTCTGGCGACCGCGTCGTGGCGCGAGGCGCGGGCGGCGACAGCGCGGGGCTAAGCGAGGACGAGCAGCGGCTGACGCATCGAGACCTTGTCGCCCGCCTTGGCCCTGAGGGCCTTGACGACGCCGTCGCGAGGCGCGCGGATCTCGTTCTGCATCTTCATCGCCTCGATCACCAGCAGGAGGTCGCCTTTGCCGACCGCCTGCCCGCGGGTCACCTGTACGTCGACGAGCACGCCCACGATGGGGCTCTCAATGCTGACCTCCGCGGTCGAGTCGTCCCCAAAGCCGCCGCCCTGCGCGGCGGCCCACGCCGGACGCACCGTCACGTCGTAGCGCTCGGTCAGACGGAGCACGGAGTAGCGGTCGCCCGTCCGGTCGACCAGGAATTCGAGTGAGCGTCCGTCGAGTATCAGCGAGACGAGATTCGTGCCGCTGAACTGCTGCAAGTCCGCCGACCACTCCCGTTCGTCCGACTTAACGACGAGACGTCCGTCCTGCTGCTCGACGGTCAGCTCGTAGGGCTCGCCGTCGACGAGCACGCGAAAGCGCTCTACCGCCACGGTCGGTCCCAACTGCGCAGGCCCTGCCGCCACGCCGAGGTCTTGTTCCCGTTGGGAGCAGCGGCGGAACCGCCGTTCCTGCGGGCGCCCTTGCTCTGATGATCGAGGATGGTGGCGACGACGGCGGCGAGGTCCGCGTTCTCCTTGGGGCGCTCCTCGAAGAGATCGACGTGTTCTTCGAGGAAGCCGGTATGGATGTCGCCGGAGATGAAGTCCGGCTGCTCGATCAAGGCGATCAGGAAAGGGATGTTGTTGTGGATGCCCAGGATCTGATAGTCGCGCAGGGCCCGCTTCATCCGCCGCCGCGCTTGGTCGCGGTCGGTGCCCCAGGTGATGAGCTTCGCGATCATGGGGTCGTAGAAGATGGGGACCTCGAAGCCCTTCGAGACGCCGGTGTCGACGCGGACGCCGGGGCCGCCGGGCTCGTAGAGCATCTCGATGAGTCCGGGGCTGGGCATGAACCGGTTGTAGGGGTCCTCGGCGGAGATGCGGCACTCGATGGCCCAGCCGCTGAAGTACACGTCCTCTTGGGCGAGCTCGAGTTCCAGGCCGCTGGCCACCTTGATCTGCTGCTCCACGAGGTCGAGGCCGGTCACCATCTCGGTGACGGTGTGCTCGACCTGGAGCCGGGTGTTCATTTCGAGGAAGTAGAAGTTGCCGTCGCCGTCGAGGAGGAACTCGACGGTGCCCACGCCCAGGTAATCGACGGCGTTCACCGCGTCGACGCCGGCGCGGACGAGGCCCGCTCGTATCGTGTCATCGACGGCCACGGAAGGGCTCTCCTCGATGATCTTCTGGTGGCGGCGCTGGACGGAGCACTCGCGTTCGCCGAGGTGGAGCACGTTGCCGAAGTTGTCGCGTAGCAGCTGGATCTCGATGTGCCGCACCGGCTGAAGGTACTTTTCGAGGTAGACCGTGGGGTCGCCGAAGGCCGACCGGGCCTCGTTGGCCGCGATCCGCAGCGCGTCCTCCATGCCGCCGGCGTCGTGGACGACGTGCATGCCCTTGCCGCCGCCGCCGCCGGAGGGCTTGACCAGCACCGGGTAGCCGATGCGCTCGGCCAGGGCCAGGGCGTCTTCGAGTGCGTCGGCGGGGGTGTCGCCGCCGGGGACGACGGAGACGCCGGCCTGCTCCATGATGCGCCGTGCCTCCAGCTTGTCGCCCATCTGGCGGATCATCTTGCCGTCGGGGCCGATGAAGGCGAGCCCCGCGTCGGCGCAGGCGTCGGCGAAGTCGGCGTTCTCAGCGATGAAGCCGTAGCCGGGGTGGATGGCGTCGGCGCCAGACTCCTTGGCGACGCTCAGGATGCGGTCGAAGTTCAAGTAGCTTTCAGTTGGCGGCGGCGGGCCCAGCAGATAGGCCTCGTCGGCGTAGACGACATGGGGCGAGAGACGGTCGGCCTCGGAGAAGACGGCGACCATGCCGATGCCCATGTCCTCGCACGTCCGCATGACGCGCAGGGCGATCTCGCCTCTATTCGCGACTAGGATTTTTCGGAACACGAGCGCCTCGTGGAGCCTCAGGACGTGGACGCGGGCAGCGTTTCCCGCTGCCGGCGGAGCAGGTCGAGGAAATCGGTGCTCTTCATGTCTTGTTCGAGCACGTAGCGGATATATTGCCTGAGTAGATGCTCCAGTTCAACCGCGAGGTCCCGTTGCACCCGCACGCCCATCGCGGCGTCGAGGTCGGAGCGCAGGAAGAGCCGCACCACCTTGAGCGCGTTCAGGCTCAGGGACCGGATGCCGGCGCCCTCCCCGCCGCGGCAGGCGGGGCAGACGACGCCTCCGGCGGCGGGGCTGAACGCCTGGGCCGCCGGGGCCAAGTCACCGCCGCACTGCACGCAGCGGAAGACCTCCGGCCGAAAGCCGGTCAGCGTCAACATCCGTACCTCGAAGTAGCGCGTGAGCAGATCAGGGCTTGGCGCGCCGGCGAGCTCGCTGAGGCAGTGCCGCAGGAGTTGGTAGAGGCCGGCGTTCTCCAGCTCCTCACGGCTGAAGCGGTCGACGAGTTCGGCCATATAGAGGCCGCAGGTGGTGCGCCAGAGGTCCTGCCGCAGCGCGATATTGCTGTCGATGGTCTCGGCTTGGGAGAGCACGTCGAGCGTCTTGCCGCGGCGGATCAGGACCCGGACGCGGGCCAGCAGCTCGACGTGGCCGCCGACCCGGCTCTTCACCCGCCGGGCCCCGCGGGCCACGGCCCGCGCCTTGCCATGCTGCGGC
Source organism: Dehalococcoidia bacterium (assembly GCA_965219875.1). Taxonomy (GTDB): domain Bacteria; phylum Chloroflexota; class Dehalococcoidia; order SHYB01; family SHYB01; genus DAOUKH01. Next base: position 1,422,887 of record CBDCOW010000003.1, on the reverse strand, counting down.
GTGAACAGCGTCACGACGCGGTCCGCCTCGCCGATGGGGATAAGCCGGACGACGATCCCCTCCGTCTTGTAGAAGCGAGTGTCGGACATAACGAGCGCCCAAGAGCAGCCCGAGTGTAGCACGGGCGGGAGGGACGCCCATCGCGGCGCCGGTGCTATCCTTGGGCGATAAGGACGGTACGGAGGAGAGGGGCTTGCTTCGAGGAGTTTTCAGGGCGTTGTGGCGCTGGCGGAGCCCGACGCACACGGCAACGCCGCCGGAGACGCACGTCTTGGTCTACGACGGCGACTGAGCCTTCTGCGCGGCCTCGGTGAGGCGGCTGACCGGCATGGCGAAGACGCCCGTCATTACCATGCCGTTCACGGAGTTGCCGGGCAGCGGCCTCCTCGAAGCTCTGAACCCTGAAGAGGTGCGCCGGTCTTTCCACTTCGTGACGCCGGAGGGCGTCGAGTACCACGGCGGCGAGGCGATTAGGCGGGCCGCCCGCCTCACCCGGCTGGCCCCCATCGCCGCTCTCCTCAGCCTGCCCCCACTGTGGCCACTCCACGAGCTGGCCTACGGCGTCGTCGCCACCCTGCGCGGCCCGCTGGGCTTCTTTATGCGGGGCTGAGCGCGAGCGTGTGCGCTTTGCTTGACCGCACCGCGCCGTCTACAATCCCTCACATTCCCCTGCCGTTCCCTAGGAGGCCATTGCATGAAAGCCGCCGTCCTGTATGAAGTGAAGAAGCCCGTCGAGGTGCAGTCCGTCGAATTGCCGGAGCCCGGGCCCGGCGAGGTGATGGTCAAGATCATGGCGAGCGGCGTGTGCCACTCGGACTGGCACGTGGTGAAGGGCGATTGGGACATCGTGCCGCTGCCCAGCATCCTCGGCCACGAGGGAGCGGGGATTGTCGAGGCCGTCGGCCCCAACGTGCAAGGCGTGAGCCAGGGCGACCACGTGGTGCTTTCGTGGAAGACGAACTGCGGCCGCTGCGAGAGCTGCGAGAGCGGCTATCCGAACCTCTGTGAGCGCTCCCCCAGTGCCAGAGGCTACCCCACGGCGGGAGACGTCACCCTCTATCCCATGGCCGGCGTGGGCACGATGGCCGAGTACGCCGTCGTCCCCGACGTCGCCGCCGTGCCCATCGACAAGGACATCCCGTTCCCCCAGGCGGCGCTCGTGGGGTGCGGCGTCACCACGGGCGTGGGTGCGGCCATCAACACCGCCCGGGTAACGGCGGGCAGCACCGTGGCCGTCTTCGGCTGCGGCGGCGTCGGCCTCAACGTCATCCAGGGGGCGCGTATCGCCGGCGCGACGACGATCATCGCCGTCGACGTGCTGGACAACAAGCTGGACATGGGCGTCGAGTTCGGCGCAACCCACACCGTCAACTCGGCGAAGGAAGACCCAGTGCGGCGCATCAAGGACCTCACCGGCCGCAAGGGCGTCCACTACGCCTTCGAGGCCATCGGGCTCGTCGAGGAGCCCTTCGTGCAGAGCGTGCACTGCACGCGCTTCCGCGGTGTCACGGTGTGGGTCGGCCACGCTCCGGTCAGGACGCCGGTGACCATCGACGCCCGCGACCTGATCATGGAGAAGACCATCATCGGCTCGATGTACGGCACCGCGCGCCCCCACATCGAGTTCAACAAGCTGCTCGGCCTCTACAAGGCGGGCCGCCTGAAGCTCGACGAGCTCATCACCCGCCGCTTCCCCCTCGAAGACGTCAACGCCGCCTTCCAGGCCCTCGACCGGGGCGAAGTCGCCCGCGGCGTCCTCGAAATCGGCTAGGCCGCCTCCCCATTAGCCCCGGCGGGGGCGGATGGAACCTTTCGGCCTGTAAGCGCGTCCTTAGTGCGGAGGTCTCATGCCGAAACCGACGCTTCGCCGCCGCGCCGCCTTAGCGGCGCTCGCCGCCGCGGCCGCGCTCCTCTTCGCGGCGCCGTCCGCCGCCTGGGCGGCCACTGGGTGGCAACATCAGCCCACGCCCACACCGCTACCCACCAGAACGGCGCCGGCTACGGTCGAGCCGGAGCATATCGGCGACGGCATCTGTAACCGCACCCCGCAAGTGCGTCAGGCCATCCTGTGGAGGATTGAAGAAGTCGATCACTGCGCGTTCGTCACTGATGCGCATCTGGCCGAGGTCCGCGGGGAGCTTGATCTCAACTGGTGGAAGATCAAACGGTTGCGGGCGGGCGACTTCGATGGCCTGAGCTCGGTGACGGTACTCACGCTGCAGCACAACAGATTGGCATCGCTAGAGGCGGGAGTGTTCGACGGTCTCTCTTCCCTTGGGATGCTCGATCTGTCGCTCAATGGGCTGACCTCATTGGAGGAGGAGGTGTTCACCGGGCTTTCCTCGCTCACGACCCTCTCTCTCGACAGCAACCGGTTGACCTCACTCAAGGCTGGGCCGTTCGATGGGCTCCCCTCGCTCACAACCCTTGATCTGCAGGCCAACAAGTTAACTGCGTTCGCCCCCGGTGTGTTCGACGGCCTCTCTTCCCTTACGGCGCTCGATCTGTCGCTCAATAGGCTGACCTCACTGGAGGCTGGGGTCTTCGATGGTCTCTCGTCGCTCACGACGCTCGATCTGAGGGGCAACAAACTGACCGCGTTCGAGGATGGGCTGTTCAACGGGCTCGACTCGCTCACAACGCTCAATCTCTACAACAACAAGTTCGACGGCGCGCAGGATTGGAGGTTCGACGGCTCCGCCTCGCTGGAGGACCTGCCGCTGCCAACACTGCTGCCCAAATCCGCACCGGCCCCGGAACCACAGGGTGATGATCCCAGGGGCATCTGCGGCCGCACCCCCCAAGTCCAAGAGGCCATTCTCTCGAACACGAGGATCAAGCGTGTCGACCATTGTGCAATGGTTACGGGCGAGCATCTCGCGGGGATCGTTGGGACACTACGCCTCAGTTCGCGGAAGATCGGCCGATTGCAGCCCGGTGACTTCGACGGGCTCGGCGCCCTCACGACGCTCGATCTCGGCGACAACGCGTTGACCGGGCTGGAGGCCGGAACGTTCGACGGGCTCGGCTCACTCACGACGCTTGATCTCGGCGACAACGCGTTGACCGGGCTGGAGGCCGGAACGTTCGACGGGCTTGGCTCACTCACGACGCTTGATCTCAGCGACAACGCGTTGACCGGGCTGGAGGTCGGAACGTTCGACGGGCTTGGCTCGCTCACGACGCTCGATCTGTATGGCAACGTGTTGACAACACTGAAGGCCGGAACCTTCGACGGGCTTGGCTCGCTCACGACGCTCGATCTAGGGTTCAACGTGTTGACCGCATTGGAGGCCGGAACGTTCGACGGGCTTGGCTCGCTCACGACGCTCGATCTGGCAGTCAACGAGTTGAACTTGATTAGGGAGGGAGCGTTCGATGGGCTTGGCGAACTTACGTCACTCGCTCTTTACTTCAATGTGTTGACCGCGTTGGAGGCGCGGGTGTTCGATGGCCTTGCCTCACTCACTTGGCTCAATCTCGCAGGTAACGACATAACCACCCTTGAGGCTAGGCAGTTTGACGAGCTTCCCTCGCTCGCGTGGCTCGATCTCGGCGGCAACGCGTTAACCAGGATGAAGGCGGGGATATTCGACGGGCTTGGGTCGCTTACGACGCTCCGCTTGGGGTACAACGAATTGATCTCGGTGGAGGTCGGGGGGTTCGAAGGAGTTGGGTCGCTCGCGTGGCTCGATCTCGAGGGCAACGTGTTGACAACACTGGAGGCGGGGATATTCGACGGGCTTGGGTCGCTCACGACGCTCCGCCTGGGGAACAACGAATTGATCTCGGTGGAGGCTGGAGTGTTCGGCCAACTCGGCTCTCTCACGACTCTGGATCTGTCATACAACGCAGTGACCTCGCTGGAACTTGGCGTCTTCGAGGGCGTCGCCTCGCTGCAGTCGCTGAACCTGTCGCTCAACGATTTGGCGGCGTTGGAGGCTGGCGTGTTCGGTGGGCTTGGTTCGCTCACGACCCTCGATGTGTCATACAACAAGTTGAGCACCTTGGAGGCCGGGGTGGTTGACGGGCTTGGCTCGCTCGCGACGCTCGATCTGCGGGGCAATGCGCTGGGCCCGCTGGACTCAGGGGTATTGGACAGTCTTGCTCTACTGGACGATCTGCGGTTACCGACGCCGCCACTGTCGCCGACGCCCACACATACGCCGGAGCCGCAGGACGATGACAGCGACGGCCTAGGCACGGCGGTCTGGATCGTGGTCGCGGTGGCGGCCGGACTGGCCCTCGTGGCGGGCGGGTGGTTCGCGTTCCGGCGCCGCCACGGCCGCTAGGTTAGAGGCGGCCCTTGGGCCTGCGGCCTGCTGCTTCGTAGATGCCGCCGACGGCGACGCTCTCGTCGTCTCACTTGGCCATGACGACCATCATCTGGTCGTAGGCGCAGCGGGAGAGCGGCTCAGCGGGCCGCGCGTGGGCCGTACCGTTGAGCCAGTTCGCCGCGCGGACGGCCCAGCGCCAGAGGCGCGTCCACGGTCGAGCCCAGACGGGCTGGCGGCGCTCGCTCATTGCAGCGGGAGCGGCGGCTGCCACCACTTGCTCGTGTCGTTGACGTGTATTTGCGTTACCCATTTCACCCAATCATAGCCGCGCTTGTCGGGGGCCACCAAGCGGACCGGGAAGCCGTGCCCCTTTGAGAGCCGCTCGCCGGAGACGTGCGTCGCGAGCAGGTAGCCGCGGGCCTCGCCGAGGCTGAAGCGGCGCTCGTAGCCCGTCGCCGAGCGGACGGTGATGCTCGCGGCCTCGTCGGACAGACCGGCCCGGTCGAGGAGGCGGTCGAGGCGGACGCCGCGCCAGCGCTGCGTCGAGTGCCAGCCGCCGGTGCAGTCGAGCGTGGCCTCGAGCTCGTCGTCGTAGCCCTGGGCGGCCGCGTAGTCGAGCCGGACGGGGCGCGCGACCTGGCCTTCGACTTGGAGCCGCCACGCCGATTCGTTGAGCGCCGGGGCGCTGTCGGAGAGCCAGATGACGCGGGGGAAGTCGTTGCCGGTGAAGTCGCCGACGGCGTAGGAGCCGGTGAAGCGGCGGTCGGCGGCGGGAAGGTCGAGGAGCGGGGCGGCGGCCTCGCCGATGCGCCACAGGGCCAGCCCGCCGAGGGCCGCGGCGGCCGTCCGCATGAACGTGCGGCGGTCGGCCCAGTAGCGGGGGCGCACCGAATAGAGGCGGCGGAGGACGTGCCAGAGCACGAGGACGACGGCAGGGATGGCGAGGACGCCGTGCCAGGTCATCCCGCTGAGGCCGAGGAAGTTGAACGGCCCGACGTTGCTCCAGTAGACGCCGGTGAAGACGAGGCCGATGAGGACCGCGGCCAGGGTGATCGAGGCCGCCGTCGAGGCGGGGCGGCGGCGCCACTGGCGGAGTCCGCCGCGGATGTTCCACGCCTTCCACCAGAACACGGCGACGACGGCGAGGCTGGCGGCGGCGTGCATGTCGCCGAGGAAGGGGGAGTGGTTGCTGGTCAGCGTCAGGAAGCCGGTGACGACCGAGACCGTCAGCGCCACGCCGATCAGGATGTTGGCCCACGGATAGCGCATGTCGCTTTGTAGCTCCTGACCGTGCCCATTATGGGGCCGGCGGCGGGTGATCGCCCGGCGTGCGCTTCGTTGATCTTGGGGCGCGGCCTCCCCGTCTATCCGCACCGGAACGCCGAGGTTGCGCGAGGGCTTCCAGAGGGAGCGGGAAAGGCCGCGCCTTGTTGGTGTATACGCCTCGTGCTAGGGTTCGGACGTTTCCAGGAAGGCTTGTGATGCGTTTCATCGTCTTCGCTCTTGTCCAGTCGCCGGACGGCGGGGCCGACGCCGAGGTCTACCGCAACGAAGCCGACCTGCTCGTCTACGCCGAGGAGCTCGGCTTCGACGCGGTCTGGATGGCGGAGCACCATTTCCACGGCTACTGCATCACCCCGGACCCCTTGCTGCTGGCGACCCACGTGGCGGCCCGCACCAAACACATCCGCATCGGGACGGCGGCGAACGTCCTGCCGCTGTCGCACCCCGTCCGCGTCGCGGAGCAGACGGCGATGCTCGACATCCTGAGCGAGGGCCGGCTCGACGTGGGGTTCGCCAAGGGCTACGGCCCTCGCGAGTTCATGGGGTACGGCGTCGACCAGCGTGAGTCGGAGGAGCGCTTTCGCGAGGCCCTGGAGATCATCTTCGCGGCGTGGACGCAGGACGAGTTCTCCTACGATGGGCGGCACTTCACCATCCCTAAGGCGTCGATTCGGCCGCGGCCCCGCACCAAGCCGCACCCCAGCGCCTACGTCGCCACGACCGGCTCGCAGCCGACGATCGACCTCGCGGCGAAGCTCGGCCTTCCCTTCTACGTGGCCTACCGAGGGCGGAAACACTTCGCCGAGATCAGGGAGCGCTACCGCGTCGCGGCGGCAGGCCACGGACACCCCGCCGCGGCCGTGGACGCAACCCTAGAACGCGCCGCAGTGATGCAGACCTCGTACCTCGCGCCCACCAACGCCGAGTCCTACGACGAGGCCAAGCCTGTCGTCGCCCGGTTCAGCGAATCGGTCGATTCGGTGAACTTCCCCAGCGACCTCGACACCTGGCCGCCCGGCATCCAGGAACTGGTAAGGGAGAACTACAGGCATCCCGGCGGGCGGGGCTATCAGGACTACGACGGCTACTGGAACGCCTTCATCTACGGCGACGCGGAGCGCGGCGTCGAGCGCGTCCGGCATCTGCAGGCGTCGGGCTTTCGGAACGTCCTCATCGGGTTCAGCTTCGGCGGGATGCCCTACGACCGGGTGCGCCGCTCGATGGAACTGTTCGCCGAGAAGGTGATGCCGCGCTTCCGGTAGGAGGCGGCTAGCTCATTTCCTGGCGGCCTTCGAGGGCGCGAGCGAGGGTGACTTCGTCGGCGTATTCGAGGTCGGCGCCCGAGGGAAGGCCCCGGGCGAGGCGGGTGATCTTCAGCGGCCTCCCTTGGAGTTGGCGCTGGACGTAGGTCGCGGTGGCCTCGCCTTCCAGGTTGGGGTTGGTGGCGAGGATGATCTCCGAGACTTCCGCGGCCTCGACCCGAGCGACGAGCTCGTCGAGCTTCAGGTCGCGGGGGCCGACCCCGTTGAGCGGCGAGATGGCCCCGTGCAGCACGTGATAACGGCCCCTGAACGCCGACGTTTTCTCCAACGCCAAAATATCGAGCGGCTGCTCGACGACGCAGATGACGCCGTCGGCGCGCCCGGGGTCGGCGCAGATCGAGCACGGGTCCACGTCGGTGATGTTCTGGCACTCCGTACAGAAGACGACCTGGTCGACGACCGCGGCGATGGCGGCGGAGAGGGCGCGTGCCTCTTCCTTAGGGGCGCGAATCAGATGATACGCGAGGCGTTGCGCCGTCTTGGGGCCGACGCTCGGCAGCTTGCCCAGCTCTTCGATGAGCCGGACGATGGGGGCGGCTGCGGGGAGAAAGTCCACGTGGCGTTCCGGAGCGGAGCGGTTCTGAGGTCAGGCCCGGCGCTAGGTCAGCCCCGGAATGTTGAGGCCGCCGGTGGCCTTGGAGAGATGTTCCGTGGCGGCCTGCCGCGACTTTTCCAGGCCCTCGTTGACCGCGGCGAACACCAGGTCTTCGAGCATGTCCACGTCGTCCGGGCTCACGGCCTCCGGGTCGATCTTGAGCGAAAGCAGCCGCTGGTCGCCGCTGACGACGGCGGTCACGACGCCACCGCCCGCGCTCCCCTCGGCGATCAGGTCGCCGATCTCCTGCTGCGCCTTGGCGATGCGCTGCTGAAGCTGCTGGGCCTGCTTCATGAGGTTCTTATTCATCATGGGGCGTGTCTTCTCCTTGCGTCGAAGGGCCTGGCGCCGCCGACGCATCGACCAGCCGGGCGCCGGCCTCCTGGGCGGCGCGGACCAAGTGGCCGCCCGCAGCCCTGGGTTTCTGGGACTGCAAGACGCATTGTACCGCGTGCCGGCTCCCCAGCACGCCGGCGACCGCCTCTTCCAGGGCCTTGCGGCTGGCGGGGTTGTCCAACTCTTCGCGAAGCATGTCCACGAACTTTTGATGCGTGAAGCCGATGACGACTGTGCCGTCCTCGACGGAAATTGGCCTCGACCCGCTGCGCAGCACGGCGTCGATCTTGATCCGCCCCGTTCCCTTGGCGGCGGCCACCACCTCCCGCCAGCGGCGTTCTAACGCGGCGAGGCGCGCGGCGTCGCTCCCCGGGTCGGCCGCGGGGGTGGGCTGGGGGGCGGGCGCTCGGGGAGGCGGCGGCGGCCGCCGCGCCGGGGGCGGTCTTCTGTCTGGCGCATTCGGGGCCGCCGCAGCGGGCGCTCTCGTGGCGGGGGCCGTTGGTCTTGGCGGTGGACGGGAAGGCCGCGGCTGTTGCGGCGCGGCGCGCTCCGGTGCCGCGGGGGCCGCTGGAACCTGGGGGCCGGTGACGGTCTCCACCAAGGCAAGCTCGAGGGGGAGAGTGAGCGCGGCGGCGTCCTTGAGGTCGGCGGCGCCGAAGGCCCGTAGCACGGCCACGATCCGGTCGAGGCCGGCGGCGGCGAGCAGCGGCCCGGCCTCCTCCTGCTCCTCGGCGGAGAGATCGTCGGCGGTGGCGGCCTCGGCTTTCAGCAGCATCAATCCCCGTAGATAGGAGAGAAGCTCGCGGTGGAACTGGGCGAGGTCGAAGCCTTCGCCAGCCACCTCCTCGAGCGCCGCAAGCCCTTTGCCAAGGTCGCGTTCGAGCGCGGCGTGGGCCAGCGCCCGCATCTGCTCGCGGCCGCCGATGCCGAGGGCGGCTCGCACGGCCCCTTCGTCGATCGTGCCGCCCACGCCGACCACGAGCTGTTCGAGGATGTTCTCGGCGTCGCGGAGCGAACCGCCGGCGGAGCGGGCCACGAGGCCCAGCGCCGCGTCGGTGGCCTGTGCCCCCTCCGACTCGCAGACCTGGGCGAGACGGCGCACCACGTCGGCTCGCGAGATGCGCCGCAGGTCGAAGCGCTGGCACCGCGAGATGATCGTCGCCGGAAGCTTGTGCGACTCCGTCGTCGCCAGGACGATGACGGTGTGCGGCGGCGGCTCCTCCAACGTCTTGAGCAGCGCGTTGAAGGCCGGCGCGGTCAGCATGTGGACCTCGTCGATGATGTAGACCTTGCGCCGCGCCACGTTGGGGGCGAAGCCCACCTTCTCGCGCAGGCTCCGGATCTCGTCGATGCCCCGGTTGCTGGCGGCGTCGATCTCGATGAGGTCGAGAGCCCGGCCCTGGGCGATGTCCGCGCACATGGTGCAGTCGTTGCAAGGCTCGCCCTTGCCGTTGCGCAGGCAATTGATGGCCTTGGCGAGGATGCGTCCCATGCTCGTCTTCCCGGTGCCCCGCGGTCCGCAAAAGAGGTAGGCGTGGGCGACCCGGTCCGAGGCGAGCGCGTTGAGCAGCGTGGTGGTCACGTGCTCCTGCCCCACGACCTCCGAAAAGGCCTGGGGCCGCCACTTTCGGTAGAAGACTTGGTCCGTCATAGGCTCGCGGTCATGGGTCGTCTGGGGCGCTAGCGACCGCCGGGGATGGCAAGGCCGAGGCCGGTCAAGATCACGTCCTGCCTGCCGAACATGCGCCGCTCCTCGCCGGGGCCGCCGTGGTCGTAGCCGAGCAGGTGGAGCACGCCGTGGACAAGGAGGAAAGCTACTTCCAACTTGGCGGCGTGGCCGTACTCCCGCGCTTGGCTCACGGCCCGGGGGAATGATAGCACCACCTGCCCCAGGCTTGGCGCCTCGTCCGGCCCGGCGGGGAACGGCTCCGTCTCCTGAAAGGCGAAAGAGAGCACGTCCGTGGGCCGGTCCACGCCGCGATGCTCGCGGTTGAGCGCGTGGACCTCCTCGTCGCCCGCAATCCACACGTCAACCGCCGACGCTTCGGCGACGCCCTCCGCACCCAGCGCCGCTTCGACGACGCGGCGCACCCAGACGGCGTCGAGCGCGTCCTCCGCGGCAGGGCCGATCTCGACGTCCACGGCGTAGCGGGGCCGGTCATCCAGCGGCGGGCCGGTCATCGGGCGGTCTTCCCCTTCACCACCGGGCAACCGGCCTGCCACCATTCAGAATTCAAAACCGAGAGTGCCGTTGCTTGCCCGTATGGGCTTCCGCACACACTTCAATCATCTTCTCCCCAGTATCTTGTAGAGCAGGCCGTTTTGTCGCCCGCTGAGTTTCCGGTCCAAAAACTCCTCAAGTTCGGGGCGGTTCAAGACAGTCCGGCCCCCAACACTGGCGTTGTCGTCTATGAGGGTGGAGGGAACGTTTTCCCAATCAAACTCGCGCCGCCCAAACGTGTCGGTCTGTTCGATCACGATTACCTTGTCGCTTTCCAGTATCCAGCCTGTGGGCTGATTGCCCTCCTGCTTCATTGTTGTAGCTGGCCTCAACAGGTGATCGATCTGGGCCTTGACCCGCTCATGGCGCTTATCCGCGTAGTCGTTCCACCTGATTGGTCCGCACCATTTGGGCGGGTTGTCGTCCAGCAGGTCGCCGATCAACCCGGACAAGGCGGTGGACGAGAACGCAAGCCAGTCGCCGGGCATGGGTGTTTCGTCGAGTCGAACGAAGACCCTCTTCAGGTACTCCCGGTAGAAATGGGTGGACAGACCCCTGCGCACCTCCTGAATCTTCAGGTGCAACTCGTGCCGCAGGCTCTCCTTGTAGGAAGGAAGCGCGGTGGTCGTGTAGATCATCAGGCTGCGCTTGACAATCTGGTCGGTGAAGGCCTTGAGCTCCTGGTTCATCGACAGCACGAAACAAGGGAACTCGGCGACCAGCGGAGGGGTCTCGTCCTTGATCGCGTCCTCGCCGTGGTTGCGAATGGCGGGCCTGCCGATGTCATCGAACACGGCAGGGAACCGCTTGTATGCGTGCTGGATGTCCCGGAGTCTGCTTTTCGTGAACTCTCGCTTATCGATGTTGTACGCCCTGCCAAACATTGAGGTCATCAGGGTGTCGACGAGACTGGACTTGCCACATGACGGCTTGCCGTACACTATGGCGAATGATGGGAACCTGAAGATGTCTCCGTCGTGGCCGGCCAGAGTCCTCATGTCACACATGAATGGCGAGAAGTAGAGCCATGACCAGAGGATGAAGTAGTCCCGCTGAAGTCTCTCCACTCCCATTCCGCCTTCGAACGTACCCTCGTAGTTGCCGAAGAAATCGACCAACAGCTTCGCGTCCTTCCGGGCAGCGACGGGATCGGGTTCCAGTGAGAACGGTTCGCCAAAGAGGGAGACCGTCTTGGCGTCCCTGTCGATGGACAGTTCTCGATGGTCAGCTTCTTCTTCGGATTGCACAACGCGGATGCGGCTGTACTCCTTGACTATGTCGCGTCTGAGTTCGCGGGTTATCAGCTGTTTCCCATTGCGAGGCGGCGGGATGATGTTCGCTACTACAGGTGGGATCGCCGCCTTCATCTTCTCTATCCGCTCTATCTGAGTGGGGACGTTTATGTGGACAACGTTACGTTGCTGATGCTCCGTCTCTGTGGAGTCAATCACGAGGGTCGCATGGTCGGTGGGGTCCAGAACTGGTATCTCCTGGAGGCTTATCTCCGCGCGCTCGACTCGCTCGGGCGGTAGTGGTATCTCATCGGACGCCTGGTCCCTGATGGACTTGTACATGCTGAGGTAGTGGCCCCAGGCGGAGTCGTCCTCGTCAAAGCACACCAAGGTCTCGGACTGGCGTCCACCAAAAGCAGTCTCAGACAGGTTCGCAGAGCCGATTAAGGTGCGCGTCCTTCCGGACTTCGTGTTTTCGAGGAGGTAAAGTTTGGCGTGGGCTATCTGTTTGCGCAGCACTCGAAACCGGGCCTGCCCCTCTCTGACGCGACTGAGAATGAAGGCATGGCGTTCGTCTGGAAGGTTCTTGATTGCGGCCCTGGTGTCGCCTATGGCGACCTGCTGGAAGGCCATAACGTCCTTCAACGTGCGCAGAGTGCTTTCGCACCCGAACACGCACTCAAAGTCGCTGAATCCGTGGCTGTCAAGTAGCCGGACTATCGCGCTCACGCCTGCCGAGTAGGTAAGGATCCGGATTCGGTCGTAGCCGTCGAACAGCGACCAGGAAAACCTGGACTCGGACTCGAATCGGGCGCGGGCCACGCGAAGCCCGGTCCCGTCGTCGATGTCGAATTCCAGGGTTTCTCCGGGCCTAGGTTCGCCAAGTGTCATGCCAGCCTCCTCAAATGGCTTTGAGTCCCATTGCCCTTAGGGTAACGCCTGCAAGACCCTTTCAAGGGAGCGGGCGGCGCTCGCACGGTGCGGAAATCCCGGAAGCGCGCCGGAACGCACTGATAGAATAGCGTGGGTATGAAATCGCAGCCCTCATCGTCTACTCCCGATCCGGCGGGGCGGGACGCCGAACAGGAACCGGACCCGGAGTTGGACCCGCTGCGGCGCGCGGTGGCGGCATGCGCCGCGCGGCTTGATCTCCTCCTCCTTGCCATCCTCGTCGGGCTGTCGCTCTTCTTCCGGTTGTGGGGGTTGGACTGGGACGACGGCGGCCTCTACCACCCCGACGAGCGCGCGATCCTGCTCCGCGTCAGCGAGATGACGTTCCCCATCGGGGACCTCGGCTCGCTCTTCTCCGTCGGCAGCTCGTGGAACCCGGGCTGGTTCCCCTACGGCTCGCTGCCGCTCTACCTCCTCAAGGCCGCCGGCTATCTGGCCCCGCCCGTCTTTGAGAATCCGCCGCTGATCGAGCTCGCCCGCGCCGGCCGCGTCGTCTCGGCGCTCCTCGATACGCTCACCGTGGTCTTCGTCTACCTCATTGGGCGGCGGCTCTTCGGACGGTGGGAGGGCCTGCTGGCCGCGACCATGATTGGGCTCGCCGTCCTCCACATCCAGCAAAGCCACTTCTTCGTCAGCGACCTGATGCTGGCGACGTTCATCATGGGGGGCTTCTACTTCCTGAGCAAGGGCGCTTTGTCCACGAAGGGGGAGAAGCAAGGGACCTACAAATACTTCGCCATCGCGGCCCTCTTCTTCGGCATCGCGTTGGCGAGCAAGTTCAGCGCGCTCCCCTTCGCCTTCGTCTTTGTCGCCGCCGCGGCGCTGTGGGCGCTGCCGGAGCACCGCCGCGAGCCGGTCCTCTTCGCCACCGGCGCCGTGGCCCTGGCCGGCATGGCCGTCGGGTTCAGCCAGCCGGTCTTCTGGGCCCTCGGCGTACTTGGGGGCGTCGGCCTCCTGGCGTGGGCGGTATCGCGCGTCGTCCGCGAGGCCGCGCAAGACCCCGAGCTCGTCCCCCGGCTCCTCCACGCCGGCAAGCTCCTGCTGCTGTCGGCGGGCGTCACGATCGTCGTCTTCACCATCCTGCAGCCCTATGCCTGGATCGACTACGGGACCTATGTCGGCGACATCGGCAACGAGAGCCAGATGGTGCGCCGCATTGCCGATCTTCCCTACACCCGGCAGTACATCGAGACGACCCCCTATCTCTACCACGTGCGGCAGCTCGCCCTCTGGGGGGTGGGCCTGCCCCTCGGCATTCTCATGTGGGCCGGCTTCGCGTTCAGCATCGCCGTCGCCCTCCGCCGCCGCGATCCGCGTCACATCCTCATGCTGGCATGGGTGGCGCCCTACTTCGCCACGGTCGGCGCGTTTGACGTAAAGTTCCTGCGCTACATGCTGCCGATCACGCCGCTTCTCGCGATCATGGCTTCGAGCCTGGTCAGCGAGGCGCTGACGGTCCTGCGCGAGCGCCGTCTCCCCGACCTGCCCTTCCTCCGAGCCCTGACGCCGCGCTTCGTCTACGTCCCCCTCGCCGCCGTCCTTCTCCTCACGCTGCTCTACGCCGTCAGCTTCGCGCGCATCTACGACGGCCCCCACCCCGCCACCGCCGCCGCGGACTGGATCCGCGAGCAGTCCTCCCCTCGGGATGTCTCCATCGTCAAGGAACACTGGGAGGAAGGCCTGGGCGGCGTTCGCAACGGACTCTACGGCTACCGTATCGACGAGCTAGAGATCTACAACCCCGACAGTGTGGTCAAGCGCGAGCACATGGCCGAATTGCTCGCCGACGCCGACTACCTCGTGTTCTACAGCAACCGGCTCTACGGCACGATCCCACGGCTGCCGGAGCGCTATCCCGCCACCAGCGACTACTATCACGCGCTGTTCCGGGGGGAACTCGGCTTCGAGCTCGCGCACTTCGAGACCGCGTACCCCAACCTCTTCGGGGTCTCACTCGAACACGACACCTTCGGCCGACCGGGCCTGCCCGAACCGCAGGCGCTGCGGGAGTATAAGCAGACCGCCGTCGAGCTCAACCTCGGCTTCGCCGACGAGAACGTCACCGTCTACGACCACCCCCTCGTGCTCATTTTCGAGAAGACGCTGGAGGGGACGCCGCAGGAACAGCTTGCCTTCTACCGGAACAACCTCCCCTGGGGCCCGGCCGTCGGGACGACCGCTAGCGGCGGCGAGCTGCTGCTGCTTTCCGACGACGACGCCCGGACGCAACAGGAAGGGGGGACGTGGTCGGAGATCTTCAGCCGGGGCTCCTTCGTCAACAAGATTCCCGAGGTGGTCTGGTTCCTCGCCGCGCAGCTCGCGTTTCTGCTCGCGCTGCCGATCACCCTCATGGTGTTCCGCTGGCTCCCCGACCGGGGCTACTTCCTTGGCAAGATATTCGGCGTCCTGCTTGCCGCCTACATCCCTTGGCTCCTCGCCAGCCTGCACTGGCTCTCCTTCTCCCGGCTTTCCGTCCTCGTCGGACTGCTGCTCCTGGGACTAGTCTCGGCGGCCATCCTCCGCCGCCGGGGCAGGGAGATCCTCGACTTCCTGCGCGAAAAACGGCGCGTGATCATCGCCGGCGAGGTCCTGTTCCTCGTTGCGTTCGCCGGCATGTTCGCCGTGCGCATGTGGAACCCGGACCTGTGGGACCTCTACCTCGGCGGCGAGAAGCCGATGGACTTCGCCTACTTCAATGCGGTGCTGAAGTCGACGCACATGCCGCCGTACGACCCCTGGTACGCGGGCGGCCAACTGAACTACTACTACTTCGGCTTCTTCATGGGGGCCGCCTTCACCAAGTTCACCGGCATCCTGCCCTCCATCGCGATCACCCTCATTGTTCCGCTCTTCTTCGCGCTGACGGCGACGGCGGCCTTCTCGGTCGTATACAACCTCGCCGCGCTCGTCAAGCGCCGCCTCGACGATGCCGGACGCGGGCCGCGCCTGCCCTCCCCGATCGCCGCGGGCGTGATGGCCGCGCTCTTCGTCACCGTGCTCGGCAACCTCGACGGCGCCGCGCAGCTGGCGCAGGGGCTGGGCCGCGTCCTGCGCAACCAGGACTTCGGCAGCTTCGACTTCTGGCGCAGCAGCCGCATGCTCGGGCCCGAGGGCGAGCACGGCATCACCGAGTTCCCCTTCTTCACCTTCCTCTTCGCCGACCCGCACGCCCACCTGTTCGTCATCCCGCTGACGGTCCTAGCCGTCGGGCTCGCGCTCGCGTTCATCGTCGGCACGCGGGGGCAGGGCGGGCGTTTCGGTGTCATGTCGTGGCCACCCTACATCGCGCTGGGCCTCACCCTCGGCGCGATACAGGCAACGAATAGCTGGGACGCCCCCACCTACCTGCTCGTCGGCGGGGCCGCGGTCCTCATCGCGGAGTACGCCGCGCGGCGAGAGGCGACGCTGGGCCTCTTCGCCCTCGCCGCCGTCAAGACGGCGGGCCTTTACGCCATCGGCTATCTCTTCTTCCTGCCCTTCCAGCAGAGCTACGAGTCGTTCCTCCCCTACACCGATGCCATCGCGCGCACCGACAACCAAGCCGTGCTCTGGCGCTACCTAGGCATCCACGGCTTCTTCATCGTCGTCATCGCGGGCTTCATCGCCTGGCGTCTCTTCCGCCGCCCGCAAGACCAGGACGAGAACGGCGGCCCCGGCGGGGCGGACGCCGTCGACGAGGAAGCCGTCGGCGAGCGCGACCCCACCCCCGTCAGCGAAGCCGAGCTATCGCTTGCGCTGGCCTCTTCCACCGGGGCGGCGCGGCGTCGCTGGAATTGGCCGACCTACCCCACCGCTTGGCCTCGGCCGCGCTGGGGCCGGCTATTCTTTGCGGCGGCCTACGTAATCGTGGCGGCGGCGCTCTGGACTGCCGGCATGGCGACGATTGTCTTCTTGGGGAGCCTGCTGCTCTTACTCGTCCCGCTGGTCTGGCGGGCCGTCCGCTCCGAAGACGCGGGCGCGCCGGTGGGACTCTTCGTCTACTTGCTTATCGCCACGCCGCTGGCCATCGGGGTCGCGGTGGATATCTGGCACCTCAACATCTCCACGGGCCGGATGAACACGGTCTTCAAACTCTACCTCCAGGCATGGGTGCTCATGGCGCTGGCCTCAGCCTTCATCCTGTGGCGTATGCGATTCGGCTTGGAGCTGGCGGGGGGGTTGCCGGGGCGGTGGGCCGCGCGGGGCGGGCGGATCTGGCGGGGCGTGGTGCTTGTTCTCCTTGTGGGGGCGCTCATTTATCCAATTCTTGCCACTCCGGACCGGTCGGAAAGGCGGCTGATGCACATCGCTCCGACGCGGGATGGGATGACGTTTATGAACGAAACGTCGCTGTATGACTACGATACGGAGACGTGGGCGCCGCTCCGGCCCGAGCGCGAGGCGCTGGAATGGATGCAGGACAACGTGCAGGGCTCGCCGGTGGTCGTCGAGGGGCTGGGGCAGCGGTACCGCTCGCTGCGGAGCCGGGTGGCGACTTACACCGGCCTGCCGGTGGTGCTGGGATGGGAATGGCACCAGCAGCAGCAGCGCTGCGGTCTGTATGCCGGGGCGCACTGCCCGCGTGAGCAGCAGGGCGTCGTGCAGCGGCGCATGGGGGACGTGGAGCGCTTCTTCAGTACGACGCGCGCCAGCGAGGCCGCGGCGTTCCTCGACAAGTACAACGTCCGCTACATCTACGTCGGCGACCATGAGCGCAAAGTCCACCCGGCCGAGGGCTTGGAGAAGTTCGAGCGCATGGCCGCCGACGGCGACCTTGCCGTTGTTTACCGGAATGAAACGGTGACTATCTACGAGGTCCCGGTGTAGCCGGCGGAGCTACGCAAAGTCTCCAACGAGGTGAACACATGCGCATCGGACTGAGTATCCCCAGCTCACAGCCTTGGGGCGACCGCGAGGCGATCACGGCGGTCGCGCGGGAGGCGGACCGCTCGGGGTTCGACTCGGTGTGGACCGCCGACCACCTCCTCGCACCGGTGGGGGCCATCGACGAGGTCGGTTTCGAGCGGTCCCGCTATCAGTGGATGACGGGACGGCCCGCCGACACCCAGCGGGTGACGCCGGAGCAGTACTACGGCAGCAATAACTGGTTCCTGGAAGGCTACAGCGTGATGGCCTACCTGGCGGGCGTCACCGAGCGCGTCCGCATCGGGTCGAGCGTGGTGGTGCTGCCCTACCGGAACCCCATCGTGCAGGCGCGGGCGGTGCAGACCATCGACGTGCTCTCCGGAGGCCGCATCTCCCTCGGCGTCGGGGCGGGGCACGTGCGCGCCGAGTCGGAGGCTCTGGGCGTGCCCTACGACGAACGCGCCGCGATGACGGAGGAGTACATCCAGGTAATGCGGGCGGTCTGGGCGGGCGGCACAGCCTCGTTCCACGGACGCTACTTCGATTTCGACGAGGCGCTGACGCTGGGCCGGACGGTGCAGCAGCCGCCCCCGATCTACTACGGAGGCATGGCCAAGGCGGCCATCCGGCGGGCCGTGCGGCTCTGCGACGGCTGGCTCGCGTCGCCCGCGCCAATGGAGCCGGAGCAGTTCAAGGCGGGAGTAGACTTTGCCCGCGAAGAGGCGCGGCGCGTCGGGCGCGCCGAGCCGTTCGAGGTGATCTACATCCACACTGGACGGTTGGAGGAGCCCGACGAACGTGTCCGGGCGCAGTGGTCGGAGGAGCGCATGGGGGCCTCCTACGACTTTCCCCGCAACTACTCCGCGGACGAGTTGGCCGACCGCCTGCGCCGCTACGGCCAAGCCGGCGTGGACGAGGTCGTGGTCGGCTTCTTCTCAGTCGACGCCGAGATGAACCTGCGGCAGGCGCGCACCTTCGCCGAGAAGGTCATGCCCCAGCTTCGCTAGCCGGGCGTGTGCGCCTTGGGATACGACCCAAAGACGTGGAGAGAGCTCGCCTCGGCGTGGACGGCGTCGAGCGCGTCGGCGACCGCGGGGTCGCTTCGATGGCCGTCGAGGTCGACGAGGAAGACGTAGCGTCCCAGGCTCTCCTTCGAGGGCCGCGACTCGATCTTGCTCAGGTTGATCCCCCGCTTAGCGAACTCGCCGAGTGCGCGAAAGACCTGCCCGGGCTTGTCCTCGTCGGAGAAGGTGAACGCGATGGATGTCCTGTCGTTTCCCGTCGGTGCGTGGTCCTCTCCGGCCAGCGCCACGAAGCGGGTGGCGTTCTCGGCGCGGTCCTGGATGGCCTCAGCGATGATCTCGACGGGGTAGAAGTAGGCGGCACGGCGCGGCGAGATCGCGGCGCCGACATGCTCCGACGCCAGCATGTCGATGACGGCCGCGACGGTGCTCAGCGACGCGGTCTGGCCCGCCCCGCCGAGCCGCTGCTCGATGAAGTCGCGGCACTGGCCGAGAGCTTGGGTGTGCGAGAAGACCACCTCCACGTCGCCGAGCGCGGTCCCCGGCTTGGCGAGCAGACAGTGGTCGATCGGGATCACGATCTCCCCCGTGATCGACAGCTCCGTCCCGTGGACCAGCAGGTCGAGCGTCTCGGTAACCGACCCTTCGAGGCTATTCTCGATGGCGACGACCGCCACGTCGGCGCCGCCACCCTCGACTTGGCGCACGGCGGCGGTGAAGGAAGGGTGGGGAATGAGCGCGGCTTCGGGATCGTAAGCGAGCGCCGCGGTCTCGCTGTAGGTCCCGGGAGGGCCGAGATAGGTGACGCGCCGCGTCATAACATGCTCCCGCGCGGCTCTACGGGCCGGCGCCTGCGAGCGCTTCCAACAGGCGGTGCTCATGTTCGGGACGGGCGAGGGCGATCACTTCGTCTTCCGCCTGTAGCACGGTCTCGGGCGACGAGACTTCCGGCGTGCCGTCGCTCCGCACGATGAGGGCAACGGCGGCGCCTTCGGGCAACGCGATGTCATGCACCGGTCTGCCGATGGTGGGCGCGGCCCCGGGGATCGTGATGCTGATGAGCCTGGACCTACTCTGCCGGAACGTCATGAGCCGTTGGGGGAATGGGACCGGCGCCTCGTGGAGCAGGCCGCTCACCATGGCCTCGACGGTGCTGACGGCGGTAATGCCCAGCCGGTCGAAGAGCGGCTCGTTCCTAGGCTCGTTGATGCGCGCGATGACCTCGTCCACTCCGTAGTGGTGCTTGGCAACCTGGCAGGCTACGAGGTTGTGCTTGTCCTCGTTGGTCACCGCTATCAGCAGATCGGCGCGCGAGGCGCCCTGGTCGCCGAGCACGGAGCCCTCGGACCCGTCGGCGCACACCACGCAACTGCCCAATTCGTCGATGACGTGGTCGGCCCGCTCGGCGTCCCGCTCGATTACGACCACCTCGTGGCCCAGGGCAAGCAACTCCGCGGCGGTCATGGCGCCGACTCTTCCTCCGCCTACGATGATGACGTACATGGCCTTTCAGCCCGGCGGCCTGCTAGGGGCCGGCGGGCGCTTCGCCCGCGCCGTCCTCGTCCTCCCGTTCGATGGTATCGAGCATGTGACGGGTCAACATAATCGTGGGACTGAAGGTGTGTAGGCCCAACTTTTCGAATATTACCTGCCGGATGGGATCGTAGATGCGGCAGACCGCCTTGCGCACGCCGAGAAGTTCCTTCGCGATCTGCGCGGCCATGATATTGCGATTGTCGCCTTGGGTCACGGCGACGAAAACGTCGGCCTCGCCGACGCCGGCCTGCTTCTGGACATCCTCTTCGGTGGCGTCACCGACGACGACGTGTCCGGAGAAGGAAGCGGGGAGCCGGGCCAGCGACGCTTGGGCCTTGTCGATGACGGTGACGTCGTGCCCCTCGGCGTCCATGGTCGCAGCGAGCCGGGCTCCAACGCGGCCCGACCCCATGATGACGACTCGCACTATTCCGTCCTAGCCTAGATTTCGGTCTCGCGGAGGCCGGGCACGTCCATGGGCTCCCGCCGCCCAATGGATTCAGGAAGCGGGGGTGCGCCCGTTCGCGAGCTCTGCGGGCGCCGGCCCGCGTGATAGCCAGACCTGGCAATGGGCGCGCCGAAGCACGTAGTTGACGGTGGCGCCAAGCTCGAACTCGCCGCGCGCTTTCGAGAAATCCACGCCGACGACGATCGCGTCGACGCCGCGCTCGATCGCCTCGTTCACCACCGTCGGCCCCGCCTCGCGGGCCTGTACGGCCTCGGTCTCCACGGCGCGTTTTTCGCTGTGCACAACCCGCTCCATTCCCTCGAGCAGCGCGTCGCTGCGTTCCACGTCGGCGCGGGGAGGGGCATCGAGGGGGAGGTCTCTGGCCACTTCAAGGACGTTGAAGAGGTAGACCGTGCCCTTCTTATCCACCAAGGAGCAGGCGAGGCGTACCGCTTGCTCGTCGGAATCGCCGCCGCTCACCGGAACAAGCACTCGGCGAAGACTGAACTGAGAGTTCATGGCGTCCTTTCGGCTGGACGTGACCTGCCGGGCGGGTCAATTATATGTCGAGTAGGCCAGCGCAACAATCGCCCTACGTCGCGCGCTCGTCGACATCGTCCAAGCCCTGCAGCCCGGCGTCCAGCCCGGCGATGACCAACACGTCGCCGTCCCGGATGCGCTCGAACCTGTCGGGGGTCAGGATAATGTCCTTGCCCCGCACGAGGCCCAAGACAGTCAGGCCGGAGGCGCTGCGCGGGCCCAGATCGACTTCGTCGATCGTCCTGCCCTGGAACTCCCGCGGCGGATAGATCCTGCTCACCCCGTAGCCTTCCTGCAGCCGGAGATAGTCGCGGACGCCGGAGTAGGCGAGGTTGTAGGCGAGGCGCTCTCCTGACTCGCGTTCGGGGTAGACGACCTGATCGGCGCCGATCTTCTCCAGCGTGAGACCGTGGAGCTCGTTCTCGGCGCGGGCCACCACGTGGGGGAGCCCGAGGCGCTTGAGCAGCACGGTGCACAGGATGCTCGAATGGACCTCTTCGCCGGTGGCGACGACGGCAAGATCGAAGCTCTCGATGCCGATGTCCCGCAGGGCGGTCTCGTTGGTGGCGTCCGCCGCGACGCAGTAGGTGACGTGAGGCAACATGTCCTGCACGCGGCGCTCGTCCTGATCGATGGCAAGCACGTCGTGGCCGCGCCTGAACAGGGTCGTCGCGACGCTGCTGCCGAACCGGCCCATCCCTACGACCAGCACTTGTCGTCTCATAGTCTTCCTCCCGTCGGTGCGGCGCTAGACCCTGCGGATCCAGGCCGGCTAGCCGATCCGCACGCCCTCCTGAGCAAAGTACCGAACTACGGGCCGCCGCCGCTGCGCCAGTATCAGCGCGATGGTGAGCGGGCCGACCCTGCCTAAGAACATAGCAAAGATGATGAGCAACTGCCCGCCCGTCGAGAGGGTCGGCGTGACTCCCGTCGAGTTCCCGTTTGTTCCGAAGGCGGAAATTGTCTCAAAGATCAACTCGATGGGGCTCGCGTCTTCGATCACCAGCAACACGAAGCACAGAGCCATCACCACCACCACCCCCAACATCGCGAGGGTGGCGGCATACTCGACTTGCCGGGTCGGTATCTGGCGGTCGAACACCTCGGTGCGAGTCCGTCCCCGCACGGTCGAGAGCGCGGAGACGAGGAGCACGCCGAGGGTGTTTACCTTGATGCCGCCGGCGGTCGAGCCGGAGGCTCCCCCAATGAACATCATTGCCATCAACACCAGCCAAGTGTAGTGGTGCATGTCGCTCACCGAGGCCGAGATGCCCGCGGTGCGTCCGCTGACCGATTCGAAGAAGGCGTTGGTGAGCTTGCCACCGATGCCGAGCGGGCCGAGGGTGGCCTCGTTGGCGTACTCCGCTCCCAGGATTATGACCATGCCGACGACCCATAGGAGAAACGTCGTCGCGAGCACGAGCTTGGTGTCCAAGGTCAACTGCCGCAGGCGCCGCCGGTTGTCCATCATGTCGGAGATGACCACGAAGCTGATGCTGCCCAGGATGATGAGGACGGCGCTGACGAGCATGAACGACGCGTCGGTGTGGAAGCCGCCCAAGTCGTCGCCGAGCAAGATGAAGCCGGCGTTGTTGAAGGCAGAGATGGCGTGGAAGAAGGCGTTCCACACCGCGTCGGGCAGGGGATAGTCGAACGAGAAGCGGATGCTGAGGGCGATGAAGCCAAGCAGCTCAACCACGAACACCATGACGGCGATGCGTTTGGCTAGCTGGAGGGCCCCGGCGCCCGAAGCCTTGCCTGTGGATTCGACGGCCAGCGTGACTTGGTCGCGGAGCCCCAGGCGCCGCCCGAGCACCTGAAAGAGGCCCGCCGACAACGTCATGATGCCCAGGCCGCCGATCTGGATGAGGGCTAGAATCACCCCCTTGCCGAACGGCGTCCACGCCGCCGATGTCTCCACGACGACAAGGCCGGTGACGGTCACCGCCGAAGTAGAGGTGAAGAAGGCGGTCATGAAGGGGGTCCAGCCGGGCTCCTCGCTGGCGAAGGGGAGCAAGAGCGCGATCGACCCCACCACGATGATCGCGGCGAAGGCGTAGACCAGAATGAGCGGCGAGGTGAGGCGAACCGGCTCCGGCTCGGCGTCGGCCAAGTCGACGGTGACCGCCTGGGGTCTCGCCCGCCGGACTACCTGGTCTCCGGGCCTAGGGTTGGGAGGGTCCGCCAAGAAAAACCTCTACGCGCGCGCCGATAGCATGCCCGCCAAGATTGGGGTGTCGCGAGCGCTGGCGTCGGCGCGGGCCGCCCTCGCTGCGATTGCGTATAATAGCAAGCGGCGACGTAACGTTACCACCAAGGGAAGGCCGAAGGACATGGAGCAAGGCACGTTTACCCTGAAGGCCGGCCTCGCCCAAATGCTCAAGGGCGGCGTGATCATGGACGTGGTCACGCCGGAGCACGCGAAGATCGCGGAGGACGCCGGTGCGTGCGCCGTCATGGCGCTCGAGCGCGTGCCGGCCGACATTCGGGCCGCGGGCGGCGTCGCGCGCATGGCCGACCCCACCGTCATCGAGCGCATTCAGGAAGCCGTCTCGATTCCCGTGATGGCGAAGGCGCGCATCGGACACTTCGTGGAAGCGCAGATTCTCGAAGCGCTCGGCGTGGACTATATCGACGAGTCCGAAGTCCTGACCCCCGCCGACGAGGCGAACCACATCTGGAAGCACGACTTCAAAGTCCCCTTCGTCTGCGGCTGCCGCGACCTGGGCGAGGCGGTCCGCCGGATCGGCGAGGGCGCCGCCATGATCCGCACCAAGGGCGAGGCGGGCACCGGAAACGTGGTCGAGGCGGTGCGCCACATCCGCGCCGTCACCAAGGGGATCAAGAAGGTGCGCTCGCTCGGCAAGGACGAGCTCATGGCCGAGGCTAAGGAGCTTGGCGCGCCGCTCCACGTGCTGGAAGAGATCAACCGCACCGGCGGCCTGCCCGTGGTCAACTTCGCGGCGGGCGGGATCGCGACTCCCGCCGACGCGGCGCTGATGATGCAGTTGGGCGTGGACGGCGTATTCGTCGGCTCGGGCATCTTCAAGGCGGACGACCCCGAGCGCAGGGCCAAGGCGATCGTCGAGGCGACGACGCACTACGACAACCCCGACATCCTGGCGAAGGTCTCGATAGGCCTCGGCGAAGCGATGTCCGGCATGGACGTCCGGTCGATGAAGCCCGAAGAGATGCTCGCCGCGCGGGGCTGGTAGCGCGTTCCGGGGAGAATCGAGGCGGTGGACGGCGGCGCAGGCGGCAAGAGCAAGGTTATGGCGCCGGGGGCGGTAGCTCTGGAATGACCATCATCGGCGTACTCGCCCTGCAGGGAGACTTCGCCGAACACGGAACGCGGCTGGAAGAGCTGGGCGCCGAGCCCCGCCGCGTGCGTCTCCCCGAGGACCTCGACGGGCTCGACGGGCTCATCATCCCCGGCGGCGAGACGACAACGTTCGACCGCCTTCTCAGTCTCTACGGCCTCGCCGGCCCGGTCCGGCGCCTCGCCGACTCCGGCGTCCCCGTCTGGGGCACCTGCGCTGGCCTCATCGCGCTCGCCGAACGCGTCGTCGGACGCGATCAGCCGCTCATCGGCATGCTCGACGTCGAAGTCGAGCGCAACGCCTACGGACGGCAGGTGGACAGCTTCGAGACGGACATCGACGTCCCGGCCCTCGGGGGCGGCGCCTTCCACGCCGTTTTCATCCGCGCGCCTAAGATCGTGGGGGTCGGCCCCGGCGTCGAGGTGCTGGCGAGCCTGCCCGCCAACGGGGTGGGAGGCGGGAGCGCCGTCGCGGTGCGCCGCGGCCCGGTGTTGGGCACGGCGTTCCACCCCGAGTTGACCGCCGACGGGCGGTTCCACGCCTATTTTCTGAACATGACGAAGGAAGCTCATGCTGCGGCCCGCTAACCCGACCGACGCCCTGGCGCTGCTCCCGCTGCAGTTGCGCGCGGCGCCCAACGAGGCCCGCTCCGGCGCGGCGTTGGGAAGGCCGCCGGCGCTCTTGCTGCCGCTGGGGTCGCTGGCGGCGGAGTGGCTGCCTCATCGGCGGCGGCGCCATGCCTGGGTGCTGTCGCGGCGCGGGGTTCCGGTCGGCGTCGTCGGGATCCGGATGCGGGCGGGCGGCTCGTGCTGGGAGGTTGACAGGCTCCACGTGGCGAGGAACCGTGAGGAGGACGCCGTCGACTTGCTGGAGGAAGCCGCGGCGGCGGCGGGCGGGCTCGGCGCGCACCGCGTCTTCCTGCGGCTCTCCGTCGACAGCCGGGTGGACGGGGAGGCGCGCGCGGCGAACTTCCACGTGTGCTCGACCGATGATCTGTACTACCGGCCCAGGGGGCCGTCGGCGGTAAGCGCCAACGGGCATGCCCCGGCGCGCCCGGCGCGCGCCGAGGACCTGCATGATTTGTTCCGCGTCTACCTGCGGGCGTTCCTGGGGCGTGCTCGGCAGGCCGAGGGCCTGACCTTGGCCCAGTGGGCCGACGAACGCTCGGCGCCGGCGCCTGAGCGCCGCATGCTCGTCTACGAGAGCGGCGGCGAAATCGTGGGCTATGCCGAGGCAGCCCCGGCCGGCGGGCGGGCCCTCATCGAGATCGTGACGGTGCCGGGGGCCGACGGGGCCTTCGAGCGCCTGCTCGACGCCGCGGTGGGCGTGGGGGAGCGCCAGGACCTGCTGCTCCTGCTTTCGCCGGAGCACACCGGCGCCGCCGATTTGGCTGAGCGCAGTGGCTTCCGGCGTGTTGACTCGCTGCGGCTGTACGTGAAGCGGCTTGCGGTTCGCGTCTCTCATCCTGGGCTGATTGCGGTGGGCGCATGACTTCTTCGACCACGTACGTCCGGCAGGACGCGGATTCCGGCGAACTCGAGCAGCTGCTCTCGGTGCTGCCGCCTCGGGTGGCCGTCCCGCTCCGCGCTCAGGCCGACGTCGGCGGGCTCCTCGAAATCGTCCTCGACCTCGGCCGCGTCCCCACCGCCCGTTTCCTCGACCGCGAAATGGAGATCGGGGGCGGCGACGTCACCGTGGAGGACCTCCAACTGGTGGCGGAGCGCATCGGCGACTTTGGGCAGGACAACCGCGCGGGCATCGAGCGGACGCTGCACCGCATCTCGGCGATCCGCAACCGCAAAGGCAAGATCATCGGGCTGACCGCGCGCGTCGGGCGGGCGGTGTTCGGCACGATCAAGATCATCGACGACCTGACCAAGTCCGGGCGCAGCGTCCTTCTGTTGGGGCGGCCCGGCGTGGGCAAGACGACGATGCTGCGAGAGGTGGCGCGGGTCCTCGCCGACGAGCACGGCCAGCGCGTCGTGGTCGTCGACACGTCGAACGAGATTGCCGGCGACGGCGACATCCCGCACCACGGCATCGGACGCGCCCGCCGCATGCAGGTGCCCTCCCCGGCGCTGCAGCACGAGGTGATGATCGAGGCGGTGGAGAACCACATGCCGCAGGTGATCATCATCGACGAGATCGGGCGCGAACTCGAGGCGCAGGCGGCCCGCACCATCGCCGAGCGCGGCGTCCAGCTCATCGCCACGGCGCACGGCAACTCGCTGGAGAACCTGATCCTGAACCCCACCCTCTCCGACCTCATCGGCGGCATCCAATCGGTCACCTTGGGCGACGAGGAGGCCCGCCGCCGCCGCACGCAGAAGAGCATCCTCGAACGCAAGGCCCCGCCCACCTTCGACGTGCTCGTCGAGATCCAAAGCTGGAGCGAGGTCGCGGTCCACAAGGAAGTGGCCAAGACCGTGGACGCGATACTGCGGGGCAATCCCGTCCCGCCGGAGAGCCGCTCGATCGAGGCAGGCGAGGTCGTAGCGTCGCAACCGCCGCCGCCGGCCCCCGCCGCCGCGCCCGGCGGACAGCTCCGCCAGGACGGCAGCCGGACGCCGAAGTCCCGCGTGCGCGTCTTCCCCTTCGGCGTCAACCGGAGCCGCACCGAGCAGATCACCCGCTCGTCGGGGCTGCCCATCGACGTGATCACCGACGTGCGCCACGCCGACGCGGTGATGACGACGAAGGCCCACTACCGCAACCGCCCCCAGGCGGTCCGCAGCGCGGAGGCGGCCTCGATCCCCGTCTACGTCCTCCGCAAGAACACCGCGCAGCAGATCGAGCAGTGCCTGGTCAGCATCGCCCAATCGAAGGCCCCCGAGCGCTCGATGGAGTCGGCGGTGTCGGAAGCCGAAACCGCCGCGGGCCGCCTCAAGAACGGCGGCGACGAGGAGAGCGTCGAGCTGCTCCCCCAAAGCTCCTACGTACGCCGCCTCCAACATCAGATCGCCGAACGCAGCGGCCTCGACTCACGCAGCGCCGGCCGTGAACCCTTCCGCCGCGTCCGCCTCTACCGCACGTAAGAGCCGTTGGCGGGGCGGTGCCAATTCCCCACGCAACGCCCGGCGTCTGCGCTTGTGGCGGAACGGGCGCCCTGCCTTGCGCTAGTAGGCTTAGCGTCGAGCGGGCCGTATCATGTAAACGAATGGTCACGCTACATGAACATCCGGTTCTATATTGACCAAGAGACGGGCGACCCTCATATTCGCTCTCATAGCGTCGAAGAGAATGAAGTCGCGGACGTCTTGGCCACGCCGGGTGAAGACCGGCCCGGAAGAGAGGGTGCGCGCATAGCCATCGGCCAGACGCAGGGTGGGCGTTACCTACGGGTCATCTATGTGCCCGACCGCGAGCCGGACCAGGTGTTCGTCATAACGGCATACGAGTTGAGGGGCAGACCGCTGGTGGCCTTCCGGCGGCGCATGAGAAGGAGGGGACGGTGAAGAAGAAGACCAAGTTCCCGCCGGGATGGGATGAAGAACGCGTCCAGCGCCTTCTCCGCCACTACGACTCGCTGAGCGAGGACGAGACGGTCGCGGAAGACGAGGCTGCCTTCGAGAACGCCACGCAGACGGTGATGGAGATCCCAAAGGAATTGGTCCCTGCCGTACGGGCGCTGATTGCGGACCGGGCCAAGTAGCAGCGGCGAAGGCGCGGCGGTTTTTGCCAGATCGCCGAGCGTAGCGGCCTCGAATCACGCAGCGCCGGCCGCGAACCCTTCCGCCGCGTCCGCCTCTACCGCACCTAGAGGCGCCGACGAAGGGCGGCCCACTGCGGAAGGTGGGCCTCCACTCGCCCTCCCAGTTTAAGCGTCCCCACCAGAAGAAGTCTGGGCCCGGACAGGTAGCCTCGCGCGCGCGAGGCGCGAGGGTTCGGAATCGCACTCTTCGTGTGGAAAATTCCTGAAGTGATGTTTTGAAAGCCTTGACGTTGGGATTCGAAGGTCTATAATGGCCCGCATGCATATCGCATTTGATATATGTTTGTGCAGCGAAGACCCGGTGAACGGCCGAGAGGAGGTGGTCGCGTGAACCAATGTTAACCGAAGGGGCGCACGGACGGTAAGCTAACAGCCGTCCGTGCGCCCGAGGCCCACGGGACCGAACGGCCCCTAAGACACGTTCGATGATACAGAAAGGAAACTGAATTGACTACGCAACCCAATCTAACCGATGCATTGATCGTCGAGTGTGACAACTTCGACGAGGCTGTGCACCAAGCAGGAGCCGCAGCGGTTTACGATGCCGCAACACCGGTTCCGGGTGTCCTTTACAATCAGGGCCAACGACGGTTCTTCTCCTCGAGCATGCGGCTCGGTTTCGCTGCATCTATTGCGAACATCGACAGCGCGAAGAAGAAGGATGATCCCAGCCAGCATCACAATCGCCCGCTGGAGCCAAGCCACGTCAAGGACATCGTCCAGTACCTCTTGGGACAGGAGAAGTTCGTACTGCCTCCCATCACCTTGACCACCCGTAACCCGATGCGCATTTTCACGGTGAAGAATGCGACGCCCACGAAAATCGGATTCCTTCTCGTCCGCCGTGGCGACGTGTTCCACGTGACTGACGGGCAGCACAGAATCAGGGCGATTGGCGAAGCGCTTCGCCAACGGCCGGAGTTGGCTGACGATGCCATCGGCGTCACGTTCATCGAAGAAGCCGACATGGACCAAGTCCATCAGGACTTCGTGGATTGCGCGCAGAGTAAGCCGATCAGCCCGGCCCTCCTGGTCGAATACGACGGCCGCGTGCCGCTGAACAAGCTCACCCGGCTGGTGGGAAGGGACACTCCCGTCTTCGTTGACAGAGTGGAGAAGGTGGGAAGCGTTGGCAAGACCTCGTCGATGCTGTTTACCAGCAATCAGGTCAAGCAGGGCATACTCCACGCGCTCGTCGGCGACTGGGGTATGTACGCCACTGCCATGGAAAACAGCGCGCATGCGAAGATCGACGAGGTCGGCGGCCCGGACGCCGTCGCGCGTTGCGTCGTGGAGTTCCTCGACACGTTCACGGAGTTCAACGACCAATGGCGCGATGTCAGGAACGATGCGGGGACAGGCGCAGTTGATATTCCCGCGTTCCGGGATCACTACCTACACTTCACTGGGGCCGGCCTTCTCGTTATCTGCGGGGTCGCGCACTCCATTCTTGGTGTCGATCCTGCCGATTGGGCCTCTGGCTACCTTAGCGACGAGCAGCGCGAACTGGTTGAGGGCCTCGCCGGCATCGACTGGTCCAAGAGCAGTCCCCTCTGGAAGGGAAACCTCGTGGGGGACCAAGGCAATGTCACCCCCCACAAGCCGGCTGTAGTGTTGGCTGTCGCCAAGGTGAAGCGCGAGCTGGGCATCGGGCTCACCGATAGGGAAGCTAGTCGGCTGCCTGATGCGGAGGAGGCAGCGCTCGAACCGAATTCTGTCGAAGCGAATTCGGTTCCCGCCCCGACGTTTTAGCACATTCGGCCCCTCTGGTAACTTAGGGGCGGCGCCCTGCAGGGCGCCGCCCCTTGCGTTCTCTGGCCCTTTCAGCAAAATGAATTCATGCGTACCCCTTTGAAAAGCAGAGCACCTCGTCCCCACCGAGTTCACGCGATGTGCCCGTACTTCGCGATGTTCCCCTCGTCGTTCGCGCGGGACCAGATTCTCAAGCACACGAATCCGGGGGACGCCGTCCTAGACCCCTTCAGTGGGCGTGGCACTACCCTGCTAGAGAGTCTGCTGCTCGGACGCCGCGCGGTGGCGCTCGATATCAATCCCGTTGCGGCCTGTGTGACCGCGGCCAAGGCGAAGGTTCCCGCGCTGGAGGCAGCTCAGGGACGAATCTCCGACTTAGGCGACCAATACCGGGCTAGGGACATCAGGGACCTTGACGAGGAGAGCCAGGCCCTGCCCGAATTCTTCGCCCGGGCCTTCCACGAATCGACGCTGCGGGAGCTGCTGTTCTTGCGGCGTGAACTGAACTGGAAGACCGACCCTCTTGATTGCTACATCGCCGCGCTGGTGCTCGGCTCCCTGCACGGCGAGATGGACCGGTCCCCCTCCTACTTCAGCAATCAGATGCCCCGGACCATCAGTCCCAAGCCTGCTTACTCCATCCGGTTCTGGGAGCAGCGCCGTCTTCAAGCGAAGCGGAAAGATGTCTTCGACCTCATTCGTCAGCGAGCCGTGTTCAGAATGCGAGATGGCCGACCGGAGGGGTCGGCAACCACGGCCATGGCCGACGCCCGGCTCGCGTCACGGGTTCTTCCCGCCTACGTCGGCAAGGTCAGCACTGTCATTACCTCGCCGCCATACCTCGACGTGACTTCTTTCGAAGAAGACCAGTGGCTACGTCTCTGGTTCTTGGGCGGCGCGCCGCGGCCTACCTATGCCAAGGTTTCGAAAGACGACCGGCATACGAGTCCACGGCGCTACTGGCGATTCCTTGCGGACGTCTGGCGGGGAGTCGCGCCGCTGCTCGAGGATTCGGCTACGATCGTTTGCCGCATCGGCGGGAACTCCCTAACCGTGGACACCATCGCAACGAATGTCGTGGCGACGGTGCGGGCCGGTCTGCCCACCTGGTCGCTCTATGGCGAGCCTGCCGTCTCACGAATCAAACGTCGGCAGACCGACAGCTTCCGCCCCGGCAGCGCCGGCTGCAAGTTTGAGGTCGATCTCGTCCTTCGCGCCGCGAACTGAATCCAAGTGCAACGGGGTGAACGTCCCAGGCACTACGTGCGCCCCGCGCCGCAGCCCCTACGCCAGCGCCAGCAACCTCGCCGGGTTGTCCACGGTTATCGCTCGAATCGCATCTTCCGAAAAGCCCTTGCGTCGCATTTTGGGGACGATGTTCTCAAGAATGTGGCCGTAGCCGTGCCCGCCATATCGAACAAGTCGGTGTTTCGTGAAGATGTCGTGACCGGTGACGATTCTGTCGCCATAGCCGGCGTCGGCGGCGCGCTTCACGAAGTCCAGCCTCTGGGCGTCGCTGGGCATGTCGATTTCCGCGTGGGGGTAGTACGACCCCTCATTGCCGAAGAGGTCCCATTCAAGGTAGCAGCCCGACGCGGCAATCCGCTGGACTGCGTCGAACTCGAACACGGTCCGGTCCAGATGCGCCACGACCACGCGAGATAGGTCCGCGCCGTTGTTCGCCAGGAGTTGCAGGATCTCCAGTGGCGCGTCCGGATGCCGCCCGGGATGGACCGATATCGCCGCGCCTGTTTCTTTCTGGGCGATGGCCGCCGCCGACAGAGCCTTGCGCTCGTTCGGAGACAGGGGCCACGTGCAACCGATCTCCCCGATGATGCCCGCCTTGACGCCGCTTCCTTCGGCACCTTCGACGATGTCGCCGACAATCTCCCGCGCTAGGTCCTCGACGCTTCGGTCGTCCATGTCCTCGGGATGGGCCGCTCCCACGTAGAAGCCGGCGCCCATGATGATGTGAACGCCCGAATCACGGGAGATTCGGACCAGCGCATCCGGCTTACGTCCGATTCCCGCCGTGGTCGCCTCCACGATCGCCCCGCCGCCGGCGTCCCGGTACTTCCTGACTTCTCCGATGGTTGTCTCTAGATCCAACAGTTGGAGGTTGGAGCGGTTGCTGTAGTAGTTGCGCCGTATCCATCCGAGGTTCTCAAGGGTTATCGGCGCATCCGCCAGCTCCGGAGACGGCGAGTCCTGGGCCGGGCGATACATACGTGAGAAGTCGACGTAGAGGTGTTCATGGGTCGTGGTGGCACCCAGTTCCGATGGAGGTACAGGGCCCAGCACGGTCTGGACCAGACCCCGATTCCGGCCTGACGGCATGGCGCGGCTCCTCGTAGTATGGTGGGGCGCAAGCGTAACACGACCCGTTTGGGGCACAAACCGGTTTCTCCCAAAAGGGCCGGACAAGGGGAGCTTGAGTCATGAAGTTCGGGGCGTTCACCACCGTGGCGGGGTCGGCCGGGGAGGCCTCCACGGCCGACGTATTCATCGACAACCTCAGACAGCAGACCATTCTGGCTGAGGAGCTCGGCTTCGAGGCCATGTGGCTCGGAGAGCACCACTTCGGACCCTATGGGTTGGGCGATTTGCCGAATCCAATCCTGCTCGGCGCGGACCTCGCGGCGCGGACCTCCAATATCCGCATCGGACAGATGGCGAACATTGCCCCGTGGTGGCATCCGATACGGCTTGCCGAGGACCTCGCGATACTCGACAACATGACCAGGGGCCGCGTGGAGGTTGGCTTCGGTAGAGGTATCTGGCCCTACGAAGGCCCGCAGTTTCATCCCAACGCGGACCCTCGCAAGGACCGGGAGAACAGGGAGCTGTTCAATGAGATGGTGGAGATTGTGCGGAAGATATGGACCAACGAGTACTTTTCCTATCACGGGACCAACTACAGCTTCCCTGCCGAAGACACCGCCTTCTCTCACCCCCGGTATCCGTCGAATCCCGCCTGGCAGGACGGAGAGAGGGTAACGAAGCTGCGGGTGACGCCGACGCCCTTCCAGAAGCCACACCCTCCGCTGTGGATGACCGTCTCCACCGACCGCTCCGTATCGACTGCCGCCGAACTTGGGCTGAAGGCCTGCTACTGGCAGCCCCCCGCCCTCAGAATCAGGCAGCGCATGGAACTCTACGCACAGGTCAGGACCGAACTGGAGGGGAGACCCTTCAGTCTGGGAGAAGACCAAGCGGTCATGCGCTCCACGTATGTCGCCTCTTCAATGGAGGAGGCGCGCCGGGATGCCGAAGAAGGCATCATGTCCTCATTCATCTTCAACGATCCATTTCGCGGCAGGCAAGTCTTCACCAACCCAGACGAGGTCCTGGCTCCTGAAGTGAAGCTGGACTGGGACTTCCTAGAGCCTCGCACCCTGCTCGTTGGTTCGCCGGAGAACGTGGTGGAGAGGATCCAGGAGTTACAGGAGGTGTGCCACCTGGACTACCTGCTTGTCGAGTTCACACACATGGGAATTCCACTGAGCAAAACTCTGAAGAACCTGGAAACCTTTGCAACAAAGGTGATGCCGCGATTCGCCAGTGACAGCTAAAGATAAGGAAAGAGGAGACTCCCGTCCCGCTTACGCCCCGGACGCACGATGCTCCTTGCCCTCACCCGAGCGCCTCTCCGCCTCGGCCTACTGGCCGACGGCCGAGCCGTGGTGGTGGGCGACGCGCCACTCGCCGAGACGCCGCCTGAAGAGGTTGGTGGCCTGAATCTTGGCCTCGACCACCCGTCCGTCGAGCACCTGGGTCAGGTTCTCGGTACACGAGACCCACGCGGCATCGCCCTCGACGACGACCTGCGCGCCGGTGATGTCGAACCGCATCAGGGAGGCGTTCTCGAAGATGCGCCGCCAGCTCTCGATCACCTGCTCGCGGGTGCTGAGGAGCGGCCAGCCCGGATGGACGCACAGCACCGGCTCCTCGTGGGCCCAGACGGCGTCCATGTCCTCGATGCTCAGGCTCTCGAAGGCGGCATAGAACGCGGCGTTCGCCGCCAGCACCGCCGCTTCGTCGCTGGACTGGGACACGAGACGACTTCCCCTCCTTGGTGCGGGGGCGATTATACCCCCGGGCGCATCGGCTAGAATGAGCCCGCGACGGTCCGGCCCCCGACAGAGCCGGACGCCAAGGAAGGCGGCGGTGGGCCTGCTGAACACGGTCCGGCCTAGGCCCAATCTCGTCCGCACAAAGCAAAGAGGGCTCGGAATTCCGAGCCCTCTTGCTGTTCAGTCTGTCGCCGTCTGGTCTAGTAGTCCGAGTACATGAAGAACTCGTAGGGATGGGGCCGCAGGCGGAGCTCGTCGATCTCGTTCTCCCGCTTGTAGGCGACCCACGTCTCGATCAGGTCCGTGGTGAAGACGTCGCCGCGGAGCAGGAACTCGTGGTCCTCCTCCAGGGCGATGAGGGCCTCGTCGAGGCTGTGGGGGACGGTCTTGACCTTCGCCAGCTCTTCCGGCGGAAGGTGGTAGATGTCCACGTCCAGAGGGTCGCCGGGGTCGATCTTGTTGATGATGCCGTCGAGGCCGGCCATCAGCATGGCGGGGAAGGCGAGGTAGGGGTTCGCCGTCGCGTCCGGGGGGCGGAACTCGAGGCGGCGGGCGGCGGCGCCGGTGGCGGCCACGGGGATGCGGACGCAGGCGCTGCGGTTGCGCTGGGAGTAGGCGAGGTTGACGGGGGCCTCGAAGCCGGGCACGAGCCGCTTGTAGGAGTTCGTGGTGGGGGCGGCGAAGGCCAGAATCGCGCCGGCGTGCTTCAGCAGTCCGCCGATGTAGTGGCGGCACATCTCGCTGATGAGCGCGTAGCCCTGCTCGTCGTAGAAGAGGTTCACGCCGTCCTTCCACAAGCTTTGGTGGACGTGCATGCCGGTGCCGTTGTCGCCGTAGATCGGCTTGGGCATGAAGGTCAAGACCTTGTCGTTACGGTAGGCCACGTTCCGCATCACGTGCTTCGCCAGCATCACCGTGTCAGCCTGATCGCGCAGCGGGCCGTACTTGAGGTCGATCTCGCCCTGGCCCGCCGTGGCGACCTCGTGGTGGTGGACCTCCATGCGCACGCCCAAGTCCATCAGCGTGGTGACGATCTCGGAGCGGATGTCCTGCTGGGTGTCGATCGGCGGCGTGGGGAAGTAGCCGCTCTTGTGCCTCGGACGGTAGGCCAGGTTCGGCGGGTATTCGCTGTCCCCTGTGCTGAAGATGCCGGCGTCGCGGCCCGAGTGCCAGATGCCCTCATCCGACTCGATGAAGTGATGCGAGCTATGGGCGTTCTGGTCGAACGACATGCCGTCGAAGATGAAGAACTCGAGCTCGGGGCCCCAGAAGCTGGTGTCGGCGATCCCCGACGACTTCAGGAACTCCTCGGCCTTGGTGGCGACGTAGCGCGGGTCGCGGCTGTAGCGGTCGCGGGTGACCGGGTCTCTGATGTCGGCGGAGATGCTGAGCGTCTCTTCCTCGAAGAAGGGCTCCACGTACACCGTGGAGGGGTCGGGGAAGAGGAGCATGTCGCTCTCGTTGATGTCCTGGAACCCCCGGATGCTCGACCCGTCGAAGCCGAGCCCGTTCTCGAACGAGCCCATGTCGAACTCTTGGTTGGTCAACGAGAAGTGCTGGAACGTGCCCAGCAGGTCGGTGAACTTGATGTCGATGATCCGGATGCCCTCGGACTCGATGAAGTCGAGGACTTCCTGCCCGCTGGTGAACTTTGGCATGATGGTCGCTCCTCTGGGCCTGCGCCCCACCGCGCCTCCGCCGACGCAAACGCCTCCGGACGCGGGGGTCTCATGTCGATTATCGTCAGGCCGTCCGGCGCGCGCCAGTCGGCTATGTAACAGTATTGTTAACCGCTAGCGGCCCGAGAAAACGGGACGGCGGCCCGTCGACGGCTAGACTTCGTCGCGGAAGCGGTAGCCGACGTTGCGCACGGTGTCGATGAACGTCAGCGGGCCGTTTTCGATCTTGCTGCGGAGCCGCCGGATGTGGACGTCCACCGTCCGAGTGCCGCCGTAGTAGTCGTAGCCCCATACCGCGTTGAGCAGGTGCTCCCTCGAAAAGACCTTGCCCGGATTCGTGGCGAAGAACTTGAGCAGCTCGTATTCCTTGAAGGTGAGCTCCATGCGCCGCCCGCCTTGGGTCACCTCGTACCGCGACAGGTCGATGGCCAGGTCCCCCGCGCGGATGGTCTGGTCGCCGTTCTGCGGGTCGGCCCGCTCGATCAGGCGCTTCATGCGCAGGACCAGCTCCTGGGGGCGGTGCGGGGAGATCGAGAAGTCGTCGAACCCTCCGGCGTGGGCGTAGTCGGCCAAGCCCTGGTTCGGTATCAGCGCGAGCACGGGGACGTGGGGGGCCGACTCGCTGCAGAGCGTCATGAGGCCGACGACCTCGCCGTCGCCGGGCGAGCGTATCGAGCAGTCCACGACTACGAGGTCCGGCTGCTCGCGGGCCAGCAGGTCGCGGGCCTCGGAGGGATCGGCGGCAAGCAAAGGGAACGCCTCGCTCATAGCGGACGCGGCCACAGCGGTCTGACTTCCGGGGCTCTCCCCGCCTACGATCAGGATGCGGCGCATGACGTCAACGGACACTCCGGCTCTCGGTACGGGACGCTTTGCATGATAGCAGACGGCCCCCGCAGCCCCCTGCACGGCGCCGCACGGCAACGGAAGGCGCACGTTCCTTGACCGCGCCACCGGCAACGGGTAGCATTTCCTTGTCGAAATCGACTTGTTCCCGGGGCGTTTCGCCCCGTCGTTTGATTCCGGGCCGACGCAGCCCGAGGCGCACAGTGGCACTCGAAACCTTGCCGCTCTTTCCAGAGACGGCGTTGGTCGACGAAGGCGGGCATCTCGTATTGGGCGGCGTCAACGCCCTCGATCTGGCCGCGGAGTACGGCACGCCGCTCTACGTATTCGACGAAGCCACGCTTCGCGGCCAGTGCCGCGCGTTCTCGAACGAGTTTCGCGCCCGGTACCCCGAGGTCAAGGTCCTCTACGCCGGCAAAGCGTTCCTGAACCGGCCGCTGGCAGGCATCCTCGCCGAGGAAGGGCTGGGGCTCGACGTGGTGTCCGGCGGCGAGCTCGCCGTGGCCCTCGCGGGCGGCATGCCGCCCGAGCGCATCTACTTCCACGGCAACAACAAGGGCGCTCAGGAACTGCGCGAGGCGCTGGACGCGGGCATCGGGCGGGTCGTGGTGGACAACTTCCATGAGCTTGCTCTGCTCGACCGGCTCGCCGGCGAGGCGGGCAAGCGGCAGGACGTCCTCGTGCGGGCCTCGCCCGACGTCGACCCCCACACCCACAAGCACACCACGACCGGCACCCTCGATAGCAAGTTCGGCTTTGCCATCGCCACGGGGGATGCGGAGGAGGCGGTGCGGCTCGCCCAGCGTGCCGATAACCTCAACCTCGTAGGCGTCCACACCCACTTGGGCTCCCCGATCTACGAGGTCGAGCCGTACACCGAGGGCATCGCCGTCGCGATGGAGTTCGCCGCCGCGATGCGCGACCGCCACGGCCTGGAGCTTCAGGAGTTCAGCCCCGGCGGTGGCTTCCCCATCCAATACACCATCGACAAGCCGATCTCGCCCATCGCCTCCTACGCCGAGGTAATCGCGGGGGTGCTCACCCGGACCTGCGAGCGCTACGGCTTCGAGTTGCCGACCCTGTTCATCGAGCCGGGGCGGGCGATCGTGGGGCGGGCCGGCGTCGCGCTCTACGAGGTCGGCGCGGCGAAGGCGATCCCCGGCGTGCGGACCTACGTTTCCGTCGATGGCGGGATGAGCGACAACATCCGCCCCGCGATCTACGGCGCCGCCTACGAGGCCCTCATAGCGGGGAAGGCCGCCGCCCCGAACACGACGCGCGTCACCATCGCCGGCAAGTACTGCGAGTCGGGCGACATACTGATTAGGGACATCGATCTGCCTGAACTGGAGGCCGGCGACGTGATCGCCATTCCCGCTTCCGGCGCCTACTGCATTCCGATGGCCAGCAACTACAACGCCGCTCCGAGGCCGGCGGTGGTCATGGTCAACGGTGGCGAGGCCAGGCTGATCCGCGAGCGCGAGACCTACGCCGACCTCATGCGAAACGACGTAGACTAAGCGTGAACGAAAGGAGCGGCCGAGGGGAAAGCGGGGCCGGGAGGATGTACGCTCCATGCGTGGAATGATCGGCCAGGACGCCCTGCGCGCCCAGCTCGAACGCAGCATCGAGATGGGGCGCTTGGCGCATGCCATGCTGATCGCGGGAGCGGCCGGCGCGGGCAAGAAACGTCTGGCGGTAGAGCTGGCCCAAGCGCTCAACTGCGAGACCGGTGGCGGCCCTTGCGGCGACTGCCGGCAGTGCACCCGCATCGCGGCCTCGAAACACGCCGACGTGCGCGTCATCGGCGCGCCGGGCCAGGCCGTCAAGATCGAGGAGATGCGCGAGCTGCAGCAGGACGCCTCGCTCGTTCCATACGAGGGCCGGAACCGCGTCTTCATCATCGACGGCGCGGAGCGGATGACCGGCGAGGCGGCGAACTGCTTGCTCAAGACGCTGGAAGAGCCG
Source organism: Dehalococcoidia bacterium (assembly GCA_965219875.1). Lineage (GTDB taxonomy): Bacteria > Chloroflexota > Dehalococcoidia > SHYB01 > SHYB01 > DAOUKH01. Next base: position 1,384,928 of record CBDCOW010000003.1, on the reverse strand, counting down.
CCGGACAACGTCTACCTGATTCTGCTCACGCAGCAGCCCGCCGCGCTGCTGCCCACGGTGCGCTCGCGGTGCCGCCTCATCGAGATGCGCCCCGTCGCCGCCTCCCTTATAGAAGACATGCTGACTGAGGGCGGCGCCGACCCTGAAACCGCCCGCACCATCGCCCGGCTCGCCGAGGGCCGCGCCGGATGGGCCGCCGAAGCCGCGGCGGACCCTAGGATTCTCGAAGCTCGCCGCGAGCACCTCGATGCCGTCATCGAAGTGGCGGGCATGGACTACAGCGCCCGGCTCGTCCGCGCGGCGGCCCTCGCCGAGCGCTACGGCAAAGACAAGGACGCCGTCCTCGAATGGCTCGGCCTGCTCCGCCGGTGGTGGCGGGACGTGCTGCTCCACAAAAGCGGCCGGGGCGACCTCGCGGTCAACGCCGACCGCTCCGGCGCGCTCGCGGCGTTTGCGGGTGCGTGCTCCGCGGCGGAAGCCGGCGCCGCCGTCCGCGACGTTACGGACGCTATCGACCATCTGGGCAAGAACGCGAACCCGCGCCTCGCGCTGGACGTGCTCATGCTCCGACTACCCCAAGTCCCTTCGGACGCGCTTCGCGGCGCGCCTGCGGGCTAAGAAGGATAAAACCTATGGTGACGACCGAGACACCGAAAACGATGGGCGTCCGCTTCGCCAAGGCGGGCAAGATTCAGTACTTCGACCCTGGCGACGATGAGTTTGAAACCAACGACTACGTCGTCGCCGACACCGCGAACGGAGTCGAGATCGGGTGGGTGGTCATCGCGCCCGATCAGGTTGTGATGGCCAAGTTCAAAGGCGCCCTTTCAGCAATCGTGCGGAAGGCCTCGCCCGACGACCTCCAGACGCGCGATCGGCTTAGCCAGCGCGCCGACGAGCTGATCCAGGAGGCAAAGTCGATAGCCCGCGAGCTACGGCTCCGCATGAAGCTCGTGCAGGCGATCTTCTCGTTGGACGAGACGCTCGTCGTGGTGACATACACCGCCGAAGACCGCGTCGACTTCCGTCAGCTGATCCGCCGGCTTGGCCGGGCGACGAACGCCAAGGTCGAGCTGCGGGAGGTAGGCCCGCGCGACGAGGCAAAGGTCGTGGACGGCATAGGGCGCTGCGGCCGCACGCTCTGCTGTTCGACATGGCTCACCGAGTTCAGCCCGGTGACGATGAAGATGGCGAAAGAGCAGGACCTGCCGCTGAGCCCGCCCGGGCTCGCAGGCCAGTGCGGCCGCCTGCGGTGCTGCCTCCGCTACGAGTACGACCAGTACCGCGAGATGAAGCGCGGCCTGCCCAAGATCGGGGCCACGATCAACACGTCGCAAGGCGAGGCGGTGGTGGTGGTGGGGCATCCTCTGAAACAGACCGTGACCGTCCGGCTGGAAGAAGGCGGCTGGACCGAAATCTCCATGGCGGAGATCGAGCAGGCCTCCGAGACCCCTCCCCCTCCGCCGCGTCCGGAGAGTGCGCCGCGCCCGCCACGCCCGCCGCGCCGCCGCCGGCCTAGGCGATAGGCACGAACTTCCGCCACTCGGCCCGCCGGCCGAGGTACGGAATGAAGGGGTCGAATGGCGTGCTGCGCGGCTTGCTCGGCTTGCTGAGCAGGCGCATCCCCGCCTCCTGAGGCGACCGTCCCGCTTTGCGGTGGTTGCATCGCTTGCACGCCGTCACCACGTTCTCCCACTCGTGCTTGCCGCCGCGCACGCGGGGCTTGACGTGATCGATGGTGAGGTCGCGCGACGACGACGCGCCGCAGTACTGACAGTGATACCGGTCGCGGATGAAAACCTCGCGCCGGGTGAGCCGCCGGACGGGCAGAGGCCGGCGCACTTGGTAGATAAGGCGGATCACGGAGGGAAGCTCGAAGGCCTGCTCCGCGGTGTGGATGACGCCCATGCCGTTCTCCAGCAACTCGGCCTTGCCCTTCCACAACAGCACGATGGCGCGGCGGACGGGACACACGTTCAGTGGCTCGTAGTTCTGGTTCAGCAGGAGCACCGGTGTCTGGGGCGTCGCCCGCCGACGGCCATTCCCTGCTGGAAAAGGTTCCGCGTCCATCCCGAGGCAGCCATCCTCAGCGAAAGCTTCAGGCGGGGCGTACTCTACCACGCCCGGACAGGGAACGGCACAAATTGCAACCCCTGGGCGGGGCCCTCCACCTGAACCTCCCCGTCAGGGGAGCACCTTCAACTCTCCCCCTCTGGGGGAGACTGAGAGACGGCGTGCGTCGTCAAGCGAGCAGACGCCCGTGCACCAACCCTCTAAGTGAACCACCCTAACCACTTGTATCCGAGCAAGCTGGAAAAAGTTGCCACCAACAGCATGCCAACCACCACGGATATCCATTGTTCGACATGGCGTCTCTTCTCGTCGTGGAAGACCACTTCGTATTCCCGACCGGTCGGCACGGAGCGGATGTGCATCAGCCGGGCGATACGGTGCCGTTCCAGGTCTGCAATGCTAAACGTGACGAAAACTATGACGGTTGCAAACAGGACGGAAAACACATCGACAAGAAAAGCCGTCACGCCGGAGACATCGGGCCTGGACAGGAGAGAGAACAAGAGGATAAGCCCAGCAATAATAACCAATGCGGACAACTCTCCAAAATTTATGCCTTGTTGCCTGGAATGTGTGAGGGCGTCCAGGTCTGCTTCCAGAGCAATCAGTTTTTCCTCGTCCCGGGAATCGGCATTGTGAATCGCGGCCTCAATAGTCCGTCGGCTTCTATCGTACGCCTCTTGTAATTCAGGTCCCGAAGCTTCATTAATGGTCAAAATATGCTCACAGACCTCTCCTCCAATCACATCCCGTCGGGCCAGTCCATCCAACTCTCGGACGAGCCGGAATGCTCGATTGTCCTCATCTTGTATCCGCGCGGAAAGCCGTGCCACACGGAACGACAGGATCAAGATGAATACCGTGGCGGCCAAAGTCAATGCGCCGAAGTAGTTTCCTGTCCAGTCACCCTGGTCAATGTTCCTAATGTAGACAACCGCTCCGCACGTCCACAAGGCGACCACCAGAGCTTTGAAACCAAGGAGCCTTTCGGCTTCAAAGTTGATAAGCAAATTGGCCGCTATGATTGCCGCCGTACCTATGATGAGGTAAGGCACTGTAACGTCACCGATTTGAAAGAATATCCACAGCAATAAGAGAGACAAGACGGGGGTAAGATACCCCATTGCGTTTATGCCGGGATTGTCTGATTTTTCGTTGGCTCTTTGCCACAACATTGCGCCGGCTGCCAGCAAGACCCCGCCCAACACGATGGCAGGCGTTGCCGACGAAAAATGCAAAGGCTGGTCGGTGGTTGCGCCCACGAATAACCCAAATCCTATGCTTATCGGTATGGTTAGTGTGTTGGTAACGACAAAGACTGTGACGGCACCAAATAGATCTATTGGAGCATTGATGTTCTTTTCCGTCCTCAGTTGAGTCAATTCACTGTCGTCTGCCAGTAACGAACCCGCCTTGAACGCGCACACCGCAAAAGCAGTCAATGCCACGGCTGCTATTGCGGGAATGAATCCTGCCACTAGGTCAATAGGATCGGTCAAGAGAGAATCAAATAGGTCAGAAAGCCCGCCGGTTTGACTGGAAGTAATGAAGAGAAAGCCAAAAAAACAGAGGATCACGAGCCAGAACACCATGGGATGAACGCTTCTGTTGTATAGCCTAGCCAGAATGAACATCGTCACGATTGGCCACAATTCGAATAGAACGGCAGTCACCGATATGTCGATGAACCGTGTGGATAACGCGAACAGCGCGTAATCGGCGGTACTCGCAAACGTGAGCAAAATGAGCCAGCGATATTTTGCTGACATGAACCGGCGTGCGATTAAGGTGAAGGTTTCCCGGTTGAACAGTGGGCCGTACACCATCCTCAGGAATACGAGGTAGGTAAGAAGGGCGCCGATTCTATACGTCCCACTGAACAAAGAGGGATTCTCGGACCCACCGGTCAGCGCAATTACGAGCGGTATCCCGGAGTAACAGAGCACCGCGAACAGCATGTAGAGACTTGCTGTCCAGTTCTGTTCTACATGATTTCGAGAATGGGACGTCATGGAACCGCGAGTATAGCATGGCCCATGGCAGCACTTGTTGTAACAGGAGTTTGCGTCACTCAACGACAAGAGTGAACAGCATCTCGCAGCCCCCGCCGACCGTGGCAGCTCGCCACTTCCGAAGACTTGGACCTCTCCCATCGGCCCCAAAGCCACGGCCCACGAGTACCGAAATCTTCCGTTGCGATTGCCTCGCAACCATAAGGAGACTAAGAGAGGGCACGCGCTGTACCCCCGCTACGAATCCAGCCGCTCGACCTCATGTACCGCTTCTCCGAAGTCGCCGGGAATGAGCCCCAGCGCCGACGCGGGCAACTGGTCATAGATATCCAGGTACGCGGGAGTGAAGGCCGACTCGGTAAGCGTGTCCACCATACCCGCCCGGATATCGGACTCGGGGACCAGCACCGCCAACCGGGCAAGCGCGACCACCAGCAGCGCCCCAAGGATGAAGCCGCCCACGGCCCCCAACGCGCCGCCGCCCCAACTATCCACCCAGCCCAGCTTGGCCTTATCGAGCGTCGACCGCATGAGGTGGCCCGCGATCTGTACCAGGATGAAGACGACGGCCCCAATGATCCCGTAGGCCGCCACCGTGGCGATGGAGTCGCTGCCCACGCTGCGGGTCAGCGCGCCCGCCAACGGCTCGCTCACCTGCGCCGCCACCACGCCGGCGGCGATCACGCCCACGGCGATGAGGAACGACTTCAACAGGCCCAGTCTCCAGCCTAAGAAGGCCAGGACGACGATCGCGACGGTGATGACGATGTCGAGCCAGTTCATGACGCGGTGAACTCTGGAAATGCGCCGAGCACCGCCTCGCCCGCCCCGGCGTCTGTCGCGATGATCAGCAAGGTCTCACCGCCCGCTTTGTGGATGGTATGCGCCGCGCCGCGGAGGACGCCCGACACGGCGCCGGGCTCCTCGACCACGTCCTCGGCCCCAAGGCCGTCGAGCAGGTCGGCGTAGCCCTCGAAGAACTCGTCGGCGTCCCTCGCCGAGTCCCATACGGCCAGCATGGCGATGACCTCGGCTCCGTCGGGGCCGGTGTAGTAGGCGTAGCGGTCGCCGCCCCAGCCCTTTACAGCCCGTTCCACCGTCCCGTCGCTAAGCGGCGCCGTCTCCAGCAGCAGAATCAGCCCGAACTCGCCGGTGATGTCCTCGAACTTCCGCTCCCATCCGTCGCCGAGGGCCGCCTCGACCTCGGGCAGCAGAACCTCGATCGGCGCCTCCCCCTCCAGGTACTTCTCAGGGTGCAGAATATGCTCCGTCGACTGAGGCGGCTCGGCGTAGGCGCGGTCGACCGCCTCCCAGCCGCCGCTGCGGAACAGCGCGGCCACGAACCTCGGCCCGGCGACGTAGGGGAAGATGAGGGAGTCGCTGATCGCCACGGGGACCTCGGGCCCCTCCGGAAAGGAGGCCAGGGTCCGCAGAATCTCGCTCCGCCTTGAGGTGAGATGCTGCTGGAAGTACCGCTGCTGGAGGAATGACGCGTCGCCTTCCACCAACGCTGAGAGCGCGCTGTCGGCGTCGGAATTCTCCCCGACCGCCTCCTCGAGCGCGCCAATGTCGTACGTGCCGTACTGGAGCGCGTGGACGTACTCGTGAGCGTAGACCAGCTCCGCGTACGCACCGAAGCCGTCATCCTCCTGAGCGACGACGATCCTGTCCTCGGACGGCTGGAAGAAGCCCACCACCGAGGACTGGTACGACTGGGTGTACGCGTCGACGAGGCTGTCCTCCGCGTCGATGAGGCCGAACAGCTTCCAGACCCGATCAACCACCGCGGTCTCTTCGTCGAAGTTCAGCAGTCCCGCGATGAGCTCGGCCATCTTCTCCTGGGAGACGAACTCCCGCACCAGATCGCCCGTCTCGGTCAGGCCCCGGTCTTCGCTAACGCGCTGCTCGATTTCCGCGAGGACCTCCTCCAGAATCGGCGTCGGGGCCGTCGTCTCGGCGGGCGCGGCGGTCGGTGTCGGCGTCGACGGCACCGGCGTGGAAGTCGGCGGCACAGGCGTTGCAGCCGGTGACTGGGGCGTTGAAGTCGGGGGGACGACCGTTGGAGTCGATGTTGGAGGGGTTGGAGGGGTTCGGGTCGGCGGCGCCGGCGTTGGTGCCGCCGTCGGCGTCGGGGCCGCTGTAGGTGCAGGCGCGACCGTGGGCGCTGGCGTTGGTGTCGGAGCCTCGGTCGGCGACGGCGTGTCCGTGGGCCCCGTCGGCGCCGTGGCCGTGGGGGCGGGCGTCGGCGCCGAGCTCCCCGTCGAGCACGCGGCGACAACGAGCGCGATGACCACCAAGAGAGCCGGTAGCCTTAGAAGCAACGTGGGGGAACGAGACAAGCCGACTCCCTTCAAGACGCCCCTTTAGGACGTTCGGAATGCGTGGGCGGCGCCGCCGGGCCGCGGGGCATGGATGTGCTCGCGCCGGCGCGGGCGCTCCCTCCATTGTACGCCCCGGAACCGTTTTCCGGCGCCGTGCCGCTCGTGTAAGCTAGGCCTTCCCGGAGGCCGCCGATGGACTTCACTTTCACCGCCGAACAAGATTCCTTTCGTAAAGAGATACGTGATTTCCTTGCGCTAGAGATGCCTCCCGATTGGTGCGGGCGCTCCTTCATCTGGGCCACGGACGACGAATGGCGCGTCGCCCGCACCTTCGATAAGAAGCTCGGCGAGAAGGGCTGGCTCACTCTCGCATGGCCCAAGGAATACGGCGGGGGAGACCTCTCGCCGGTCGACCAGCTCGTCTTTCAAGAAGAGATGGCCTACGCCCGCGCCCCCAACGGCGGGGGCTGGGCGCATGGCCCGGTCTTCGTCGGCCCTACCATCATCCACTACGGCAGCGAGGAGCAGAAGCAGCGCTTCCTGCCCCGCATCTCGACGGGCGAGGATATCTGGTGCCAGGGCTTCTCGGAGCCGGTGGCGGGCTCCGACCTCGCCGCCCTCGAGACCAGCGCCCTCGCCGACGGCGACGAGTACGTCATTAACGGCATGAAGCACCTCGTCGGCCAGGGGCAGCGCGCCGAGTGGTGCGTCCTTGCCGCGCGCACCGATCCCGACGCGCCGAAACACAAGGGCGTCAGTTTGTTGGCCATGGATATGCGCCTGCCGGGCGTCGACGTCGAGCTCATGCCCACCCTCCCGCGGCACGGAGCGCAGTCGCGGATCATCATGAAGGACGTGCGGGTTCCCAAGGACATGCTCGTCGGCGAGCGCGGCCGCGGCTTCTACCAGATGATGACCACGATGGACTACGAGCGGAACCGCATCGCCCACGCCGTCGAGGCAAACCGCGTCCTAGACGACCTCTACGCCTACGCTACCGCGCACGGAATGCTCCGCGACCCCGTCGCCCGCAACCGCCTAGCCGACCGCAAGATCGAGGCGAAAGTGGCGATATTGCTTAACTACCGGGTTGCCTGGCTCCAGGAACGGGGCGAAGTCCCCAACTTCGAAGCCTCCATCGGCAAGCTGATGACGGAGGAGCTGCGCCACCGCGTCGGCGTGACGGCTATGCAGACGCTGGGGCTCTACGGCCAGCCGGTACTCCACGAGCGCGGCGCGCCGTTGGGAGGCGACTTGACGGACTTCTTCCTCGGCACGGTGTCGTCCACGATCGTCGGCGGATCTTCCGAGGTGCAGCGGAACATCATCGCCACGCGGGGCCTCGGGCTCCCTCGCTGAGCGCGGCTAGCGCTACTACGGGACTCGGCCATCCCACCGGCATGAGCCGCGACTTCGACGCATGGGCGAGGGCATCCCTTTTATGACGCTTCGGCTAGCTCATGCGGCCGGATATTCTCGAGCTGTGCCGCCTCGGCGCGTTGGATGTGGTAGAGGTCCCAACGGAGTTGCAGGCTCATCCAGAAGCCCGGGGTGGTACCGAAGAACTTGGAGAGCCGCAAGGCGGTGCTAGGAGTGACCCCACGCCTCCCACGGACGACTTCGTTGACGCGCTGGTATGGGACCCGGATCGCGCTTGCCAGATCGCGCTGGGTCATTCCCAGAGGCAGGAGAAACTCCTCCCGGAGCATTTCGCCTGGGTGCGTCGGCTCGCGATGGCTCGGAATGCGGACCATGCCTGGCCTCCTTTTCAATGATAGTCAGCTATTTCGACGTCGGCGGGGCCCGCGTCGGTCCATTTGAAACACACGCGATACTTGTCGTTGATGCGAACGCTGTGTTCCCCGCGTCGATCTCCGGCCAGCCGCTCAAGCCGGTTACCCGGAGGTATGCGAAGATCGCTCAGAACAGCGGCCGAATCGAGTTGGTCTAACTTTCGCTGAGCCACTCTCCATGCCGGCAGCGGACACGTCCGTAGAGCGTTTCGCGTGACGCGGCCATCGAAGATGTCTTCCGTACCGTCATCCTTGAATGAGATGATCACGATGGCATGATAGCACGGCACCCATGCTACACCCAAAAAATACTCGTCTCTAAGACTCCGCTGCGGAGTCTCGACAACGCGCCTGGGAACCGCGGCTACCCGCCGTCGACCGCGTTCCTGTGCGTCTCGATCCGGGAGACGCGCCCGCGCCCGGCGATCTCGACCGCCACCACGTCGATGCGCCAGCGGTCGGCCCACTCCGGGTGCGCCTCAACGTACTCGTGGCCGAGGTCGATCAGCTTCTGCGCCTTGGCCTCGGTGATCGACTCCTCTGGGATGCCGAACCGGTCGCCGCGGCGTGTCCGCACCTCGACGAGGGCGAGGAAGCCCCCCTGCTCGGCCACGATGTCGATCTCGCCGGAGGGGAGGCGCGCGTTCGATTCGATGATCCGGTAACCCGACTTCTCCAGGTGGGCGCGGGCGTACCGCTCGCCGAACGCGCCAAGGGCGATGCGGTCGCCGCTCATACGAGCTTCGGCTGGAGTAGTTGGGAGCGAATCGGCTCGAAGCAGCGCCGGTGAATCTCGCACGGTCCCCGCTCGCGGAGGCTGCCCAGGTGCTCCGCCGTGGCGTAGCCCTTGTTGCGGTCGAAACCGTAGCCGGGGTAGCGCTCGTGCATCTCCGCCATCAGGCGGTCCCGCGCGACCTTGGCGACGATGGAGGCCGCCGCGATTGAGCCGCACAAGGCGTCGCCGCGGATGATCGACTTCACCGCAAGCCCCGGCTCGGTCAACTCGACCGCGTCGACGAGCAGCGCGTCGGGCTGAAGGGCGAGCCCGCGCACGGCCTCGCACATGGCGCGGCGAGTGGCGGGGACGATCCCCGCCTCGTCGATGTACGCCGCGGAGCAGACGCCGACGCTCCACGCCAGGGCCGTCTCGATGATGACCTCGTAGACGGCCTCGCGCTGCGCGGCGGTGAGTTTCTTGCTGTCGTTCAGCAGATCGCGCGGGTCGGCGTTCTTCTTGCGGGTGAGACGACGCCGCCGGCGTTTGAGCCAGTCGGTGGGGAGGATGACCGCGCCGGCCATGACGGGCCCCGCGAGCGGGCCGCGCCCCACCTCGTCGACGCCAGCCACGAACGTCAGCCCCTGGGCGCGAAAACGAAGCTCCTCTTGGAAACCGGGGCGCGATCCGCGCTTGACCCGTGGCCCGGGCTTCCTCCCGTTTGCCGTTTTCGCGACGCCCTTCACGGCTTGGGGCTCGAGCCGGGGAACTCCGCGCCGCCCGGCCCTTGGTATCCCGCGATGAGGCCCTTGACGTACCCCATCTGGCCTACGTGCTGGTTCAGCTCGGTAAGGATCTGCACGAGGATGTCGCCGACCGCCATCGGCCTCCCAAAGAGCGAATCGCGGGCCTCGCCGAGCATACCGGGCCGCAGCGCGGCGAGCATGGCACGGGTGTCGGCGCGGACCGCCTCGTAGTAGCCCTGAAGCAACTCCAAGCTCGGCGTGGGGAAGGTGTCGAGATCGGATGGCGGCATCCCGACGCCGCTGCCACGGTCGCTGGGCATCCCCATTGCCTCGGCCCACTTCCGCGTCCACTGATCATCGACGTAGGTCGTGTAACCCGAGCCTCGGGTTTCGTTCCCGAGCAGTAGGCTCGTCCACCGGTCTTCGACCCGGCCCACGTGCCACGCCAGCCAGCCGATGGAGTTGCACTCCGGCGACGGTCTCCACGCCAGCCCCTCGTCCGAGAGCCCTTCGAGCGTCTTGTCGGTCCCCGACCAGACGCGCTCGTACTGCTTCGTGAGGAGTTGGTTAAGCTCCATTGCTGTCCGAGCCTCCCTAACTTCGTTGTGCTTCAGCTAGAAAGCGAGAGCGGCCCCATGTAGTCGGGCCGTTGCAGCCCGCGTTGCAAGCCCTTGAGGTAGGAGACCTGCCCCGCGTGCTGGTTCATCTCCCACGCGAGCTGCGCCAGTATCTCCGCCGTCCCGACCGTGCCGCCCCAGGGGGCGCGGTGCTCCGCGTCGTCGGCGTCGGGGTCCCACGAGGCGAGGAAGTCGAGCGATCCACCGCGCACGGCGTCGAAGTAGTCGCGCAGCAGCGCGAGCGAGGGGACCGCGAAATTCCGTATCTGTTCCTCGCGGTAGTCGAAGCCCATGTCGCGCTGGTCTTCGGGCATCCCGAAGCGTACCGCCCAGCCGGCGCGGACCCACAGGTGCTTCTCCCGCTGGATGACGCGCTGGACCCAGCCGTCCTCGACGCGGGTCAGGTGCCACAGCAGGAAGCCGATGGGGTTGGCCTCCGGCGAGGGGCGCCATTCGACCTCGGCCTGGGTCAGATCGCCGATCACCGCGGCGAGATCGTCGCGGTGCAGCTCGAATGTCTTGGTCACGAACGCCTGAAGATTCACGCGAGCCTCCCGTCCGCGACGGCGCGGGCCGCCTTCCGGATTACGCCGCCGCCGATGACATCACCGTCGCGGTAGAGCACGAGCGCCTGCCCCGGCGTCACCGCGCGCTGGCGCTGGGCGAACTCGACCCGCGCCGCGCCCGCTTCGGGCCCAGGGTAGACCATGACGTCGGTCTCCGGGGCCTTGTAGCGGTGCTTCGCCGTGGCGGCGAATGGGGCCTCCGGCGCATGGCCGGTGACGTACCGAGCGCCCTCGATCCACGCCGCCGAGGCGTAGACGTCGTCCTTCCCGCCGATCACGACGGTGCTCGTCGCCGCGTCGATCTCGACGACGTAGCGGGGTTCGGGGCCGCGCGCGCCCAAGTTGCGGCGCTGGCCGATGGTGAAGAACTCGTGGCCCTGGTGCTCGCCGAGCGGGCGCCCGTCCAGGTCCTCGAACCGCCCCGGCGACGCGCCGGCATGCTTGGCCACGAAGGCCCGGTAATCGCCGTTGGGAATAAAGCAGATGTCCTGGCTATCGGCCTTGTCCGCGTTGGGCAGGCCGGCGCTGCGGGCCATCTCCCGAATCTCGTCCTTGGGATACTCCCCGCAGGGAAAGCGCAGACGGGCCAGCGCCTCCTGGTCGAGCCCGTAGAGCACGTACGTCTGGTCTTTGGAGGGGTCCACGGCCTTGAGCAACGAAAAGCCGTCCCCGTTTTGGCGGATGCGGGCGTAGTGCCCCGTCGCGAGGAACTCCGCGCCGATGGCGCGCGCCCGGTCGAGGAGCGGGCCGAACTTGACACGGTCGTTGCAGGCTATGCAGGGATGGGGCGTCCTGCCGCGCTTGTACTCGCCGAGGAAGTAGTCGATCACGCCGGCGCGGAACTCGCGCTCGAAGTTGACGACGTAGTGGGGGATGCCGATGGCCGCGGCCGCGTCCGCCGCGTCGTCGATGTCCTCGACGGAGCAGCAGCGCTTATCGCTGCGGGCGTAGCCGTTCGCCGCGCCGCCGGAATCGTCCCCGCCGCTCCACAGGCGCATGGTGACGCCGGTGACGTCGAACCCCTGCTCTTTCAGGAGAAGCGCGGCGACCGAGGAATCGACCCCGCCGCTCATCGCGGCGAGCACCTTAGGGCGGGACATGCGTAAAACGACCTCGCGGACAGAATAGCATAGCGGCCCGAACAGGAAGGCCGATGCCGCGTTACAATTGGCTAACACCGCCCGGAGGTTCCGTCTGGACGCTATCGAGTACGCCCGAGCCGCCGTTGCTGCCGCGGCGGACAAGCAGGCCGCCGACATCGTGCTCCTCGACGTGCGGAGGTTGGCTAACTTCGCCGACTTCTTCGTTATCTGCACCGCGGAGTCGCCGCCCCAGTTCGCCGCCATCGCCAACGACGCCGAGCGCACCCTGCGCTCGATGGGGCTCAGGCCGCATCACCGCGAGGGCGAGAACGACTCCGGCTGGGTGCTCATCGACTTCGGCGACGTGATCCTGCACGTCTTCACGCCGGACCGGCGCGCCCACTACGACCTCGAGTCGGTGTGGTTCGCCGCGCCGCAACTGGCGCGCGTACCGTAGCCGCCTCACCCGCCCCACATGGAACCAATACGCCGCCGTCAACGTCTGTACCGTAGGTAATAGCGTTGGAGGTGCGGGATGTGGAACACCGTTCGAACGCGGGCCGTTATCGCGGGTGTTATGGTCGCGGCCCTGATACTGGGCGCGTGCAGCGGAGGGTCGGGCGGCGAGTCGCTGGACGTTGCGGGCAGTGATAGCACAGCCTTAGACCGAGGCCTACGCCCACAAGCGCAGCCCACACCCGCGGCCGCCCCCACGGGCACACCCACGGGCACACCCGTGCCTCGGCTCGCTATGGCGCCGGTCCTGGCGCAGGCGGTACCGGCGGCAGTTCCGCGGCCTGCGGGCCCACAAGGCCCGGCAGGAGCCTCCGGTGCCGCAGGAGCCTCCGGCGCCATGGCTTACCAGATCGTCGAGAACAACGAAAGCCGTAAGATCGTCTCCACGGCCGACACCAACCTCGCCGTCGAGGACGTAGAGGCCGCTATGATCCAGGTGCGCGCCATAGCCGAGTCTCTGGGCGGCTTCGTGGAGACCCTCTCGAGCTCGGGGACGGGCGACGCGCAGCAGGCCCGGGTGTCCTTGCGCGTACCCTCGGATCAGTTCTTCCGCGCCTTGGAGCGCATCGAGGCCCTGGGCGAGGTCCATAGCCGGAACGTAGGATCGGAAGACGTTACCGAGCAACACATCGATCTTCAAGCCCGCCTAAAGAACGCTCAGCGAGAGGAAGAGAGCCTGCTGAGACTCTTGGACCGGGCCGAGATGGTGTCCGATATCCTCGCCATCGAGCGGGAGCTGTCCCGCGTCCGGGGCGAGATCGAGCGTCTTGAGGCCCAACTTCAGTTCTTGGAGCGCCGCGTTGACTTGGCGACGCTGACGGTCAACCTGTTTGCCCCGGAGGTCAGGCCGGGCACGCCTCCTTGGGCAAGCGTGAGCGTCGCGGTTCCCGACGTGTCCGGGGCCGTCGAAGCGGTGACGGCGCTCGTCGGCGAAGAGGGGATCATCGACTCCGCCTCCGTGTCCACTCGCGGCGGTCAGGAATCGGCCGACATGGAATTCAGGGTCTTCGCCGAGGACTTCGATCGGGTCCTTGGCTCCGTGGAGGAGATGGGGGAGGTCCTACATCAGGATCTCCGGCGCGGGGACCTCAACGAGGGTGACCCCAGGCCGAAGGAGCCCCAAAGCCGGATTCGACTGTACCTGCAACCGCCGCTGATCGAGGGATTGCCTCCTTCAGCCTGGCTTACCGTCGGCGTGCAGGACGTCGATGAGGCCGTCGCCCGGGTCAAGGCGGTCGTCGCCGATCTGAAAGGCGTCGTCGACGAGTCCGTCCTCTCGGTGAGCGAAGGGGAGGAGCGGGCGGTCCTGAACTTCCGCGTCTTCGCCGGGGACTTTGCGCGGGTGCTGGCGGACGTAGAGAGCCTGGGGAAGGTCGAGAGTGAGCAAGTATCGGAGGAGACGCTGATCGGGAGCCAGCCAGGAAAGGACCCGAACAGCCGTATCGAACTCATGATCATGGAGGAGGAAGCCGACTCCCGGCTCGGCGGCATTCTCTTGCTCTCGATCGGCGGGCCGCTGGTGGTCTTGGCGCTCGTCTATGGAGCGTTCCGCTTGGGCGGGCGCCGCGGGCGCGCGACGGCGGGAGGATAGACGTCCAGGCAGAGAGCCATCCAATACCCTTCGCTACTCGACGATCCAGGCGTCCGGGGCGCGGGTGTAGGACAGGAGTTCGTCGGCGGAGAAGAAGTTCGCAAGCTCCCGCGCGGCCGATTCGGGGCCGTCGGAGCCGTGGACGAGGTTGCGCCCCACGTCGATCCCGAAGTCGCCGCGGATACTGCCCGGCGGCGACTGCGCGGGGTCTGTCTTCCCCATCGTTTTGCGGGTGATCTCGATGGCACGGGGGCCTTCAAGCGCCATCGCGACGATGGGGCCGGACGTGATGAAGTCGATCAGGCCGGGGAAGAAGGGCTTGCCCTCATGCTCGCCGTAGTGGGCGCGGGCCAGGGCGTCGCTCACGTGCATCAGCTTCATGGCGGCGATGCGCAGGCCGGTCTTCTCCAACCGCGCGACGATCTCGCCGATCAGCCCACGCTGTATAGCGTCGGGCTTCAGCAATACCAGGGTGCGTTCGCTCAACGGTTCCTCCAGTCAATCGGATGGCGGGGACGGCGGCTACTTTCGTGATTTTGGGTTGCGGCGCGCCGCCTTGGCGGGGTTGGGGGTCGAGATCGCGGGCGGCCTCGGGTAGATCGGCGCCGCGCTGGCGTCGCCGATCTCTTCGCCCCGCTGCAGGCGCTCCCAGCCGAGCGCGCAGAGGGAGGAAGGCCGCCGCCACCCCTCGGCCGGGCCGGGGAAGCGTGCCAGGTCGCCCAGCGCCTCGGCGAGCCGCTCCCGCGCGGCGGACAGGTTCTGGCCGCAGAAGAGGGTCGTCTCGCGAGTCTCCTCGATCAGCGCCTCGATGGTCAGCAGCGCCGGCGGCGACGTCTCGGCGAGGCCTTCGTCCGTGGGGACGAAGCGCCCCACGGAGAGCTCGCCGCGGCCCGCGTCCATGATGGGGCGGATGGGCAGCCCGCGTCCGGCGAATGGCGAGGCCTCGATCCACATGGTGCCAACGCCGACGAGCGTCGCGCCCGACGCGAGGGCTAGGCCCTTCGCCGCGCTGATGCCGACCCGGACGGCGGTGAAGCCGCCGGGACCGGTGGCCACGAACACGGCGTCGAGGGCGGAGGCCGCCGCGCCGTGGTCTTCGAGGAGCGCCGCGACCCCCGGCATCAGCTCCACGGTGTGGTTGCGTCCCGCGTTCCAGATTCGCTCCTCGACGACAACCCCCCGCTCCGAGAGCGCGATGCCGGCGATCTCCGTCGACGTGTCGATGGCGAGTTCCATGACTAGCCGGCCCTCCGCGCGGGAATTGGTTCGACCGCCGAGACCAAGGCCTCATGCCGCTCACCGGTGGCCTCGAAGGCGAGCGCCCGCTCGTTGCCGCCGAGGTCGGTCAGCTCGACGGTCATATGGTCGTTAGGGTAGACGCCGGAGGCGCGGTCGGCCCACTCGACGACGCCGACGAGGTCGCCCGCGCCGAATTCGTCGAGGCCCAAATCCAGCGTCTCCTCCGCCCCGTCGATACGGTAGAGGTCGACGTGGCGCAGCCGCAGGCGGCCGACATGCTCGGCGGCGAGCACGAACGTCGGGCTGTGGACGTAGCCCTCGACGCCAAGGCCGCGTGCGAGGCCCTGGGTGAAGCACGTCTTGCCGGCACCCAGGTCTCCGACGAGGAGCACGACCTCGCCGCCTCGGCAACGCGCGCCGATAGCCTCGGCGACGGCCTGCGTCGCATCGGCGGACTGCGTCACGAGGTCCTTCCGAAGCATCATGGTGCGATTATAGAGGTCGCGCCGCGCTCCTTGACACCCCTTAGTGCCCTTCTATACTAGGCGCGGCACTCAACGGAAAAGGAAGGCCCCGCCCATGTCTGGGAAAGCCGTCGTCGAAGCCGCCCGCAAAGAAGGGCGCACCCTCCTCACCGAAGTCGAGGCGAAGCAGGTCCTCAAAGAAGCGGGCCTCCAGGTGACGGACACGCGGCTGGCCAAGGACAAAGCGGAGGCGCTGGCGCTGGCCGGCGAGCTTGGCTACCCCGTCGTGCTGAAGATCGTGTCGCCCGACATCGTACACAAGAGCGACGTCGGCGGCGTGAAGCTCGGCCTTGCCGACGCGGACGCCGTGAGCGCGGCCTACGACGAGATCGTCGCCGCCGCCAAGCAGGCCGTCCCCTCGGCCAACATCCACGGCGTTTCCGTCCAGGCCATGGCCGCTCCCGGCACGGAAATCATCCTCGGCATGTCCAAGGACCCGCAGTTCGGCCCCGTCCTCATGTTCGGCCTCGGCGGGGTGCTCGTCGAAGTGCTCAAGGACGTGGCCTTCCGCATCGTCCCGCTCACCGAGCGCGACGCGAAGCAGATGGTCCGCGAGATCAAGGGCTTCCCCGTCCTCGAAGGCTACCGCGGTCAGGACCCCGCCGACCTCGAGGGGATCGAAGCGGCGCTCCTCAAGCTGTCCGACTATGTCGCGGAGCATGAGGAGATCAAGGAGCTCGATCTCAACCCCGTCTTCGCCTACAAGGACGGCCTCTCCGCCGTGGACGCCCGCATCGTCCTCGAAGACGCCTAGTTCCCCTCCGGCCGGCGAGCTCCCGCGCAGCACGACCGTCATGCCCATCGACCGCCAGCGCTTCGACCGCATCTTCAATCCCAAGACCGTCGTCGTCGTCGGCGCCAAGAAGGCGACGAACTATAGCTGGCTGCGCAACATGCTGACGGTGAAGGGGAAGCTGTACTCGGTGCAGTTGGACGAGAACGAGATTCCGGGGATCGAGGACCTCGGCGTCACCAACTACAAGAGCATGGCCGAGATCCCCGAGCCGATCGACTACGTGCTCGTGGCGGTGCCGCGCAACGTGGCCCCGATCATTCTGGCCGACGCCATCAAGGCGAACGCCGGCGGCGTCGCCATGTTCACCTCCGGCTTCGCCGAGACCGACGACGACGGGCGCGCGCTCCAAGAGAAGATTCGCGGCATGGCCCTGGAGGCCGATATGCCGCTCATCGGCCCCAACTGCATGGGGATCTTCAACCCCGCCGCAGGCGTGCGCCAAAACGAGGACCAGTACCACGGCGAAAGCGGCCCCGTGGGATTCATCGGCCAGAGCGGGACCCACACCGTCTACACCTCGACGACGCTCAACGTCGTCCACGGCGTCAAGCTCGCCAAGGCGGTCAGCTTCGGCAACGCGGCCGTCCTGGAAGCGGCGGACTATCTTGAATACTTCGCCGCCGACCCCAAGATCGAGGTCATCGGGATGTACATCGAGGGGGTGAAGGACGGTCGGCGCTTCGTGCGCTCGCTGCGGGAGGCCGCCGCGAAGAAGCCGGTGCTCATCTGGAAGGGCGGACAGACGGAGCAGGGTGCACGCGCCGCCGCCTCGCACACCGCCTCGCTGGCGGCCCCCCAGGCGATCTGGGACACGATGATCAGGCAGGCGGGGGCCATCCGCGTCGACAGCCTCGACGAGCTGGTCGACACCACGGCCGCCCTGGTGCGGCTCGGCGAAGTCCACGGCGACAACGGCGGGCTGATGTGCATGACCGGGGGCGAGTCGGTCGTCATCACCGACACCTTTGGGAAACAGGGGCTCAACGTCCCCCGGCTTACGCAGAAGAGCTACGACGAGTTCGCCACCTTCTTCAACGTGATCGGCGGCAGCTATCAGAACCCGCTCGACGTGTCGTACAACTTCGGCTCGCCCGACGTCGTCCGCCGGCTGCTGCGCATCATGAACGACGACGAAAACACTGACTTCGTGGGCCTCGAAATGTTCGTCTCGACGATGCGGCAGACCTCCGGTGAGAAGACGGAGGCCTTCCACGGGGCCATCGCCGAGCACGCCGCCGCGCCCTCGTCGAAGCCGTTCTTCACGCTGGTGACGGCGACCTCCGCCGAGCGGGAGGCCGTCGATCTGCGCCAGGAGCTCACTCGCAGGGGGATCCTGGCCTTCCCCTCGTTCCAGCGCGCCGCCGTGGCCTACAAGAAGGCCCTCGATTACTGGCGGGCCAAGCGCGCCGCCTGACCCCTTCCGCACTAGCTTCCCTTGAACACCGGGGCGCGCCGCTCCAAGAACGCCCGCTTCGCCTCCACCGCGTCGTCGGTCTTGCGCAGGATCGCGGTGCGCGTCTGCTCGAAGCGGTAGCCGTTCTTCAGGTCCATCCACTCGATCATGTTCAGGCCTTCTTTGGCGAACCTGATCCCCATCGGCATCTTCGCGGCGATGACGCGCGCCTCCTCCATCGCGGCGTCCATGAGCTGATCGGAGGGCACGACCTTGTGCACCGCGCCCAGACGGTATGCCTCGGCGGCGGGGAGGCGGTCGGCGGTGTAGTGCAGGCGGCGGGTCACACCCTGAGGGAAGAGCCGCCCCAGGTGGCGCGCGCCGCCCATGAGCCCCACGTCGATTTCGGGCAGCGCGAAGTTGGCGTTCTCCGACGCGATGAGGTAATCGCACGAGGCGGCCAGCGCGAGGCCGGCGCCCAGGGCGGGGCCGTTGATGGCCCCGATGACGGGGATGGGGCACTCGTAGATCGAGTTGAATGCCTCGCGGGCACGCCGCCCGTGGTCTTCGGGGAAGCGCGCGTCGCCGTCGAGGCGCGCCCGGATGTCGGCGCCGGCGCAGAACGCCCGTTGCCCCGCCCCCGTGAAGACCGCCACCACCGCTTCGTCCTGCTCATGCAAGCTATCGAACGTCTCGTATATCTGGACCTGCCCCTCGGCCGAGAGCGCGTTCACCGGCGGGTTGTCCAGGGTAACGATCGCAATCCTGTCCCGAATCTCAAGCTTGACGAGCGACACGGACGGCCTCCTTGCGCCCACCGGCGGGCGGCTGCGAGCGGGATCGAAGGCGATTATAGAAGGCCGGGGCGCGCAGGGACAATTCGCCGGGGTTACAGGCCGCGCCGGCTTGGGTCGAGCTCGTCGCGCAGCGCGTCGCCAAGGATGTTGACGCAGAAGACGGCCAAGGTGATGAACGCGCCGGGGAAGAAGGCCAGCCACGGGTTTTCCGTCAACGATTGAAGTCCGGCCAAGCTGAGCATGTTGCCCCAGGTGGGGTCGGGCGGCTCGACGCCAAGCCCCAGGAAGCTCAGGGCCGCCTCCGCGAGGATATTCCCCCCCACCGCGATCGAGGCCATGACCAGGATGGGCGCGGCGACGTTGGGCAAGACGTGCATGATGATGATCCTTGCGTCGCTGCACCCCACCGCGCGGGCCGACTCGATGTACTGGTTCGACATGATGGAGATGGTCGAGCCCCGGATGACGCGGGAGGCCGAAGGGGCGCTAATCACGCCGAGCACGATCACCACGTTGAGCAGGCTCTTGCCAAGCAGAAAGACCGCCATCAATAGCACGACCATGGTGGGGAGGCTCATGAACGCGTCGACCACTCGTTGGATGAGCATGTCCGTCGAGCCTCGGAAGTAGCCCGAGACTACGCCGACGATCGTGGCGAAGACGACGGTGATGGCCGCCGCACCGAAACCGACGATAAGCGAAACGCGCGTGCCGTACACGATCCGGCTGAACACGTCGCGCCCGAATTGGTCCGTGCCGAAGAAGTGCGACCACGCCGGGCCTTGCAACCGCGCCGGCACGTCGATGACCAGCGGGTCATGCGTGGCGATCAAGGTCGCGAAGACCGCGATTACCGATAGAGCGAGGAGCGCGACCGCGCCGACCGCGCCGAGCGGCTTCCTTCTTCCGGACGTGACCGCCTGCGTCCCCCACCGCGCAAGGGGGCCGCGCCCTTTGAGCATCCCCAATGCCGCTCGCCTTGCCATCCCTAGCCCAACCGTATCCTGGGATCGAGGACGCCGTAGGTGATGTCGATGACGAGGTTGATCGCGAGAACGAAAGCCGCCAGGAAGACCGTCACGCCCTGCACGACCTGGAAGTCCTTGAACAAGACCGCGTCGAACATCATCGCGCCGATGCCGGGGATGCTGAAGATCGTCTCGATGATCACCGACCCGCCGACAAGCCATCCCGCCTGCGCGCCGATGATCGTGATGATCGGGATCAGGACGTTTCGCAGCGCGTGTCTGACGAGTATTTGCGCCTCGTGCAGCCCCTTGGCCCGGGCGGTCCGGATGTAGTCGGAGGTCAAGACCTCAAGCATCATGGCGCGCGTCATTCGCAGCGTGATGCCGACCAGATAGAGCCCCAGGAGGATGCCGGGGAGGAGAAAGAAGTTGAAGTGCGACCAGGGATCGACACTCCACGGCGTGAACCGGAGCGGCGGGCCGATCCCCCACAGGTTCGCCGGCACGGTGATCGCCAGAATCGCCAGCCAGAAGCTCGGGACCGACAGGGCCAGCACCGCGGCCCCGCGGAACGCGTAGTCCTGCAGGTGATCGGCTTTGACGGCGGAAAGGATGCCGATGGGTATCCCCACCACCAGCGCCGTGAGGATGGCCAACGCGGCCAGCTTGAGCGTGTTGGGGAGCCGGTTCCGGATCTCGTTGCCCACGCGGAACTCGTGGAGGTCGGACCTGCCGAGGTCGCCGCGGACGAAGTCCGTGATCCAGTAGCCGTACTGCACCGGCACGGAGCGGTGTAGGTTGAGCTCGCGGCGGAGCTCTTCGGCCTGCGTGGGCGAGAGCTCCCTGGTGAGGGCGATGACCTCCGGCTCCCCGGGGCTGAGCCGCATGAAGGCGAAGACGATGATCGTGACCAGCAGGAAGACCGGCACGGCGATCAATATCCGCCTGGCTATGTAGCGCCCCATGCTAACAAGAGAAGGGGAGGCCGCCCCTTCGGAAGAACAGCCTCCCCTTCAGTCCCTTCGCTCTGTCTTTACTGGTTCAACCAAACGTCCTGAATCTGCGTGGCGCGGAAGTTGAAGGCTTCCGGCGGGGCGTGCCAGTCCATCACGTAGTCGAACGCCACGTAGAACCAGGTGTAGGACACCGTCATCGCCACGGGCATGGTGTCGATGATCCGCTGTTGGATCTGGTCGAGGGCCGCGCGCCGCTCGTTCTCGTCGATGAGCGTCCGCTGCCGGTCGATCATCGCATCGAGATCGGGGTCGTTGAGCAGCGCCTGGTTTCTTGGAGCGTCGCTGCGGTAGTGGCGGTAGAGGGCGGCGTCGGGCGTGTTCGAGCCCGACTGCATGAAGACCGCGTCGGCGCTGTTATCCCTGACGTAGCTGGCGAAGCGGTAGTTGTACGAGCTATCCCGCACGATGTCGATGTCGACCCCCAGGTCCGCTTCGAGTTGGGCCTGGATGACGGCCAAGGGCGGGTCGTAGTACCTCGGATCGGTGTGGATGGTGAAGCTGAACCCATCGGGATGGCCCGCCTCGGCCATGAGTGCCTTCGCTTGGGCGATCTCGCCGCGTTTGTCGAAGGCGTTGCCGGGGAGGGTCCAGATCTTGTTGAGGTCCCAGGTCAGACCGCCGGCGTTCCCCAGAGGGCCCAGCGGGGCGGCCGCGCCGTTGTACACCGCGTCCGTGATCGCGTTCCTATCGATCCCGAGATTGATCGCCTGCCGGAGCCGAAGGTCGTCGAACGGCGGCTGGGTGGTGTTCAGCCACAGCCCTGCCGTGCCCCAGTTGTGGCCTTCCGTCGATGACGTATTGACGTTGCCTCGCGCCAGGTAGAACGTGACGTGGTTCGGGTTCTGCAGGGCGGCCCAGTCCAACTGGCCAGTGCGGAGCAAGGAGTTCCGAATCTCGGAGTTGTCGTTCTGGAGATAGGTAACGGCGTCGACGTAGGGGCGGCCTTCGATCCAGTAGCCGGGGTTGCGCTCGAACCGCAGCTCGCCGCCGGTGGTCTGCAGCACCTTCGCGAGGAACGGTCCCGTGCCGATGACGCTCGAGGCGTCGCCGTAGCTGCCGTCGATGGCGGCTTCAGGGGCTAGGACGACGGTCTGCTCGTGCGCGATGTTGCGCAGGATCTCGGCGTCTGGCGACGACATCTTGATCTGGATTGTGTCGTTGTCGATGGCCTCGACAGAGGTCACGAAGGGGAAGTTGTTGCGGATCCGCGCCTGCGGGTCGTCGCGGTTGGGGTCCATGATCCGGTCGAGGCTGTACACAACGTCCTCGATGGTCATGGCCCGCCCATTCACCGGCGCGGCGTTCTGGAAGTTGACGCCGGAGCGTATGTCGAAGGTCAACACGTCGCCGGCGCTCGAGATGGTCCATTCCGTGGCGAGGTCGGCGACGAACGGACCGGTTGCGCCTTCTTGACGCAGGAGCTTGTTGAACACCAGGGCCGAGACGTCGCGGATGCCGGAGTTCAGGGTGTTCCGGTGCGGGTCGAGCCCTCGGTTGTTCGATCCGGCCACGCGCAGCGTTCCGCCTTGGACCGGCTCAGGGCCCGAGGGTGTCGGGACCGCCGTGGGGAGCTGGAACGGCGTCGGCGTGGGCGGGATAGTGACCGGGGTCGGTGTATTGGGGATGGTTTGTGGCGTCGCCGTGTTGGGGAGGGTGATCGGGGTCGGTGTATTGGGGATGGTTTGTGGCGTCGGCGCATCGGGGATGGTTTGTGGCGTCGGCGTATTGGGGAGGGTGATCGGGGTCGGTGTATTGGGGATGGTCTGTGGGGTCGGCGTATTGGGAATGGCGACGGGGGCCGCCGTGGGGTCGGTCCCGCCACAGGCCGCCGCTACGAGCGCGACCGTCATCAGTCCGGTAATGGCTAAGAGAAGCTTGCGGATTCTCATTCGGATACCCTCCCTCATGTCGAATGCCGCGTATCTACCACTGCGCTATACATACGGCACTGATATATCAGTTAAGGATGCCGGAGTCTAGCACAAAGGCGGCGACTCGACAAACCAGATGCGCCGGGGCTAGCGCCGGCCTTTTGGCGGGAGGCGCGTGTACCCCGTCGGCGGATAGCGTTTGTAGCCCGCCTTGATGGCGCTCCAGTCGGCGTTGGAGAGCGTCGAGCGCTCATGGCCCTTCAGCCCGGCACCGGGAGCTGCATTGTTGCCGTCCCCGTCCGCAGGCGGGACTTCGAATCTATGCCCGCAGTTCGGGCACGATGTCTCCGGCATTCGCGTTCCCCTCGCTCGGCGCGCCCTAACCGGACTCGAGTCCGTCGCGGATGTACTGGTTGAAGGCGTGGAGCCCGCGCTCTTGCGGCGCGTAGACGCTGTTGGCGTGCGCGGGATTGGTCAGGCCGCGCTGCGCCAGGATGCAGACCCCGAAGTCCTGCTGGTTGACCACGTCCCAGAGCTCGACGGTGTCCGTCGGATCGAAGTCCGGCATCGCCATCGTCTCGGCGTCGAACAGCCACTCGTACACCATGTGCGTCGCCTTCGGACCCGTAGGCACGATCCGCTGGGTATGGACGTAGTCGGGGTGGTAGCTCAGCAGCAGGTTGGGCCAGATCAGGTGCCCCGAAATGATCTTGCGCTCGATGCCGCTGAGCGCCTCGAACTGGGGCCGGTCCGTCCGCCCCGACCACGTCATCGTCTCGAAGCCCTCGGCCAGCGCCGAGCCGCCGGGATGGGCGGCGCGGTCGTACTCCTCGGGCAGGAAGGAAATAGCGCCGCCCCGCTTCATGCGCGGCATCGTCTCGCACCACTCGGGGTGGACACCGGGGCAGTGGTAGCACTCGGAGAAGTTCTCGACGATCAGCTTCCAGTTGCATCCCACGTCGTATTCGATGCGGGCCGCCACTTGGAGCTCGCCGGTGTGGTAGTTCCTGAAGAGATCGCCGGCCCGGCCGAACGACGGATCGGAGAGCAGGCCAGTCGGATTGGGGCCAAGATGCGCGTAGAGGAAGCCCTCCCACTCTTCGAGCGCGGCCTCGTAGAGACCGAAGCTGGCCTTGTCGAAGTTCTCCGCCGGAAGGATGTTCGGCGTGGCCAGCAGCTCGCCGTCGAGGCCGTAGGTCCAGGCGTGATAGGGGCAGACGATGACGCCGTCGAAGGCGCCGCGCTGCGCCGAGCAGAGCGCGGTTCCGCGGTGCCGGCAGGTGTTGTAGAAGGCGTGTGGCACCTGTCGCCGGTCTCGCGTGATGAAAACGCCGCGGCCGGCGACGTCCACCGCGACGTAGTCGCCGGGGTCGGGCGCCTCGCTCGACCGTCCTACGCAGACCCACCGGTTGTGGAAGAACACGCCCATCTCGCGTTCGTAGAGCGCCGGGTCGAAGTAATGGGTGCTGGGGAGGGCGGCCTCGATCTTGTCGAGCTTGCCGTATCGGTCCATCTCACGGCCCTGGACATTACCTAACTAAGTAATGCATGCTGGTCGGCGGCCATCATAGCAACATTGCATATGGCGCGCCATGACCTTTGGCCTCTCGCAAGACCAGCAAGACCTCATCGCGGCGGTGCGCCGCCTCGCAAAGGAACGGCTCGCGCCCCGCGCCGCGGGCTACGACCGCGACGCAAGTCACCCTCGGGAGAACTGGCGCGACCTTTGGGAGCACGGCCTGCTCGCCACGGGCGTCCCCAAGTCCCACGGGGGCATGGAACTGGACCCCCTCAGCTACGCCTTGGTTCTCGAAGAGGTCGCCAAGGCGTGCGCTAATACGGCGATGACCGTGCACATGCATTCCATGGTCACGCGGCTGATCACGGCCATCGGCAGCGCCGAACAGAAGGAACGCTACTTCCGCGCCGTCGTCGAGCGCGGGGAGATGTTCGGCAGCTGGGGCAGCGAGCCCGGCGTGAGCATCACCAGCGGCGGCTTCAAGACGGCGCTCGAACGCTCCGGCGAAGGCTACGTCCTCAACGGCGGCAAGTACTTCTGCACCATGGCCGGGGGCGCGGCCTACGCGATGGTCTGGTGCTCCTGGAAGGGCGGCGGCGGCTCGTCCCCCGGCATGACTTGGGCCGTCGTTCCCACCGGCCACGCCGGCGTCGAGATACACGGCGATTGGGACCCGCTGGGCCTGCGAGGGACGGTCAGCCCCGCGGCAACCTTCGATGACTGCCGCGTGGAAGCGGACTGGGTGCTGGGCGAGCCCGGCGACGCTTCCGTCTTCGGTATGGGCGTCCTGGAGCTATTTACCCTGGGGTGGGCCGCCATCTATCTCGGCATCGGCGCGGGCGCCTTCGAGTTCGTCCGCGAGCTCGTGAAACGCGAGGGGCCGGATGGGCAACCGGCGCGGGCGCTCGACACCGGTGTGCAGCGGGCTGTCGCCGAGATGGCCTTGGCGCTTGAAGGGCCGCGCCTCATGGTCCACCGGGCCGCGTCCCTCTGGGCGGAGGCCGGCCCCGACCTTCGTCGTCGGTGGACGTCCGAAGCAAAGCTGGCGTGCGGCGACGCCTCCCTGCGGGTGGCCTCGCGCTGTCTAGAGCTTGTCGGCGGGCGCGCCGCGCTCAAGAGCATGCCCCTCGAACGCGCCTACCGCGACATTCGCACCGCCTCGATCATGCCGCCGCTCCCCGACGCCCTCCTGGTAAGCGTCGGCAAGGCGCATCTCGGCCTGCCGCCCCGGTAGTCTAGTTCCGCAGCGGGCGGCCGGTGTCCAGGATCGACTGCATGCGCGCCCGGCTCTTCTCGTAGTGGCAGAGCTCGATTAGTGCGGCGCGTTCGAGGTCGAGGAAGTGCTCCTCGCCCGCCGTCGCGCCGGGGGCCGCGCCGCCGCCGGTGAGGACGAAGGCGAGGCGCTTGACGATTTCGAGGTCGTGCTCGGTGGCGCGGCCCGCGGAGACCATTCCTTCGGCCGCCTCGATCATCTTGGCGCGGGGGCCGGGGCCGAGCACGGGAATACGGCGCGGCGCGGGAGCGGTGAAGCCGGACTCGGCGAGGCGGAGGGCCTCCTGCTTCCCCTCATACATGAGGTGGTCGGGGTTCGCCACGATCACGTCGTCGGCCCTCAAGAAGCCGATACTCCGCGCTTCCAGCGCGCTGCCCGATGTTTTCGAGAGCCCAATCGTTTGGAAGACGTCCATCGCGGCGGCGGCGGGATCGTCGGGTTTGGCGGCGGCCGCCCGGGCGAGGAGCTCCATGCAGCCGCCCCCGCCGGGGACCAGCCCCGCGCCGACCTCGACCAGGCCCATGTAGGTCTCGATCGAGGCCGCCGCCTTGTGCCCCCCGAAGACGATCTCGGCGCCCCCGCCGAGGGTCGCCCCGAACGGCGCCACGACCACGGGAACGCTGAGGCGGCGCAGTGCGAGCAAGACGTATTGGAAGCGGCGCACCAGGTCGTCGATCCGGCTCCACTCGCCGGCTGTCGCTGGATCGAGGATGAGCTTGACGTTGGCGCCGACGCAGAAGTTGGGGGTGACGTGGCTGCCGATCACGAGGCCGCGGAAGTCGCGGGGCGCGGCCTCGACCGCCTCTTCGAGCATCTCCACCATCTCGTAGCCGATGGCCTGGTTGGGGGAATGGAGATCGAGCAGCGCGACGCCGTCCCCGAGGTCGTAGAGCGAGGCGCCCGCGTTGCCGCGGCGGCGCTTCCCCGCCTCCTCGAGCCGCGACGGCGCGACCGTCCGTTCGTCGAACGGTGCCGGAACATAGGTCCCCGCCGCCGTGGCCTGCATGAGCCGCCCGTTGTCGGAGCGGTAGAAGGTGCCGCCTTGCTCCGCCAGGCGCTCGACCCAGGCGGGCACGTCGATTCCCTCCGCCTTCATCCTGGGCACGGTCTCGCCCACGCCGAGCGCGTCCCACAGTTGGAAGGGGCCGAGCTCCCATCCGAACCCCCAGTGCAAGCCGCAGTCGATATTCGTGATGTCCTCGGCGACCTCGCCGAGCTTCGAAGCCGCGTAGGGGAGCACTTGTGAGAAGACTCGCCAGGTGAACCGGCCCGCCCAATCGTCGGCGTCGACCAGGGCGCGGAGGCGCTTGCCGAGGTCGGGCTCGGCTCGCGCCGTGTCCAGGGAGGCGGCCTTGGGCCGCGAGCGGGGCCGGTATTCCATCGAGGCGGGGTCGAGCACGAGGATTTGCGTGGCCCCGTCCTTGCGCGTGCGCTTGTAGAAACCCTGGCCGCCCTTCTCGCCGCTCCATCCCCGGTCGAGCATCTCCCGCACGTAGTCGGGGAACCGGTACGCCTCCTTCTCCCAGGGTTCGGAGACGAAGCCGACGGTGTTGTCGCAGACCTGGGCGAACACGTCGATCCCCACCACGTCGAGGAGGCGGAAGGTCGCGCTCGACGGGCGCCCGATGACCGGCCCCGTGGCCGCGTCGACGTCATCGAACGCGAGGCCCATCTCCTCCATTGCCCGCAAGGTCGTCGTGAGGGAGTACGCGCCTATGCGGTTCGCGGTGAAGTTCGGCACGTCGTTGGCGATCACGACGCCCTTCCCCAGTACCGTCTCCGCGAACGAGTGCAGCGTGTCCAGCACGGCCCCGTCCGTGTCCGGCGTCGGAATGATCTCCAGCAGGTGCAGATAGCGCGGCGGGTTGAAGAAGTGGGTGCCGGCAAAGCGCTGGCGAAGATCCGGGCCGAGCGCCTCGGCGATGGATGCGATGGGAATGCCCGAGGTGTTCGTCGTGGCGATCACACTGGGCTTGAGATAGCCGGCGACCTTGCGCCATATCTCCTGCTTCACGTCGATGCGCTCGAAGACCGCCTCCACCACCCAGTCCGCCTCGCGGAGCCGGTCGAGGTGGTCCTCGGTGTTCCCCGTCCGGATGCGATCGAGCACGGCCTTCTCATACAGGGGCGACGGGCTGAGTTCGAGGAGACGGCGCTTCCCCGCCTCGGCGGGCGCGACCCCGTCCTCTCCGCCGGGCAGGTCGAGGAGATCGACGGGAATGCCGAAGCCCGCCGCCAAGGCCGCGATCTGCGCGCCCATCGTGCCCGCCCCTAGGACCGCGACGCGGTCAATCCCAAACGCGCCCGCCGCCGCCGCTCCTCTTGAGCTCATGTAATCTCCTTTGGCCGCCTGACCGCGCTACGACTCTTGCTCGAAGACGCCGTCGGCCAGCAGGGTAGCAAACTCTTCGTCGGTGTAGCCCAGCAGCTCGGTGGCGATGAAGTGGGTATGCTCGCCGAGCAAGGGAGCCCGGCGCAGTTCGTGCGGCGTCCTCGATAGGCGGAACGACGGCGCGTCGTAGGCGCGCCGGCCCATCTCGGGATGGTCCAACCGGACGAAATGCTCGCGGTGGCGAAGCTGCGGATCGCGGAAGAGGTCGTACGCTGTCGCCGCCACCGCCGCCGGGACACCCGCGCCCTGTAGCAGACGCACCACTTCTTCGGCTTTGCGGGGGCGTGTCCACTCCTCGATAAGCGCGTCGAGCGCGTCGGCGTTCCGGTGGCGCTCGGTCTTGCTGGCGAACCGGGGATCCTCAGCCCACGCGGGCCGTCCCATGACTTTGACGAGGGCGCGCCACTGCTCGTCCGTGTACGCCGCGATCACGCACCATCGATCGTCGGCTTCGGGCGCGGCGGCGGGATCGTCCGCGCAGCCGTAGACCCCGTGCGGGGCCGCCTCCGCCGAGCCGTTGCCCTGGGGGCTGGCGCTTCGGCCGTTCACGAGGTAATCGAGGATGACCGGGGCCACGAAGTGGACCGCCGCGTCGAACTGCGAGAGGTCGATATACGCGCCGCGGCCGGTGGCGCGGCGGCGGTCGAGCGCGGCCATGAGCGCCGCCAGGCCGTACCAGACACCGATCAGGTCGCCGTAGGCGTCGGCGATGTCGGTCGGCGGCAGATCGGGCCACCCGTTGATTTGGTTAATGCCGCTCAACGCGTGGAGGAGCGACGCGTAGCCCGCCTGCTTGGCGTCCGGTCCGTCTTGACCCTGAAAAGATGAGCTCAGTACGACCGCCTTGGGGTTGATCGCCGCGATGCCCTCGTACCCCAAGCCCCAGCGCTCCATCACGCCGGGCGTGAAGTTCTCGATCACGACGTCGGCCCATTCGACGAGCCTGCGCGCCGCCGCCAGCCCGCGGGGGTCGCGCAGATCGACGCCGAGGCTGAGCTTGCCGGCGTTGTGATTCGCGAAGTGGCCGCTGCTGTTGAACGTAGGCTTGCCGGAAAAGGGGCCGCTCTGGCGCGTACCGTCGAGGCGGCCGCTGAACTCGACCTTGACCACCGTTGCTCCGAAAAGCGCCAGGTTCTTGGCGAGCGCCGGGCCCGCCACCAGCCAGGTGAAGTCGGCGACCTTGAGCCCTTCGAGCGCGTCTCCCTGGGCGCCTCCGGCGTCGAGTCGAGGCGCCTCCGGCGTTCTCGCCGGCTCCGACAGCACTTCCGACGAATGCTCGCCGACTCGCGGGGCGGGCCGGGTCACCGCCGCCAGCGGCGTCGGCGACCGTACCGGGGGCCGCGGGTACTTGATAGGTGCGTCTTTCCCTGAGGGCGTCAAGTCCGCGAAGAGCCCGCGATGGGCAAGCTGCCGGTTCTCGACGACGCCGCGAGGGCCGTTCACCGGGTAGAGAAGAAGCCGCCGCTCCAAGGCCCCAGCTACCAACTCACCGACGGTGTGGCGCGCGAAGAACGCGGCGAAGGCAGCCTCCCACACGTCGACCTGCTCCTGCGAGAGCTTGTAGAGACTCATTTCCTCCCAGGCCACGCCGTGCAGATCGGGACTCAGCCCTTCCTCCGCCATCCACTCCACCAGCGGGACATTCTTCCGGCCCCAGCCCGCGCCGACCCACCACACCCACGAGACGTAGCCGTCCTTGCACCGCCATATCCAGTTGCGGTGGATCTTCAGGCCAGGTGTCGTCCCGCGTTTGCAGATGACGCCCCTGATGTCGTAGTACTGCTGCACCCAATCGAGCGCGTTGGCGACCGCCTCCTGGACCGATACGTCGACGTGCTGGCCGAGGCCGGTCCGCCGGCGGTGCTCATGCGCGACGAGCGCTCCGACGGCGGCCTGCGCCCCCGCCTGGTTGTATGACTGGGGTTCGGCTATCGTCACCGGACGGCGGTCGGTTGGGCCGCAGAGGTAGAGGAGCCCGCCGGCGGCGAGCGACACGAGGTCGCCGCCCGCGTAGCCCCGGTAGGGCCCCGACGCGCCGAAAGGGGTGATCGAGGTCATGATTAAGCCCTCGTGGCCGCGGCTCAGCTCGGCGTAGCCCAGTCCGAGGCCATCGAGATAGCCCGGCGGCGCCGACTCGATCAAGAAGTCCGCCCCCGCGACGAGACCGCGGACGCGGTCCCGGTCCTCCGCGCGCTCCAAGTCCAACACGACGCTGCGCTTGTTCGTGTTGTACGCCCAGAAGCTGAGTGAGTCGTCGGGGTGGCCGGTGTCGTGGTAGAAGGGGCCCGCCGCCCGCGCCGGGTCGCCGCCCGGCGGCTCGACCTTGATCACGTCCGCGCCGAGGTCGCCCAGGATGCGGCCGCAGAGCGCGCCTTCCCGGCCGGTCAGGTCGATGACCCGGTAGGGGCTCAGGGGCAGGTCGTCGCGGTGTACCGGCATCGGACGCACCTACCGGGACGGGAGTCCAAGGCCGCGGGTGGCGATGATGTTGCGCTGGATTTCCGACGTGCCCACACCGATGGTCGAGGCCACGCTGATGAGATAGAGGCGCTCGGCGCGGCCCAGCATGGGGGCGCGTTTCTCGCCCCGCTCGTATTGGCCTTCGAGGCCCAGCACCTGCATGGCCGCGCCCGCGGCACGTTGCTCCAGGTCGCTCATATAGAGCTTAGCCAACGCGGCGTCGCGGCTGACCGGCAGCCCGGCCATCTGCTTGCCGACGATGGCGTAGCCTATGCTGCGCATCACCTGAAGATCGATCGCAATTTGCGCGATGCGCTTCTCCAAGCCTAGCTTTCGCAGCCGGCCCCGCAACTCGGGCGACGCTCTGACGTGCGCAAGCAGCTCTTCTAGGAAGCGGCGCAGCGACACCGTGGCGGCAAGGTTCGAGCGTTCCGACTCCAGGCCGGCGATGGCCTGATACCATCCCCGGTCCTTCTCGCCGACGAGGCAGTCATGGGGCACGCGCACGTCTTCGAGCACGACTTCGCTGAAGTTGTGCGCCCCGACCGCCCGCCAGTCTCGCAGCATCGTTTCTATCGGCGAGATAGTGATGCCGGGCAGGCGCATGTCGAGGAGGAAGGTGCTGATCCCTTTGTGTTTCGGCGCGTCACGGTTCGTGCGCACGAGGATCAGCCCCCAATCGGCGCGGTGGGCGTCGCTCGACCATATCTTGCGGCCGTTGAGGACGAACGCGTCGCCGTCCTCCACCGCCGACGTCTCAAGGCCGGCCAGGTCGGAGCCCGCGTTCGGCTCGCTGAAAAGCTGGCACCAGAGCACGCCGCCGCCGGTGATGCCGGGGAGATGGCGCGCCTTCTGCTCATCCGACCCGTGGGAGATAAGCGTCGGCCCCACGAGGCCGAGTCCCGCTCCGGCGGGCCGGGGAGCGCGGGCCAGCGACATCTCTTCGTTGAAGACCATCTGGCGAACGGGCGGCCAGCCCTGCCCGCCGTATTCCTGCGGCCAGGCCACGGCGAGCCAGCCCTTGGCGCCCAAGACCTTGACGAAGCGCCTCCGCGCCGCCTCCGTCTCCTCGTCAGACAGGGTCTGGTCCGCGTAGCCCGCGGGGATGTTCTCGGAGAGGAAGGCCCGTATCTCGCCGCGGAACGCTTCCTCGTCCGGTGTGAAGGCGAAATCCACGGCTCCCCTCGATTGCCGCGGCGGCGTGCTTACCTGGAGAACGTCTCGAAGATCGCCTTGCGGTAATCCTCGTTCTTCTCCGTGTCGAGATGGAAGCCGGGAACCTCGACCATAATGGCGTCCACCAGCGGCTCGAAGCTCTTCATCTTCTTGCTCACGCGGTCAACGTTGCCGACGACAGTGAACGCGTCGATCATGTCGTCCGTCACAAGCTCCCAGATGGCTTCGCTGTGGCCGTGCTCGCGGAACCGCTTCTGTATCTCCGCGGTGATCTTCCCGAACCCGTGCGCCTCCATCAGCGGCTGGTAGGTGCGGACCGTGCTGAAGAACGCGACCTCGTGGGCGGCGTCCATGCGCGCTTCCTTCTCATCGCGGGAGATGATGACCACCAGCGGGACCATCAGTTCGATATCCTTACGCTCACGCCCGGCCCGTTCGAGGCCCTTGGCCACGTTGGGGAGGATGACCTCTTCGATCCAAAACGGCGACCAGATGATGTGCCCCAACAGCCCGTCGGCGACCTGCCCCGCCAGCCGCGCCATGCCGGCCTGCACGCCGGCGAGGTACACCGGTATCTTCTCACGCACGGGTTTCATCGGGCGGGTCCAGCCCCTGATGTTTACCTGAACGTACTCGCCCTCATACCGGATCGGCTCGTTCTTGCTCGCCTTGTCCATGATGAGCCGCACGGACTCGACGACCTCGCGCAAATGCGAGACCGCCTTCCCATAGGGGACGCCGTGCCAGAGCTCGACGAGGCGCTGCACGCCGGTACCAAGCCCAAGGTTGAAGCGCCCGTTGGTGAGCACGTCCATGTCCAGCGCGGTCAACGCGGTCTCCAGCGGGCTGCGGGTGAACGCCAGCGCGATGGACGTACCGAGCTCGAGCTTCGTGGTAGCGCCGGCCACGGCCGCCAGGGGAACGAAAGGCGTGCCGTTGAGTTGCTCGGCCCACATGCCGTCCATGCCCGACGACTCGGCCATCTGGGCTCGTTCGATGAGCGTCTTGGCGTCGCCCGTGCCCATACCTGAGTAGAGACGCATCTGTCACCAATCCTTTGCTTGCGCGGACGGCCGCGCCGCGCCGGTCTAAACGAGTCGAGGACGGCTCACGCGCCGAACACGTCGAAGACCGCGTTCTCCCACGGCTCCCGCTCGGCGCGGCGCATGCCCTGCGTGGGCGTCTGCAGGATGATCCCATCGGCAAACTCGGCATACTCCGCGACCTTGGCCTTGACCTCGTCGGCGTTGCCGATCACCACGAACGACTCCGCCATCTCGTCGGTGACGATGGCGTTCGCCTTCGGCGTGAAACCCTTCGCCTCTCGGAACGTCTCGCGGATCCGTTTGGCCTCGTCCTCGAAGCCGTGCAGGGCGAAGAAGGGAGCGTAGGCCCGGACCGTCGCGTAGAAGGCGGGCGTGCCGCGCGCGATCTCCAGCGCCTGCTCCCGGTCGTCCGAGATCAGCACGTCGATGTAGAGGTAGACGGCGAAGTCCTTGCGGTCCCGTCCGCTTCGCCGCAACCCCTCCTCGATCTTCGGCTGCATCACCTCTTTGATGTACTTCAGCGTGTAGACGGGATGCGCCAGCAGCCCGT
The DNA here is from genome assembly GCA_965219875.1 of Dehalococcoidia bacterium. Classification (GTDB taxonomy): domain Bacteria; phylum Chloroflexota; class Dehalococcoidia; order SHYB01; family SHYB01; genus DAOUKH01. Next base: position 1,351,876 of record CBDCOW010000003.1, on the reverse strand, counting down.
CGCCGACCTCGCCGGCGGTGCGAATCATGCCGGGGCCGACGGCGCCCAGGTAGATCGGTATCTTCTCGCGGACCGGCCGCCATGGCCTGATGTAGCCCGCGATGTTCACGTCGTGGTACTCGCCCTTGGAAACGATGGGGCGCCCCTTGTGGGCGTTCTCCATGATCAACCGGATAAGCTCGACCGTCTCCTTGATGTGCGGGATCGGCTTGCCGAAGGTGACGTTGTGCCAGCTCTCGTTGATCCGCTTCAGACTCGTGCTCAGGCCGAGGATGAAACGCCCGCCGGTCAGGCGGTCCAAGTCGAGGGCGGTCAGCGCCGTCGTCATGGGGCTGCGCACGAAGCCGTAGGCGACGGCGGTGCCAAGCTTGATCTTCTCGGTGAACCCGGCGACGGCGGCGCAGTTCACGTACGGCGTTCCGGCCAATTCGCCTGCCCAAAGGCCCTCGAAGCCGGCGGCCTCGGCGCGCTTGGCGCGCTCGATCATCAAGGGCAGACTCTTATCGTCCAAGCGGAGAGAGTAGTTGACCAAAGAGGACTCCAACGGCCGGGCACAAAGCAGTCAGGAGCGCCGGGGCCCTTGACTGAACAGGGCTTTGAAGGATATATACTTGTCTTAGGTGTCGGGGGCGCATTATACGCAGCCCCCTTCTGGCGTGTCAACGAACGGCGGGGTGAGGCTCCGCCTTATGCACCCTGGGGTTGGAGGCCCCGAGCGAGACCATGACCACGGTGCTCGACCCCACCTCGGCAGGCCCCGGCGAAGAGAAGACCCCTGCGCCGCGGCTGGCCTCGCTCAAAGGTACGCGCGGCGGATTTCGGCGCCAATGGCTCAACTTCGACACGTTCGTGGGCCGCATCGAGGAGCGCATGAACGACGAGTACGAGCTTCGCTCGGCCGACTACGTGGGCGGAACGTTCACCGAGCGCAACGAAGAGCGGCGCGCGAAGTGGAAGCGTTTCCAGCAGCAGGTCGATTGGGCCGTCGTCGGGCTTGGGACGTGTTGGGGCACGGCCCCGTGGACCGTCTACGATGCCTCGGAGCTCGAAGCCCAGGGCATCCCCACCGTCAGCGTCGTGACCGACGAGTTCGAGGGGCTGGCCCGCGAAACGGCCGTGGCAGAAGGCCGCCCCGGCCTCAGCATGGTCGTCGTGCCCCACTTCTTCGAGCGGCTCAGCGAAGAGGCCGTAACCAAGCTCGCGGACGACGCCTATCCCGCGATCGTCGCCTCGCTGACCGGCGAAGCGCGCTGACCCCCGTGGTCTCCCCCATGCCCGGCGAAATCGAAACCGACGACGTTTCGCGGGCGTTCATCGACCGGGGCTGGAGCGACGGGCTCCCTATCGTTCCCCCGACGCAAGAACGCGTCGACGCGATGCTCGCCGCCGCCGGCCTCGGCGCCGAAGACCACCTCGGATTCGTCGGCCCACGGCGGGGCAGGGCGACGGCCCAGACCGTGGCGGCGAACGCGGTGATGGCGGGCTGCGCCCCCGAGACTTTCCCCATCGTGGCCGCGGCGGTCGCGGCCGTCGCCGACCCCGACTTCCAACTCGACCGTATCGGGCCGTGGACGGCCCCCGCCGCACCGATGATCGTGGTGCACGGCCCCATCGCGAATGAGGCCGGGGTCAATTGCGGCTACGACGCGCTCGGCGCCGCGGCGGCGGCCAACGCGGCCATCGGGAGGGCGGTCCGCCTGGTGCTGCAAAACGTTGGCGGCAACGTCGCCGGACGTGTAACGAAGAGTCCCCACGGCCAACCGGCCCGCGCGGGGCTCTGCCTTGCCGAAAACGTCGACGCCTCTCCGTGGGCGCCGGCCCACACGGAGGCCGGACTCGACCCCGGCGAAAGCGCGGTCACTGTCCATGCCGTCACCGGCACCGCGCCGATCTTCTACCGTGCCCAGAAGGAGAGCGCCGAAGACCTGCTCGACGTCATCGCCGGTTGCCTCCGCTACGTGGAGGGCTACGCCAAGGCCTACCACCAGGACGGCGGCCTGCCGGTCCTCCTTCTCTGTCCGATGCACGCCCAGACCTTCGCGCGCGCCGGCATGGACCGTGCCGCCATCCGGCGGCGCCTCTTCCAGACCGTCGACTTCTCCGCCGTCTACGGCGAAGAGGCGCGCCTGAACGCGCCTACCTGCATCATGCCTGGAGAGGCCGACACCAAGGAGGCGCGCTTGCCAATCCTCGTGACCGGCGGCGTCGCGGGGTTCCACTCCACGTTCCTTCCCACGGTCGTCGGCGTGCCGCCGGTAACCAAGCCCGTCGCCCGCCGGGACGTTGCGGACAATTGACCGGCGCCGGATTCGAGTGCTACGGTGCCTCAGTAACTAAGGTATGCGCGGAGGCCATCGATGACCCAAGCCAAGCAAGAAGCTGCGGCGTTGGACTGGAAGCCGGACAGGAAGTTCAGGCCCGAAGAGGTTAAGGACGCGGTCGCGAACGTCCCGGTGTTCGAACAGCAACGGCGCTCGATTCCGGTGCTGGCCCGGATGATCGTGAACGTCGGCAGCCGCGTGGCCGAACAGCTGGGAGATCCCGGGGCCGAGGTGGTCCGCGCGTCTGGGGCCAAGCTCGGCAAGAACATGGGGCTCGACCTGTCGCCGGAGAAAATCGATCTCACCACGGCCGACGCGGGCGATCTGATCGAAGCCGTCGCCGGGGCCCAGAGCCTCGCCGCCCTCGAACCTCAGCACATGGAGCGCGCCTTCCAAGCCGTGGGGGGCCTCCTCATGGGCGTGAGCTGCGAAGTCCTCGAGGCGTTCAAGGGCGAGAAACCCCAGCATGTGGTGGAGCAGGCCTGGGAAGAGGTCGCCGCGGAGCGCATGTACTGGGACACCGTAGCCGACCAGTTCGCCTTCGACGAAATCGACGCGAAGACGGCCATCGGCATGCTCGCGGGCACCGACGCCTTCTTCGGCGTGCAGTACGACGTCGGCCTGATGACGCCGACCCGCGCCGAGCGCAACATCACCTTCTGCACCCCCGTGGCCATCGCGGGCCGGCTCGGCTACTCGCCGGAGACGGTGCGCGCCTTCGGCGAGATCGTCGCCACCTCGGTGTGCATCCGCGGCGTCGAGTCGATGCTGCCCGGCCTCAAGGTGAAGTACCTCACCCGCATCCATTACGGCGACCCGAGCTGCGTCGAGGTCGCCGACTACGACCCCGAGGGACCCAACAAGGGCCTGCCCGATCCCTTCTCGTTTCGCTCGTACGTCCTCAAGCCGTACCACAACCGCATGTTCGGGGCCATCGCCAGCCTCAAGGGCCAGTTCCTCCGTCCTGAGTGGCAACGGCTGAACACGATCGCGCTCTACGTCGGCCTGCCGGAAGGAAAGAAGAATGAGGCGATGTCCCGCGCCACCGCGGCCATCCCCGCCGCGTCGGACTTCAAGAGTCCCGCCGACATGAGCGAGGCCCTCGCGGAGGCCGACGGTCTGCGGTGGCTCGCCGCCCGTACCGCGCGCCACGACGGCGACGAGGCGAAGGCCTTCCGCGAGATGATCGGCTTCTGGGCCGGCGACTTCAAGCAGGCCCTCGCCTCCCTCGACTTCCCCGACAAGTGGAAGAATACGAAGTCAGGTCGGATCCTGAAGCAGATCACCGCCATTACCGACGACATGCTGGTGCAGGACCGCCCCACCAGAGACCGCCCCAAGGCGACCTTCGACAACGCGATGAAACTGTACGACCTCGTCTACGAGCTGCATATCGCTCTGGACGACCAACTCGCGAAGCTCACCGGGGGCGCGCCTCGTCCGGCGACGGCCGGCAGCCAGGGCCGGTAGCACCCCCGCCTATGGACGGCGAAGAACGCGCTCCGCAGGGGCGCGTTCTTGCGTCAGACGGACCAACGGAGTGAAGGGATGAGCCTCCAGCTAACCGAGTCGCAGTTGATCCTCCAACGGACCGTGCGCTCCTTCGCCGAGAAGGAGATCGCCCCGCACGCGCTGGAGCTCGACGAGCGCGAGGAGTTCCCCTTCGACATCTTCGAAGGGCTTCGCGAGCTTGGCCTGACGGGGATCGGGATCGATCCCGAATACGGCGGCTCGGGAGGCGGCGTCACCGAAGGCATGGTCGCGATGGAGGAGATTTGCCGCGCCTACGCCGGTATCGGCACCATCCTCGCGGTGCAATTCGGCCTCTGGGGCCAGCTCATCCAGCAGTTTGGCGATGAGGAGCAGCGACGGGCCTTCCTCACGCCGCTCACCCAAGGCGACATGATCACCGCGTTCGCCCTCACCGAGCCCGACGCGGGATCGGACGCCGCCGCGGTTCAGACAAAGGCCGAGCGGAGCGGCGACGGGTACGTCCTCAACGGTGCCAAGACCTTCATCACCTGCGGCGACGTGGCGACGCACCTGCTGGTGATCGCCACGATGGACCCGGGCTTGGGCCACAAGGGCATCACCTGCTTCGTTGTGGAGCGCGGCTCCGAGGGGCTCACCACCAACAAGCAGCTCGGGAAGCTGGGCGTCCGCGCCTCGACGACCGCCGAGGTGCTGCTGCAAAACGTGCGCGTTCCGGAGTTCAACCGCATCGGCGAAGAATGCGGCGGCTTCCCCATCATCATGGAGATTCTCGAAGCGTCGCGGATGAGCGTCGCCGCGCAGGCGTTGGGAATCAGCCAGTGCGCCCTCGACGCGTCGCTGGCGTGGGCCCGGCAGCGGAAGACGTTCGGCGCGCCGCTCGCGAGCCATCAGGGAATCCAGTTCACCTTGGCCGACATGGGAACGAAGCTCGAAGCGGCCCGGCTGCTCACCTACAACGCCGCCGCCCTTCGCGACGAGGGGCGTCCCTTCGGCAGACAGGCCTGCATGGCGAAGGTCTTCGCCGCCGAGGCCGCCATGTGGATCGCCACCAAGGCGGTGCAAATCCACGGAGGCTACGGCTACTTCAGGGACTCGGTCGTCGAGCGCTGCTTCCGCGACGCGAAGATCACGGAGATCTACGAGGGCACGTCGGAAGTCCAGCGCATGATCATCGCGCGCAGGATGCTCGGCGGCGACAAGTAAGCCGAGGCTGGGCGAATCAGGAGACGGCCACGCCCTCGTCGCTCCGGGCGGGGATGTCTTGCGCCTGCTCCGCCACGTCGATGGCTTCCTGGATGTGGGGCAACACCGTGCTCCAGGCGGCCGCCGCGGCCTTGTAGGCCTCCAGCCCCTTGCCCGTGAGCGTGCAGATCTTTCGCTCGCGGGCGCCCTGGTTTTCCATGCGGACCTCGACGTAGCCGTTGCTCACAAGCTCCTTGATTGCCGGGTAGATCATGGCGTCGGTCGGATCGCAGCAGCCCTGGGCTACCTTCTTCACCGCTTCCTTCAACTGATAGCCGTGCGACGGCTGCTCGTAGAGCGCCCGCAGCATGAAGAACCGCGAAAGGCTCCGGCGGATGAGCATGTCCCAATATTCGCTTGAACCCCAACTCATAGTCCGCATTCAACTCCCGTGGTCCGCCTAAGCAAAGAAAAGCCCCCAGGCGCGCCTAGGGGCCTTCCGCCTTTCGACGCCGTTGGTCTCATGCCCGGCAGCAGGCGTCCGACGCGCCTCCGCTCGGGGCCAATTGCAGCGCCACCGGTTGGGGCATGCGCTGGGGAATCATCTCGTCTTCGATGTCGTAGTTGACGTTATAGACTTCCCACTGCAGGCCGTCCGGGTCCTGCACCCAGAACTTGTCCTGGTTCGCGTGGCAACAGTCCACGCCCATTTCCTCGCGCACGGGGAGGCCGCGGTCCTTCACCCGCCGGAGCTGGGCCTGCACTTCTTCCGTCGAGTCGACCTGGATGCCCAAGTGGGGCGGCTTGCCGAGCATCGCGCCGCCGTTCGCCTCGAAGAGGGCAAGGTTCACCGGCGCCACGTCGGGTAGGAACTTCACGTAGCCGGACTTCACCTTCACCGGCTCCGCGTCGAGAAACTTCTCGTAGAAGCCGCGGCTTTCGTCGATATCGGCAACGGTTAGGTGGACGTGGACTCTGACGGACATGGTCTTCTCCCCGATGTGCCTCTTTGCAAGGCCTGCGCGGAAAACGTACCACGTATAGGTGTCTTAGGCAATGGGCCGCCGCGTCGCTCCCGCCTGTGTTCGAAGCCACGCCATGGCCACGATGGCCACGGCCGCTCCCACCCCCGCCGTGCCGAACGCGAGCCCCCACGCCGCGGTGTGCTCCCTTCCCACCAAGTCCAAGACGGCGCCGAACATGACCGGCGAGATCACGCCCGCCCCGAAGGCCCCGAAGGCGTGCACCCCCAACGTCGAGCCCAGGCGCGCCGGCTCTGCGACCTCGGTGATCGCGCTCGAATAGATCGCCGAGTCGGCGCCCACCGCTATCGAGTAGATGAAGGCGAGCGTGAGGACGGCCGCCCAAGGCAGCTCGACCGTCCAGCCGATGGCCAACGAGCACACCCCGCTGATGAAGAAGAGGAGCATGGCGCTGGGCAGGCGGCCGATCCGGTCGGAGAGCAGCCCTCCCACGAACGGCGCCAGCGCGCCCAGCAGCCCGGCGATGCCGACGATAACCGCCGCCTCGGCCGCCGCCGCCTCGCCGGCGATACCTCCCTGGGTTACCAGGATGAACGCAAGGAATGGCGCGAGCCATGTCCGCACGTGGATCAGTTCCACGGAATGCAAGAGATAGCTCAGGATCACCACGGCGACGTTCTTGTCCTTGAGCACGGTGAGGTCGATCCGGCCCGCCGCCGCCGGAGCGGCGATGGGACGGTACCCGCGCAGGGCGAAGGCATAGATGACCAGTGTCAGGAACGAGCCCGCCGCGGCGGCGGTGTAGGCGCCGCGCCACTCCAGCAACGGAATCAGCGCGCCCGTGATGGCGAACGAGGCGGCGGTCCCCAGATAGAAGCAGGTGACGTAGATCCCCACGGCCCGGGCGCGTACCGACGTGGGGAACCGCTCGGCGACGATCCGCGTGCCCGTCACGTAGACGCCCGCGAGCCCCAGCCCCGCGGCGAGGCGCAGCGGAGCGGCCGAGGCCAGGTTCTCCGCCACGAGGGGGAAGAGCAGGTGCCCGACCGCCGTCGTCAGCGCCGATCCGAGCAAGACATGGTCGGCGCGCCACTTGTCGGTGAGCGGGATGAGCACCAGCGCACCGATGACGGACCCCGCCGCCGTGATCCCGTTGATGAGGCCCGCCTCCGTATCGGAGATGCCCCACTCTTCGCGGATGATGGGGAGCGCGGAGGGATAGCTGGAAAGCGGGAGGGCGACGGCGAAGACCGCCACCGCGATCATCGCCAACCAGACCCAGTCGCCGCGGCCCGCTCCGGCCTCCGCCCCCTGCTCTGTCGTCACCGTCTCGACGACCGCGGAGGACGGCGGGCGCGGGCGGCATTCACGGGCGCGACCCTAAGTACCCGATACATACTTGAATAGTATATTCGCCGAGCCTACAATCCGGCTCGCCATCTCTTTCCCCCTACCGCTCCCGGAGGCGTCCAAGCGCTTGCAACTCGAGACCCTCGTCTACGAAAAGGCGGACGGACGCGCCCTGCTCCGTTTCAACCGGCCCGACGCGCTCAATGCCTTCGACCGGACGATGCAGCGCGAGCTCAAGGAAGTCTGGGCCGACGTCAAGCAGGACGATGACGTCCGCGTGATCATCCTGACCGGCGCGGGCGACAGGGCCTTCTGCAGCGGCGTCGATATCCGCGAGGGTGAGGACCCCAACAGCCGTCGCGACATCGATCCCTGGCACTACGAGGACAGCGGCGCCCGGCTCACCTCGAAGCAGAACGGCATCTGGAAGCCGGTCATCACCGCGGTCAACGGCATCTGTAACGCGGGCGGCTTCTACTTCATCTACGACAGTGACATCGTGATCTGCTCGGAGAACGCCACCTTCTTCGACACCCACGTCTCCTTCGGACTCGTCGCCGCGCTCGAACCCATCGGCCTCGCCCGCCGGGTCCCCATCGGCGAGGTCCTCCGCATCGCCCTCACCGGCGCCGACGAGCGTCTGAGCGCCAAGCGCGCCTACGAGATCGGCCTGGTCAGCGAGGTGCTGCCCCAGGACGAGCTCATGCCCGCGGCGGAGCGCCTCGCCGAGATCATCGCGTCGCACCCGCCCATTGCCGTTCAGGGAAGCGTGCAGGCGATCTGGCGCAGCCTCGACGTGGGCCGCGAGCAGGCCTTGGAGTGGGGGGCAATGTTCCCCCGTGTGGGCAACACGCCCGAGGCCGAGCGCCAGCTGCAGGAGAAGTTGGCCAACCCCGAACGCCGCAAGTGGCGGCTGAGGTAGTGGCCCCTTCCCCTCCGCCCGCGCCGGCCTCGGCCCTCGACGGCGTACGCGTCCTTGACCTGACGCACTACGTCGCCGGCCCCTTCTGCGCCAAGCTGCTCGCCTCCTACGGCGCCGACGTGATCAAGGTCGAGCGCCCCGGGACGGGGGACGGCGCCCGCCGGATGGGCCCGTTTGCCAGCGACGAGCCGCACCCCGAGCGGAGCGGCCTCTTCCTCTACCTCAACACCGGCAAGCGCGGCGTCACCCTCGATCTCTCGAATCCCGAAGGGAAGGGCCTCGCCCTCGATCTCGCCGAACGCGCCGACATCGTCGTGGAGAACTTCAAGCCGGGCGTCATGGAGAAGTTGGGACTCGACTACGACTCCCTCGCGGAACGCAACCCCGGCGTCGTCATGCTCTCCATCTCCAACTTCGGGCAGACGGGGCCGTACCGCGACTTCCTCGCCAACGAGCTCATCGAGTACGGCATGGGCGGCCAGCTTCAATCGACCGGCACGCCCGACCGGCCCCCCGTCAAGCTCGGCGGCTCCATCGGCCTCTACCAAACGGGGCAAATGGCGGCCTTCGCCGCCTGCACCGCCCTGTTCCGCAAGGAGTTCACCGGCGACGGCGACTACGTGGACATCTCCATCTTCGAGACCCAGGCGGCCAGTCAAGACCGGCGCAGCATCTTCATGCTCAACCACCAGTACACCGGCGCCCTCGTGAAGCGTCGCGCCGACGCCGAGGACCTCGCCTTCGGCATCTTTCCCTGCGCCGACGGCGCCATCTGCTTCTGGTCGGGGGTGACGCGATTCCCCCGCGCCGCCGAGCTCGTCGGGCGCGCCGACCTGCTCGACGACCCCCTCTACGCGCAGTACGAGCACGGCGGCTCCGCCGAGTCCATCCACCACTTCAACAATGAAATCCTGCTCCCCTGGCTGCTAGAGCGCTCCATGGACGAGGCATGGCGGGAGTCGCAGGCCGCCGGACTCGCCACGGCGCCGATCTTCTCACCGGGCCGGTTCTTCGAGCACCCCTACTATCGAGAGCGCGGGTTCTGGGAAACGATCAGCCATCCCGCCGCCGGCGAGCTCGAATACCCCGGCGCCCCCTTCAGAATGGACGCGACCCCGGCCAGGGAAGGCCGGCCCGCTCCCCTTCTTGGCGAGCACAACACCGAGGTCTTCTGCGGCGAGCTTGGCCGCACGGAAGCCGAGCTCGGCGCGCTCGCCGCGGCGGGAGTCGTCTAGGCCATGCGCGCGCCGACGCATCAAATGCCCCTTAGGGGCGTGCGCGTCCTCGACCTCACCATGGTCGTGGCCGGCCCCTACGCCACCATGCTGCTCGCCGATTGGGGCGCCGAGGTGATCCGGCTCGATACGCCGGAGGTCTTCGTTCCCTACACGAGGGGCACGGCGGCGCGCCCCACCCAGGGCTACGTCGACTTGGTCAAAGGCTCGGGGTACGGCTACGCGGGCAACACGCCCGGACCCCGCCCGTGGAACCGCTACACCATGTTCCAGAACCACGCCCGCAACAAGCTGAGCATGACCGTGGACCTCCGCTCCGAAGAAGGGCGGCGCACGTTCGACGATCTGCTCGCCGTCTCCGACATCATCGTCGAGAACAACGTACCCGCGACCCTGGACAAGCTTGGGATCACGTGGGAGTACGTCCGCGCCAGGCGTCCCGACGTCATCATGCTGCGGCTCCCCGCCTTCGGCCTCGGCGGCGAGTACGAGAACTTCCGCGCCTTCGGCTCGCACATCGAAGCCGTCGCCGGTCACCTCTACATACGCGGCTACCCCGACACGGACGTGACCATGCGCGGCATCCTTCCCATCGCCGACGGGCCGTCTGGAGTGGGCGGCGCTCTCGCGGCCGTCATGGCCCTGCGCCACCGGGCGCGTAGCGGCCAAGGCCAGTTGGTCGAGCTCTCCCAGACTGAGAACTTCGCCACCTATCTCGGCGAGGCGTTCATGGAGTACTCCATGAACCGGCGCAACGTCGAGCCCACCGGCAACCGCCACCCCTCCTACGCGCCCCACGGCGTCTACCCCTGCCTGGGCGATGATCGCTGGGTTACCATCGCCATTTCCACCGACGAGCAGTGGGCCGCCTTCCGCGAGGTCGCCGGCCCGTCGGCACCCTGGGCCAAGGACGAACGTTTCGCCACGAACGAGGGCCGCCTCGTCCATCACGACGAGCTCGACGAGCGGATCGCGTCATGGACCGCCGCGCACGACCACTACTCGGTCATGCTAATGCTGCAGAAGGCCGGCGTGCCCGCGGGCGCGGTGATCGACGAGGGCGAAGCCTTCAGCGATCCCCAACTCGCCTCGCGGGGCTTCTTCGACCGCGTCACGCACGCCGAATGCGGAACGCACCTCTACCCCGGAATCAGCTTCAAGATGCACCACACCCCCAACGCGATCAGGATCCCGCCCTGCCGCCTCGGCGAGCACAACGACTTCGTCTACCGGGAACTGCTCGGTACGCCGGAGGCCAAGATGGACGAACTCGCGGCTACGGGTAGAATGACCATGGACTACGCGCCGGAGCTGCGGTGAGGCGCGCCGTCGAGGTGGGACGAGGATGGTAGGGATCAAGGCGTTCGGGGCCTACATCCCCCGGCACAGGCTGACGACCGAGACTGTCGGGTGGAACATCCCCGGCGAGCGCGCCGTCGCCAACTTCGACGAGGACAGCGTCACCATGGCGGTGGCCGCCGGCGAGAACTGCCTCGCCCACGTCGACCGCTCCACTATCGACGGCGTCATCTTCGCCTCCACCACGGCCCCGTATTGGGAGAAACAGAGCGCCTCGACCGTCGCGGCGGCGCTCGACCTGCGGCGCGACCTCTTCTCGCACGACGTCGCCGGCGCGCTGCGCGGCGGCACGTCCGCGCTCCAGATGGCCGCCGACGCCGTCGCCTCGGGGCGGGCCAAGAACGTGCTCGTCGTCGCGGCCGACACCCGCATGGCCTATCCCCGCAGTCCGCTCGAACCCTATCTCGGCGACGGCGCGGTGGCCCTCCTCGTCGGCGCCGGCGACGTGCTCGCGGAGATCGAAGACTCGTTCTTCATCTCCGACCACATGGTCGACGTATGGCGCTCCGAGGGCGACGTGTTCGTGCGGTCGGGCGAGGACCGATTCATCATGGAAGCGGGATACGTCCCCACCATGGTCGAGGCGATCTCCGGCCTCGCCGCCAAGCTCGGCAAGGGGCCCAAGGACTTCGCCAAGCTCGCCTACTACAGCCCGGATCCCAGACGCCACGCCGAGATCGGACGGCGCATCGGCGCGGAGGCGGCGCAGGTCCAGCAGCCCGGCTACGGCGCGGTGGGCAACACCGGCACCGCCTTCCCCTTGATGCTCCTCGCGGCGGCGCTGGAGACGGCCAAGCCGCGCGACCGCATCATGCTTGCGGGGTACGGGGACGGCGCCGACGCCTACTCGCTGCTGGTGACGGACGCGGACGGGCCAAAGCCCGCGATGAGCGTGGCGCAGCTCGTCGCCGGCAAACTCTCCGTTCCCGCGTACGAAGACTATCTCCGCTGGCGGGGACAAGTCGCCCAGGAGCCGCCCCGACGCCCCGACCCACAGCCCATTTCGTTGCAAGCGGCGTGGCGCGACCGGGAGGCCAACATTCGCTTCCATGGCGGCAAGTGCACCGCCTGCGGCGAGGTCCAGTACCCGCCCCAGAAAGTCTGCGCCTTCTGCCGCGCGATCGATCAGCGGGAGATGGTGCGGCTGGCCGACAAGGGCGGCGTGATCAAGACGTTCTCCATGGACCACGTGTCGGGGACGCAGGACACGCCCCTCGTGCTTACCGTTGTCGACTTCAACGGCGGGGGACGCGCGCTCTGCATGATGACCGACCGGAAGATCGAAGACGTGCGCGTGGGCCTTCCCATCGAGATGAGCTTCCGAAAGCTCGATGTCATCGACGGGATTCACAACTACTACTGGAAGTCGATGCCGGTGCGCGTCCCCTCGGATGAGGCGGCGGCGGCCGGCGCCGGCGGGTAAGGGCGCGGGCCGAGACGGTGTAGGCTGGCAAGGGTGTAGGAAAGAGAGGCGCGCAATGGGCGGAATCGCGGACAAGGTCGCCATCGTCGGGATGGGCTGCACCAAGTTCGGTGAACGTTGGGGCGAAGGCCCCGAAGACCTCCTCGTCGAGGCGGCGCAGGAGGCTTTCGAGGACGCCGGAGTCGAGGCCAAGGACATCGACGCGGCGTGGCTCGGCACCATGCTCTCGGGCTGGAGTGGCCAACCCCTCGCCAAGGCCCTCAAGCTCGACTACATCCCCATAACCCGCGTAGAGAACTTCTGCGCCACGGGAACGGACGCCTTCCGAAACGCCTGCTTCGCGGTCGCCTCGGGCGCCTATGAAATGGTCATGGTCGCCGGTGTCGAGAAGCTCAAGGACACTGGCTTCACCGGGCTGGCCTCGCCCCTGATCCTGCCCAACACCAACGTCGAGTCGCCCGCGCCGCCGCCGGCGCAGTTCGCCCTGGCCGCGACCGCCTACTTCGACCGCTACGGCCTATCGTTTGACGAGGGGAGAGAGGTCCTCGCCAAGATCGCGGTGAAGAATCACCACAACGGCAGCCTGAACCCCAAGGCCCACTTCCAGCGCGAGATTTCGCTCGAACAGGCCCTGCGCGCTCCGATGATCGCCTGGCCCCTGGGACTCTTCGACTGTTGCGGCGTCAGCGACGGCGCCGCGGTGGCGATCATCACCCGTCCCGAGATCGCGCGGACGATCCGCAACGACTACGTGCTCGTCAAAGGGCTCGGCCTCGCGGTGGGCGCGGACCAAGGCACGCTGCGCCGCGACGCCGAGTTCACCTATTTCCCTGAAAATGTCCACGCCGCGAGGGAAGCGTACGATCAGGCGGGCATCAGCGACCCCCGTAAGGAAATCAGCGTCGCCGAGGTCCACGACTGTTTCACCATCACGGAGCTGATCCTCTACGAGGACCTGGGATTCTCCCCGCGCGGCCAGGCCGCCCGCGACGTCCAAGCCGGGGCCTTCACCCTCGAAGGAGATCTCCCCGTCAACACGGACGGCGGGCTGAAGTGCTTCGGCCATCCCATCGGGGCCAGCGGCGTGCGCATGATGTACGAGATCTACAAGCAATTGCAGGCCAAGGCCGGGCCCCGCCAGGTGCGGGACGCCGAGATTGGGCTGACCCACAACCTCGGCGGCTACCCGGGATCGTTTACGGGCGCGGTCACCGTGCTCGGCCGGGCCGACACCGCCACGGGCTAGGAGGGGAAGATGACCACGAACGGCGGAGCGCTGTCGGCGGACTCGCACGTCAACGTCCCGATCGGCGATTGGGCGCGGTACCTGCCCGCACACTACCAAAACCGCGCACCCAAGCTCGACGAGGCCGAAGACGCCGACTACATGATCTTCGAGGGCCGACGCTCGCCCATCCAGGGCCTCGCCGCGATGGCGGGGCGCAAGCCCGAAGAGTACAGCGAGCGCATGAAGAACGCGGACGCCCGCCCTGGGGGCTGGGACCCCGTCGAGCGCGTCAAAGACCAGGACATCGACGGCGTCATCGCGGAGGTCCTCTACGGCGGCGGTCCGCCCGGCCAGTCCGACGACATCCCCTTCCGTTTCGCCCTCTACCGCGCCTACAACGAATGGCTTGCGGATTTCTGCGCCCAGGCGCCGGGGCGGCTCTTCGGCATCGGCTTCCTGCCCATCTTCGAGATCGAGGGCGCCGTCGCCGAGCTCCAACGCATCAAGGAGATCGGCCTCGTCGGCGCGGTCTTGCCCACCACCCAGAACATCCACGCCTACGGCGAGCCCTATTGGGACCCGATCTGGGAGGCCGCCCAGGAGATGAGCTTCCCCCTGCACTTCCACGCCAGGGAGGGCGTCACCGTCGGCGGCGAGGAGCTTCCCTACGAGGGCCGCAAGAAGAGCGCCGCCTGGCTCACCATGGGCGCGTTGACCCAATTCGAGCTCGCGGCCGAGTTGCTCTTCTCTGGCCTCTACGAGCGCGTACCCCGCGTCCGCGTGGGGCACGTCGAGGGCAACGTGGGCTGGGTCCCCTACATGCTGGAGCGGGCCGACCAGGTGTTCGCGCAGCACCGGTTCTGGACGCGCCCGCCCATCACCATGCCGCCCTCCGAGCTCTGGCGGCGCAACTGCTTCGGTACCTTTATCCAAGACCGCGTGGGCGTAGAGCTGCGCCGCGCCATCGGCGTGGAAAACGCCATGTGGAGCTCCGATTACCCCCACAGCGACACCCTCTGGCCCGGATCCCAAGAAGCGATCGGCCGCATGTTCCACGACGTGCCCGAAGACGACAAGCACGCCCTCCTGAAAGGCAACGCCATCCGCGAGTACGGGCTCGCGCTCTAGACCATCCGACCCCGCACACCCACCCCCAGGCTGTCCTTGGCCTAGTCCGTCCGGCCCCGGTAGGCCGCCATCCTGCATGAGAGCGTGACACGTGACCGAACGATTCGAGCCGAGAAGAGACCTCACCCGTTACCTCACCGAGTTCGTAGGCACGTTCATCCTCGTCTTCGTGGGCGCGGGGGCCATCGTCATCAACGCCGAGACGGGCGACCCCATCGGCACGCTCGGCATCGGCATCGTCTTCGGGCTGGTCGTCATGGTCGTGATCGTCGCCACGGGGCACATCTCGGGCGCGCACATCAATCCGGCGGTGACCCTCGCCTTCGCCCTTACTCGGCACTTTCCGGTGCGGGACATCATTCCCTACTGGGGGGCCCAGCTTAGCGGCGCCGCGCTGGCGAGCGGGATCGTCCTGTGGATGTTCAGCGACGCCGCCAACGTGGGGGCCACGCTGCCCCGGAACTCGGCGGGGCAGGCGTTCGGCCTGGAGTTCTTCCTCACCTTCATCCTCATGTTCGTGATCATGGCCGTGGCCACGGACACGCGCATCGTCAGGAGCAACGCCGCCATCGCCATCGGGGCAACGGTAGCCCTCGAAGCGATCTACGCCGGCCCCATCAGCGGCGCGTCGATGAACCCCGCGCGTTCCTTCGGCCCCGCGGCCGCCTCGGGTGTCTTCCTGCACCACTGGGTCTACTGGGCGGGGCCGATCTTGGGCGCCGCTTTCGGCGCGCTGCTCTATAAGTTCCTCCACCGGATGGATGCGGCGGACAAGGACGAAGAGGAGCCGGCGGCGACCGAATAGGGCAA
Organism: Dehalococcoidia bacterium; assembly: GCA_965219875.1. Classification (GTDB taxonomy): domain Bacteria; phylum Chloroflexota; class Dehalococcoidia; order SHYB01; family SHYB01; genus DAOUKH01. The sequence continues at coordinate 1,336,441 of CBDCOW010000003.1, read as the reverse complement.
GACGAAGGCCGCCGCGGTGCGCGTTGACGCGCCTAGGTGCCTTAGGTATACTCCGCCCGCTCGTTTTGGCGCGCTGACTGAAGCGGCGGCCTCGGTCTCCCCCATGCCGGACCCGTGAACCGCAGCCCCCGTGCGCCCCTCTTTTCCACACGACCTCCCAAAGCGAGGAGAAGCGAATGACCACCAAAACCGATAAGCACACCGCCGCCAAGATCACGCCCGAAGACGTGGCGAAGATGCGGATGCTCATCAACCAGCCCGAGCCCAATACCGAGCATCCCTGGCACCCCGTGGCGGACCCCAACGACTTCCGCCGCTACCTCCACAACTGCGGCGACGACAACCCGCTCTACATCGACTCCGAGTACGGCGCGGAGAGCCGCTGGCGCAGCGTCATCGCCCCGCCGATGTTCATCATCACCATGGGCTTCGACGAGTCCGGCGTGCTGCCTCCGGAAATCAAAGAAAAGAGCCGCGGCGCCCTGCGGGGCATCGGCATGTACCAGTCCGGCTTCGAGTTCGAGTGGTACCGCCCCATCTTCCCCGGCGACCGGCTACACAAGAAGTCGTTCATCTCGGACGTGATCGAGAAGGAGAGCGCCTTCGCCAACAAGTCGGTGATGGTGAAGCACCAGACCTCGTACATGAACGACCGCGGCGAGGACATCGGCGCCTACCGCTTCCTCATGATCCACGCCGAGCGCGGCACGGCGGCCAAGAAGGGCAAGTACAAGGCCACGGAGCCGGCGATGTACTCCGAAGAGGACGTGGCCAAGATCGATGAGGTCTATGAGAACCAGTACCGCCGCGGCGCCGAGCCCCGCTACTGGGAAGACGTGGAGGAAGGGGAGCCGCTCACGCCGATGGTGAAGGGCCCCCTCACCATGGTCGACATCATCGGCTTTCACATCGCGATCGGCTGGGGCGGGTTCGGCATCAACCCCGGCCGCATGAACTACCTCAACCGGAAGCGGATGCCCCGCTTCTACGTCCCCGGCCGCTACGGTTTCCCCGAGGTCGTGCAGCGCATGCACTGGGAGGAGGACTGGGCCAAGAAAGTCGGCACGCCGATGTCCTACGACTACGGCATGATGCGGGCCGAGTACACCATCCAGTACCTCACCGATTGGATGGGCGACGACGCCTGGCTGTGGAAGATGGAATGCGAGATGCGCAAGTTCAACTACCACGGCGACATCCAGTGGTTCGGCGGCAAGGTCGCGCGCAAGTTCAAGGACGGCCCCCACTACTGCGTCGAGGTCGAAACGTGGGCCGAGAGCCAGCGCGAAGAAGTCACCACGCCCGGCAAGGGCGTCATCATCCTGCCGTCACGCGAGGGCGGGCCGGCCCAGCTCCCCGACCCGACCCAGAACACGGACGCGCGGAAGGCGCTCGCCGACAGCGCCTAGGCCGGCCCGGCCCCTTCGCCAGCCGCTTCGATCTCGCCCGCGCTCAGGCCGAGCTCGTCGCCCAGGACCTCGCCGTTGTGCTCGCCGAGGAACGGGGCCCGCGGGCCGTTCCGCCACGGTAACCCCTCGGAGACCCACGGCGACCCCGGGTAGTCGAATGAGCGGCCCAGTTCGGGGTGCTCGACCTTCGTGAAGCTCCCGCGTAGGGTGAAGTGTGGGTCGTCCAGGCTCTCGTGGGCCTCCCGGATTGGGGCCCAGATCACCCCGTGCCGCTGCGCCGCGTGGAAGGCTTCCTCGACCGTATGCGTCGCCAGGAAGGCCTGCACCACCTCGTCCACGTGCTGCCGAGCCTCCGGCTGCTTGCGGAAGGTGGGGTCGGCGTAGCGTGGGTCCTTGAGGTCTTCCGCCATCCCGAACTCGTCGAGCATCGCGACGACTCGCTCCCACTCTCCGGGAAAGAGGCCCAGCATCACCTGCATGTACTTGCCGTCGCCGCTGAACATCTCCGGCGAGAGTGGGCCGCGCTCGTTGATTGCCCCCGCAACCATGTACCACGAGAGGTTGTTCTCGGTGCAGTTGTTGGCCGCGGCGTGGTAGGAGAGATCGATCCGCTGGCCGCGGCCCGTCTCCTCCCGGTAGGCAAGGGCGGCGAGTACGTCCATCGCGCCCAAGCAGCCCGCGATGTGCGAGGACTGGTGCGGCTGCGGCGCGATGGGCGGCGTGTCCCACACCCCGTCCGCCACCGACGGGTAGCCGGAGATCATCATCTGCCCGCCCAGCGCCAGCATGACGAGGTCGCTCCCCTCGTAGCCGGCCCACGGCCCATCGAGCCCGAAGTCGCTGAGGGACAGAACGATGAGTCCGGGCGTCTCGTCGTGGATCCGGTCCCACCGCAGCCCGATACGGTCGAGCCCGCCCGGGCCCAGACTCTCGACGAGAATGTCGCAGCCTTCGAGCAGGCGGCGCAGCGCCTCCAAGCCGTCGGGCGACTCAATGTCCAGCGTGACGCCGCGTTTGCCTTGGTTGTAGTGCCACCAGAACAGGCTCGTTTCGCGCGAGGGCTCGTCCCGGTAGAACGGCCCGATGCGCCGGCCCCGCGAACCGTCGGGCGGCTCGACGGTGACGACGTCCGCGCCAAGCCCCGCGAGCAGCTTGCCGCAAAACGCGCCGCGCTCGTCGCCAATCTCGACGACGCGCACGCCGGTGAGCGGATGGCCGACACCCTCGCCAAGACGGTCCATCAGATCACGTCCTCGGCCCGGAGGGCCTCGACGTCGGCCGCGCTCAGCCCGAGCAGGTCGCCGTAGATGCGTGCGTTGTCCTCTCCGTAGACCGCGCTGCCCCTACCCGACCGTCCCAACGGCGAGGGCTGCGTGTCCGAGAAGAGCCCCGGATGCCCCTCCGTGTCGTACGGCGGCACTTCCGAGTGGGGTACGCGGGCGAAGTAGCCCCGGTGGCGCAGCTGCGGGTCGCGCTCGTACCGGTCGGCGGTGTTTTGGCAGACCGCCGCGGGCACGCCCGCCGCTTGGAGACGCCGCATGACGTCGTAGCGTTCCTGTCCCGATGTCCACGCTTCGACGAGCGGGTCGAGATCGTCCTGGCGCTCGAAGCGGTCTTCGACGGTCGCAAACTCAGGGCGGGCGGTCCATGCGGGATTCCCCATTTCGTCCACCAGCCCGCGCCAGTGCTCTTCGGTAAAGCAGGTGATGACCACCCAGTCGTCCTTCCCCTTGCACCGGTACGCGTTGTGTGGGGCGGCGGCCACGTAGGTGGAGCGGTTGCCGTTGCGGACGTGGCCGTCGCCGTTCGCCGACCATTCGAGCAGCGCGGGGCCCGTGAGGAGGAAGGCGGGGCCGCACTGCGAGGAGTCGACGTAGACTCCCCGACCGGTGCGGTTGCGCTGGCGCAGCGCCGAGAGCACCGCCATGGCGAGGAAGTACGGGCCGCACACGTCCATGTACGAGAAGCCGTAGCCGCAGGGGTAGCGGTTGGGCAGGCCTCCCTGCCAGGTGAGCCCTGATATCGCCGCCGCCGTCGGCCCGTAGGACCGATAGTCGCTGTAGGGGCCCAGCCGCCCGAAGCCCGGCGCCTGCACGTAGATGATGTCGGGCTTGATTTGCTCCAGGGCCTCGGGGCCGAAGCCCCAGCCGTCGAGCGTCGACGCCGTGAAGTTGTCGGCGACCACGTCCGCGGTCTTCACCAGGTCGCGGAAGATCGCCTTGCCCTTGGGGTGGCGCAGGTTGAGGCTGATCCCCCATTTGCCGACGTGGTTGTTGTTGAAGCTGGCGGCCCGGTTGACGCTGGAAACCTTCAGGTGGTCGTAGCCGGGGGCCGCCTTTGGCATCGACGTGTCCCCGGGCACCTCGTGATAGGGCGGGTTGTGCCGCAGCAGATCGAGCCGCCCCTTCCACTCGATGTGGATCACGTCGGCCCCGTAGAGCGCCAGGTGCCGTGTCCCTTTCGCGCCGGCGTTCAGCCAGGTGAAGTCCAGCACGCGGACGCCGTTGAGCGGGAAGGTCATGCGCCGGCTCCGCCCGCTATTCGGCGGGCTGAAGATCGAAGGGGTAGACGTTCATGATCCCGCCATCGACCAGGATGGTCTGCCCCGTCACGTACGCCGCGAGGTCGGAGAGCAGGAACAAGGCCGTACCGGCCACGTCCTCGACGCGGCCCAACCGTCCCAGCGGTATGACGCCCTCGAGGCGCGACAGCGTCTCCTCGGTGTAGGCGTCGGCGCTGCGCTCCGTGAAGATCGTCCCCGGCGCCACCGAGTTCACCCGTATGCCATGTTTCCCCAGCTCGACCGACAGCGTGCGGGTGAGGCTGATGAGGCCCGCCTTGGCCGCCCCGTAGGAGGCAAGGTTGGGCGAGCCTCCGACGCCGTTGACCGACGACACGCTCACCATCGAGCCCCGGACGCCTCGTTCGATGAAATGCTTCGCCGACGCCCTGGCCAGCAAGACGAAGTGGCGCAGGTTGAGCTCCACGACCTTGTCCCAATCGTCCATGCCGGTCTCGGCCAGCGGCGCCCGCACCGCAATGCCGTGGGCTCCGCCGACTACCGAGGCGAGCGTATCGAAGCCGCCCCAGCGGTCGGTCACGTCGCTGATGAGCCGGTCCACTTGGGCCTCGTCCCGCACGTCGGCGGTCATCGCCGCCGAGCCTGAGCCGATCCGTTGCGCCGCGGCCTCGGCGCGGGCCGAGTCGATGTCGACCACGGCGACGCGTGCTCCCGCGCCGGCGAGTGCCTCCGCGATGGCGAATCCCATGCCGAGCCCCCCGCCCGCCACAATCGCCGTGCGGCCTTGCATGCTCAGCCGGTCGCTGTAGGACTCCACCATCGGCCCCGCCGTTAGACTCCCGTGGCGGCGACCACCGGGGTCCCCTTCTTCTTGAAGTACGGGATGACGTATTTTCCGAGCAGTTCTATCGAGCGCATGATGTCCTCATGCTTCAAGTGGCCGAAGTCCACGTCGCAGAGCACGTGGTCCACGCCGATACGCTCGTACGCCTCCATCTTGCGGATAACCTCGTCCGGGTTGCCGATGAGCACCATGTCCGCCTCGTCGAACGCCTCGACGCCGACCTTCCCTTCGTGGAAGCGCTGGAGCAGCGGAAAGTCGCCGAACATCTTCTCTGTGGACTGGGCGCCCTCCCAGATGGTCGTGGCAAGCACGGCGTGCGTCAGCCACCAGACCACCGAGTCGTAGGCGCCGGCCTCCCGCGCCTGCTCCCGCGAGTCGGCGCACATCACGAGCGTGTAAGCGCCCGTCTTGTCGTTGACCATCCCTCCCGCCGGCTTCGCGTTGACGATCCCCTTCTTGTAGGTCTGGATCCGTTGCTCCAGGCGTTCCAGGGGCAGCAGGATCGTGAGGCCAAGGGCCCCCAGACCCAGCTCGGCGGCGATGGGGTAGCTGTCGTCGTTGCTCGCCGCCATCCACATCGGCGGGTGCGGCTGCTGCATCGGCTTGGGCACGACGTTCCGTTCGGGGATCTCGAAGTATTCGCCCTTGTGCGAGAAGCGGTCCTGCATCCACATCTTGGGGATGATCTCGAGCGCCTCGCGCCACATGCCGCGGGTCTTCTCGTAGTCGATCAGGAACCCCTCTTGCTCGAACCGCGTCGAGCGGCCCGTCCCAAACTCCACCCGGCCGTTGCTGATCAGGTCCAGCATGGCGACGCGCTCCGCGACGCGGACGGGATGATTGAAAGGAAACGGCAGCAGCACGACGCCGTGGCCCAGCCGGATGCTCTTCGTCCGTTGCGAGACGGCGCCCAGGAACACTTCGGGAGCGGAGCAGTGCGAGCGCTCCTCCCGCATGTGGTGCTCCACCATCCACACCGTATCGAAGCCCAACTCGTCGGCCCGCTCGATCTGGTCTAGGGAGTGCATGAAGACGCGCTGCTCGCCGACGTATTGCGGCGTCGTCCACGGCTTCGGGACTTGGAGTTCGTAAAGCAGATCGATCTTCATGCATTCGCTCCTCGCGGCCCGTTCGCGGCTCGGGGATCGGGCCAATTATACGGGCAGGCCCCGTTTTCGCGAGGGCTCCCGTCCCTTGCCGCTTACAGCGCTTCGAAAACGGCGGCGGCGAGTCGGTGGGGGTCGTGCCGGACGAGGCCGCCGCCCACGGCGGCGAGGGGGCGGGGCAGCACGGCGTCCACCAAGGCGCGGCACGCCTCCTCGTCGAACACGACCTGCGTCGACCGCTCGCCGCGATAGCGTTCCGCGATGGGGCCCGGCAGAGGCTGGTCGTTCACGATCACGCAGTCGAGCCCCGCCCGCGGCCCCAGGTACCTTCCCACCTCGCGGATGAAATCCGAGGCCTTGAAGCCGTCCGACTCGCCAGGCTTCGTCATGAGGTTGCAGACGTAGATGCGGACGCCGCGAGAGCGTGCCAGCGCCTCGGTCACGCCTTCGACGAGCAGGTTGGGAACGATGCTGGTGTAGAGGTCGCCGGGGCCGATCACGATCGCGTCGGCCTCCTCGATCGCCGCCGCTGTCGGCGGATGTACCTGCGCGGTCGATGGCTCAAGATAGACGTAGTCGATGGGCGCGGCGGATCCGGCGCTGCGCCGATCAATGTTCGTCTCCCCCATGATCACCGACCCGTCGCGCAGCCGCGCGCAGAGGTCGGCGTTGGCCAGCGTCACCGGCAGGACGCGCCCCTTGATGTTCAACAGCCGGCCCATCTCGTTGATGGCCCGTTCGGCGCTTCCGGTAATTTCGGTCAGCGCCGTCAAGAACAGGTTGCCGAAGCTGTGGCCGTCGAGGCCGTTGCCCTTGTCGAAGCGGTAGTTGAACAGCCCGCGCAGCACCATCCCCGAGTGGTCGTCGGGGCTGAGTGCCAGGAGGCACTGGCGCAAGTCGCCGGGGGGCAGGTGACCGAACTCGTCGCGGAGGCGGCCCGAGCTGCCGCCGCTGTCCATGGTGGTGACGACCGCGGTGAGCCGGCAGTCGCGGTGCTTGAGACCGGAGAGCAGGTTGTAGCTCCCCGTCCCGCCGCCGAGCGAGACGATCTTCGGGGGCGAAGCCTTGCGCGCGCCGTCGTTCGGCGTGCTCGGTGTGTCGGTGGAGGTCACGGGTCCCCGCGATTGCGTCGTGGTCGTATCCGCTTGGACGCGGCGGCGTCCGCGCCCCGGCATTATAGGGCACGACGCGGGAGCGCCCACCGCCACCCACCTAAAGCCTCTCCCCCTCTGGGCACCTTAAGCCTCTCTCCCCTTGGGAGAGACGAGTGAGAGGGCTGGGGCGGCTGGGGGGGCCTGCCCCCTCTCCCGCTGGGAGAGGGTTGGGGTGAGGGCGGGGGGAGGCGGGGGCCGCGCGACCTTGCTGAAGCCCGCCCGCCGAGTTACGCCGAGGTCTCCCCTTGTAGAGACTGAGAGAGGGCTCGGGGGTGGCTGGGGGGTCCTGCCCCCTCTCCCGCTGGGAGAGGGTTGGGGTGAGGGCGGGGGGAGGCGGGGGCCGCCCGACCTTGCTGAAGCCCGCCCGCCCAGTTACGCAAAGGTCTTCCTTGGGAGAGACGAGTGAGAGGGCTGGGGCGGCTGGGGGGTCCTGCCCCCTCTCCCGCCGGGAGAGGGTTGGAGTGAGGGCGGGGGGAGGCGGGGGCCGCGCGACCTTGTTAAAGCCCGCCCGCCGAGTTACGCAAAGGTCTCCCTTGGGAGAGACGAGTGAGAGGGCTGGGGCGGCTGGGGGGGGCCTGCCCCCTCTCCCGCTGGGAGAGGGTTGGGGTGAGGGCGGGGGGAGGCGGGGGCCGCGCGACCTTGCTGAAGCCCGCCATCCTCGCCTCAGCCACCCCAGTTACGCAAAGCTTCTCCCTTGGGAGAGCCTGAGACCGGTCTCGCCCCCCTAGACTAGCTTCGCCGCGCTCCACCCCGCCCACGCCGCGAGCAGCCCCAGCACCGGCTGGAGCACGACGTTGGCCAGCCCCGCCGGGACGCGCCCGTCGCGGAAGAGGACGAGCGTGTCGTAGCCGAAGGCGGAAAAGGTGGTGAAGCCCCCCAGGACGCCGATGGCGGCGAAGGCGCGGAGGTTCGACCCGCCGCCGCGCTGCTCGATGATCCCCAGGAGCAGCCCGATCAGGAGGCAGCCGATCATGTTCACCGCGAACGTGCCGTAGGGGAACGCCGCGTCGCCCAGCCAGCGGTGCACGGCTTTGGAGAGGCCGTAGCGGGCGATCGACCCCAGGAAGCCGCCCCCTCCAACGAGCAGGAGCGCCGTCACGCCGCCCGCCCCTCGCAAATCGCGCCCCCGTCTATCAGCGGCGCGGAGTCGAGGACGCCGACCTGGGCGCAGTAGCGCAGGTCGCTCCCCAGGCCGACGGCGATGAGGGCGCGTCCCGACGCCGACTCAGCGAGGGCGTCGAGCAACCGCCCCGCATAGGGGAGATAGGCGCGGCGCAGCTCCTCGGCGGCGGGGCTGAGGTCGAAGCCGGCGTCGAGGAGGGCGTCGGCATACATGCCGGCGCAGACGGTGTCGTCGAGCACCGGGGCGTCTTCGCGGCCCACCGGTGCCAGCAGGACGTCTTCGCTCCAATCCAGCAAGCGCGCAACGACGGCGGGGAGGTTGACGAACGCCCCCACGACGACGCGGCCGACCCGTTCGCCGGCGCGCATGGCCTGGGTCCCGTTGGTAGTGGTGATGATCACCGTCCGTCCCCCAACGGCGCGCGGCGTGTAGGCCTCCGGCGAGTTCCCCAGGTCGAACCCCTCGATCTTGAGGCCGCCGCGCTCGCCGCCAAGCAGGGGCCGCTCTCGTCCGAGCCGCTGGCGCAGCTCCCACGCCTCCTCAATGGCGGCGACGGGCACCACTCGCTTCGCCCCGGAGGCGACGGCGTGGGCAATGGTTGAGGAGGCCCGCACCGCGTCGATGACGACGACCCGCCTCCTCTCCCCCTCCGGCGCATCCCTAAACCTCTCTCCCCCTGGGAGAGGCTGAGAGAGGGCCGCCTCAGACCTCTCCCCCTTTGGGGGAGCCACCGTAGACCTCTCCCCCTCTGGGGGAGCCACCGTAGACCTCTCCCCCTCTGGGGGAGACTGAGAGAGGGTTCCCAAGCCCGCGGCGTGGGACACAGCATCGACGCGCATAGCCGCTACACCGTAGTCGGCGCACCCCGCCCGGTCAACGCCGACCGCCCTAAGCCTCTCCCCCTCTGGGCACCTCAAGCCTCTCTCCCCTTGAAGACCTTTGCAAACCTTCGTCGAGGGGAAGAACGCCGCCCGCTGGCCTTGGGAAAGGGAGGGCGGCGCGGGGTCCTGCCCCCTCTCCCGCTGGGAGAGGGTTGGGGTGAGGGCGGGGGGAGGCGGGGGCCGCGCGACCTTGCTAAAGCCCGCCCGCCGAGTTACGCAAAGGTCTCCCTTGGGAGAGACGAGTGAGAGGGCTGGGGCGGCTGAGGGGGTCCTGCCCCCTCTCCCGCTGGGAGAGGGTTGGGGTGAGGGCGGGGGGAGGCGGGATGCGCCATGCGCCGCAGACCCCTCCCGCGTTGCGGCGCCGCTCTCCTTGCGGCTAGACTCTCCCCGGCGCCGCACGCAGAAGGGCGGCGCTCCCAGCGAGGTCCCCCCATGCCCGACCAAGCCGCCGCGTACTCCGGCCCCCTGCCCAAGCCCACCCCCGAGACCAAGCCCTTTTGGGACGGCGTGAACCAGGGCAAGCTCGTGTTGCAGCGCTGCGCCGCCTGCGGGCCGTACTTCTACCCCCGCCCGTTCTGTCCGAGCTGCTTTTCGTGGGATGTGGAGTGGTTCGAGGCCAGCGGGAACGGCAAGGTCTACTCCTTCGGCATAAGCCACCGCAAGCTGCCCTACATGAACGGCGAGCCCTACGTCATCGCCATCATCGAGCTCGACGAAGGCCCGCGGATGATGAGCAACGTCATCGGCGTCGACCCCGACCCCGCCAAGATCGCCTGCGGCATGCCGGTGCGCGTCGAGTACGTCGCGGTGACCGACGAGGTCACCCTGCCCAAGTTCCGTCCCGCCTAGTCCGGCCCGGCCTGCCTCATAGCCGAGAGGAAGAAACCCGCCATGCCCACCAAAGACCTTCGCGGCAAGGTCGCCATCGTCGGCGCCTGCGAGACGGACCGGCTGGGGACGCTTCCCGGCCATTCTATGATCACGCTGCACGCCGAGGGCATTCGCAACGCGCTCGACGACGCGGGCCTGAAGCTGAGCGACGTGGACGGCCTGCTCTGCCCCGGCGTCCCGATGACCCAGCTCGGCGAGTACCTGGGGATCACGCCCCGCCTCTACAACAACACCCAGATGGGCGGCTGCTCCTTCATCGCCATGGTCGAGCACGCCATGCTGGCCCTCGACGCGGGCCTCATCAACGTCGCCGTCATCTCCCACGGCGAAAGCGGCCGCTCCCGCATCGGCGTCGCCCCCCCTGCCGGCGCCCCCGGCCTCCCAGGAGGCCAGTTCGAGGCCCCCTACGGCACCTTCGGCGCACCGACAACGTTCTCCCTGCCGGCCACACGCCACATGCACGAGTACGGCACCACGCTGGAACAACTGGCGGAAGTGTCGGTCTCGACCCGGAAGTGGGCCCAAATGCACCCCAAAGCCGTGATGAAGGACGACATCACCATCGACGACGTTCTAAACTCTCGCATGGTCTGCTGGCCCTATACCCTGTTCATGTGCTGCCTGGTCACCGACGCCGGCGGCGCGCTCGTCCTCACCCGGGCCGACGAGGCGACGGCGCTGCCCAAGCCGCCGGTTTACGTCCTCGGGACGGGGCACGCCACGGCGCACTACGGCATCTCGAACATCCGCGACGCGACGACGTCGGACGCGGCGGTAATCTCGGGGCGCTCCGCCTTCGACATGTCTGGGGTTACCCACAAGGACATCGCCGTCGCCGAGCTCTACGACGCCTTCTCCTTCACCCCGATGGCCGCGCTGGAAGACCTCGGCTTCGTGGGCAAAGGCGAGAGCGGCCCCTTCGTCGAGAACGGGCGCACCGCCCCCGGCGGCGACTTCCCCATGAACACCAACGGCGGCGGTCTCTCCTACAGTCACTCCGGCATGTACGGCATGTACACCATGATCGAGCTCGTGCGGCAGCTGCGCGGCGCGGCCGGCGAGCGTCAGGTTCCCAATGCCAAGTTCGGCATCGCCCACGGTCCCGGCGGCATGTTCGCCGCCGCCGCCACCCTCATCGCCGGCGCCGAGATACCGTAGGGGCGCCCCTTGTGGGTGCCCTCCCCTCCGGCTGGCGGAGCCCACCTAAACCTCTCTCCCTCTGGGGGAGACTGAGAGAGGGCGCGCGCCGCTAGGCGCGCGGGTGCCCGCAGGGCGCCTTCTTGCCTCTTCTCCCCACGGGAGAAGACTGAGATGAGGGGCCCCCTCGCAACCACCAACGCCCATCGCAGCCCGCCACCCCGTGCCGCCCGCCGGCACCCCTCCCGTAGGGGCGCCCCTTGTGGGCGCCCGTCCCCCTCCGCCCCCGCCCGCCACACCGCCCTTGACAACCCCCAAACCCCTCCCCTACCATCATTGGAGAACATATGTTTCCCAGGCCCGCCAGCCGCGGACGCGCGGAACGCGGGCCGCCAGATCACCCAAAGGAGGACCCTGCCCCAACCGACCACACACGCCCCCTTCTCGGTGCGGCGCTATCCGTGGACACCGCCACCGTGGCGGCAAGTCCATCCCGGCCCGTCCTCCCAACGGACCATAAGCCCGGAGGGTCGTCCTGCCTCTCGCCGGCCACGCGGCGACGACCTGCCTCCGTAACCGCTGCGGACGGCAAAGACCCCGCGCCGCCTTACCGCGGCCCGGGGGACCTATCCCCGCCTTGCCCGCGGGGTGCGCGAACCGCCGGCCTCGCTTCACCCAGCGTGGTGGACCGGACCGTCCGCTCCGTCATAACAGACGGCGCGCGCAACGACCGCCCCGCGTGGCCCGGCCCCCCCAAGGCCGTACAAATCAAAGAACGCCGCACCGAGAACCAACAGCCTAGCCAAGGCAGCCTTCTCCTAAGGAGAGAGGCGAAGGGCCACCAACCCGGCGAAGGTCGCCGGACTCCGCGGTCTTGCACGGCAGACGCGGCGCGAAAGCGCGAGGACGGTCAGCCGCGCCAACGGTCGAGCCCCGCTCGTCCGTCCCCTCCGGGGCGGGCCTGAGCCGAGGCGCGCCCCAAGGCGCGTTGCGTGGTGAGGCGCGGACGCAACGAACGGAGACCACGGGTTCCGAGCGCCGCCGAACGGACGCAAGGGCTGCCAACTCCGCTCGCCCTATCCCCTCCCGTAGGGGCGATTCGCGAATCGCCCGCTCCCTCCCCCCTGAGCGCCTCGTGCGGTTAGGCTCAGGTTACGCAAAGGTCTCCCCCTGGGAGAGACTGAGAGAGGGCCGGGACGGGGAAGGCCGGCCGAACCTCTGTAGACTGAAGCGGACCCCTTCCGTACACTCACGGGGACGGGACGACCCGCTCCCAAGGAGGCGTTTGCCATGGACTACCGCATCGGGACGGAGAACCAGATGTGGTCGTCCGACTACCCGCACAGCGACACCACGTGGCCCAACTCGCAGCGGATCATCGAGGAGCAGTTCCCGGGCGTGCCCGCCGACGTGAAACACGCGATGCTCGCGGGCAACGCCGCCGGCCTCTACGCCCTCAACTGAAGCGGGGAGCATCTTGACGGAGAACCACCGTTGTCGCTAACGCCGCCACCGGCGGGGCCGCCATCGGCGACGACCGCCGCTGGACTTCCCGTCATCCCCTACCGCTGGGTGGTCCTCTTCAGCCTCTGCGCTGCCAACTGGGCGATGACGCTGCCCACGCTCTCGCTCGGCCTGCTGCTTCCCGAGATCGACAAGACGTTCGGCATCAACGATACGCAGGGCGGCTGGCTCGGCGCTTCGATCCGCATCGGCCCCACCCTCATGATGCTGCCCGCGGCCCTGATGATGAGCCGCTTCAACCCCCTGCACATGACGTCGCTCTCCCTGGCCTTCGGCGCCTTCTTCACCTTCCTTCACGGCCTCTCACCGTCCCTCGCTGTCCTCTTCATCGCCCGCGTCGGCTTTGGCTTCACCCTTGCCGTCCGCTGGCCGGCGCGCGCCGTCTTGACGCAGCTCTGGCATCCGTTGTCGGAGGCGCCGCTGGCCACCGGCATGATCGTGGCGCTCACCGGCATCGCCGAGTTCCTCGTCCTGCTCCTTACGCCCATCCTGCTCAACGTCACCGGGGACTGGCGGATGGTGTACCACCTCTATGCGTTCTTCGGCGTGGGCGTGTTCCTCTTCTGGGTCGTGTTCGGGCGGAGCCGCGGCCTGGGGACCGAGCACCCCCTGGCGTCGGCAGGCCGGTCCGTGCTCGGCGTCGTCCTTCGCTACCGCCCCGCGTGGGTCATCGGGATCGGCGCCTTCGGAGGCACGTTCGGGTGGGCCTCCTTCGGCACGTTCTGGCCAATCTTCATGCTCGAAGACCACAACGTTCCGTTGACCCAGACAGGGTGGCTCTTCGGCCTCGTCTCCCTGACCACGATTCCGCCGGCGCTGGCCGTCGGCCTCTACGCGCCACGGATCCGGAACTGGCGGGTGGTGGTGACGGTGGCGGGCCTGGTGATGACGGGGGGCCTGTTCGGGATGCTGGTCACCACGGATATCTGGCTCCTGGCCCTCTTCGCGACCGCCGTCGGCCTGGGATGGGGCTACATGCCGATCGCACTCACGGTGCCGTTCGAGATGCCGAGGGCGGGGGCGAAGGCGCTCGCGGCGAGCTCATCCTTCATCATGACGCTGATCCTGGGCGGCTCGATCCTCGGGCCCGTCGTCGTTGGCGTCGTCTCCGACCTCAGCGGCTCGCGGTTCACCGCACTGGTCGTCAGCGCGGTGGCGCCAATCGCGGTCACGGTGAGCGGCCTGCTCCTCGGCCCCCGCGGCGAGGACCGACCCGTCTAGGGGTGGGGGCCTGGGCGTTCGTTGATGTCGTCCCGACGGACGCGCGCCCCGAAGTCCACCAACGCAATCGACGTCACCACCACCGTAAACAGCCCCATAAGAAAATACCCCATACGTCCGCCTCCCCTCGCGCCCGCCGTGCACGCCCGTGCAGCCCTTAGCGTACACGCCCGCAAGCCGCAAAGGTGAACGCCATGTTAGCGAAAGGTTAAACGTTGCGCGCGGGGCGGGTAAGGCTGTTGTGTGCCGACGGATCGGGGGCGCTCTATAATCGACAACCGAGCAGCGCCGACTGAGCCGTGCCACCCGCTACTTGCCCCAGTATCAAAAAGTTTCAATCCTAGGGAGCGCCAGGAGGGAAGCAACATGGCCGGAGCCTCCTCGATCGAGTGGACCGAGGCGACCTGGAACCCCGTCACGGGTTGCAACAAGATATCGCCGGGCTGCAAACGGTGCTACGCCGAGCGCATGGCCAAACGCCTTAAGGCGATGGGGAATCCGCGCTACGGACGCGGCTTCGCCTTGACGCTCCACACCGACCTCGTCGATTTGCCGCTCCGCTGGCGACGGCCGCGCCGCGTCTTCGTCAACAGCATGTCCGACCTCTTCCATCCCGACGCGCCCGCCGACTTCATACGCTCGGTGTTCGAGACCATGCGGGCCGCCCACTGGCACACCTTTCAAGTGCTCACCAAGCGGGCCGACCGTCTCGCTGAGCTCGCCCCGTCGCTACCCTGGCCGGACAACGTGTGGATGGGGGTCTCGGTCGAGAATCAGTCCTACGCCTGGCGGATCGACCACCTGCGCGAAGTCCCCGCCCGCGTCCGCTTCCTCTCCTGCGAACCGCTGCTCGGCCCGCTGACGCTCGACCTCGACGGCTTGCACTGGGTGATCGCGGGCGGCGAGAGCGGCCCCGGCGCCCGCGCCATGAAGATGGACTGGGCCCGCTCGATCCGCGACCAGTGCGACGCAAGCGGCGTGCCCTACTTCCTCAAGCAGCTCGGCGGCCCCATCGACAAGCGGGGCAAAGACCGAGCCCTCCTCGACGGCCAGCTCTGGCGGGCAATGCCGCAGGCGGCTTAGGCGGTATGTGCAAGAACTGTCGCCCAGGGCCAGACGGCTCCCCCATCCTTGAGGCCGGATACTGGGCTCAAGACAAGCTTTCGAAGCTCGAGTACTACGCCAATATCTTCAACAACGCCATGCACCGAAAGTGGAATCATCGTGGGTACATCGACCTCTTTGCAGGCCCCGGTATGGCTAGAGTGAAGCGAAGCCCAGAAGAGACGTTTGATGGCTCTCCCATCCGCATGCTCAAGCTGGAACAGCAGTTCACGCACTACGCTTTCGTAGACCAAGACCCAAACCATATTCAAGCGCTGACTGGAAGAAGTGCCGGCCTGGTCGCACAAGACCGGGTTCTCATTCGCTCCGGAGATTGCAATGATCCTCGCGTGATCACAGAACTTCGGCGCTTTATTCCGGCAACCGCACTGACCCTCATGTTTGTGGATCCATTCGCATTCAACATCAAGTTTGAGACGATTGGGGCACTAACAGCCAACCGACGTGTAGACCTCCTGGTCAACGTTCAGACGCTCGGCATTAGGCGATCAGTGAAGGCGCCGACCCAGAAGATCACCGAAATGTTCGGGGACGACGGCCAATGGGAGTCGATCTACGAGTCGGCGCCTGACCCCACCCAGGCGCTGCTGAGTCATTACGGGAACCGGCTGACGAAGTTAGGGTACCCGGCGAATCAGCCGACACCTGTCCCCATCACGGACAACAGGGGGGTAGTGCAGTACTACCTCTTCTTCGCAAGCAAGGACCGTCTTGGGACCAAGTTCTGGAACGAGACGACGAAGAAGGCGGGCTGGGGCAGATTCTTCTAGGCGCCGCCGCCGCCCGCCTACTCCGCGTCGTGGTCGTAGATTGACTTGGGGATCACCGAGAGCGCGGTGTCGATGGGCAGCGCCATGTTCAGCCCGTCGATCGTGGCGCCGACGAACTTCCAAGTCACGATGCCGACGACTTCACCCTGTTCGTTGACCAACGGCCCCCCGCTGTTGCCGGAGTTGAACGGCGTGTCGGTCTGCACCCACCTCATCGGCCTGGGCTCCTCGTTGGAGAACTTGAGCCCTTGCAGGAACGGCGTGGCCGACACGATGCCCGCAGTGATGACGATCGTTGGCGCGGCGGCCTGCAGCGACCTCGTTGGAAAGCCGACGACGAAAACCCGGTCCCCGAGGCGCGCCGGCGCGCCTCTCGGAATCGTCGTCGTTTCCGGCCCCGCGACTTGGCCCAGCGACACGCGCTCCAGCACGGCCACGTCGACCAGCACGCCCCGGTAGACGAGCACCGTTTCGATCTTCTCGTTGAATTTATTCCGGAGCACGAACGGGGAACCCACGTCGTCTTGGTCGAAGATGTGGGCGTTGGACAGGATGATGTCGTCTGAGATGAAGAACCCCGACCCGGCCTTCTCAAGGGTCTCGATGAGTACCGTCGCCCGCGTGACACTCTCCAGGATGTCGCCAAGGGCTGGCGGCGCGGCGGTTGCTGTCGGCGTGGGCGTGGGCCGTGGGGTGGCCGTCGGGCGCACCGTTGGCGGCGCCGCTCCAGGGCTGGGGATGGTCTGCGGTGTCACGGTCGGCGCGGGTGTCGCCGTCGGTTGCGGCGTGGCGGTCGGCTGCGGCGTCGCCGGCGGCGGCGGGGGCGGCACGATCACCGGCGTCGCGGTGGGCAACGGCGTCGGAAAGACGACCACGTCACCGTCGCTTCCGACCACGGCGAGCGGCTGTGGCGTCGATGTCGGCTGTGGCGTCGGCGTCGGTTGCGGCGTGGCTGCGGGCTGTGGCGTCGATGTCGGCTGTGGCGTGACCGTCGGCTGGGGTGGCGGCATAGGCTGCGACGTCGCCGTCGGCTGCGACGCCAGCGCCGTGGCGACGCGCGCGTCCACCGTCGACTCCAGCCCCTCGACCCCGCCGCCCGAAGCGCAAGCGCTCAGCACCAGGCTGAGCACGCCCGCCGCGGTGACAACAAATGCCAGACGCTGCTTACGACGCACGACGCCCCTCGTTACGTGTGGTGCCGAGGGTCAGAATCGAACTGACGACACCAGCATTTTCAGTGCTGTGCTCTACCAACTGAGCTACCTCGGCGGAGGTGACGTTGCGGCCCCGGAAGGAGCCCAACCGAACCAGTGTATCCATGCGCGTTTCGACGCGTCAAGGAAAGATGGGTGCGTCAGCCGCCCGCCGTCGTGGGCCTGCCGCCGACCCGCAGCCGCCACATGCCCCGCAGGTCTTCCACCGCCGTCTTGACGATGCGCACGCGGGTGTCGGGATCGTCGCGCCACACCACCGGGACGTCGCGGACGCGGTAGCCGTTGCGCTCCGCGATCAGTAGCAGCTCCGTATCGAAGAACCAGCCCGTGTCCTCGATCAGCGGCACGATCTCGTCGGCGGCGTGGCGGCTCAGCGCCTTGAACCCGCATTGCGCGTCGGAGAAGCCGACCCAGAAAACCGCCTTGAGCAGGAACATGTAGCCCCGCGACGTGATCTCGCGCTTGACCGTGCGCCCGATCACCCGCGACCCCTTCGCCAGCCGCGAGCCGATGGCGATGTCGCAGTCGCCGGACCCGACGGCCTCGACCAGCGTGGGCAGCGCCTCCAAGTCGGTGGACAGATCGACGTCCATGTACGCCACGACGTCGGCGGCGCTCGCCGTCCACGCCGCCTTCAGCGCCCGGCCCCGCCCCCGTTGTTCGAGGCGCAGCGCACCGAACCGCTCCGGGGCGCGGGCCGCCCACTCCTGGGCGATCTCGTGGGTGCCGTCCTCCGACCCGTTGTCGGCCACGACGATGCGCCACCGGTAGGCGCTCAGCCGCTCGGTGCAGAACGCCGAGAGCGTATCGAGGGCGATGGGAAGCTGCCGCTCCTCGTTCAGGCAGGGGATGACGATGTCGAGCGCGGCCACGGCAGGTATTCTGAAGCCCCCGCCGCCGCCCCGTCAATCACACCATAAACCTCTCCCCCTCTGGAGACCTTTGCACAACCGCCCGCGGGCAAGCATGGGTGGGGCCGGGAGGTCTTGCCTCTTCTCCCCACTGGAGAAGATTGAGATGAGGGGCACCCTCGCAACCGCCACGGGTTATCGAAGTCCGCCACCTTCGCGGTCAGTCACCCCGGTTACGCAAAGGTCTCTTCTGGGGGAGACTGAGAGAGGGCCGTTTGACGCCCGCCGCGCCGCTCCCCTAGAGTTGGCGCAACGCCGTCGCGCCGGCCCCGGAGGCTTCGATCCATGACCTTGACTTCAGAGTCCGAACTCATCCTGTTCGAGCGTGAGGGGGGCGTCGGGACCATCGCCTGGAACCGCCCCCAGACGCTCAACGCCATCAGTACGGAGATGCTCCTCGAAACGCGCCGGCTCATCCGGGCGCTGGAGGAGGACCCCACCTTCAAGGCGTTGATCGTCACCGCGGTGGGGCGCGGCTTCTGCTCCGGCATGGACGTCAACGACATGCAGGCGCGGGAGCACGAGCAGGTCCGGTCACAGTTCACCTGGCCGCGGCCCCGGCCCGATTGGCAGCCGGTCTATCTGTTCCGCAACGCTAGCTTCCCCGTGATCGCCGCAATCAACGGGGTCGCCGCCGGGGCGGGCATGAGCATCGCCCTCGGCACCGACATCCGCGTGCTCTCCGATCAGGCGAGGCTCGCGCCCCTCTTCGTGAAGCGGGGACTCATGCCCGACATGGGCGCGAACTACCTGCTCACCAAGGCCGTCGGTACCCAAAAGGCGCTCGAGCTCATCTTCGCCGGCGATCCCATCCTGCCCCAGCAGGCGCTGGAGCTTGGCCTGGTGGCGCACGTCGTCCCCCACGACGAGCTGCTGCCGTTCTGCAAGGCGATGGCGCGGAAGTTCGCCGAGGGGCCTTCCGTGGCCATGGCGCTGGCCAAGCGCGCCGTCTATCGCGCCGAGTCGGGCACCTTGGAGCAGGACCTCGAGTTCGGCTCGTTCCAGCAGGAGCGCCTGATGACCACCGGCGACTTCCGCGAGGGCTTCCGTTCCTTCGTCGAGAAGCGCCCCCCTAACTTCGAGGGAAGCTGACACCTAGCCGAGCCTGGCGCTGACCGCTCCCCACACGGCCTCGCCTACCGCGTCGGCGTCTATCGCGGCGTCGATGACCAGGATGCGCTCCGGCGACTCCTTGGCCAGCTTCAGAAAGCCGCTCCGCACCCGGCGGTGAAAGGCGAGGCCTTCCTGCTCGAAGCGCGACCCTTGTTCCTCTTCCCGCCCCAGGTCGGCCGGTTCGGTTGCCAAACTGAAGCCGAGCTGCCCCACGGTCTGCTTGCCCGACTTGGAGCGCCGGGTCACGCCCGCCCGCGTGAGGCCATCCTCCGCGGGCAGGTCGAGGAGCAGTGTGAGGTCGGGCGTGAGACCGCCCGTGGCGGCGGCGTTGACCCCGCGCACGACGTCGACGTCAATGCCCCGGGCGTAGCCCTGGTACGCCATCGTGGAGTCGGCAAAGCGGTCGGCGATGACGACGGCCCCTCGTTCAAGGCTCGGCCTGATCGCCGTGGCCACGAGCTCGGCCCGCGCAGCGGTGAAAAGCAGCAGCTCCGTCTCGCGGGAGAGATCGACGCCGCGCACCCAGCGCCGTACCTCCTCGCCCAGCCGCGTCCCCCCCGGCTCGCGCACGGTCACGACCTCGCGGCCCGTCTCGCGCAGCCGCTCCGCCAGCCGACCCACCTGCGTCGACTTGCCGACGCCCTCGCCCCCTTCAAACGTCACGAAGAACCCCATAGCGCGAGCCATCGTACCAGAGCAATCCCCACCACGGCCAAGGAGCGCGAGCTGCCCTGTCGCCTACTGAACGCCATCCGCGCTCTCTACGGAGACCTCTGCGCAACTACTACTTGCGGTGACTGGCAGGTTCGAGTGCCATGCCCAAATAAGGGCTAGAGCCCCGCTTCTCGCGGGAATAGTGGGACGGGCGGCCTCTTGTGCGGTGTTACGCGCCCTCGGTGCCGACCCAGGCCTCGCCCTCGTCCCAGACTTCCTTTTTCCAGATTGGGACGATTTCCTTGATGCGTTCGATGGTGTAGAGGCAGGCGTCGAATCCGGGGCGGCGGTGCTTCGAGGCCACCGAGACGACGAGGCTCGTCTCGCCTATCCCCAGTTTGCCGATGCGGTGGTAGATCGCGATGTCCTCTATGTCCTCGCGCTGACGCACCTCGTCGGCGATTTCGCGCAGCTTCGCCTCGGCCATCTCGGGGTAGGCCTCGTAGTCGAGGTAGTGGACCTTCCGCCCTTCGCTCCAGAGGCGCACGGTGCCCTGGAAGGTCAGCACCGCCCCGTGGATCTGCGGGGACAGGCTGGCCTCGACCTCGCGGGGGTCCATTGCGTCTCGCGTGACGACAATCATCGAGCGCCTCTGTCCGGGGAGGGCGCTCCGCCGCTCACCGGCGGGATGAAGGCGACCTCGTCGCCCTCGGCGAGCGGGTGATCGTGGTCCACGTACTCTTGGTTGACCGCTGCGACAAGCGCCGAGGGGTTGGGGCACAAGCCGGGGTGCTCCCGCATGACGACCTCGATCAAGTCGCCGACGGTCGAGCCGCCGCCGACCTCGAACTCGGCGGTGTCCCTGCCGATGCGCTCGCGGTAGAGCGCGAAGAACCTTGTCCGTACGTTCACTGCTGTCACCGTTGTCTTGCCGCTTCGCCGTTGCGTCGGCGGCACAGAGGAAATTATAGGGGCGGGTCCGATTCGGACTCAACTGGAGGGTTGGACGGCGGTCGCCGCCTCTCGACCCTGGCTCGGTAGTATAGCGAGGCAGCGACGATGGCCAAGCCGGCCAACGTCAGCACGTAACTGCCGCCCGCGCCCAGGACGTCGGCGAGCAGGTGGATGACGTAAGAGGCCAGCGCGCCGAGGCCCACCAGCGTCCAGGTGAGCCGGTGCATCGCTACGCCGCCGGCGATCAGGAGCACGCTCAGCACGGCGAATCCGGCGTAGATGCCCTCGTTGTCGAAATCGTCCAGTGCGATACCGACGCCGGCGGCTAGCGCGCTCAGCCCCACGATGTCGAGCCAGAACGTCGGGCTCGATACCGCGGCGGGACTATCGCGGCGCGGCTCGGCGGCAAGCCCGACCGCGGCGACGAAGGCGCCCGTGCCCGCGAGGACCGCGCCGACCGTCCTCGGCCCGATTTGGTCTTGTCCGAATCCCAGGAGGGTGACGAGCGGGGCCGCGAGGAGCGCGCCGCCGGCGAGCGCCGCGTAGAAGGGGTAGCGCCCGCTGAGCACAAATCCCGCCGCGTAGACCGCGAGGCTTGGGTAGACGATGACCACGCCCGTCCAGTCGCCGGGGTCGACGTCGGCCGCATAGCCGATGGTCACGATCAGCGCGGGGGTCATGGCCGCTGACAGCATGACCAGTGTGTCGCTGAAGATGTGCGGCCGCATGTACCGCGTGGCCAGGACGGGCAGGAGCAGGATGAGGAAGGGAAGAGCCGGCACCATGATGAGGAGAATCAGGACGGCGAAGGGGCCCGCGCTCAGAGTAAACGGCCGTTTCGGGCCGTCGAGCGCCTGATAGACCGCGCTCGACGGGTTGCGGACGTACCATCCCAGCCCCGCCAGGACCCCCATGGCCGAGGCGACGGCGGAGAGGGGAATGGCCCGTCCCTCCGCCGCGCCGCCAGCGAGCGCAGGGGTGAGCACGATGCCCGTCATCACCAGCAGTTCGCCGGCGAGCGGCGACCCGCGCGCTCCTGCGACTTTGCCCACGACGGCGAAGGCGGCCATGATGCCCGCGATGATGAGGCTGCGTCCCAGCCGCGTGTCCGCCACGTCGAAGAGGCCCACCAGCGAAATCGCGATGACGCCGACGCCGATGATGATGAGGACGACGCTGAGGGTGAGCCGGACGTTGAACAGGCTAAAGGGACGCTCGGTCTTTCCCTTGGCCCGCACGAGCTCTGCCTGCGCGGCGCTAAGCCTCCCCTCGCCGGTGAGCCAATCAAGCCGCTCGGACGGCACGGCGAGGACCCGCGCCTCGGGGCCGGCGTCCGCCGCGCGCCGCAGGTCGTCGATCTGATCGTCGGTCAACGCGCCCCGCCGCGCGAGCTCTTCGAGGTCGCCGACATCGACTTCGATGGTCGCCCCGTTGCCGTTGTTATCAGTCATGCCGCCCGCCCCTTTCGCCCCTAGTAGAAGATCTTGCGCGACTCCAGGTCGGCGACGCGCTCGGCGGTGAGGCCGAAGAAGCCTTGGTAGAAGGTCTGGTTGTCGCCGCCCACGGGCTGGCCGAGCCGGCGGAAGGCTCCGGGGGTGCGGCTCAGACGCCACGAGAGGCCGTAGGTGATCAGATCGCGGTCGAAGCCCGTCTCGTCCATCTTTATCGAGGTGCGGCGCAAGCGGTGGTGTTCGTCGTGGTAGATCTCGGCGATGGTGAAGGCGGGCGTGGCGGCGACGCCGGCCCGCTGCAGGACCTCCGCCGCCGCGTAGTTGGTGCGCCCGCGGGTCCACGACGCGACGATCTCGTCGACTTCGCCGCGGCGCTCGACGCGCTTGGCCATGTCGGCGAAACGCGGATCGGCGGCGAGCTCGGGGCGGCCTATCGCGCCGCAGAGCGCGGCCCACTCTTCCTCCTTCGCCACGGCGACGCCGACCCAACGGTCTTCCTCCGACGTGGGGTAGATCCCGTGCGGCGACTGCCAGGGGTGCCGGTTCCCTTGCGGGGTTGGGTTTCGCCCCGTCATCTGCATTTCAAGGATGGGCTCGCCGAGCATTCCGGTGAGGAACTCGGCGAAGCTCATGTCCATGTGCCGGCCCTCGCCGGTCTCTTCGCGGCGGTAGAGCGCGAGGAAGACGGCGTACGACGCCGCCATACCCATCGCCGGGTCGGGGTCCCAATACGACGACATGAAGACGTCGTCGCCCGGGTAGCCGACGAGTAGGTCGCTGCCCACGACGGCGTTCATCGCGGGGCCGAAGGCGACGAGGTCGCTCCACGGGCCGTCCTGCCCCGCCGCCGAGATGGTGACCATGACGATGTCGGGGCGCAGGCGGCGCACGTCGTCGTAGGTCAGCGCGAGCTTCTTGAGGACGCGCGGCGAGAGATTGCAGACGAAGATGTCGGCGGTGCGGAGCAGGTCGTGCAAGTAAGCCATGCCCTCCGGGTCGCGAATGTTGAGGGTGACGTAGGCCGCGCGGCTGCGGGCGTGGCGCTGGTAGTCGAGCAGGAGGCGGTACTCACTCTTGCCGCCGCCGCCGATGCGAGCCACGTCGGTGCTCACCAGGGACTCGACGCGGATGACCTCGGCGCCCATGTCGCCCAGCGACGAGGCGAGCTGCGGCGCGGCCCAAATCTGCGAGATCTCGACCACGCGGTAGCCGTCCAGGGGATAGCGTGCGCCGGCCACTAGACGACTCCCGTCCGCCGCAGGTGGGCGACTTGGTCCCCGCTCAGCCCCAGCAGTCCACCGAGCACGTAGCCGTTGTGCTCGCCGAGCCGGGGGGCGCGCACGGCGGGAGCGTCGGGGCCGTCGTCGCCAAGGCCCGCCGCGGCGAAGAGCGGCCCCGGCAGGCGCCATCGGCGTCCCGCGCCGTCCTCGGCCTCGCGCCAGAAGCCGCGGCCCTCCAGCAGGTCCCACGCCAGCACGTCCTCAATGGTCTGCGCGGCGTGCCACGGCAGGCTGTTATCGCGGCACATCTTCCAGAACTCGTCCTTGGTGAACCCCGCGATGAACTCCTTGAGGTGCTCGTCGACTTCCTTGGCGTGCAGCGCGCCGATCTCGCTCCGGTTCTGGAATCGCGGGTCTTTCGTCCACTCGGGCCGCCCCATGATGTCGAGCAGGCGCTGCCAGTGGTGCTCGTTGCCCAGGATCATCGAGACGTGACCGTCCTTGCAGGGCAGGACGCTGTAGGGGTAGCTGATCGGGGTGTGCATCCCGTGGCGGCGCGTCTCGTACCCGTCGGCGGCGTAGGCGATCATGTCGCCGCCGTTGCCGAAGTCGTTCATGGCGTCGGCGGTCGCGATGTCGACGTGCTGGCCGGGGCCGTCGCGGCGGCGGGCCAGCAGCGCGAGCATGACGGCCGGCGACGAGTTGAGGCCTCCCCACAGGTCGGCGCGGCTGTACGGCATCGCCAGGGGGTAACGGTCGGGGTCGCCGATGCGATGGGCGGCTCCGCCGGCGCAGCTCCCGTTGAGGGCGTACGCCTTGTGGCCGCTGTACGGCCCCTCGTGACCGAAGACGGTGACCGAGGTCAGCACCACGCCGGGGTTGATCGTGCGGAGTGCCCCGTAGTCGAGGCCGAGGGCGTCGAGCTCTTGGGGCAGGTAGTTGTGGATGACGACGTCGCAGGTGCGGACGAGGTCGCGGGTGAGGTCGCGGCCCGTGGCCTTGGTCAGGTCGACCGTGGCGCTGAGCTTGCCCCGGTTGAGGAACATGAACAGGCCGCTGGCGTCGGGATCGGGGCCCGACTGCGGGAACGGCCCGTGCCGGCGCGCCGTGTCGCCGGCGCCCGGCGCCTCGATCTTGATGACTTCCGCGCCGTAGTCGCCGAGCAGCCGCGCCCCGAACGCCGCGGAGACGTAGTCCCCAAGCTCCAGCACGCGAATGCCGCGCAGAATCGCCGACGCCAAGCAAGCCTCTCTTTCAGGAAAGCGGAGCGCGGCCAGCCTAGCACCGGCCCCACGGGCCGGGCAAGCAGCGCGGCGGGGCGGCCTCGTGGGTGCTAGACTGGCGCGATGCGGGTGGCGGTCGTGTCTGATGTCCATGCCAACCTGCCGGCACTCGAGGCCGTGCTGGCGGAGGTCGATGCCGCAGGCGTGGACGAGGTGTGGTGCCTCGGCGACATTGTGGGCTATGGCCCCGACCCCGGCGCGTGCGTCGAGATCATCCGCGCCCGGTGCGCCGTCTCCCTCTCGGGGAACCACGACCTCGGCGCCATAGGCGCGATCCCCATCGACGACTTCAATCCCTACGCGGCCCAGGCGAACCTGTGGACGGGGACTGTGCTCTCCGAGGCCGACCGCGCCTGGCTGGGATCGCTGCCGACGCGGACTGCACGGCATGATGTGACGCTGGCGCATGGAAGCCCCCGCGAGCCGGTCTGGGAGTACGTCGTCTCGGCCCGCGTGGCGCTGGAGAGCTTCGGCTGCTTCGAGACGGAGTGGTGCCTGGTGGGGCACTCGCATGCGCCGCTGGTGATCGTCGAGCCGGCCCCCGGTGGAACGCTCACCGCCATCTCCGGCTTGGGCGGGCCGGTCGAGCCATCCGGGCGGGCCATCATCAACCCCGGCAGCGTGGGGCAGCCCCGCGACGGCGACCCCCGTGCCGCCTATGCAGTCCTCGACCTCGAAGCGAAGACGGCCACCTT
The DNA here is from genome assembly GCA_965219875.1 of Dehalococcoidia bacterium. GTDB lineage: Bacteria > Chloroflexota > Dehalococcoidia > SHYB01 > SHYB01 > DAOUKH01. The sequence continues at coordinate 1,311,240 of CBDCOW010000003.1, read as the reverse complement.
CCGCCGCGCCGCCTACGACATCGCGCAGGTGCAGAAGCGGATGCGGAAGGCCGGCCTCCCGGCGTACCTCATCGACCGGCTGGAGCGCGGACGCTAGGCGCCGGTCACTCGTCCCAGATCGAGGCCAGCATCGTCTCCAACGCGGCCTTGATGTCGCGCTTGACGGTGGTGGGGCTCACCCCCAGCCTCAGCGCGACCCGCTCCTGCGGCAGAATCTTCCTGCCCAGCCACAACCGCAGCGTCTGCTGCTGGCGCGGCGTGCAGCGCCCGAGCGCGTACCAGAGCTCGCCCGCGTCGACGGCGCGCTCGGTGTATGCCAGGCCGATCTCGACAGGTTCGCGGGTGTTGAGCCGGTAATCGCGGCGGGGATGCCGGAAGGCGGCGTGGAGTTTGTCCTTGACTAGGCGGACTTTGTCGGCGTGGTCGAGTCCCTCTTGCGCCCCAATGATCTCCAATCGCGCTAGGCCGCCGGTTCGACCGGCGTGTCTGAGAAGAGTTCAGGAGGGTCGTGAAGGCGAGCGGCGGGCGCCAGGCCGGGGTAGCGCCGAAAGGCGCGGCTCAGCACGTCCTCGATGGCGTCGAGCACGTCCCACTCGAAGCTGCACTGGAAGCACATGCAGAGGTCGCCCTCCCGCTCGTACTGCCCGCCGCACTTGGGGCATGCCGCGAAGAGCGCAAAGCGAGGGACGCGCTCGCCGGTCGGCGCGGGGGCTGCGGTATTGGGTGCTTGGTCATCGGTCGGTTGATTGGTAGATGGACGGTACGATTCGGGTTCGTACGGGAGGGTCATAGGGTGTGTCGTCCAAGGGTTAGCGATGGGATCATGGTAGGAAAGGAGGGTGGGCATGGGCAAGGAGGGAATGACACTGCCGTGTGAGCTCTCAGTGCGGCCCGGAGGGAGAGACTTGAGGTGTTCTCCCCCAAGGGAGACCTTTGCACAACCGCCCGCGGGCAAGCATGGGTGGGGCCGGGAGGTCTTGCCTCTTCTCCCCACGGGAGAAGATTGAGATGAGGGGCACCCTCGCAACCACCAATGGGCCATCGAAGCCTGCCACCCTCGCGCCAGTCAGCCCCGGTTACGCAAAGGCCCCAAAGGGGGAGAGGTTCTGTCGACGGTTGACGACATAAGCAGGGCCATGCTAGTCTGAAAGATAGAAATAGGTTTCAAACCGTTCTGAATATGGCCGATTTCTCCTCGCTCGAAGCCCTCTGCTCCGCCGCCCGTTCTTGTACCTCCTGCGGGCTGGCCAAGGGACGAACGCAGGTGGTGCCCGGCGAGGGAAACGCCTCCGCCGACGTGATGTTCATTGGCGAGGGCCCCGGTTATAACGAGGACCAGCAGGGACGGCCATTCGTCGGCCCCGCGGGCCAAATCCTCGATGAGCTCATCGCCGTGATCGGGCTGCAGCGCGAGGATGTCTACATCGCCAACATGGTGAAGTGCCGCCCGCCGGGCAACCGCGACCCGCTCCCCGAGGAGACCGAGGCTTGCGATCCATGGCTGACGGGTCAGATCGAGCTTATCGACCCCAAGGTGATCGTGACGTTGGGGCGGCACTCGCTGCAGCGCTTCCTTCCCGGGGCGGCCATCAGCAAGGCCCACGGCCAGCCGCGCCGGGTGGAAGGGCGGACCGTCCTGCCCGTGCACCATCCCGCGGCGGCGCTCTATCAGCAGTCGCTCCGCGCCACCATAGAAACGGACTTCAAGAAAATACCGGAGATCCTCGCGCAGACCGCGGAGGTCAAGCCGGCGGAGCCGGAGCCGAAGCAGCTGGGCCTCTTTTAGGCGGCCGGGTCAACGGCGCGGCGGCCGGGAGGATGGTTGATGGGCAAGTCTGATCTTCGCATCGTTCCGCTCGGCGGTCTCGGCGCGATCGGCAAGAACATGCTCGTCGTCGAAAACGCCGACGACATGATCGTCATCGACGCCGGCGTCATGTTCCCCGGAGCCGACGCCCCCGGCGTCGACGTCATCATCCCCGACCTCTCGTACGTCCTTGAGCGGCGAGAGAAGCTGCGCGGCGTGATGGTCACCCACGGCCACGAAGACCACATCGGCGCGATCCCCTACCTGATCGGCGACGTCAACGTTCCGGTCTACGCCTCGACCCTCGCGGCGGGGCTGGTGAAGGTCAAGCTCCGGGAGCGCCGCCTGCTCAAGAAGGCCTCCGTCAACGAAATCAACGCCGGCGACCACGTCAAGTTCGGGCGGATCGACGTCGAGTTCTTTCGCGTCTGCCACAGCATCCCCGACGCGATGGGGCTGGCGGTCCGCACTCCCAGCGGCCTGATGGTCCACACCGGCGATTTCAAGTTCGACCACACCCCCGCCGATGGGCGCGCCTCCGACCTAGGGAAGCTGGCGAGCTTGGGCGCCGAGGGGGTCGATCTGCTCCTCTCCGACTCCACCTACGCCGACAGGCCGGGCTATACCCCGTCGGAGAAGATCGTCGGCGAGACGCTTGACCGGGTTATCGGCGAGGCAAAAGGCCGCGTCATCGTGGCCACCTTCGCCTCGCTCATCGCCCGCGTGCAACAGGTCGCCGACGCCGCCGTCAAGCACAAGCGGCGCATGGCCTTCGTGGGCCGCAGCATGGTCGACAACTGCGCGATGGCGATGGACCTGGGCTATCTCGATATTCCCCAAGGAGCGCGGGGCCGCGTCGAGGAGATCAACAACCTGCCGCCCGAGCGCGCGCTGCTGGTCACTACGGGCGCACAGGGCGAACCGACCTCGGCCCTAGTCCGCATGGCCCGCCGCGATCACCGCGACGTGGAGATTCGCCGCGGCGACACCGTGATCATCTCGGCGAGTCCTATCCCGGGCAACGAGCGCCTTGTCAACGACACGATCAATAACCTGACCCGCCTCGGCGCGACCGTCCTCTACGACCGCATCGCACAGGTGCACGTCCACGGCCACGCCGCGCGGGAAGAGCTTAAGACGATGCTCAGCCTCACCAATCCGCGCCACTTCACACCCATCCACGGCGAGTACCGCCACCTCGTGGCCCACGCCGGCCTCGCGCAATCGATGGGCGTGCCTGAAGAGAACATCTTCCTTCTCGAAGACGGCGACGTTGTCGAGCTAAGCGCGGGCGGGGTCAAGCGCGCGCCGTCCGTCGACGCCGGCCCGATCTACGTCGATGGACACGGCCGGTGGAGTCCACACAGCCCGGTGCTTGCCGATCGGAAGCGCCTGGCCCGCAACGGCGTCGTCGTCGCCGTCGTTCCCATCGACGGCAAGACGCGCCGCATGGCCGGCGCGGCCAACGTCTGGTCGTACGGCGTGCTCGACACGGATGAGGCGCCCGACGTCATCGCCGAGGCCATCGAGGTCATCGCCGAGGCCATCGAGGACGCGCGAGGACCGCTCACCAACGGCGACGCCGAGGAGGTCGCGCGCGAGGCGCTGCGGCAGTACTTCTTGAAGAAAATAAAACGTCGGCCCACGATTCTGCCGGTCGCGGTGGAGGCATAGATGGCCAACAAGACGAAAGCCCGACCCCGGCCGGCCGCCGGCCGCGCTCCGAAGTCGAGGGCGTCCTTCACGCGCCGGCTCCGAAGCTCGAAAATCGCGCTGCTCCTCGTCGTTGCGGCGGCGGCAGCGATTGCCGGCCTGGTGACGTGGCAAGTTCAGACAATCTGGGAGACCATCGGCTACGGGGCCTCGGCGGCGGTGGCGATGGCCGCGCTCGTGGTGGCCGTCCTGCTCCGGCCCCGTGTGCTCGGCGCCCACTGGTTCCGCTTCCTTGGCGTCCTTTTCCTTGGCTTCACCGCCTGGGGCGCGCTGGCCTTCTATCTGCCTGAAACGGGAACGCTCTCCGAGGTTGGCCTCGGCGGCTCGTTCGGTGCCGACATCATCGGCGAACGCGCTGCCGTCGGCGTGCTCCGCCTTATCGGGTTGGGCCTTGTCGGTCTCGTGCTCCTTTCTCCCCAAGTCTCGCGCGCCGTAGCGGGTTACGCCGCACGTGGGACCGCCGCCGCCGGGGGGCTCGCCGCGAACGCCGCGCGAACCGTCGGGGAGTCCGCCGCCGAAGCCGCGGAGCGCCGCCGGCAACGCCGCGCCGCTGCCGCGCCCGGTCCTTCCGCGCCGTCCTGGACGGCAAACGGCGGCGGGAGTAGGCCCCCCATCACCGCCGCCGACGTCATCGATCGCAGCGGCCGCCCAGCGCCCGCCGAGGCGCGACCGTTTCCGCCACCGCCGTTGTTCGCCGACGCCCCACCTACGCCGATGCCCGCCGCCCGGCCGCAGGCGTCGGCCAATGCGTCCTCTTACACGCCACCCGCCGTGCCGCTCGATGACCGTCCGCCCGTCGCGTCGCCTCTCCCGGACCCCACTGAGGACGATGCACCATTCGAGCCCCCGCCCGTCACCGATTTCTCCGACGAGGACGACGGCGGCGAGTACGTCGCCGTCGCCAACGAGGAGGCCCGCGCCGCCGAGCGCGTGCGCGACTCCGATCCCTTCATCGCCGACATGGAAGACCTGCTCGAGGAGATGGACGCCCTCGATGACGAGGACGACGATCTCGATAACGTTCGCTTCCTTGATGACGAAGACGGCTTTGATGACGAGGACGAGATCGATGAGCTGGACACGCCGGCGCCATCGATCAGCGTGGACGCATCGTCGTACTTGGGCGAGACCGCGGGAGACTGGCGGCTGCCCGCCGTCGAGTCCCTCGATCACGCCCCCGTCATGGGCCCGTCGGGCATCGATAACGAGTCGAAGGCCCGCGCCATCGAAGAGGCCCTCGCGAGCTACAACATCGAGGCCAAGGTAGTCGAGATCAACCCCGGCCCCGCCGTGACGCAGTTCGGCCTCGAGCCCGGCTGGGTGCGGCGCTTCAAGGAAGTGCGCCTCAAAGACGCCGACGGCAAGCAGATCTTCGATGAACACGGCCGCCCCGTGGTCCGGCGGGAGGAGGTCTCGCGGACGCGCGTCAAGGTCGACGCCATCGCGAACTTGGACAAAGACCTCGCGCTCGCCCTCGCGGCTTCGAGCATCCGGATCGAAGCGCCGATACCGGGCAAGCCCCTGGTCGGCATCGAAGTACCGAACGCCGAGTTCGAGTTCGTGAGCCTGCGCGGCGTCATTGAGTCGCCGATCTTCGCCAAGATGCGGGCGAAGACCAAGCTCGCCGTGGCGCTGGGCAAGGGCAGCGGCGGCGATCACGAAGTCGCCGACCTCGCCAAGATGCCCCATATCCTCATCGCCGGCTCGACCGGCAGCGGCAAGAGCGTGAGCATCAACGCCCTGCTCGCCAGCCTCCTGATGCAGGCCACGCCCCAAGACCTGCGCCTGATCCTCGTCGACCCCAAGCGCGTCGAGATGGCTCCCTACGCCAGCCTGCCGCACCTCCTCATGCCGGTCATCCTCGACGTCGACAAGGTGGTCTCCGCGCTCCGCTGGGCTATCAACGAGATGGACCAGCGGTACAAGAAGTTCTCCTCGATTGGGGCGCGCAACATCGTGTCCTACAACAACAACGACCGCGTCGTCGATCCGCTGCCCTACATCGTCATCGCCATCGACGAGCTCGCCGACCTGATGATGGCCGCCCCCTACGACGTCGAACACTCCCTAACACGCCTTGCCCAGCTTGGGCGCGCCACCGGCATTCATCTCATCGTCGCCACGCAGCGGCCCTCGGTCGATGTCGTCACCGGGCTGATTAAGGCGAACTTCCCCACCCGCATGAGCTTCGCCGTTTCCTCCGTAACCGATTCGCGCACCATCCTCGACACCGGCGGCGCCGAGAAGCTGTTGGGCAAGGGCGACTCGCTCTACCTGCCGCAGGACGCGCCGAAGCCGAAGCGGGTACAGGGCGTCTTCGTCTCCGACCGCGAGCTGGAACGCATCATCCGTGCCTGGAACAGTCAGAACACCACTAACAAACCGGCGCACGTGCGGGTCGAGAGCGGGGATGGGGCCGCGTCCCCGACTCCGCCGCCTTCCGCGCAGCCGCCATCGTCGGGCCCCGGCCCCGCCGCGCCGGACGGGCCGCCGGAGGCCAAGCCCTTCGCCCCGCCGTCGCTCAGCGAGCTCATCGCGGAGGACGAGGCTATGGACCCCCTGTACGAAGAGGCCAAGGCGCTCGCGGAGCACGCCTCAAATGTCTCGCCCTCACTCCTTCAGCGCCGGTTGAGGATTGGCTATAATAAGGCCCAGAGCCTCATCGAAATGCTTGAGGAGGAGGGGCTCATCGAGCCCGCCGCCTAGCCGGCGGGCAACAAGGGGCGGGGCAATGGCGGAAGAGACCGACATCCTCTCCGCGGAGGCGCTGGCCGAGGAGCCGGCGGAGGATACCGACCGCTGCCTGCATTGCGGGGCCGATGTCGCGCGCGCACCCGCCTACACGCGCTACCGCGTATGCCCTCAGTGCCGGTTCCACTACAACCTCCCCGCCCTGCGGCGCATTAGCTTACTGACCGACGCCGGGACCTTCCGCGAGATGAACCAATCGCTGGTCCCGCTCGATCCGCTCTCCTTCTCCGACCACCTCTCCTACCGCGACCGGCTCTCCCAGGCGCAGAGCGTCACCGGCCTGCTCGAGGCCGTGGTGACCGGCACGGCCAACATCGGCGGGATTCAGGCCGTGCTGGCGGTCACCGACTTCGGCTTCATGGGCGGGAGCATCGGCAGCGCCGTCGGCGAGAAGATCGCCCAGGCCGCCGAGGCTGCGCTGCGGCAGCGCATTCCCTTCGTCCTGGTCGCATCCGGCGGAACGCCGCGCATCCGCGAGGGCATGCTTTCGCTGATGCAGATGGCGAAGGTCGTGGCTACGCTCAAGCGGCTGCGAAAGAAGCCTGTCCCCTTCATCGCGGTGCTGGCGAGCACCGCGTCGAGCTACCTCTTCTCCTCGGCGGCCAGCATGGCCGACGTAATCATTGCCGAGCCCGGCGCCCTTGTCGGCTTCGTGCCCAAGAAGGTCGTTGAGCGGGCCTCCGGCAAGGAGCGCCTCCCCAAGGACTATCACACCGCCGAGTTCTACCAGCGGCACGGGGCCGTCGACACCATCGTCGACCGGCAGAACTTGAAGCAGCACTTGGCGCTCTTGCTCGACCTGTTCAGCGTGAAGTTCCGCCTCACCATCGCCAACCGCGCTCGCCTCCAGGCCCAGGAGGCCCCGCAGGCGCCGGCCTGGGAGCGCCTGCAACTGGCGCGGCACGAGCAACGCCCCACGGCTCGCGACTTCGTCGAGCGGGTCACCTCCAACTTCGTCGAGCTGCATGGCGACCGCGTCAACGCCGACGACCAAGGCATGATGATTGGTATGGGCTATCTCGCCGGCGAGGCCGTCATGGTCATCGGCAACGACCGGGGCGGTGACGGCGATGACGATGCCGGGGCCGCCCGCGTGACCCCGGCGGGTCTCCGCAAGGCGCAGCGCGCGCTGCACATGGCCGAGCGCTTCAAGCTCCCCGTGATTACCCTGATCGACACCCCCGGCGTGTTGCAGACGATCGAGGCCGAGGAGCAGGGCATCGCCGCCGCCGTCGGCGAAACGATCAGCAGCATGTCCGACCTCAGGACGCCCGTCATCTCGGTGATCATCGGCGAGGGGGGCAGCGAGGCCGCCCTCGCCCTGAGCGTCGCCGACCGTATCCTGATGCTGGAGAACGCGATCTTCACCCCGATCACCCCGGAGGCGGCCGCCCTGATCCTCTACCGCGACCCCGACAAGGTCGAGGAGGTCGCCGAGGCCCTCAAGCTGACCGCGTACGACTGCCGGACCTTCGGCATCGTCGACGTTGTCGTCCCGGAGCCGGAGGACGGCGCGCACACGAACTTCGACGCGGCGGCGCGCCAACTCGAACGGATGCTGGTACAGTCGCTCCTCGACGTGCAGACAGGGTTCAGCTTCAGCATGCTGCGCAAGCGGTTCCGGAAGTTCCGCGAGATCGGCTCCTTCAGCACCTACTTCCAAGCGACGCTCGCCAACGAGGTCAGTCACTTCCAGGGCTCGATGTCCAAGGGCCTCCGCGATCTCAAAGACCGCCTCGCGGGCAAGGAAGACGACGCCTCCGGCCCCCCCACGTTCCCCACGGGCCTCGACTAACCGGCGCGCGGGCGCCCCAAAGGGCGCGCTCCTTCCCCGGCGCGCGCCGCCTCCCCTCCGGCCTCGTCCCCTCTGGGGGGCCCACCTTAAGCCTTTCCCCCTCTGGGGGAAACTGAAAGAGGGCACGCGCCGGAAGGGCGCGTCGGAGGGGCGGGGCGGAGGGGGGCGTCTTACCCTCTCCCAACAGAGACCTTTGCGCAACCCGCCTGCGGGCAAGCATGGGTGGGGCCGGGAGGTCTTGCCTCTTCTCCCCACGGGAGAAGATTGAGATGAGGGGCCCCTCGCAACCGCCACGGGATATCGAAGCCCGCCACCCTCGCGGTCAGTCACCCCGGTTACGAAAAGGTCTCCAGAGAGGGGAGGCGTGGAATGCCGCTTCCTTGACGCCGCGCCGTTCGCCTTCCTACTATCCGGTGGCGCGTTCTCGCGCCGCCGGGAGGCAACTGTATGACAGACCAAGTCGCGATCGTGACGGGCGCGGCACGCCCCTGGGGGATGGGCCGAGCCACCGCCCTGGGGCTCGCGCGCAAGGGCTTCGACATCGTCGTCGCCGACATCCGTGAGGACTGGGGCGGGGAGGCGGTCGAAGCGATACAAGCCGAGACGGGCCGGCGCTCGGTGTTCATCTCGACCGACGTGTCGAAGAAGGCCGGCGCCGAGGCGTTGATGCAGGAGGCCGAGGCGTCGCTGGGGCGCATCGACGTACTGGCCAACGTGGCGGGAGTCATGGTCCGCGAGCGCGTGGAGGCGATAACGGAAGAGGGGGCGGACCGCATCATCGGGATCAATCTGCGCGGGCTGATAATGATGTGCCAGGCGGTTATCCCCGCGATGAAACGGGTGGGAGGCGGACGCATCATCAACGTCTCGTCGGGCGGCGCCCTGCAGCCGCTGAAGGGGACCGCGGTCTACTCCGCGACCAAGGCGGGAGTGATCGCCTTCACCAAGGTCCTGGCGTGGGAGGTCGCCCCCCACAACATCGTGGCCACGACGGTCGCGCCGGGCGTAGTCGGCACCAACATGGGCGGCGAAGACGGTCCACCCGAGGAGCTGTTCGAGCAACAGCTGCGAGGCTTCCCCTTCGGCAGGCCGCTCCGTCCCGAGGAGGTCGCCGAGGTCATCGTCTACGCCGCGACGTGTCCCAACTACGCCTTGGCAGGGCAAACGCTGCACGCCAACGCCGGCGTGTACATGGTCTAGCGCCGCGCCCCGCGCGAGCAGCGAAATGGAGAAACCGACATGAAAGCAGCCCTCTTCCACGAGGCCCACGCTCCCCTCAGCATTGAGGATATCGAGATCGACGACCCTATCGGGAAGGAGACCATCGTCCGTACCGTCGCCAGCGGCGTCTGCGGAAGCGACGCGCATATCATCGACGGCTTCATTCCAGGGATGCGCGGGCCGATGGTGCTGGGGCACGAGGCCGCCGGCATCGTCGAGGAAGTGGGCTCCGACGTGACCTACGTGAAGCCGGGCGACCACGTAATCGTCTGCCCTTCGATCTGGTGCGGCGAATGCGAGACGTGCCTGCGCGGCTATCCGTACCTCTGCGATAACCGGCAGCAACGTGCGCCGGACCAGCCTCCGCGGCTGAGCAAGGACGGCGCGCCCGTCGCGCAGTTCACCAACGTGGCCAGCTTCGCCGAGCGTATGGTCATCGCCGAGCGGGGCCTGCTGAAGGTCGACGACGACCTGTCGCTGGAGACCGCGGCGCTGATCGGCTGCGGCATTCTGACGGGGCTCGGCGCGGCGCTCCGCACGGTGAAAGTCGAGGCCGGGTCGACCGTGGCCGTCTTCGGCGCGGGCGGCGTGGGGCTCGCCGCGGCGCAGGGCGCCTACATCGCGGGGGCGCGCACGATCATCTCGGTGGACATCAACGAGTACAAGACGGCGACGGCGAAGGAGTTCGGTGCGACCCACACCGTCGACGCCTCGCAGACCGACCCCGTCGAGGCGATCAAGGAGATCACCGGCGGCGCGGGTGTCGACTACGCCTTCGAGGCCATCGGCAACGCCACCACCGCGGAGCAGGCGTTCGCGTGCGTCCGGCCCGTGGGAGGGACGGCCGTGCTCATCGGCTTCTTCCCCATGACCGCCCGCCTCGACCTGCCCGCGGCGGCGTTCATCACGGAGAAGCGGCTCGTCGGCAGCCGGATGGGGTCGAACCGCTTCCGCCTCGATATGCCGGCCTACCTCGACCTCTACCGCCAGGGCCGCCTGAAGCTCGACGAACTGGTGACCAAGAAGCGGACGCTCGACGACGTCAACGCCGCCTTCGACGACATGAAGACCGGCGCGGTCACCCGCACCGTGCTGACGTTCGACTAGCGCTGCCTAGCGGAAGATGAGGACGGACGTGCCGCCGGCGATGAGCTCGCCGCGCTGGTTGGTGTAGTCGGACGCCAGCGTCACCAAGATTAGCTTGCCGCTGCGGCCGTGCTTCTCCTCGATGTCGGCGACGCGCTCCCGCTCGGTGATCACGTCGCCGACGCGCACCGGCGCGAAGATCTCGGTCTCCTGCGACCCCGCCAGCGTCCTGCCCACGATCCCCGTTACGGCGAACCCGATGTACTGGCCGTCCTCCGCCAAGGAGGACTCGGGGACGACCGGCCGCGTGGCGGCGGCATGGAACATCGGTGGGGCGACGAGGTCCTCGTCGCTAGCGGCCTGGGCGGCGGCGTAGGCCTCGTCGTCGCCCACGCCCACGATGTACTCCAGGATGTGGCGGCGCGACACGGCGTCGCTGACGTAGACCCGCTCCGCCCCGATCCCCTCGCGGGCCTCAGCGGTAATGTACGGTGTGTCCGGCGTCATCGCCCGCTCTTTTACTCCGCGGGGCGGAGGGCCTCGAGGACGTTCGTGGGAGACATGGGGAGCCGGCGCATGCGGACGCCCGTCGCCTGGTAGACGGCGTTGGCGATAGCCGCCGCCGGGGGCACGACGGGGACCTCGCCCACGCCCCGCAACCCGAAGGGGTGGCCGGGGTTGGGGACCTCGACGAACACGGTGTCGATCATGGGCAGGTCGTAGGAGGTTGGCATTCGGTAGTCGAGGAAGCTGGCGTTCAGCATCCCGCCTCCCTCGTCCAGGACGTACTCTTCGGTGAGCGCCCAGCCGATTCCCTGCGCCGCGCCGCCCTGCATTTGCCCTTCGACGTAGCTGGGGTGCGCCGCTTGGCCGACGTCCTGCACCACGGTGTAGCGGAGGACTTGGACCTTCCCCGTCTCGGGGTCGATCTCCACGTCCACGATGTGGCCGCAGTAGGCGGGGCCGACCTTGGTGGCGTTGGTGGAGGCCGAGGCGCTGACGCGGCCGCCCGTCTTGGGCAGTTGCGCGGCCATCTCCTTGAAGCTGAGCCGCTCGCTCGGGTCTTTGCCGTTGATGAAGAAGCCGTCCTCGAAGCGGACGTCCTCCGGTTGGAGCTCCCAGAGGAGCGCGGCGCGGCGGACCATCTCGTCCCGCACCTTCTCCGCCGCGGTGATGGCGGCGATGCCGGTGGCGAAGGCGGTGCGGCTGCCGCCGGTCCAGCTCGTGAAGCCGACGCTGTCGGTGTCGCCGACGGTGGGGGCCATGTCCTCGGCGGCGATGCCGAGCACCTCCGCCGCCTGCATTGCGACGGCGGGGCGCGTCCCGCCAATGTCCACCGACCCCGTGATGATGCTCACCGTGCCGTTGTCGTTCACGCTCAGGGTGGCCGACGAGTCGCCGCCGCCGTTGCTCCAGAAGCCGACGGCGACGCCGCGTCCGCGGTTGGGCCCGCCGAGCGGCGCCGAGTAGTGCGGGTGACGCTTCATCGCCTCCTCGACCTCGATGCAGCCCACGCGGGGCAGGGTGACGCCGGTGGGGGCGCGGTCGCCCTCCTTGGCGGCGTTCTTCAGCCGGAAGTCGAGCGGGTCTTCGCCCAGGGCCTCGGCGATCTCGTCCATCAGGGTCTCGATGGCGAAGGCACCCTGGGCCGAACCCGGCGCGCGGTACGCCTCGACCTTGGGGCGGTTGACGATGACGTCGTAGGCGTCGACGAGCATGGTGTCGATCTTGTAGGGCGCGAGGGCCGTCGAGGCGGCCCCGCCCACCGGCGAGCCGGGGAGCGCCCCGGCCTCGAACGCCAGGTGCAGCCGTGCCGCGGTGATGCGTCCGTCGGCGTCCACGCCGACCTTGGCCTTCATGTACGTCCCCGAGGTCGGCCCCGCGCCCGCGAAGACGTCCTTCCGCGTCATCGCGGACTTCACCGGGTGGCCCGTCTTTCGCGAGAGGACGGCGCAGATCGGCTCCAGGTGGAGGTTGAGCTTGGCGCCGAAGCCGCCCCCGATCTCCGTGGGGATGACCTTCACGTGGTTGGCGGGGAGGTCGAACACATCGGCCAACGTGGGGCGGATCATGAAGTGGCCCTGCGTGCTGGTCCAAACGGTGAGTTTGCCGTCGGGAGCCCAGTACGCCGTCGAGGCGTGGGGCTCGATATAGCCCGGGTGCACCGCGCTGGTGGTGTACTCGCGCTCGAAGACCTGCGCCGCCTCGGCGAATCCCGCCTCGAGGTCGCCGCGCTCGAAACGCAGGTGGCTGGCGACGTTGCTGTTGACGCCGGTGTCGGTCCCCGGCGTGAAGCGGGCCTGGAGCGACCGCGTCGTCAGCGTCTCGTGGACGATGGGGGCGTCGTCGGCCATCGCGGAGCGCACGTCGAAGACCGCGGGCAGGACTTCGTACTCGACCTCGATCTTGTCGAGCGCCTCCTCGGCCTCGTGGGCGCTGATGGCGGCGACGGCGGCGACGGCGTGCCCTTGGTAGAGCACCTTCTTGCTCGCGATCACGCTCTCGGCGCTCATACGGGGGTCGCCGAGGAGCCTCGCGAACCCGAGGTCGCGCTTGTGCATGATGGGCAGGTCGTCTGCGGTCATCACGGCCCGGACGCCGGGCATCGCGAGTGCCTTGCTGATGTCGATGGAGAGAATCCGCGCGTGGGCGTGGGGGCTGCGCAGCACCTTGGCGTGCAGCAGCCCGGGGAGCAGCGTGTCGGCCCCGTACTTGGCCCGTCCGGTGACCTTATCGAGCCCATCGTGACGGATGGGCCGCGTGCCCACCACCTTGTACTTCGAGGTGTAGTCGCGAGTGGTGTAGGCGGGGGCGGCGCCCCTCCGGTCGGCGGTCGTCGTCATGGCGTCCCTCCATCGGCGGCTCGAAGCCGCGCGCGTAGTATGGCGTGAAACGCGGCGGGGCGCCACGTGAGGGGGGTGGACAGCCGCACATCCGCCCGCGACGAGTAGATGAAGTGAGAAGCTAACTACAGGATATGGGTTGAAATATCGCCACTAGTACGACAAAGGGGGCTTGCGAAAGCCGCCACAGCACCGCTAGCCTGATGAACTATGCAACCTTTGGGGATGGCGTACCGCCTGTACGTAGACGAGTCGGGGGACCATGCGTACAAGAGGGTAGCGGACTTGTCGCGCCGGTATCTCGGCATCACCGGCGTCCTCATCCCAAAGGCCCACTACGCTGATACCGTTCAACCGCAGCTTGAACTACTGAAGCGCAAGTTCTTCAGGTACGATCCCGATGTTCCGCCGGTTCTGGTACGGAGCCACATTGTCAAGAGGAAATCCCACTTCGGCGTGCTGCGCGAGCCGCGAGTTAATCAGGAGTGGGAGGAGAGCCTGTTGGACTTCCTGCGCGGCATTAGGATGCAGGTATTCACCGTCGTTATCGATAAGCAGGTTCACCTTCAACGGTACCCGGTGAATCCGTGGAACCCATACACCTATGGGCTCGACGTCTTGCTTTCTCGGGTTAGAGGTTTCCTGGTGCTACAAGGTTCGTCGGCCGACGTGATGCTGGAATCTAGAGGATCTGTTGAGGATGGTCAGGTGCTGGCCGCCTACGAGAAGATGTGGGCTGGGGGAACCAAGATATGCACAGCCGAAGAGTTCGGGACTGCATTCCCTGAGGAACGGCTGCTCTTCCGCAAGAAAGACCATAATGTTGCCGGTCTTCAGATAGCGGATATCGCCGCCGCTGAGCAGAAGCTCAAGACTCTAGTCGAAAAAGGCAATCCGGTGTTCCGGAAACCAGGACCGTTCGGGAATCGGCTCAATGAGGCGCTGGAATCCAAAGTCAACAAGTATGGAAGGTACCTGCTTGAATGAAGGGGATCTCTCGGAAATGGGAAGGGCAGGCTAGGCCTGCCCTTCCCACGCTGGCCCTCACGGACCATCCGGCCCAACTATACCACGGCGCCGTAAACTACGCGCAATTAGCGTTTGTCGCTCCTCGTAATAGGCCGAGAGGAGGACCTGGCCTCTGGCCCGCTAACCCATGAGAGGTAAGCCCCCACGCCTAACCCTCGGCGCGGGCGTGGACTTCGCGCATGAGCGCCTTGCGCGTCATGGTGAGGCGGGACGACAGCAGCGCGCCCGCGTTCGTCATGATCCGCAGGCCGAGGGTGTGGTCCAAATCTATGGCCTCGCGGAGGGCCTCGGCGTCGATTTCGACGGCCTGGCACGCGCCCTTGGCAGTCGCGGTGAGGCGCAGCACGTAGGGGTGGGCCAAGGCGGAGAGGCCGACGGCGTCTCCGCTCCCCATGACGCTGACTACGACGGGGTCGAGCCGGCGCTTTCGCGGCCCCTCGAGCGCCATTTCGAGAGCGATGCGCCCCCGGACCACGACGTAGAGGAAGCGGGCGGGGTCGCCCTCGCGGAGGACGACGGCACCACTTTCGAAGGAGACCCCCCTCGCGAGGGGCGCGATGGAGCGAAGCTGCGGCGTGGTGAGACCCGCGAAGAGCTCGGCTTTCCCGAGCGTCGCCGCGATCCCGGCCGGCGGGGCGTTTGCCGCCACCGCGGGCCTACCCCTCGCCGACCTTCTTCGTCTCCTTGAGTTGGAGCAGAAGCTCCTCGATGGGGATGGCGGGCATCGTCGAGATCGAGATCGTGCCGCGGGAGCCCAAGTCGAGCGAGAGCTGCGCTACGGTCTTCGTGTCCGGCGCTTCGATGATGGTCACGAAGTCGAAGCCGCCGAGAACGGCGTATTGAGCCATGATCCGGCAGCCGAACGACTCGACTTCGCGGTTCACCTCGAAGAGGCGCTCGGGGTGGCGGTGCAGGGTCTGCTGACCCTCCGGTGTCAATTCGCTCATGAGGATGAAGACAGGCATCGTGGCCTCCCGGACCGGTGGCCCTTGCGGTGGGCGGGTACGGATTCTCTTGCGCCTCCGACTCTATGGCGGCGTGATGTTGATGTCAACATCGCGCCGCGTCGACCCGTCATTCCCGCGAAACCGGGAATCCATCCCTCCCGTAGGGGCGCTCCCTGGGGGCACCCGCTCCCTCCTGTCCCTACCCGTCATTCCCGCGAACGCGGGGAATCCATCCCTCCCCGTAGGGGCGCCCCTTGTGGGCGCCCGCTCCCTCTAACGTTTGCACAGGTCTCCGACGGGCGAGGGAATGGCGCGCCTATAATGGCGCTGCGAGGCGCCCGTCTAGTCGGCGCCGGGAGGGTGGACATGTTCGACGAAGACCAGATTCTCGTTACGCTCGAAGAGCAGGTCGATCCGCGCCATACGGCGCTTGTGATCGTGGACGTGCAGAACGACTTCGTGCACCCCGAGGGGCATATCGCGAAGGTGGCGCCCCAGTTTTGGAGCGACATGACGCTGATCCCGGCGATGTTGGAGAACATCGAACACTTCTTGGAGACGGCCCGGCGCTTCGGCGTCCTGACCGTGTTCGTGCAGATGATCGGGGACGCCAAGTACCAGTCGGCGCCTTGGATCGCCCACCAGCGGCGGCGCGGCGGCGGCGAGTCCCGCGGCGGTGGGTCGTGCCTCGAGGGGACGTGGGGCGCCGACTTCTACGGCAACATCCGTCCCGACGGGCGCGACCGCGAGATCGTCGTCGTCAAGCACCGCTACAGCGCCTTCTGGGGCACCCGGCTCGAACAGGTCCTCCACAGCAACGGCATCAAGACGCTGCTGATGACCGGCGACGCGACGAACGGGTGCGTGGAGTCGACGACCCGCGACGGCTTCTGCGCCGACTTCTACGTGGTGACGGTGGGCGACTGCTGCGGCGACTTCGACCTGCAGCGGCACGAACTGTCGCTGCGTAAGATGGACCAAGCCTACGGCTACGTCGTCGACTCGTCGGAGGTCGCCGGCGTGTGGGAGCGGAGCGCGGTGGAGGCCCGGTAGCTAGCGGCCCGTCCAGTTCGGCTCGCGCTTTTCGGAGAAGGCGCGCGGCCCCTCTTTCGCGTCGTCCGATTCGAGGACGTAGCGGGCGACCCAATCGTTGGCGCGGCGCACCTCTTCCATGCCCATGTGCCGCCAAGTGGCAGCCATCGCCTTGGTGCCTTGAATGGAAAGCGGGGCGTTGGCGGCGATCATCTCGGCGATCTCGACGGCGCGGGGCATGAGGCGCTCCGGCTCGACGACCTCGCGGACGAAACCTGACTTCAGGGCCTCCTCCGCGCTCATGCGGTCGGTGGTGAGGAGTAGGTACATGGCGTCGCCGTAGGGCATCAGCCGCGCCAGATGCATGATGCCGTAGCCGGCGAGGATGCCGCGCTTGGCCTCGAACAGGCCGAAGTAAGCCTCCGTCGAGGCGATGCGGATGTCGCAGGCCATGGTGCGCTCCATGCCCCCGCCGATGCAGAGGCCGTTCACGGCGGCGATGAACGGCTTGGGGTGGAATGAGATGCGGAAGTTGTCCACCTGCGGCGGAGCAAGCTCCCGCAGGCGTTCGTCGCGGCGTTCGAGGGTGATCTCGCCGGCGGCATACTCGGCCTCGACGGCTTGGCGCGCGGCGTTGTCCTCGGCCATCTCCTTCAAGTCGGCGCCGGCGCAGAAGGCGCGGCCAGCGCCGGTGACGATGCCGCACCGCATCTCAGTGTCGGCCTCGAAGTCCTGCAGCGCCTCCTCCCACTCGATCTTGAGCCGGCGGCCCGCGGCGTTCAGCCGTTCGGGCCGGTCCATGGTGAAGGTGGCGTAGTGCTGCTTGGGGAACTTCTCGTAGACGAGATCGGGCATGGCGGTCCTTTCAGAGAATGGCTTTCCTATGGCGCGGGGTCAGCGCCCCGTCCACCGGGGCTCGCGCTTTTCAGCAAAGGCCAGCGGGCCCTCCTTGGAGTCGTCGCTCTCGCCGAGGTAGCGCATGACCCAGTCGGCGACCCGCTTCGTCTCTTCCATTCCCATGAGGCGCCAGGTGGAGGCCATCGCCTTCGTGCCTTGAATGGAGAGCGGGGCGTTGGCGGCGATCATCTCGGCGATCTCGACGGCGCGGGGCATGAGGCGGTCCGGCTCGACGATCTCATGCACCAGGCGGTTGCGGAGCGCGTCCTCGACGGCGATCCGGTCGCCGGTGAGGAGCATGTACATCGCCTCGCCCAGCGGAATCAGGCGGGGCAGGTGCTGCACGGCGTAGCCGGCGATGATCCCGCGCTTCACCTCGTAGAGGCCGAAGTAGGCCTCCGTCGAGGCGATGCGGATGTCGCAATCGAGACTAAGCTCCATGCCGCCGCCCACGGCCAGCCCGTTGACGGCGGCGACGAACGGCTTCGAGCTCCGCGAAAAGCCGAAGAAGCTCAGATCGCTGGGAAAGGTGACCCCCAGCGCCTGGTCGCGTTCCGCCTGAGAAATGACGCCCGCCTCGAAGTCGTCCTGAATCTTGCGCCGCCGCGTGTTGTTCTCCGCCATCTCCTTCAGGTCGGCCCCGGCGCAGAAGGCGCGCCCCGCGCCGGTGACGATGCCGCAGCGCATCTCGCTATCCGCCTCGAAGTCGGCGCGGGCCGCCGCTAGTGCTTCCTTCACGCCGCCCCCGATGGCGTTGAGGCGCTCGGGGCGGTTCAGAGTGAAGACGGCGTAGTGACCCTCGGGGTTTTTCTCGTAGATGACGTCGGGCACGGAAGCCTCCAGGGAAGCGTCGCCGCCAGCCAGGCTGGCGCACGCTGTTTTATACGGCCCGACCTGTGCTTTGTAAAGCGGGCACCAGCCCTTGGGAACCCGAACGCGGCCAAAGGCGTACCCTTAGGCGGGGTCTAGATGAAAGCAAGCGCAGGCACATGGCGGCTCAAGATCGTGACGGCGGCAGGAGCCGCCGTACTCGCGGTCGCCGCCTGCTCCGGCGGCGACGTGGGCCCCTCGCCGCCGGAGCCCAGCCCCACCGCCCCGTCAGCGACCGCCACAACGTCCCCGGACGCGGGTGGCTCCCCGACCGATGTTCCTGCGCCGACCGCTCCGTCTTCCGGACCGGCGGCAACTGCCGTTCCCACCTCGCCGGCCGCCACCGCCGCGCCAACCCTGACGCCCGCCGCCTCTCCGGCGGGCCCGCGCCCCTCACCAACGCCGCTTCCACCCGTCGTTGAGCCGACCGCAGCCCCAGCGCCCATCGCCACGCCCCGTCCCACGCTCCCGCCGGCCCAGATCGAGGCCGGCCGCAACGCTCTGATGTGGGAAAGCCTTGAGAACGAACCTTTGCTCCAGGTCTCCGCCTTCGCGACGATGGGCGCCAGCGGCGACCGGAGCTACATCCCGGTGCTGCTCGAGTGGTACTGGTCGCCCACCTATTTCGATCCGAATGGCGTAGAGGCCATCGTCGAGGCGCTGCGGTCCCTTACCGGCGAGGAGTACACCCGCCGCGATTGGCTCGATTGGATCATCTGGCTGGGAATGCATGACGAGATCACCCCGCCGACCGAGTTCGTCCAGTTCAAGAAGCAGCTCTTCGGCCGCATCGACCCCGACATGGCCGCCCTCCTGGGGATCGGGGAAGGAGACCGCATCCGCGTCGAGGAGATCGTCTGGGGCGGCGTCCGCAAGGACGGGATCCCCGACCTCCGGTACCCGCCCACGATTCCGGCCGACGACCCCGGTGCCGATTACCTCATGCCCACTGACCGCGTCTTCGGCGTCTCCATCAACGGTGAGCACCGCGCCTACCCGCTGCGCATCGTCAACGCCCACGAAATGGTCAACGACACCCTGGGGGGCGAACCCTTCGCCCTCGCCTACTGAACGCTCTGCGGCGCGGGAATCGTGTATTCCACCAACGTGCCCGAGATATCGGACCAGCCCATCGAGTTCGGCACCTCCGGCATGCTCTACCGCAGCAATAAGCTCATGTACGACCGGGCGACGGAGACGCTCTGGCGCCAGTTCCTCGGTGAGCCCGTCGTTGGGCCGCTCGCCAGCAGCGGAATCAAACTCAAGAAGCTACCGATTACGCTGACGACGTGGGGTGAGTGGAAGGCGAGCCACCCCGACACGACCGTGCTGAGCCAGATCACGGGCGTCTACCAGTCCATCTTCTACGTGCCGGAAGACGACCCATCCGCGATCTACTACACCTACTTCAATAGCTCGCGTACGATGTTCCCTGTCTGGCTGCAAAGCGAGGCACTGGCGACCAAGGCGCAGGTGCTCGGGGTCCTGCTGGGCGGCGTCCCCAAGGCCTATCTCCTCCGCGCGCTCACGGATGTGCCGGTGTTCAACGACTCCATCGGCAAGAACGGCCTCGTCGTCGTAACGGAGCCGTTGCATGGCGGCGCGCGCGCCTACCTGGCCGACCGCGACGGCGTCCGCGTCACCTTCGAGGAGGATCTCGGCGGCCCACTCGGCGCGCGTACCCTCGTCGACTCCAACGGCGTCACCTGGCGGGTGACCGACGACGCGCTCGTACCCGACGACGGCTCGGCCCCCCTGGTCCGCATTCCCACCAACAACGCGTTCTGGTTCGGCTGGTACTCCAACTACCCGCTGACGCTGGTGTATCCGCTCCCTGAGGAAGCGTCGAACGCCTAGCACGCCGCGCGCAATGCGCGTCCGTGCTTTGGAAACCCGAACGCGGCCAAGGGCGTATCCTTAGGCAGGGATCGAAATGAACGCAAACGCAGGCACATGGCGACTCAAGATCGTGATGGCGGCGGGGGCCGCGGTGCTCGCCGCCGCCGCTTGCTCAGGCGGCGAGGAGCCCACGTCGCCGCCATCGGTGCCTAGCCCCACCGCCGCGTCCGAGACCCCCGCGCCGACCGTCGAGGAGGGTGCCGGCTCGACGGCAGTCCCTGCGCCGACCGTCACGGCCGTGCCGACCGGCGCTTCCCCCACGGCAGCGCCCTCGGCGTCGCCGCTCCCGGACGCCAGTGAGCCCACGGCGACTCCGCGGCCCACGTCCACGCCCGGTCCCACCAACCCTCCCGAAGTCCAGATCGAGATCGACCGCAACGCACTGATGTGGGACAGCCTTCGGAGCAACGCCCTGCTCCAGATCGACGCCTTCGCCACGATGGGCGCCAGCGGCGACCAGAGCTACATCCCGGTGCTGCTGGAAATGTTCTTCACTCCCACCTACTTCGATCCAAACGGCATCGAGACCATCATCGAGGCGCTGCAGTCCCTTTCGGGTGAGTCGTACACCCACCGGCAGTGGCGGGAATGGGTCATCTGGCTGGGAAGCCATGACGAGGTCACCCCGCCGACCGAATACGTCGAGTTCAAGAAGGAGCTCCTCGCCCGCATCGACCCCGACATGGCCGCCCTCTTGGGCACCGGCGAGGGCGCGCGCATCCGCATCGAGGAGATCGCCTGGGGCGGCGTCCGCAAGGACGGCATCCCCGACCTCCGCTATCCTCCGACGATTTCGGCCGGCAACGCCGATTATCTGTCGCCCGGCGACCGCGTCTTCGGCGTCTCCATTAACGGCGAGCACCGCGCCTACCCCTTGCGCATCGTCAACGCCCACGAAATGGTCAACGACACTCTGGGGGGCGAACCCTTCGCCCTTGCCTACTGAACGCTCTGCGGCGCGGGAATCGTGTATTCCACCAACGTCCCCGAGATATCGGACCAGCGCATCGAGTTCGGCACCTCCGGCATGCTCTACCGCAGCAATAAGCTCATGTACGACCGGGCGACGGAGACGCTGTGGCGCCAGTTCCTCGGCGAGCCCGTCGTCGGACCGCTCGCCAACAGCGGCATCAAGCTCAAGAAACTCCCCATTACCCTGACGACGTGGGGCGAGTGGAAGGCGAGTCACCCCGACACGACCGTGCTGCACGTAGACACCGGTGTCTACGATGCCGCCTTCTACGTGCCGGAAGACGACCCCTTCGCGATCTACTTCGACTACTTCAATAGCTCGGACACCATGTTCCCCGTCTGGCTGCAAAGCGAGTTGCTGGCGACCAAGGCGCAGGTCCTCGGCGTCCTGCTGGGAGGCGTCCCCAAGGCCTATCTCCTCCGAGCGCTCATGGAGGCGCCGGTGTTCAACGATTCCATCGGCGAGAACGGCCTCGTCGTCGTAACGGACCCGCTGCAGGGCGGGGCGCGCGCCTACCTGACCGACCGCGAAGGGGTTCGCGTCACGTTCCAAGAGGAGCTTGGCGGCGAGCTCGGCGCGCGCACCATTCTCGACTCCGACGGCGTCACCTGGCGGGTGACGGAGGACGCGCTGGTGCCCGGGGACGGTTCGGCGGCCCTGGCCCGCATTCCCACCAACAACGCGTTCTGGTTCGGTTGGTACTCCAACAACCCGACGACGTTGGTGTATCCGCTCCCTGAGGAAGCGTCCGACGCCTAAGGCCCGCGCCCGATGCGCGTCCGTGCTACCATACGCGCGGCGCCGCCGGGGGAGCGCAGGAGGACGCCATGGCCGTCGATGTCCTGATTCAAAACGCGCGCATCGTGGACGGTACGGGAGCGGCCGCCCGCTATGGCGGCGTCGCCGTGAGCGAGGGCCGCATCGCCGGCGTCGGCGACGTGGGCGGCCCGGCCAAGCGCGTGATCGACGCCGAAGGGCTGACGGTTACCCCCGGCTTCTTCGACACCCACACCCACTACGACGCCCAGCTTTGCTGGGACCGGCTCGCAACCTCCTCGTGCTGGCACGGCGTCACCACCGTGCTCACCGGCAACTGCGGCTACGGCCTCGCGCCGGCCCGGCCGGAGCACGTCGATTACCTGACCCGGCTGATGGCCCGCGTCGAGGGGATGCCTCTGAACGTGCTGCAAGAGGGCGTCCCGTTCGAGTGGGAGAGCTTCCCCGACTATCTCGATTTCCTGGGCCGCAAACTCGGCGTCAACGTCGCCGCGCAGGTGGCGCACTCGCCGCTGCGCTACTTCGTCATGGGCCCCGACTCGCAGGACCGCGCGGCCACGGCCGCCGAAATCAGCGAGATGCAGCGCCTCCTCGCCGCGGCGATGGACGCGGGCGCGGTGGGCCTCTCGACGCTCAAGGCCGGCTTCCAGCGAGGCGTCGACGGGCGCGCCGTGCCGAGCCAGAAGGCCGAGCCGGAAGAAGTCTACGCCTTGGGCGAGGTGCTGCGCCAGAAGGGGCGCGGCATTATCACCGTCTCTCCCTTCCCCGGCGCGTCGCACATCTCGCCGGAGTTCCGGGCGTTCCTCGTTGATCTGAGCGACAAGACCGGCCGGCCCGTCATCTGGAACCAGTTCCAGCACCGGTGGGACATGCCCGACGAGTGGCGGAACCTTCTCGCCTTCATGGAGGAGGCCGCGGCCAAAGGGACGAACATCTACGCCGTCTCGAAGTGCCAGAGCCTCGACCTCGAACTCAACTTGAACCGCACCACGCTGTTCGACGCGTTCCCGGTGTGGCGCGAGACACTCAACCAGCCCGACGCCGCGAAGCGCCGCCTGCTCGCCGACCCCGCGCACCGCGTCAAGCTCCGTGAGGAGTTCGACGCGCCGCCCGCGGCGGGAGCGATGGTCAACCGCAACCTCCTGATGCGGGTGCAGAACGTGGACCTCCCCCGGAACAAGGCTGCGGAGGGGCGGCTCGTCCTGGATCTTGCCGCCGAGGCGGGCAAGCATCCCGTCGACTACTTCCTCGACCTCGCGCTCGAAGAGGACCTGCAAACGCGCTTCCTCTTCAAGGGAATGATGAACGGCGACCCCGCCGCCGTGGAGCAGATCATCAAGTCGCCCTACTGCCTGCCCGGCGTTTCCGACGCGGGAGCGCACCTCGACATGGATTGCGGCGTCGATTTCATCGCGCTCTTCCTGCGGCATTGGGTGGGCGAGGTCGGCGTGATGAGCTTCGAGGAGGCGATCCGCCGGCTTACTTCGATGCCGGCGAACCTACTCGGGCTCACCGACCGCGGCGTGCTCGCCGAGGGTATGGCAGCGGACATCGCGATGTTCGACGCCGACCGCCTTGACGCGTTGCCCCGAGAGCTCCTGCCCGATCTCCCCGGCGGCGCAAAGCGCATCATCCAGCGCGCCCAGGGAGTGAAGGCGGTGATGGTGAACGGCGAGATCGTCATCGAGGACGGCGAGCACACCGGCGCATGGCCGGGCCGCGTGCTCCCCGGCGCAAACTAGGCAGGGTACGGACTATGGCAGTCGGCATGTTGGACGGGAAAGTCGCGATCGTCACCGGCGGCGGCGGGCACTTGGGCCGCGGGATCGTCCGCGCCTTCGTAAAGGAAGGCGCGAAGGTGGTCATCGTCGACCGCTATGAGGACGCCGCCGAGGCCGCCATGGAGGAAGTGCGCCGGCTCGAAGGCGACGGCATGGCGCTCACCGTCGACGTCGCCGATGAGGAGCAGGTGAAGCGCATGGTCGCCCAGACCGTGGAGAGCTACGGCCAGGTGGACGTGCTGGTGAACGCAGCCCAGAGCTGGACGGGGGCCTCGTCGGCGCATCAGGGGTCGCCGGTCGAGTCGATCCCCGAGGAGTGGTGGGACGAGTCGTTCGACACCGGCGCGCGGGCCACGTGGTTCTGCTGCAAGGCCGCCTTCCCCCACATGAAGGACCGGGGCGGCAAGATCATCAACTTCGCCTCGATCATGGGCATCATCGGCTGGCCCGGCGCCGCCGACTACAATGCCAACAAGGAGGCGATCCGGGCGCTCACCCGCACCGCCGCCGTCGAGTGGGGCAAGTACGGGATCAACGTCAACAATATCTCCCCCTCCGCTCTCACGCCCCAGAACGCCTTGGTCGTCGAAGGCGAAGATCCCGAAGAGTGGATTCAGCAGCGCGCCGCCCAGATTCCGATGCGCCGCATCGGCGACCCCGAACGCGATATCGGGCGCACCGCCGTCTTCCTCTGCAGCGAGGACGCCGACTACATCACCGGCCAGACCTTCATGGTCGATGGCGGCGCCCACATGCTCTAAGGAGCCCTTGCGTATCTGTCATTCCCGCGAAAGCGGGAATCTAGCCCTTTCCCGTAGGGGCGCCCCTAGTGGGCGCCCGTCCCCTTCCACGCCAAGCTTTTAGCAAAAGTCGCATCTAGGGGGAGAGACATGGGTATCGAGGAGAACAAGGCGCTCGTACGGCGGCACTTCGAGGAACTCCTCAACGGCTGGAACCTCGACCTCGTCGACGAGATCTTCTCGCCCGACTACGTGCACCACCACCCCGACCGCGACAACCTCAAGCCGGGCATCGATGGCGTCAAGCAGTTCCTCGCCCAGGCCGCCGCGGCCTTCCCCGACAGCCGCATCGTCATCGAGGATATCTGCGCCGAGGGCGACAAGGTCTGGGTGCGCACCAGCTCCGAGTCCACCCACCTCGGCGACTATCTCGGCCTCACCGCCACGGGCAAGAAGCTACGCAAACGCTCCATGGACATCTTCCGCATCCGCGACGGCAAGTTCATCGAGCACTGGGACATCATGGACGACCTGGGCATATGGCTCCAGCTCGGCCTCGCGGAACCCAGAGCGTAGCCCGCGGGAAGCCTCTCCGCTCCCGTAGAGGCACCCCTTGTGGACGCCCGTCCGCCTTCGGTCTCTCCTCCCCACGGGGATCCTTGCACAGCCCCTTCCGGAGGCTCAAGCAGCGGTTGCATCACGGTCTCCCCCGGGATAGGAGGGCTGCTCGGGCGCGCTCCGAGCAGGCCGTCCCGGTGGCCGATGCGGCCGCTCTTTTCCGCCCGCCCCCTCCACTGTTAGAGGCAGTGTCTCCGCCCCCTCTAAGGGCGGGCTAGCGGCCGATGGCCACCGACACGGGGCTAGGCAACACCGAACATACGTTCGATATTGCTACTCTACCAGCGGTGGCGCGGGCCGTCAAGGGGGCGTGTCGCACAGGGGCCGACTCGCGACCAATCGACGGCCATCGTGACCCCGCCCGTAGGGGCGATTCGCGAATCGCCCTCCTCCGGCCTCTCCCCCTCTGGGGGAGACTGAGAGAGGGCGCGCGCCGCAAGGCGCGCGAGCGCCCCAAGGGCGCTGCTCCCTCCCCGCGTGAACAGGCCCTAGATCGACACCAGCTCCCGATTCATCGGCGAGAGGTCGACCGCCCCGTCCTTGGTGACTAGGAACGTGTCTTCGAGCTGCATCCCGCCGAAGCCGATCTGCGCGTAGGGCGTCTCGTAGTTGAAGACCATTCCCTCTTCGAGGGTGAAGTCGCCCCGCGGATACCAGCACCACTTCTCGTAGAGCTCAAGGCCGATGACGTGTGACCAAGCCATCTGCCTGCCCATGCCGGAGGTCTCCGTTTTCACGCGGAACTTCTCGATGTTCTGCAGGGCCGTCGAGCAGAGCTCGTTGGCCGAGACGCCGGGCTTGGCGTTGCGGAACGCCTCGTTGCGCGCTTCAAGTATGGCGTTGTAGATGCGAAGCTGGTAGTCGTTCGGCTCGCCGATGACGAAGCTCCGGCCGAGGTCCGTCCAGTAGCCCTCGTAGATGCCCTCGAAGTCGAAGCGCACCAAGTCGCCGGACTTGGGCATGTAGCCCTCGAAGTCCTTGGGGTGGAGCATGCAGAGGCCCAGCTTGCCCACGCGGCTGATCCGCACCCCCACGGTGCGCATGATGTCGTGCTTGGCGAGGTAGATGTCGTGGGCGATGAGCGCGTCGTTCCAGGCCGCGCCTTCTTTGACGGCCCGGTTCACTTCGAGCATGCCGGCGAGGTTGATCTCGTTCGCCTTCCGCATGATCTCGATCTCTTGCGGCGTCTTGACCACCCGGATGTCCCGGAAGATGGGCTGCGAGTCCACGATCTCACCCTGCGCGTACCCCTGCTCCTTCAGATACTCGGCGATGCGCGGGTCGTCGACGCCGATCTTCGCGTTCCGGTAGCCCTTCTCCACGAGCGTCTCGCCGAGGGCTTCGAGGCGGTCCATCCAGTTGTGCTGGCTGCCCTCCGCGTAGTTGTCGATGAAGCGCTGCTCGCCCGGGTGCGGCTCGTAGCCAGGGGGAAGCTCGAAGGAGAGTTCCTTGCCGAAGGTCCGCAGCTCGGGCTTCCAATCGGGGTCGAGGCCGTGGAGGCCAAGCTCGTTGTTGGGGATCAGCAGGACCGGCTTCTGGTCCTCGTCGGCGGGGTAGATGGCCATATTCCCCAGCCCCCAGAGCCAGGAATCGGAGTCCCACCCCGCGATGTAGTGAAAGTTCGGCTTCGTGGTCGCGACGAGCGCGTCCAGCCCGTGCTCCTCGATCTTCTGCTTGGCGCGGGGCTCGTTCATCAATGGCATGGTGGGCGTCCTTTGCGGTCTAGTGGGCTGGCGGCAGACTTCGCCGTCCGCTCGTCCGCGCCAGCCTAGCAATGCCCCCGCGCCAGGTCAAACCCGCGCCCGTACCCGCGAGGCCGCGGGCCGCTGGGGCGACGAAGGGGAGCAGGGGATATAATCAGGCTGCCGTACGCCGGACGGCGTTCACAAACTCTTGGTGCGGCGTATGGAGTATCGAGTAGGCGTTCCCCCAGAAGATGGTGGAAGCCTCCATGGATGTGGTGGCTAAACCGCAAACTTAGGAAGGCAAGAGCGAGGTGTCGGCATGACGAATTGGGAGACCTGCCCGGCAGTAGAAAGCGTACCAGGCAGGCTCAGCGGAGCCTGGGTGTTCACCGGGACCAGGGTGCCGGTATCCGCCCTGTTCGAGAACCTTGAGAGCGGCGCCACGATAGAACAGTTCCTGGACTGGTTCCAGGGAGTGGAGGAATGGAAGGTTAGAGCCGTTCTCGAACATGCGGCGAAGGCGCTCAGAGCCCCCGCGCAACCGTGAAGATTCTGCTTGGCCCTATGTCCAGCTGCGAATAGAAGACATCCGCACAGCCATTAGCGGGATACAGCCCGGCGATCTGAAGGAAGTCCCTATCTAAATGGGGAAGGGTGAGGTGCTATGGCCATGAATTGGCATGACTACATCTCCGTTGATCCCAATATCTGTCACGGCCAGGCATGCATTGCCGGCACCCGCGTGATGGTTACCGTCATCCTTGACAACCTCGCAGCGGGGTTGTCCGTTGAGGAGATTGCCGAGAGCTATCCGTCCGTTTCCGCCGATGCGGTCAAGGCGGCCCTCCACTATGCCGCCGAGTTGGCCAAGGAGCGGATAGCGCCTCTGGGCCCATAGGAACACCGATGCGGGTCAAGCTTGACGAGAACCTGCCGCTCCAGTTAAAGGGTTTGTTCACGGAATCGGCACACGATACTGCAACAGTCCTCGATGAGGGCCTCGGCGGCGCAACGGATGCAGAGGTTGCACGGGTATGCATTGCAGAGGAACGTGCGCTGGTAACGCAAGACTTGGACTTTGCCGATATCAGAGCGTACCCACCGGGGGACTATCCCGGCATTGTCGTGTTCCGGCTTGCTAGCCAAACACGGAACGCTCTCTTGGATGTCGGCGCTCAGCTGATCGAGACGCTGGCGAGGTCATCCCCGAAAGGGCAACTTTGGATTGTCGAAGACTCGAGGGTGCGCATCAGGGAGTGATCCTTGACTAGCCTAACCGACGCCGCCACCCTCGACCAACCAAAGCCCCCCGCGACATCCGCCCCTTCCCCATCCCCGCCCCCGCGCCCTACCATGTCCTTGCATGTCTTAGGCGTACTCAGCCACCGGCGCGGGCTCAGAGGGAAGAGCGGCGCCACGTGGCGCGGAGGGGCGCCCTCCCTCCGGGAGCTCCTGCGCTCCTCCCAAGCGCGAGGAGCTTCAAGCGAGGCCGAGGCCCGGCCTTGAAGCGGGCGCCCCAAACGAACGCGAGATGAGATCGCCGGACATGCCGGAGCTGCAACGTGACGTATGGGAAGTTAGCTCGGCGCGGTAACCTTTAGTCGAGCCCGCATGGGCGCCTCGTGGCGCGGCCATGCTCCCCATCCGTAGCTGCCCAGCCCCGTGACTCTTAAGATGGTTACCCCCTTGACTCCGGTGCGCCCTCCGCGCCCCCTTCCTTCAGACGACAGCGCCGGACCTTCGGTCAGGCGGCGGGATAACCCACCCGCGGGGTAAGAGGCCGCGTGCTATCATCGCTCCGCGGCGCTTCCGAACCCCAACGATGAGCATTCCCTTCCTGAACGGACTCCGAGTCCTCGACTACACCTCGCTGGTGGCGGGGCCGTTCTGCGGCAAGCTGCTCGCCGACGTCGGCGCCGACGTGATCAAGATCGAGCCGCCCGAGGGCGATATCGCCCGCCGCCGGGGGCCCTTCCCCGGCGACCGTCCCGATGCCGAGCGGAGCCTCGTCCACCACTACGTGAACGTGAACAAGCGAGGCATGACGCTGAGCCTGGAGGGTGACGCCGGGCGCGAGGTCTTCCGCCGCCTTGTGAAGGCGAGCGACCTGCTCATCGAGGACACGCCGCCGGGGTCGCTGGAGGCGATGGGGCTGGGCTACGACGACCTGGAGCGGATCAACCCCGGCCTCATCATGCTCTCGATCACCCCGTTCGGGCAGACGGGACCGCACAGCGGTTGGAAGGCGTACAACCTGAACACGATCCACGCCGGCGGCGAGGGCTGGCTCATGCCGCCGGGGCTGGCGCAGCGCATGTTCCCCGACCGCGAGCCGGTGAAGACCGGCGCCTACGTCGGCGAGTACTACTGCGGCGTGACCGCGGCCTCCGCGGCGATCATCGGCGTCTTCGGCCGTGCCGCGTCGGGCCGGGGCCAGCACATCGACATGTCGAAGCAGGAGGCCCACGCCACCCTCGCGCGCATCGCGATCGGCATGTGGGCCCAGAGCGGCTTCGTCGAGACGCGGGCCACCCGCGACATTCCCTACGGCGGCTGCGTCCCCTGCAAGGATGGCCACGCCGAGGTCCTCTTTCACATCGCCGAAAACCATTGGCACGCGTTCACGCGGATGCTCGGCGACCCCGAATGGGCGCGGGACCCCAAGTTTGCCACCCAAGAGGGGCGCTCTGAGCATGGCGCTGAGGTCAACGAGTACCTCTTCGCCTGGGCCAAGGACCGCACCAAGCGGGAGATCTACGACCTGGGGCTGGAGCATGGCTTCCCCTGCGGCATCTTCTACGCCCCCTCGGAGCTCCCCGAGTCCGAGCATGAGCAGGCGCGCGGCTTCTTCGTCGAGCCCCCGCATCCCTCCCCCGTCGAGGGCATGACCAAGATTCCCGGGCTCCCCTTCCAGCTACCAGGCCATCCCTACGCCGTCGAACGGTCCGCTCCAAGGCTCGGCGAGCACACCGACGAGGTGCTGGCCGAGGTCGCGGGGTACAGCGGCGGCGAGATCGCGGGGCTGCGCGCCGGTGGGGCGGTCTAGACGTGAGCGGCTTCGACCCCCAGCCGCTTAGCGGCGTCCGTATTGTCGACTTCACCTGGGCCGGCGTCGGCCCCTACTGCACCTTCCTCTGCTCGCTCATGGGCGCGGAGGTCATCAAGCCCGAGACGGCGGCGCATCCCACGATCTTCCGGGGGGTGCGGCCTTCGGGCGACTCGGAGCGGGCGGAGAAGGGGACGCGCTGGTTCTCGCTGGACGAGCTCTACGTGAACAAGAAGGGCGTCCGTCTGAACCTAAAGCACCCCGATGGCGTGGCGCTCGCCAAGCGAATCATCGCGGTCTCCGACGCCGTCGCCGAGAACTTCCAGGCCGGCGTCTTCGAGCGGCTCGGATTCGGCTACGACGATCTCCGCGCGTTGAGCCCGGCACTGGTGCTGCTGTCAGCGTCGGCGCACGGCGCGACGGGGCCCGAGCGCCATGGCAAGGGGCTGGCGCAGGCCTTCTCCGCCCTTGGAGGCCCCGGCTACCTCACCGGCTACGAGGATGGCCCTCCCGTCGAACTGCGGCTGCCCGTAGACCTGATATCGGGGACGGCGTCGTCGTTTGCGCTACTTACCGCGGTGTGGAACGCCCGTCAGTCGGGGCAAGGCTGTCACATCGACGCCGCCAGCCGCGAGGTGATGACGAGCTTCATCGGCGAAGCCGTCCTCGACGCCGTGGTCAACAAACGCGATCAGCCGCGCATGGGCAACCGCGACCCCCACATGGCGCCTCACGGCGTCTACCCTTGTAAGGGCGACGACCAATGGCTCTCGATCGCGGTGGGGACGGAGGAGGAATGGCGCGCCCTCTGCGCCGCCCTCGACCGCCCGGACTGGCCCACGGATCCTCGTTTCGCTACGGAGCCGGCGCGCCATGCTCACCAGCACGAGCTCGACGCTGAGATAGCGGCGTGGACAGCGCCGCGCGACAAGATCGAGGTGATGAACGACTTGCAGGCGGCGGGCGTCCCCGCCACCGCGTCCTATTCGGCGGCCGACCTCCTCGCCGACCCGCACCTGCAGGCGCGGGGCGTCTTCGAAATCACCGAAGACGTGGCGGGCAATCCGCTGCTCCTGATGGGCGCGCCGTGGAAGTTCAGCCGGACGCCGGGCCGCATCGACCGCCGCCCCCCCAAGACCGGCGAGGACGACGAATACGTCTACGGCGAGCTGCTCGGAATCGGGTCGAGGGAGCTGCGCGATCTCGAAGCGCGCGGGGTCATCGTCTAGCTAACCGAGGTCGATCTTGGGCGGCAGCCCGACGTCTCCACCGCCCCGCGACGGCAGCAGCGCGACGGCGCGCCCCGTTGCCGTGACTTCGCCGCGCTGGTCTTCGGCCCGCACCTCGATCTCGACCTCGCGCTGACCGTCGTTTGTCGACTTGCCGGTGACCGTGGCCTTCGTCCACACGGTGTCGCCGATGTAGACGAAGCGCCGCACCTGGCAGTCGAGCGAGAGCAGCCAGCCGTCGTCGCCCATCCAGTCGGTGATGATCTGCGCCAGCCACGCGATCCGCTGGCCGCCGTAGTCGTAGGCGTGGGGGTTGCCCGTGCGGCGGGCGAGTTCGTCGTCCCAGTGCACGGCCTCGATGCTGTCGGGGACGCCGTACTCGTTGGTCATGTAGGCTCTGGGGTGCGCCTTCCGCCACTGATAGGCGAGCCGGTGCGCGCCGTGGAACTGCATGGCGAGCCCCCAGCCCATGTTCCAGTTCATGATGTCGGTCACGGTGATCGGGCCCTTCACCTGCCCCGGCAGCTCATCGCCGGTCTCGACGTCCTCCCAGTACCGCGGCTCAGCGCCGCGGCGCGATTCGCGCGCGTACGCCTCGTCGATGCGCTCGATCTCCTCCGGCGTGTAGCTTTGACGCTCGTAGGCGGCGTACTTCTTGCGCTCGCCCCACTTCTTCTGTCGCCCGCCACGAATGTTGATCTGGTCGGACACCACCACGATCTCGCCGCGCTGGTTCCGGTATTCCCGGCGCGAGATTTCGAGGATGGTGCGGCCCGCGAAGGAGCTCGACTTCTCGATGAGGTCCTTGAGGAAGCGGCGCTCGAAGATCTGGTCGCCGGCCTTCATCGGCTGGAGCCAGCGGACTACGTCGCCGGCGTACCAGGAATGGATGCCGCTCAAAGGGTCGCGCGACAGGGCGCGCTCCTCCGTCCACTCCGTCTTTAAGGGAACACCGGTGCTCCTGAAGAACATCGGCGGCGCGATGACGGCTCCCCAGCGCGCTCCCGCCGCGTAGGCGGGGTCGCAGTAGAGGGGGTTGTCGTCGCCGCCGCCGTGGGCGAAGTGCCGCGCCGCGTCGGCGGTGACGTGCTCGTGAAAGGGCGCATGCGTCTTAAGCGTCGCCCCGACGTGACCCCGCGCCCGTTCGAGCAGTTCGTCGGTGATGACGCGTTCTTCGTGTTCAGGAGACATAGCCGTTTGCGTACCGTCGCGGTGGTGCTAGGAGAGGTAGCCGGTCCTTCGCCAGTATGCCAGCGCTTCGTCCCGGAAGGTCTCCGGGTGCCGCGCGTAGAGCTCGCCGCGGGGAAGGTCGAGCACCCGGCCCTCGCCTTTGGGCGTCAACTTCACCGCCTCTTCGTTCTTGTCCCGGAGGAAGTCCCCCTCGGTGATCAGGTACAGGGTAGGGCAGGGCACCTTGGGCAGCAAGGCGTAGAGGTCGAAGGTGAAGATGGCCTTGAACGCCCAGTCGAAGCGATCGCCGGCCTGCATGAAGGCGCGGGTAACGACGTCGTAGTATTCGTCGGAGGAATCGCCGAGGAACCGGGCGATGTAGGTCCACGCGGCCTCGAGGTGCGTTCCGTCCTTTGATGCGTGGTAGCCGAGGTCGGTCCGCTCGATCATCTCCTCCCCCTGCTCCTTGGTGAACAGAGGCGTGCCCATGGCGATCACGCTGGGCACCCGTCCGGGCAGGTCGGTGGCGATCTGCAGTGCCACCGCCGCTCCGGTATGCCCTCCGGCGATGGCGGCTCGTTCGATGCCCAGCGCGTCGAGGATCAGGCCGACGCGGCGCGCGTACTCCGGGATCGAAAGCGGCGCGTCCGGCGGCGGCGACGAGCCGTAGCCGGGGATGTCGGGGGCGATGGCCCGGACGTGCGGCGCCAGCAGCGGCAACGCCCACTCGTAGGTCGCGCCCGACAGGGGCGTCTCGTGGAGCAGCACCACCGCGGGCCCCGAGCCCGCCTCCCGGTAGTGGACCTGCCCCTCCGGGGTGTCGGCGTAGCCGTAGCGAATGCCGTTGGTCATGCCGTCGATCTCTCGTTAAGTGGATTACTTCGGATCGGTCACCGACAGGTTGCTGCCCGGCTGCGCGCCGCCGGTGAGCCGCACCGCCTGCCCGGTGACGTACGACGACGCGTCGCTCGCGAGGAAGAGCGCCAGCGACGCCACCTCCCGCGGCGTCCCCAGACGCCCCAACGGTGTCATGCTTAGGGCCTCGGCTTCCAGTGCCGGGTCCGCCTGCATCGCCGCGTTGACGGTGGAGGTGCGAATCAGAAAGGGAATGATGGCGTTGACGCGCACCGCGGGCGCGAGTTCGGCCGCGAAGGTCCTGGTGATGCTGATCACGCCGGCCTTGGCCGCGGCGTAGTGGGCGTAGTAGGGGGAGGGGCCGATCCCCGCGATTGCGGCCAGGTTGACAATGGTTCCCGACCCCCGCTCTGCCATGTGCGCTCCGGCGATGCGGCATCCCAGGAACGTGGTGTTCACATTCTCTCGAACGTTCTCCCGCCAGTGCTCCGGCGATAGCTTCAGGAGCGGCGTGGGAATGGTGCCCCCGCCCACGTTGTTGACCATGACGTCGACGCCGCCGAACTCGCCTGCGGCGCGCTCGACAAGCCCGGCCACGTCGGCCTCGTTGCGCATCTCGGTCACCACGGGCAGCGCCCGCCCGCCGAGCGCCGATAGCTCGTCGGCGAGCTCGCGCAGCTCGGCTTCGCTCCGTTCCGGCGTCTTGACGTTGACGCCGGCGAGGACGACGTTCGCCCCCGCCTCGGCGAAGCCGGTCGCGATGCCGCGTCCGATGCCTTGGCCCGCGCCGGTGATGATCGCCGTCTTGCCTTCGAGTTTGAAAAGGTCGAGTACGCCCATCGGCTTCCCCCTAGTCGCTAAACGATCATCTCCGGCGTCCCGGTGATCAATGCGCCGCCGGTGATGCCGATGGTATGTCCCGTGATGTAGGAGGAGGCGTCGGAGGCCAGAAAGACGGCCAGCGCGGCGACCTCGTCGGGCCGGGCGCCGCGGCCCAACGGGATCGTGGGGACGGCAAGTTCCGCCTTGCTGGGGTCCTCCTTCCAGCGCTGCGCCATGCGGTCGGTGAGCACCCAAGTCGGCGCGATGGCGTTGACCCTGATGCCATAGGGGCCGAGCTCCTCCGCCGCCGTCTCGGTGAGGCTGATCACCCCCGCCTTGCCCGCGCCGTAGGCGGCGCGATGCAGCGCGGGGCGCCGCCCGTCCATCGACGAAATGTTGACGATGGCGCCCGACCCGCGTTCCGCCATGTGCTCCCCGGCGTACCGGCAGCCCATGAACGTCGTGGTGAGGTTCGTCTCGATGCCGAGGTTCCACGTCTCTTCGCTGAGCCCGAGCGTGGGTTCGAGCCCGGTGCCGCCGACGTTGTTCACCATCACGTCGATCTTGCCGAAGGCCTCGACGGCCTTGGCGACGAGCCCTTGCACACCTTCCCCGTCGCGCATGTCCACCGTGACGGGGAGTGCGCGACGGCCCCGCGACTCGATCTGTGCCACCGCCTCCGCGAGCTCGGCCTCGCTGGCCGACGGGTTTTCCACGTTGATCCCGGCGAGGACGACGTCGGCCCCGGCCTCGGCCATCGCCAGCGCGATAGCCCGGCCGATACCCTGTCCCGGCCCGGAGACGACGGCCACGCGCCCGTCGAGTGAGAACGTATCAAGGATGGACATGGTGATGACTCCTGCGGAAAGGTTAACGCTCGAACCAGATCTCCTCGTGGTCGCGCACGTAGGTCTCGATAGGCTGCGTACGGTAACGTCCGGCGTCGCCCGTGCGCACGTCGGCCTGCGCGGCGGTATAGGCATAGGAGTCCGCGACGCGGGCGCTCACGAGCACGTTTTGGAGGAGGTAGTCCTGCAGATCCTTGGCCATGCGCTGCTGTTCCGCCACGCTGGGCGTCGCCATGATAGCGTCTATCGCCGCGTCGATCTTCGGATCGGCGAGACCGGAGGCGTTCTTGGCGCCGTCGGAGCGGTAGTTGTTCACCAGCCTGGCCAGCGGCGTGCTCTGCGTGTCGAAACCCCAGGCGAGGTGCTTGTACCTGAGGCCCCTGGAGTGCGAGATGAAGGCGCCAAAGTCCGGTTCGATGTTGTGCACCACGTTGAAGCCAAGGGCCTCCATCTCCGTCACGAAGAGTTCCGCTTGGGAGGAGTAGTCGCGTTGGAAGTTCACCGAGTCCACGTGCAACTCAAAGCCTTCGGGTATCCCCGCCTCGGAGAGCAAGGCCTTCGCCTCGGCTACGTTGTGGCGGTAGTAGTACTTGTCCTGTGCAAGCTCTTCCGGGGTGAACGCCCAGGCCGAGCCGTGCTGGCCCGAGATTGGGCCGGCCCACACCGCGTCGCCTCCAAAGGCCACCGCGATGTGGTCGTCGATGTTCATGCCCAGGGCGATGGCGCGGCGCACCCGCACGTCCCGCATCACCGGGTCGTTGAAGTTGAAGTAGAGAACGTAGGAGCTCTGCCAGAGGAACCTGTCCTGCTGGAGCTGGGGCGCGGCGGCGCGGACCTGCGGGCCCTCCTCCAGCCATAGGTACTCGATGTAACTTAGCAGGCCAGAGACGACCCCAGCGGTCCTAGCGGCGCGGTCCGGGATGATGAGGCTCTCCGTGGCGTCGGCATAGGGAAGCCGGTCGCCGGCCTCGTTGACCTTGAAGTAGTCAGGGTTGCGGTCCAGGAAGACCCCGACGTCCCTCTCCCAGCGTTCGAGGATGAACGGACCGGTGCCGATGGCCTGAGTGGAGAGATCGGGAGTCTCCGGCGCCGCGATCAGGGCCTCGCGGCCCGCCATCAAGTACGGCATGTTCATGTCGGGTGTCTTCATGTTGATCACGAAGGTCTTGGGGCTGGGCGCGTCGAAGCTGGCGACGTTGCGGTAGGTCGCTTTGTAGGCGCTGCCGTCGTTGAAGGCGAGGCGTTCGAGGTTCCACTTCACGTCCTGAGCGGTAATCTCTCGGCCGTTGTGGAACCTCACGCCGTCCCGCAGGGTGGAGGTGAGCGTCAGGCCGTCGCCGGAGAACGTGAGCTCTTTCGCCAGGTCCATCACGATGGACACGTCGTTGGCTGTCTCGCCACTCACGAGTTTGGTGAGGTGGTTGTAAGCCGGGCCCATCGACTGGGTCGTCATATGGTTCCCGAAGTGGGGATCGAGGTTTGGGAGGTCGGGGCAGCACCACGCCCAAGAGATCGTGCCGCCATACGGATCACCCTCGGGCGCCGGTATGGCCGTAGGCCTTGGTGTAGCTGTGGGTACCGGTGTAGCTGTGGGTACCGGTGTAGCTGTGGGTACCGGTGTAGCTGTGGGCACCGGTGTAGCTGTGGGCACCGGTGTAGCTGTGGGCACTGGTGTGGCGGTAGGCGGAAGCGTAGCGGTGGGAGGGGGCGTGGCCGTGGGCTTCGGCTCCACCGTCGCGGTCGGCGCGGGTGTGGCGGTGGGTGCGGGCGTGGCGGTCGGCGCGGGTGTGGCGGTGGGCGCCGGGGTCACTGTCGCCGCCGGCTCGGTGACGCTGCAGGCGGCGACTAGGAGCGTAAGGACTGCCACTATCGTGGCAAGGCTCAGCGCCCGCCTGCGGTCACGCCGACCTTGTCCGAGCGTTACGCGGGCTTGGGGAGGAAACCGGTCGTGGATGGGCACGGGGGGCGGCTACCTCCCGTCGCGGAGCCGTGGGTCGAACTCGTCGCGAAGGGAGTCGCCGAGCAGGTTGAAGGCGAGGACGGTTGTCGTGATCGCCAGGCCGGGGAAGAGCGCGATCCACGGGGCCTGAATCATGAATTGCCGGCCCTCACCCGCGAGCATTTCGCCCCAGGAGGGCTGGTTGGGTCCGAGCCCGAGGAAGGAGAGCATGGCCTCGGCGATGATCGCCTGGCCCAGGTTGATGGTGATCAGCACCAGGATCGGCGCGGTGACGTTGGGCAGGATGTGCCGGAACACGATACGAAGCCCGCTCGCCCCGAGGGCGCGCGCGGCGTCGATGTACATGTTCTCCTTGGCCGAGAGCACCTCGGAGCGCATCACCCTCGCCGCGATGGGCGTCAGCACGAATCCGAGAGCCAGGATGACGTTCTGGATGCCCGCTCCGAGCACCGTCACCACGACCAAGGCCATCAGCAGCATCGGCACGGACATGATCGCGTCCATGACCCGCTGCACGATGGCGTCGAACCAGCCGCCGATGTAGCCCGACGCCAGTCCCCACAGCGCGCCGTGGAGAATGCCCGCGCCAACCGCGCCGACGCCGACCATCAGGGAAAGCCGCGAGCCGAAGAGGACGCGGCTGAAGGTATCCCGGCCGAGGTCGTCGGTGCCGAAGAAATGCTCAAAGCTCGGTCCCTGCAAACGGTCACGCGGCACGGGCTGGGAGAAGTCGTAGGGTGCGATGATGTCGGCCGTGGTCGCGAGGAACGCGACGGCGAGAATCACGAAAGCGCCCGCGGCCCCGAGCGGGTGCCGCTTGATGAAGTTCCAAAGCCCCGCCGCGAAATGCGCCGCCCGGTCAAGCGGGCTGGGACGGGCGAACGGCTGCTCTATTGCGCGGTTCGTGCTCATGGGTTGCCCCGCCTAGACCGTTCTCGCGCGTGGGTCTAGCCACATGACTGCGACGTCGATCAGCAGGTTGAGCAGGACGACTGCGAAGGCGAAGAAGATCGCCACCGCCTGAAGGGTGGTGTAGTCCCGCAATGTGATGGAGTTGACCACCAGGAGCCCGAGCCCGGGGATGGCGAAGATCTGCTCAATAACGATGGCGGCGGTGATGAGGTTGGCGAAGATGAGCCCGCCCACGGTGATCGTCGAGCCCATGGCGTTCTTCATAGCGTGGACAAAAATCACCGACCACTCGGAGAGGCCCTTGGCCCGGGCCGTGCGAATGTAGTCCTGCCGCAACACCTCCAAGAGCGAGGAGCGGATGAAGCGCGCCAGGATGCCCGCCGATATCGAGCCCGAGACGATGGCGGCGGGAAGAATCTTCTCTAAGTTTGTTAAAGGGTCGTCGAAAAGGCCTGCGTAGCCGACCGGCCCGGCGTATTGCCAGAGGTTCGCGGGATAGACGACGAGCAGTGTCGCCAACCAGAAGTTCGGCACGGCGAGCGCCACGATGGCGAAGACCCTCGCGGCGTAGTCCAACAACGTGTCCTGCCAAATCGCCGAAATCACGCCCGCGGGGATGGCGATGATGAGGGCGAAGATCATCGCCAGTCCGGCGACCTCGAGGGTGATGGGGACTCGCCGCAGCACCTCATTGAGGATGGGCGACCCGTCCAATATCGAGTTGCCCAGATCGCCCCTGAGATAGTTGCCAAGGGTGATGAAGTACTGCTTGGCGTGCGGTACGTCGAGCCCCAAGTCTTGGCGAATCGCCGCCTGCACGGACTCGTCCCTTGCCGACGTGGCGTTCTCGAGGAGGATATCGACGAAGTCGCCCGGAACGAACCGGATGAACCAGAAGACGATAGTGAAGACGAGAAGGCCTACGGGAATATAAAGGAGGAGCCGTCTGACGATGTACGCCATGGGGCTCCTCCCCTATATTCCCTTTTTATCCGGTTAGCTTATGCGGTTCGGCGGTTCGGTTAGTTCTCGAACCAGATGTTCTCGTGGTCGCGCACGTAGGTCTCGATGGGCTGCGTGCGGTACCGTCCGAGGTCGTCCGACCTCACGTTCGCCTGCGCGAATGCGTGGGTGTTCGAGTCCGCGACGCGGGAGCTGACGAGCACGTTCTGGAGAATCTGGTCCTGCAACACCTTGGCCAGGCGCTGCTGCTCTCCCACGTCGATCGTCGTCAGGATCTTGTCGATCGCCGCGTCGATCTCGGGGTCAACCAGGCCGGAGGCGTTCTTGGCACCGTCGGAGCGGTAGTTATTCACCAGCCAGGCCAGCGGCGCGTTCTGTCCGTCGAAGCCCCAGGCGAGGTGCTTGTAACTGACGCTCCTGGAATGGGCGATGAAGGAGCCGAAGTCCGGTTCGATGTTGTGCACGACGGTGAAGCCCAGCGCCTCCATCTCCGTCACGAAGAGTTCCGCTTGGGAGGAGTAGTCGCGTTGGAAGTTCACCGAGTCCACGTGCAGCTCAAAGCCTTCGGGTATCCCCGCATCGGCGAGCAAGGCCTTCGCTTCGGCTACGTTGTAGCGGTAGTAGTACTTGTCCGCTGCGAGCTCGTCCGGCGTGAACGCCCAGGCCGAGCCGTGCTGGCCCGAGATCGGGCCGGCCCACACCGCGTCGCCGTCAAAAGCAACGGCGATGTGGTCGTCGATGTTCATGCCCAGGGCGATGGCGCGGCGCACGCGGACGTCCTGGAACATCGGGTCGTTGAAGTTGAAGTAGACGACGTAGGAGCTCTGCCAGCGGTACGTGTCCTGCTGGATGTCGGCCACGGCGGCGTTGACCTGCGCGGCCTCGTTGGTGAACACGTACTCCATGTAGCTCAACTGGCCCGAGATGAGCGCGGCAGTCCTGGCGGCGCGGTCCGGGATGATGAGGCTCTCGCTGGCGTCGGCGTAGGGCAGCGCGGCGCCGTCCGCGTCGACCTTGAAGTACTCGGGGTTGCGGTCGAGGAAGACGCCGACGTCCTTCTCCCAGCGGTCCAGGATGTAAGGCCCGGTGCCGATGGTCTGGAAGTTGAGGTCCTGCGTCTCCGGCGCCGCGATGTAGGCTTCCCGGCCCGCCATCGCGAACGGCATGAGGGTGTCGATGAGCTTCATGTTGATCACGAAGGTCGTGGGGTCGGGCGCCTCGAAGCTGTCGACGTTTCGGTACGACGACTTGTATGCGCTGCCTTCGTCAAGGGCGAGGCGCTCGAGGTTCCACTTCACGTCCTGCGCGGTGATGACGCGCCCGTTGGCCGGGTCGATGTCATGGAACTTGACGCCTTCATGCAGGGTGAAGGTCATCTTCAGGCCATCGCTCGAGAAGGTGAGATCCTTCGCGAGGTCCATCTCGATGGTCACGTCGTTGGGCGTGTCGCCACTCACGAGCTTGGTCAGGTGGTTGTAGGCCGGGCTGACCGACTGCGCCGTCATGTGGTTGCCGAAGTGCGGGTCGAGGTTCGGCAGGTTGGGGCAGCACCACGCCCAGGAAATCGTGCCGCCGTACCGCTCCTCGTTGGGCATCATCATGGCCGTGGGCTCGGGCATGGCCGTGGCCGCCGGCGCAGGCGCTACGGTCGGGGGCGCAGCCGGGGCCGCGGTCGGGTCGGCGCCGCCGCCACAGGCGGCCACGATCAACGTAACGATCGCCGTGAGTGCGGCAACCAAGAGCCACCGCTTACTTATATGCAGAAACATGGATTCCCTCCTCAGGAAATCTAGGGTGCGATAACGGCGCGACGCTAACAGAAACGCTTCTGTTAGTCAAGGCGGAACACGCCCGCGGGGCCGCCGCCGCCGGAAGGTGTTCATTGACACAAGAGGGCGGGCGCTGCTAGATTCCCTGACGCCCCCTCCGTCGTCCCGCCTCACTTCGGGCGTGCTCCCGGCCACATCCAATGGGCAAGCTGCAAGACAAAGTCGCGATCATCACCGGCGCCGGCCAGGGCAACGGCCGCGGCATCGCCTTGGCGTTCGCCAAGGAGGGGGCAGCCGTCGTCGTCGCTGAAATCAAGCCCGACACCGGCCCCGCCGTCGCCGAGGAGCTGCGCGGCCTCGGCGCGAAGGCGATCTCCGTCGTCTGCGACGTTGGCGACGAGGCGCAGATCACAAACGTGGTCGATGAAACGCTCGCCGCCTTCGGGCGCATCGACATCCTGGTGAACAACGCCCAGGCGTGGAGCGGCTACTCCGTCACGCACCTGGGGGGAACGGTCGAAGATATTCCGACGGAGTGGTGGGACCTCTCCTTCGAGACCGGCGTCAAGGCCACGTGGCGGTTCTGCAAGGCCGTCTTCCCTCATATGAAGGGGCGCGGCGGCAAGATCATCAACTTCACCACCACCGGCGTGTTCCGAGGCACGCCGCTGCACCTCGATTACAACGCAAACAAGGCCGCCGTCAGGGCGTTCAACATGACCGTCGCGAAGGAATGGGGCCCTCACGGCATCAACGTCAACTGCCTCTGCCCCATCGCGGCCACACCGGCGCTGATGGCAAACCTCGACCAGCCGGAGGCCGATGTCGTGCGCCGCGCCATCGCCAACCTGCCGATCGGGCGGCTCGGCGACCCCGAGAAGGACATCGGACGGAGCGCGGTGTTCCTCGCCTCCGAGGATTCCGACTTCATCACGGGCCAGACCATCCTCGTGGATGGCGGCTCGTTCATGCTGTAGATGTGGAGCGCCCCTAACGATGGAACGAACTGACTTCTGGTTCCCTCCGCAGCTGGAAGCGCTCGGCCTGCCTCCGACGGGGACGCGCGCCGGGCAGCTCGCCTTCCTCTCCGGACAGCTCCCCCGCGACATGGAAACGGGCGCGCTGATCCGCGGGCTCCAGGACATGCCGGAGGAGCAGGCTGAGGAATTCAAGTCGTGGGGTGTGCACGGCGCGGGCCGCGAGGGCCCCATCACGGCGCAGACATGGCTGATTTACCACAACCTGAGCAAGATTCTCGAATCGCAGGGGTCGTCTCTCCAGA
This sequence comes from Dehalococcoidia bacterium, assembly GCA_965219875.1. Taxonomy (GTDB): domain Bacteria; phylum Chloroflexota; class Dehalococcoidia; order SHYB01; family SHYB01; genus DAOUKH01. Next base: position 1,269,920 of record CBDCOW010000003.1, on the reverse strand, counting down.
ACATCGTCCGGCAGCGCCTCTTCCTGCGCGACGTCGAGGACATCCGCATAGCGGAGCGGGTGATGCTGGCCTTCTTCCCCGGCGACAAGCCCGCGACCACCATCGCGCGCACCGCGACCCATGGAACGCACTCCGACTACCGGATTCAGGTCGAGGTCGTCGCCCGGATCCCCGAGCCCGGCGGCCTCGAGCTGAGCCCTGTGGTCGTCCCCGGCCTCGAACCAGTCACCGCGCCCTACCCCACTGCCACCCGCCTGGGGCAGATGCTCTTCTTCTCCGGCTTGGCGGGGGTTAGCCCCGATACAGGGCGCGTCGTCACCCGGCTGTCCGAGGTCGACCCCGCGCTGCGCAAGATCGTCGAGACGGGGCGCTATCAGACCGACAGCGCGGAGGAGAGGTACAAGTCGCAGCGCGCGCTGATTCTGGGGCACATCAAGGCGCTCCTCGAAAGCCAGGGCGGGGGCATGGAGCACGCCATCCGCTACACCATGTTCACCATCGCGAACATGACCGAGATCGGCGCCAGTTTCGGCTTCAACCCCCACTTCCACCCCAACCAGGAGCTCTCGCCGACGGTGACGGGCTTCACCACCGGCCAGCCCCAGCAGAGCGGCGACCCCGACGTGCGGCTCATTCTCGATGGCGTGGGCTTCGTGCCCGGCGGCGAGTGGCAACACTCGGGCCACATCTACCCCGAGATCGGCAGCGGCCACCTGGCGATGGTCCGCAAGATTGGCCCGTACATCTGGCTGACCGGCCTGTCGGGCCGCGACCGCGCCGCCTTCCCCATCACGTCGTTCGACCTGCTCAAGGACGAGGGCCGCCATCTCTCCATGGGCCAGCACGACGACGAGATGACGGAGGTCTACGCCGCCCAGGCCTGGCACATCTACAGCGTCTACATGAAGCTGCTGCGGGAGACCGGCTCAAGCATGGGCCACGTCCTCCACCAGATCAGCTACATGATGGACATGTCGAAGTGGGGAGGCGTCTACCGCGCCGCCCGCGCCGCCTTCGGCGGCAACCTCCCCGCGACCACGGTCATGGGTGCCGACGAGATCGGCCCCTTCCCCCCGCTGCAGCTTGAAATCGACGCCGTCGCCGTCGAGGCCTAGGTCACCATGCCCGACGTCAAGGCCATCGACACCGTCGTCAACATCCGCACACCGCGGGTCATGGAGCGCCGTCAACACGACTTCGTGCTCTTCGAGTCGTCGCTCGGCAAGGGCAAGGAGCCGTCGTTCACCCTCGAAGAGACCATCGAGAAGATGGACCGCGCCGGCGTCGAGAAGTCCATGCTCATCGCGGTCAAGATCGGCTCGCCGTACTACGGTTTCACCGACTCCGTTCCCTACAGCTTCGTCGAGGAGGCCGTGGCCCAGTACCCCGACCGTTTCCTCGGCCTCGCCGGCGTCGACCCCTACGCGGGGATGGACGGCGTGCGCGAGCTCGAAGAGGCGGTCAAGGAGCGCGGCTTCATCGGTGCGCATGTCTACCCCCACTGGTTCCACCTGCCGCCGGACCATCGCAAGTACTACCCGCTCTACGCCAAGTGCGTCGAGCTTGATATTCCCATCCAGATGCAGGTCGGCCACTGCCTCATCTACATCAAGGACAAGCCTCCCATGCCGAGTGTGGGGCGGCCGATCCTGCTCGACACCATCGCCTGCGACTTCCCCGAGTTGAAGCTGATCGGTATTCACACCGGCTGGCCGTGGGTCGAGGAGATGATGTCCGTTGCCTTCAAGCACCCCAACGTCTACGTCGGCTCCGACGCCCACTCGCCCAAGAACTGGAAGCCCGAGTTCGTCCACTTCATCAACACTTGGGGCAAGCGCAAGGTCCTCTTCGGCACCGACTTCCCCGTCGTGGACATCGAGCGCGCCATGCGGGAGATCGCTGACCTCAACCTCCGCCCCGACGCAGAGCGGCTGTTCCTCCGCGAGAACGCGCTCCGCGTCTACGGGCTGGACGGCTAAGGCGTAACTTCCGCCAGTTTCCCACGCCGTTTGGAGGCCGCATGAAGTATTGCCTGCGCTACAACGGCGACATGATGGAAGAGATTCGCGGCTGGGCGCAGGCCGCGGAGCAGGCTGGGTTCGCGCGCATCGTCTCGCAGGAACTGCACACGTCGCCGTTCGTCTACCCCGCGGCCGCGGCCGGCTTTACCAGCCGCATCGAGCTCGGGGCCGCGGTCGCGCTCGCCTTCGTCAGGAGCCCCTTGTCGATGGCGCTGACCGCGCTCGATATCGATAGGATCAGCGGGGGGCGCTTCGTGCTTGGCTTGGGCGCCGGCGTGAAAGGGCTGGTCGAGTCGTGGCACGGCGTGGAGTACGGCCGTCCCGCGCCGCACCTCAAGGAGTGCATCCAGGTCACCCGGCTGCTGCTCGACAGCGTGCACGCCGGCGACCCCATCCGTTTCCAGGGCGAGTACTACAAGATCGGCATCGTGGGCTTCTCGACGCCGCACCCTCCGGCGCGGGAGCGTCTCCCCATCCACGCCGCCGCCATGGGCCCCGGCATGGTGCGGAACGTCGCCGAGGTGGCGGACGGGATCATGGGCCAAATGATCGCGACGCTGCCCTGGGTGCGGGACGTCATGCTCCCCAACATGAAGGTCGGGTTGGACCGCGCCGGCAGGAAACGCGAGGAGATCGAGCTCCAGCCCACGCTCACCATCGCGATCAGCAACGACAAGAAGCAGGCCTACCGTGACCTGGCCAAGTCCGTCGCCTTCTACGCGACCGTGGGCACGTACAAGGACCTCTTCGCCCACTACGGCTTCTCCGAAGAGGCGGCGGCGGTGCGCGCCGCCTTCCGCGAGCACCGCGGGCACGGCCCGCACTGCTGGGACCTCGTCACCGACGACATGGTTGAGGCCTTCTCTGCCGGCGGCAGCGCCGACGACGTGCGCCGCCGGGCAGCGGAGTACGAGGGCGTCGCCGACTCGCTCTCCTTCGCCCCGCCGATGTACTTCATCGAGCCCGAGCAAATGGACGCCTACCAGCGCGCCGCCCTCGAGACCTTCGCGAGCTAGCCCAGTTGCCCCGTCATTCCCGCGAAAGCGGGAATCTATCCCCCTCCCGTAGGGGCGTCCCTTGTGGGCGCCCGTCCCCTCTGGTCCGGCCCCCTCTCCCGCTGGGAGAAGGTTGGGGTGAGGGTGGGAGGCGGGGACGGGTGCGCCGACGTTCATGGAGCCGGAAGCGCCGGTTACGCAAAGGTCTCCCCACGGGAGAAGATTGAGATGAGGGGCACCCTCGCAACCACCACGGGTCATCGAAGCCCGCCCCCTCGCGGTCAGTCACCCCGGCTACGCAAAGGTCTCCGCTGGAGATATTTGCGTAACCCAGCCGAAGGGAGAACGCCAGCCTCCCGTCCGTTGGGAGCGGGAAGGGGCGAGGGGTCTTGCCTCTTCTCCCCACGGGAGAAGATTGAGATGAGGGGCACCCTCGCAACCGCCACGGGTCATCGAAGCCCGCCCCCCTCGCGGTCAGTCACCCCGGCTACGCAAAGGTCTCCGTAGGGGCGATTCGCGAATCGCCCACTCCCGCCTGTCGAGGGCGGCCCCTCACCCCCGCCATCCGCCCCTTCCCCATGCCCGCTCCCGTCCCCTACCATGTCCCCATGCGAAATCAGCCCATTGGCGCCGGCCTAGACGCATACCACTCCCTCGGGAAGCCTGAAAAAGGGCCGTGGGCGCGCGAGAGAACTCCCTCGGGAGGCTCCCGCGCGTAGGCGCACCGAGCGCCGCCTGTCGGCGCTTTAACTGGGACGGCGTTGACCTCAGCGTCGACTTGAAGAACTTCCGCATGGCCGGTCTCCTAGGGACCGACGAGGCCATGCGGAAGTTGCAAGGGAGAGTTTGGAGGACAGGCTCGGTGCGGTGACCCCCGCCGGGCCCGCGGCCGCCACGGCGGCCGCTCCCCAACTCAACCTTTTTAAGGGGTTACGCCCTGGTTCTCCTGTGCCCTCCGCGGCCCGCCCTCTCCGGCGCCCTGGCCGCTCCCCGTCCAATCCCAATCACATCCGCCTCTCACGGTCATCCAAGCGAAAGCGGGGTCCACCCCTCGCCAATAGGAGACCATTGCACAACCCGCCTGCGGGCAGCTTGGGTGGGGCCGGGAGGTCTTGCCTCTTCTCCCCACGGGAGAAGATTGAGATGAGGGGCCGCCTCGCAACCATCAACGGGTGATCGAAGCCCGTATCCCCGCCGCCGCGGGCGGCGGCTACCTCAACTCGTCGGCGAAGCCGTACAGGGCGGCGGCGTTGGCCCCCGCGAGCTTCCGCTTCGCCCCGTCGTCGAGGCCGTCGAGCACCTCCTCGACGATCTTCCGCGAGTGGGGGAACGTGCCCTCGGCGTGCGGATAGTCCGATCCCCACATCAGCGTCTCCGTCCCCGCCGGGGCGTAGGTCGAGACGCCCAGGCGGTCTTCCTGGAAGCTGATGAACACGTTGCGGCGGAAGGTCTCGCCGGGCGGCGTCTTGAGGATGGCGCGGACGGCGTTCCCAAAGGCCGTCTGCCCGTAGACGCGGTCCATCTCGCGGACGAAGTAGGGCGCCCACGAGACCTCGTACTCCGCCACGACGATCCGCAGTCCAGGGAAGCGTTGGAAGACCCCGCCGAAGATCATCGCGGCCAGCGTGGTGCGCAGAGGAACGTCGCGGTTGGCGAGGCCGACGGCCCCGTCGATCGCTGCGCTCGAAAAGGGGACGAGGTTCTGGAGCGGGTCGCGTTTGCGCGAGGTGGCGATGTGGAGCGTCAGAGGCGTGCCGGTGTCCTGGGCGGCGGCCCAAAGCGGATCGTAGGCTGGGCTGTCGTACTGCGGGCCGGCGGGTACGACGGGGACCATCACGCCCACCAGTCCCATGCCGGCGCACCGCCCCACCTCCGCGGCGGCCCCGTCCACGTCGTCCACCGGCACCACTCCAATCCCTTTGAGCCGCTTCGGATCGACCGCGATGAAGTCGGCGAGCCAGTCGTTGTAGGCCCGGAAGATCGCCGCAAGCAGCGCGTCGTCTTGCACGGTTTGGAACAGGGACAGCGCCAACGAGGAGTAGAGCACCTCGGCCGCAACGTGGTCTTCGCTCATCTCCACCAGCCGCGCGTGGGGGTCGTAGGCGCCGCGCGGCGAGGTCCGGTACTTGGCCTCGAAGGTTAGCTTGTCCGGGTCTTCGAATCGCACTCCCGCCTGGAGGTTCGCGCCGATCTGCCCCATCGGCGTCCCCGCCTCCACGTACCACTGGTCGGCCTCGTCCCCTTCCACCACGAAGGGCGCCCGGTCTCTGAAGTCGGCGTCGATACGCGTCGTCCACAGATCGGGAGGCTCGACGACGTGCGAGTCGGACGAGATCAGCGGGTATGCGGCCATTGGCGTAATCCCTTCGGGAGGAGCGCAGCGGGGGCCGCAGTCTACCACGCCGCCCGCCGGAGCTTGCCGTTGCCATAACCTCGCCGAGTGCCATCCGCACTGCTACCCCTGGCGGGAGGTTCTGTGGCACACTCTAGCGCGCCGCCGCGCTCACGCTGGCGGCGCCTACGCGTAGAGGAGGACCGCACCGTGGACGCTTCACTGTTGCAACTCGAAGGCAAGTCGGCGCTCGTCGTGGGCGGCGGCCAGGGCATGGGGGAAAGCACGGCGAAGTTCCTCGCCCGCGCCGGCTGCGGCGTCGCCGTAGCGGACGTGGTGAAGGAGCGGGCCGACCGCGTAGCTGCCGCCGTCGCGGACCTGGGCCAGCCGTCTGTTTCCATCGTAGGCGACGTGCTCGACGACGCCCAGGCGAAGGAGATCGTGGAGCGGGCCGAACGCGAGCTCGGCGGACTCGACGCGCTGGTGACGATCGTCGGCCAGGCCTCGTGGAACCCGATCCTCGACATGACGCCGGAACAGTGGGACCACGACCATCGCAAGAACCTCCGCTACTTCTTCTTCACCGCCCGGGAGGTCGCCCGCTCGCTCATCGCGCGCGGCAAGCCGGGCGCCATGGTCTGCATCGCCTCGGTGAGCGGCATACAGTCGGCCCCCAACCACGCCTCCTACGGCGCGGCGAAGGCGGGGCTGATGAACCTGGTGCGCACCATGGCGGTGGAGTGGTCGCCCCACAACATCCGGGTGAACGCGATCGCCCCGGGGAGCATCATCACCCCGCGCATTCCGGAGACGCCGGAGATGATGGAGCGCACCCGCCAAGGGCTTATCCCCGCCAAGCGCCGCGGCACGACGGACGAGATCGGCAAGGCGGCGCTCTTCCTCGTCTCCGATCTGGCGAGCTACGTCACGGGGCACACGCTGCCCGTCGACGGCGGCTGGATGGCCGCCTTCCTCTCCGGCACTCCCCACGTCCCCTCCGCCGGCATCCTCGACGCAACCACCGGCGCGACGTAGCCGCGTGTCGCCGTCCGACGGCTAGTCCGGGGGGATTTCGCGGGTCACCGCGAGCGAGTCGCCGAAGGTGGGCATGAAGGTGGCGTGGTAGGGCTCGGGGCCGCCGGCGACGACGAGTAGGATGTCTTCGGCGCGGCGCACGGGGCGGACGACACCGTCGACAGTGACGGCGGCAATCCGCTCGCGGCGGACCATGTCGGCGGGAAGCCGTGACTCGGGAAAGCCGCAGCGCTCGTAGAGGTAGCGCTTCGCGTCGAGCTTACTCAGGCCCTGGCGAACGCAGAGGTCGGCGTGCCCCGAGGCGATGAGCAGCACCGGCTCCCCCTTCCCAAGCATGGCGTTGTTCGTGGCCGTCACACTGAGGGCGTCGACCATCCTGCCGAGCATGTCGTTGATGTGGATGAACGACGACGTGAGTATGTTGAGCGTGCTGTTGACGCTCACCACCGTCACCGTGCTCTGGGCGGCGTCGAAGCCGCGCTCCACGTGCAGCGGCGCCCAGGGGCTGTGCTCCTCGTCCTCGCCGAAGCACAGCGTGTACTTGCCGGGGAAACCGTGCGTGGCCTTGTCGACCTCGCCGGGGACACCGCCGCCGATATTGGTCAGGATGAGGCGGACGGCGCGCCCGAGCACCGCATTGGCGCGGCGTCCGGGGCCAAGGCAGTTGCGGCCCGTGTTGACGTCGAGTTCGAGGCGGACCGGCCCGTTCAGGATGAGGGCCACGCCGCATGGGTTCGTGGTGGCCTGCACGCTGTCGAGGTTGAAGCCGGGATCGGTCATCGCCTCGACGGCGGCGATGAGGACGCGCATGTGCTCCGGGCGGCACCCCGCCATGACGGCGTTGATCGCCAGCTTTTCGATGGTGGCCTCGCCCTGGGCCGGGCCCACCCGCGCCACGACGTGCCCGGCGTCGCCGCCCGCGGCCTCGATCATGCGGCGCACCCGGCTCTCGGTGGGCGGCACGATGGGCAGGCCATCGGTTGCGCCGCGTTCGTAGAGCGCGTCGTCGGCCGCTTCGAGGCTCGCCTCGACGTCGATGACGCCGGATTGGAGCGAGGTGTCGTCGGTCACGAGCGGCCCCCGGCCACGGCTAGCCGTCGGCCAGCTTCTCGGCGATTTCGGGGAAGGTGCGCTCACTTAGCTCGCCGAGGCGCTCGTCCGTCATCTCCTCGATGTCGCTTGGCAGCACGACCATGGGGAAGTCGGGCTTGCCCCGCGACCTTGCCAGCGACGCGGCGAGGTTCTCGAAACGCTCACTGACGACCACCACGGCGGGAACGCCGTTCTCGTCGAGGGTGATCGCGTCGTGGACACTCCACGTGGTGCAGGAGCCTCAGTGGCCGATGCCGACGACGACGGCGTCGCACCGCCGCGCGAGCTCCTCCATGGTGTCCTGGGGCGTGCCGCTGGAGGCGGAGGGGTTGGGGCGGACGACGGCCTCGCGGGCCTCGTACTTCTCCACCGCCAGCTCGGCATAGCTCTTCGTCATGGCGTCGAAGCTGCGCCAGCCGTTGCTCAGCAGGCCAACGACAGCCCCGGCGACGGCGGGGATGCGGGGCGCGGCCTCGCCGCCGGCGGCAGGGGGGCGGGCGACGGGATCAAGAATGCGCAGTCGTTTGGCGACCATGGACCCTCTAGCGCCGGTTCTGAGCTTCTTCCCTGAAGAGGGTGTACTGCATCGGAGTATAGGCCGGGCGGTTCCGGCGTCAAGGCGGCGGGCTAGTCGAACGTGGCGTTGGTGACGTGGAGGCGGGGACGGCGCGGGCCGCGCTTGAAGAAGGGGTCGAAGAGGGCGCGCACTCTGCCCGCCGACCTGGCCTCGTAGCCGAGCCGGTGCTCCAGCGAGTCCCACAGACCCATGACGCCCCCGCGCGCGGTGTCGTCGTCGGCCCAAAACGCGGCGAGTCCCTTGAAGCCGGGATTCGTCCGCAGCTCGGTAAGAGCGGCGTCCCAGACGCCGCTGCACGCTTGCTCCCACTCATCCCGCGAAGCGAACCGCGTCTCTTCGAGGAACATCGCCACGACGTCGCCTGCCTGCATGTCGCGCCTCCTGCCGAGTCGAACACTCCGTCCAGTGTAGCCCCGCCCGCGCCGCCGCGCCGTCCCCTGGAGCACGCGGTGGTACAATGGCGATTCCTGGGCCTGTGGCGCAGTTGGGAGCGCGTCTCAATGGCATTGAGAAGGTCGGGGGTTCGACTCCCCCCAGGTCCACCACTTCCGGCCCTACTCGATACCTGATTGGCAGCCAGCCTCCATATTGGATGTTCTAGTCATGTCATTCAACCGAAGCTTGGCATGACGGGGTGGCCTTTCCATCGAGGAGTCTGATGCCCCGACTATTTGACGAAAAGCACAGAAACCACACCAGCCCGTCCCGTCGAGCCGAAACCACTTACTCGTTTCTCGATCAGTCCTCGCTACCCGAGTTTGAAAGGGTTCGGTGCATGCTAGAGCGGTGGGTCGAACGGCTCCCAAAAGAGCGGCAGCAAAAAGCTATGGCCGATTTGCGCCACAACCCGCCGGGATCCCGACAGAAGGAAATCCAATTCAACGCGGCCTTCTTCGAGTTGTTTCTGCACGAGCTTCTGCTTGGCACAGAGGGAGAAGTCGTAGTTGAGCCCATAATCGATGGGCTCACACCGGATTTTGAAGTGACTGAGGAACTCGCAGGCGGAAGTCAGTTGACCTATGTGCTAGAGGCTAAAGACATCGACTTGGAGCGAGGCACCAAATTAGAAGGAGACTGGAACGAGCTTAGGGTGCTTGATTCACTAGATGAAATCAGCTCCCCTGATTTTCGCCTATGGGTCCGAATGGACGGGAATCTAGAATCCGTACCACCCAAAGCCCACCTGAAGGATCCATTCGAGAAACTTCTGAGAGAAGCAAACTATGATGAGGCCCTCCGTGTTGCACAAGGACAACGGCAGTCTAACCTAGAGCACTTGCCCGGTGCCTCATTTCCATATGGTAGCTGGACAGTGACCGGCTACTTGACGCCAGTGTCACCTGAGCGTCGCGGAAAGACTAAGGGTTTTGTGGGGGTCGTATCAAAGGGGGCCGGCATTGTAGACGACATCGGCAAAACGAAAAATCGCCTCTATGAGAAGGCGAGACGTTACAAGAATGTGGAGAATTTAATCATCGCGTTGCGTTGCGACATCTCAAATAGCCGGTTCGATGAAGTGTTGTTTGGAAGCCAGCAGTTTACCTTCTATGTTCACAATAATCCGACTGACACTACTCCGCTTCCAGAACCGTACACTAGCCAAAGGCTAAACGGATTTTGGTTGAATTCGAGTGGGCCAATCAATCAGCATGTGGTCGGCGTTGTGGCCTTTTATGGAATTCACCCTGGCACGTTAGACAGGTCGAGAGCAGTTTTCTATTCCAACCCGTACGTGGACGTGCCAATGCCAGAGTGGACCAACTTGATCACGCATGCGGAGTACTCAGATGGAGAAGTAAGGATTGTTGAAGGAACACCGCCATACAAATTCTTGAGAGATTACGAAGCAATTGGGAATCCGTTCGATTAACCGCACATCTGCATGCAGTTAAAGATGATTCAACCTGTCTGGAACAGGAGGCTATGGGAGTGTGGGCCGCGGGCACGGGAGCGGAGCTTACCGCCTTATCCTAGAGTGAGACCTCCCACTGAAAAGCTCGCAAATTAGTACGCCTTACCCCACTCCCGCTCCGCCGGATGGCTCCAGCCTGCCGCATCCTTCTCGCATCGGCTAGACGTTCGCGCGACACGCAGCACACGTAGCGCAACTCGAGAACACGCACGTCGGAGTCCCGCCGGTCGCCTGGAAGGCATGCTCGGTCCCCAGCGGAATGACCACCGTGTGGTCGGGGCCAAGGGTGTGCGTTTGACCGCCCAGGCTGACTTCCAGCGTTCCCTCGAGAACGACGATGAGCCCGTCAACAGAATGCGTGTGCAGAGGGAGCGCCGGCGCTGCCACCTGGAGCGAAGCATCCTGGCTGCTATGCTAGACTCGCCCCGACCCCAAGTTGCCGGGAGGCCGTATGACCGCACCCGATGCTGACCGGAAGTCCCTCTCCGCCACCGTTCGGGCCAACGCCGTGCTCCTGGGCGGTATGAAGAAGCAGGCAGAGGCCCGGGGCTTCACCATCATGTGTGACGAGGGGCCGCCTATGGGCGAGAACACCGCTCCCGCGCCGATGACCTACTTTGCCGTCTCCATCCTGTTCTGAGAGATGACGCAGCTTGAGCGGTACGCTCAAATGATGAAGGTTGACCTGGGGCAGGTGAAGGCGAGCATCGCCTACTCCCTGTCCAGCGAGGGCTCAGTGCTCGCCCAGACGGTGCGGGCCAAGGCCGACAAAATTGTCATCCACTACGACGTGGAGTCCACTGAGAGCCCGGAACGAGTGGCCGGCGTCATGCGCAACGCCCGCAACGGTTGCTACGCCCGCCAGTCCATTGGCCGGCCCGAACTCTTCGAGGATACGATCAACCTGAACGGCGAACCCTTCGACATGGATGACTACCCCCCGCAGGCCCGCGGGTGACCATAGCCCCGCGCATTCCCGGTTGACCGGCCCGCCGCCGTGTGCAAGTATCCGGCCACGGTCGGTTGACCGACTCCTCTTATCAGGACCTCCCAGCGGAAATTCGCGGTAGAGTCCCCTTAGGCCCACCAAAACCGGAAACCCAAGGATCAGCTAAACGGTGAAGGACCAATCCCGAAACGCGCCACAAGGAGAACGTGATGACCGTAACCGATGACCTGCTCGCAAACAACGCCCGCTATGCCGAGAACTTCGACAAGGGCGACCTGCCCCTCCCTCCCGGGCTCGGCCTCGCCGTCGTGGCATGCATGGACGCCCGCCTCGACACCCACAGCTTGCTGGGGATCAGTGAAGGCGATGCCCACGTCATCCGGAACGCCGGCGGCGTGGTCACCGACGATGCGATCCGCTCACTGACGATCTCCCAACGCCTGCTGGGCACGACGGCGATCATCCTCATCCACCACACCGACTGCGGCATGCTGACCTTCCGCGACGACGACGTGAAGGACGGGATCCTGGCCGACACGGGCCTTCGTCCGGCCTTCGCGCTCGAGGCGTTCCCCGACCTCGACGACGACGTGCGGCAGTCGATCGCGCGGATTCAGATGAGCCCCTTCATCCCCAATAAGGATGACGTCCGCGGCTTCGTCTACGACTGCGCGACAGGGAAGCTGAACGAAGTCACCTAACCCCGCCTCCCCGCCTTCCTACTAGGCTGACCTCCTAGCGGAAGGTTCGCAGTACACACGCTTAGGCCCACTACCGCTGCATGCCGTGAGGGGCCTTGCGTTGGGCTCCGCTCCAGGCGGGAGCCAGGGCGTTTCGCGACTGTTGCGAGGGCAGGGGCCGCCGCCGCGAAGAGGGTCCCCGTTACAGCCCCACCCGGGCGTCTTGGGTCGCGGCCCTGCGCGCGGGGGACAACCCGTTCGACGCCGCTACTCGTCAGGAGCTGCGTCCTAGGCCGGCCCTCCCCGGTGCCGCACCCTGCTAGGGGGGCGAGCTGCCGTGGCTAGTCGCGGCGGAGGGCGTCGATGGGGTCTAGGCGGGCGGCGCGAGTCGCGGGGTAGACGCCGGAGAGAAGGCCCACAGCTACGGCGGTGAGCAGCGGCGCCGATATGGTGCGCGTCGAGACCAGCGCCTGGATATCCTCGCCGCCCACGCGCAGGATTTCGAGGAGTTCGGCGGCGGCAGTTCCGAAGCCGATCCCCAACGCCCCTCCCGCGACGCCGAGCAGCAGCGCTTCGGCAAGGAATTGGTAGAGAATGTCGCGCGGTTTCGCGCCGACCACCCGGCGTAGCCCTATTTCGCGGCGCCGCTCCCGCACGGCGGCGTGCATGACGTTCAGCACGCCAACGCCCCCCGCGAACAGTGCGATTCCCGCAATGCTGGCTAGAAAGATCGTGACGAGGCCGCTGATTTCGGTCTCGGCGCCGATGATGTCCTGCTCACTCGTGAGCGTGAAGTCGTCCGTGCCGGTGAGCCCGCGGTTGCGTCGCAGCGTGCTCCGCACCTGCTCCTCGGCCTCGTCCAGCCTGTCGCTGGATACGGCCTGGATGCTGATGAGTGCCACGCTCCGGTCGTTGGGGGAGTCTGTCAGCCGCGCGTAGACCGTCGTAATCGGCGCAACGACGACGTCGTCCTGCACGCCGAGGCCATCGCCCACTTGTTCAAGTAGTCCCACGACGAGGAACGGACGCTCGTTCAGGAAGACGGTCTGCTCCACCGGCGAGACTCCGCCGAAGAGCTCGAAGCTCACTTGGGTGCCGAGCACGGCGACTTGCGCCTCGGTCGCGACGTCTTCGGCGTTGAGGAAACGGCCTTCAGCGACGTTGAAGTTGCGTACCGGCCCCAGGGCAGCGGTCGCCCCAATCACCGTGACGCCGGCGCGCCTCCCTTGGGTGCGCGCTTGCACGAACACGCTCGTCTCCGGCGCGGCACGGGCCACAGCGGGCGCGGCGCCGGAGGACAGCATCCAGGCGTCCTCAAGCGTGAGCGCTGCGGGTGCGTCACCCGCAGGCCGCGCGAGGATCAGATTCTTCCCGATCTGGGCTACCTGCTCCCGTGCCGCCGCGTCGGCCCCGGCTTCGACCGCCAACACGGCGGTCATCGCCCCCGCGCCGATGGCGATTCCCAGCACCGTGACGATGGATAGCGGGGCGTTCGACCAGATGGCCCGCACCGCTTCGCGAATGATCCTGAATGGACTCACGCTTCGTCCCCGCCGCTCCGCCGCTCGTCGCGGACGATCTTGCCGTCACGGACCCCGACGAGGCGGCTCGCGAAGTCGCGCACCTCTCGATCGCGCGTCGCGACCACGATGGTGACACCGTCGCGCTGGTTCAGGTCTTGGAGTAGGGTGAGCACGCTGCGTCCTGCCTCCGAGTCGAGGCTTCCCGCCGGCTCGTCGACGAGCAGCAGCCGCGGGCCGTTGACCAGCGCCCTCGCAATGCCCACCCGCTGCTGCTCCTCGCCGGTCAGGGACGGCGGCCGGTGTGCCGCGCGGTGAGGCAGGCCGACCCGTTCGAGCGCCTGCATGGCGCGGGCCTCGGGTCGCCGGACCGGCGTATATCGCAGGGGAAGCGTCACGTTCTCCAACGAGGTGAGCCTGGGCAGCAGATTGAAGGTCTGGAAGACGAATCCGATCTCATGCCGCCGCAACTCTGTGACGCGGTCGCCGCTCAGCCCGCCCACATGTATCCCACGGAGCTGATAGAAGCCCATCGTAGGCTGGTCGAGGCAGCCCATGATATTCAGCAGCGCCGTCTTTCCAGACCCCGACGGCCCCACGAGCGCCACCATCTCGCCATAAGCCACGTCGAGGTTCACGCCTCGCAGCGCCTCGACCCTGAGTTCGCCCGCCGAGTAGGCGCGCTCGATATTGCGCAGGCGCAGGTGGGGCGTGGGACTGCTAGCGCGCGCCATCGGATTGGGTCAAATTCGCACCGCGAATGGTTGAGGGGGCGAGCGCTTGGACGAGGGTCGGGTTGCCGGCACCCGACTCGGCGAGCAGGACGCGGTCCCCCTCCGCCGCGCCGCTGACTACCTGGACCCACAGGGCGTTACCTTTCCCCAGGGCCACGGGCCGGTCGCGCAGTGCGCCCGCGGCGTCGAGCATCCGGACGTGTGTCCTGCCGCCTTCTTGGTAGATTGCGCTCCTCGGGGCCAGCAGCGCGTCGCGCACCTCTCCGACGACGACATGGACTTGTACCGAGAGCCCTGAAATCGACGAGGCGGGCCTCCCGATCGCTTCGTCGAGGCTGATCGCCACGTCGTACGTTGTCTCGCCGCCGCGCTCCAGGGGAAGAAGCGCGATAGATTCCACTACGCCGTCGACGACTTCGAGCGTCGATTCCAGGCTTACCAACGCACGCTGCTCCTCCGCAATCTTGACGACCCCCGCCTGCCCCACGGACGCCTCGACGTGGAGCCTCGTTGGGTCGACAAGCACGATTACCGGCGACCGCGTGTCCACCGCTGCGCCAGGCCCGGTCCGCACCTCGGCGATGACGCCGTCGAATGGTGCGGTCAAGAAGGCGCGCTCCAGGCGCAGCTTGGCGATGCCGAGGCGAACTTCTGCTCTGTCTACGCCAGCCTCGGCTTCGGACGTCTGTTCTTCGACCCCCTCGGTCGCGACGCGGTCGCGTTCTCTTAGGGCTGCTTCCAAGGTGGCCGAAGCCGTCGTAACTTTCGCCTCGGCGAGGGCGATTTGATCAGGATCGGGGCTGCGGTCGAGGGCCCAAATTGCTTGCAGGGCCTCCCCGACGCGCGCTTCGGCCAAGGCCGCGCGGGCGTCGGCCAAGACCACGTCCTCGGCGGGACGCGGCGCGGTGACCTTGGCGAGCTCCGCCTCCTTGCTCGCCAAGGCGGCTTGGGCCTTTGCTAGCGCCTCCGCCGCATCCGCGGCATCCGCCGCCGCTCGTTCCATCGCTCGTTGCGCCGCCTCCTCTGCCGTGCGTTGCGCCGCGAGGACCTCTTCCGCCGCCGTCTGGCCGGCCTCGATCCGTGCCGTGCTCAGCGCCGCCCGGGCCGACGTGACGCTGCGCCAGACCGCCTCGACTTCTGCTAAGGCCATAGCTACGGCGCTCCCCGCCGTTTCGTCCGCGCCGCCGGGCGGCCATTGGATGTTCCGGCTGTGGAGGAAGGAGGTAACGTCTTGGGGGAGCGCGGCGCTTCCCAGCAGCGTTGTCGTTGGAGGAAGCCCGCCGGCGCGCAGCTCAGGCGGCGGAGGCAGCGGCGACCCCGTTTCGAGCGTCAAACCATAGACACGCCGGACCACGGCACGGTACTCCTGCTCCGCACTTGCGATCGGGTCCTCCAGGTCAGGGAAGCTCCGCGTCGGGGTGGCGGCCTCGATGACCGCCGGCGGTCCCTCCCCCGCCGCGACGGCAGCGCGGGCTGCGTCGACGGCCGCCTGACCCGCTTCGACGTCTACGCGGGCCGCTTCGACATCGGCCCGGGCCTTCGCCGCCTCGTCGCTCAGGGAGGGGTCTTCGAGGACTGCGAGTTCGGCGAGTGCCTCGGTCAGCGCGGCCTGGGTGGAAGCGAGGCGCTCATCCGCCTCTATTCGATTGATGCGGTTGAATGGGGCCCGCATCCGCTCCAGGGCGGCCTCAACGTCGTTGAGGTCCACGCGGGCTTGCGCCACGGCTTCCCGCGCCTCCGAAAGAAGAAGCACCGTGTCCACGGTCCGCACCGCGTCGACCCGCCTTAGCGCCGCCGCGAGTGCATCTTCGGCCTCTAAAAGCTCGCCTCGCAGGGCGTCCGGGTTCAGTGCGGCGAGCGCTTCGCCCTCGCGCACCTTCTGGCCGACCTCGGCGGCGACACTCTGGACCGTGCCCGCCTCGCCGAACGCGAGTTCGGCCTCGCGGGCGTAGCGCAGCGTTCCGGCAGCCGCGACGGTCTCGATGACGCTCCCTCGTACGATGGGAGCGAAGGTCCGGGTGTCGCTGCCGCCACTGCTCTGGTCGGAAATGATGGGTCTTCCGCTGCACGCCGCGACCGCCACGGCGCAGACCAAGGCCATACTCAGCCAGGGAACGTACGGATACGTCGATCTCAGTTGCATAGCAGTGCCGTACGGTCGCCGCTTTCGGGCTGGGGCCGCCGCCGGCTAGCTGCCCTCGAAGGTTCCCGAGTCCTGCCCCGGCAATCGGAATTCCCGTATGCCGGGCCGCGGGGCGCTGGGGACGAGGACAGTCTCCCCTTCCTGCACGCCGGAGGTTACCACGACCCGGATCCCATCTGCCGAGCCAAGCTGAACGAGCCGGGGCTCCGTCGTTTCGTCAGCGCGGACCACTTGCACGACGCGGCCGGCCTCAGTCAGAGACACAGCTTCGATGGGTACGGAGAGCACGCCGCTCTGCTGGTTGACGACGATCTCGACGCGGGTCGAGAAGCCTTCTCGAAGCACTCCGGCGCCTGCGGTGCCGCTGCTGCTGTCGAAGTCTATGGTGACGCGGTAGCGGACGCCGTCGCCGGTCCGGACCGCGATCGGCGACACTTGACGCACCGTTGCGGGAATGGAGAGGAGCGGAGCGGAGTCGGGCGAGATGCGAACGTCTTGCCCTGCCTGGACTCGGAGCACGTCGACCTCATCTACCAGCGCCGAGACGGCGAGCGACTCGGGATCGCCCAGTACGGCAGCAACCGTGGTTTCCAGGACCGTATCACCTTCTGCGACATTGAGCTGGATGACGATGCCGCCGGCAGAGGCCCTAAGAGTCGTATGGTCGAGCTTATCGCGGGCGGCTCGCATGGAGGCTTGGGCTTCGACGCGCTCGACGGCGAGTTGGGTTAGGAGAGGGTCATCTTCTTCGATCTGCTCCAAGCCGGCCTGTGCCACAGCCAGCCGGAGCGAGGCTGAGTTCAGGGCGGCGGTGAGGAGATCGGTGCGGCGCGCCCCCCCGCCGGCCTCGAGGGTTTCTAGCGCGCTCTCCTCGATGACGTGGTTCAGCTTTGCGAGGTCGAGCTCGGTGGTGAGGAGGTCGATCTCGGCTTGGGGAGGCGGTTGGGCCATCCCGTCGAGCGTGGCGCGCTCGTGCTCCAGCGTGGCGCTCGCCAGTTCGAGAGCCACCGTCGCCCGGTCGATTTCGAGCGGGTCGCCGCCTTCGAGGATTTCGGCCAAGAGCCGTTCCTCCTCGACGAGCTCGCTGGCCGCGGCTTCGAGTGCCGCTTCTTTCACCGCGACGTCGTAGGGGTCCGGGCCGACGGTGAGGGCGGCGAGGCGGCTATTCGCCTCGGCGAGGGCCTGTTCGGCGTGGGAGACTTCGCTGCGCGCCTTGGCTAACTCCAGGGTTTCGGTCGCGACGACGAGGTCGCGGTCGGCCCGCGCGGAGACGAGGACGTTCCAGGGGGGAGTGGTGTGGACGGGGTCGGCCCTGTACTTCTCCCAGAGGGCACGCGGATCGAGATAGAGGTCGTCCCGCTGGAGGATGCTGATATCAAGGACCTCAATGATGATGGCGCGGTAGTCCTGTTCGGCGTCGTCGACGCGGTGTTGGGCGTCTTCGACGAGGCGGCCCTGGACGCGTTCGGTGACGTCGAAGCTGGTCTGCGCCGCGGAAAGGGAGTTCTCGGCGTCGGCGACGACGGCTTGGGCCGCCGCAGCGTCCTCTTCCGAGAATGGGTTGCGGGCTCGATCGAGGTTGTCTTGCGCACGCTCGACAGCGGCGCGCGCTTCGGCCACGGCGAGCTCCTGCCGCCGCAGTGTCTGCGTCGTAAACGGCAGGTCCGCCTTCGCCAGCGCCTCTTCCGCGCGCTGCGCCTCGATTGCCGCCTCGGCAACTTTCTGGCGTTGCTCGGCGACCTCGAGGTCGGTGACGGGTTGCTTAACACGCTCAAGCGCGGCCTCGGCTTCCTTGATCGTGAGCGCGGCCCTGGCGACCTTGTACTGCTGGTCTTGCAGGATGTCGAAGAAGCTCACAGCGAGGGCCTGTTCGGCTTCGAACAGTGCCTGCTCCGCCGCGACGACCTCGGCATGGGCTGCCGCTAGGGCAGAAGGCTCCCCACGGACTAGGTCGTCCACGCGCGCTTGGATCTCTGCGACGCGTTGTTCGCCGTCGAGTATGACTTGGGTTAGGGCCTCGGACCCGAGCTCGGCAATAGTCTGACCGGCCTCGACGCGGTCGCCTTCGGAGACGAAGACGCGGCTCACGACACCTTCGATGTCGAACGAGAGAGGCGTCCGGCCCGCGAAGACTACGCTTCCCGGCGCGGTGACGACGAGCGCGAGGTCCCCTCGCTCCACACGAAATGTCTGCGCCTGCACCGCGACGGCGTCTTCGCCGCCGCATGACGAAAGCACGAGCGCGAAGGCCGCCATCCCCAGCGCAACCGCCGCCGCCTTCTTCACCCTCGACCTACCCATGGCGCTTTACCGCGGACATTTCCCTTTGTGGAGTGGTCCAAGCATCGTAGTAGAGCGCGTCATGCGCCGCAAGCCGCCCCCCGGCGCCGGAGGCTTGCCCTTCCCGCTTACGCCGTGCGAATGGCAACTTCCTCCACGCGGGACTCGGCATCCGCTAGGTGATGGCCCAGGAACCAGAACGCCCGCACCGTCGGAGCCGCCGCGTCGGCGAGCGACGCGATAAGGTAGAGATAGCCCCAGTCCGACATCTTGGAGATGTCGGTGACCGAGGGGTACGCCTCACTGAAGGTGTGGGAGTGGTAGAAGCCGACGACGTCGAGCCCGGCCTCGTCCGCCGCGCGCAAGAGAGAGACGTGTTCCTTGGGATCGAGCTCGTACTCGACGGGGCTTGCCTTGACGTTACGCGCGCGGCGCACGTCCGAGACGGCGTCCCCTTTGCCGAGCAGGACGCCGCAGCACTCGTTGGGAGCTTCGTCCTTTGCATGCCGAATGATTTCGTCCGCGAGGTCTTGGGGCAAGAGGATTGCGCGCATCGCTTCGCCACCTCCGCCAGGCGCTACCCGAGGCGCCAGCTGCTTAGTTGTAAACCGTGGCCGCCGCGGCTATGGGCCAACGACGATGGCGCCGGGCCGTCCGCCGCCGGCCTCGCCGATGACGGCGGCGTGCGAGACGCCGCGCTCGCGCAGCGCGTTCACGAGCGCGCCGACCTTGGCCGCTTCAACCGCCAGGAGTAGCCCGCCCGAGGTCTGCGGGTCGTAGAGGAGGTCGAGCATCTCTTCGCCGGCGCCGCGGGCCAACTCGACGCCTTCTTCATGGTAGGCGCGGTTGCTTTTCGCGCCGCCCGGGGCGATTCCTTGGCCGATGGAGAGGGCCGCGGCGCCCTTCATGAGCGGGACCGCGGCGATGGAGAGGCGCGCGCTGACGCCGCTCTGTTGGGCCATCTTGCGAAGGTGGCCGAGGAGGCCGAAGCCGGTGACGTCCACGCAGGCGTGCACACCGACGGCAAGCGCCGCTTCCGAGGCGTCCTTGTTTAAGGTGGACATGTGGCGGATGGCGGATGCGACGACATCCGGGTCGGCGCGGTCGAGCTTGGCCGCCGTGGTGATCACGCCCGAGCCGATGGGCTTGGTGAGCACGAGGGCGTCGCCGGGACGCGCCCCGGCGTTCGTCAGAACGCGGTCCGGATGCGCCAAGCCGGTGACGGCGAGGCCGTACTTCGGTTCACGGTCCTTAATCGTATGCCCACCCACGATGGGGACGTTGGCCTCCGCCGCCTTCTCGGCCCCGCCGCGCAGGACTTCTCGGAGAAGCTCGCGCGGCAGGTCGTCGGGGAAGGCGACGATATTCAGAGCGGTGATGGGGCGGGCGCCCGTCGCGTAGATGTCGCTCAGAGAGTTGGCGGCGGAGATGGCCCCGTAGTCGTAGGCGTCGTCGACCACCGGCGGGAAGAAGTCGACCGTCTGGACCAACGCCATATCGGCGCTCAAGCGATAGACGGCGGCGTCGTCGCCGGTAGCGACGCCGACCAACAGGTTGGCGTCCTCGACGCGCGGCAGCGCGCCGATGATCTCGGCGAGGTCCCCCGGACCGTATTTGGCGGCTCAGCCGCCGCCAGCGGCAAGGTGGCTGAGCCGGATTTTCTGTTCGATAGGCATGGCGTGGGCAGCGCTCCACTTCTGTTGGAACGTGCGCCCATTCTACCACGGTGCGTCCCGCTCCATGCCTTGACACGTTTTGATTTGTGAATGTATTCTCAATGCTGCCTCTGAAGGGGCATCCCTTGATTCGCGATTCCTGATTCACCAAGACCACCCTAGGTAAGAGGCAGCCGTTCCGGAGAGGCATGGATCCCGAGTATCTGAACCACGTCGATTGGCGCAACACGAGCGTCATCCTCCGTTACATCCTGGCGTTCGTGGGTACGGTCTTCTTCTTTGCGGCCCACATGGTTCTCGCTCATGCCGTCATACCATCCCTCCTCGCGTCCGGCCACGTACCGGACGGTATCGCCGACCGGGTCCGGAAGCTCCGCTTCCCTCTGTACCTCATAGCTCTGATGTTCGTGGGTGTCCTCGCTTTCTTCTTGTCGGAGGCCGCCGACGCGACCCACGAGCTTCGAAGGATCTACGCACGAGACTGGATTTAGCCCAGAGCCGGCGCGGCGCCCGAACGGGGACGCCGCTCGCTTGCTGGGGCGCTGACTGAAGGAGAGACGCGACCGGTGCCGAAGAAACCGCTTGCGGTTACGATTGGTCTTCCGCTAGTCCTTCTCCTTATTACCGCCGGAGTTCTCTTCGGCGTACTGCTCATACTTAAGACTTGGTGGGGGCTGCCTTACGGCTTTCTACAACCTACCGCGGCCCAGCCCATCGAGTTCCGCCACGACGTTCACGTCGAGGCCCAAGTCGATTGCCAGTTCTGCCACCGCACGGTGATGGAGACGGCGACGGCGGGCATCCCGGCCGTCCAGCAATGCTATTTCTGCCATCAGAACGTGGCGATCGACTCCGAGAATCCCGGAGAGGTGGACAAGATACGGTTCGCGTTTGAGAACGACGAGCCGATCAACTGGGTCCGTGTCCACCGGCTGCCGGATCACGTGCAGTTCGTGCACGACGCCCACGTGCGTTTCTTCTCGGAGCAGAACAACATCTTGCCCTCGCAGACCTGCGCCATCTGCCACGGCGACGTGGGGAGTATGGGTATCCCCGAACAGGTGCGGAACCTGAACATGCGCGATTGCGTAGACTGCCACCGGGGTGGTTACTTGGAATATCTGAACGAAGAGGCGGAGCTGGCCATACGCCAGGCCGTGGAGAGCGGGGAGCGCGTCCCGCCGCCCACGGACTGCGCGGCATGCCACTACTAAGATGAGCACAAAAGATACAGGCGGCTCGAAGGCGACAGGCGTATCCCGCCGGGACTTTCTGCGGCTCGCGGGCGCCGGCGCCGGCGCGGGCTTCATCATCGCGGCCTGCCGCCCCAACGCCCGCGAGTTCTTGGAACAGAGTCCGCACGAGATTCCTGAGGACACGGTGTCGGGCTTGGAGAATTGGTACGCCTCCAGCCACGGCGAGAACGGCGTCATCGTCCGCGTGATCGAAGGGCGGGCGAAGAAGGTGGAAGGGAATCCGATCCACCCCGTCAACGGCGATCCCTCCGCGGACCTGTACAAGCCCACGGGCAAGCTCAACGCCAAGGGGCAAGCCCTGGTCCAAGAGCTGTACCACCCCGACCGTATCCGCAGGCCGCTGGTCCAAGAGCCCCGCGGCTCCGGATCGTTCCGCGAGATTGAGTGGGACGAGGCCCTCGACCGGCTCTACGCCTTCCTCAACGCGGCCCGAGAGGAGGGCCGCTCCGGCGACGTCGTCCTTCTCAGCGACCCCATCGGCGGCGTCGGCGGCGGTATCGCCTCCCGCTTCATGTCGGCCTACGGCGGGCATTATCTGACCTATCAGGCGCTCGACGACATCAACCTCCGCCGGGCGCTGAGCGATCTTCTCGGGGCCGATGCGCTGCCTGAATTCGACATCGCCAACACCCGCTATCTCTACACCTTCGGAGCCGACTTCCTGAACGGCTGGATCGCCCAGGTGCGGCACTCGAAGCACTACGGCGAGTTCCGTCAGGGCGGCGAGAAGCGTGGGCGCATGGTCGCCATCGAGTCGCGCTTCTCCCTCACCGCCGCCAACGCCGACGATTGGGTGCCGGTGAAGCCGGGAGGGGAGGGCAAGCTGGCCCTCTCGATGGCGCAGGTGCTCGTGGAGGCCGGCCTCGCCGACGAGGCCGCGGCCGCCGCGCTCTTCGGCCCGGACCCAGCCGAGGCGTTGCGTCCCTACGCTCCCGAAGCGGTTGCCGGTGACATCGGCGTGACCGCCGAGCGTATTCGCGAGCTCGCCGAGGACTTTGGGGACCCCGGCCACGGCCCGGCCCTCGCCATCGGCGGCGGCTCGGCGGGCGCCCACACCAACGGCGTGGCGAACCTCAGGGCGATCTACGCCCTCAACTTCCTCGTCGGCAGCGTGGGCAAGCCCGGCGGGGTCATCCTGAATCCGTCGCCGCCGGTGGGCCTTGATTCCCTGTTCGGCGACGACGCCGACCTAGTCGCCGTACCCTCGGCCTCGCATGAAGACATGCGTCGGCTGACGGGAAGGATGGCGAGCGGGAACGTGCGCCTCCTGATGGTGCGCAACGCTGATCCCATCCATGGACTTCCCGGACAGTTGGGCTTCGAGACCGCGCTCGACCGGGTGCAGGACGTCGTCAGCTTCTCCAGCTTCCTGGACGACACCTCGATGCACGCCGATCTCATTCTGCCGAGCCACGTGGCGCTGGAAGACTGGGGTGCATGGAGCCCCAATCCCGGGCCCGGCCATCAGGTAGTGAACGTCTCGCAGCCGGTGGTCAACCCGTTCAACGACACACGCGGATTCGCCGACGTGTTGCTCGCCGCGGCCCAAGACCTAGGCCTCGAAGACGAGCTCCCCTGGGAAAGCTCCTACGCGGCGCTCCAGGAGTTCGCCGATCTGCTTCGGAACGCTGGTGGCGGCAACGTCGCGGGCGCGTCCCCCGAGGCCTATTGGGTCGACCTGCTGCGCCAGGGCGGATGGTGGGACGCGGACCGCCGTGCCCCCGCCCCCCCGCGGCCGCCGCGCATCGAGCTGAAGGCGGACGCGTCGATCGCGGGTTCGTCATCGGAGTATCCCTACTATCTCGTTCCCTTTGAACAACTTGGCATTGGCGACGGCCGCGGAGCGCATCTCCCGTGGCTCCAGTCGTTGCCCGACCCGATAAGCACGGCGACGTGGGTGACGTGGGTCGAGATGAACCGCCAAGAGGCCCTTGCCCGCGGCGTCAAGGAAGGCGCGGTCTACCGGCTCGAGTCCCCCGGGGGCGTGATCGAGGCGGCGGTGTACCTGAACCCGGCGACGCCGCCTGACGTGCTCGCCGTCCCCATGGGCCAAGGGCGGCGGGCCCTAGGCCGATGGGCGGAAGGCCGCGGCTCGAACCCCTTCGACGCCCTCGTGGGCCAGGTCGACGCCGACACCGGCGCACTGGCGTGGGCAGGGACCCGCGTCCGGCTTGTGGATACCGGCCGCCGCGTCCGCATCCCCAAGATGGAGGGGGCGGTGTTCGTGGTGGACTACGGCCGGCTCAGCGCGGAGGATCCGTTCGACCGCGATTCCGAGGTACGCATCGACCGCGAGGGCTTCATCATCAAAGTAACCGGTGAGAAGTAGAGCGAGCACGAGCAGAGAGGCGCGCGAGGCATGACTACGGCAAGGCCGGAAACTCCCAAATGGAGCATGGTCATCGACATCGACCGGTGCACGGGCTGCGAGGCGTGCGTCGTCGCCTGTCAGGCCGAAAACAACATCCCGATCAACGACGAGGGTATCTTCAAGCAGCGCCGTGCTATCGAGTGGATCCGGATCGAGCGGTACTGGGAGGGCGAGTTCCCCAACGTCAAGGCCCGCTTCGTGCCCGTCCTGTGCCAGCACTGCGAGAACGCGCCGTGTGAGCCGGTCTGCCCCGTGTTCGCCACCTATCACAACCCCCAAGGGCTGAACGTACAGGTCTACAACCGCTGCATCGGCACGCGCTTCTGCTCGAACAACGACCCATGGAGCGTGCGGTTCTTCAACTACTGGGAGCCTAATTGGCCCGACACGCTGCGCAACCAGCTCAACCCCGACGTGAGCCTGCGCAGCCGCGGGGTCATGGAGAAGTGCTCCTTCTGCATCCAGCGGATTCACCGGGCCGAGCGCGGCGCGCGCCAGGAAACGGGGACGACGAGTATCGCCGACGGCGCCTTCGCTCCCGCCTGTGTCCAGTCCTGCCCCACCAACGCCCTGGTGTTCGGCGACGTCAACGACCCCGACAGCAAGGTCTCGCGGATGCGCGACGATAGCCGCGCCTACCGCATGCTCGAAGAGCAGGGCACGGAGCCGAACGTCGTCTATCTGAAGAAAGTCGACCCTTACTTCGGCGGAGACGGCGCGCACTAAATGAGCAGCATCGCCTACGGGCGGGGCCTCCCCCAAGCCCACGAGCACGAGCACTACCAGCCGCAGGTCCTGGAGCAGACGCCCCAGGAGATCACCCGCGACGTGCTCGACGAGACGGCGCGGGTCAGCAGCCGTTACAAGAAGGTGCTGGCGGTCTTCGCCGTCCTCTTCGCTCTTGGGATCGTGGGCTTCGTCATCCGGCTGTTGGATGCGGGAGGGTTCGACGATCTGTCGCCGTGGGCCTACCTGATGGTCGGCTACGCCTTCCTGCTCACGACAGCCGCGTCGGCGCCGCTGTTCTCGGTAACGCAACGCATGGTCAAGAGCCATTGGCGGCTGCCGATGGCCCGCGTGTCCGAGATGTTCGCCGTGGTGGGCGTGCTGAGCACCCTGATGTTCATCCCGCTGATCCTGCTGCTGCCTTCGTCGGCGAGCCGGGTGAGCATCTGGTTTGAGTGGCCGGGGACACCGTTCTGGCCGCAACTGCTCAGCGTGATCTTTCTGACGGTGAACGGCCTGGGGATTCTGTACGCCACGCTCGTCCCCGACCTGGCGCGGGAGCGAGACCATGGGTCGGGCTTCCGCCGCGGCCTCGGCGCGCGGCTGGCCGGGTACTGGTCGGGTACGCCGCGCCAGTGGAGAGTGCTCAAGGCCGCGATCGGCGTGCTTGGGGCGCTCTACTTCATAAACCTCATCATGGTGCACACCATGGTCAGCGCCGACTTCGCGATGGTGCTCGTCCCCGGTTGGCGCGACGCGATCTTCCCGCCCTTCCAGGCACTCCACGGGCTTCAGGGCGCGGTGGCCACGACCATCATCGCCATGTTCATCATGCGGAACCTCAGCGGGCTGCGGGAGTACGTGAGCGTCGACTTCTTCTGGGGCGCGAGCAAGATACTGCTCGGCCTGTCGCTGCTCTGGGCCTATTTCTTCTTCACGGAGTTCATCATCTTCTGGTACGGACGCCAGCCCGTGGAGCAGGAGCTACTCAAGACCTTCATGTTCAATAGCTACCGCTGGCCCTTCATTGCGGCGGTCTTCCTCTGCTGGCTGATACCGTTCCTGACGCTGATATGGAACTTCGCCCGCAAGTCGATGATTTTCCCCACGATCGCCGCGTCGTCGGCGGTCCTTGGGGTGCTCGCGGACAAGATACGGATCTACCCGGGCGCCTTCTCCCTGGCCGACGAGCATCGCGACGAGGTGTTCGGCCAGCTGCACCCTGAGCGCTTGAGCGAGGCCCCCGCGGCGCTGTGGCCCTCCGGTCCCGACGTGCTCATGCTGATCGGGATCATCGCGGGCGGGGTGCTCCTCTATTTGCTGGCGATCAAAGTCGTGCCGATGCTCTCCATCTGGGAGGTCTCCGAAGGCACGCTCTATCGGAAGCGGAAACGGTTCCTTAAGCGCGAAATCATGGTCATGGGCAAGCCGGAGTAGCCGGAACGATGCAGGAACGAGCCGTTCTCGGCCGCACCACGCAGGAGATCGACGAGAAGATCAACCGCGATCTTCTCGGAAACCTGTTCTCGGCGCCCCCGCGCTTCTGGATCGTCGTCATCTTCCTGGCCGTCGTCGTCGCCACCGCGATGGGCGCGGTGGGGTACATGGTCGCCAACGGCCTGGGCACGACGGGGCTCAACCGCCCCATCATGTGGGGTTTCTTCATCACGAACTTCGTTTTTTGGGTCGGCATCAGCCACGCCGGCGTGATGCTCTCCGCCATTCTCCGCCTCGCGCAGGCCGAGTGGCGGCGCCCCGCCACCAGAGCCGCGGAAGTCGTGACGATCTTCTCGCTGTTCACCGCGGTCATCTTCCCGATCCTCCATACGGGCCGCCCGTGGCGCACGCTCTACTGGGCGTTCCCTTACGACTTCGCCCGCGGCATCTGGCCCGACATCCGCTCGCCTCTGGTCTGGGATCCCGCAGCCATCGGGACCTACCTGACGTCGAGCATCCTGTTCGTCTACGTGGCCCTGCTCCCCGACCTCGCCGTGGCCCGCGACCGCTCGACAGGCTGGCGGCGCCAGTTCTACAGCATAGTGGCGCTGGGCTGGCGGGGCTATCCCAAGCAGTGGCGCCTCCAGATCATCGCGGGCTTCCTCCTTTCGGCGCTGATCTTGCCAGTCTTCGTTTCCGTGCACAGCATCGTCTCGTGGGACTTCGCGGTGACGCAGAGCGTGGAGGGCTTCCACTCGACGATCTTCGCGCCGTATTTCGTCATCGGGGCCGTCCACTCCGGGGTGTCCGCCGTGGTGACGGTGATGATCATCCTGAGATGGATGTTCAAGTGGGACGACTACATACGGCCCGACCACATGGACTCGCTGGGCAGGCTGCTGACCGTGGTGGCGATGGCGTGGTTCTATTTCCTGATGATGGAGATCCTGTTCGGCGTGCTGACGCTGGAAGACGCCGAACTGGGCTACCGGCGCCTGCAACTGTTCACCTGGCCCTACTGGCCGCTGTTCATCGTGTTCATCATCACGGCGTTCTTTTTCCCTGTGCCGATGTGGCTCTTTAGAAACGTGCGCCGTAGTATGTTCTGGATGACCGTCACCACGATTTCGGTGAACATCGGGATGTGGCTGGAGCGGTTCCTCATCATCGTGCCCTCGGTGGCGCGGAGGCAGCCGCTGACGTTCAACTGGAGCACGTATCACCCAAGCATCATCGAGATAATCCTCATCGCCGGCTCCTTCGCGTTCGTCGGCTTCCTCGTGCTCATGTTCTCGAAGTTCTTCCCCTTGATACCGCTGTACGATATCAAGGAAGGCGAGATACTAAGGGACGAGATTCGCGTGGGGAAGGCGATCGTGCCGGCCACCAAACGCGAGGAGTGACCGCGGTCGTTCAAGAGAGGTAGAGGTTATGGCGACGACGAAAGAAGTCCTGGGTATATTCAAGGAAGCTGAGCACGCCGCGCTGGCGACGGACCGGCTGGCGGAGGCCGGGTTCCAATCGACGGATTACGAGGTTCTAACCGGCAGCCCGTACCCGGAGGGCGCGTTCGGCGAGACCATTCCCAAGCACCGTCTGTTCGCCTTCCCCTTCTTCGGTGCCGCCTGCGGCTTCGCTGTCGCGATTCTGATTACCGCCGGCACGCAGGTCTCCTACCCCATCGTCACCGGAGGCAAGCCGATCCTGTCGATTCCCCCCATGGCGATCATCACCTACGAAGGCACCATGCTCGGCGCGATCATCATGACCATTCTCGGCGTCATCTTCGAGTCGCGGCTCCCCCGGCCCGGCCTGGGGCTCTACGACAGCCGGATCACCGAGGGGTACGTCGGGATCGCCCTGCGCTCCCCCGAGGACCGTGTCGAGGCCGCAGACTTGGTGCTCCGTCAGTCGGGCGCCGTGGACGTCAAGCACGAGGCCTAAACTCCAGCCGTGACTATCCTTCGCAACATACGGATGCCCCGGCAGTTCGCCGTCGGCCTGCTCGCCACGGTCTTGGCTGCGCTGCTGCTAACCGCCTGTGAGGGCGGGTCCTACGCGGTCGACATCTTCCCCGAGCAGCACTACCAGCAGTCCTACAAGGCGGGCGAGCCGCCGAGGCTCTCGCCGCATCCCCTTGCCGTCCCGATTACCGGCCGCGAGATCTTGTTCGATTCGACTGCGGCTTCCTCGGTGCCTAACCCCGTGCCGAACACGGCGGAGTCGTTGGCCCGCGGCGCGGAGGTCTTCCGGGTCAACTGCACCATGTGCCATGGGCAGGCGGGGCGCGGCGACGGCGGTGTCGGCGACGCGCTGGTCAAGTACAAGTACGCCCGCCCCGCGAACCTCAGCGCGTCGGCGGTGCAGGACAAGTCCGACGGCGAGATTTATTGGTCGATCACCAACGGGATCCTTGTGATGCCGGAGTTCAAGAACTTGCTCTCGGAAGAGGACCGGTGGTCGGTGATTCACTACCTTCGCACCTTCGCGGAGCAGGGGAGCTAGTATGTCGGAAGCGGCCCTTCCCCACCCCGATCAGCCGGACTCCGACAATCCCGGCGGTCTGAGCCGCCGCGGATTCCTCGGCCTTGTCGGCCTCGGCGCCGCCGGCCTCGGCGCGCTGGGCCTCTTCAGCTTCCGGCGCTCCAACGACCGGCGCCGAAACGTGGCCCGGATACTGGGCGTCCGCGAAGACTCGCTCCTGATGCCAAGGGACGAGGACGTCGATCGTTTGCTCGGCGACCGCTAGCCCGACCCGTTTGACAGCCCCCACCGGTGGGGTAGAATGGACAGGCTAGGGCTCAGGGAAGTGAACGAAGCTAGCCGGTGGGGCCCCTGATTGCGAATCCGCAACATCTGTATCTGTAGCCGATAGCAGCCTGCCCGCGGACGGAACCGAACGCGGCCGCTTAGGCTGTATTTTTTTGCCCACCATGCAAGACGAGACCGGCGGCGCAGCCGCGGAAAGATAGAGATGCCCGCCCAATCCAAATCGCTCCTTACGACGGAAGAAATCCGTGCCCTCTCAGACGGCTTTGAAGACCAGGCCCCCGCCGACATCCTCCGCTGGGCCTTCGATACCTTCGGCGACCGCGTCGCGCTGGCGATGAGCTTCGGGGGTGCTTCCGGCGCGGTGATCCTGGACATCGCCGCCAAGATCAACCCCGCGCTCAAGGTCTACTACCTCGATACCGACTTCCTCTTCCCCGAGACCTACGCCTACGTGGAAGAGGTGAAACGGCGCTACGCTATCGAGCCCGTCGGCTACAAGTCCGAGTTCACCCCGGAGCAGCAGGCAGGGCTATTCGGCGACGAGCTTTGGCGCACCGATCCCGACCTCTGCTGCGACCTCCGCAAGGTCCGGCCCAACACCCACGCCGTTGAGGGCCTCGACGCCTGGATCTCCGGCATTCGCCGCGACCAAGCCAAGACCCGCGAGCGGGTCGGTCTCGTCGAGCGCGACGCCAACTTCGACCTCGTCAAGATCAACCCCGTGGCCCACTGGAGCAGCGACGACATCTGGCGCTACGTCCTCGACAACAAGTTGGTCTACAACGTGCTGCTCGACCGGGGCTATAAGAGCATCGGCTGCACACATTGCACGCGGCCCGTGGGCGGCGACGCCGACGAGCGCGATGGGCGATGGGCGGGCAGCGACAAAGTTGAGTGCGGCCTGCACGTCAAGCGGGAACGCAAGGCCACGACGCTAAGGAGACCCATTGGATAGGGGATTCACCGTCTGGTTCACCGGCCTTTCCGGCGCGGGCAAGAGCACGCTGGCGGAGGCGCTGGCGCCGGTGCTGCGCGAGCGGGGCCACAAAGTAGAGATTCTGGACGGCGACGTCGTCCGTACCAATCTCAGCAAGGGCTTGGGGTTCAGCAAAGAGGACCGCGATACCAACATCCGCCGTATTGGCTTCGTCTGCGACCTGCTGAGCCGAAACGGCGTAGTCGCGATCGGGGCCGCGATCTCGCCCTACAAGGAGATACGGGGCGAAGTGCGCGCGAACATCGGCAACTTCGTCGAGGTCTACGTCGAATGCGCGATCGATACGTTGGCGGAGCGCGACGTGAAGGGCCTTTACAAGAAGGCCTTGGCCGGAGAGATCAAGAACTTCACCGGCGTCTCCGACCCCTACGAAGCTCCCGAAGACCCTGAGGTCAAGGTGAACTCCGGTACGCAGACGGAGGAAGAAAGCCTGGGCGTCATCCTCTCCAAGCTGGAGTCGATGGGCCTCACCGCCCCGGCGTAGCGCCCGCGCCCCAAGGGCCGTATCCCCGGAGACGCCATGAGCAACGACGAGATATTGATCGAACGGCAGGGCCGCGTCGAAGTCATTACGCTGAACCGTCCCGACAAGCGCAACGCTTGGACCAACAGCATGATGCTCAGCGCGTGGGCGGCCATCCGCAAGGCGGGCGAGGACCCGGAGGTCCGGGTGATCGTCATGACCGGCGCCGGCTCTGCCTTCTCCTCGGGCGCCGACGTCGACGAGTTCAAGGCCGCCTATGAGATGTCGAAGGCGACGGGGGTCCACCGGGCCGCCCTCGATCATATGAAGCTCGAAGAGTTCGCCGTCGAGATCCGACGCGTCCGAAAGCCCATCATCGCCGCGATCAACGGGGCGGCCGTCGGGCTTGGGTTCAGCGTGCCGCTCGCCGCCGACATCCGCATCGCCTCCGAGAAGGCGCGCCTCGGCGCCATCTTCCTGCGTATGGCGCTCGGCCCGGAGTTCGGGTCGAGCTACAACCTCACCCGCTTGGTGGGGATCGCGAAGGCCTGCGAGCTTGTCTTTACCGCCCGCATCATCGATGCCCAAGAGGCCAAGGAGATCGGCTTGGTGAACCACGTCGTGCCCCACGACGATCTCATGCCCTTCACCATAGAGATGGCCCAGAGCATCGCGAAGATGCCCGCGCAGGCGCTCTCGTTCGCCAAGGACGTGTTGTACAACGCGTTGGATGCGCCGCACGTGCCCCAGATTCACACCGAGACGCTGTCGAATCAGATAGGCCGCCAGCACGCCGACCACGAAGAGGGCATCCTCGCGTTCCTTGAGAAGCGCGAGCCCAACTGGGGCTAGCCGGCCTCTGGCGTAGCGCTCGCGGCTACTCAGAACACGGCGCGCCGTAGTTCCCCGGGGAGCTCGTCCGCGCCTCGTGAATCAGGCGCTCCGGTGGTAGCGGCGAAGTGCTCTCCGCCGACCCGTCCTCGCTATTGGACGCCGCGCCGGGCGGGGGCATCTCCTCCCCGTCGAGAGTGCCAATCTCGTAGTCCTCCGGCCCGCGGCGTGCGGCGCGGCGCCGCTTGGGACGGCGGCGGCGCAGCGTGACGCTCTTGCCGCCTCGGCCCAGCGTGAGGACGACGGTGTCGCCCGCGACAAACTCGCCGCGGAGCACGCGGTCGGCCAGGGGTTCAAGGACTTCGTGCTGGATGAGCCGCTTGAGCGGGCGCGCGCCCTGTAGCCGGTCGAAGCCGAGGTCGGCCAGGTAGTCGCGCACCGCCTCCCTCGCTTCGAGGACGATGCCGCCGGCTTCGAGCCGGCGGTTCACCTGGCGGATCTGAATATCGACGATGTCCTTGATCTGCTGCCTGCTCAGCAAGTCGAACCGCACGATCGCGTCGATTCGGTTGAGAAACTCGGGGCGGAAGTTCGAGCGCAGTGCTTCCTGGAGCAGCCCGTCGAGTTCGCTGGTTGGCCTGTCGAGCGCCTCGCGGTAGAGATGCCCCCCGACGTTGCTCGTCATGATCAGGATGACGCTCTTGAAGTCGACGGTGCGGCCGTGGCCGTCGGTCAGCCGTCCATCGTCCATGATTTGCAAGAGGAGGTTAAAGATGTCGGGGTGCGCCTTCTCGATCTCGTCGAAGAGGACGACGGAGTAGGGGCGGCGCCGCACGTATTCCGTCAGTTGTCCGCTGTCCTCATAGCCGATATAGCCCGGCGGCGCGCCAAGCAGGCGGGAGACCGAGTGCTTCTCCATGTACTCGGACATGTCGATGCGTACCATCGCGGCCTCGTCGTCGAACAGAAACTCGGCCACGGCCCGCGAGAGCTCCGTCTTCCCTACGCCCGTGGGCCCGAGGAACAGGAAGCTGCCGACGGGGCGGTTCGGGTCCTTCATACCGGCGCGGGCCAGCCGCACCGCGCGGCTTACCGCGGTCACCGCCTCGTCCTGTCCCACGACGCGCTCGTGGAGTGTTTCCTCCATGCCGAGGAGCTTGGCGCGCTCGTCCTCGACCACCTTCCGGGCCGGGATGCCGGTCCAGACCGCTATGACTTGCGCGATGTCCTCACCGCCCAAGGCGGCCTTGTAGAGCCGCCGTTCCTCCTGCAACGCGAGCAGGTCTTTCTCAACGCGGTCGAGCTTGCGCCGCAAATGCGTCAGCGCCCGCGATGTGTTCGGGCCCGTGCCGTTCCCGCCCCGGTGCGCCTCCAGTAGCTCGACCCATTCCAGCCGGTCGCGCAGCGCCCGCGCCTGCTCTCCGAGGCCCCGCTGCTCGTCCCATGCCCGCTCTGTTGCTGCGGCCTCGGCGCGCAGCCGGTCGCGTTCCTCCTCCGCCGCGTCAATCAGCCGCTCCTCGACCCCATCCGCAATCATGCCGCGGAGCTCGGTGTCGATCTGCCGCGCCCTGCGCTTGCCCGCGTCGACTTCGGCGGGCGGCATCTCGCGCTCGATCATGGCCCGCGCTGAGGCCTCGTCGATCAGATCGATGGCTTTAGCAGGAAGCGAGCGGTCGGTGACGAACCGGTGGGAGAGCCCCGCCGCCGCTTCCAGCGCTTCTTCGGTGATGTGTACCTCGTGGTGCGACTCGTAGCCGCTCCGCAGGCCGCGCAGGATACTCACCGTCTCCGCGACCGACGGTTCGTCGATGAAGATAGGCTGGAAACTCCGTGCCAGTGCGGGGTCGTTCTCGATGTGGTTGCGGTACCCCTCCGGCGTGGCCGTCGCGATGCAATGGAGGTCGCCCGACGAGAGCGCCGGCTTAAGCGCGCCGCCCACGTCCGGCCCGCCCTGCCCTCCGCGCGTCAGTACGTGCAGGTCTTCGATGAGCAGGACGCATTGCCCCCGGGACTCGCGGGCGTCGTCAATGGCGGCCTTCACGCGCTCCTCGGCGGCGCCGCGGTAGTCGCTTCCGGCGGCGACGGCTCCCATATCGAGGGCGAAGACGTTCTTGCCCGCCAGCGCCTTCGGCACGTCGCCGTCGGCGATGCGTTGGGCCAGCCCCGCGGCGATCGAAGCCTTGCCGATCCCCGGAGGGCCGACGAGGAGCGGGTTGTTCTTGGCGCGCCGGCACAGCACGTGCATCAGCCGGTTGATTTCCGCGTTGCGGCCCACCACAGGGTCGAGCAGACCGTCCCGCGCAAGGTCGGTCAGGCAGCGGCTAAACTTGCGGAGCGTCCGCGCCCGCGCGACGTCCGACGCGCCGGGCGGTGTCTTCCGGAGCGCCGCCAACGCGCGGTCGATCTCCTGCGGCTTGACTCCGAGATCCAAGACGCGCGCGCGGACCGGCCCGCCCGTCCGCTCTCCGAACAACTCCTCGACAAGATCGGACAGCCCGGTCTCCCGCCGCCCGCTGCCTTGCGCCCGTCGCCGCGCCCCCGCCAGCGCCGCCGTCAAAGGCGGCGCCGGATAGAGGAGCGCGCTCTTGCCGCCGCGGCCGTTCGCGCTCGGCACGAGCGCTTGGCGGACGCCGTCGACGTTGGCGCCGGCCTGCCGCAAGGCTTCTCCAAAGCCGCCGGCGGCTTCGTCTAGCAGCGCCGCGACGACGTCCCCGCCCTCGACCTCGCCGCGCTTCGCTGCCGCCGCCGTCTCGTGCGCCCGCGCTAGGGCTCGCCCAACTTCGGGGCTCATCCGCCCCAAGCTCATATGCCTACCCCTGATCCAACTCTGCCGAATTATACGGTATCTCCTCGCCTGCCTTCCGCATGCGCATTTTGGAACGGGACGGGCACGCAGCGGGTATGCCCCGCGGTAATGCCTGAGGCTGGCGATTGGCAGGCGGGCGAGGCGAAGGCGGCGTCTCCGTTGACGGTCGAAAAGGCGCTTTGTTACACTTGCAACCGTCCCCCTTCTGTTCTGGGCGGTTAGCTCAGTTGGTTAGAGCGTTGCGTTGACATCGCAGAGGTCACTGGTTCGAATCCAGTACCGCCCACTTCTCGGTGACGAACCCCTCCTCGGAGTCCAGGCTGCCCTATTTCAGAGGTAAGGCCCAGGTGGAGGACATGCTGGTGCGCCTGGGAATTCCTTACGCCATCATCAGACCTACCCTGGTCTTCGGGGTCGGCGACCTGCTGCTCAACAACATGGCCTGGGCGCTGCGGCGCTTCCCCGTCTACGGGAAGGGCGACTATCCGGTCCAGCCCGTCTACGTGGAAGACTTAGCGGCTCAGGCGGTGGAGGCCGGCTCTCAAAGCGAGAACTCCGTGGCCGACGCTGCCGGGCCTGACACGCTCTCCTTTGAGGCACTGCTTCGCCTGCTGGCCTCCTCGATGGGCGTCCGAAGATGGTTCCTGCACACGCCTCCGCGCGTGGGTCTGGCCTTGACCGGGCTGGTCGGCCTGCTGATGCGCGACATGGCGCTCACCCGCGACGAGGTTGTCGGTCTCATGGATGGCCTGCTTACATCGGACGAACCGCCGACCGGCACGACGATGCTGAGCGACTGGCTGGCAGACAACGGGGATGGCCTCGGGAGACGGTACGTGTCGGAGCTCCGGCGCAACTACGGGGGTAGGCATCGACACTGAGAGCGCGGAGTTGAGAACGTAGGAAGATTACATGGGAGTTCGAAGCAGCCTGAAGCCAATAGGTGCTGACTCGGCGGAGCTCTGGCAGTCTTTAGATGTTAGTTGTGGCCCAGGTTACTGTATCTGGCGTGGAGGGCAAGGGTGAACAAAGCAGAGTTGGAGGAAATGAAGGAGGACAGGCTCGCCAACTTCGCCGTAGCCGCCTTTCTTGGTTCGCTTCTCATGGGCCAGGCGGTGGGAATGTGGGAGGGCTCGCAAGGCACGACAAGCTGCTCATGTTCACGGTACCTGACTATTCGGGGTTAGTGATCTTTACATTCATGTCCGGCTTTTTCTTCTTGTCGTTTTTCCTAGCGACGGCGTCGATGGTAACGCCACTCCAGGGTTGGGGACTCATTGCAACCCGTTGGGCAAAGCCCGCCATGCTCCCCATTCTGTCGGTTTCCTTCATCCTCAGCTGGCTATCTTCAACCCTGGAACTCCCTGATAACCAATGGTGGGCACCGGTTCTCATCATTGGCGGTTTTGGGATGTTCATCTTTCATTGGATTTAGGTCCATGCTGACTTCTTTCCTGAGGTTCCTGCTTCAGAGAGTCAGGCGAGCTGCCGACTACAAGCCAATAGACGATTCCGAGCCCAAGGGCCCGAACGATGGCGAACCAGACGGGGCGCCTGACCGCATGGCCTTCCTTCAACGGATACGTAGCCTCCGCACATGCTTTCGGCTGCCGCAGTCCGGCGGGTTCTGGATCACTCTGTCAGTGGCCGTCGTGGTCGTAGAAGTCCTGCTCGTAGTCGTGCTTTGGGACTGGCTAGCCAGAGACGAGTCTGGAAGCGCAACCATACGCAACATCGGATTGGTTATTGCTGGCTCGCTAGCCATTCCCCTGGCGATATGGCGTGCCGTCGTAGCGGATAAACAGGCATCCTCAGCGCAACACCAAACTGCCATCGCTCAACAAGGCCTCTTGAACGAACGCTACCAGAAGGCGGCCGAGATGCTCGGGAACCACCTCCTATCGGTGCGCTTGGGAGGCATCTACGCGCTACAAAGGTTGATTGAGGAACACCCGGAGCAATACTACGTTTCCTGTATGCGGTTGTTGTGTGCGTTCGTCCGCAACCCGCCTGAGGATGAGAATCTAACTCCTCTGTCCGATAGGGAGATGACACGCTCGGGAGGAGGTATCAGGCTAAGGGCAGCTGTGCAGGCGGTGATGGACATGATGCGATCAAGAGACGACAGACTGATCGCGTTGGAAATCAAGAGAGGATTTGTGGTGGACTTCCGGGGCGCAGACCTGAGGGGTTCGAATCTTCGAAGTGTACACTTCACGGGAGTTGATCTTCGCGATGCGGATTTGTCTGGCGCCTATGCTGTAGGGGCGAACATGTCGCGCGTTGGGCTGTCGGGAGCGAGACTCTACAAGACCAAATTGGCATTGGCGAACCTCTCAGGCACCTATTTGGGGGGTGCCGACGTATCTAGGACTTGGTTTTGCGCCAAAGCGCTTGGCCGTGGCCGTCGGTTCGACTCCCCTGCGGTCGGGATCGTTTACTATAGGTTCGACCGAGCACGTGCGAGGAAGGGCAACCCTCCAATCCTGGGTGGTGTGGTTCTCGATGCTGATTTCGGGACACCCCTGGTATGGGACCCATCTAAGGGAATGGGAATAGAATACGTCTTGAAGTGATGGGGTAAGGCCTGGGTAGTCTCACAGGCCACCCAGCCACATCTCGAAGACCGTACCACCTATCATCCCCGTTGGCCCACCAAACTGGACAGAATCAACAACAACCGCCCACGCTGTCTGGAGCCGTCCTTTCCTTTGCTGGCACGCGTGAGGCGGTGTGGGCGAGAGGAAAAGCGCACCCCCAAAGATGGAGCCGCCGGGGTCATCACAGACCGGTTTTCTGCCAGCTCCAAGATCAGCCCGTTCGTAGCCGAGGATTGACCCACCCATAGCAGATGTCTGCCATGAGATTGCCAAAGACCACCAGTAATCCGACGATGAAGATGTCGGCCTGGACGACCGGGTAGTCGCGGACGTCTATGGCCACGATAAGCTGCGAGCCGATCCCAGGCCAGGCGAAGATCGTTTCCACGATAATCGAACCGCTCAGCAGAAGACCGAAGTCCAAACCTACCAGGGTAATCCAGGGCAGAATGGCATTCGGCAGCATGTGCCTGCGGGTAACGACGGAGTCCGGCAGTCCTTTGGACCTCGCCGTGCGAATGTAGTCCTGGGCGCCGACCTCGAGCAATTGCGAGCGGAGGAGTCGCACCTGCCGAGCCAGTGGATAGGCTGCTAGGCAGAATCCCGGCAGGATGAGGCTTGCCGGTCCGCCGAACCCGAAGACCGGCAGCACGGACCAGGTCACTCCGAACAGCGTGATGAAGATGAGAGCAAGCAGGAAGCTCGGTACCACCTGCCCCATAAGGCCCAGGGTCATGATGAAGCTGCCCAGAGCTCGGCCCTGAAGCCGCGCCGCCGCGACGCCTAGGGGAACGGAAAGGCTAATCGCGATGCCCAGACCGGTCGCTCCAAGAGCCAACGTCGCCGGTAGCCGGTCGAGGACCAGGTCCATGGCTGGTTGAGGGATCGACAGGGACGGTCCGAAGTCGAGGACGGTCCACTCCCCGTCCGAACGCTTCGGCAAGAGGCCGTAGAGGAAATCGCCATATTGAACAAGGATTGGGCGGTTGAGGCCGAGTTTCTCCTGGATAGCTTCGATCGATTCCTCCGATGCCTCAGGGCCCAGCAGGAGCGTAACGGGGTCGCCGGAGACCCGTAACGCGAAGAACAGGATCGTCCCCAGCACCCAGGCGACGACGACGAACTGCAGGACTCGGCGTACGATGAGCCCGACCACTGGTCAGTGTGTCTCCTGAAACGTCATTGTTCGGCAACCCGTCCCTTACGGACGCCTATTCCACGTGCCCGCGCAGCCGAGGGTCCCAGATCTCCCGAAGCCGGTCACCCATTAGATTGATCGAGAGGACCGAGAGCACCATCAACGTTCCCGGGCCTATCAGGAGCCAAGAGGCGATCTGCAGTTGCGTACGACTATCCGCAAGCATGTTGCCCCAGGAAGGCGTTGGCTTGGGGATGCCAAGGCCCAGGAAGCTCAACGATGCCTCGACGATGATCAACTGGGGAAGCAGCACGGTCGCGACGACGATCACCGGCGTCAAGACGTTCGGGAGGACGTGGCGAAACATGATCCGCGCTGGGCTTGCGCCCAGGGCTTGCGCCGCGATGACATATTCGGTACTGACGGCCGAGAGTGTCTCCCCTCGAACCAAGCGAGCGTAGAGCGCGAACCCCCACACGCCCAGCAGGGTGACCAGCTGCCAAGTTCCCCCACCGATGAACGCAACCGTGGCGATTGCGACAAGCAGCAAGGGAAAGGCGGTCTGTACGTCTACAAGGCGCATGGTCAGAGCGTCGAGCAGGCCCCGTTTGTACCCGGCGTAGAGCCCAAGGATGGTTCCGATCGTGGCCCCGATGAGCGTGGCCGGGATAGCGACGCCCAAGGAAATCCGCGCTCCGTGCATCGACCGGCTCAGGACATCTCGCCCCAGATTGTCCGTGCCCAGTGGGTGGCTCCAGGTCCCACCCTCCATCCAGGGCAGCGGGCGCAGGATACCGAGCAGGTCCTGGTCCAGGGGGTCGCGGGGTGCGATCAACGGAGCGGCGATCGCTATCAGGACAATTATCGTGATGATGCCGAGGCTGATAGCGGCGGGAAAGCTTCGGGCATATGTCCTGAGGAAAGTGGCGGGTGAGCGGCCCGAGCGGCGAAGAGCAGACTGGAGTGCACCGAGGCGGCCCTCTACGGTTTGAGAGACTGTGGTCATCCGTTGCCGTCGCAGGGGGAAAGCACAGGACCGGGCCTTGCCTCTACATCCGATTAGGGCCCGAGATTCCGTCGATGACCCTCGGCGGCGCCGCTTCAGCCAGGCCTGCCCGAGAAGGTCTCGGCGCGACAACCGTTGTCAGGGTGCCCGGAATGATAGGTGCGCCCGAAGAGAAGTGTCAAGGGAGGCCGGCGACGCGGGTGTCACGGAGAACGCTTCTTGCCTCGTAGCGCCGCCAAAAGCACGGCGGGGGTCAGGGGCAACCTTGTCATTCGGACGCCGACCGCATGAGAGACCGCGTTCGCTATCGCGGCCAACGGGGGAATGATCGATGCCTCGCCGACGCCGCGCAGCCCAAAGGGATGCCCCGGGTCCGGGACCTCGACGAGCACCGTGTCGATCATGGGCGTGTCCAGGGACGTCGGCAGGCGATAATCCAGGAAACTGGCGTTGGCCACCGCCCCGGTCTCGGTGTAGGAGTAGCCTTCATTCAACGCCCAGCCGATACCCTGGACGGCGCCGCCTTGTAGCTGGCCCTCCACGTAGCTCGGATGCCCCGCTTTCCCCACGTCCTGGACCACGGTGAAACGCAGGACCGTCGCCTTCCCGGTCTCGGGATCGACCTCGACGTCGACGATGTTCCCGGCGAACGTGGGACCGATTCGCCTTGGGACCTCCGAGGTGGAGGCGGTCACCGGACCCCCGGTTTGGAGCAGCCGCCCCGCCAGCTCCTTGAATGTGATTCGATCTTCTGGGCTCTTCCGAGAAATGAACCGGCCCCCCTCAAAGATCACATCCGCCGGCTGCGTCTCCCACAATATGGCCGCGCGCTCGATCAGTTGCCGTATGATGTCCGCCGCCGCCGCGATTGCCGCCTGCCCGGTGGCGAAGGCGGTCCTGCTGCCGCCGGTCAGGGCTGTCCAGCCCACCGAGTCCGTGTCCCCAACGCTGGGGATGACGTCCTCCGCGGCCAGCCCCAAAACCTCGGCGGCCTGCATCGCAACCGAGGCGCGGGTCCCGCCGATATCAACGGAGCCGGTAACCAAGCTGACCCTGCCGTCCGCGTTCACGTTGATGGTGGCCGACGAAGCGAGCCCACCGTTCCACCAGTAGCCCAGGGCTACTCCCCTGCCTCGGTTGGCCCCCCCAAGGGGCGCCTGGTAATGGGGATGGTCTCTCATGGCTTTCAGGACCTCGATACATCCGATGTTCGAGAAGGGCAGTCCGTTGGGGTCCCGGTTGCCCTCCTGCACGGCGTTGCGGAGCCGGAAATCGAGAGGGTCCATGCCCAGCTTCGCCGCCAGCTCGTCAATGGCGGACTCGACGGCAAGCGCCGCCTGAGGAGCTCCCGGAGCGCGGTAGGCCGCGACCTTCTGCTTGTTACAGACCACGTCGTGGGCGTCGACGAGGAAGTTGTCCACAACATAAGGGGCCGTGCCCGTCGACGCCCCGGAGCCCACGGGCGATCCGGGGAAGGCGCCTGCCTCATATACCAGGTGAAGTTGAGCCGCTGTGATGCGGCCATCTTTGTCTGCGCCAAGCTTGACTCGTGCTGTCGCGGCGGAGGTGGGGCCGCTTCCTTCGAACACCTCTTTTCGGGTCATAGCCAGTTTGACGGGGCGCCCTGTCTTCCGGGAGAGCAGAGCGGCAACGGGAGCGAGGTAGGTCGTCGTCTTGCCGCCAAACCCGCCCCCTATCTCCAGCGGGACGACCTTCACCGCCGATTCCCGTTTCCCGGCGATCATAGCCACCATCTGGCGTACGCCGAAGGGCGCCTGCGTGCTCATCCAGACGGTCACGCGATCGCCAGAGTCCCACAGCGCCGTCGCCACGTGGGGCTCGATGTAGCCTTGATGGACTGTCTGCGTGGTGAACTCACCTTCGGCGATCACCGCGGCTCGTCGAAACCCCTCTCCGACATCCCCCCGCTTAATCTGAAGGTGGCTGGCCACGTTGCTAGCGATCCCGGTGTCGGCGCCCTTCCCCAGCCGGCGGTCCAACGATTGTGTCTTCAGGCCCTCGTGGAGCAGAGGGGCGTCCTCGCTCATCGCCTCCTGGGCGCTGAGTACCGCCGGGAGGACCTCGTACGAGACGTTGATCAACTCGAGCGCTTCTTCGGCGATGTGGACGCTCTCGGCGGCCACCGCCGCCACGGCATGCCCTTTGTAGAGCACCTTGCCCGACGCAAGGATATTCTCAGCTTGCATCCGGTGGTTATCCAGGCCGGGAGTGAAGTTGAGCTGTTGGGTCTTCTTTATGGGCATGTCCTCGCCGGTGACGACCGCTTTCACCCCCGGCAACGCCAGAGCACGGCGGCAATCGACGGCGAGGATACGCGCGTGGGCGTGCGGGCTGCGAAGCACCTTGCCGTGGAGGAGGTCAGCCAAGAGAAGGTCGGCGCCGTACCTTGCGCGGCCGGTGACCTTGTCATACCCGTCGTGGCGGATGGGCCGGGTGCCGACGACGCCCAGGGCTTTGGACGGCGCTGGGGCTTGCTCCACGGTTCCTGACATGCGCGCCCTCTTCACCTCAATCCAGGGACTTCATCCACGCGGCCATGATACCCTAGGCTCGCTGCGCCTAGCCGCGCACCGCCCGCGATGGCCGCATCGCTCTTTTCTCTGGCCTGAGTTGACGTGAGAAAAATCGGCGGCGTAGACTCCAATGGCGCCGCTATCCGTGCGCAGGCCGTTGGCTCCCTTGTTGTGCGGAGCAGTGGGGGTCCGGGAGATCAGTGA
The DNA here is from genome assembly GCA_965219875.1 of Dehalococcoidia bacterium. Classification (GTDB taxonomy): domain Bacteria; phylum Chloroflexota; class Dehalococcoidia; order SHYB01; family SHYB01; genus DAOUKH01. Next base: position 1,228,833 of record CBDCOW010000003.1, on the reverse strand, counting down.
TGTTCAGCTTTGGCTTTACCGAGGTGCAGAAGCTGCTGCGACGGTCGTTCCGTGAGTTCCTGGAACGGGAGTGCCCGCTCTCCGAAGTAAGGGAGATCGAAGCCTCCGGGGACGACTACTCGCCTTCGCTGTACCAACAGATGGCCGATCTCGGGTGGGTTGGGTCGCGGATACCTGTGGAATTCGGGGGCTCAGGGATGGACTGGCTCGATCTGGCCATCTTCTACGAGGAGGCGGGTCGCGGTCTTCTCCCAAGTCCCCACTGGATTAGCTCTGTCCTGTCTGCAGAGGCAATCCTGGCTCTTGGCACGGAGGAACAAAAACAGGCCCTCTTACCGAGGATAGCCTCAGGCCAGCTGATCGTCTCTACGGCCTACCTCGAACCCTCGACGCGCTCGGACCTCGGCGCCGTGTCTACCGTCGCCGTCAGCACGAGTAGCGGATACACCATCGCTGGCACCAAGGTCTTCGTGCGGGCCGGCCATCTGGCGGACTACCTCATTGTGCTGGCGAGGACCGGAGAAAGGGAGAAGGGACTGTTTCTCCTGTCCAAGGATCGCCAAGGTCTGAAGGCCAGCCCACTGGTGACCCTCTCCGGTGAGCGGATGGCGCTGGTGGAGCTCGAGGGAGTGCAGGCCTCCGCCGGCGAAGCCCTAGGGCCAATCAATAGAGGGGGTGAGGCTTTTGTCGAGCTCCTCGACCAGGCCAAGCTGTTGCTGGACGCGGAAATGATAGGGGCCTCCGAGCAGGCCCTGGGGCTGGCCGTCGAGTACGCCAAGCAGCGAACGGCCTTCGGTCGTCCCATCGGAAGTTTCCAGGCGCTCCAGCACAAGATGTCCAACATGCACCTGGCAATCAACGCCGCCAAAGTCGTCCTGTACTACGCGGTATGGCTGACGAGCCAGGCCCAGCCAGCGGCCGCCGAGCGGGCTATGGCGCACATACAGGCCGGGGAGGCCTTCAGGCTCGTGACCGCGGAGGCAACGCAAGTCTTCGGCGGCGTGGGGGTTAGCAACGAGGCCGACATAGCGCTGTATTTCCGCAAGGCAAAGCCGATGCAACTGTTGCTCGGCTCTCCCGAAGGCTTGCGGGAACAACTGCTGGTCGCACAAGGCGTGTAGCGAGGCGGACCTCAGATGGATTTCACCTACACCAAGGAGCAAGAAGCCTGGCGCAGGCGCGTGCGGCAGTTCATGCAAGCCCACGTCACCGAAGAGCTCATCAAGAAGTGCGAGGAGGACTATTCGGAGTGGGATGAAGATCTGTATATGGAGCTCGCCAAGGCTGGGTTTACAAAGATTGCCGTCCCCAAAGAGTATGGAGGGGAGGGGAGGAGCTACACGGAGCTGGCGATCTTCGCCGAAGAGGCAGCCAGAGCCGAGCTGCCTCATGGCGTTGACTCGGTCTATTCGGGGTCCTGCCACTTCGGAGCCATGGCGGTCGTCCGCCTCGGGACCCCTGAGCAGCAGGCCGAGTTCCTGCCCAATATCATGAGCGGAGAGATCCGCCTGGCCCTCGGACTAACGGAGCCGGGCTGCGGCTCCGACCTGGCCGCGGTGGAGACCAGGGCGGTGGCCGATGGCGACGAGTTCGTTCTGAACGGCAGCAAGTCTTTCAACAACGGTCACATCTCGAGCCACATGTTCTGTGTCGTTAGGACCGACCCCAACGTCCCTCAGCACAAGGGCATCAGCCTGTTCCTCGTCGACCTGAGGTCGCCGAACGTGTCGATGACCACCTTCCGCGTGCTGCGCGGGTTCGAGCGGACCACGGTCCATCTGGACGACGTCCGGGTGCCGAGAACCGCCCTGCTCGGCCGCGAAAATATGGGTTGGTATGACCTGATGGCGGTCATGGACCTGGAGCGGTCCATGGCGGGGCGACCGGTCATGCTGGAGCGACTCTGGCGGCTGTTGGTGGCGTACACTCAGGAGGCCATTCGCGATGGCAAGCCCCTTGTCGAGTTTCCGGAGGTACGCCGGCGCCTAGCGGACACATACCGGGAGATCGTGATCGGCCGACTCCTCTGCTACAGGGTCATCGCCATGCAGGAGGCCGGGGAGGATGCCACCGACGGCGCATCGCTACAGAAGCTCTACAACAGCGAGGTCGTCGAGCACCTGGCCCTCGCCGCCATGGACATCATCGGGCCACTCAGCACCCTCGAGTGGGTCAACGCGGGAGAGGAGAACAAACGACTGGCGCCTCTTCGGGGCCTCATCGCCAGGCTTTACAAGGATAGCCGAATCAACCAGATCGCCGGCGGGTCTTCCGAGATCCAGCGCAACACGATTGCTACCCGTGCGCTGGGACTGCCGAGAGGCTAGCTCAACAAGCGGGGCCAGCCAGCACGTCCGAGCCGATTTTTCGCGGCAGCCATTCCCCATCGCTGGGGTCGCCTAGGAGTTCCCCTCCGTCGACGACGACCTTCCCGCGCAGCAGGGTCGTCACCGGCCAGCCTTCGACGTCCCAGCCGTCCCAGATGCTGTAGTCCCCATCGTGGTGGAGGTCCGCCATTGTAATCGTCTTACGAACGTTGGGGTCCCAAAGTACGATGTCGGCGTCGCTACCCACCGCCAGGGCCCCTTTCCGCGGATAGAGCCCCAGAATCTTGGCGGCGTTGGTGCTGGTAACCTCGACGAACCGCTGGATACTGATCCGCCCTTTCCTATACGCCTCGGAGAACGTGATGATGGACCTCGTCTCGATCCCCGCATGGCCACCACACACTGACGTGATCGTCCTGCCCCAGGTCTTCGCGGCGTAGGTCGTGGTCCACTCGTCCGTGGCCACCGTGGCGATGGGTCCGTGGATGAGCCCGTCCCATAGAGCGTCCCGGTCCTCAGGGAACTTCAACGAGGGGTAGGTGTGGTATATGCCGCCGTCCTGCGCCTTGTAGTCCTCCGACGTGAAGCAGAGATAGTGGTGCAAGGCCTCTCCATACACCGGCATGCCCTGGGCCCGGGCCTCCCTTATGGCTGCAACTCCCTCCCTGGCGGTCACGTGGAGCAAGTTCACGGCAGCGCCGGTCGATCTTGCGAGTCGAATGACCGTGTTGAAGGAGACTTCTTCCGACAGGTTGTTGTGTGCTAGGTGCACGTTGAACCACTGGTCCTTACCGTCCCTCTGGAGCTTTTGCTCGTTGTAGACCACGATCTCCTCATCCTCAGCGTGGACCGCCATCATGCCGCCGTGTCTGGCCGTCTCCTTCATGAGGGCCCAGAGGTTGCCGTCGTCGACCTTCGTGGGTGGATCGACACCGCTCAGCGTACCCATGGTCATGAAGATCTTGAACGAAGGAACGCCGCCTGAGATTGCCCCCCCTACCTGGGCAAGGGTCTCGTCGGATATGGGTCCAGGGATCATCGCGTGAAAGGCGTAGTCAGAGTAGGCCTGTCCTCTGAACTGGGCGGTACGGCGCTCGATCGCACCCAGAATCTCCCGATCGGGCCGCACGAAGGCGAAGTCGATGACTGTCGTAGTGCCGCCAAAGACGGCCGCGCGAGTGGCGGGCTCGGGCGCCTGGGTCATGACACCCTCTTGCCCGGTCCACGTGGGCGGGACCGGGGTGAGAATGTGGGCATGGGGCTCTATGCCGCCCGGCGTAACGATCTTCCCCGATGCGTCGATCGTATGCTCCGCGTCGGGCATTCCCGTCCCCGGCTGGGCGATGACGACGATCTTCCCATCCTTCACGCCGATGTCCTCGTCACCGACCGACTCTGGCGTCGCCACCGTTCCGCCCTTGATCGCTAGGTCGAGCATTGGCCCTCTCTTGGCCCCGGTTGTCGCGCTAGATCTCGACGCCCTCGGCTTTTGCCTGTTCCTCGGAGACGTACTTGAAGAAGACGACGGTAAGCTTCTGGACCACATCGCCGTCCTGGTTCCTGAACTCTCGCGCCACCGTGGCGAAGTGCCCGACTCCGAGTCGAGTCCGCTTTAGCGGCGAGATGTCGGTGATGGTCTCCTTTTCCGTGATGAGGTCTCCCGGATACAACGGGCCAAGCCATTCCAGGTCCCAGCTCTGGACCACCCCTGCCTCAAACTTCGTGCCCAGCGGCGCCGTCTCGATGAGATGCGTCCCGGCCTTGGCCGGCCAGGACAGGGGTGCGGGCGGCCACATGGGCTGCCTGACCCAACCCAGTATCTTCGCGGTGGGAGAAATCACCGTGCGATAGCCCATCTGTTTCGCAACGGCTTCGTCGGTGTAGACCGGATTTCCGTCCTCGAAGACTTCGCACCATTGGCGAATGGCGCCCTTTTCCACCTCGTCGGGAACAGTCCATTCGGCCGTGAGACCGATGAGTGCCTTAATACCGGAATCGATTTCGCCGAGCTTCACGAGTTTGCCCCGCTTCGAATCCCTGCCGCCTTGGCCTCGTTGGCCGTCGGAAGGATGAGAGTGGCCGTCCCCCGCAAGGCGTATTGCACCGGCAACATCGAGAAGTGAGGAGTGTTGTTGACCATCATAACCTCGATGTCGACCATGTGCTGATTGTTGTCCTCGTACTTCTTCGTCACTTTGCCGGTGGCGCACAGAGTGTCCCCGGGGTACGCCATCTGGAGCACGTTGAACTTGAGGCGCCTGACCTTGGCCGCCGGTCCGGCCCAATCGGTGAGCATCCGAGACAGGATGCCTCCGTGGCATGACGAGTTCATGTTGGGCGCCGGATTGCCGATGCGCTCGGCGTACCCATGATCGAAGTGCTGTGGGTCGTAGTCCCGGCACACTGCCGCCAGCAGCACAAGGCGTACGGTATCGAGCGGGAAGATCACCGCCGGAACGTCGTCCCCCTCGCTTATCTCTTCCCACGCTAGACTTCTCAGTCGATCAATCGACACGATGACACCTCCATCACCAGACCGCAGTCTAGACCGTCAGCTGGGCCTGGATCCCGGAGCTGATGGCCATGATCTCAAGATTGTCGTCCAGTTCATCCAGGTGGAGCATGAGTTGGGCAGTGCGCTCACACTCTTCCCCGGACAACCGCCGCCGTCCGTTGTCACGGAATTTCGCGAGCACCTCCTGCTCACTCAGCGGGTCGTCCCAATCTCCGTGGGGGACGTCCACCTGCTCGGTGAGTTCTCGGCCGTCCTTCAGCCGCAAGGTGAGGGGGTTCCGCACCTGCCTGTATCCGGAGGCCATGGACGAGTCTACCTTCATCACAACCCGAGCCATCAACGCCCGTATCTCCCTGGAATGCACCCGGTCGTTGTCGAAGCTCTCGATGGTGACGTTCCCCCTGCACAAGACCTCGGCCAGATTATGCTGAAGGCTCAGCCTGGCCCTCAGTCCATTTTCGGGGTTCGGGTCATTCATCCAGGTCTCGTTGGGCACCGCGACGGTCACCTGTTCGACCTGGTGCGTGCGGATGTCATGCCTGTTCACGAGCTTGAGGAGCGCGTCGATGGCTCGATGGTTCAAATAGCAAGTGGGGTATTTCTTGACCCCGATGCCGGGCTCCAGAACATGGAACGGGTTGCCCAGAGCGTCGATGGTGCGGCTTGGGTCGAACCGGCCGGGGCCCATTGCCAGCTCCAGCAACCCCATGGGGCCCTCCAAGGGCTCGGGGTCGGCAGTCCATCCCGCTTGGGCAAGCAGAGCCGCTCGGATGCCCCCGCCGGCGGAGTTGCCCGCGTGGTAGGGCTTGGTCATCGTGCCGGTGCTCTTACCGAGACCACCGGCTTGAGAGGCCGCGATGCCGAGCGCCACCACGGTCTCTCCAGCGGTGAGATGAAGAAGCTTGGAGGCTGCCACGGCCGCTCCCAGGACTCCGAATATGCCCACAGTGGCGAAGCCGGAGGGGCCGTCGTCTGTGATGCCCTGCCGCAGCTTGCCCCATATTTCCAGGCCCACCAGGTACGCCTCGATCAACTCTCTGCCCGAGGACTGCAGTTTCTCACCGAGGGCCATCGTCGCCGGGAATACACAGCAGCTCGGGTGGCCGAAGGGGAACCACGTGTCGTCGAAGTCGAGGGCGTTCGCCAGCACGCCGTTTGCAAAGGCGGCGTCGGCCGTGCTGGTCCTGTAGCATCCACCGATGACGCTCGCCTCAGGCGAGCCGGCCGCCTCCCGTGTGTAGTCGACGATGATCCTGCCTGCCGGTTCGGTCACGGCCGCGAGGGATACTCCGAGGGTATCGAGGCCCATCCGTTTCACCACCTGCACCGCCTCTGGCGGGAGGTCCGCATACCGGGTCGTCGTAGTCCACTGCGCGATGGCTTGCGTCACAGACATGGTCCCCTCCGCTCTTCAACGCCCACCTCGGGGCACACGTGACGGAATACCTGTCTATCGCCGTCGATCCTCCGCCGTATCATACTCCGGCCGCGAAATGGTGGCCGGAGTTTCTCTGGTTGACACGTATCTGGAGCCGATTGATAATCCGGTTGCTTGTCGGCGTCGGCCAGTGCGCGCACAACGGGCTCTCCCCACCCAGTTGAAGGCGATGCGTCGCCTGGGCTTGGAAAACTCCATTAAACAACTTCCTCTCCATGGAATCCGGGTGCTGGACCTGACCATCGCTTGGGCGGGTCCCTACAGCACCATGATCCTCGCGGACTGGGGGGCCGAGGTCCTGAGGGTGGAGTCGTGCCAGGTCCCATCCCCATCGACGCGGTCGGCGGAGCGTACTTTGCGGCCGTCCCGAGAGCTCATCCGAGAGCAACCCATGGTAAGCCATGCCTATCCCAACTGGGACCCGGGGGACCGGCCATGGAACCGGACCCCGATGTTCAACTCCCACGGTCGCAACAAGCTCTCCATGACCGTGGACTTGCGACTTCCACAAGGGAAAGAACAGTTTTTCAGCCTGGTTGCCATCTCGGATGTGGTGATCGAGAACAACCCGGCAGCTACCATGGACAAACTGGGCGTCAGTTGGGAAGCCCTGCGTCAGGCGAATCCCACGCTGGTCTATCTGCGCATGCCTGGTTTCGGGCTATCGGGGCCCTACCGTGAGTACCGGGCGCTCGGGTACCACATAGAAGGGGTGGTCGGACTGGGGTGGCGCCAGGGTTATAAGGACTCGGACCCCTCACTGCGGGGCGAGACAGTGGTCCCCGATGCCGCTGCCGGCATCTCGGGCGCCCTGTCGATACTCCTGGCCCTCCGCCATCGCCGTCGCACCGGTCGCGGCCAACTGATCGAGATTCCGCAGGCAGAGAATTTCCTTCCGTTCATGGCGGGCTCCCTGTTGGACTACACGCTCAACGGTCGCATCGGAAGCCCCATGGGGAACCGTCACGAGTGGATGGCCCCTCACGGTTGCTACCCTTGTGCCGGGACGGACGAATGGGTGGTGCTTGCCGTGGGCACCGACGAGGAGTTCGGGAAGCTTTGTCAGGCGATCGGACTGCCGAAGCTCGCCGAAGACTCTCGCTTCGCCGACGCCCTGTCCCGCTGGGAGAACCAGGACCAGCTCGACCCACTGATCTCAGACTGGACCCGAGAGCGGCCGCCGAAAAACGCGGCCGAAGTCTTGCAGGCCTCAGGCGTTGCCGCCGCCCCCGTATCCTCCGAGGCCGATCTTCTACGGGACCCTCATTTGCAAGCCCGGGGCTTCTTTGAGCCTTTGACCCACAACGAGAGCGGCTCCCATCTGTATTGCGGCCCCCTATGGCGAATGGCGAGCACCCCGAATCACCTTCGTCTCCCCCCTTGTAGACTGGGAGAGCACAATCAGTACGCTTACAAGGACCTTCTTGGCATCGACGACCAGAAATACGCCGAACTTGAACAGGCTGGGCACATCAGCCTGGACTATCCAGCAGACATCCCATAGCCGTTCGCGGTTCCCTGAGGGCGAGGGGAGGGGGCCGTTCCATCCGACTCCCAACAGGAGGTGGTCGATGAGCTATTCCACGTTGATCCTAGAATTTGATGGCCCCGTGGCGGTACTGACCCTGAACCGACCAGGCCGTCTCAACGCAATCAACCAGGAGACGCGAGAGGAGTTTGTTGTCGCGCTGGAAGAGGTGAGGGAGCAACAGGCGAGGGCGTTGGTCGTTACCGGGGCGGGACGAGGCTTTTGCTCTGGAGCCGACGTCGAAACCCTGCCTGGAGCAGGGTCGTCCGACAACTACTCGAAAAGCGACGTCACCGACCGGTTCCGCCCAACGGAAGTGCCCTGGATATTGCGCCTCAAGGATTTCGAGACCCCGACCATCGCTGCGGTGAACGGGGTTGCCGCCGGAGCTGGCTTCTCGCTGGCGATGGCCTGTGACACTCGAATTGCCGCTGAGAGCGCCCGGTTTACCGCGAGCTTCGTCAAGCGAGGCCTGGTGCCGGACGGAGGCTGCACCTGGCTTCTGCCTCGCATCGCCGGCGTGGCGAACGCCTTCGAGCTGATGTACACCGGGAAGATGATTGCCGCGGAAGAGGCGGCGCGGATGGGGATCGTGAGCCGTGTCGTGCCGGACGACCAGGTCGTTGCCGAGGCCACAAGCCTGGCCTCCGAGATTGCGAAGGGCCCGCCCGTGGCCCTCGAATTCATCAAGAGAATTACCTACACGGGGCTCAGCGCGACACTGGAGCAGGCGTGCCAGTACGAGGTTTATAGCAACGGTATCTGCCACGACACCGAGGACCATCGGGAAGGCGTCCGCGCCTTCTTGGAAAAGCGGGACCCGGTCTTCCGCGACCGCTGAGCCGCCTCCTTCCTAAAGCCCAAGTAGGCGCTCCTGGTTCTTCCAGAGAATGAGTTCTTTCTCGTCTTGCGTGAGGCTTGCCTGGTCCATGATCCAGGAGACCGGCAAATCGATGCCCATGTCCGCGGGCCAGTCGGTGCCGAGCATCACGCGGTCGGCCCCGACGCTGTCCACGAGGAATCGCAGGGCCGCCTCGCTGTGGGTCAGGCAGTCGTAATAAAAGCGGCGAAGATAGGCACTGGGGGGTTGCGGAGCATTAACGCGGGCATCGGGCCGTATTTCCCAACCGCGGTCCAGCCGGCCGACTCCGTAGCAGGTGTATCCCCCGCCGTGGGCGAGACATATCGTCAAGTTAGGGAACTTCTCCATTACGCCGCCGAAGACCAGGCTGGCGAAGCTCACGGTCCGCTCGACGAGGTTGCCGATGGTATTCGGCAGGAAATAGCGAGGGTTGCGCGACAGCACCATCGTCTCCGATCCCTGGTGGAGAAAGAGTAGGGCTCCAACCCGCTCGGCTACCTGAAAAAATGGGAGGAACGACGGGTCGTCGTAGGTGCGGCCGTTGACGTGGTCGTCGATGATCGCACCCTTCAAGCCCAGCTTGCGCACCGCCCGTTCAAGCTCATCGATGCTGGCCTTCACGTCCTGCATAGGGAGAAGGGCCAACCCGGCGAAGCGGTCCGGGTGGGTGCGGACCAGCTCGGCCACATCGTCGTTGGCGTCCCGGCATGACGCCCAGCAGACCTCGAGGGGAGCATCGTACCTGTAGAGAAAGGGGGCCGTCGAGAGGACATGGATGTCGACGCCCATCTTGTCCATCGCCTGGACACGCTCCTCCGCGCTCCAGCGATGAACGGGACGAATAGGCAGACGGGCCCGCCCCGATACAAGAAACTCGTTGCCCTCGGTGTCTCGCTCGAGCGTGCTCCCGTGCCAGTCGCGGCCGGCATCGACTGCGCTGAAGTAGGTCCGCGGAAAGTGATGCGCATGGATATCGATGCTACGCACTGAGGCCTCCTCGATGACTAGTCCAGGCTCACCCAACCGTCTCGCGACGCCGAGATGGCCTCGAGAACCCCGTGGAGACGAACGCCATCCTCGAAGTTCGGCGTCACCTCCACGCCCTCGCCTATCGCGCGACCGAGCCTCCTCATCAGCTGGGCTGTGTTAAAGCCCTCGCTGTCGCGGGAAACCTCGCTCACCCAGTTGAATCGCTCGGGCGGATCGAGCGTGTCCGGCGAGCTAGATCCCTTTCGCGTACCGGTTAGTCGGATAGGCAGCATCTGGGGCGCTCTTGGCGACGACGCCACAAGCTTGCCCTCGGTCCCCGAGACGATAAGCCGCCAACCCTCCCCGGGGCTCACCGTCCTGCTGCTCTGTATGACGCCCATGGCCCCGTTGCGCAGCTCGGCGACGAGCGCGACGTTGTCCGCGGAGGTGACATCGACCTCTTCGCCGGTATCCGTGAGCACTTCGCGTCGGACCAGGGTGGCCGCTTTGCCGCTGAGTGTGGCGATGTCGCCAAGAACGTATTGCAGGACATCGAGCGTGTGCCCCATCCCAATGAGCAGATCGCTACCGCCTCCTTCCTCCTTGAGAAGATACATCATCGACGAATCCCGGCCGCGCAGGGCGGTGCCGTTGAGGAATGAGCTGGCGAAGGTCAGGGGCTTGCCGATGTAGCCGCCGTCCACAAGCTCCTTGAGGTACATGACCTCCGGAGACGTCCTGGCCTGTAGTCCCAGACAGTGGTGAAGGCCGTTTTTGAGGGCGAGACCTTGCATCTCCATCGCCTGGTTGAGGTCCATTGCCAAGGGCCATTCGCAGAAGACGTGCTTCCCAGCGTCGAGGGCCGCCAGCGCAACCGGGTGGTGGAGGCTGCCCCGCACCGCAATGGCCACCAGGTCGACATCGGGGTGAGCGACCAGCTGGCGGTAATCGGTGAAGGTATGGGGAACGCCGAAGCGCTGGGCGGCTTCCGCGGCCGACTCCTCATGGGCAGTGCAGACGGCGGTGATTTCAAACTCGGGCAGGCTGGCGAGCACGGGCAGGTGCACGCGAGCGCCCCATCTTGCGCCCGCGCCTCCGCCAACGACTCCAACTTTGAGCGTACTGATCGACCATACCTCCGCCGAGCGTTCAGCCCCACACCTGTTCAAACGCCGGGGTCGTTGAGAAACTCGACGACTGCGTCAGCGAACTCGCGGGGCCGCAAGCGGCTCGCGTGCCCATTGGTATCTGGAATCACCTGCACCTTGGCCCTGGGAAGTCGCTCCTCGACCTCGCCGGCCCATCGAAAGAACCCGTCCCCCGGAGCAGTAAGCACAAGGGTTGGGGACTGGACCATCGGGAGGCGGGCCGGGGTATCGTAACGGAGGAGAGCGTAATGGGCCTCCTGGCCTCGGCACGGCGACAGTTGAGACAAGAGAGCGTCGACGACGGCGCGCTGGATGTCTTCAGGGGGGGCTCCCTGGAGTTGGCGCTCGTAGTGCGCCCAGACGTTTGCGATGTGAGACCCGTCTCCCTGGACCTCGGTAGGCCTGAACAGGGGCCCCTGTTGCGCCTTCAACCGAGCCGCTTCGTCCTTCCAGTAGGGACATCCAAAGAGCACGAGCCTGTCCACCCGGCCCGGGCTCGACGCCGCCATCTCGACCGCTACGGTGGCTCCGGTATGGTCACCGATCACGCTGGCTCTCTGGATCCCGAGAGCGTCGAGCACATGAAATGCACTCAGAGCGTAGTCGACGATGTCGCGGTAGGGCTCGGCTGGCGGAGGCGAGCCCCCATAACCCGGGAAATCGAGGGCCACGGCGTAGCATCGACCGGCGAGCAAAGCCATGACCTTCGAGAACGCCTCTGACGACGAAGCGTTCGGGTGGAGCAGCAAGAGGGGGTCCCCGGACCCGGTTGCTCGATAATGAATCCGCCCGTCCGGCACGTCGAGATAGCCGCTCTTCATCCGATCCTGGCCTTCTCTCCGCGCGATGACGGTTGGGGTCTCACTGGAGCTCCGCTGATGCGATCTCCGCCCCTTTGACCAACGAGCGGAGCTTGAGCCAAACGATCTGAGAGTCCACCTGGACCCGGTCTGCGAAGGTGCCGAAGCCGCAATCGACGCCGGCGATGACGTTCTCCGGCCCAACAACGCCGGCGTAGCGCAGAATCCGCTCCGCGACCGTTTCGGGGTGTTCTATGATGTTCGTCGTGTTGTCGATCACGCCCGGAATAATCACCTTTCCCTCTGGTAACGTCACCTCTTTCCAAACCTTCCACTCGTGCTCATGGCGCCCGTTAGCGCCCACGAACGCAAAGCCTGAAGGTCGCGCCTTGAGCACCACGTCCACGATGCCTTTGAGTGGGACATCCCGATGATGGGGGCCACCGCCGCTGCCCCAACATGCATGCATCCGCATCCTCTCCGGCGGGATGTCTGCCACAGCATAGTTGAGGACCTCCACGTGGAGTTCGGCGACCTTCCTGAACTCCTCCAGGGTCAGATGACTGAACTGCGTATGTCTGCCCAAAGCCAGGTCGGGACAGTCGAGTTGGAGCACGAACCCGGCGTCGGCGATGGCCTGGTATTCGCGTTTCATAACGTCGGCCAACGCGTAGAGATAAGACTCGTCGTCAGGATAATGACGGTTCTGGAGGAATCGAGCGATCTGACCAGGGGAGGCCGAGGTCATGAAGACCTGGCGATCCTGTTGTCCTGCCGACGCCTCTTTGAGGACTTGAATATCCCTCTCCACCGCATCCCAATCTTTCCAAGAGATAGGCCCGACGCAAGCTGGGCGTCTGCGAAACGGCGCGCCGAACATCTGTTGCATGGCGGCCCATTCGGGAAACTCGACAGTATCGGGATCGGTGAGGGATTCGCTCTGCCCTTCAAAGCCATTGAGGCGGTGCTTGACGTAGGTGGTGTAGTCGACCTTCGCTTGCTCGCCATCGTTGACGATGTCCAGCCCCACTTCATACTGCCGGCGCAGCGCTTCTGCGACAGCCGAACGGGCCTCTGCGTCGAAGACATCCGCACTCTGAAGCCGACCCTCCTCCTGCTCCCGCAGTAAGGCGATCATCGTGGTGGAACGGGGAAGACTGCCGGTGTGCGTGGTAAGAATTCTCTCCCGGTTGCGCTTCATGATTCCCGTGCCCTCCGTGGCCCCGGCGACGCTCCGCAACCAGGGCATCGACACCGGTTGAGGCTTCCAAGAGCGTCCGCCTCCCTAGTCAACCCACAAGATACCCGTTTCGGGATGTGCTGTCGATTGTCGCTTCACTTGACAAGGGTTCTGGGCTATGTTACTAGATGCGAGCAAGGTTGCCCCAACCTCGGATGAATCTATCGCGTGGGGCTCAGATTCGGGGACGACGCGCGCTGCGCGCCCGCACTCAGGAGGCCGGAAGATGGCTCTCTTTATTTCCCGCAAATTGATGGCAGTATTCGCCGTAGGCATAGTCATCGCGCTTGTCGCGTCGGCATGCGGCGGGACGCAAGGACCGCCTGGGCCAGCAGGGCCGGCGGGCCCCGAAGGACCGGCGGGCGCTCAAGGACCGGCGGGCGCTCAAGGGCCGGCGGGCCCTGAAGGACCGGCGGCGGGTGAGGCTCCGGCTCCCACGGCCATGCCGGCGACGACGGCTCCGACGGCGACGGCAGCGCCGACTCCGACGGCGACACCCCCGCCGACTCCGACGACCGCCGTACAGCAAGTCATGCGCCACCTTGCATTCGGAGGGCCTCCAAACGACCCCCACTTCACCGTCGCCTGGATGGGCACGCTGCGGACGGTCTATGACAATCTCCTGCTCCTCAACGCTGATGGTATTCCCCAGCCTAGCCTGGCGGTGTCATGGGAAGCGCCCGATGCAACGACCTGGCGCTTCAAGCTCCACGAGGGCGTGAAGTTCCATGACGGAGAGGACCTGACCGCGGAAGACGCTGCCTTCTCGATGAACAGGATCCTCACCGAGAAGCTTGCCGGCCGCCGACACTTCGGTACGGTGGCCGAGGCGATAGCGGTGGACGACGTCACCCTGGAGTTCAAGACCGCAAAGCCCGATGTGTTGATTCCATCTAAGGGTCAACACCTCCGGATTCTCCCGAAAGACTACTTCGAGTCCGTAGGGGCCGAGGAGTTTGTGGCCAAGCCCATCGGAAGCGGACCATATCGCTTCACCGAGTTCGAGTTCAGGGTGAAGTGGACTGCCGAGTTAACGGGCCAGCCGCACGCATTCCGCAAGCCGTTCCTCGAGAGGATCGAAGCGAACGTGATCAGGGAACCGGCAACTATGGAGGCCGCTCTTCGGTCGGGCAACGCGGACATATCGCATACACAGATCGAGCCGGCGAACCTGGTAGCTCTGCAGAACGACGGCTTCGTCGTACAGGCGCCCAACGCCCGGTCCCTGGCGCACCTTTTAGCTATCGGAAAACACAAGAAGTCGGGCGGACCTCTGAATGACGTGCGTGTCCGTCAGGCCCTCATCTATGCGGCCGACGGTGAGACCATTGCCAGCACTATCTGGAGAGGCTTTGCGACGCCCGTTTCCTCGCCGACGCTGCCTACCAGCATTGGCTACGACTCTAGCGTGCCGATTCCTTTTGACGTAGACAAGGCCAATCAGTTGCTCGACGAAGCCGGCTATCCGAGAGGTAGCGATGGCACCCGTTTCAGCTTGACGTACCGGTTCTGGCGTGGCGGCTCCGCTGAGGATACCGGCTTCGCCCTCCAGAAAATGTGGAAGGATGTAGGCATCGAGGTGGACACGGCGCGCATCGACCTGTCGTTGTTCGTCGACCACCTCTTCCGCAGGGATGGCAAAGAGTGGTTCGACATCATGGGACAGGTCGGTGTGGATGCCTACAACAATAGCGTCTATTACCTGACCCAGATGGATCCCGAAGGCACCGGTGCGAACATCGCCTACGAAAATCCGGCGTACTACGCCAAGCGCGACCAGATTCTGGCCGAGTTCGACTTCGAAAGGCAGGCCCAATTGATCAGCGAGGCGCTCAAGCTGATCAGCGTCGAAGGCGATCCGCCTTACATGTACGCCATCACCATCCCGGAGCCCTACGTGATGACCAAGAGGGTGGAAGGGTTCGAGTTGCCGGGAAGCCTCGCGGACATTCAGTGGGAAAACATTAGATTGACGGCCTAGTCCGTAACGGCGGCTAGCAGACTCAAAGAATCAGCCCGGGCGGTCGAACCGCCCGGGCTGATTCTAGTATGCGCTTGTCGTACCGGGAGGAGCCATTGAAGTTCGGCTACTTTCTTCTGTACAACAGCCCCGAGCCCTCGCAGGATTCCCGGCGAATGGACGAGGCGCTCCAGGTAGCGACGCTCGCAGAAGAGCTTGGCTACGACTCCTTGTGGTTCGGAGAGCACCATTTCAACGGCGACACCGTCTATGCCGACCCGATCGTCTTTGCGGCGGCGGTAGCCGGGCGGACCCATCGGGTGCGGCTGGGCTTTGCTGTGGTTCAGGCGGGGTTGCATCACCCAGTCCGGCTCGCGATCCAAACCTCAGTGCTGGACAACCTGAGCCATGGACGATTGATGGTGGGCCTCGCCCGAGGGACGAGCGGGAACGAGTATGAGTATCGAGGGTTCGGGACCACGTCTGAAATCGCCGCGGACCAGAATGATGAGGCCGAGGAGCTCCTCGTCAAGGCTTGGACTCAGGAGAATCTAGACCACCATGGTCACTACTGGGACGTTTCCATGCCAGGCATCCGGCCAGTCCCCTGGCAGAAACCCCACCCCCCTCTTTACCGAGCCTGCCTCACGCGCGATTCCATCGCGGAGATGGGTCGACTGGGCAGGCCGGTGCTGATTCGCAGTAGGTCCGCGGTCGATGCACGGGAGAGGATAAGCCTCTACGAGGACAGTATGCGTGGCGCGGGCTTCGACAAGGACTCGGTGCAGCGAAGCCTGGACAAGCTCTGGGACTGGCGGGACTGTTATGTGGCGGAGACAGACGATGAAGCGCTGGAGGAGTTCTTGCCCGCGGAACAGAAGCGCCGCGAGCGCGTAGTGGAGTCGCGGAGGCGATGGAACTCGCCAGAAACATCTGTTGCAAGCCCGGCTGCCATGTTGCCTCGCTCGAGCTATGGGAAGGCACCCGATCCTGCTGCGCCAGAGCTGTTCGTCGGCTCGCCCGGGCGGGTTAGAGAGCAGATGACACAGTTACGTGAGGCTGGCGTGCGGAATCTTATGCTCACCCACTACGGCGTGCTGCCGCCGGAGCATGCTACCAGGTCGATGCGCCTGTGCGGTGAACAAGTCATGGCCTACTTCATGTAACTTGCTCCCTTCGACACTTGTTAGCCCCTCCTCTGCCTTGCCCGTACCCTGCACAACCTTCCGTCGCTGGATAATTCATGCCGAGCCCGCTGACACCTGGCGAAAAGAGACCCAAGCGAGGGACACGCTCCGCTGCGACGCTGGCGAGCCTCTTTCAGTTCGAAGCCGAGGCGCGAAAACTTCTTCCTAGAGCCGTATACGAGTCGGTGGCCGGTGGCGCCTTGGACGAGCTCACCCTGAGGCGGAATCGTGACGCATTCGGTGCAATCCAACTGCGCCCTCGAGTTCTGGTCGACGTTGCCGATCGGCGAGTCTCCACCACGGTCCTGGGACAGAGCGTGGACTTTCCCGTCTTAGTGGGCCCCGCGGGACTCCAGGGCGCGATTCATCCCGATGGCGAGTTGGCCACGGTGCGCGCGGCGGGCGCCATGGGAACTATCGGCGTTGTCAGTGGAAGCTCCAGTTTCACCATGGAAGAAATCGCCGAGGCGGCCACGGGCCCGATCTGGTTCGAGCTTGTGTCATATCGGGACCCCGGCCTGACGAAGTCTTTCGTTGAGCGGGCCAGCGAAGCCGGGTACAGCGCCCTCTGCTTGTCGGTGGGCGTCCCGGTACCGCCAAAGCGGGAACGGGCTTCAAGGAACAGCAAGGCAGTTCGGCCCTCTCCCAACTATGCTGGGTTAGGACAGCTCAAGGACCTGAAGTCTGCCTCAGCAACCTGGGCGGACCTGGACCGGCTGGCCGCTAACTCACCGTTGCCACTCACCGTAAAGGGTATTATGACCGCTGAAGATGCTCGGTTATGCTTCGAGCATGGAGTGAAGGGCTTGATCGTCTCCAACTACGGGGGAAGGCAACTGGACTCGGTCCTCTCAACAGTCGAGGTCCTTCCCGAGGTGGTGGATGCAGTCGAAGGCAAACTCGAGGTCTACCTGGACGGCGGCATCAGGCGAGGCACCGATGTGCTGAAAGCGCTTGCCCTGGGGGCGAGGGCGGTCACGATCGCCAGGCCGTATTTATGGGGCCTGGCCGTGCACGGCGAAGCAGGCGTGCGGGCCGTATTGCATATCTTGCGAGATGAGCTGGACACGGCCATGGCCCAAAGCGGGCGTCCGACGCTTGAGAGCATAGATCGCCGCCTGCTGGCCAGCGCGCCGCTCCCCATCCCAACGATGGCCGACGACCGATAGAGAGAGCACGTGGAGACCGCCCTAGATGGAGTGCTGGTCCTGGACCTGAGCGAAGGCGTCCCAGGACCCTTCGCCGCTCGCCTTCTTGGCGACTTCGGGGCGGACGTATTGAAGGTGGAACGGCCGCCCGGCGGCGACGTCACCCGTCGCTGGGGTCCGTTCCCGAACGATAACCCCGACCCGGAAGCCTCCGGCACCTTCTTCTTCCTCAATTTCAACAAGACCGGTATCACGCTTGATTGGAAGACCCGCACCGGACGCGAGCTGCTTAAGGGGCTGGCCCGGCGGACCGACATCGTTGTCGAATCTTCCGGAGGGAGAGTCCTCGGGGAGGAGCTTCGGGAGGGAAATCCGGGTCTGGTTGTCGTCTCGATAGCCGGATACGGCGAGGGCCTCCTCGAAGACTGGAAGCTCGAGGATATTGTGGCCGTTGGCCATGGCGGTCCAATGCATGCCACCGGCGTCCCTGAATGGGAGCCGCTCAAGTACGGCGATGACGTTGCTTCGTACCAGGCTGGTCTGCTGGCGGCTACGGCCGCCCTGACTGCCTTCTCTACGGCGGAGGGAACGGGGGAAGGCGATTGGGTGGAGGTATCCCGCCTGGAGGCCCAGGCCGGGACTATCGATCGCCGCCTCGCCTTTATCCTGGGCTACCAACACACGGGCACGGTGTTCGGACGCTCCCCTAGCGCCACCGGAATAGCTACAGGGACCTGGCCCTGCAAAGACGGCTACATCAACATTTGGGGAAGGGGCGCTCGGTTTCCGATGGTGCTCGAAATGATGGGTTGCCAGGACCTCCTCTCCGACCCCAGGTTCTCCCAGATCGAGGAATGGTCGAAGCCGGACAACTCATACGTCTTCAACACGGAGTATTTTCTTCCCTGGCTCCTGGAGCGGACCATGCAGGAGGCTTGGGAAGCGGCGCAAAAACATAAGATCCCCTCCGGTCCGATGTTCACCCCAGCGAATGTCCTGGCGGACGCCCACTTCAACGAGCGGGGGGTCTGGGAGGAGGTCGAGCATCCGGTGTTGGGACGGGTCACGATACCGGGTCGGCCATTCATCATGGAGCAGACACCCTGG
The DNA here is from genome assembly GCA_965219875.1 of Dehalococcoidia bacterium. Taxonomy (GTDB): domain Bacteria; phylum Chloroflexota; class Dehalococcoidia; order SHYB01; family SHYB01; genus DAOUKH01. Next base: position 1,210,604 of record CBDCOW010000003.1, on the reverse strand, counting down.
CGGGTCCGCCGGCCAGCGCCGCTCCTAGGCCAGGCGAACGGGCAGGTCTTCCAGAGCGAGCTCGGGTTCAGCTCCCAGGGACTGGTCCGGCTGCGCCAGCTCGGGGTGGTCTGAAGGCCTGAGCAGTGTTCGACGGAGCTATCAGCGAGAGGTCGAGTCATGCCGAAGCCTCATGCTCCGGTCTTACGGGGAACGAGGTTGGAAACCAGGAGGACAGCGGTGGCGTTTGAAACGGTGCTCTACGAAAAGCGAGACGGTGTCGCAGTCATCACTATGAATCGACCGCAGGTACTGAACGCCCTCAACAATCAGTTGCATGAAGAGCTGGGCGCATGCTGGGAGGACGTGAAAGAGGACGATGCCGTGCAGGTGGCCGTCGTTACCGGCGCCGGACGGGGCTTCTGCGCCGGGGCCGATATGAAGGAGCGCGCGTTGCACAGGGAGCAGGGCAGCCAACCCACTCGTTACTTGGGCAAGCGGGACTGGAAGAAATGGGGCTTGCCGGGGCCCCACGAGATCGAGAAGCCGCTCATCGCCGCCATCAACGGGTTTTGCGTCGGGGGAGGCCAGGGAATCGCGATGGACTGCGACATCCGTATCGCCAGCACAGCGGCGCTGTTCGGGGACATGGAGATCCAGGCGAACCTCGTGGGTCCGGTATGGACGATGGCGCGCCTGTACCCTCAAGCCGTCGCCGCCGATCTGGCCCTGACCGGAGACCATATCGACGCCCAGCAGGCCTACCAATGGGGCTTTGTCAGCCGCCTGGTTGAGCCAGAGCAACTGATGCCAGAGGCTCTGGCGGTGGCCGAGAAGATCACGTCCTTTTCAGCCGAGGCGGTGCAGGCCTACAAGGCTCTGGTGAAGAAGTCGCAGTACACGCATCCGTCGGAAGCCAGGGACCTGGCTGAGCTGTGGCACGAGAAGCTGAGCTGGACGCAGGAGAATCTAGACGCCGCCCGAGCCTTCACACAGCGGGAGAACAGCCCCGATCGGAAACAGTAGGCACACCGTCGGCCTCCGAGCGAGGCCCTTGGGGGTTACCTACGCTGTAACCGTGGCCTTTTACTCGAGGCCGTACAGCAGGTCGGCAGCCCCGCCGAACATGAGATCGGCTTCTTCCTGAGTGAAGGTATATCCGTACTTCTTGCCTCTCGCCGGCAGGTCCTTGAACAACTCCACCCAGTACCGGTCGATCTCGAGGGAGTGGCCCTTCATATAGTCGGTGCACCACATAATGCGGTGCGCTCCCCACCAGTCGCGGAACGAGTGCAGCACCCGGAACAGCTCTTCTTCCCGGTGCGGTGACCTGGCAGTTGGCGCCACGCCGAACTGCCACTCCGAGAGGTCGAAGTAGATGTTGTGAAGCAGACCTATCTGCCGGCATTCTTGCCACACCCCGTCCAGTCCTCCGCCGGTATGGGCGGCGACGAACTTGACGGTAGGAAAGTCTCTGGCGGGCGCCGCCATGTTGAAGGGGTGCGCCTCCTTGGGATACGAGGCCACGTCGCCTTCGCCGGTGTGAATGACAACGGGGAAGTCCAGGTCCCGGGCGAGCTCATAAAGCGGGTAGCATATGCGGTCGTCAGGGGAGAAGCCGTTGGCCACCAGGAGCTTGACCCCGACGGCGCCCCATTCTTTGACCGCCTTTTCCAGCACGTCGGCAGCGTTCTCACGCCGGGCATCCACCCCCGCGCAGTAGAAGTATCTGCCGGGATACTTCTGCATGAGGGAGCTGGCATGCTGGTTCACCTGGTAGACGTCCCATTCCGGCTCCATGCCCCAGGCAAGGCCCCAATCGACGACCATGTTCACGACCCTGTCGATTCCCATGGTGTCCATGTACTTCATCAAGTCGACACCCTCGGGGTCCCAAGCTATTGGGCCTACTCTCGGTAGGATGTCGTAAGGATCACGGTACGGTAGCCGGGCGAAAGCAGCCCAACGAGCGTAGACCAGCCGATTACCTTCCGGCAGATTCTCGTTAGCCCAAAGATGGACATGTGCATCGACGGCCATGATGAGACCTTCCTAAGACCCCTCGATAATGAGCTCTTCTTGAAACTCTATATCGCCCCCTGAGAACATTCTACCTACGGGACAATGCTTCATCGTATTCCTCAGCACCTGCACGTCACGCTCGCTGAGGCTTCGGCTCGGTTTCACGTAGACGCGCTTGATAACCGGCCTCCTCTTGTCGAGATCCGTGCCTTTGGCGGCAGCCTCCTCGGCTTCCTCTTTGCCCGAGAAGATGCGGTGAAGCTCCATCTCCACTCGCAGGCCTTCGATTCCCATGTTCCGTCGACGGGTCACGCCCGCTAACGTGGCCACGGTTCAGGCGGCAAGCCCGGCTAGCGCCAGGGGGCCCGGTGAGGGTCCTGTGCCCGTCCCGCCGACGGCCGGGCCTTCGTCGACGATTATGGACCACGGGCCGTCGCCCTGGCCGCCTTCGCTGCGCCGGATCGTGACCTGGGTCTGAAACCCCTTGAGGAGCTCCGCTGTAATCGACGTGTAGAGATTGGACACAGAGCTCGCCTTTGATATCCGGCTGGGCATGGTTTGGTGGGCGGAGTCTAACGCTGCCACCCACCTTTGTCAACGGAAGTGTAGAAGGCCCCCGAACCTGGTCCGTGGCCGAGGAGGCACCTGCTAGAGATGGTCTCAAAGTTCTGATTCTCCATACGCGCCGGCCCCCGTCGTGTGTGGAGAAGATGCCGTGTTTTAGGGAAGACTGACTCCCTCGATCTCCCCGTCCAAGATGCCTCATCGGAGAAGAAACGGCCGCTCTTCGTCGGTAGTCGCTTACATAAGGCGCATGCGTCTGCTCGGAGGCCTAGGACGCTAAGGAGAACCTAAACTCAAAGGTTCTTTAGACGCAATTGCGACGGACTCAGGCTCAGGGGACGCCGGCTCAGGCGACTCAGGCTCAGGGTTAGGGGACTCATCGTCGATGGGTATAGCCAGGGTGATGTCCACGTTGTTGTCCCTGTCGATGACGACCTGCTCCAAAACCATCTGGAGAATCTCCTTGCGCTCCTTATCGGTCAGCTCGTCAATGCCCTGGCCGACGTTCCTCGCCCAGGCGAGGATTGTCTTCATCAGCTGCCGCTTCTCAGCCCCGCTCGCCTCCCGAGTCCGGTAATCGTCCAGCTTCGCCCTGGCGCTCTCAAGTCGCTCGGTGATGAACCTGCGCTGAAGGTCGAGTTGGGCTTCGGTGATCTTCCCCGACACGAACAGCCTGATGGCGCGGGCCTCTTCCATCTGGATGCTCCGCAGGTCTCGCTCAGCCTGGGCGATCTCCTCCTCCAAACTGCCGCTCCCCTGAATATCGAGAGTGTCGATACCGGCGACGATCAGATCGGGGTTCTGGATTACCCGCTTCACCTCGGTCCATATCGGTTCCTCCAACCACTCGGCCCGGATGTAGGGACGCTCCCGGCAGCGCAGACGGAGACTCTGCATCCCGTTGCACATGTAGTAGCGGCGGGGAGTGGGAAGGTCGTAGCGGTACTTCTTGCCGTTGCGAACGTTGGTGGTTGTCCCGGTGCACCTTGCATGTCGACGCCTCCGGGAATCATGGGCGCGAGGCTCATGAGGGAGTGGTAGGCGCCGCCGCAGGGCTCGGTCCCGTTGGACCACCTTTGCACGCTCTTCTTGTCCACGCCGAGGGCGTCGGCGAAGGCGTTCCAGGTGAGGCCGCTGGCCTTCTTCAGCCTCTTGAGCCGCTTGGCGAAGTCCTTCGGCAGGACGCCGCTCTGGTAGGGCACGGGGCGGCCGTCGATGTTGATTCCGACCTCCTCGCCGGTGTTGTGCCTGGGAGTTCTAGGGGTTTTCACTGTCGTCCTCCAATCTGAAGAGCTGGTGGAAGTCCTCTATTCCGAGGGCCTGCTGCATCCGTCTTCGGATGCGTCCCGAAGGCGCGCGCTCTTCGTTGACCAGCATGGAGAGGTATCCGGGGCTGATCCCGGCCTTCCCCGCCAACCAGTTCTGGGAGCGGTTCAGCACCGCCAGCCGCTTCCAGAGCGCCTCTCGGTCGAGCCGGACGACGGTGCGTCGCCGGGGTCTCCGGTGGCCTCTCGATTCGCCGATGCGATCCGTTTCCATAGCTTCTGAAAACCTCCTTTCAGGGCGGAGCGGGAGCCGCCGCTCCACTCCCGTTCCGCACCGCGTTTCAGCGGCCCCCGTATCGAGTGCGGGGCGGGCTGAAGAGGACGTGTGCGGGCTCCCGGTCGCCTGGGGCGCGCCACGCCCGTCCCAGCGGCCCCAGCGCGTCGATGGCGCCCCTGTGGGAGACCCACAGGGGCACTTCGACCCTGGCCCTGTCCATCTCCTCCATCGCCAGGCGCAGGAAGTGAGTGGCCGCCTGGTCGTCGTCGAAGACGACCAGTACGGCGGTCCGGACGCCGTGGTCGTCGGTGGGCCGGTGTGACGAGTAGTATCGAAGATAGGGCGCGAGCCGCTCCGTCATCGTCGCGGGCCGCACGGCGCGGCGCTCCCACTCCAGGAAGAAGGGCCACGTGACGGGGCCTCCGCGCAGGACGCCGAAGGCGTCGGGGTGGACGGCTCTTCCGGGCCCCCGGCTTCAACGTCTTCAGGGACGGGAGAGTCTGTCCCGGAAGCCACCGGTTCCCCGAGGAGGTGGGGCTGATACCGGAGTCCTTCTTCTCGCTTACCGGCGATTCGCGGGACCGCTCGAATAAGCACCCCGACAACCTGCAAGCGCTATGGGAGGAGCTCGATGGAAAGACCGAATACCCGTTTGAGGACCTGGTTCCCCAGTGTACGGTGGCCCACGCCATGGCGGTCTCCGAGGGGAGACGGGGCTACCGCTAGCAACGCACCGGGGCCGGTGGGCTACCTGGTCAACCACCCCGCCGGGCTCTCCGGCATCCAGGGAATAGGCTACGACTACGTGCTGGGATCGGGAGGAGTCTACGTCCAGTCCCGGAGCGCACACCTGGTGGCTCGAATACCGGTCGCCCCTGGCTCGGTGCGCGGGCTCGCTCCCGTCGCCGAGAAGGTGGCGCTGTCCCACGGCCCCATCCCGGCACGCCTCTTCGAGCTGGGGCTGCGCTGGTTCCAGGACGACACGAACACCGAGCGGCTCTTCGCAGTCCGCTGGGACGGCCATGCCTACCGGCTTGTGGTTCCTCCACAGGTTGGGACCGCGTCGTCCCTCGCCTACGAACCGCCTGCCGGCGTGGTCGCCGAGTTCCACTCTCACGGAAGCTCCCGCGCCTTCTTCTCGGACACCGACAACCGGGACGAGCAGGGCTTCCGCATCTACGGCGTCGTTGGACGCCTCGACGAACTCCGGCCCGAGCTGAGTCTCCGGGTCGGCGTCTACGGCCACTTCGCCCCGGTGGACTGGTCCCAGGTGTTCTGCGGCCCAGACCCCGGCGTCCGGCTGATGGGCGAAGAGCCCGAAACGACAACAAAGAGGTAACTACCAATGCCCTACTACCTGGAAACGCATTCCTGCTGGACGGCCCGTGGATCACCGTGGTCGGATGCGGCGGCACCGGCGGCTTCGTGGCCGAGGGCCTCTGCCGCCTCTTCCAGGGACGGGGAGGCCACCATCGTCCTGGTTGATCATGACCGGGTGGAGCCCCACAACCTGCTGCGGCAGAACTTCTACTCGGAGGACGTGGGCAAGTTCAAGAGCCAGGCCCTCGCCGACCGGCTGGCCAGGGCTTACCGGCGTCCCGTCGGCTACTCGGTCTACCCCTTTCGGGAGGAGGACTCCAGCCCCTACGGACACCGCTATCCCGGCCTCCCGACCCACGGCGCGGGCCTGCTCATCGGCTGCGCCGACAACGCCGCCGCACGCAGGGCGATGGCGGAGTGCCTGCCGGGAGACCCGCGCCGGTGGCTCATCGACGCGGGCAACGACACCAACTGGGGACAGGTACTGGTGGGCAACGTCGCCGACGAGGTGACGTGGGACGAGGCCGCCTTCACCGGCGAGACCTGCCACCTGCTGCCCGCGCCCACGCTCTAGCGCCCCGACCTCTTGACGGCCGTGCCGACCGCGCCGCCGGACGTGGACTGCGCTGCCGCCCTCGACCTTACCGACCAGGATCCCACCATCAACCAGATGATGGCGTCTCTGGTGCTACAGGTGGTCCGCCGCATGGTGGCTGGCACCTGCCCCTTCATGGGCCTCTACCTCGATATGGAGCAGGGCACGGTCGCCCCGACCTACGCCACCCCGGAGGCGGTGGAGAGGGTGGTGCGGTCCGGCTCCGAGCAGGCGATAGCGGCCTAGCGAACGCTCATACACACAGTCAGAGAAGAGACAAGAGAGGAGAAATCAATGCTTGACCAAAAGGGAAACACCACGACGGCCGCGACCTGGCAGGACAACCACAGCGGGTACCGCAGGCACAAGCTCATGACGAAGGAGCTGGGAGACAGGATCCCAGCGATCGGAGCCAACGAGAACGTCGAGGACTACGACGACGTCCTCGCCCCGGCCAAGCTGTTCAGCCCCTACAACGGCTGGTGCTGGTACATCACCGAATGGGACGCCGAGACCGGACTGTGCTTCGGCCTCGTCGAAGGGTTCGAGACCGAGCTGGGGTACTTCGATCTCACCGAGCTGGCGGAGGAGACCGTGTTCGGCAGCGTCCCCGCCGTGGAGCGCGACCTCTACTGGGAGCCGATGACCCTCGGCGAGATCAGGAGACAGTCATCGGGGATAGCAGCCTAGTGACGTGAACACAGTCAGAGAAGAAACAAGATAAGGAGACACCATGCCTGACGAAACTGGAACAGAAACATCCCGCTCGGATGCCCCGAGCGCCGACGACAGTCTCTTCGACGATGCGGCGGACGACAAGGCTGCCGCGGTCGTCGAAGGGGAAGACTCCAAGACCGAGACCGCACAGGACGGACAGGGTGCCGATGACGCCGAGGAGCAGGTAGGCCCAACGGCGGACCTGAAAGTCGTCGTGTCCATCAAGGGAGGCAGGGCCACCATCGGGGTGCAGCGGCCCCCGGCGGACCCGCACATCGAGTCGTTCGACGACCGGGACCTGTCCGGGCTGACGCAGGAGGTCCTGCTGGTAATCGAAAGGGCGAGGGCCAAGTGGGAGGACGAGCCCAAGTATCCGGCCCACGAGAGACCCGCTCCCCCGGCCAGGCGTCGGAACCGGCGTCAGCAGGGGTCGGCTCAAGCCTCAACCGCCGAGGGAGGGACAGACCAGCAGCAACCCGAGACGCTGAGGCTGTTCTAAGGCCGGACCGGGAAAGGGAGACAGTTGGCGCGGGACCGCTAGACCGCAATGATACGGGGAGAGGACACTCAGATTGGGTGTCCTCTCCCTGCGCATCAATGTATGCGGCCTTTTTTGCGTTTCAGCAGGTCTAGCCCGGGCTGTGCATAGGGGACTAACTGACGTGGGTGCGCCGCTAGAGTATGCTGATGGCGAGGCGTGATGTCCGGGTAGAAGGCCGTCTCGGCATTGGTGCAGGTTGCCCGTGTTTCAGCATGGCCCGAGAGTCCTGCGGTTGCATCATTGGTGACGCCCCGGCACGGCGCTCCCGTTCAGTAGATTGAACGCTGCTAGCGACTCTCTCCGGCCACACCCCTACTCTGGCTTGGGAGAGGATATGATGAGCGTACGCAAGAACGGCGCGAAGCGTGCCGACAAGACCCGGGACGGGCCCCAGTCCCTGCCTGCCGGATTGTCCAAGGTGAGCCTGAACGCGGCTGGCATAGACGTGGGCGCCAGTAGTCACTTCGTGGCGGTTCCCGAGGACCGTTGGAAACAGCCGGTGCGCGAGTTCGATGCCTACACTGCCGACCTGTATCGCTTGGCGGACTGGTTGGCGGAGTGCGGCATCGACACCATGGCCATGGAGTCCACCGGGGTGTACTGGATACCCCTGTTCGAAGTTCTGGAGGAGCGGGGATTTGAGGTGATACTGGTGGACCCGCGCCGCATGAAGAACGTACCCGGACGCAAGCCCGACGTGCTGGATTGCCAGTGGCTCCAGCAACTCCACACCTTCGGACTGCTCTCCGGCGCCTTCCGTCCCGACGGAGAGGTCCGCCGCCTGCGGAGTTACCTGCGGCAGCGATCCATGCTGGTGGAGTACGCGGCCCACCACATCCAGCACATGCACAAGGCTCTTACCCAGATGAACGTGAAGTTCCAGCACGTCATCAGGGACATCACCGGCAAGACGGGATTGGCCATCATCGAGGCCATCGTGAGTGGTGAGCGGGACCCGCTGAATCTTGCCCGGCTGCGAGACCCCAGGATCAGGGCGGACGAGGCGACCATAGCCCGATCGCTACAGGGACACTGGCGGGACGAGCACATCTTCGAGCTGACCCAGGCTCTGGAGCTGTACCGGGTGTACCAGGGCAAGATAGCCGAGTGCCACCGGGAAATCGAGGCGCAGTTGGAGCGGTTTGAGGATCGCGACGACGGCGAACCGCCTTACCGGAAGTCTAACCGGACGAAAAGCCAGAAGAACGCGCCGGACTTCGACGTGCGGAGCCACCTCTACCAGATGACGGGGGTGGACCTAACTCGGATCGACGGAGTGGACGCCCACACGGCATTGAAAGATAGTCGGCGAGATCGGGCTGGACATGACCCGATGGCCTACCGCCGGGCATTTCGCATCCTGGCTGGGATTGAGTCCGAACAACCGCGTTACCGGAGGAAAGGTCATCAGCTCCCGGACCAAGCACTCGGCGAACCGGGCCGCCAATGCCCTGCGTCTCGCAGCCAACGGGCTCCACCGTTCAGATAGCGCCCTAGGCGCGTTCCTACGCCGCAAGAAAACGCACTTGGGAGCGCCCAAGGCCATCACCGCGACGGCCCACAAGCTGGCTAGGATCATCTACGCAACGCTGAAGTACGGCCAAGATTACTCCGACGCCGGAGCCGAGTACTACGAAACCCAATATCGCCAAAGAGTCCTGCGAGCTGCGAAACGGAGGGCTGCACAGTTGGGCTACCAGTTGGTGCCGCTAGCCGGTGATCAGAGCCTTGCTCCCCGCCCTTCCCCCACGGCTGCGACCGCAGGGGCCGATTAGCTTGTTAGTCAGTAGGACATGACCTGGAACGCTTCTCCGACGTTCTGCCGCCTTCTCAGTCGGTGAACAGGTGGCCGAGTCCCAGGCTGTCAGCCAACTCCAGCAGCGCCTTCCGGTGCTGATAGTTGGGTCGGCCCCTGCCTTCCTTCCAGCGCCACACCGTGTGGCGAAAGGTCCCCAGGCGGCGGGCAATCTCCGACCATGGCAGGCGGGACTCCTCCTTGAACCGCTCCAGCCGCTGAGGGAAGTCGTCGGGGAGGTCGTAGGTTTTTCTGCTGTGGTCAATCCGCTGTCGCGGCACCGCGTCCCTCCTCCCACAGGACGCATCGGGACTCTCTCATGCGGGAGGATCCAGGCAGTCGGGCATCGACGCGGGGGAAGGAGGAGCGTCACCGCCCTCCGCCTGTGCACTCCCGGAGATCGGGAGAGTCCGTTGCAGGTGGGGCCGGCGCCCCGTCCCGGCATCCATTTATGCGGCCCTTCTTGTTAACCCGAAAGCCGGCGCCGCCCCCCCCGAAGACAAGACAACGAGAGGTGGTTTCGGCAGGACTACTCCCAGCGGAAAGTCGTCAGAGAAACTGTTTCCTTCTATCCCAGCCCTTCACCCTCCGCCAGCCGGTAGTCCATGCCGAGCCCTGTGAAGATATAGGCCGGGGATGGCGGCGGCATGGGGGAGTAAGTTGCCGATGGTTCCGGTTAGTTGCAGGTCGGCAGTTCAAGACGATCGGCGTCGCTGAAGGGGGCGTCAATCAGAGACTTGGGTACGCAGCCTGCGAATCCATTCCCCCTAAGTCCACCGAATTTAGATTTTTCAGTTCGCCCAATTCCAATGGAATCTCCCCGGTCAACTGGTTGTCAGAGAGGTCCGGACTTGTCAGTTCGGAGAGATCGCCCAGTTCAGCCGGAATCTCCCCGGTCAACTGGTTGCCAGAGAGGTCCAGGCTTGTCAGATCGGAGAGATCGCCCAGTTCAGCTGGTATCTCCCCGGTCAACTGGTTGTTAGAGAGGTCCAGTTGAAACATTTCGGAGAGTTCGCCCAGTTCAAGGGGAATCTCTCCGGTCAACTGGTTGGCGGAACGGACTGCTGGACGACTATGCCAAGGACGGTTAGAGGCGCCCGTCCTGCATTCTTTAGGTCAACGCCGACAACCCCATGTACATCTTCACCGAGCCGCGCGCCGACTGCCGGATGCTGACGGGGGAGCGGCAGGAGGAGCCGAAACCTTAACGGCGGCAAAGTTTCCGCCGTTTGGATAAGTGCAGCCGAATCCGCGTCGTCGGCCTTGTCTTCACCTGGGCGCAGGAACGACAATGGGGCCGGACTTCCCCGCGTCCGTGGGCTAGAAGTGGCGCGGCCGCCTGCGACGGCGGCTATGGAAGAGCCTCCAACCCGGTGCGATGGAGGCTCTTGAGGGGCCTATCCGGGTTGGCTGGCGCTTTTCCTATATTGGGACCTCCCAGCGAAAAGTTCGCAATTCAGTCTTATCAGGCCCACCCAAAGAGGCTCGACCTCCCCGTAAGGGTCGCGGTACCAAGGATCACAGAGCCCCCAACCACATCTCGAAGATGGTACTGCCTACCGTCCACTTAGGCCCACTCGAAGAGGCTCGAGCTCCCCGTAAGGACTACGGTGCCAAGGATCACAGAGCCCCCAACCACATCTCAAAGACGGTTCTGTCTATCGTGAAAAAAGGCCCACCAAACTGGACAAAATCAAGAACCTTCATTCTCTGGACTCAATCGACACAGAAAACTCAAGTACTCGTGGGCGGTCGGTCTGGGTCCATTCAAGCCAGGTCAGGTTGTTAGGCAGTAGTGTGCCTCACAACAGCCGACGGAGAGGGTGGGGCCGTTGGGACCAGGCGTGGCGCCCAACTTAGGCCCTGATCCCTGTTACCCCGTACGGATCTGAGCTGGCGGAGCCCAGCTCGGATGAACGAGTGGGCCTATGGGAGTTCCAGTCCGCATCCGTGGAGTCCCCTGAGGAGCGCTCGCCATGGAGACGGAAGCGGGATACTGGGCTAGTCAGCCCGAGTGGTGCTCCCCAGTGTTGGCACCGTGTCTTTGAGGGTACGGCAGTAGGGATTGAAGCTATCTCTCTTGACGTTGGTGATCAATCGTTACCCCCCAACAAAGACAGAGACCGCCTCGGAGGGCGGTCTCGACCCTACCGTCGAATCGATAGGGGTGGTAGCTAAACTGTAGCCTGTGGGTCATATGGCGTCAAGCGCTCAATGAAGAGCACCTCCACGGGAAACTGCTCGTAGAGCTAGGGTGTGAGGGCATTCTGGGCTCGGACCGCCAGGAAGCAGTCTACGAAGCCACAAAGCTCCGGGTCGCTGCGTTGGTGGAACTTCTCGTCCTTCACCCCTAGACCATCATCGTCGTCGGTCGCCATCAATCTGGTAGATGGACACAATCAGTCTCCCACCGACGACAAAGAACATGTAGACGAAGACCCATATCTCCCGTTATACTCGACGATGCATTAAGTGAAAAGTGACACGTTGCACTATTCTGGATTGATCTATCCCTAGCCGGGAGTGGCAAGATGCTCATCAAAACTGGCCAGCTGGCCAAACGGGCAGGCATCCTTCCATCCAAGGTCCGTTTCTACGTAAAGGAAGGCATTCTCCAGCCCGTGGGCCAGACTCCGGGAGGATACTGTCTCTTCGATGGCACGGAGGCAATAGAACGGCTTCGTGAAATTGACGATCTCCAGAGCAAACAGCGGCTCACAATCCGGGAGATCAAGCACAAGCTGTGCGAGGCGGAGGTGGATGAGCACCAGGAGATAGATTCTCCATGAACTCATTCGAGTTTTTGCGGGGCCAGATCGTTGCCCGTGCTACGTCGGCTGGCTTCCCTTTGATGCGGGATGTCCCCAGAACCTTGTGCAAGTGTTCTGAAGGTGCCGGATAGCTGTGTCCCAGCATGGCCGGTATGCAAGAATCTCACTGCAATCGAGAGCAAATGGGAATTGAGCCAGAGGCGAGGAATTCTAACCCGGAGGAGGCCGGGCCCTGGCCGGTGCTTAGCCTCTTTTCGGGCGCTGGAGGGTTCGATCTAGGATTCAAGCAGGCTGGCTTCAAGCCGGGGCTTGCTGTGGACATAGATCAGGCTGCCGTCGAAACCTACCGTTGGAACGAGCCGGACACCCACGTCGCCCTCCTGGACATAGCCGAATGTAACCCCGATGACCTGGTAGACCTCTGGACCAGCATCAACGGCGAGGAAGGCCCTGTCGGGATAATCGGTGGCCCACCCTGCCAGGCGTTCTCGGTTTCGAACGTGCACCAGAAAAAGCGAGACCCCAGGCGCAAGCTTCTCGTTAGCTACGCCAATGTGATCCAGGCATTCACCTCTCGCTTCGGGCTGGACTTTTTCGTGTTCGAGAACGTACCTGGCCTCACCCAGAAGCGACATCACAGGCGCTACCTGGACTTCAAGAGACTGTGCAAGAGGGCCGGCTACAGTGTCCGGGAGAAGGTCGTCAACGCTGGGAGATTTGGGATCCCGCAGAATCGCAAGAGGGTCATCGTTATCGGGATTAACCGCGAGCGACACCCCGGGCTCCTACTAGACCCTCCAGACGGCGGTAAACAACCCGCAAATGCCAGGGATGCACTCGAGGGCTTGCCGGAACCGGCCTTCTGCCGCAGGGACCTGGATGCGGCCGAAATCCCGCATCACCCCAACCACGTCGCCATGGTTCCAAAGTCGAAGAAGTTCACCAACGGCATGTTGGAGCCGGGTGACCACCGCGGGAGGAGCTTCAGGGTCCTAAGCTGGGACAAGCCCAGCTACACCGTAGCCTACGGTCACCGAGAGGTCCACGTACATCCCAACATGCATAGGCGCCTTTCGATCTACGAGGCCATGCGCCTACAGGGGTTTCCCCATTCCTATGAACTGAAGGGAACGTTTAGCCAGCAGGTGCAGCTCGTTTCAGATGCTTTGCCCCCGCCTCTGGGCAAAGGGGTCGCGGCGGCTATCTCCGGGGCACTGGGCTATTCCTCACAATCCGAAGCCGCAGGTGAACATGCTACCGGCTGAACGGCTGGAGATACCAAGCTGCCATACCGCTCACCCGGCGGAGACGTGCGTGAGGATCCCAGCCGGTTTCTTTGTAGAGTGGTACAAGGCGCGTGGGCGTTCGTTTCCCTGGCGTGAAGACGGTACCAGCCCATACGGGGTTCTCGTGGCAGAAGTCCTGCTGAAGCAAACGCGGGCAGAGATGGTTTCTACGGTCTGGCCGGCGCTGGCCAGGACGTACCCCAGCGCTGCTGACCTAGCATCTGCAGACCCGGAAGAACTCTACCGGTACATATCCCGCCTGGGCTTCGGTCGCCAGAGGACTACAGCGTTGCGCCAGCTTTCGGCTGCCTTGATTGAAGCTGGAGGAATGCCAAGCGAGCCCGTGGATCTGATGGAGCTCCCGCATGTGGGCATTTACTCCGCTCATGCGGTCGCTTGCTTCGCATTTGGCCGTCGCGTGCCGGTGGTGGATCTTAGCGTCGTTCGCATCCTCTCACGACTGGCCGGAATCGAGCCGCCAAGCGACATCAGGAGGGCTTCTGAGGTGTGGGAGATTGCTTGGTCTCTGCTACCTGCCAAGGAGATAAAGGAGCACAACTATGGTCTGCTGGACTTCGCCGCGAGCATCTGCAAGCCCCGGTCACCTCGTTGCGGTGAGTGCCCAGTAGCGTCCGGCTGCGCTCATGCCAGATACCTAGCAGCCATCAATGGGAAGGACATCAGGCCTGGTGACCTATGAACCAGTACCTTCGCTGGAATAATGCGATCGCGGAGCATTTCTTCAATCCAGACATGGCTGGACGCAGCGTCCACCTGTATGTCAACAGCAAGCTCATTTCTGATCTAGAGACAGAGCTTGATCCAATTGCAGGTACATTCATTGAGGCGGTGCAGGAAGGACCCTCCTGGACGACTCGCCAGGGAATTTGCCAGCGTGCCCTCCAGGCGTGCCAGGACTGGAGGGCCAGAGGGCTCGACTTTCCCCCGTACATCGCGTATCTCGGTCTCTTCGTTCTAGCTGGCGGCACGGATGGGGACTTTGAACCACATGCCTATTACCCGCGCTTGCGAGATCTCCTGGGAGATCCTGGAGATGGCATGTTTCCCTCGTTCCACAGGATGAAGGAACTCTGGGATGACCTGGAGACCTGGTCTGGACTTGATAAGGCGGGCGAGCTGGGTCTATTTGAAGCGCGCACCATCGGTGGGCACGTTCACATTGGGTACCCCCTAGCCCAGTCGCTGCTGACGGAACAGGAGCGACTGGCATTGCCTCGAGTCTTCTACGAGGCGAACCTCGACCCCACCTCCACACCACCCGCCGACGAGCTTGCCAGGGCACTACGTGGCCCCGTATCAAAGGAACTCCTGAGGCCGAGAACGATCCGCCAGCTTGAGAGCCAGAACGACGCCGACCTCTACAGGGCTATCCTGGATGTTGTCGCCGGCGAGCTTGCTGAATGGGATGGGGAGATACTCGGCGTTGGCCAGGGTGGAAGGCCAGCTAGGCTCGCAACTGCAGGGCTCCGGATAGGCATTGACCTGGACATGGTTGCGAGAGCGGCCACAGCGTCCGTCCGCTGCAGGCTCAAGCGAGAATTCCCTGAAGATGGACTCCACTTAGAGATCCCTGGGATACCTGGCAAGTTCCTTGCGGGGGAGTACCTGGACGGGTGGTCTCTACCCTTGTCGACCTGGGAGACAGGAGAAGTCTTCGATGCCTCCCGCCTGGACTGGAGCCGGGGAGTAGCGTTGAAGACTGGACAAGCTGGTTTGCAGTTGCGACTGCCTGGCCGGCCGGTCCGGGTGTTCATCGAAGGTATATCCGAGGGAATCGCGGGTCTGATTGAGGTTCACGCGCTGCCGCGAGGGCAATCATTCTACCTCGCATACAAGGAAGTCTACTGGTCCCGGCTAGAACAGTGGATCACAACCGAATGCCAGGGGTTCGAAAGCCTTGAAGTAGCAAGCGGATTGCCGTCTGGCTGGAAGCTAGCTCGCATTTCCGAGGCGACTGGCACCGAAAGCGTTAGACACGACTTCCCGTTCCTCTCGTTTCCTGCCAGCGCTCGCCTCCGCTTAGTTGGAGGAATTCGAAGCAGCAGGGGCAGCAACTTCTTCAACTTCGCCCCTCCTGGCGTCGCACTCGAAGGAGGCCCACCGGACGCGGGTCTGTACTGTAGTGGTGTGCCTATGAGTGCTCGCTCCGCAGGAGGCGCTTTCGTCCTGCCGGAGGGTCTTCCACCAGAGTCCAGGATTACCCTTGAGGCCAAGAGCGGTACCGATATCGTGGCAAGTCACTCCTTATTCCTGACGGGTGACTTTAGCCTGTCGTCCTTGGAGCCTGCGGGAAATCTCGATGAAGCGGTCCCGCCTTCCTCCTCCACAGGTAACGACGTCCCGCCGGTCGCCGGTGCCCACGTTCTGGGTGAGCTACCTGTGCATCCAGCCTCTACGGCCCAGCTGCTGGAGGACATGAAGGCCGAGCTAGGGAACACAAGGTGCTCTCTTGTAGGACCTGTGCCAGGACAAGTGGTCGAGTGGCCTCACGGCGAGTTCCCTTCTACGTGGAGACCGGTCTGGGCGATCAAGATGCTCAAGCGCCGGAAGGGGCAGGCAATTTTCCTGCGTGAGAGTCTCGATGGCGCCTCGCCGTTTCCAGGAGTTGCTGGAACCCCCGGTGAGGTGCGCACCTGGAAAAAGCTCATCTGGTACTGGCGCAGGCGCATCACGCCACCAGCACTGCCCACATTGCGGGAGCTATGGGCTGAGTACCGGGAGGTTGCCCGTGGCGTTTGACGGTGGCGACATCCTTCTCTACTCGCTTTCCGCATGGAGGGAGACCAGCTGGGCAACCTTCAAGAGGTGCTTCGATGAAGTTCATCGCAGGCATGTTGTCATGTCGAATCGAGAGGAGCAGGAAGCTGCATTCTACTACCGGTGGCGAGCGCTTCGCCTGCTGAGTTCCCTAGGTCACGTTGATGTGAGATTCGAAGCCCAGGGGATCAACATCTCCGTAGCGCCGCCAGCGTTGGCAGTTCTTCCTGGTTTCGGGATACGCAGGGCCGTGCTTTGTGGGGCTAGATCTCCCAGCACCGTAGTCAACTTGCGAAAAGCGGCAAGAGCAGAGGGTGTAGCGACCGCTGCGCAACCACAGATCTCCTTGAGTCCCTACGCGCCAGCACGCGTCGAGGTCAAGGCGGATAGCGATGAGCGCCTCCGCGCCACCGCAAAGAGGATGGGGATACCTTACCTGCACCAGCCGCCTGCAAGAATCATGGCACACGTCTCCGTATCGCTGGACGAATACTGCCAGGACCTCTCCTGGTCTGAAGATGAAGACCTGAACTGGCAACGCGAGGACTTCAATGTCCGGAGCCTCAGGTTCCAGGCAGATGGGGAAACGCCTCCCGGGACGAGGCTAAGCAGATACCAGGATCCCGCCACCACTATCTGGAGGTATCGCCTCTGGCGCGACGGCCAATTTGCAGAGCTGGAGCCCGACTGGGCCAGGTACGCAATCTTGTCTGCATGTTCAATACGAAACCTGCACTACGATCCCGCGAAGAGGGAAGTACTTGTTCCGCTAGCAACGCCACTTCCAGCCTTGCTTGCTAGGGCACTTGGCCTCTGCTCAGGCTATGCGCCTCGCGCCGGCCAGCGTAGCGTGGAAGCCGGTCCAGGCATTCGCATCCCCTGTGAGGTCTTCAAGGACGTGCCCCCGAGTATTTTCCGTATGGTCGCGCTTAAAGCCGGGCAACATGATCTTGGACTAGGAGCATAAATGGACGTCATAGCTGCCTTCGAAAAGGTCAAGGAAAGCTACATCAACTACGTCAAGACCGCCTTCGGCACCCAGTACCCTGGCCTTGAAGCCGAGCGCGAGCGGATGCTTAGGCGGCCTGGAGCGATTTGCCAGGAGCCGTGGATCGAGCCGCTGCCCCGGTACCGGTCATCTGGCAAAACCATCTGGGATCTCGCCGGTTCAGACGTCCCGGGATTAGATGCTGGCGCGTTAACTGATTTCAAAAGGCTAGCCGCTTGCGGTCTCGTTGGGAACTTCCAGCTCTACCAGCACCAGGTTGAGATGCTAGAGAAGGCGCTCAAGGGTACCAGCGCTGTAGTCACAGCAGGAACTGGCTCGGGGAAAACGGAGTCTTTCCTGCTACCCCTCATAGCCTACCTGGTCCGGGAGTCGGCAGGCTGGAGCCAGCCTGGGAAGCGGTTATCCCACCAGGACGATTGGTGGGCGGATGAGGATTGGCGCAATGAGTGTATTCCCCTGCGCGGTAGTTCTCGGAGAATCGTAAGGTCGTTGAGAGTTTCGCAGCGGGCCCACGAAACACGTGATGCTGCCGTGCGAGGCCTGATCCTCTATCCAATGAATGCCCTGGTTGAAGACCAGCTTAGCCGCCTTCGCCGCAGCCTTGACTCCGCAGAAGCCCGCCAGTGGTTTGACGATTATCGTGAGGGGAACAAGATCTACTTTGGCCGGTATAACGGGATAACGCCAGTGCCAGGTCATGAATTCGGCCGGCCCACTAGCACAGGCAAGCAAACTCCTGACCGGCGGCGAATTGAAGAACTTGCGGCGAAGCTCAAGGAAACTGGAGCTGCGGCAGAAGCAGTTGAAGAGTACGCGCAACAGAGCGGCGATGAAGACGTGCGCTACTTCTTTCCTCGCCTAGATGGCGAGGAAATGCGCTCCAGATGGGATATGCAGGATGCCCCTCCCGACATTCTGATCACCAACTTCAGCATGCTTAGCATCATGTTGATGCGCGACGCCGACAACGGCATTTTCGAGAAAACCAGGAAGTGGCTAGAAAAGGAGGGGAGTGTCTTTCATCTGGTCGTTGATGAGATTCACCTTTACAGGGGAACGGCCGGGACCGAAGTAGCGTATCTGTTGAAACTGCTGCTGCTCAGGCTGGGACTGTCCCCGGATAGCCCCAAGCTGAGGATCCTGGGTTCCAGTGCTTCGCTAGAACAAGACGATCCACAGAGCCTAGAGTTCTTGTCAGGCTTCTTTGGACGCGGATGGGATAGCTCCCAGATCGTCCCTGGATACCCGGCTGAAACCCCTGCCTTCGACCCGGGCATCACACTGCCAGCAGGACCTTTTGCCGCTGTGGCCGATCTTGTGAGTCAAGGGACCAGCGATCCGGCTACCCTAGTAGCGACACTACTCCAACCAGGGGACTCGGCCTCCACCGCTGCAGATGTGAGCCTTGAAGAGGCGCTCGGGCCGGAAAACCTGGATGTTGGAGCGAGGATGCTCTCCGCCTGCTACGACGGCGAAATCACGAGGGCTACCCGTCTCTCCGAATTCTCACGTCGGCTATTCGGCAACGGCTGTGACGAGCAGACCGCAACAGATGCAACTCGTGGTCTTCTCATGACCCGCGACTTGTGCGGGCAGAACTCACGCCTCCCTTCGTTCAGGCTGCACTGGTTCTTCAGGAACATTGAGGGGCTCTGGGCGTGCACTAGCCCGGGATGCAACTGTGCTCCTGAAGACATGGTGGCTAACCGCACAACGGGGGAACTGTTCCGGGACTCTCGAATCCTCTGCAATGACCAGGTCAACCCGCATAGAGTCCTAGAAATGCTGTACTGCGAGGTATGCGGCACAACCATGTTCGGGGGAAGCCGGTTTAGATTGCCCGCCAATCAAGGGTGGGAGCTCCTGACGGCCGACGCAGACATAGAGGGTATCCCTGATCGTCACGCGGCCCGTTTTGTCGAAAGACGAAACTACAGGGAGTTCGCTGTGTTCTGGCCCTCTGGTGGAGCTAGTCTGAACGCTGACTCGCAGAAATGGCGCCAGCCGGGTCTCGAGGAGAACAGGGAGGACGCCCGGTGGATGCCAGCCACGCTAGACCCGGCAACCGGACGGGTCCGTCAAGGATTAGCGGGTGGTGCATCGAGCCTGGTTCCAGGATACGCATTCGTCATACCAAATCCCAGCGACGAGGACAAGATCGGAGCTTTGCCTTCAATGTGTCCCTTGTGCGGGGCAGACTATACGAGACGCAGGATCCGGAAATCGCCGGTTCGCGGGTTCCGTACTGGTTTCACGAAGGTGAGCCAGCTTCTGTCCAAGGAGATGTTCTACTTCCTACCTGAGGGATCCAAGAAACTAGTCATCTTCTCCGACAGCCGGCAGGATGCCGCCGAACTCGCCAATGGCATTGAACGGTCTCACTATCTCGACATGGTGCGAGAGGCCATGTACAACGAGTTAAGCAAGGTGGCAATCAGGGAGCCGTTGCTCCTCTCTGAATTGCAGGCCAAGGAGGATCCGTCCAGCCTGGAGGCCAGAGAGTTGGCCGGGGATAATCCCGGGCTTGTTGAGCGTTTCATGGGCCTGTTGCAGCGGGCACAGTTGACCATTCCTGACGTCCCGGACCCCGGTATGCGTTCGAACTTGGAGAAGTACGTGTCTGATGCCAAGCTTGAACTAGATGAGATATCTACACGGGGCACAACCCGGACAGTCCCCCTCCGTGCACTCTTCGAGGATGGAGATGGAGAGGGACCGGGCCTGCTCATCCGCAGGTTCAAGGCACTTGGAGTCAATCCTGGTGGCCAGGACATCCTCTACCAGGAGTTCCTGTACGACAGCGAATGGCGAAGATGGACATCTCTGTTTGATTTTCTTGACGAAGAAGGTGGGTGGCGGTCTGATCTCTCGCCGAAGGGTCTTCAATTTGGACGCGAACGGTTGCGTTCCAAGGTGATGAGTGAGATTTGCTCTGTCCTCTTCGCACGGCTGTACTTCGGATTCGAGACCGCGGGGCTCGGCTATGCGATGGTCGATCTAGCAGGCGAAGATGTCGAACGGCTGGGGGGTGAGTGTGGGCTGTCGCCTCAGGACTTCAAGAGCATCCTGAACGGTACGCTCCGGGTGATGGGCGATTTGTATCGATTCCCGCAGGAGGACCCAGATGCGCCTCCAGTTCTTAGCTGGCCGGATTGGGAATCCGCGCGAGCAGGACTCCGGAACTATGTGAAGAACTGCGCAGGCGTTCATGGGATTGGAGAAAACAGGCTACTTGAGGTTGTGTGGAAGGCTATCTGCGGAGCCGGGGGGCACTCAAACCTGATCATCAACCCCCGGCGCCTCCTCGTCCGCATTGCTATCCCTACCGACCCTGTCTGGACTTGCCCGTCGTGTAGAAGACCACACCTCTACAATCCAAGGGTCTGCACTAGCCTGTTTTGCCAAGCGGAGCTTGACAACGCTCCTGACGCAACCTGTGACGATTTGCACCAGCGCAACTACTACGCAAAGGAAGCGGTGGAGCTCCGTCCACCCTTGCGTCTGCATTCCGAGGAACTCTCCGCGCAGACCGACGACCAGCCAGAACGGCAGAGATTGTTCCGCAACATCACTGTAGATCTGAGTAGAAGGGAAACTCACCCGATCGTGCCGGTGGTTGATGAGATTGACATGCTGAGTGTGACCACGACGATGGAGGTTGGCATAGACATCGGGAGTCTCCAGGGCGTTGTCCTGGGGAACATGCCTCCCATGCGCTTCAACTACCAGCAGCGGGCAGGCCGGGCGGGGAGACGAGGGCAGGCATTCGCAACAGTGCTTACCGTTTGCCGGGGCCGTAGTCACGACGAGTTCTACTACCGGTACCCGGAGCGAATTACAGGTGACCCAGCCCCCGTGCCGTTTCTCTCCACATCCCGTCCGGAAATTGCCCAGCGGTTGATGGTAAAGGAGTCCCTCCGCCTGGCCTTCTTGAACGCTGGAGTTCGCTGGTGGGAGAGCCCTAGTCCACCGGACAGTCACGGTGAATTGGGGTTAGTGGCGAACTGGCTGGATGATGCTGCTAGGAGAGACGCGATCAGGGACTGGCTACAGAATGCCCAGGACATAGATCACATAGCGTCATCTCTATGTGACGGCTCGCCAGGAGGCGTTTCCCCAGGCGACCTTGTGCTCTACGCCAGACAGCAGTTGTTCGACAGGATCCAGCTAGCGTGTACAAACCCTGAACTCACAGGTGATGGGCTGGCCGAGCGTCTCGCGGAGGCTGCGATTCTTCCGATGTATGGTATGCCGTCGAGAGTGCGCGTGCTTTATCACGAGCTCTCAGGGCGGGGGTCCTCGGAAATCGACCGGGACCTAGACCTGGCCATCACCGAATTCGCTCCGGGTTCCCAGAGAACCAAGGACAAGCGCGTGCACCGGGCGATCGGGTTTACGGCTCCTTTGCAGGGCCGCGGGGCTCGGTGGCATCCAAGTACAGACGACCCATTGCCCGCCCGGCGTTGGATGTCACGCTGCGAACGTTGTCACTACACAAACACTTCTGAAGCCCAGCCTCAAGATGACCGGTGTCCAGCATGTGGGTGTGCGACTAGCGATGAGCCAGCGTTCCGCTTGTTCCAGTTCGCTGTGCCGCTCGCATTCCGGACTACCTTGAGCAAGGGCAGAGACGCCATCGAAGAGGGGGAGCTTCTCGCTACAGGTGTTTCCACGGTTGCCGAGTCAGATCCACTGCCGTGTCAACCTGTTCCGCACACCAACAGCGCGATTGCATACTCCGCAGCAGGAAGGATCTACAGGGTCAATAACCGGCGCGGCCAGCTGTTCTCGGGCGCGTTGGGGACAACCACACTTAGGGGACTAAGGCTCGAGAACCAGTGGATAGACCGGAGATTCCAGTCTGACGACGAAATGGGTTTCACTCCGCAAGCGGAACCGGAATCTCTTGCCATAGTATCTCCCAAGACCACGGATGTGCTTCGAATCAGGCCAGCTACCGCATCCCCGGGCCTCCTACTTGACCCTCTGGCTTCAGCCGGCATAAAGGCAGCATACTATTCGGCTGCATTCATCCTCAGATTCGTTGCCGCGGAAGAACTAGACGTGGACCCCGACGAACTCGACATTAGCAACGTAAGGCAAGTCGAACTGGCAGGTGGAACGAAGGCTGGGGAGATTATCATCAATGATCACCTGGCGAATGGAGCTGGCTTTACGGCATGGCTCGAAGGTAACTGGGCACGTATTCTGGCGACGACGACGAGCTTGACAGAGCCAAGGAACAGCATCATCGGCGCACTCATATCAGACGACCATAGAAGAGCATGCGACTCTTCTGGATATGATTGCCTGAGGAACTACAGAAATATGGCCTTTCATGGCCTGCTCGACTGGCGGCTTGGCATTTCTTTCTTGAGGACCCTTCATTCCCCGGCGTTCACTTGCGGGCTTGATGGCGATTTCTCTCTGCCGGATTTGGAGGGCTGGCTTGATCTAGCAGCCAGGTTGAGAGATTCCTTCTGCAGTTCATTCAACACCACTACTCCCCGGGATTTCGGCCCGCTGCCGGGTTTCGAGGTTGGCGGCAAGCAGGTCATCATAGCCCATCCTCTCTGGGATTTAGCGAAGCCATCCGGATTGCTGGCACAGGCAAAGTTAACTTGCACACAGGGAGAGATACGCACACTGGATACTTTCAACCTGCTGCGGCGCCAGGGATGGGCATACCGCTCGCTGGGGTCGTAGTTAGACGACACTTAGGGTGCGGTAAGCTGCAACACATAAGTGAGGCAAGGCTAAATGCTCGACGTCAATAAGTCCATAGGACAGCTTCCAAGTCGCCACCAGTCCGCCCTCCCGCTGGTTCATGGATCATCGGGATGAAGAGCGGACATGGCCTGGCCCTATGCCAGATGGAACACTGTTTGCGCCCGGTGGAAGCACCCCAAGCGCCGGAGCCAATAACCGAAGAAGACCTGGGAGTCGTGTGCTATCAGGTGGTATTGCCTGTATGACTACCAGCCAGATTGACAACCTCAACAGAGATATCGCCTCACTTAGGGAGCGCGAGGCGCGAGAGCGGCAGAGACAAGCTGACCTAGTCGGGAGGATCAACCGAGCCAACGATGCTGCTTCAAGAACGAAAAGCTCCTCAACGCTCAAGTCAAAGACCAGAGAGGTTGAGAACGCTTATAGAGACCTCGCCTCAGTGGAGAAGAGGTTGGCGAATCTGGGGAGGCAGATAGCCGACAAGTCAAGAAGATTGCACTCCTATGAAGAGCGCCAAGCGCGCGAGAGTGAACGGGAGCGGAAGAAGCTTGCTACTGAGACGGACCGCCAAAGCAGGAAGAGCGCTCAGGAACAGAAACGCCTGATTCGAGAACGTGAGGAACATGAGCGTCGGGTTACGAGGGAAGTATCGCAGCGTGCTCAGGTATCTCGGTTGCCCATGATCGAGCCACCCACCCATGAAGACTATGACTTCTTTATCTGTCATGCCAGCGAAGATAAGGAGTCTTTAGTTCGTCATCTGGCGGAGACTCTCGAAGCCAAAGGAGCCAGTGTCTGGTACGACGAATTCACGCTCAGCGTCGGCGATAGCCTGCGCAGAGAGATCGACCGTGGCTTGGCGAACTCACAATTCGGAGTGGTGGTTCTCTCAGAGGCTTTTTTCAAGAAGGAGTGGCCACAAAGAGAACTAGATGGGCTTGTTACTCTCGAAATTCAGGGGCGTAGCAGGATTCTTCCCATATGGCACAAGGTTTCTCTCGACGAGGTTGCACGATACAGTCCGACGCTTGCAGATAAAGTCGCTTTGAATACGTCGCTGAAGAGCGTTGACGACATCGCTGTCGAGCTATTGGGACTTGTCTAATGAATGTGGACGGGTCACTACTACCCGGCCAAACCCCCGATGGACCTAGTTCCGCCACAGCGACCGACGCATCAGCGCCCGGTTGCGCTCCACGCGGGCATCGCCCAGAGACAGCCTTCGGCGCCGAGCATGATCCCTCCTGTCGAACTGGTCCCAGTGGTAAGACGCCGGGGGCAAGGTCAACTCGTGTTGCTCGATGATCGCAATCTCCAACCTCAGCATTCGCTGCTTGGACTCCGCCGTCGCCAGAGGCGGCCTGTGGGGATTCGAACTCGCGTCTGTAGATTCCCGCCGTGGGGTGCTGGCCCTGGAAATGCAAACGGAAGGCTGAGGCGGTCAGCTCAGGTGCTCCGTGGTCTTGGCTATACGCATCCTTTAGGGAGCCGTAGTAGAGACTGACGCCGTCTGTTATGACGTTGAGTCGTTACTCCCTAACAAAGACAGAGACCGCCTCGGAGGGCGGTCTCGACCCTACCGGCGAAGCGATAGGGGTGGTAGCTATACTGTAGCCAGTGCGCCATATGGCGTCAAGCGCTCAGTGAGGCTCAGTGAGGAGCTCTTCCAAGGGAAACTGCTCGTAGAGCTAGGGCGTGAAGGCACTCTGGACTCGGACGGCCAGAATGCAGTCTACGAAGCCGTAGAGCCTCGCGCAGCTACGTTGGTGGGCTTCTCTGCCTCTGCCCCTGGGCCCTCATCGTCGTTGGCCGCCGTCAATCCGGTAGATGGACACAATCAGTCTGCCGCCGACAACAAAGAACATGAAGGCGAAGACCCAGATCGCGTGCCACATGTATCCCAAGTTCAACCCGTCCAGCGCCTCTTCCCGGCTGAGGCCCAACTCGGCGAAATCTATTTCCCAGGAACGCAACAGGTTGTGGTCCGGCAAGACTCTCGGCAGGTCCGGCGACAGGTAGATCGCCATCATGGCAACTATCCACAATGTCGCCGAGATCATCGTCAACACCGACGCTGTCGAGAGCAGGAACATCCGGTCGCGCTCCCTGGGGTTGAAAGCAGGGTCGCGCAATACCAGCAATGTGGCGAAGACAGCACCCAACAGCGGCATTAGGACCGCCAATTGTATCGATACCGAGATGTTGGTGATGACAACGACAACAGCGTACACGGAGATCACCGGCGGCAATGCCACGCCGGCCGCCCGTCGGAGGGCGCTGCTCCCATCGCTGCCGCCTGAGTACTGCCGTTTCCATAGCAGCTGGAACATCAGCCCAGCTGCAGCTGCGATCACCAGGTTCAGGAGAAGCGCCAGCATGTAGGGCATCTGGGTGCCGGCAAGATTCCCAATCGTGTGAAAGTTGTAGTGGTCCACGCGTGTCGAGGCGAACTGCAGCAGGGGCGTGGTCAACAGGAAGAACAGCGAAACCCAGAAGAATTCTCTGAAGGGAGCGCTACGTTCCGGCAGCAAGAACCCCTGCACCAGTACGATTCCAATTGCGAAAGCGACGTACGCCGTGGGCATCCATGAGTTGTTCCAGCCGTAGAACGACAGCACATACCCGCCCACTATGCACATCCCGAGCGGCAGGACCCTCAAGAACCAGAAGAGGATTGCAGTCCTGAGGATTGACGTCGTGCTTTCGATCTTCGTAGCTTCGGTGCCAGCCGCAACGTAGGGATCAGATCTCGGATCCGGCGTTGCAGCGTGGCCAATGGCCCCGTCACTATCGCTCCCGGTGACCTGACCCAACGCCGCCCGGAAGTCAGTCGCCAGCCCTGCCAGCAATATGAGACCGGCTACCTCTGTCCGCGACAGGGCGAGGGCTTTGCCAAATACCCTCAGCCGCTGAAGCGTAGGGCGGGTGCCGCCGGATTCCCATCGCGAGACTGTGGCGTGGCTGTACCGCTCCGCGTAGTCACCGTCCACCGCCCCCATCCGCTCCAGCAGCGCTTCCTGCGTCAGCCCCCTCCGACCGCCTCCCAGGGAAAAAGACTCGCGGTAGGACCTCATCAGCAGGCCCACCTGGGCCGCTCTGGCCCTCTGTACATCGCGCCCCCTCATAAATTCAGTATGAACATTCCAGCTTCACAGTGTCAAAAAACGCCATATGCACAGACTCGTCGGCATGTACAAGCTACTCTGGTCGTAGCGGATCACTGAGAAGAAGAGGCCCTTTCGATAGTGGGACCACCCCGTACCGCTGGGTACTCGTAGAAGGTGGACCCTCCCTCGCCGTTCATGAACTTTCGCCCAGGAAAACGACGACCTATCCGGCTCCGGGCCTGCCATTGGTGGACTCAGTAGTGCCTGGAAGAACCACCCAAGAGAAAGCACAGGTGAACCGGGCAGCCATCTACGCCCGCGTCTCGGACAAGAGCCAGGACGGGGAGGATAAGACCTCCATCGCCGAGCAAATGGGCGACATGGAAGCCTACTGCCAGGGCAAGGGCCTCACCATCACCGCCCGCTACCAGGAGGTGGGGAGAGGTTGGTCGAAGAAGCGCCCCGAATTCCAGAGGATGCTGACCGACGCCAGAAAGGGACTCTTCGACACCATCGTCTGCTGGAAGTCCGACCGCCTCAGCAGGGGCATGTACCCCGCCGCTGCCCTGATGGAGGTCGTCGAGGCACACCAGATTCGCCTCGAAGCCGTCATGGACGCCATAGACATGAAGACCTTCGGCCTGATGGCGGCCATCGCCAAGATCGAACTGGACAACTTCCGGGAACGGTCCACCATGGGCAAGCGTGGGACAGCCAAGCAAGGGCGAGTGCCTACGGGCAGCCTCCCCTACGGTTACCGCATCGGGGACGTCGGCATGCCCCAGGTCGTAGAAGAGCAGGCTGGAGTTGTGCGCCGCATCTTTCGCATGTACGTTCATGACGGCTTGGGGACTCGCTCCATTGCCGCGCGGCTGACCGATGAGGGAATCCCCACACAGACCGGCAAGCCGATGTGGCGTCAGTCCTATGTACATCACGTTCTGGGAAATGCCACCTACACGGGTACCTGGGTCTACGGCAAGTCCCGCCACATGTCCACTGAGGACGGCATGAAGGTCTACGACCAGCCGAGGGACACCTGGATTGAGATCCCGATCCCCCAGCTGATTGACGGTGAGACCTGGGAACGAGCGCAGAAGGTGAAGAAGAAGCGTAGCAGCAGGGCCAAGAGGAATACGAAGGTGGTATACCTATTGCAGCACCTGCTGAGATGCGGCGAGTGCGGACGCAACTTCCATGCAAGGTCCACGTGGACAACCACCAGCGTTCGCAACGGCAAGAAGTACCGCTACGACCTGGCCACTCCCCGCCGCTACTACATGTGCAACGGGATGCAGAGTCTCCGCCTGCGCTGCCGGGAGCGGACCTACATCCGGGCCGAGAGGCTGGAGGAACCAATATGGAGCGAGGTGAAGCGGGTGATCCAGAACCCCCACCTGATCGTCGCCGGTATGGTCCCCCTCGATTCTCAGGAGACCGGCGGGTTGGAAGAGCAGATTGCCCTGGCTGAGCGAGACCTGCGGACCACCCAAACGAGAGAGGAACGTGCCATCACGCTGTTCGTGTCTGGGAAGATCACCGAGGACCAGCTCGACAATCAGCGCAAGTTCATCACCGAGCGACTTGAGAACGTCCGGGCGAAGCTTGAGGATTACCGTGCCTGGGCGGCGAGCGACGCTGAGAGATCACGGTTAATAGAGGCTGTCTTTGCATGGGCGGAGGATGTCGGACAGAGCCTGGACGATTTGACCCCCGAACAGCGAAAGCAGTTCTTCCAGATGGTCGTGGAAGAGGTCATCATCGACGGGAACGACAACGTGAACATCACCCTTGCGATACCCATTGATAGTAAGCCCACTACGGAAGAGTCAGTTTCTGTACAAACTTTGAAGAACGTACAAACTTTAGAACCTTCACGTTGAGGTTCGTTCTGCACTAGCAATACGCGATCAGTGCGCGACGGCGCGAGAACCGGCCAAGACCTCGTCCGTGCCCTTGGCCTAGAGGACAGCGACTGCTGCGGCCTCTGCGCGGGCGAGTCTGACCGGTTGGCCGCGCTGATCCGCTAGTACGCCCGGGCTCGCGCCCGGGCTGAGGCGCCTACTCCTCTTTCTTTGATCTGGTGCCCCAGATACTCTTTGAGCCGATCTGGCGGATGGTATCGAGTTGCGTCTCGAGCCAATCGATGTCCTCGGCTTGGTGGACCGTCATCCCTTCAAGGATGCCGCCGGTGGCGAAGTCCTGCGCCAGGCCGCAGTGCGCGACCGCCGCCTGGAGCGTCTCAACAGAAGCGACTCCCTGCTGCAAGTTCAGCCGCAGGTCCTCCTCCACGGTCTCGCCTACCTCCACGCGCCCTAGCCGTTGAAGATTGAGGTAGTCGAGCACGCCGTCCTTCGCCTTCATGTTCGGTTCCCTTCCACTACGTTGATGTTCAGCAAGGGGCTTGACGCCCTCTGCGCCGCGCAGTGGGATCACCCTTGGCCACAAAAGACTAAGCGCGGCGGCGGGGTACATCCCCCGGCTCAGCCGGTCGGACTTCCAGCAGACGATGGCGTCGAAGCGTCCTTGCCTGGCATCGGCCAGCATCCGCTGGAACTCCGAGCGCTTCTTCGACCAGCCCCGGCCACCTCCTGGTAGCACGCGACGATGGTCAGTCCCGTGCGCTCGCAGTAGGCCTCCATCTCGCTGATCTGCTCGGAGATGGAGGTCTTGTCCTCCTCGGCCTGGCTCTTATCCGAGACGCGGGCATAGATCGCCGCCCGGCCGCCTCTGTCTACGGTCACCGAGACTATCGTTGACAGTCTTGTTCCCTGTGAACTATCATCCCCCCCTCTAGTGGGGTTGGAGGATGAGGGGCATTCCCAATCCTCGTGGTGGAGTTGGGTGATCGATGTCAGGCAGGACTGGGCCTCTGCTTACGCCGGAGATCTCAGCGCTCATCGGCACGGAGTTGGAGGTGGTGACCTCTCTACCGATTCCCGAGAGCGACGTGCGTTACTACTGTGAAATAGTTGAGGAGAAGAGCCCTCTGTACCACGATGACGAGTATGCCCGAGGTCTCGGCTACAAGGGACGCACCACTCCTCCATTCTTCCACATGGTCCCGTTTGGACATCTCCCCGGCGACTTTGCTCCAGCGGATCAAGGCAGCGACGTCGGCGTGATCCAAGAGATGCGCACAAAACTGAACTGCGGCGCCGCAATGGACACGGGATACCGGGCCTTCTTCTTAGCGCCGGTCTACCCCGGCGACGTACTCACGAGGCGCACCACCATCATGGACATAGAAGAGAAGCGAATGAGCCTCGGTCAGGCGCTCCTGTGTACGTTAGAGGATGTATACACGAATCAGGTTGAGAAGGCCGTTTGCAAGGTACACAATAAGCTGTTCTTCTATTGATTCCCGCCGTATGAGGTCCGATCAGAGGACGGGTTAGCGACCTGGAGGCTGCGGTGGATGGCGTTAGATTCGAGGACATCGTGGCGGGCATGGAATTGCCGGCCGAGACAGTCGGCCCTGTCTCGCAGACCACCATCGTCAAATTCTCCGGTGCTACGGGCGACTTCGCTCCCATTCATCATGACATCGACGTCGCGAAGGAGCGGGGCCTGGATGGACCGATAATCATGGGTCCGTTCATGTGGGGCCATCTGGCGCGATGGCTACTCGAATGGGCCGGGAGTCGAGCTGTCCTGAAAGAGCTTGACATGCGCATGCGTCGCATGGCCCTCGTGGGAGATACCTTCCGCTTGCAGGGTGTCGTCTCGAATACGAGCATCCATTCCGGGGAAGGGGAGGTGGAATGCGAGGTGCAAGTGCATGACATCCGGCTCGATGAAGCGTGTATCACAGCCAAATGCCGTGTGACGCTGCCGGTGCGAGACCAGAAAGATTAAGCCGTAGTGATGGAGGCGGCAGCAGCTGGACTCCTATGAATTCCGTCCAGTGAAGGGTACGTACGGTGAACCTAGAGCGGGTGTCCCACCCGCGGGGAGGACTTAATGTCTAGGAAAGTGCTATGGCTCACGATCTCGGCGCTCTTGATTGCTCTCATCGCGGCCTCATGTGGCGGCGGGGAGCCGACGGCGACTCCGCAAAGGGCTCAGCCTACCGCCACCAGTGCGCCTACCGCCACCAGTGCGCCAGCCCCAACCAGTGCGCCGGCTGCGACGACTCCTCCGCAAAGGGCTCAGCCTACCGCCACTAGTGCGCCAGTCCCAACGCCGACGCCAGTTCCGCCGGCCACACCAACGCAAGGGCCCCCGGCGCCTCGAGAAGTCATCGTCGGCACCGGCGTCGAACCCAAGACCCTTGACAGCGCGCTCACAAACTCCAGGGGCGACCTGCTTGCCATCGTCAACAACATGGAAGGGTTGACCACCGTGACATCCGATCTGGACCCGACGGTGCCGAGTCTCGCCGTCTCCTGGTCGCTGGTGGACCCGCTGACCTGGGAGTTCAACCTGCGGGAGAATGTCAAGTTCCATGACGGCACCGTGATGACGGCCGACGACGTTGGGTTCGTCTTCGAGAGGATTTCCAACCCGGACATCAGGTCCAACTGGAGATCCTCGACCGCTGGGATGGGAGCGCCGAACATCATCGACGCGACGACGATCCAGCTCACGTCCGAAAGGCCGATACCGACTCTGCTTCAGACCGCAGCCCGGGCGGGGATCTCACCCAAGGGCTACGTTCAAGCGGTAGGCGAGGCTAATGCCCAGACCAATCCAATTGGCACGGGACCTTATCGCTTCTTGGAGTGGCAGAAGGGCGTTGAGATCCGATACGAGGTGGCGCCTGAGTATTGGGGTGACGAGCCTTCCATTTTCACACTGGTCTTCCGCCCCATTCTGGAGGATGCCATCCGGGTGGCTGCGATACAGACCGGTGCCGTTCAAGTAGCGGTCAACATCCCGTACGACGATGTCGAACGGCTCGACGCGGAGTCCGACATCACGATCATCAAGAAGCCATCGCTTACGACTTTCGGGTACATCATCAATACCACTGCTCCCACGCCCCTCACGGACAGGCGGGTTCGGCAGGCACTCAACTACGCGATCAACAGGGAGCTTTTGATAGAAGAAGTACTCAAAGGGAATGGCATTCCTCTGAGGGGACAACCCGCCTCGCCACTGTACTTCGGTCATGACCCGACCCTAGAGCCCTATCCGTACGATCCGGACAAAGCCAAACAGCTCCTGGCGGAGGCCGGATACCCGGATGGCTTTGATATCCCGATGGTGTTCCCAGCGGGTTACTACATCAAAGGAAAAGAGTTGACCGAGATCATCGCTGGTGAGCTTGGCAAGATTGGCGTAACGGCTACCGTGCAGTCGCTGGAGTTCCGCGCCTGGCTCGGGTACATCGTCAATATCGAGCCAGGGCTCATCGCCCACGGTCAAAACGTGCCGGGGGACGTCCACTTCATGTTGAGCCCATTCCTAGAGGGCGGGTACTTCAATTACTGGGACGACCCCGCTTTCGAGAGCCTGGTAGCTAGCGCGGCCACCGAAAGCGATGTAGAAGTTCGAACAGACCTCTATCACCAGGCCTTTACCATCATGCGCGAAGAGTCTCCGAGGATCGACTTGTGGCAAGTTGTGAACGTGTACGCCGTCGATAGCCGCTTGACTGATTTCGACCCTTGGCCCGACGAACGCTTGTGGTTCGCCTCGGCACGATATCAGTGACCAAGGGCGCCACGGAGTCAGAAGCGGCCCATGCACGATACAGCTCCTCTTGGACTGCGGGAGTCCGCCTAGGCGGACTCCCGCAGCAGTAAGCCCTATGCGCCTAGGTGGTCTGGTACCTAGCGGATAGTGCGTTGCCAAGAGGTATCTCCCACGCAAGCTCCTGGAATGTCTCATCTGTCCACAGGTGAGCCGGCGGCTCGCCAGTTGGAGGTCGCGAGGCAGACGGCTTGAGAGCTTACATCATCCGGCGAGTCCTCCTGTCCGCGCCGATCTGGCTCGGCGCGGCGACGGTCGTCTTTCTCCTCCAGCATGTTAGCGGCGACCCAGCGATACTGTTACTCGGGACGGAAGCCACTCAACAACAAGTCGAGGAGCTCCGCCACTCCCTTGGCTTAGACCAACCGCTCCACATCCAGCTGTGGCGTTTCTTCGCCAACGTGTTCCAGGGCGATCTGGGACATTCAATCAGGACGGGGGAATCGGCTTTCGGCCTTGCGCTAGACCGCCTCCCCGCGACACTCATGCTGGCTGGTGCCGGAATGGGAATCGCCATTGCTGTCGCCATCCCCCTCGGCATCCTCGCCGCGATCCGGCGCAACACCATTTTTGATTCCTTCAGTATGCTGCTTGCCGTAACAGGGCAGAGCCTTCCAAGCTTCTGGCTCGGGATCATGCTCATCCTGCTCCTATCGGTCCAGTTTGAGATATTCCCGGTGGGAGGCTATGGGTTTGGAAAGCACCTCGTCCTTCCAGCCGTCGTGCTGGGGGCTCAGGTGATGGCACAGCTAGCCCGATTGACCCGCTCCACAATGCTCGAAGTGCTGGGTACCGACTACATTCGTACCGCCAGGTCTAAAGGCCTCCACGAAAGGACCGTCCTCGTCCGGCACGCGTTGCCCAACGCCATGATCCCCGTCGTGACGGTGCTGGGACTGGACCTTGGAGCGTTGCTGGCGGGAGCCGTCATCACCGAGACCGTTTTCGGATGGCCGGGCATCGGCCAATTGGCCGTCTCCGCCATCAGCTCCAGGGATTACCCGATCGTGCAGGCTGTCGTGCTGCTCTCAGCTACGGGCTATGTCTTGGTGAATCTCGTCGTGGACATTTCATATGGCTTTCTCGATCCCAGGATCCGCTATGGCTCCTTGGCCTGAGGTTACACATGACCGCCGAAGTTCCTAGCCACACTTCTCTGGAATTGAAGCGCTGGCTCCGAGGCGTCATTAGAGATTTGACGAAGAACAAGGCGGTGCCCGTCGGACTCGCGGTGCTCCTTGCGATCGTCACGGCTGCGCTGTTCGCTCCTTTTCTGGCCCCGCAAGACCCAAACGAGACCGACGTCGCTCGCCGTCTGGTCTCTCCCGGGGAGTTCGGTAACCTACTTGGGACCGACAATCTTGGGCGCGACATTCTAAGCAGGATCATCTACGGCGCTCGAGTCTCTCTTATCGTAGGCGTTCTGGGTGTTCTTTCCTCCGGCATCTTCGGCGTCTTGATCGGCGCTATTAGCGGTTATTACGGGGGGAAGTTGGATGACGTGGGCAACTGGATCATGAACGTACAGTTGACGATTCCGTTCATTCTATTGGCTATCGCTTTGGTCACGATCTTCGGCCCCGGGTTGCGTAACATGATCATCGTGCTTGCCATCACCCAGTGGGTCATCTACGCGCGGGTGATACGGGGATCAGTCCTCGCGGTAAAGGAGGCCGACTTCGTCGAGGCTGCTCGCGCCATCGGAGCGAGTCAGGCCAGAATCTTGATACGCCACATTCTGACCAACAGTCTCGCGCCGCTGATCGTGGTTGCGACGTTCCAGCTAGCTCGGCTCGTTCTCTACGAGGCGTCGTTGAGCTTCCTCGGCCTGGGGGTGCCGTCCAATACGCCGTCATGGGGGAGTATGATTTCGGACGGTCGGGCCTATTTGGCGACCGCTTGGTGGGTGTCGACATTGCCTGGGGTGGCGATTATGCTTTTCGTTCTCTCAGTCAATATCCTGGGCGACTGGCTTCGGGATGAGATGGACCCGAGGCTACGCAATACGGTGTAGGCAGAGCTCGCCAGCCGTCCGTGAAGGAGAACCGGATGTCGGAGACCAAGTCAGCATACGAGCCGGTCATTACAGATGAGTCGCTTGCACTCCTGAAACGGTCGCTTGGATACAAGGTCCCGATCCGGCCCAACTATGACATCGCCACGCCGGAAGCGATCATGCGAGTGGCCTACGCCAACGGCGACGACAATCCTTTGTGGACCGACCCGGACTACGCGGCAACGAGCAAGTACGGCGGTCTGGTGGCCTCCCCCAGCTACCTTCTCTCCTGCATATCGGGACCCCTGTGGCCCCGTCTGCGTGAATACACCATCCCCGACGACATGCCCAAGGAAGGGGTGCAGTTGGCATCGGGGCTGCCAGGTGTGCCGAATTGGTACGTTGGCGACGAGTGGGAGTGGTGGCGCCTCGTGCGCCCTGGCGATGCCATAAAGGCGCTGGGCGGCCTCTACAGCGTCACGGAACTCCCTAGGCGGGACAAGGCAAAGGATCCCGGTAGGGCTGTGGAGGTGGTGTGGGAAACGATCTTCACCAACCAGCGGGGGGAACGGGTCGGTAGGTACTTATACAAGCAATGGAAAAGGGAACTCCCGCAGAGTCCGGAAAAACAAAGGCAGTTGTTCGAAGCGCCGGTCCCGCACTATACCGACGCCGACTTGCGAAGGATTGAGCAGGATTGTGAGCGGGAGGAGATTCGCAGATCTCTACCCCGCTTTTGGGAAGACGTCCAGGTCGGCGAGAAGCTAGCCCCGGTAGTGAAAGGGCCTCTTTCCATCACCGATGTCGTTACCTGGTTGATGTACAACGGCTGGCGAATCTTCTCGGCGCACAAGTTTCGATATCAATGGCAAAACGTGATGGTTTCCCACAAAGAGGAGTTCGACACCTACCATACGGCGCTCCACAGGAACCAATTCGGCACCTACGACGGCATCGAGGCAACTCACTGGGACTATGAGCTTGTCCAGTCTCTTGGCTTGCCCCGACCCTACGACATCGGGCCGCAGCGCATGGGATACTTCACCCAACTGTGTACAAACTGGTGCGGAGATGACGGCTTCTTGCGGAGGCTGACGACCGAGGTCCGGCGCCCGTGGCTCGTAGGCGATACCGGATGGTGCCGAGGCGAGGTCGTCGACAAGCGAGTCGAAGAGGGCGAGCACGTGGTCGACCTGCGATTGTGGATCGAGACGCAATCGGGTGAGATCAACACCCGGGGAGAAGCGACGGTCCGGTTGCCATCGAGCGCCGCAGCCTCCTCGTAAGATGAACACCGCCCACCGACCTCCGCCCCTTGACGGGATTCGAGTACTGGACTGCACCGCTTGGGTACAGGGACCAGTTGCCACCATGATCTTGGCGGACTTGGGGGCCGAAGTAATCAAGATTGAGGAGCCTGGCGTCGGCGACCCCAGCCGCGGGCTCGTTTCCATTGGGGGGATCGGTGACTGGACATCTGGCAGTGACTTCTTCTACATGGTGAACAATCGGAACAAGAAGTCCCTCACGCTGAACCTCAAACACCCGGAAGCCAAGGAAGTCATGCTACGTCTGGTCAAGAAATCCGACGTTCTTGTCCACAACTTGCGGGTCGGAGCGGCTGAGAAACTCGGCATCGACTACGGGACCATGTCGGCAGTCAATCCCCGCCTGGTCTATGCGGAGGGCACGGGGTACGGGTTGAACGGACCTGAAAGCAAAAGGCCGGCTCTAGACCCCACGGTGCAAGCCCGGACCGGTGTGCTCAAGTTCTCGACGCCTCCGGGGATGCCACCCCATTACATTCCTGGTGGTATGGGGGATCAGGTCGCAGCGGTTTGGCTCACGTGCGGGGTGATGGCCGCCCTGATGGCTCGCGAGCGATGGGGTATTGGCCAACGAGTGGACTCGTCGCTTTTGGGAAGCATGTTGTGGTTGCATGCAGTTCCGGTGTCTTACCAACTATGGTTTGAGCGTGAGTATCCGCAATCGTCAAGAAGCCAGGCTGGCAACCCGCTATACAACTCTTACCGATGCCGGGACGGAGAGTGGATCTTCTTCGCCAACCTCCAGTCGGATCGCCACTGGTTTGGATTCTGTGAAGCGCTCGGTAGACCCGATCTGGCGACGGAGGAACGCTTCGTCACCGCCGAGGCGCGGGAGGCGAACCGGGAGACGCTCGTCGGCATACTCGATAGCATCTTCGCCACGAAGGACAGCAGCGATTGGTCGATGATCTTGGCCGGCCAACCGGACCTCGTGTTCGAGAGGGTTCGTTCGATGGCCGAGCTCGCCACAGACCCACAGGTGCTTGAGAATGAATACATTGTGGATATCGGGGATGCACAAAAGGGGCGCGCCCAGATCCTCGGACTTCCCGTGAAACTCGGGGCTACGCCAAGCTCGACGCGGGCGGATTCAGCGGAGCACGGTCAGCATACTGACCAAGTCCTATCGGAGATCTGCGGTTACAGCAGCACGGAGATCGGGGCCCTCCGGGACCGGAAAGTCATCTAGTCTGCGGAGACGTCGGGGTCAGTTGCGGCTTGGCCTTCGAGATGACCCTCAGCTTTGTAGCGCTGTCCCAGCTTGACATAGGGCTCCCACACTCCCCGCATCATCTCCAAGTGCCGGTCGACGACTTGGCCCTTTACCTGAGCGGGCACTCCCATCAGGATGGAATAGGCCGGGATTCGAGCTCGTTCCGGGACGACGGCGCCAGCCGCAATCAGAGTGAACTCCCCAATGTGCACCCATCCGTTGATAATAGCCCCATTGCTGATTAAGACATTGCCTTCTATCCGCTCGGCATGGCAAATCACGCCGTGCCCGAAGGCAACATTGTCTCCGATGAAGATGTCTCCCACAGCGTGGATGACCGTGTTGTCCTGAACGCACACGTTCTTGCCGATGACGGCCCGGCCGCCTTCGCACCTGACCACCACTCCGGGCCAAATGTTCGCATAGGCACCGACCTCAATATCGCCGACTAGATATGCGGCTTCGCTGATGAACGCCGTTGGATGAATCTTCGGCGACTTGCCACCAAGCGATCGGATCATGGGGCCTTCCTGTTCATCGTATGCGCCAGACCGGCTTCCGCTTTTCGGCCAGGGCCCGGATTCCCTCCTTGGCGTCCTCGGTCTCCGTCAACGCCCTGCGCAGCTCCTCGAACAATCGGATCGCTTCCGCCGGGGGCTGTTCAAAGCTCGCGTGCAACACTTGCTTCGCGGCTTGGATCGCAAGCGGGGCGCACAGCTTGATCTCCTCCGCGAGCTCCAAGGACCTCTTCATCAACGCCTGGCGATCAGGCACGACCTGATGCACTAGATGGGCCCGGTGGGCTTGCTCGGCGCCTATGTGGGAGCCAGTGACAAGGAGATGAAGGACATCGCTAGCGGGCATGAGCCGGGCCAAGGTCAAGAAATAGTGGGAGCCCAGGTTGCCGGTGCGAGTCTCAACGATACCCAGCCGAGAGCGCTCGGTGGCGACTCGAAGGTCGCACTCCATCGCGAACTTCAGGCCGCCCCCCAGAGCATACCCATCGATTGCGGCAATGAGGGGTTTCCAGAGACCGACCGCTAGCGGTGAATTGAGTGTCGTGTGCTCGCCAGCCGCTTGGTCCCTAGAACTCATCTCTTTGACGTCGGCACCCACCGAGAATGCTCGCCCCTCGCCTGCCACGATCGCGACGAACGATTCCGGATCATCCCTGAAATCGACGAGCGCTCGACCCAGCTCATCGTTCAACTCGTCATTGAAAGCGTTGAGGGCGCCGGGCCGAGTAAAGGTGATGTGGGCTATGTGGTCCGACTTCTCGTAACGGAGGACAGCCATGGCAATCTCCTCACTCGGCCTGTGATCCAGGAACGGGTTCCGCGCAGCGAATGATTCCGGACCGCTTCAACCTCTCGACGTCGCCCGGGGCATATCCACAGACCTGCCGGAGGATCTCTTCCGTGTGCTCTCCCAGCTCCGGCGCTGGAGTCTTCAACTGGAGCGGTGTGTCGTCGAACTCGACCGGAAAGCCCACGAACTTCATGGGACCCCATTTGGGGTTGTCCCAGTCGACGATGGCGCCGTTGGCGACGGCCTGCTCGTCTTGTGGGAGTTCCATGAACGAGTTCACCCTACTGTAACGGCAGTCCCAACTCCTGAGGACGCCGGCCCACTCGTCAAAGGGTCGCGTCTCGAAGATGTCATCCAGTATCTTGACGAGATCCGGGCTGTTTCTCGCTCTTGCCTCGGCGCTAGCAAACCGGGGATCCGTCAGGAGGAACGTTGCCTCGATGGCAAGACAAAACCGGTCCCAATAGAAATCCTCCTGGCACCCGAGCATGATCCAGGTGTCATCCCGACACCGGTAGAAGTTGACTAGAGGATTCGGAGCGGTCTTACGGTCACGGCCAAAGGCGCGGTGCTGAGAGATCGCGAGCATCACGCTAAAGGCTGCGGCCGACACGTAGCTCGAGAGTTGATTCGTTCTGACTTCTTGCCCAGCCCCGAATCGCTCGCGGGCCAACAGGGCGCACACGACTCCGTAGGCCAGATAGGTCGCCGTGATCCGGTCGCCGATCCCCGGGGGCAGGATCACCGGTTCCATGGTGCCCGACAGTGATTCGGCAGAGACCATCACGCCGCTGCGGGCCTGCGCCACGTAATCTATCGTGCCTATGCCGGCATCGGGTCCGCGGTGACCGAGGCCGGCAGCCGACGCGAACACCAGGCGCGGGTTCGAGACCCGCAGAGTATCGTAGTCCAGGCCGATGCGCTGCACGACATGGGGCCGGAAATTCGTCAAGAACACGTCTGAGTGCTCGATGAGCTGGTACACCGCCTGGAGGCCCTCGGGATGCTTCAGATCGCAGGCAAAGCTCTTCTTGTTCCGGTTGTTTTCCTCGAAGAGGACGTTGCACCCATTGGCCAGGTGTACGGGAATACCGCCCGCGCTCGTGCGAAAGGAACGAAGTCCATCCCCTCGTGCTGGCTCCTCTATCTTGAGCACCTCTGCTCCCAGATCCGCCAGCATCGCGCCCGCCGCTGGGCCGGCTTGGTAGGTGGACCACTCGACCACCCGGACTCCGTCTAGAACCGCGCCTACCATGCAAGGCCCTCCTGCGGCTGATCGACCAAGCGATACCGCCGCTCATACACCGTCCGATCCGCATGGGTCACGCTATCACCTGGTCGATATAGAGTTGTGCCAGGTCATCGGAGGAGTAGCCGAGATCCATCAGGATCTCAGCCGTGTGCTGGCCGAGCTCCGGCGCCGGTCTAGTTATGTCCGGCGGCGTATTGGTGAATCCCACGGGGCATCCCACAGTTCGCACCTCGCCCCATTCCGGATCGGTCATCTCGACAATGTATTGGTTTTGCACCGCCTGAGCATCATGTACAACGTCGTCCATACTCTGAACCTTCTCGTAAACAAACCCGGGAATGCGATCGAAGACCGATGCCCACTCACTATAGTCCTTCAGTTGGAAGGTCTCGGACAGAAGCTGGATGAGGACGCGCTTGTTCCGTCGCCGCTGAACGCTATCGAGGAACCGAGGGTCGGAGACCAAATCGTTTAGAGACAAGGCCTGGCAGAGAGGTGCCCAGAACCGATCGGACTGGACAAGGGCGATGAAGATCCAGGATCCGTCTCGGCAGCGATAGTAGTTGTATAGCGGATTGGCCGTTCCTTCTCGAGTGAACTTCGGATGTTCGCGCTCGAGAAACAACCGGAAATTGACGGGTACCGATTGAAGCCAGAGCATGCTGCCGAGCAGCGAGCCGTCCACACGTTGACCCACTCCCTCGCGATGACGGGCCGCCAACGCAGCGAGAACCCCGTAGGCTAGTATGACTCCTGCCATCTGGTCCGCCATGCCGCCGGGAATATAGTGCGGCGGCTGACCCTCGGGTGCGAAGAAGTCCATGACGCCCGACCGGGCATGGATGGTGGGATCGAGGGAGGGTTTGCCCGAATCCGATCCCAAAGGGCCGTAGCCTGACCCCACCGCATAGATGATGCCGGGATTCAACTTCGACAGGGTCTCGTAGCCGAGGCCAAGCCTTTCGGCGGCATCGTCGCTGAAGTTGTGTAGGAATACGTCGGACTGCTTCACCAGCTCGTGAACGATCTGGATGCCCAGCGATTCTTTGAGATCGACCGCGAGGGAGCGTTTGTTCCGGTTGCAGGCGGCGAAGAAGAAATTGCGGCTCAGCTTGCCGGTGCTGACCCCTCCAACCGTCACCAATCCCCGCGACGGATCACCCCCTCTGGGGTCTTCCACCTTTACGATGTCGGCTCCGAGGTCACCCAGCATCATGGATGCCACCGGCCCCTGGAGCCAGGCACTCCAGTCGACCACCTTCAATCCCGTCAGCGCGCCGTTCAATATAGCCTCCGGTTCGGCTAACCGCGATCGGACTTTGGAGAGACAGGGCGGCTCGGAAGAGCAACTGTCGCCCATCCCTTGGTATGGACCTCGCCACGCTGGTTTTCACACCGAAGCTCGATGTCGACGACATGCTCTTGGGCTTCTTGCCTCTTGGCCGTCACCGTGCCAAGGCACCATGTGGTGTCACCTACCATGCACGGTCCCCTGACCTCACTCCGAAGGCTCTTCATGAATCCGTCGTCGCCCATCCAGTTCGTCACGGGATGGCAGAGGAAGCCGACTCGCTGTGGTCCGAAGTCCGAAGGGCGTGGAAGGCCCCAGGTTTCCGAGGCTTCGAAGTCCCAGTGCGCCGCCGACAGTCCCTCGACGGCTCCATACTTGTTCTTTCGTTTCACCGTCGCATGCCTCGTCGACCACTGGTGTCGCAGCTTATGAGCCATCAATACCGGCGAGCCATTTCCCATAAGCCACACGACCATGTCCTCTACGAGCATGGGGCCTTTGACGACGGGGCCTATCTGTTCTCCGATCTCCACATCGTCCCAATACCGAGGCACTTCACCACGGATTTCTTCGTTCTCATACGCCTTGTGGATCGCTTCAAGATCAGCGTCGGTGTAGTGGGGGTCTGGCTGCGAGAAATACCCTCGGCGCTTTTTTTTGCTCTGGAGCTGGAATCGCTTCCACTGCTTATAGAGCATCCTCCCCACGAGGACGTCGTCCTGGTTCTTGAAGAGCACCTCCCAGACAACCTCAATAGTCCTGCCAACGTCTTGTCTGGCCGGGTCCGTCGCCAACTCCTCGACGCTGTAGAGACCACCGGTGGTCTCTATACGGTCCCCTGTCCTCACCGGCTGAAACCATTCCCATTCGTCGCCGACGTACCAGTTCGGGGTCCTGCCAAGCCCTGTACCAACGCGGACGCCGCTTCGGGGGGCATCGGCCGGTAAAGCGTATTCCCCCAGCTCGGGCCAGTAGGGCCCTGACATGCAGCTGACGAGGTAGTACGGCGGTGCGACAAGGCCGTCGTACTTCGTCTTCGCTGCGTAGGAAGGATCGGTCCACAAGGGGTTATCATCGCCGTTGCCGTACGCAACCCGGATGATGGCATCCTGGGACGCCACCTCCTGGGTAGGCCTGATCTTGACCTTGAAGCCGATGGCTTCCCTTAGGAGTGCAATCCCTTCGTCACTGATGGGTGACGCGGACATCTCTAACCCCGCCTTATGCTTCCAGGAACGGCATGACCTGGTTCAGGAATGCGTCTGGCTGTTCGTAGAAGCTGATTGAAGAGGCCCCAGGGACGATCGCCGTCCGAGACCCATCGATTCCCTGCCTCATGCGGTCCTGCCGGCGAAGCTGTACATCGTGCTCTCCATAGACGAGGAGCGTGGGGCAATGGATCCTGGGGAGCTGCTCTGGGACATCATAGCTCGTGACCCGCTCGTGGACGAACGTATTCCACGAGCCGCTCCTCGCAAGCATGCTGTTCATGAACGCTATCAAGTCAGGATCGGCCCCGACCACACTCTCTCGTATCTCTTCGGCGCTCCGCTGTAGCGGGAC
Organism: Dehalococcoidia bacterium; assembly: GCA_965219875.1. Lineage (GTDB taxonomy): Bacteria > Chloroflexota > Dehalococcoidia > SHYB01 > SHYB01 > DAOUKH01. The sequence continues at coordinate 1,169,200 of CBDCOW010000003.1, read as the reverse complement.
GCCCCCGGCATCACATGACGGGAGTATCGAGCGGTCGTACACCTTCCTTCCTTCCGTCGCCGTCCAACCAGGACAGGACACCAGGACCAACTTCGCAACGAGGTTCGGAGCATGGGCAGCGAGATGAAGCGACACCATCGCACCGGTCTGGCTCCCCACGAACAAAGATCGCTGAATGGCAAGGTGATCCAGAAACTCCCTCACCGTGTCGGCATAGTCCTCAACGCCGTAGACCCGCTCTGGGGTTTCCGACCTGTCGTATCCGGGCAGATCCACTGCGTAGACCGTAAAGCGTTCCGCCAGCCGGTCGAGCACCTTCGTCCATACCCAAGACGAGCTGCCGGCGGCGGGTACGAGGCACAGGGGAGAGCCGTTGCCTCGCTGCTTGTAGAACAGCCAACCGGAACTCAGCTTGACGAAGGTCTCCGAGGGGCCCATCAGTGTCGCAGGCTACGCAGCCGTGATCCGGATCGTCCCATCGTCGTTTCGGCCGTAAGTCCGAATCCCTTTGGGAACGAGGATCATGTGCATCTTGTTGGACTCCAGACACAGCTCCGCCGCCTTCAGCGCGGTACCTTCTGGGACATAGAGGTAGAGCATGTTGCTGCACTCGATGTCGTAGAGCCACTTGTCACACACGGTCTCGGGATTGAGACTGTCTTCAGTTTCGACCTCGATCATAACCATCGGAAGATTCCCACGTTCGCTGTCCACAACCACGACGTCTGGATGGATGTCGCCGAGGATCCGATGGGGGACTGGCATCTGGTGGACGGGGGAATTGGCGTACGTCCTCCAACTCGGGGAAAAGCCGCCCGGGTAGAATTGGCCGTCGGGGGGAGAGAACCGCTCCGTGGCCAGATACTTGACCACCGCGTCGTGGAGCTCAGTAGCCGTCAGCTTGGTGCTCATCGCCATCTCCCATATATCGTCGATTCGATCGGTTGGGGCTACAGGTCGATCAGCTTGCGGGCGTTCTCTCCAAGAATCTTACGCTTCTCGTCTTCGGTGAAGGCGGAGCGAATCATGGACACGAGCGCCATGCTGTGTCGGTGCGCACTCCAGTCCGATCCCCAGAGTATCCGCTCGACCCCCACCTCACGTAAGAAAGGTACGTTCACCTCGATCTCCTGAGCGCCGCTGATGTCGAACCAGACGTTCGGGAATCTTTTAGCGATCTCCAGGTGGGCTTCAGGAAGACCCCACCCCGGCGCCTTCCAGTTCCGCTCTCCCAGGTGCGCAAGTACGAGCTTGATGTCAGGGAAGTCGACAAGTATGTCCGCATAGTTGAGAGGCCAGGTGTAGCCCTTGGTCTCAGTGTCGCCTCTATCGGCGAGAGTCCCTCCGGTCCAGCCAGAGTGGCACAACAACACTATCCCCAATTCCTGGATCTTCTCGTACGCTGGCCACATGACGCGATCGTTGGGGAAGAAGCGGCACCAATCGGGAAGGAGCTTGACCCCCCGTGCCCCCTGACTCACCCTTTTCTCGATCTCACCGACCATCCAATCGCTACCGAACCAGGCGTCCAGACTGACTAGGGGAGCTAGACGATCTGGGAAAGCATTGGCCTGCGCGCAGTTCGCCTCATTGAACCGCTCCAGCTTCCCTTTTACATCCTCCTTGATCTCCTCCGCCGCTTGCACACGCTGGTTCTCTGTCAGGTCTGCCGCCAGCCTTGATTCGGCGCGGAGCTTCAGCCCGTAGCTTGGAAATGCCGGTAAACACCAACATTGCGCGATGCCGAGTTCGTCCATGTAGCGAATGATCTCGTCAACGGTGCCGCCGAGGTTGTCGAAACCGATCTCCGTCGCGCGCGCTTTCCAACCTTCAGCGGGGCTCCGAAAGATGCCGTGCAGATGACAATCGACGACGAAGTAATCATGATGCTTCATACCGCGACTCTCCTGAGTCAAAACCTCAGATGCGCCCCGAGTTGCCGTCGCCGATTATACTACGTCGTAACATCAGTTGGCGCCGCTCAATCGTGAGAAGAGTCAATGCAACCCCAGTATTTTGGTCAGACGGAAGTACCCATGGACGCGAGGCCCTTGGCCGCGCGCATCGGGGACTTCGTCTTCTACGCTGGCGGGATTGCGGCCCACCCCTTTGAAGGTATCCCGCAGGAGACCAAGGCCAAAAAAGGGTATCCGCATCACGGCTCGGGGATCGACCGGCAGCTACGATACATCTACGACCACATGTCGAGGACTCTGAAGTCCGCCGGGTCCGACATTCGACGGGTCATGAAGATCAACACGTACCAGACAAGGTACGAGGAGATTGACAGCGCGCTTCGGGTCAGGAAGGACTACTTCGGGGAGGAAAGCCCCCCGCCGAGCACCCTAGTCATCGTTCCTGAAACAGCGGTCCGTGGCACCACGGTAACCAACGATGTCATCGCCCTTGCGAGCGACACGGGGCTCGATCGGGAGGTGATCCACTACTCCTCGGAGGAGACGCCCCTTCCACCTCAGGACCAGATTTACGGGCACCCGATCTACGTCCAAGCCGTCAGGGGTGGAGGGTTCATATTCACGCAGGGCAAGAGCCCGACGCGGGCGGAAGGCGCTATCGACGAAGTATTCGAGCATCCGGATTTCCCATATCGTGGGAATCCGGTGAAATTCCAGACCGAGTTTATCCTGACGTACTTTAAAGCCGTCCTGGAAGGTCAAGGTGCGTCGCTCGATTCCGTGGTGAAAGCGGAGGTATACCTGAACCACATGAGCGACTTCAGCGCAATGGACGAAGTATGGCATCGGTTCTTTCCGAAGGACCCACCGGCGCGACTCGTCGCTCCCGTGGGGCTGGCAGTCATACCGGGGCGCGTCGAGATCGAACTAATCGCGGTCGACCCCCAGGGCCTCTATCAGAAGGAGGTCGTGCTGGCGCCCGACGTCACGCAGCCCCTAGGAGCCGAAGTCCAAGCAATCAAGGCCGGGCCGTTGCTCTTTCTGTCCACTCAACTGGCCACTGACTACCGGGGAGGCATCCCTCCCGAAGCCCAGGTTGACGCTCGCTTCCCCTTCCACTCCTCAGGGATTCAGCGACAGGTCGAGTATATGCTCCGCAACATCCAAGGGATCTGCCGAGAGGCAAACACGTCAATGAGCAACTTGGTCCGCCGCCGGGCGATGCACACGAACCTCGCCGATTTCCCCTTCGCCGAAGAAGTGTGGGCCGAGGCCCTGGGAAGCCGGCTACCACCGACGACCGTGATTCGGGTAGATGGGCCGCTACTGGTGCCCGGCTGCACCGTGCAATACGACCTCATTGTCGCTATACCGGACGGCAACCGCGGCTAGTAATTGGAGATGATGACATGAACAGCATCGACCGGGTCCCGGTCCCCTACTACTACCAAGCCGTCGACTTCGATCAAGTCATCCGGGAGTACCCTCCCCCTCCCCAATGCTTCTTCGACAAGCCGTATCTAGCTAAGCCGAAAGATGTCCTAGAACTACAGACGCGTAGGCTAAAGGCGGCACTGGACCGGGCGTGGCAAGTGCCTTTCTACGCCGCCCGCTGGCAAGAGGCCGGCTTCGCACCGGGCGATTTTGAGAATCTCGACGACCTGTCGAAGGTCCCGGTGTACACCGTCAGTGACATCCGCGACAGCATCGAAGCAAACCCGCCGTTCGGCGACTACTTCGGCCGGGATCCCCGGGCTGGCGAGGTGCCGATCCGCATCCACTCAAGCGGCGGCACGACCGGCAACCCCCGAGCGACCTTCTACTCACCGCACGACCGTGAGGTCGGGAACATCCTGCGGGCGCGCTCCTACTATCTCCACGGGATGCGGCCCGGAGATTTCGTGATGAATACGCTCCTTTACTCCACACACAACGGCGCGCACTCCGTCCACGAGACGCTGTGGCAGTGGCTGGGCTGCGTACCGGTGGCGACGAGCGCAGGAATTGTGACGCGGACCCGCCGTGCACTGGAGATCGCCAGGGAGTGGGGGGTCACGGTCCTGGTGGGTTTCCCGGATTACCTCGTCCACATGGCCGAAGAAGCCAAGGCGATGGGCATGGAGCCGGGCAAAGACGTGCCGTTCCGAGTCATCGAGACCTTCGGCAGGTCGGATGTGGTCAGCGCGGCATGGGGCCTCCCCGCCTACGACACCTACGGCATGCACGAAACCCAAGCCATCGCCGCCGAGTGCCCCATCGGCGGAGGTCTCCACGTCTGGGAGGACGCCTTCCACGTAGATCTGATGGACCTGGAGTCAAGTAGCCCTGTGCCCGATGGCGAGAGCGGCTCTCTTGTCGTGACTGCTCTCTACAAAGATGCCTACCCCATCGTCCGCTATGACACGAAAGACGTTACTCGCTTCTTGCCCAGGGAACAGTGCGGGTGCGGGAGTTGGTATCGGAAGATCGTCCCCATCATCGGCAGGGGCGACCTAATGATCAAGCTGAGGGGAGTCAATGTCTGGCCGGAGGCCTGTGGCAGTCTCCTGGCACAAGATGGTCGCATGAACGGGGAGTACTTCTGCATCGTCGACCGAAAGGGAGAACAGGACGAAATGACCGTGCTCGCGGAGCATCGGCCGGGAGTCTTGGATCCCGATGTCGTCCAGGATGAGCTCCGGCAACTTTTCCGAGACCGGCTCCAAGTAGGCATTCGGGTAGACGTGGTCGAGCCTGGTAGCTTGGCTGTGCGCACGGGTCTGGGCACAGAGCCCAAGGTGAAAAGGCTAGACGATCGAAGGCCGCGTCGATGACACGCTGGATGGAGGCGATCTGGCCGAGCTGGTGAAGTTAGGGAGATGACGGAAGAGAGCCTATGAGACTCGCCCACGAACGACGCCGAGACGATCAGCAGTGGATCTTCGACTGGAAGGTCAAGGATTCCGGCAGGGTCCAGAACTTCGCCTATGACCACCGAGACCTGCCTGCCGCGGTCAAAAGCTATCACATGATCCCCAAGCACATGGGGAGACAGGGGCATCACCAGGAGGAGATAGCTCGGGGCGCGGACAAAAAGGGGCACCGACAAACCGCCGTCGAGTCCTACTGGCGGGCGATCAACAGCTACCACGCCGCTCAGCACGCCATCTACCACGACGACGACCCAGAGAAGCTGCGCCTCTATTGGCGGATTAGGGAATGCTACGACCGAATAGTGGCTTTAAGCGAGTACCCGATCGAGATTATCGAGGTGCCGTGGGAAGGCGAGCAGATTCAATGCACGTTGCATCTACAACCGTCTCGCGAGAAGGTTCCCACGGTGCTCTTCATTCCTGGCATGGACATGACGAAGGAGGCGCGCTTTCCCGACCCACAGAAGAATCCCGCTATCGCCCGCGGGATGAACATGCTCATCATGGACGGGCCTGGCCAAGGTATCAGCAACGTCCGGAAGATCCGCGTCGGTCACGACAACTATGAACGGGCAGCCTCCGCGGTCATCGACTACCTCCTGACTCGTCCAGAGGTCGACCCTGATCGACTAGGTATTTGCGGCGTAAGCATGGGCTCGTTCTGGGGCGTACGTACCGCCGCTCGCGACGATCGCATCCGGGCACTGGCGACCTCGGCATCGTGCTTCGGCGACAAGACGGCCATCTTTAACCAAGCCTCGCCGCGCTTCAAGCGCGTGTTCATGTACATGGCCGGCGTCCATGACGAGGAAACGTTTGATGCTGAGATCGCAGCCCACATGACCACGTCCGGCTTTGGCGCGAAGATCTCCTGTCCCACACTGCTCGTCCAGGGCGAGTTCGACCCTCTCTGCCCCCTCGAGGACGCACAGCAGCTTTTCGAGGAACTGGCCGGTCCAAAGGAACTTTGGATTCTAGAAGACGACTTCCACGGGATATGGGGACTCCCCGGCCTCGGGGGTATGGACACCTTCCCATTCATGATGGACTGGATCAAGGACACTATGAACCACGGTCTGCCCGCCGATCACCGGCAGGTGAGATCGATACTTCCGAGCACAGGCCCAGGCCCCTACTCGGCCTAGATGCCTCAATGACACCGAAGGATGGAAGCTATGGACTACGAGACTATCGTTGTGGAAGCCAAGGAGAAGACGCTCTGGATTGGGCTGAACCGGCCCAGCGTGCTGAACGCCATCAATTTCCAGATGCTCGACGAGACGATCCATGCCCTCACGCGTCTCGACGAGGACTCCGATATCGGTGTTGGCGTGCTCTACGGTCTCGGCGGAAACTTCTGCTCGGGTGGCGACATGGACGTCATGTTGGGCCTCGATGAGCGAACCGGGCACATCTGGAACAATAAGATGCGCCGGGTTTGCATGCTGTTGCGCAACTGCGGTAAGCCGACGATCGCCATGGTTCGCGGCTGGTGCATCGGTGGCGGGAACGAGTGGCAGATCTATTGCGACCTATGCGTCGCCAGCGAAAATGCCATGTTCGGCCAATCCGGAGCGAGGGTCGGGGCGCTGCCGGTCGTCGGGGCAACACAATACTTGCCCCTTCTCATGGGCGATCGGAGGGCCCGCGAGATGCTGTTCCTCGCTAAGCGCTACGGAGCCTTGGAGGCGAAGGCCCTGGGTTTAGTCAACGAGGTCGTGCAAGACGAGCAACTCGAGTCGCTGACGGAAGAGTGGTGCGCCACGATCAACGGTCACGCTCCCGCCACCCTTCGCTACATGAAGACCAGCCTCAACTACCTGGGAGACCTCCACTACCCTTCGTGGATTCATGGAAGCGAACTGCTCAACGTCGTGTGGAACAACCAACAGTCGGTCGAAGGCATGACCGCCTTCAAGGAGAAACGCCCGCCCGACTTCAGCCGCTTTCCTAGGTGAAGCCGCCCGAGCGATCGACAGGCACCGTCAGGTATCGCCCACCACTTCCGGCCTGATTTGACGGTAGACAGTGCCGGACCGTCGGAGACAAGCGGGGTAGCGTCGACCATCGGTCGCGGAGTGCTCCGACCTGAGTCCCTTACCGCGTAGTCTGGAGCGGGCTGGTGCCTCTTCGTTGCCCCTGGCTACAGCCAACTGAACTAACGAACCATTCGGAAGAGTTAAGTCCGGCAGTTAGCGCCCAACTAGCCTGCGATTCGCACATCTACCAGCGACGGGCCCGGGTGACGAAGGGCCTTGCCGAGGGCTGCTTGCAGGTCGCTCGGGTCTTCGACTTCCGTGCTCATGACGCCGAAGCCTTCCGCGATCGGCCCGTATCGCAGCGGGTTGTCGTGGAAGTTCATGCCGATGTAGTCGCTGGCTCTGCCGCTGCCGCCCAGGTAACTGTCCATGGCGTTCTTGAGAATCTTGTAGCTGCGGTTGTTACAGATCACGTAGGTGACAGGAAGGTTGTAGCGCGCCGCCGTCCACAGGGCCTGCACCGAGTACATGGCGGAGCCGTCGCCGATGAGCGCAACGACTTTGCGGTCGGGCTCGGCGAGCTGCACGCCGAGCGCGCCCCCCATGGCCCAGCCCAACGCCCCGCCGAGGATGCCGTGGAAGTCGTCACGGTGCCTGAAGTTCAGCCAGGCCTGTAGGGCGGGCCGCGACGTGACCGCTTCGTCGATGATGATGGCACCGGACGGCAGCGCGTCGGCGATCTCCTTCATCAACCTGCCGGCGGGCATGGGGATGTTGTCCCATTGGTCCCGGCCCTGCGACTGCCGCGCCGCGACCTGGCGGCGCTTCTCCTCCCCGATCTCGGCGGCGCGGGTCTTCGCGGCCTCCCGCTGGTAGGCGTCCATCCGCTCGTTCAGCACCGCGGCCAGCTCGGCCATGCCTGTCTTGGGGTCTCCCAAGAGGCCGGCTTCGACAGGGAACGTCCGCTCAATCTCGTAGGGCGTCGAGTCGAGGTGCACGAGACGGGGCTTGAGGCGTTCGACGATCTCCGAGTCGAGGTAGCTGCGAAAGACGTGCGTGCCGACGGCCAGGATGGTGTCGGCCTGCTCGATGACGGCATGGTTGGCGGCGATGCGCAGGTCGAGTGCGCCCAGGAACTGCGGATGGTCGGTGGGGAAGTTCATCTCGGCGTTCTGGGGCGCGGTGTAGACCCGCAGCCCCATCAGTTCGGCGAGCCGAACCGCCTCGTCGACGCCGTCCGACCATGCCACCCGGTCGCCGACGAGCATGATGGGGCGGGCGGCGTCCGCCAGCGTCGAGGCGGCTTTGTCCAGCGCCGCGACGTCGGGGCGAATTCGGAAGTAGCCCTCGCTCGACGGGATGATGTCGGCGTCCGCTTCCTCATCCAGCACGTTCCAGGGAAGCGAGATAAAGACGGGACCGGTGGGAGGCGTGCGTGCCACCTTGAACGCCCGGCGGACCACCTCGGCGAGATTGCTCGCGTGGTTTACCTCCAAGGACCACTTGGCGTACTGCCGCGCCATTTCCACCAAGTCGCCGGAGAGAGCCGGCTCCTGCACGTTCATGTAGGTGTGGGTCTGCCCGGCGGTCATCACAAGGGGCGTGCCGCCGCGCGCGGAGTCGTAGAGCATGCTGAGCGCGTTGGCCAGCCCGCCGGCGATGTGGACGTTCACGAAGGCGGGCCGCCGGGTGGCACGGGCGTAGCCGTCCGCCATGCCTACGGCGACGGCCTCCTGGAGCCCCAAGTAGTAGTGGATGTCCGGGTAGTCCTGGAGCGCGTCCATGAGGGGCGTCTCGGTCGTGCCGGGATTGCCGAACACGCAGGTGACGCCCTCCGCCCGGAGCATCTCCATCAAGATGTACTTTCCCGCCAGACGCGGCATTGGATTACCTCTGAAGATCCAGCCAGGCGCTCTCGTCGCGCGTGGGAGTCAGGCCGGGGACGGGATTGTCCCTCCAGCGGTCCGTCAATCGTGGAACGGCTGGCCCGCCTTTATCTTTTCCGCCACTTCTTTCATGTAGTTCTGCAGGCCGCCGGACATCAGTATCTGATAGGGCGGACTGCCCTCGGGGAGGGCCTCGCCCTGCAGGGTCTTCCCGTTGGTCTTGTTGGTGACCACGCCCCGCGCGACGTCAAGCTCGCAGATGTCGCCTTCTTCGAAGGCCTCGGTGACACCCTTGCAAATGACCGTGGCGAAGCCGAGATGGACAGAGTTGCGGAAAAAGAGCCGCGACGTTGACTCGGCGACGATGGCGGAGATCCCTAGGGCGCGGAGGACGCGCGGCGCGGGACGGCTGGAGCCGCAACCGAAGTTCCTTCCGGCGATCACGATGTCCCCCGGCTTCACCTGCGCCGCCCACTCCGGCCGGTTCGCCATCATGCAGTACGGGGCCACTTCTTCGTCGGAGATTCCGGGTTTGGCCATAGTGATCTGGCCGGGCATCATCAGGTCGGTGCTGATGTTGTCGCCGAACTTCCAGACGCGGCCCTCGAAAAGCAACGTTGGCGTCCCGGTTGTCATGTCAGCGGTTCCCTTTCCGGGCCCTTAGAGAAACTCACGGGGATCGGCGATGTACCCCTTCACCGCCGAGGCGGCGACGACGGCCGGGTTGGCCAGGTAGACCGAGGCCTTGGCGCTCCCCATGCGCCCCTGGAAGTTCCGGTTGGTGGAGGAGATGCAGACTTCCTCGTCGGCGAGCACGCCCATGTGGGCGCCGAGACAAGCGCCACAGGTGGAATTCGTCACCATGCCGTCGGCCTCGGTGATGATGTCCCACAGGCCCTCCCGGCCGGCCTCCTTCCAGATGCGCTGCGACGCCGGCGTGCAGATAAGGCGGCGTTCGGGGTGCACCTTGTTGCCCTTCAGAATCCGGGCCGCCATGCGGAAGTCTTCCATTCGGGCGTTGGTGCAGGAACCGATGAACGCCTGATCGAAGGGAATCTTCTCGGCGGCCACCTCCTCGATGGGCACGCTGTTGCCGGGGTCGTGGGGGCGGGCCACGTAGGGGGACATATCGGTCATGTCGACGGTGTACTCGGCCTCATATTCCGCGTCGGGATCGGGCGCGACGGGCCTGGGGGGGCGTTTCATTTTGCCGTCTAGGTACTCTAGGGTGAGGTCGTCACAGGGGAAGATGGCGAATTTCCCGCCAATCTCCACGCCCATGTTGGCTATGGAAAAGCGGCCCGGCATGCTGACTGAGGCTAGGCCGGGGCCGCCAAACTCGACGGATTTGTACAAACCGACGTCGGTTCCGTGCTCGCCGGCGATGCGCAAGATCACGTCCTTGCCAACGACGAAGTTCTCCGGTCCGGGGAGTTTGCCGGTCAGGTTGAACTTGATGGCTTCGGGCACGCGCAGCCAGAGCTCCCCGGTCAGGAGCACCAGTGGCATCTCCTCGTTGAGCGGGCATGACGCAACGTTGAAGCAGCCATAGCTGGTGGAGTGGGAGTCGACGCTGGCGATGAAATCGCCAGGAGAGCAGTAGCCGTGGTCGGGGAACAGCTCGTGGAGGATGCCGTGACGGCCCCATTCGAAATAGTTCTTGATGCCGTTGCGCTTGACGAACTCGCGCATGCGCTTCGTGCCGTTGGCCGCGACGACGGAGGGGGACGGCGCGAGGTGGTCCTCCACGACGTAGACGCGCTCGGGGTCGAAGACTTTGCCGAGGTTGTCGAGGTGACGCAGCGCGGAGCCGCCGATCACGCCGGTACCATCGACCTTGCCCCAGATGTATTCGCCGGGGGCGACGCGGTCGCGGCCCGAAGCTCTGGCGATGATCTTTTGCGCCATGGTCATACCCATCGCGCGTTACCTCCCTATAGTGTTTGGCCTACGTTGTTGGTAAGACTACACGCCCGTGTCTACCAGGCGCGACTGGACCGCGGCGCAGAATTCGGCCGTGCCGGCGTTGCCGTGCTGGTCCCGCGTGAGGTGAGCGCCCTCGGCGTAGACCCCCGCGATAGCGTCCGTGAGGCGGCGGGCGGCGCTGGGCAGGCCGAGATACTCGAGCATCATCGCGGCGGACAGGAGCGTCGCGGTGGGGTTGATCACGTTCTGCCCCTTGATGTCTGGGGCCGAGCCGTGCACCGGCTCGAAGTAGGCGAAGCGGTCGCCGTAGCAGCCGCTAGGCGCCGCTCCCAGACCACCGATCAGGCCCGCGGCGCCGTCGGAGAGGATGTCGCCGTAGAGGTTGGGTATCACCACCACGTCGAACCGTTTGGGGTCGATCATGAGCTGCTGGGCGAAGTTGTCCACGATGAGCGTTTCGCACCGTAGGTCCGGGTAGCCGCGGGCGACCTCTTCGGCCACCTCCTTGAAGAGACCGTCGGTCTGTCGAAGCAGGTTGTATTTCGAAGTAATGGTCAACCGGCCCGGCCTGCCTTCACGCTTGCGGCGCAGGGCCAGATCGCAGGCGAACTTCGCGATGCGGCGGGTGCCCGCTTCGGTGATCACTTTGATGGCGAACTTGCCCTTGGGGCTGACGTCGAGCGGTTCGCCGGTACGCCGGTCCGGGGCCAGACGCGAGGGGTCCAGCGTCTGCAGGTCGCCCTCGATGCCGACGTAGGCGTCCTCGCTGTTTTCTCGCACCAAGACAAGGTCGATGCCCTGGGGATGGGCCAGGGGGCTGCGCATTCCCGGGAAGTACTTGATGGGGCGCAGATTGGCGTAGGTGTCCTTGGTGCTGCGCAGGTACGACAGGCCTCCGGTGACGCCGCTGGTCGCGCCGAAGATCGTGGTGTCGGACTCGTCCACGGCCCTGCGCGCCTCTTCAGGGAAGCCGTCCCCATGCTTGCTGATGCCCTCCTCCCCGGTGGGGGGAAGGAGGAACTCGATAGGCAACTCCATGCTCCGGAGAATCTCGACGGTGGGCAAGACCGCCTCGGGCGCTGCATCATCGCCCGGGATGATGCAGACTCTCTTGATCTTGGCCACGCCTTGCTTTCCAAGCGGCCCGCCGCCCATGGGCGGCGGGCCTGACAGGAAGGGCCTATTTGTCGAGCCAGAAGGTGGACCGGTCCAGGTTGAGGTTGACGTTCACTTCCGGTACGCGAACGCCCTTGACGTACGATCTGTAGGCAATCACGCCCAACTGCGTGAACAACGGGACGCCGTACGCCTTCTCCCGAAGGATGTACCGTTCCACCTCTTGCCCTAACGCGTAGCGCTGAGGGTCGCCGGGCGGCAGCGACAGAATCTTGAGGAAGACTTCGTCGACGGCGGGGTCGCCGTGGTAGGTCGCTCCCCCGGGGTTGGTGCTCGCCCAGGTGTCGAAGCTCCCGTTGATGCTCGTGCCCAGCGAGTCGCTGCCGGCGGTCAAGGAAAAGTCGCCCGCCGAAGAGAGAGAGGCGTAGGTGGCGGAGTCGACGACGTTGAGCGAGACCTCGCCCGGCGCCAGCATTTCCGCGAGCTGTCCCTGCTGGTACTCGCAGAGCGTGATGAACCTGTCGCGGCAGAGTATCACTGCCTTGAACCCGTTGGCGTAGCCGGCTTCCGCGAGGAGTTCCTTAGCCCTAGCGCGGTCCTGAGCGAGATTGTCCGGGTTGAAACCGGGCCACGTGAAGAGGTCTGGGTTGCTGAAGGGACTTCCGGGCGGGAAGACGCCGACGAGGTTCCCGTCGCCTTCATAGACAGCCTCGATTCCCGCGAGCTTGTCGAACCAGAGGGTCGCCGCGCGGCGCACTCGGATGTCGTCCCACGGCACTCTGGAGATGTTGATCGAGAAACTCAACTGGTTCGCGTTGACGATGGCGAAGAAGACCTCACTCTCGCCCAGGTCGGAAACGATCTCCTGCCGCTGCTGTGGAAGCACGTAGAACCGGCTCCCGTAGGCGGTGCTGTCCAGGCGTCCCGTCCGGAACGCGGCGAGGACGCTTCCGTGGTCCGGGATGATGGCGAAGTCGATTGCGTCAAGGTACGGCAGGCGGTTCCCGTCTTCTATCTCCCAGTATTCGTCGAACCTGGTGACGCTCCATACGGAGCCTTCGTTGAACCGATCGAAGACGAAGGGGCCGAGGCCGACGTAGTCCACGTCGGCGGGGCTCACCGTGAAGTTACCCGCGTCGATCTCCGGCTGCATCAAGTGCTTCGGATGAGCGATCTGGATGCGGTGATTCGTCAACGCCTCCAGGAGGCTCGGCGTCGGCTGCTTGAGGGAGAAGACAACGGTGCTCGAATCGGTCGCTTCCACCGTGTCGATGATGCCCGCGACCACACGCGCCCAAGCCCCTGTGGGCCGGTCGCCGGGGGGATTCAGGCTGAGGTTGAAGAAGAACTCGACGTCTTCGGCGGTGAAGGCCGTGCCGTCGTGCCACTTCACGCCGTCGCGGATGCTGAACGTCCACACGGTAGTGTCGGCGCTGATATCCCAACCGTCCGCGAGGCTGGCCACCGGCTCGTAGACGCTCAGGGGGTTCGGCTTCACGATGTTGACGTCGCCAAAGACGGGCGCCGATACGTTCCGCAACGTAACCGTCAGCGTCCGCATGGGATCGAGGCCGGGGGGATCGTCGCGGTTGGCGAACGTAGCGGTGCCGCCGTACTGGGCCCGCTGCCCTTCAGGCGTAGCCGTCGGCTGCGGTATGGGTGTCGGCGTGGGCCTGGGTGGCGTTGTGGCCGCGGGTGCGGCTGTGGCCGCCGGCGCGGCGGTGGGCGCGGGCGCCGAAGTCGCCGCGGGTGCGGACGTGGCCGCAGGCATAGACGTGGCCGCAGGCATAGCCGTCGCCGCAGGCGCAGACGTGGCCGCCGGCATAGCTGTCGCCGCAGGCGCAGACGTGGCCGCCGGCATAGCTGTCGCCGCGGGTGCGGACGTGGCCGCCGGCATGGCTGTCGCCGCCGGCGCGGTCGTGGGCGCGGGCGCGGACGTGGCGGTTGGCTCTTCGTCGCCGCCGCAAGCCGCCACCACCACCATAACGACGATGAGGGCCGAAATGAACCCGGTTATTCGCTTGGTGAGCCGTGGCATTGTTGCTCCCCCGTTGTCCGCTTTTCGGCGAGATTAGGCACCAGATTGTCGATTGTCAAGCAACGCGTCACGATGTGTCGCGCAGTCTTGCCATTCCTTGACCCGTCATATCCGACCGCCTATTCTGGCGAAAGCACCGCCGGAACGATCCGACTTCGACGGCGAGATACAGCGCAAAGACACAGGCCATCTGTATACGAGGAAGAGGCCCGTGCCGCGAGATCCTGGGAGCCTACGGGTTTGGCCGTGTCATGGAGTGCAGACGGTGATATTTGGGTTCGTGCCTAGGCGGCTGACCGGGGAAGCGATGGACATCCCCCGGCGTATCGCTGCCGGAGGAGGAAGCGGAGAATTCCCGCGGCCCTTCGGCGAATGGCTCGAAGACCTCCAAACGGTTATCTCCACCGCCGAGCGGGCGGGCTTCGGGTACATGGCCTTCTCGCAGACCCAGTCTCTCCTGGTCATGGCGCGCTGCGCTTCGATACCGACCAAGCTGCGGTTCGTGAACGAGACGCTAACCCTCCCCATGCTGGACCCGGTGCAGCTGGCGCCGGCGGCGGCCTACGTGGACCAGATGATTGAGGGAAGGCTCGACCTCGGAGTGTCTATCGGCTACAAGCCCTGGGAGCTCCAGGCGGCCGGGATCATGCGAAAGGACCGCGTACCGAAATTCGTGGAATCCATCGAAATCATCAAGCGCATGTGGACGCAGGAAAAGGTGGAGTTTCACGGGAAATATTTCGACTTCGAGGGTGTGGAACCTCTTGCTCATCCTTACCAGAAACCTCGCCCCAGAATCATCGTTTCGACTCAGGCCCACGGGTCCGCCGCGCGGGCGGGGCGGACCGCCGACGGGATCTGCATCGCCCCTGCGGTCGTCCACGCCGACGCCGCGGCGTTGGCGTGGACATTCCGCGGCTCCTATCAGGAGGCAAACGGCAGGGCCCCCGACTACGTGAACGCCCGGCGCGACTTCTTCGTCGGGCCATCGCCGAAAGAGGCGGCGGCCCAGGCCAGGCAAAAGGAGAAGTACCTGCAATTCGGGCCGGAGCATGACTACATCAGGGGGAGGATGCAGGAGAAGACAATGGTGAAGCTCAGCCTCGATCCGTCGGCCGACGACGTCACCGAGCACGCATTCTCCGGCACGTATGAAGATATGGCCGAGCAACTGGGGCGGATGCTGGAGCACAGCAAACTCACGCATATGACGTGCTCCTTTTACAACCTCCCCGATAGCTTGGAAGAACGAATGGAGTTCCTGGAAGGATTTGGGCACGAGGTCATTGGCAAGTTCCGCTAGGGGGTCTTGGCGATTGTTCGGGGCGGTGAGCCTGTACGGAGGTCGTGCGTGATATTCGGACTGGTCCCCCGGCGCCTGACCGGAGGCGACAAGGACTACTACGACGGGACGATGCCCTTCGCCGAGTGGTTCGAGAACCTTGAACGGGTGGTACATACCGCCGAGGCGGCAGGCTTCAAGTTCATGGCTATCTCTCAGATGCAAGGGCTCACCATCATGGCCCGAATGGCGGCGATCCCGACCAAGCTGCGGTTCGTAAACGAGACGCTGACACTGCCCATGCTCGACCCGGTGCAGCTGGCGCCGGCAGCGGCCTATGTGGACCAGATGCTTGAGGGGCGCCTCGACCTCGGCGTCTCGATCGGGTACCGGCCCTGGGACTTGCAGGCCGCCGGGATCACCCGAAAGGACCGGGTGCCGAAGTTCGTGGAGTCCATTGAGATCATCAAGCGGATGTGGACGCAGGACGAGGTGGAGTTCCACGGGAAGTACTTCGACTTCGAGCAACTGAAACCCCTGGCCCATCCTTACCAGAAGCCCCGTCCGAGAATCGTCGTGTCGAGCCAAGCGCATGGCTCGGCGGCCCGGGCGGGCCGAATCGCCGACGGGATATGCGTCGCGCCGCCCGTGTACCACAACGACGTCAACGCGCTGGCGGAGACGTTCACAACGTCGTACCGGGAGACCAACGGCAAGGAGGCGGACTACGTCAACGCCCGCCGCAACTTCTTCACCGGCCCCGATCCCAAGGAGGCCTCCGTCCAAGCGGGACGGAAGGAGACATATCTGCAGTTCGGTCCGGAGCACAACTATCTCAGGGGCCAGATGCAGGAACGCACCATGGTCAAGCTGCACTTGGAAGCCGTGACCGACGTGGCGACCGACCACGCGTTTTGCGGCCGCTACTCCGACATGGCCGATCAGATGGAGCAAATGCTGCAAGGAAGCAAGCTGACCCACATGACGTGCTCCTTCTATAATCTCCCCGAAACGATGGAGGGGCGGCTGGAATTCCTGAAGGGGTTCGGCGAGCAGGTCATCGCCAAGTTCCGATAGCCCCGGAGGAAGGGCCCCGCTTTCCACCGACTCGGAACGGTGACGCAGCCCGGAGGACGCATGCTCTCAATGGCGGACCGCCTGGGTTATTTGCCCCTACACGACCGGCCGCGGATACGATGGCCCAACGGCGAACGTGTCGCCTTCTGGGTCGGCCTCAATGTCGAGTTCTTTCAGTTCATGCCGGCGCAAAGCCGCGGCGGGCAGGAGCTGAGCGGCGGCAATCCGAGGTACCCACCGCCCGACATTCAGACCTTCGTCCGGCGCGACTACGGCAACCGCATCGGGTTCTGGCGGATGTTGGACGTCTTCGACCGGCACGGGATCCGCTGCACGGTGAACATAAACGTGGCGCTTCTCGACCACTTTCCCGAAGAGCGCGACGCCATGCTGGAGCGCGGCTGGGAGTTCTGCTTTCACGGCTTCTACAACACCAGAAACGACCCCAAAGGTTTCACCGAAGAGCAAGAGCGAGCCCTGTACCGGGAAGGCATTGCGGCGCTGGAGCGCACCACGGGCAGGCGCCCCAGGGGCAGCAACCTGCTGGGCCGGGCAACGGAGTTGACCCCGGACCTGCTGGCAGAGGAAGGCTTTCTGTACCAGGCCGACTGGTTTCATGACGACCAGCCGACGCCGATCAGGGTGAGGAATGGCAGGCTAGTCTCGGTACCGTATTCCGCCGAGATCAACGATTCACTGCTGGTCTCTCGAAACCGCGGGCTGGAACTGGACTATCTGGAGGAGATCGGACGGGACCAATTCGACCGGCTCTATGACGAGGGCGACGGTAACGGCATGGTCATGTGTGTTGCGCTGCATCCCTGGGTAACGGGCTATCCTTGGCGCATCGACTATCTCGATCGGCTGCTGGGCTACGTCATGGAGCATGACGGCGTGTGGCAGACAACCGCCGGCGACATCGCCGAGCACTACATCGACAACCACTACGACGAGGCCGTCGCCCACTTGGAGATGCTGGGCCGAGAGCAGGGGCCCGATGCCTGAGCGCATTCCGTACGGGATGGACCATGACTTCTGGTCGTGGTCGCCGATCGCGAAGCGCCCGGCCCTTCAGTGGCCCAACGGGGCGCGGGTCGCCGTCTGCCTCCTGGTCGACCTAGGCCACTACGAATGGAAGCCGCCGGAGGGCGCTTTCGACCCACCCTCCAACACCGCCCCCATGAGCCTGAACGTCTATCCCGATTATCCGACGGTCACCCACCGCGAGTACGGCCACCGGATCGGCATCTATCGGATCATGGAGGTGTTGGAACGCCACGGCGTGAAGGCCACCGCGCCGATGGACGCTCACACCGCCGACCATTACCCAATCCTGGTGCGCGAGACGGCGGCACGAGGCTGGGAGATCGCGGCGCACGGCGTGACCCAACGCCAGGCGATCACCAGCTTGATGTCGGAGGAGGAGGAACGGGAATACATCGCCCACAGTCTCGAATCGGTGACCAAGGCGTGCGGCGCTCTGCCCGCCGGGTGGGTCGGCCCCGCGTACAGCCAGTCCGAGCGGACCCTTACACTGCTGGCGGAGATGGGAATACGCTACGTGTGCGACATCCCGAACGACGAACAGCCCTACGTCATAACGACGCCGAAGGGCGATCTGTGCGCCCTCCCCGTGATGTTCGAGCTGGGCGACGAGATCATGCAGTTCAACCGGAAGGTTGCCGTTCAGCACTGGGCGCGGCTGGTGCGGGAGGCGTTCGACGTGCTGCATCGGGACGGCGGGCGCCTACTCGTGTTGCACGTACACCCGTGGTGCGTGGGGCAGCCCTATCGCATCAAGTATTTCAACGAAGTCGTCGAGCATATCGCCGGCCATCCGGGCGTGTGGATGGCCACCGGCGCCGAGATCGCGGACTGGTATCGCCGGCAAGACGGGGCCGTGTCCGATACGACGGGCCCTGAGGCAAGGAGGTCCCCGTGACGGTGCGGTTGGATCAAGAGTCGCCGCGCTATGACGCCCGGGCCAAGGTTACGGGCGAGGCGCGCTATACCGAGGACCTGCCGATGCCGCCGGGGGGCGTCTACGGCCGGGTGCTCTTGAGCCCATTCGCCCACGCGAGGATACGAGCCATCGACACGACGGAGGCGGAGGCCGTTCCGGGAGTCTTGGCGCTGCTCACGGGCGAGCGCCTCGCCGGCGACGTCGCCGCACACCACGCGGGTCCGGGGGCAAGCTCGGGGGCCGATCTCCAGCCGTTCCTTTCCATCGGCAAGGTGCGGTTCGCCGGCGAGCCGGTCGTGGCCGTGGCCGCCGAGTCCTTAGCCGCCGCGGACCAAGCGCTCCGGCTGATCGACGTTGACTACGAGGAATTGCCGGAGGTCTTCGACGCACGAGAGGCGATCAAACCCGGCGCCCCGCTGGTGCACGAGGAGCGTGGGAACAACATCGTCGGCGAGTACGTAGTCGACGATTGGGGAGACGTGGAGCAGGGGTTCCGGGAAGCGGACCGGGTGATCGAGGAGACTTTCACCACCCCGAGCCTCTTCCATCATCCAATGGAGAACCTTGGCACGTGCCTCGCCGAGTATCTAGACGGCGAGGTGACGCTGACGGCCCCGATCCAGCAGATCTTCGGGGCGCGCGCCGAGGTCGCCGAGGCCTTTGGGCTGGACCCCGAGCGCGTACGGATCACTATGCCGTACATCGGCGGCGGCTTCGGCGGCAAGGAGCTCAAGCCGAGCATGCTCTGCGCACTGTGGCTGTCTCGGCACCTCAACCGGCCGGTGAAGATGGTGCCGACCGCGGAGGAGAGCTTCAGGAACGACGCCCGGCACGCGGTGCACTTCACCGCCAAGACGGGCGTGAAGCTCGACGGCACGATCACCGCCGTGGATGTCAAGATCCTGGCGGACGCGGGCGCCTACGCCAAGGTCGGTATGGGCGCGGCTCGGATGGTGGCCCTCTCATCTTGGGGGCCGTACCGCGTGCCCAATCTGCGCGTGCGCTCGACCTGCGTCTATACCAACCGCGTGCCCGCGGGCTACATGCGCGGCGTAGGCAAGGTGCAGGCCGTCTGGGGCTGTGAGTCGAACATGGACGAGGCAGCCCGGAGCATCGGCATGTCGCCGCTCGCCTTTCGGCTCAAGAACGTGCTGCACCGCGGCGACGAGTTCGTGAAGGGGGCGATATCCCTGGACTCGGACTTCCCGGACATGCTGCGCCGCACGCTCGACGCCATGGAGTGGGATGGGCGATTTCGCGAAGAATCTCCGCCTTCCGCCCGCGCCCGAAAGGCGCGCGGACGCGGGCTCGCGGTCGCGCTGCGGCACGGCCACTCCGGCGCCGGGCGGACTTACGCGCGGGCCACGGTGAACAATCACGGCATCGTTACCATCACCCAAGGCGCTCCGGAGACCGGCGGCGGGGCCTTCACCGTGCTGTCACGGGTCGCGTCGAACGTCCTCGGCATCCCGGAGCCCCAGATCCGCATCGCTGACCCCGATAGCTCCTTGGCGCCCTACTTCCCGGGCGTGAGCAGCCAACGGACGACGGTGTGCATGGGGATGGCGGTACAGAACGCCTGCGAAGACCTGAAGCGCGAGCTAGTCGAGGTCGCGGCGATGTCGGCGGGCGACGCTCCGGAGAACTGGACTCTGGACAACGGTCGACTCTGGCGGTACGGGGAGGAGGAGCACTCCTTTGCCGACATCGTCCGCGGCCTGCGCCGTGGGGCGAGCATCACCGGGGCTGGATCGTTCACGACCGCGGCCGCCGACAACATCTTCGGCATCCAGATGGCGCATTGGGGGGCCAGCGTCGGTGCCGCGGAGGTGGAAGTCGACACGGAGACGGGCGCGGTCAAGGTGGTCAAGCTCGTCACGGCGGTGGACGTGGGCAAGGCCATCAACCCGGATGCGGTCGAGGCCCAGGCCGAGGGCGGGGCCATCATGGGCCTCGGCGACGCCCTCTTCGAGGAGTGCGTCTACGCCGAGGGCCAGCTCTTGAACGGCGACGACCTGCAATACCGGTTGCCTTTGTTCGAAGACACGCCGGAGCTTCTCACCACCGTCATGATCGAGAACGGCGACGGGCCCGGCCCCATGGGGTCGAAGGGCATGGCCCAGACGACGATCGTCGTGGTCGCTCCGGCCATCGCCAATGCGATTCGCGATGCGGTGGGCGTGCGGGTCCGGGACCTGCCCATCACCCCCGAGAAGGTGCTGCGGGAGCTGGGCGCGCTCTGACCGCGGCGTTGCGAAGGAAAGCACATGCGCTTTGAAGAGCGAATCGAGGTCAAGGCCCCTGCGAGGGACGTCTGGGGCCTGCTCTGGGACATCGAGCGGCTGGCTCGATGTCTGCCGGGCTGCAAGGCGATCAACGAGCTCGAACCGCGCCGGAAGTACGACGCCGTCGTCGAGGAGCGCGTCGGCCCCTTCCGGGCCCAATTCGGCCTGGAACTGAGCGTCACCAACGTCGAGCCCGAGCGCCTCGTCCAGGTCCACGTGCAGGGCAAAGACAAGAAGCTCGCCGCCTCGATGCGCGGCGACCTCGAAGCCCGGCTCCAGGAGGCGGGCGACGCGGGGACGGCCCTCGACATCACCGCCGACATCCAGGTGACGGGGAAGATCGCCGGCCTCGGCCAGGTGGTCATCAAGCGGAAGTCACGCGAGGTCATCGGGCGGTTCGCCCAAGCGATCACCGCCGAACTCGACGGCGCGCAATCATGACGATCCCCCCGTTCCATCTGCTGCGTCCATCGACCGTCGCGGAAGCATCGCGGGAGCTGGCGCGGCTGGGCGATGAAGCGAAGGTCTATGGGGGAGGGTCCGAGCTTCTGCTCATCATGCGGCAGGGGCTGCTCGAATACTCCCATCTCGTCGACGTGAAGGGCATCCCCGATCTGGGCGCGTTGGCCTGGGACGATCCGGTCATGCGCATCGGCGCCACGGTCACGCATCGGCGGCTCGAGCGTTCCGCGGAGGTGGCGCGCCGGCTGCCCCTGTTGCAAGAGGCCGAGACCCATGTCGCCAACGTCCGCGTGCGGAACATCGGCACCATCGGAGGCAACCTCGCCTTCGGCGACCCGCATTCCGATGCGGCCACGGCGCTCCTGGCCCATGACGCCCGCGCTAGGATCGGGGGGGCGGCAGGGGAACGGCTCGTGCCGCTCGAAGACTTCTTCGTCGGACTCTACGAGACCGCGTTGGAGCAAGACGAGGTGCTGATTGACGTCGAAGTGAACCCGCTCCCCGCGGACATGGGGTGGGCGTATCTCCGCGTCTCCCATCTCGAACGGCCCACGCTAGCCGCCGCCGTTGCCGCGAGCCTCAAGGACGGCCGGCTTGGAGCGGTCCGCATGGCCGTGGGTTGCGTGGCAGCGGTCCCCGCGCGGCTCCGTGAGCTGGAAGACCGGCTCGGCGGCGCCACGGTCGCGGAGGCGCAACGCATGATCGAAGACTCCCCCGGCTACTTGACGGAGCTCCTGCAGCCGGAAGACGACCTCCACGGATCAGGTGCGTACAAGCTCTACCTCACGACGACGCTGCTGCGCCGGGGGCTCGCCCAGATTGAAGCGACCGCCGGAGGGAATCCATGACGGACCCATCGCCGGACGACGGGAAGCTTGCCGTCAGCCTCCGCGTGAACGGCCGGGAGTGGGCGGGGGAAGTCCCGCCCGAGGAGGTCCTGCTTGACTTCCTTCGGGAACGGCTGGGCCTGACGGGGACGAAGCGCTCGTGCGAGGCCCAGGTCTGCGGCGCCTGCACGGTGCTCGTCGATGGACAGGCCGTCAGCTCCTGCATGTACCCGGTCTTCGAGGTCGACGGCAAGCCGCTCACAACCATCGAGGGACTGGCTTCGCAGGACCGACTGGACCCTCTTCAAGAGGCCTTCATGCGCCGAGGGGCGGCCCAGTGCGGCTACTGCACGTCCGGGATGATCATGGCGGCCAAGGCGCTCCTCCTGGAAGACCCACACCCGTCTCGCGAGAAGATCGCCGCCTATCTGAATGGGAACATCTGCCGCTGCGGGGCCTACCCCGCCATCCTGGCGGCAGTCGCCGACGCGGCGTCGGCGGAATCGTAGCGTCGGCGGGCTACGGGGTGCGCCGTTTCGCCTCTTGGATGAGTCCGTAGACCCGCGACGGCGTCAACGGCACTTCATTCGCCTCGACGCCAAAGGGCCGCAACGCATCGGCGACCGCGTTCGCGATCGCGGCCGGTGCCCCGCAGTTCCCCGACTCCCCCGCCGCCTTGGCCCCATTGGCCGACAGTAGTGACGGAGTCTCCGTCTGGACGTGCTCGATCTTCGGCATCGTGTCGCTGGTCGGCAGCAGATAGTCGAGGAGGGTGCCCGTGATCAGCTGGCCGTTGTCGTGGCGCAACTCCTCGAGGAGAGCGTTGCCGAACCCGCAGACCGTGGAGCCGAGCGCCTGCCCCTTCACGGCGGCCTCGTCCAGCATCGTCCCCGAGTCGTCAACCATGTAGTAGCGTTCGAGCTTGACGACCCCCGTCTCGACGTCCACACGGACGACGGCCACGTGAAAGCCGTTGGCGAACGTCTGCGGCGGGTCGTTGCTTCGCGTGAACTCCAGGCCCGGCTCGATACCGGTGCCATCAAGGAATACGGCGCGGGAACGGTTGTACGCGGCCGCGGCGACATCGCGGAACGGCACGCGCCTCGATGGGTCGGACTTCACGAAGAACTCGCCGCCGGCCAGCTCCACGTCATCGAGATCGGCTTCGAGAAAGAGGTTCGCCACCCTGCGCATCTTGTCCTTCAGGTCGCCGAGGACCTTCAGAATGGCGGTGCCGATGCTGGCGGCGCTGCGGCTGTTGCCCGCGGTCACGCCGAACGGCGCCGTGTCCGTATCGCCCTGTATCAGGCGCACGTGGGTCTGGGGCAGGCCGAGCTCCTTGGCTACCAGTCTCGGGAAGGTCGTTTCGTGCCCTTGCCCCGCGGACTTGCCGCTGATCTTCAGCGCCACGCGCCCGCGCCCGTCGACCTGAATCGTGGCGCCGTCGAACGCCGGGCGCCCGACGACGCCCCGCTCGCGGTACCAGCGCGACCCGATGCTCCCGGCCTCGAGGAATGCGGCCATGCCGATGCCGATGTATTCGCCGCGCTCTCTCGCTTCGGCCTGCTCGCGACGCAGAGCGGGATAGTCCGCCAGCTTGAGCGCAATGTCCATCGAGCCGGGGTAGTCGCCGCTGTCGTACAGCCAGCCCTGGACCTGCTTGTAGGGGAACTCGTCCGGCTGGATGTAGTTGCGCCGGCGAATCGCCGCCGGGTCCATGCCGAGGGCCCCGGCGGCGATGTCCATCATGCGCTCCGTCAAGAACGGGCCTACGGGCTTCGACACGCCCCGGTAGGCCACGTAGGGGGCCTTGTGCGTCACGACCGCGGTGGTGTCGAACTGGAAGTTGTCCAGATGGTAGGTTCCCGGCATGGAGAGGACGGACATGGACGGTTCGGTGCTCACCCCGGCGGGCGCTGGGGAATGCGCTCCGGCGTCAACTAGGGCACGGGCCCGCATCGCGAGGAGCTTGCCATCCTTCTTGAAGGCGGCCGAGACCCGAATGAGGTGGTCTCTCGATTGCACGCAGAGAAGGTTCTCGACCCGGTCTTCCATCCACTTCACCGGCCGCCCAATTCGCTTGGCCAGGTGGCACACCAGCACGGTCTCGGAGCCCGCGCCTTTCGCGCCGAAGCCTCCACCGACGTCGGAGCAGATGACCCGCACGGCTCCCTCGTCGAGCCCAAAGGCGCCGGCAATGGTCGACCGGACGGGGTGGGGGCCCTGGACGGATACCCACGCGGTGAAGCGTCCGGTCGTTTGCTCGTAGGAACCGATGGCCCCGCGTGCTTCAAGGGGGACGACGGTCTGGCGCGCCCAGCGGAAGGTCCTTTCCAGCACCGTGTCGGCCTCGGCGAAGGCCCGGTCCGGGTCCCCGGCCTTGAACCGGCGGCGGAAGAAGACGTTGCGCCCGAGCTGCTCGTGGATCACGGGCGTCTCAGGAAGGAGCGCCTCCTCCATGTCCACGATGGGGGGCAGGGGTTCATAGTCGATCACGACTTCGCCCGCCATGTCTTCCGCGGCGTAGCGCGTCTCCGCAACGCAAGCGACGATGGCCTCTCCGGCGTGGAGCGTGACCCCAATGGGGAGCGGAGGGCGGTCGTAGAGTCCGCCCCAGACCTCCGAATCGCCGTAGGCGGGCCCGACTTCGAAGCCTCCGTTACCCGAGTGCGCGAATTGCGACAGGTCGTCGGGCGTTACCACGTCGATGGCGCCGGGGACCCGCATCGCGGCGCTGGTGTCGATGCTGACGATGCGGGCATGGGCGTGGGGGCTTCGCGCGAAGGCGACGTGGCAAAGGTCCGGGAGGCGTATGTCGTCGAGGTATTCGCCCTTGCCTTGGACCCAGCGCTCCAGGTCGGGACGGAGAATAGGATCTTCGGAACTTGCGACCATCAATGGCACTCCTGGCGGCTCGGGGATGGGAGCATCAATGTGTGGCTACTGCTTACCGGCGGCGGCCCGGATCGCTTTCACGATTGGAATGTAACCGGTGCAGCGGCAGATGTTGCCTGAGATGGCGGACTCGATCTGCTCCTCGGAAGGATCGGGAGTCTCTTTGAGGAAGGCGTAGGCCGTCATGAGGAACCCCGGGGTGCAGAAGCCGCATTGCAACGCATAGTTGTCGACGAACGCCTGCTGGAGCGGATGCAGGGCATCGTCGCCGGCCAGCGCCTCGACGGTCGTCACGGCGTGACCGTCGGCCTGAGGGGCGAGGAGCAAGCAGGAGCGGACCGCGTCGCCATCCAAGAGGACGGTACAGGCCCCGCAGACGCCGTGCTCGCAGCCGAGGTGCGTTCCCGTGAGGCCGAGCTCTTCGCGAAGGAAGTCCGCGAGCGTCATGCGGACGGGGACCGACCGCTCGTACAAACGGCCGTTCACCGTCACGGAGATCGCGAGCGTCTCGGGCATTGCGGGGCCTCTCTAGCCAGTCGTTACCGGGTCAGGAGTCACGTGCCGCTAGCTCTTGCTCGAAAGTGGAGAAGAACCGCTCGATCTGCTTGCGGGCGAACCCTCCAAGGACGCGCTGGCCCACGCCCGCGATTGGGCCCCCGACTTGAGCGTTGCCGGTGTACGTGATCGCCGTCCCACCGTCGTCGTGCGCGAGGCGGAGCGCGCCGTCGATGTGGCTGAAACCGATGCCTCCCGACGCGCGCACGGCGACACGGTAGGTCTCCAGCGGCGTCTCATCGACAATGGTCACGGTTCCCTTGAACGTTCCCTTGACCAGGGCTACCCCCACCTGCATCTCAGCGTCGTAGACGGTCTGCGCGCCGCCGTCGGCCGGCTCAGTCGCCTTCAGCGACCGGCACCCCGGCGTGCATTTCCGCAGCATCTCCGGGTCGTGAAGCGCGTCCCACACGACTTGGAGGGGTGCTTGTACCGAGCGCTCCCCGCTTACTTCCACAAGACCGTCCGGTTTTCCCGGGCAAACATGCCGCCGTAAGCCCGGGACTTACAGTGTCAGAGCTTCGCACATTCTAGACCATGGCCGCTGTCCTCATCGAAGGGAGGGCCTTGCGGGAAGGCGGAACGCGGCGGCGGCGCGGTCATCGGTGCAGCCTGGGGTCCATCTCGTCGCGCAGCGCATCGCCGAGGAAGTTGAAGGCGAACACCGTGATGGCCAGCGCCAAGCCGGGGAAGATCGTAAGCCAGGGCGCCGACTCCTGGTATTGCCGGGCGCCAAACTGCAACATGCCGCCCCACGAGGGGTTGGGCGGCGGGACGCCCAGCCCCAGGAAGCTCAGCGACGCCTCGATCACGATCGCGGTACCCAGATAACCCGTTGCCAGAACAATCACGCTGGCGAGGCTATTGGGCATGATATGGCGGAAGATGATGCGCCGCGCCGAGGCCCCCAGCGTGCGTGCGGCCAAGACATAATCTTGCTCTTTCGCGATCAACGCCTCGGCGCGCGCGAGCCGTGCCATGGGTGGAAATAGCGAGACGGAAATGGCGATGGTGACGTTGATCAGCGAGGGTCCCAGGGCGACCACCATCGCCAGTGCCAGGATGAGGCCGGGGAACCCCTGGATCGCGTCGACGAAGCGCTGAATTGCGAGGTCCGCCGGGCCGCCGGCGTAGGCGCTCACCTCGCCGATAATGGCGCCTGCCAAGGTGCCGATCGCCACAGCGCCAAATCCGACGACAAGAGACGTCTGGGCCCCGTAGACGATGCGGCTGAACATGTCTCGGCCGAAGTTATCGGTGCCGAATAGGAAGCTCGAACCGGGACCGCTCAGGCGGTTGGGGATGTCTTGGGCCACGGGGTCGTGTGTGGCGACGAGGGGCGCGAAGATCGCCGCGAGTCCCATAAGGATGAGCACCGCCGCGCCCAGCGCGCCGAGGGGTTTCCTTCGCGCGAAGGTCCGCACGCCTCGGCCAAACGTGAACAGAGCCCGGGCGACCCTTGCGGTCGTCGTTGCGGGGGACTCTTCGATCAGCGTGTCGTTCACACGAGTATCCTGCGGACTAGCTGTACCTGACCCTCGGATCGACGACGACGTAGATCAGGTCGACGATCAGGTTCAAGGCCAGGGTGATGAACACGAGCAGCATGACGAGACTCTGCATGACAGGATAGTCCCGGATCTGGGCCGCCTTGACGACGCCCTGTCCGATGCCCGGCATGCCAAAGATCCCTTCCAAGATGACCGTGCCGCTGAGGACGCTTCCCAGGTACGCGGCGGAGATCGTGATGACGGGGATGAGGCTGTTGCGCAGCGCGTGGCGGCGCAGCACCGTCAGGGCCGTCAGCCCCTTGCTATGGGCCGTACGGATATAGTCCTGGCGCAGGGTCTCGAGCATGCTCGATCGCGTGACGCGGGAGATGTAGGAGGTGTATTGCCAGCCGAGGATAAGGGCGGGCCAGATCGCGATCTGCAAGTGGTTCCATGGGTCTTCCCAGAGGTTCGTATAGATGATCGGAGGCGACCAGTTGAACCACGTGACCATGATCAGGAGGAGGAGGAGCGCTACCCAAAAATTGGGAAGCGACAGCCCGGACACCGACACGAACCGCGCCAGATAGTCGGGGAGCTTGTCTTGGAACACAGCCGCAATAATGCCCAGGGGGAGCGCGACGAGGACCGAGAGCGTCATGGTGTAGACGGCCAGTTGGATGGTGACGGGCAGCCGGCGGGCAATAATCTCCCCGATCGGTTCGTCGTTGACGAGCGACGCGCCGCCGAAGCCCCCCGACACCATGCTCCAGAGCCAGTCGCCGTACTGCTCGGGGAGGGGGTCGCCCAAGCCGAGGCTCTCCCGCAGCTCCCGGAGGTCGCTCTCCCTGATGACGGAGGAGTCGTCGGAGCTCAAGATGACGAGTGCCACGTCCCCCGGCAGGAACCGCATGATCCCGAACACCACCAGCGACCCCAGCACGAGTGTGGGGATGAAGAGAAGCAGCCGGCGGGCTATGTATTTCTGCATAACGCTGAATCAAAGAGGCGGTGGCGGCAGGTTGACCTGAAGCGCATTTTCGCACCAGCGGGCCGTCGCCAGGAGCTGGGCTTCGCCGAACGCCGGACCGACGATCTGCAGGCCCAGCGGCAGCCCCTGCCCGTCCAACCCCATGGGAAGCGTCATCGTGGGCACGCCGGCGAAGGTCCACATCGCTTGAAAACCCGCTGGGCCGGTCGTCTGGAGTCCGCGCGGCGCCGCCGCGGGGGTCGTGGGCAGGATCAGCGCGTCCGCCGTGGATATCAGTGCAACCGCATCGGCGCGGAACCGGCGCCGCAATCGCTGGGCTTGCAGGTAATGAGTTCCGGGGATGAGCATCCCAAGCTCGATGGTAGATCGTATCTCAGGCGCGAACGTGTCCGGGGCGCGGGCGAAGTCTTGTTCGTGATAGGCCGCCGCCTCGACGCGGTGCACCACGTGGCGGGCGGCCTCCGCGAGCGCGACGCTGTCCGGCATGCGCGTCTCCACGATGGTGGCGCCGGCCCTGGCCAACCGCTCGGCAGCCGCCTCGGTGCGGCTGCGCACTTCCGGTTCCGCTTCTTCCAAGTAGTCGCGGACGAGGCCGAGGCGGGGTGGCGAGGTGCGCGTGTCGAGCGCTCCCACGTAGTCGTCCACCGGGTGGCGTGAGGAGCTGGGGTCGGCCACGTCGCGGCCCGCCATGCACTGCAGTAGGGTCGCCGCGTCCTCTAGGGACCGGCAAAGGACGCCGACGGTATCGATGGACCAGGAGAGGGGGAGCACGCCGTGCCGGCTGATCCGGCCGTAGGTGGGCTTGAGGCCGACGAGTCCGCAGTACGTCGAGGGCCTGAGCACCGACCCGCCGGTCTGCGTCCCCAGAGCGCCGAAGCACATGCCTGCGGCGACGGCCGCACCCGAGCCCTGGCTCGACCCGCCCGGCGTGTGCTCGGGGTTCCAGGGGTTGCGTGTCGGCCCCGGATCGGTGGAGGCGAACTGGCAGGTGACCGTCTTGCCGAGAACGATGGCCCCCGCGTCCTTCAATCTGGCGACGGATGTTGCATCGTAGGAAGAGACCCGGTCTTCGTAGAGGGACGAGCCGGCGATTGTCGGCAGCCCTTCGACGTGGAAGATGTCCTTTACGCCGATTGGAATTCCGTGCAGTGGCCCAAGGACGTTCCCTTCTTGAAGCTGGCGCTCGCGCTCCTCCGCGGTCCGCATGGCCCCCTCACGGTCCACGGTGACCCAGGCTTGGAGCACGGGATCGAGCCGGTCGATGCGGTCAAGGAGCGCGCCGACCAGCGACGTCGGCGAGATCTCGCCGCTGCGTATGGCTTCGGCGGCCTGAACAAGAGTGAGCTCGTGGACGTCCGGCATGACGGGCCTACTCCCAGTAGTCAGGCTCCTCCTCCTGCTCGGGCGGACTTGCCGCCAACTGAGACAGCACTTCGGCCGTGTCCGCGATCACGCCCGCCAGGACTTGGGCACGCTCTTCTCCGAATAACACCACGGCACGGCCGGTGAGCATCTGTTGCAGGTGCTCCTTTTCCGGAGGGCTGTTTTTCGCCATCGCTGGACTCCATCCGAATACGACGGATTCCTGGGGCCACGGGAGCGTATCGGGCGGCATCCGTCAGGTCAAGCGCTCCAAATTTCTGAAGATCGGCACGCCGCGGCCACGGGTATACTATGCTCGTCGCCATGAAGCCCCACCGCTTTGACTACCACGCGCCGGAGAGCCTAGAGGGGGCAACGAGTCTCTTCGATCAATACGGCGACGACGCCAAGGCCCTGGCCGGGGGCCAGAGTCTGATGCCGCTGGTGAACATGCGGCTTGCCCAGCCCGAGGTCATCGTTGACCTCAACCGCGTCGCGAGCATGGCGTACGTCGAGGAAAGACCCCACGGGGGTTTGCGAGTAGGCGCGATGACACGAGTGCGGGCCCTAGAGCGCCTATCGGGGCTCCGGGACAGCGCCCCACTGCTCTTTGCGGCGATTCCGCACATTGGTCACTTCCAGATCCGAAACCGCGGCGCCGTCGGCGGCAGCATTGCCCACGCCGACCCCGCCGCCGAGCTTCCCGCCGTCGCCGTCGCGCTCGGCGCGGACCTCGTGACCGCCGGCACAGAGGGGCAACGCGTTCTCGCGGCGGAAGAGTTCTTCGAGACCTACTTCACGACGCAGTTGGAGCCCACCGAGCTCTTGACGGAAGTCCGGTTCCCTCCATGGCCAAACGGGGCGGGATGGGGCTTTGAGGAGCTCGCGATCCGTCACGGCGACTATGCCCTGGCGGGCGTGTGCGCGGTGATCGAAAAGGGCCGGAGCGGCCTTTGTGAGCGAGCCTCCATCGTTCTGTTCGGCGTCGGCGACACGCCCGTCAGAGCAACGCGGGCCGAGGCGCGATTGGTCGGGAGTGCGATCGACGAGGAGGCATTGAACGAGCTGCGGGAGTTGGTCTCCGACGAGATCGAGCCGGACGGCGATGTTCATGCAACGAGCGAGTACCGCAAGGATGTCGCCGGCGTGCTTGCCCGCAGGTGCGTCAAGGCCGCCGCGTCGCGGGCGTCGGCCTGATCTCCCAACGGCTCAGATCGCGAGCCACCGCCGCGCGTTGCCTCCCAGGACGCCCTCCCCTTCCACGTCCGTAAGCCATTCGACATCCTGGACCCATGCCACCGGGTCGGCGTAGCAGGGGTCGAAGGGGAAATCGGAGCCCATGACGATGTTCTCGACTCCCGCGCGCTCCGCGAGGTACTGCAGGTTCTCGCCGGAATGCGTGACGGTATCGTAGCGCATCCGCCGCAGGTACTCGCTGGGCGGGGCTTTGATCGATTGTTTGGCTCGGGGCCGCTGAAGATACCCGTGGACCTCGGCCCGCGGCATCGCGTAGCAGGCGAGGCCGCCGCCATGGGCGAAGCAGAACTTCAGGTTTGGGAAGCGGTCGAGCACGCCGCCGAAGATCACGGAGTACACCGCGAGCGTCGTCTGGATCGGATTGCCAATGAGGTTGAAGAGGAAAGGCATTCGCTCGAGGGGGATGGGGGCGTTGGGGTCGGGGTGGACGAAGATCGCAGCGTCCAGGCGCTCGGCCACGGCCCACACCGGGTCGAACGCGGGGTCGTCTAGGCCGCCCCCGCGGATGCCGGCGCACAGTTCCATGCCCTTCAGCCCCAGCTCGGTGACGGCCCGCTCCAACTCCTCCGCCGCGGCGACGCCGTCCTGCATCGGCAGCGTCGCCAGCCCCATGAAGCGGTCCGGCTGGGCTCGAGCGTAGGCCCCCATGTCGTCGTTGATCTCCCGGAACCCCGCCAACGCCGTATCGATGGCTTCCTCGTAGTCCAGCAAGTGCGGGTCCAGCGACAACAGGTGCATGTCCACGTTCATTGCGTCCAAGGCCTGCGCGCGCTCGGACGGCGTGTAGCGCATGCTGGGCGGAGTGACCCGTGGCCTGCGTCCCCTGGCCACGAGCACGTCCCGCCCCGCATCGTCCTGTTCGATGCGGTTGCCGTGCCAGTGCCCGTCCCGCTCGGACCCCGCGTAGACACACGACGGGATGATGTGGGCGTGCACGTCGATGCGCTTCATTTGCCTGCCTCCTCCGCGCTATCCGGCGGGCGTCAGGGCTCGAAGGGTCTCGGACACGTTCGCCGCGCCGCCCAACTCCCAGCATGCCCGGACGGCCTCTTCAACCTGGCCCTCCGGGAGGGCCAGCCTCGCGCAATTCCGGAACTTGTCCTTCAACTCGGTCTCGCTCAACGGGTCGCTCGGTGAGCCGTGCATCTGATGCCGGTTCGTCGACCGCCGGAAGACCTGTCCATCCTTGAGCCGCAGGGTGACGGGGTTCTCGCGGGGGCCGGGCTCATAGTGGGGGTCCCAGCTGCTCATCACCCTGATGTCGATCTTATCCAAGGCCTCGGCGTATTCCGGCCGCCGCAGTTGCTCGTCCGTATGGGACTCGATGACGACCTGACGGTCCATCAGCGCGACCGCCATGTTGTAGTGAATGGAGAACCGGCCTTGAAAGCCCGACGACGGCTCGGGATAGAGCAGCACGTGGCTGATTGCCGGCAGCCGTTCGACCTCCACCTTCTCCACGTCGTCAAGCGTAACGTCGTGCTCCTTCATCAGGGAGAGGAGAGAGTCGAGGGCGGAGTGATTGGAGCCGCAGCACGGGTATTTCTTCACGACGATCGAGTCGAGAACGGTCCACCGCTCTCCCAGGTCGGCGACCATCCGGGAGGGCTCGTAGTTGCCCGCGCCAAGATAGGCGTGGGCCCAGCCCAAACCGCTCTCGATGAACGCGTCGGTGGCCGTCCACCCCTTTTCCGCCAGCGTGGCGGCGAGCACCCCCGCCCGGCAGGCCATGCCGGCGTGCAGCGGTTTCGCATACGTGCCGAAGTTCTGGACGATGCCGCTGGACATCGACCCCGCCAGACCCAACGCCATCAACGTGCGGCGCCGGTCGAGGCGCAGCAGACGGGACGCGGCGGCCGTTGCCCCGATGGTCCCGAACACGCCCGTATTGTGAAAGCCCCGGATGCCCTGGACGTACGACGATCCGGCCCGTATGTGGCTGGCCGCCTCGAACCCGATGACGTAGGCCTCGAGGACGTCGCGCCCGGAGGAGCCGAGTTTCTCGCCCAGAGCGAGCACCGTGGGCGTGAGGGCGACGGACGGATGGCCGAGTCCGCCCACGTCGTCGTAGTCGAGTGCGTGGGCAAGGGTCCCATTCGCCAGCGCGGCGAGATAGGGCGAGGTACGCAGGCGCGAGCCGACGATGGTGGAGACGGGGGCCGCGCCTTCCTCCTCCACGAACGACATGATCATCCCGCCGAGAGGTTCCGCGGCACCGGCCAGCGTCACCCCCAGGCAATCGAAGGTCGCGTCCTGGGCGGCCCGGAACGCCTCGGGCGGAATGCTCTCCACGTCCGTCTCCGCGACGAACTCCGCTAGTTGTTCTTCCGTTGCTCCCATACGTCCTCCCGCTCGTTATCGGCGCGGAGCGCGCACCGTCGCCGGTGTCTAGGAGACGCTGATGAGCCGCACGATCTCGTCCATGTTGGGCTCCTTCTCCAGGCCCTCCAGCGTTGCGATTCCTCTCTCCACCATGTCCGCCGGCAGGACGCGCCCGGCACAGCCGCGGAACTTGCGGTGCAGATCTTCTCGGCTCATGGGATTGACGATGGAGCCCTGGTAGCCGGTGCAGCGCTCGGTGACGACGCTTCCGTCGTTCAGATGCGCCCGCGCCTCCACCCACAGCCCCGGCGCGACCGTCGGAGTCTCAGGGTTCTTGACGATCCGCACCTTGGTCAGCGCCTCCTTGACCGCGGGAGAGAACCGGACGGCGTCAGTGAAGTCGTCGATGCCCAAGTGGCCGTGAAGGAGGGCCACGGCGGAACAGTACTCGAAGCTAAATTTGCCGTCCAACCCGCTCTTGGGCTGTGGACGGAAGACATAGCCCCGCCGGCCGGGCGTCTCCATCTCCAGATAGTCGACGTCTTCCAGGCGAAGCCGGTGACGCTCCCGCAGCGTGGCCACCGCCTCAATGGCCCATTGCATATAGATCTGTGCGGGATAGCGCTTGACGTTGAAGCCGCGCTCGACCAGGTTGTATCGCTCTCCGAGGCCCTCCGTCAGCGCCGGCCAATCGAAGTCGCCGCCGAAGAACGCCGCGACGTAGCCCTCCTTGGCCTCGAGGACCTCCCCGTTCCCACCGAAGCCGTCGGCGGCCAACAGCGCCGCCTCGACGCCGGTCCGCCCCGCGCCGCCGGGGTGGGTCGACTTGGTCATGGTGCCGTTGTTCGCGAACAGGCCGCCCGTGCCCGAGGCGGCTATGCCAAAGGCCATCGCGGTCTCCGCGGCGTTGAGGCCCAGGATATTCGCGGCCGCCGCCGCTGCCGCCAGCGGTCCATAGACCCCCGGCGGGTGAAACCCGTGAAGGTCCCCGGCCAGTCCCGCGACGGCGAGGCGTTGCTGCACCTCCCAGCCGACAACGAACGCCGCGAGCAGCGCCCGGCCCGACAACTTGAACTGCTCGGCCAGCCCCAGAATGGGCGGCAAGATACTCGACGTCCCATGGCTGGAGGGTATGCCCTGGACTTCATAGTCGAGGCTGTGCAGGAAGACGCCGTTGGCGAAGGCGGCGATCGGCGCGTTGGTCCGCAAGGCCGTTCCCGCCACGGCGCAGTCCGGACGTCCTCCGAGCGCCTCGACGTAGCGTTTGATGTGACCTGCGAGCGGTTCCGCCGATCCGGCGAGCGCGTTGGCCACGCCGTCGATGATGATGGTCTTCGCCGCCGCTATGGCCGCGTCGGGAAGTTGCTCGTACGTCGTCGACGCGGCGAATTCGGCCAGCAGCCTCGTAGGACCGGCGCCGGGCCCTCCCGCCGCCTTGGCCGTCGGCGGTGCGTCCTTCGATTCGATCATCGTCCGAGCCGGGGCCGGGTCCATCCTATGGCCATCATTCACCCAGGGCGGCTTTGGCGGCGCTAATGCCGGAGATGCGGCCGTAGGTGGAGCCGGCCATCATGCCCGAGCCCGAGGCGTAGTTCGTGTGCCAAAGTCCCCCCAGCATCTCGCCGGAGGTGTACAGCCCGGGAATGGGCCGCCCTGCGACGTGCTGCACTTGCGCGGTCTTGGGATCGACTTTCAGGCCGCCATAGGTGAAGGTGATGCCGCAGATCACCCCGAATCCCTCGTAGGGCGGCTCGTCGATCGGAACGGCGTAGTTGCTTTTGGGCACGCCGAGGCCCTCGGTCCTCTTCCCGTCCGTCCGGTAGGGGCTGGGGTCGTACTCCCCCGGCTGGACCGCGGCGTTGAACTCGCGGACCGTGCGCACCAGGCCCTCAGGGTCGACGCCCAGCTTGTCGGCCAGTTCCTCCAACGTGCCCGCCTTCGCTCCCGAGGCCTGATCGTACTCCGGCAGCAGTTGCATCTTCCGGGCCTTCGCGTCCAGAATCTGGAACGCCGTGCCCGCCGGCTGCGCCAGGATCGACTTGCCCATTCTCGCGTAGGTCCGCCCCCGCACGTCGAACGCCTCGTCGGCGAACCGCTCCCCATAAACGTTGACCATGATCGAGAAGGGATAGGAGTAGCGGTTCCAACCGCGGCTCCCCGAGCCGGGAAGCGTGTACAGCGGACGGTTCATGTCCTGGGGCGACGCGTGACAGGTCGTCCAGCTTCCATAGGGCATAGCGCCGATGCCCATCGCCATCAGCAGCCCGTCGCCGGTGTTGTAGGGCACGCCCCGCATCTTGACGGTGTCCCAGCCGGGGCCGAGATAACGGGCGCGCATCTCCGGGTTGCTCTCGAACCCGCCGCAGCTCAGGACCACGGACGAGGCATGGATGGTCCGATAGCCGTCGGGCGACAGTGCCCGTAGGCCGATGACCCTCCCTTGCTTGTCCTCGATGAGCTCCGTCGCGCTGGTGTCGTAGTAGATGGGCACCCCGGCACCTTCCAGATAGCCGAAGCTGCGCTCTTGGAACCCGTGCCCCCCGCCGTTCATCATCACGACGTTGCCGCCGTGCGTGGCGGTGGCGTAGATGGGGACCCAGTCGTGCCCCTTGGAGCGCAGCCAGCGAACCGTCTCGTACGATTTGCTCACGTGGGTGTCGGCCAGCTCCGTGTCGGCGTAGCCGTCGGTGACGGTCATGATCTCGTCGAAGAGCTCGGCTTCCGTCCGGTGCGGGAGGTGCTCGGCGATCTTCTGCAGATCGCTCGGATAGGGGTCGTTGATCAGCGGGGCGATGTCGTCGACGCTGTTGAAGGCGAAGCGCATATGTCCCGTCAGGGCGCTGTTCCCGCCCCTGAACTCCCGAGGTGCCTTCTCCAGCACGCCGACGCGCGCGCCGAGCTCTTCCGCCGCCAGCGCCGCGCACAGCCCGGCGTTCCCCGCCCCTACGACGAGGACATCGAAGTGAAGGTCCGGCTCAACGCTCATTCCGCCTCCAGACGATTGAGTCATGCCCACGAACACGTGACCGGAGCATATAGAAGCCGCAACTCTGTGGCAAACCGCAAAAGGGCGGGGAAGAGCCGGCCCTAACGTACGCTCTCGGCGTCGGTGGCCGCCCTGCCGCCCAAGTGCCCCTGCCACCCCTTGAGCGCTTCGTAGTTGACCCGTTCGTCCCGCGTGTTCGGGTCGCGCGCCGACACGCGTAAGATCTCCAGCGGCTGATCTCCAACGGATTCGAACCAGTACGGAGTCCCTTGGGGGATGAAGATGCCGTCGAATAGGCCGAGCTCCCATGTCTCTCCGGGTTCATGGCCGTAGAAGCGGGCCTTCCCCTTGAGCACGATCCAGGACTCCTCTTGTCCGGTGTGCGCGTGGAGGTTGGTCTCCCCTCCCGGCCCGACCAGCTGCATCTCCACTTGAAGGAGGCTTCCCTTGTGGAGGAAGCGGAGCTTCTTGGGCCGGCCCTCGTCGAGTTGAAGCGCCTCGTATTTGAAGGCCGTCATCGGCTCCGGTCGATCCGCATCCTTTGCCGCCACCGTGCCCTCCTTTGTCGGGTGTCCCGCCCAGACGCCGATCACGCCCCCGGCCTGACCACGACCTTTCCATCCCTGAAGGTATGAGCGGGCCCCGTGCGGATGTTGAGGAACCGGACGCCCCTGGGTCCCACGGTAAACCCATACTCCGTATGGCGCTCCATATAGATCACCGTGCCCGGGCCGCGGGCGCCGTCCCCCAAGTCGAGATCTCCCTCGATGATGTAGGCCACCTCATCCTGATCGTGGCTATGTGCCTCGAAAACCGTGCCGGCAGGCAAGGAGTTGACGTGAATCCACGGCCCTTCCTTCTCGTCGCCAATGAACTGCCCGGACCGGGTCAGGGGGCCGCCTTCGACGCGTGGCTCTCCCCGCACCCAGGGCGCGTCGTCGATGTGCGTCACGATGGTCTTGCCCATGCGTTCCCTCCTGCGATAGCCCTTCGGCAACCGGCGCGGTCTCAGCCCAACGACTCGACGAACCCTCCCACGGCGGCGACGAACGCCTTCGGCTGTTCACGGTAACAGTAGTGGCCGGCTTGATTGAACACGACCGCCCGCGAGTTGGGGTTGTTGCTCAGGATGAGGTCTACGGTTTCTAAGCCGGCATCGCCCCATCCGGCGGTCGGATCGTTGTAGCCCCAGGCGATCAGCGTCGGGGCGGTCAGCCGTCCGCCCTCGACCCACGCGCGGCATTCCTGCTGACGCCGCTCGATGTCGTTGGAGAACTGGTCTCCAAGACGACCCATCTTCTCGACGGTAGCCTTGCGCTCCGGGAGGTCCTTGATCTGCAATTTGACGTCGAGCCAGCCGTCAGTGACGTGCTCCCCGGCGTAGGAGTTGCCGGTTAGGTATGCCCGCAGCCACATCCTTGGGTCGTCGTACTGATCCGCTTGGCGCCGGACTTCGGCGTAGCGGTCCATGACCTCGTGGACAAAGGAAGCGCTGCTCACGTCGATGACGGTATGCACCCTGTCGGGATGCTCCATGGCCAAGCGCAGCGCCGTGTACCCGCCTCTGGAGTGCCCCGCCAGGTGCGCCCTCTCGATGCCAAGCCGGTCCAAGAAAGCGACGAGGTGGCCGACCGTGGAGCCGATCACGTAGGCGTCATCGGTCCGAGGGTTCGCGGTGAAGCCTTGGCCCAGCATGTCGAGGGCGATGACGCGGAATCGCCGGGCCAGCCCGTCGAAGACCGGCTCCCAGTCCTCGGCGCAGCTCGCGGAGACGGCGCCGTACTGGCCACCATGCAGCAGGACGAGCGGCTCGCCGGCGCCGGCCTCGTAGTAGCGCGTCTCGATACCACCAGCAGTACAGAAGCGGGGGGCCTCCATGGAGGGATGCTACCGGCTGAGGCGGACGCCGGCAACCGACGCGCCGCGACAGCGCTCTCGTCCTGAACACTGCTGGCTGGCGGAACTAGGCCGGTGCTGCCATGCCGCACCATCAAGGAGGCGAGAGCAGCGAGCGCGAGGAGGAGATGCACAAAGACCAAATGCTCATCGCTCTTGGGACGAGGTTGACCCGGAGCAGCGGAGAGCTCGGGAGCTTGGTGCGCTAGAGGTCTACCGCTTCGCCACGGTCTGCATCAGATGGACGGCGGCGCGGCAGGTGCCGTAAGGCTCAGCAAGGACCAAAGCGGCACGACGGGGCCGCTGCCTTGTCTCGCCAGGGGCATTGTAGGCGTCGGCGGTGCAGCAGTGTCGTTAGCGCACTTCTCTGGGAGGCAGTACCGCGAGTCGGCCGCTTGACGCGCTCCGCAACCGTGCCCACTGCCTTCGGCCCTCGCATCCCTGATCCTATATCGTGGTCACCAACTCGAACGTGGTTCTGTCTACCATCAAGTTCGGCCCATCACTTCCGGCCTGACTTAACGATAGACAGTGCCCGGCTGTCAGCCGTGCTGGCGCTAGGCGGCGAGGGCGCCAACCCAACCCTCGGGGCGGCGACGGCGACTCGGGGTCTGGCTAGTAGTTGCCGCCCAGACAAGATAGGGAGATCCTGCCCGCGCTGCGGCCTCGTGACGCGAACCTAATGAAGCGGGCCGGCCGGCCAGCCCCGCCGTGTGCCATGCGGGCGGAGGCGGGCATGGCGACTCCTTGTAGACTAGAAGCGCGCGAACGGCTTGGTACGGGCCGTACGTGGAATCCGGCGTCAGGCGCCGCCCATACTGGCCGGTGGAAGCCTCAAGCACGATCTCCAATTCATCTCCGCCCCGATAGTCGATGTCGAACAGCCTCGGCGACCCCATCATCGCGTCGCGAAGGGTGAGCAAATATGACCGGAGCCGCCCGCAATTGCCTGAGCCGCTAGTCTCCCACCTCAATAACGAGTCGGATACGATGACGCACGCCGATCTGGCCGTTGTCACCGGCGTGCCGGCGAAGAGTTGTGGCCGGACCTGTCTTCGCAGGGGGGCATCCGCGACAGTATGGGCAAGAACTGCCTAGTGAGACCGTCCAGCGGTAAGTCTTGCAGGACACGCTACGCTCACAGGTGCGATTGACATTCAGGCTCCATCCCCTCGCCCGGTCGTCGGGGGCATGCGGGCTTGATCGCGGGCTAGAGGTGAACAGCATTTGATGCACACAGAACAGCACATCTCGTGGGGCGCAGGGCTACCCCAGGTTTTCGACTCAGGCAGGGTGGATATGGCGCTTGTGGGCCAGTTCGCCCGGCGTTCCGAGGCGCTTGGCTATGGCAGCCTCTGGGTCGCGGACATGCACCTGCGTCCCTATCCGGTGTTGGACCCCGTCGTGCTTCTGGGCTACGTCGCGGCGCTCACCGCGCGGGTCCGCTTGGGGACTTCGGTCCTAATCAGCCCGGTGTACAACCCAATCCTTCTCGCTAGGGAGCTGGCGTCTCTGGACCAGATGAGCGAAGGCCGGCTCATTGTGGGTGTCGGCCTAGGCACGGCCGAGCGGCTCTATCCTCGCTACGGGATATCGACGGCCCGGGCCGTCGGCCGCTTTGTCGAGGGGTTGCGGCTCATGAACGCCCTCTGGACCACGTCCCCTACGACTTTCGAGGGCCGCTACTGGAATACCGATCAGGTCCTCATGGAGCCGAAGCCGTTGCAGCAGCCGCGTCCGCCGCTCTGGTTCGGTGGAGGACATCCGAACGCCCTGCGCCGGGCGGTCCGCTACGCGGACGGCTGGATGGGGGCTGGCATATCGACTACCGGGGCCTTTGCCGACAACGTCCAGTTGCTGCGCCGTTACTGCGAAGAGTCTGGGCGCGACCCTGCAACCTTCCAGATCGCCAAGCGCATCTACGTTGGGTTGGACCGCGACGAGGCCCGCGCCAAGCGCCGCGCGGGCGAGTGGCTCGCCCGAGTGTATCGAGGGTTCTCCCTCGACGAGGGAATCGTCGTCTCCGGAGGCCTCCAGGAGTGCACGGACCGCGTCGCGGAGGTGGTCGGCCAGCAGCCGGACTTGGTGCTGTTGCATCCGATCTTCGATGAGATCGAGCAGATCGAGGCCTTAGCCCAAGACGTCATCCCCGCCTTCTAGCGCCAATTCCTAGCTGAGTGGACATTGTTCTGGCCGCCGTGTCCTAGGAAAAGGACGGCATCACGTCGCTCGCGAAACGCTCCAACATCGGCCGGTCCCAGGGGCGGGGGGTGAAGAACACGAGATGATTGATTCCGGCGGACCGCCATCGGTCGACCCCGGCGGCGACCTGCTCAGGGCCGCCGACGAGGGCCGCCTCTCCGGCCACGACTTCATCGGGTTGAGCCGCCAACTCCACCGAACAGCGTTGCGTGTTCTTGCGCGTGACGGCGGCGATGCCCTTCGTCCGACGCTCCACCTCCTCCGGGTCGTCGGTCAGGTGCAGCGGGACCACGGCCGAGCGGCGAATGCCTGAGGGGTCTTGCCCTTGTTCACGGCGGAGGGCGTCCAGTTTCAGCGCTCGTTCTCGTACGTGGGATACGGGGCCTAGGCCGTTCCATTCGTCCGCGTAGGTAGCTGCCAAACGCAAGGTCTCGTCGTTTGCACCGCCGAGGATGATCGGCGGCCAGGGCCGCTGGAGCGGCTTGGGGAGAAATGGCGCGTCGGAAAGTTCGTGATACTCGCTTTGGATCGTTGTGCGCTCTTGGCCCCAGAGCGACGTGATGATGTGAAGTGTGTCTTCGAGACGCCTCAGCCGTTCCTTGAGCGGAGGAAAGGGGAATCCGTAGATGTCGCACTCCGCCCTTCGCCAGTTGGCGCCGAGCCCGAGCTCCATTCTTCCGCCGCTGGCATGATCGATGCTGCTGACTACTTTGGCTAGAATGACGGGGTGGCGGAAGAGGTTCCCGACGACCATCGTGCCCAAGCGCAACGTCTGCGTGTGCGCGGTCAGCGCCGCGACCACGGTAAGGGCGTCCAAATGCTCGAGGGAGCTCGGCGTGATCGTGGTAGGGCCGGGACCTGGGGTCAGCAGGTGGTCCGACGCGTAGAAGCCGTAGAAGCCTAGCTCCTCCGCCGTAGTGACCGCCTCCAGTAGCTGACTCCAGGTCAGCCCCGCGATCCCGGCCAGACTGAAGCGCATCTTTCCCCGCGAGGCGTTCAAGCCGCGGCCTCCTGCTGAGTGGAATCGGTACGCCGCGCCGTCACTTGGCTACGGATTGCAGGTCCCATAAGGCCGTGGCGTTATCTGCCGTGGCCTTTCTTTGCGTCTCGGCCGGCATACCGTTGATGAGCGTGGCCAGAGTCTCCTTGGCGTTGACCCCGATCCCTTCCGGGTGAGGGAAATCCGATCCCCAGATGAGCCGGTCCGGACCGATGTGGGGCGACATCTCTCGGACGTAGGGGTCATCGATAAACCCATGCCAGACCCTGGTCTGCATATACTCGCTGGGCTTCAGCTTGGGAGGCGCATAGCCGTAGGTGATGACCCAGGTCCTCTGCATGTTCCTATCCATCTCGTTCATGAACCAAGGTATCCACGAGATTTCGAACTCGCTGCAAAGGAGGGTTAGGCCCGGGAACCGGTCGAGCACGCCGCCGTAGATGAAATCGCGCGCCAGCACGCTCATGACCTCAGCGCGCTGCGAGATGATGGTCATGGGCATCGCCGCTCTTTCGTCCGCGGTGATCAAGGCCATGTGGCTTCGGACACGGCCCGTCACGATATGCAACGTAAGGGGCGCCCCTATGTCCTGGGCTGCTGCCCAGAACCGGTCATATACGGGGAGATGATAGGGAGGGTACTCCTCAGGCGGCTGCAGACCGATCATCGCCCCTTTGAGCCCCTTGGCCGCGGTGCGCTGCAATTCCGCTACGCCCCAATCGACATCCTCAATGGGTATCAACGCCGTGCCGATCAGGCGCTTCGGATCGCGGGAGCAGAATTCGGCCAACCAGTCGTTGTAGACTTCGCAGCAGTCACGCAGCATGCTCCGGTCCTTGTACCGCAGCATCCCCAACGCCTCCGTTGGATTGAGCACCTCGGCTCCGATGCCCTCCTCGTCCTGGTAAGCCAGCCTCAGGTCGGGATCGGTTCCGGCCTGCTGCAGGCGAGGTTCGAGCTTAGCGTCCCGCACCTTTTGACGAGCGGTCATGTCGATGATTTCGTTCTCGGCGCGGCGGAAGAAGGGGCCCTTCCTCCCCTGGTATTCGTCGTAGACGCGGGGCAGTGCCTCTCCCCACTTGGGCGCAAGGTGATCCCACCAGAGTGTTTCGGGCTCGAATACGTGGGAATCACCCGATATCAGCTTGCCAAGGTCGGCCCTCATGATCTCCTCACCCCGCGCCGCCATGCTCAGCGCGCCACGTGTCGGCCGCCTGGACGGCGCTCAGGATCGAATGGGCTAGGTCGCGGGCGGACTCTGTGGTCAGCTCGAGCGCGACACGCATTTCCGGGGGCAGCGACGGATTGACGACGTCAATATTAATGCTCTGCTCTAGCAACGCGTGCGTTGGGTGATCACAGTCCACGACGGCTTGGGCCACGGGAAACCAGCCCGCCGCGCCTTTGCCGCTACCCTCGACGTCGATGATCTCTACGATTGACGTACACATCGGTCCAACTCCGCAGTCACTTGGCGCCGGCGGCGAGGTGTTTCCCGAAGAAGTCGAACACCTTGCCCCAGCCGTCCAGCGCCGGCTCCAAACGATAGGCGGGCCTATCGTAGTAGAAAAAGCCATGTCCAGCGTTGTCGTACATGTGGAACTCGTACTGCTTGCCGTGCTTTTTCAACTCCTCCTCGTGCATCGCCACTTGCGCCGGCGGAGGGTTCATGTCCTCACGGCCAAAGAGCCCAAGCAGGGGACAGGAAAGGTCTTTCGTATAGTCCAGCGGCGAGACGGGCTGCTTTGGAGTGAGCTCCTCCTCCGACATCACCACACGTCCACCCCAGCAGTCCACTGCCGCGTCCAAGCCCTTGGTCCGGCACGCCGCGAGGTACGCCTGACGGCCTCCGGAGCATGACCCGATCACGCCAACCCTACCGTTGACGAAGGGTAAGGACCGCAGATAGTCCATCGCTCCAGCGGTGTCGCCCACGACCTGGTCGTCGGCGACGCCCCCGGCGGCTCGGACCCGGGCCGCCACGTCGTCGGAGCTTCCTTCGCCCGCGCGGTGGTAGAGATTCGGGCATATCGCCACGTATCCGTGGTGGGCAAACTTGCGGGTGGACTCCCAATACCACTCGTCCCACCCGGGGGCGTGATGAAGCAGCACCACGCCGGGATAAGGCCCGGCGCCCAAGGGCCGCGCTAGGTATGCGGAGATGACATCACCTTCAAACCCCAACATGCTTGTCGTCTCCGCGAGCATTCCTTCGTAGGCCATCTCTTACGCCTCCCTACTTTGTTACAGCGTTCTCCAGCCCATCGTCACGCTCACCGGCGCTAGACGCGGGAGATCCTAGGATCTAGCAGGTCCCGTAGTCCGTCGCCGGCGAGACTGACGCCCATGACGGTGAGACCCAAAGCGACCCCGGGGAACACAATCACCCAGATCGCGACCTGTACGTAGTAATTCCCCTCCGCCATCATGTTTCCCCAACTCGGTACGTCCGGCGAAATGCCGGCGCCGAGGAACGAAAGGGTCGCCTCGGTGAGGATGGCGAGAGCGCAGGTGAACGTCCCCTGGATGATCAACGGCGGGACCGTGCTGGGGAAGATGTGAAAGGCCAAAATGCGGCTCGTGCGGGCGCCAATGGCCCGGGCCGCGTCGACGAATTGCTGCTCTCGAAGGGAAAGCACGCTGGCCCGAACGACTCGGGTTTCTCGAGGGAAGGAGACAACCACCAGGGCCACAATGACGTTCTGCATGCTTGCCCCGAGAATGGCCACCATTGCGATCGCCAAAAGGATCATGGGGAAGGCCATCAGGCCGTCTAAGAAGCGCATGATGATGGCGTCCGCCGTCCGAAAGTAACCGGCGGTCAGGCCGACAAATGTGCCGATCGCCATGGAGAGCGCCGCGACTGAGAACCCAACGATCAGGGACACACGGCCCCCGTAGATCGTTCGCGGATAGACCTCACGCCCAACCTGGTCCGTTCCAAACCAGTATTCGCTGGAGGGCGCCTGCAAGCGGTTGGCGGGATTGAGGCGATCAGGATCCTGGGGGGCGAACAACGGCGCTGCGGTAGTCACGAAGGCGATGCTCACCACGAACAGAATGCCCGCGGCCATGGTCGGGTTCCCGCGGGCGTGAGTCAGCAACCACCGCATCGCCCGCAGCGGAAAGCTCAGGGCTGTGTTCGGGGTTGAAAGCGCCGTTTCGTCAGCGACCACTAGTACTTGATCCTGGGGTCA
Organism: Dehalococcoidia bacterium; assembly: GCA_965219875.1. Classification (GTDB taxonomy): domain Bacteria; phylum Chloroflexota; class Dehalococcoidia; order SHYB01; family SHYB01; genus DAOUKH01. Next base: position 1,125,378 of record CBDCOW010000003.1, on the reverse strand, counting down.
AAATAGGCGTAGAGGAGATCAACGGAGAGATTGACGAGTACGTAAGCGGCGGAGATGACGAGCACGACCCCCTGGATGACAGGGTAGTCTCTGCGGGCAATGGAGTCCACGAGCAACCGGCCCAGCCCTGGCACGGCGAACACGCTTTCCACGACGACGAGCCCCGTAATCAGGTAGGCGACACCGAAGCCGATTACCGTCAGAATCGGTAGTGCGGCGTTCCTGACGCCATGCCGAAAGAGCACCAGGGTCTCGCTCAGCCCCTTCGCCCTGGCTGTGCGTATGTAGTCTTGTTTCAAGACCTCAAGCACACTCGATCTTGTCATCCGGATGATCAACGCCATGAACGTATTGCTGGCCGCCACAGCTGGGAGGATCAGGTAGTTGAAATAGTCGCCTACGCCTTCGGTTAGCGGAGCATAACCGGCCACGGGGAAGAGTCGCAGTTGCAGGCCAATGGCCCACACAATGAGGAAGCCCATGAAGAAGGGTGGGATCGCGAGCCCGATTACGGCGTAGACCATAATGGAACGGTCGATCCAAGTATTGGCTTTCCAGGCGGCGATCACGCCGAGCGGTAGGCCCATCGAAATGGCGATGATCGTGGCGAAGACGGCGAGCGACAGCGTCGGCTCGAAGCGGTCGGCGATCAGCGCCGAGACTCTTTGACCGGAAAAGACGCTGATCCCCAGATCGCCGGTCAGCGTATTCCCAAGGAAAATGCCGAGCCGCACCGGATAGGGCCGGTCGAGGCCGAGGTTCTCGCGGATGCGCGCGACGTCTTCTTCGGTGGCGTCGTCGCCGGCCAACACCTCCGCCGGGTCTCCCGGCGTGAGATAGAGAAGGCTGAAGGTAACGATGGCGACGAACAGCACCACTGGGATGCTGGCAAGGAATCGCCGCCCAACGTAACCGCGCACTCCGCCTCCGAGGTGTTCCTCGAATCCCCGCCGGTCCTAGGACATCGACCGAGGGATTCCAGGGCTAGTGGACTTTTCTAGTTCCGCTTACCTATCCACTCCGCGACCCTGGCTTCATCAGGGGGCGCTTTCAAGCATCCGAAGGCGCCGCCAAGCCGCTTGAAGTCGCGCGCGCGCCTGGCCAGGTGGCGGCGGAAATAGATCACGCCCACGTCCACCATGCCGAGTTTCTGAGGACTCTCGTAATTCAGGCGCCCTTCCTTGAACACCACCAAGTCTTCGAGCTCGTTGACGGAGATGACGGTGGCGAGCCTGCGCCAGAAGTAATAGTAGAGGTGATGGTACCAACGCTCTAGGAAGTGCTTCTCTTTCTTGAAGACGTTAAAGGTCCACATCCGCGTGTTGATATGGTCCACCGGAACTCCCCATCGAATGTGCACGTGGGTGCCGACAGGGATACGGACGATGCTGGGGAGCTCGACGTTGTGGTCGTGGCTCGCCCAGTTCTTCTCGTCTAGGGGCCCCTCTCTGGTCCCGCCGCCCGAGCCTTTCGGCGCGGGCAAGATCCTCCACCATATGCGCCGCGGCCATTTCCCCAGGCCAGGGTATTCCGACTGGCCGTACTTGATGGCGCCGAATCTCACGCTGACGTACTTTTCCCCTTCGTCCACGATCTTAAATGGGCCCGTTTGTATGGGCCGCTTGCGGAAGAAGAGGAGCCTGCGGTGGAAGAACCGCCAGAAGCTGAGGCCCCGGTGCAGATAGAGGCCATGATTATCGATGCCCTGGTTCACCGGCTCCGTCCAGTTGGCCTCCCAATTCTTCGTCCTGGTGTACCGTCGGCCCGTCAAGCTCTGGTCGCTGCATTCCCAGGGGAGGTCTTCTTCCAACGGCACGGGATCGGTGATTCCCATCCAGACGAAGATAATGCCTTGCCATTCCGCCGTTGGGTACTTCCGAGCCTTCATCTTCGCCGCCAGAGGCGAGACGTCGGCCTCGACGAGCCCCGCCACGCACTGCCCGCTCGCGTCGTACGTATAGCCGTGGTAGGGGCAGGTGATCGTCCCGGGGAACTCGCAGAAGCCTCGGGAGAGCCGGGCGCCGCGGTGAGGGCACCAGTCGGTCAGGGCCTCGATCCTTCCTTCCTTGCCGCGGAAGAAGACCAGCTCCTCTCCCAGCATCGTGACGTTGACCGGTCGCCGGCCCACCTTCTTCTTCCAGATCGCCGGGTACCAGTACTCCCTGAAACCAAGCTTGGGACAGTAATCCCAGGGGCCGATCTGCGACGCGCCATAGGCCTCCGTGGCCGTGGCGCCGACATCCTTAGTAAATTCGTCGGTTCGCCCTGGTCGTGCGACTCGCGGCTTCGCCTCTACCATCGAAAATCACCTCCCACCTGCTCGGCTGCTCAAGGGAAACGGCTGCCGACAGGCTAGGCGCGGAACATATTCTCCCCGCCGATTACAACCCCCACAGGGCGGCGGCGTTTGCCGACGTCAGTTTCTCCCGATCGTCTGCGCCCAGCCCACCGAGAATACCATCCAACGTCTGCCGGGCTTGGAGTCCGATACCTTCAGGATGGGGAAAGTCCGACCCCCATAAAATGCGGTCAATGCCGACGATGGGCCCGAGCTGTGAGATAAAGGGGTCGTCGATGAATCCGTGGAAGACCCGGGTCTTCATATACTCGCTGGGCAACATCTTCAGCGGGGGGTAGCCATACGTGATGTTCCACGTCCGTTGCATGTTCCTGTCCATCTCGTTCATGAACCAGGGTATCCAGGAGATCTCGAATTCGCTGCAGAGGAGGGTCAGGCCAGGGAAACGTTCGAGGATGCCGCCGTAGATGAAGTCGCGGGCCAACACCCACATGACTTCCGCTCGCGACATGATGGTGCCCACCGGCATCTCTCGCCTTTCTTCCGGAGTAATCAGCGAGAGGCCGGTGCGGATCCTGCCGGTGCCGATGTGCAACGTGATCGGGGCGTCGATTTCTCGCGCCGCCGACCAGAACCGGTCATAGTAGGAGTTCGAATACGGGGGAGAGCCTTCCGGCGGCTCCAGGTTGATGAACGCTCCCTTGAGGCCCTTCGCCGCCGTGCGTTCGAGCTCCTTGGCCGCCCAGTCCACGTCCTCGATGGGAATGATCGCCGTACCGATCAAGCTCTTGGGATCATAGGAACAGTACTCGGCGAGCCAATCGTTGTATACCGCACAGCAGTCACGGAGCATGTCGCGGTTTTTGGTCTGGAGGAACGTGAGGCCCTCCGTCGGATTGAGTATCTCCGCGTCGACGCCTTCCTCATGCTGGTAGACCTTGCGCAGTTCCGGAACCGTGCCCGCTTCCTGCCACTTCCGGTCGAGCTTGGCGTCTCGCACCCGCTGTCTGCTGACCAGCTCGATGGCGGCATCATCGATTCCGTTGTAGAAGAACGTTCCCTTCTTCCCTTGGAACTCATCGATGACCCGTGGGAGTTTCTCTCCCCACTTGTCCGCCAGATGGTCCCACCACAGGTTGGGGGGCTCGAAGACGTGAGAGTCAGCGGAGATGAAGCGTTGTTTCGTCGCTACCATGTCGGTGCTCCTTTTGCTGCTTGTCGTGACGTTGCCGTCGGTGCCGCAGCAGCCGACGGCCCGGTTGGGACGCTGATAAGCTCAACCCGCGGCGGCGCCCTCCATCGATGGCCATTGGGCCTTCAGGAATGAAAGCATCGCCTCGCTGGTCATTTCCGGCTGCTCGTAGCCATAGAAATGGCCGCAGTTTTCTAGGACCTTGAGGAAAGAAGTCGGTATCGCCTTGTTGAGGTCCGCTCCGTTGGGGAAAGGAGTCCGAGCATCGTGCTCGCCGACGATGACTAGGGTCGGGCAGTGAATCTCCCCCAAGCGGTCCCCGACCTTGAGCGGCGTGTTGATCATACGCACCGTCTCGAGATACTCCTTGGGGTCATTTCGAAGGTGTTCTCGCCGAATGGCCTCGACGGCCTGGGGCTTGTTTTGAATGCTGTTGGGGCTGAAGGCGCCTTTGGTGAACTCGAAGGTCTCGGCCACGATCTGCTCTGCGTTGGCGCCGCCCTCGATGAGCTTCCGGCGCTTCTCGAAGCCGGACGGGTCGATCGCGCGTTCAAGCCGAGGGCTGACGGCCCCGATGAGCACGAGGCGGGACACTCGCTTGGGATAGTTGACGGCAAAGTCCATCACGACGCCGGCGCCGAGCGACCATCCCACCAGAATCGGCTCCTCTATATCGAAACTATCCAGGAAGGCTCTGAGGTCTTCCCGCCAAACCTCGTAGGAGATCCTGGGTTCGGGCGGACGCTCGGTTTCACCCGCGCCCCTTAAGTCGTAGGCATAGACCATGAACTCCCGAGACAGGATCGGGATCATCTCCTCAAAGCTCTCGGCGCGAGATCCGCCCCCGTGGATGAGTACCAGCGGATGCCCTTGGCCGGCCGCTTCGTAATGAACGTTCAGCTCGCCGATTTGTCGAAACATGACCACCATTCTCTCGGGGCGTGGGGGACTGCGCTTCGGCTAGAGGAGTAAGGCGGCGAGCGCCGGGTCCATCTCCTCCAGCTCGTCGAGGAAGCCAGGCGTCTCGTGATAGGCCTGGACCAGGGTGTCGTCCGGGTCGCGGAAATACACCGCCTGTTTCGTGGGGTGCTCTATCTTATATTCGACCCGCACACCCTTGGCGGCGAGCCGTTCCGTGGCGTTGGTGAGATCGCCGGGGTCGGCGATCTCGAAGGCAACCTGATGAACCCCGGGCTTGTGGTGGGCTGAGGCGGGCACCAACACGAGGGAGTAGCCCGGGTACGCCTTGCCCTGCAGTACGGAGAACGCCCCGTTGGGATCGAGGAACAGCTCCTTTAATCCAACCATCTCGGTGTAGAACCGGCGGAGCGCGGGAAAGTCCTGGGCGGCGATCGTGGCGTGGGCGGTCCGCTTTGCATGCAGCGGAGCGGAGTCGATGCGGCGTATCTCTGGATCCATGTTGATGAAGGTCTCGGTCTTGGGCGGCTCCGCTTCGGGCACGTACGGCTTGTGCGCCACGGTGACGCCGGGCTTTCGGTAGTCCCGCCAGTTGCTGAGCATGTCGACGGTGAACTCTATTCCATGACCCTCAGGGTCATGGAAGTACACGCTGCGGGTGACGATGCGGTCTTCCAGCCCGAGGGGGCCAACGCCGCCGCCGTCGAGCCGGCGCCAAGCCTCCAACAGCTCAGCCTCGTTGTACATTTCGAAGGCGAGGTGGTTCAAACTCGGCCGCGATGGATATTCGCGCGGCCTGACATTGTTCTCCGGCCTTGTCTCCTCCGGTTCGGGTACCTGGATGAAGGCCAAGTCGTGATGGGTGTTGCCGTTGCTGAGGAAGACGATCTTGTCCTCTAGGATTCGGAACGTCTCCTCGACGCCCAAGATCCGGTTATAGAAGTCGAAGCTTCGCTCGAAATCAGCCACGTACATGTTGGCGTGGACCAAACGCCGCGGCGCGCCGGTGGCCTGATATGCCTTTTGCGCCAGTTGTGGCATCCCGCTGTCCTTTCTGTGCGTCCTGGGCTGTTGCGCACCCGCGCGCTTGCGGCCGCACGAGCGAAGCCCATTCGGCCGCGAGAACCCGGAGCGCTTCTTTTACCGATTCACCCCCCGACTCAGTAGCCGGGTGATGCTGGACCGTTCGGGAACTCGATCACCGGGCCGACGCGGTCCACTGCGCGACCTTCTCCGGATCAGGAGGCTGCTTGCGATTTCCGAAGGCGCCGCCAAGCCGCTTGAAGTCGCGCGCCCGCTTTGCGAGGTGCCGGCGGAAGTAGATGACTCCCACGTCCACCATGCCGAGCTTCTGCGACGACTCGTAGTTCAGACGGTCGCCCAAGAACACTTCCAAGTCCTGACGCTCATTGATGTTGATGACTTCGTACTGCTTCCGATACAGGTGGTAGTAGAGGTACTGATAAATGGCGTGGAGGAAGTTCTTCGGCTTCTTCCACAAGAGGAAGGTCCACATGCGCGTGTTCTCTTCATCGACGGGCACCCCCCAACGGAGGTACTGGTTGATGCCGGAGGGTATGCGCACCTTGCTGGGGAGCTCGACGTTGTGGTCATGTCCCGCCCAGCGGACGTCATCGATGCTGCCGACGGCGGCCGCGGCCTCCCGGCCGCCCGGTCCCTTGAGCGGGCCGAGCACCCGCCACCATGCCCGGCGCGGCCACTTGCCTAGGCCGGGGTATTCCGCCTGGCCGTACCGAACCTCGCCGAATCGGACGTTGATATAGTTATCGCCCTCCTCCACGACCTTCACCGGACCGGTTTGGATGGGCTTCTTGCGAAAGAAATGGAGTTTGATGTTCAGGGTGCGCCAGATCGTCATGCCCCGGTGCAGATAGAGGCCATGATTATCGACGCCCTGGTTCACCGGTTCTGTCCAGTTGGCGTGCCACACCCTCACCCTGCTGAACCGTCGGCCCGTGAGGCTTGGCTCATTGAATTCCCAGGGGAGGTCTTCTTCCAACGGCACGGGATCCGTGATCCCCATCCAGACGAAGATAATGCCTTGCCATTCCGCCGTCGGATACTTCCGGGCCTTCATCTTCGCCGCCAGCGGCGAGACGTCGGCCTCGACGAGCCCGGCCACGCACTGTCCGCTCGCGTCGAACGTATAGCCGTGGTAGGGGCAGGTGATCGTCCCAGGGAACTCGGAGAAGCCTCGGGAGAACCGGGCGCCGCGGTGAGGGCACCAGTCGGTCAGGGCTTCAATCTTGCCTTCCTTGCCCCTGAAGAAGACCAACTCCTCGCCCAACATCGTGACGTTGACAGGTCGCCGGCCCACCTTCTTCTTCCAGATCGCCGGGTACCAGTACTCCCTGAAACCAAGTATGGGACAGTAATCCCAGGGGCCGATCTGCGACGCGCCATAGGCCTCAGTCGCCGTCGCCCTAACTGCCTCGGTGAATTCCCCCGTTTGACCGGGTCGGTCTTTCAATCCAACCACGTCGCTACCTCCCCTCCCCTCTCGGAATCAACCACCACCATAGACAAGACAGGGGGAGGGTCACCCTCCCCCTGCCATTTTGCCCTAGGGCCAAGTGTTGCTACCTATCGAGCCAGATGTTCCAGAACGGTTGGTATGTCAAGATCGGAGCCGGAATGACATCCTTGACGTCTTTCCGGTAGACCTTGTGGCGGAAGGCCTGGCCGCTGATGATCCCCTCGGCGTCGGTGTAGTTGATCGTCTGTATCTCGTCGACGATGCGCTTTCTCTCTCCATCGTCCGTGGCCCTGAGGAACTCCCCCTTCAACTCAGTGATACGGTCGCTGACACTCCATCCACCGTATCCATACGAGGGATTGAGGAAGCTCGTGGAGATGGGATCTACGTAGTTCGTGGAGACGAGATGACCGACGTGCCAATCGCCTGACTCAGAGGCTTCCCGATTGCGCACGAGGGCGCTGCCCGCGGCGGTATCGGTGGCGAACACTTCAACCTCGGCCCCCAGGTCCTCCAGAATCTGCTTTGTCAAGAGGCCGGGATTCTGGTACTCCGGTCGTCCGTTCCACTGCACCAAGACGAGCTTCTCGCCCTGGTACACCTGGTCCCATAGCTCCTGAGCTAACTCCATGTCGCTCTCGATGATCCACGGCTCAACACCGGCCGTTGAGGTCCAGGGCGCCGCGCTGCAACCGAAGATGGCCGCGCAGGGCGAAGCGAGAGATTCGGGGTAGGCGGTGAGGAGATGTTCCCTCTGGCCCACCGCAGCTTGGAGCGCCTTCCGGGCGCGGATGTCGCTGAACGGCGGGGTGAGCTTGTTGACGTAGATGAACGCCATGGGGCCTGCCGTGTCCCGGAGGGTTACCAGGTCAGAGTTGGCCGCGGTCCGAGCGAAGGAATCCGGGGGCGGCCAGTCCACGAAATCGACTTCGCCGGTCTCAACCGCTGCCACCTTGACGCCCGAGTCGGGGATGATGTGCCACTCGAGCGCGTCCAAGAACACGTGCTTTCCACCAGCATAGCCACTGGCGGGCTCATCGCGGGGGACGTAGTTGTCGTTACGCACGTAGTCGATTTGGTCCCCGGGCCGCCATTCCACGAATTGCCACGGGCCCGCCCCGATCTCACCCGCCGCCTTCTCGCTCTGGGGGAGGCTGGTGTACTCCGGCGGCATGACAAGAGCAAAACGTGTGCTTGCGTAGCCGAGGGCGTTGAGCGTGAAGCCGAGGGGCTCGGTCAGGGTGAGCGTAAGCGTGTTGGCGTTCACCGCTTCCATGCCGGCGACCACCGGGGCGAGGAACTTGCCATAGGTGTCTACCTTGATTCCCCGCTCCATCGTCTGGACGATGTGTCCGGCCTCGACGGGTCTGCCGTCATTAAACGCGAGCCCATCACGGAGGTTGAACGTGTACACCGTCCCATCGGCGCTCAGGTCCCAGGTGTCCACCATCTGGGGCTGCACGTTGAGGTCGGCGTCCGTTGAGAACAGGAAATCGTTGACCTGCATGGAGTGCTGAATCGTTTGATAGTAGCTGGAGAAGCCTGGGTCCAGCCCGAGCTGGTCCGCGAGCGGGACGTACTTCAAAGTCCCGCCCATCTTCGTCATAGCCTCCGGAGTATCCGTCGGCGCAGGAACGGGAGTGGCTGTGGGTGCCGGCGTGTTTGTGGGCGGCGGCGGGGTAGCCGTCGGATCCGCGCCTCCGCACGCTGCAACCAACAGAACCACGACGATAGCCGCCGGAATCCCGAATCGGATAAATCTTCTCACACTAAGACTCCATTTCTAGGGCTCGAACCCGCGCCCTGCGACAAAGGCCACCAGAGAGGTCGGATCCCGGATACGGGTGGTGGGTCCGGGGGCTCATCTTTACCATACTTGAGGCCTTTTGCGCAAGTCACTGCCGGACTGATCCAGGGCAATCGCATGTGTTCTGCAGACTGGTTCGGTGAGTGTTTGCGCCCGCGTGGCCTAGGCACTTTCCGCCCTTGACAGGACGGCGACCTTCCATAACTATCCCACCTACGGACGATCAATCCGGTGGAGCCAGTTAATCGCGCTCACACAGGTATTTGAAGCAGCCGCTTCATCTTGAGGCCGTCCTGCCAAGAAGAAGTATCCCGGCGCTCATCGGACTCGGACAACGACAAGGTGTGGGGGCAGGCGCTGGGCCGATCATTCCCCTGCGATAGGGATGGTCGGCGCCACCGTTGGACTCTTTCTTGCTGACTCGCCTACTATTCTCCGGCCTTCCCTACGATCTACAAACCTTCCGCGGGGACATCCTTGGCGGCGTCACGGCGGCGGTGGTGGGTCTGCCGGTGGCGTTGGCCTTCGGCCTTGCGGCAGGTCTGGGTCCGTCCGCGGGCATATACGGAGCGATCTCGGTGGGCTTCTTTGCCGCCGTGTTCGGCGGCACTCGAGGGCTCATTTCAGGCCCTACGGGAGCGATGACGGTAGCCATGTCGGTGATCGTCGCCCACCACGCGGACGACATCTCCGAGGCCTTTACGATCGTCATCATGGCGGGGCTGATACAGATACTGTTCGGCCTGCTGAGAATCGGACGTTACGTGACGTACACCCCGTACTCGGTCATATCGGGGTTCATGACCGGGGTCGGGGTGATCATCATCCTGGTGCAGACGCTGCCCTTCCTGGGAGTGGACGTCGCGGTGGGCGGGCCAACCGGTACGCTCCGTAACTTTTCGGAAGTGTTCGATCACTTTGAGGCCAATGCCTTGGGCATCGCCGCCGCCACCCTCGCCGTGGCGATGCTCTGGCCGAGGAAATACGAGAAGCATCTGCCCGCGATCCTGGTCGCGTTCGGGGTCGGGACGCTCATGGGCGCGCTTTGGCTCACCGAAGCACCGGTCATCGGCGCCGTGCCGACGGACCTGCCGTCCTTCCACTTGCCGAACCTCTCCGGCGATGCACTCGTGGACGCCATTGAGCCGGCGCTGGTCATAGCGCTCGTCGGCTCTGTCGACACGCTGCTTACCGCCCTCGTAGGGGACTCGATGACACGGACGCGTCACGAGCCCAGCCGGGAGCTCCTTGCCCAAGGCATTGGGAACGTCTTCACCGGGTTTATCCGGGGCTTGCCAGGGTCCGGGGCCACGCCAAGCACGGTAGCAAACATTCGGGCGGGTGGAGCCACCCTTGTCGCAGGGGTCGTTGCCGTAGCCATCCTGCTGGTACTGGTGCAGGTGCTGGGCGACTACGTGGCGAAGATACCCAACGCCGTCCTAGCCGGGATCCTAGTCAAAGTCGCCTTGGACACGATCGACTGGCGATTTGTCACCCGAATGCACCGGGTCCAACGTGAACACCTGGCGGTCATGCTGCTCACGCTTGGGCTAACGGTATTCCTCGACCTGGTCGCCGCCGTCGCCGTGGGCATGATAGCCGCCGCGGTGACCAGTGCGCGCCAGTTCGAGCGACTGGAGATGGACAGCGTCGTCTCCGTGCCCCTGCTGGACCGCAGTTTCTTCGGCGCCGACGAGGGCGAGGAGGAGATCGACAGGTTCTCCGCTAGGGTTGGTTTGGTGTCGCTCAAGGGTACCTTTACTGTTGCATCCTCCAGCAAGCTGATTGACACTATCGGAGGAGACATCCAAGACCATGAGGTCGTGATCCTCGACTTCTCCGACACGGTCTACATAGACGACAGCGCAGCCCTCGTGGTTGAGCAACTCGTCGAGATGGCCATTGCCGAGGACACCCACTGCATCGTGATGGGGCTTACAGGCATGCCCGCCCGCAATCTTGCTGCCCTCGACGTTCTGAAACGCGTTCCCTTGGACCAGATAGTTGCTACTCAGGACGACGCACGGGAAACGGCCTCGAGGCTCCTCGAGGATGAGGACGCCGAGGACGCCGAGGATGTCGAGGTCACCGAAGTCACCGAAGACGCCGAAGACGCCGAAGACGCCTAGGATGGGCCACCTTGGTCGTTGGCTCTGGCGTGGACGCGTGTCCAAAGGGGCCGAGCGAGGGCTGGTTCAAGAGTCGACCTTTAGGGTCGCGTGAGGCATGGCCGTTGCCGCAGCCCGCGCGGCCCCACGATAATGTCGTACGGCGGCAGGCTCTAGAGCCCTAGAGAACCGACGACAGCGCAAAGATAGTAAGGCCTACTATTGAGTAGGCCCACCACGCTGGAATGGAGCAACCGCACTATGCGCCTCTCCCCGATAGTCGCTCTCGGCGTTTTCGCACTGTTTCTGGTCGTTGGGTGCGGCGATTCGATGCCTCCCATGGCCGGGCCGACATCCACGCCACCGGTCACTCCGACGGCGGTGCCCCCGCCGGAGAAGGTCTTGACGATCCGCTATTGGCAGGCCCCCACGCTGCCCGGCCCGTATTTGGCTGACGGCTATAAGGACCGGGACGCCGGTGCGGTCACGCTCGAACCGCTGGGCAGCTACGACCCGGACGGCGAGCTTACGCCGAAGCTGGCCACCGAAATCCCGACGGTCGAGAACGGCGGCGTTTCTCAGGACCTGATGTCGATCACGTGGAAGCTGCGCGAGGGGTTGAAGTGGTCGGACGGCAGCGACCTGACGGCCGACGACGTGGTCTTTACCTGGCGCTACTGCACGGACGAGGAGACCGGCTGCTCCGCTAAGGACGCGTTTTCCGGGATTGGCTCCGTGGAAGCCCTTGACGACCTCACCGTCGCGATCACGTTCGACGCGCCGGCGCCGTATCCGTACAACGCCTTCGTCGGCGCCGGTACGCCAGTCATCAGCGCGGCGCAGTTCGCCGATTGCGTCGGCGCGGCGGCGAGGACTTGCAACGCAGAGAACACCGCGCCGCTGGGAACCGGCCCGTATCGAATCATCGAGTTCGAGCCGAACGAGCATGCCATCTACGAGCGCAACCCGTTCTACCGTGGGGAGACGCCCTACTTCGACCGCGTGGTCTTCCAAGGCGCCGGCGACGCCGTGTCGGCGGCCCGCGCCGTCCTGGAAGTGGGCGAGGCTGACTACGCCTGGAACTTGCAGGTGGAGCCGGAGACGCTCGCTCAGATGGAGGCAGCGGGTCTCGGCAAGGTGGTCGCCGCGTTCGCCAGCGACGTCGAACGCATCGTGGTCAATCAGACGAACCCGGACCCCGCGTTGGGCGACGACCGCTCCGAGTACCTCGACGGTATGAACCCCCACCCGTTCCTGACGTTCACGCCGATTCCGCAGGCCATGTCAATGGCGATCGACCGCGCCCGCATCGCGGAGGACCTCTACGGCTTCGCCGCCAAGCCGGCGTGCAATCTGATCACCGCCCCTCCGAGGTACGCTTCGACCGCGAACGACGGGTGTCTCGTACAAGACATCGAAGGCGCCAAGAAGCTGCTCGACGATAGCGGTGTCCTCGACACCGACGGCGACGGCGTCCGTGAGTACAACGGCGTCCCCCTGCGGATCACGTACCAGACCACCGTCAATGCCATCCGGGAAGACACCCAGGCCCTGGTCCGCGATTGGTGGCGGGAGATTGGGATTGAGACCGAATTGACGCAGCACGACGCCAGTGTCTTCTTCGGCGGCGACCCCGTCGTCGACGAGGGGGCCACGTACCGCAGGTTCTTCGCCGACGTGCAGATGTACACGACCGGCCCCGGGATCGACCCACAGCAGCATCTGGCCGGTCTGGGCTGCGAGCACATTCAGACGCGGGATAACAACTGGGCCGACGGGAACAATGCCCGTGCTTGCAATCCGGCGTACGACGAGCTCTACGCCCAGCTCGCCGAGACCCGAATCGGGCCGGAGCGCGACGCCTGGGTGAAGGAGCTCAACGACATCCTCGTGCAGAACTACTACGAGATCCCGCTCGTGGTCCGGGGCTTCGTCTCCGCGCACCTGAACACGTTGCAAGGCGTCCACATCAACGCGTGGGACAGCGAGCTCTGGAACATCGCCGAGTGGCGCCGGTAGCGGCCAACCCGCTTCCTCGGGGAGGCGGTAGAGGGACAGGTTTACCCGGGACAGGTCATGCTCCCCGCTGAGACGCATCCGTGGGGACTGACGCCCGCCGATGCGCGGGCGTTGCAGGAGACCCTCGCGGCGCGTGTCGTGCTCGACAATCACGCGCCGGCACGGCCCGCCTACATCGCCGGCGTCGATGTCTCCGGCGCGTTTTCCGACGGGGAGACGCTCGGTGCCGTCGTCGTGATGACCTGGCCCGGCCTCGAAATCGCCGAGGTCCGCGTCGCCCGCAAACGTCCGCCGATGCCCTATATCCCGGGGCTGCTTTCCTTTCGCGAGACGCCGGTGCTGATAGATGTACTGGCCAAGCTCGTTCACCGCCCCGACATCCTCATCGCCGACGGCCACGGTGTCGCCCACCCGCGACGGTTCGGGATCGCGAGCCACCTTGGGCTGCTGTTCGACGTTCCCGCGATCGGGCTGGCGAAGTCGCGACTGGTCGGCCGGGCCGATGTTCCGGGGCCTCGGCGGGGCTCGCTCTCGCCCCTCATCCATCGTGGGGAGGTGATTGGCGCCGCGCTGCGCACCCGAGAGGGCGTCTCCCCCGTCTTTGTCTCCGCCGGTCACAAGACCGATCTAGAAACGGCGGCGCATTGGGTGCTTGCGACGGCGGTGAAGTACCGGTTGCCCGAACCCACGCGCCTCGCACACCATGCGGCCTCGGGCAAGTTGGCGCCGGGCCTTCTTAACATAACCACGACATAATCACGAGTCCCGCCTTGCGAAGCGGTAGGCCGGTTGCTATAATCGTCGCGCCACCGCATAGGGTGGCGCCGGTCTCCGGCTGAGGTTTTGTGAAAAGTGGGCGCCCCCCACTTTTCTTACTTCAGGCGAGGCAGGAATGCTGAGGCGGACAGTAGGAAGAGGGGAGTGCCGATCGCATGAAGAGCGATTTCCTGATTGCGATAACCCAGTTGGCCGCCGAGCGCGGGCTCCCCCGGGACATCGTCATCACCGCGGTCGAGGCCGCGCTCATCTCGGCGTTCAAGAAGGACCATCTCGCCGAGAAAGACCTCGCCGTCCGTTTCGCTCAGTCCGGCGACGTACACGTCTTCGCCCGCTGGACCGTCGTCCCCGACGAGGAATTCGAGGACCCGGAAACGCAGATCGCTCTCGCCGACGCCAAGTCCCGCGGCGCAGCCCCCGAGGTGGGCGCCGTCATCGAGGAAGAGGTTACCCCCGCCAATGCCGGCCGCATCGCCGCCCAGACCGCCAAGCAGGTGGTCATGCAGCGCCTCCGCGAGGCCGAGCGGGACATCGTCTTCGAGGAGTACTCGGGGCGCGAGCAAGATATCGTCGCCGCCGTCGTCCAGCGCATGGACGGCCGGGCCATCATCTTCGACCTCGGGCGCGCCGAGGCGATCATGCCCTTCCCCGAGCAGATTCCCAACGAGCGCTACCGGAACGGTCAGCGTTTCAAGGTCTATATCCTCGAAGTTGGGAAGACGGCGAAAGGCCCTCAGATCGTCGTCTCCCGGGCCGACCGCGGTTTGCTCCGGCGGCTCTTCGAGCTCGAAGTGCCCGAGATCTACAACGGCATCGTCGAGATCAAGGCGATCGCGCGGGAGCCGGGCTACCGCAGCAAGGTCGCCGTCCATGCACTGCAAGAGCGCGTCGATCCTGTCGGGTCATGCGTCGGGCTTCGCGGCGTGCGCATCCAGAACATCGTCAACGAACTGCACGGCGAGCGCATCGACGTCATTGAGTGGAGTCCTGATCCCGGCGCGTTCATCTCCCGCGCCCTTGGCCCCGCCCAGGTCATGAACGTCGTTGTTACCCAAGAGAATACCGCCGTTGTCGTTGTGCCCGACCGCCAGCTCGCCTTGGCTATCGGGCGCGAAGGGCAGAACGCACGGCTCGCCGCCAAGCTCACCGGCTGGCGTATCGATATCAAGAGCGTCTCAGAGGCCGAGGCCGACCGTAGCCTGCTTACACCGCACGCGCCCGCACGACCTCCGGCCGAGATCAAGGAACGCGAAGCCGCGCCGGCCGCGGCAGCCACGCCCGAGCCGTCTACACCGGCGGAGGTGCCCGCCGAGCCCGCGGCGGCCGAACTCGAGCCCGCCGTGGCCGAGCACGAAATCGAGCTCGAACCGGCACCGGCGGTCGAGCTCGAACCCCAGCCCGTCCTGGCTCAGGGAGAGAGTGAGCCTGCTCAGCAGGAGACGACCCCTGAAGAAGAGGACGCCCCCACGCTGGCCGAGGCGCTCAAGTCGGAAGAGACGTGGAAGTTACCTACGCAGCAGACCCCCCAGGCCGTGGCCGCGGCGGCGGCGGCCAACAAGCGGTCCTCGATCCGGTTCGCCGAAGATATCTGGGAGGAGCGCGGCGCCGAAGGACCCGGCGGCGAACGGCGCCGCGGCGGCGGTGGCCGGGGCCGGGGCCGTAGAGGTCGACGCTAGCCGCCCGTCCCTAGTCCGTAGTCCGTGCGCGTGGGCTACCGTGTGCCCTGATCTAGCCGGATATGGAGTAGTTGGGCCGTGGTCAAAATGAGCGGGGGCGAGGCCCTAGTCAAATCGCTGGTGACCGAGGGCGTTGAAGTCGTCTTCGGGATCCCAGGCATACATATGTCCGGGACCGTCGTCGCGCTACGGGACGAGCCGAGCATCCGTCTGATCACGACCCGCCATGAACAGGGCGCGGCGCACATGGCCGACGGCTACTCCCGCGCTTCGGGGAAACCGGGGGTGGCGTTCGTCGTCCCAGGCACGGGCGTGTACAACGCCGCCGGTGGCCTGGCCACGGCGTACGCTCGCTCCTCGCCCGTCCTTCTCATCGCCGGCCAAATCCCTCGGGGCCACATCGGTAAGGACCTCGGGTCCATACATGAAGTCTTCGGCCAACTGGACGTGATGCGGCCCGTGACCAAGTGGGGGGGGCTCGTGCTCTCGCCGCGAGAAATCCCCGCCGCCGTGTCCGAAGCGTTCAGGCAGATGCGCACCGGACGCCCTCGACCGGTCATGATCGAGATGCCGCCCGAGGCCGCGGTGGAGCGGGACGACGTCGCGCTGCGGAAGCCGGCCCCCATTTCACGAATCGTGCCGAGGCAGGAACAGCTCCGAGAGGCCGCCCGCGTCATCGCACAGGCCCGCCTTCCCCTGATATTCGCCGGCGGCGGCGTGGCGCAATCGGATGCGGAACAAGCCCTCGTTGAGTTGGCCGAAGCCACGAACATCCCCGTGGTCACGTCCGGGGGCGGCAAGGGCGCCATACCGGACCGCCATCCCCTGTGTTACGGGTCGTGTCTCAGCCCCGCGGGGGAGCGGCACGAAATGAATCAGCTTTTCGAAGTGATGCAATCCGCCGATGTCGTGATAGGCGTCGGCACGCGTTTTTCGCTGGGCAATCCGGCCGGCGAGTCGTCCACCTTGGTGAACATCAACATCGACGACACTGATCTCACGAGAAACCAGGCGAACACCATTCCCCTGCATGGTGACGCCAAAGCGACTATCGAAGCGCTGCTCCCTTTCCTCATCGAGGCGGGAGCGGGAGAGCGCCCGTCGCCCGCCGAAGCGGTCACCGCGGCCCGGCGGCTGATCTCCTACTACGACATCAGGCTCAAGGAGCCGCAATACGCGATCCTGGAGACGATCAAGAACAGCATCCCGGAGGAGACCTTCACTGTCTGGGACGTCACCCAGTTCGGCTACTACTCCCGCACCCACTACCCGGTGAATCACCCGAAGACCTATATGGATTCCGGGTATTCGTTCAACCTCGGCTTTTCATTTCCGACGGCGCTGGGCGCGAAGGTGGCGAGACCCGACCGCCCCGTGGTGTGCGTCATCGGCGACGGCGGCTTCATGTTCAACTCGACCGAGCTTTCCACGGCGGTGAAGTACGGGATCAACGTTACGACCATCGTCTTCAGAGACGATGCCTACGGCAACATCGCCCGCGACCTCGACGAGTTCTTTGACGGAACGTATGAGACCGACCTCCATAACCCGGACCTCGTCAAGTTCGCCGAGTCGTTTGGCGCGGTCGGCATGCGGGCGGACGATCCCATGGATCTTGCGACGCTGCTTCCGGAGGCGCTGGAGCTTGAGGCGCCGGTAGTCATCGACGTTCCTACCGGACACGTTCCGCTGCCGCGCGCCAAGCAGCATGCCCATCTCACTTCGATACCTTGGACAATGCCCCAGGAGGGGCTGATCCCGTCCTAAGGCGCGGCCTTACAGCCCGTCGGAGCATTCCCCTAGGAGGGGGCGGCCCGCCGCGCTTCGACAATGACAACGGAAATCGCTAATATAAGCCGACGCTGCTCGACTCTGAGCGCGGGGCGCTCACGAGCCGGGCGGAGAAACGTGGAAGCATGACTACGAAAGTGAAGCACATACCGACGCGCACTTGCGTCGCCTGCGGCCGCGCCGCCGGCAAGCGCGACCTCGTCCGCGTGGTGCGCACCCCGGCGGGGGATGTCGTCGTCGATTCCGGAGGGAAGCTCTCCGGGCGAGGGGCCTACGTGTGCCCTGAACCCGCTTGCCGGCGGCTCAGCGTGGAGAAAGGCCGCCTCGCGCGCGCTCTGAAGACCACGTTCTCCTCCAGCCAGCGCGACGCCCTGACCGCCGCCCTCGGTGCGTCGGAGGCCCTGTCATGAGCCCCCGCCGCCGCAGGCCGAACCGTCCTTACCGCCGGCCCAAGCGCAAGCGCTCCCCTTCGGTAGCCGTTCAGGAGCGCGTCGGGCTTCCTCCGGGGTCGGAGGTCGATCTCCCGGAGCAGGTCCTCGTGCAGGATCTCGTCAACCGGCTGAACCTCTCCGAAATCGACGTCGTCAAGCAGCTGATCCGCAACGGCGTCATGGCCAATCTCACGCAGGTCATCGACTATGAGACGGCCGCCCTCGTCGTGTCCGACTTCGGCTATCAGCCCGCACGCGCGCCCGAACCCACCGCCGAAGACCTCTCCGCTCACGTGGTCCTCGACGAGGAAGACGAAGACCTTGAGGAGCGCCCGCCGGTGGTCACGATCCTTGGCCACGTCGACCATGGCAAGACGACGTTGCTCGACGCGATCCGCAAGGCGGACGTCGCCGGCGGCGAGGCCGGAGGCATCACGCAGCACATCGGCGCCTATCAGGTCGAGGTCAATGGGCGGTTGATCACCTTTCTCGACACCCCGGGCCATGAAGCGTTTACCGCCATGCGCGCCCGGGGCGCGCAGGTCACGGACATCGCCGTGCTTATCATCGCGGCGGATGACGGCGTGATGCCCCAGACTATCGAGGCCATCGACCACGCTAAGGCTGCCGGCGTGCCGATCGTCGTCGCGATCACCAAGACCGACCTGCCTACCGCCAACCTCGACCGTCCGAAGACGCAGCTCATGCAGCGCGAAATCGTGATCGAGGAGTACGGCGGCGAGACCGTTGCCGTCCCCGTGTCCGGCAAGACCGGCGACGGAATTCCCGACCTGCTGGAGAACATCCTTCTCGTCGCCGATTTGCAGGAGTTGAAGGCCAACCCAAGCCGCCTCGCGCAAGGCGTCGTGATCGAGGCGCACGTCGACCGTGCCCGTGGCCCAGTCGCGACGGTGCTTGTCCAGAACGGCGTCCTCCGCGTCGGCGATCCGATACTCGCAGGCCATGTCACGGGCAGGGTCAGGGCGCTGGTAGACGACCGCGGCGAGCGGATCGACGAGGCACCGCCGTCGAAGCCGGTCGAGGTGCTCGGCCTTGGAGAGCTGGCCCAGGCCGGCGACCTATTCGAAGCCTTCGCGTCGGACAAGGCGGCCAAGGAGGCGGCGGAGCAACGCCGCGCCAACGCCGGCGCCGATTTCACGTCGAAAGGTTCGATCACTGAGGATATCTACGCCGAAGGCGACACGCAGGTCCGGGAACTACCCATCATCATCAAGACCGACGTGCAGGGATCCGTCGAGGCATTGCGCAGCAGCCTCGACCGCCTCTCCCACGACCAGACCAAGATTCGCATTCTCCACGCGGCGGCGGGGTCGATCAACGAGAGCGACGTCCTCCTCGCTGCTGCCTCGCGGGCGATGATCGTCGGCTTCAACACCCGGGTCGAGCCCGGGGCGCGTACCGCAGCCGACGAGTCCGGCGTCCAGATCGGCCTCTACACCATCATCTACGAAGTCATCGACGATGTCCGCAAGGCGCTCGAAGGCATCCTCGAACCCATCATTCGCGAGGTGGTCGACGGCCACGCCGAGGTACGGCAGGTCTTCGTCATCGGGCGGCGCGCCCGCGTGGCGGGCTGCTACGTTATGGACGGTAAGGCGCTCAGGAACGCCATGTGCCGCGTGAACCGCGGTGGGCAACTCGTTGTCGAAGCGCCGGTGCAGACGTTGCGGCGCTTCAAGGACGACGCCCGCGAGGTCGCCTCCGGCCTCGAGTGCGGCGTCTCGGTGGAAGGCATGACCAGCTTCCAAGAGGGCGACGTCATCGAGTTCTACCACCAGGAGCGCACGGCCGCCGTCTAGATGCCGGATCCGCTGGAGACCCACCCGCGATGTTCAAGACCCGCGTGATCGATCCGCCCCACCCCGCCAGAGTGACCAAAGCGTTGCTGGCCAAGTGGAACGGCGAAGTGCGGGTTTGGGACTCGCCCAAGAGCGCCATTGAGGGCGCAGAGGTGTTGGATATCATCACCTCGCCCTGCGCGATCAGGGTCGTCGAGGAGCAGTTGGACATGTACGGTTCGATCCCCCAGCGCGCCCGCATCTCCTACCGGCGCGGCAAAGAAGGCTGGATCATCTACGACATGCTCCACAAGACGGCGTCCCGCCAGCCGAAGCAGTAGGCGCGAGCTCCCCCTTCCCGGCGTTCTCCACCGCATTCCCGTGGTCCGTTTTGGGCGCACTGCGCCCTTGTACGCGTGCGCCGCATGCCCCCTTCGGGGCGCATGCGGCGCGGTCGCACACTCCCCTTGCGGAGAGGCGCGCGCCGGCACACGCTCTGTCGGGTGGTCCGGCGCAAGTGCACACTCCCCTCGCGGAGAGGCGCGGCGCCGGCACACGCTCTGTCGGGCGGTCCGGCGCGGGTGCACACTCCCCTCGCAGGGAGGCGCGCGCCGGCACACGCTCTGTCGGGTGGTCCGGCGCAAGTGCACACTCCCCTCGCGGAGAGGCGCGGCGCCGGCACACGCTCTGTCGGGCGGTCCGGCGCGGGTGCACACTCCCCTCGCAGGGAGGCGCGGAACATAGGTTGCCCGTCGCAGCGCGGCGTACAGTACATATGTTCGTACAGTAACGATAAACCCCCTTGACAAGGCCTGTCAAGTATCATCGGCCCGCAAAATTGGGTGTTGGGGGGTCGCCCTGTGGGCGCCCGCGGGCCTGGCAGCGCGTGCCCTCTCGCGGTGTGCTGCGGAGTGGGAGAGGCCGGAGGGCGCCCACAAGGGGCGCCCCTACGGGAGGGAGGTTTGCGGAGGGTCCTGCGGGGCGTTCGTTGGCGCTCGTTTCGGCAACGGGTTACAATTGTTTCCTGAAAGACCCGGTTCCCGAGGAAGACCTCCGGCGTCCTTATTGGACGCGGCCCCGTACGCATGCGAACCCGAGACGCCTGCTCCTCGATCAACGTTGGACTCATTGGCGTCGGCGTCGTCGGTACGGGCGTCCTCGACTACTTTGCCGATGGGCCCGTGGGGCTTACGTTGCCCGGGGGGGACCTCGGGGCGTCTTCGCAGGTTGGGGTGCGGCTGTGGTCGGCGGCGCGCCGGTCGCTGGCTAATCCCAAGGCGGCCGGCGAAGACCGTATCCGCGACGCCGTCACCTCGAATGGCGGCGGCGCGCGCTTCTTTCACGATGCCGCGACGGCCCCCGAACCGGCGTGGCGCAGCGTCGTTCATGACCCTGCGGTCGATATCGTCGTGGAGTTGACGGGGTCGCCCGTGGCCGAGGCGATCATCGAAGAGGCCCTGTGGAACGGGAAGTGCGTGGTGACGGCGAACAAGGCTGTCATCGCTCGCTCGGGCCATGATCTGGTGCTGCTGGCGCGGTCGCGGGGCGTGATCCTTGCTTACGAGGCCGCGGTGGGTGGCGGGATGCCTGTCGTCCAGACCATCGCAGGGGCCATCGGTGGCCGCGTGCAGGCGATGCTGGCCATCCTCAACGGCACCACTAATTTCATCCTATCGCGCATGATCGCGGGCGGCTCTTATCAGCGGGCCGTCTGCGCCGCGATTCACGGCGGCCTGGCCGAATCCGACCCGGGCGCCGACGTGCTCGGCGAGGACGCGCGCAGCAAGATGATGATCCTCGCCGGCCTTGGCTTCGGCGTCCGCCTGCGCCCCCAAGACGTGTATATGCGGGGCATCGCCCGCCGCGGGCCCGTGCGCGTGGACGCGGCCGACCGTGTCGATTTCCACGATTGCCCCGGCGAGGAAACGCCCTGTCCCGAGATCTGCGGCGATGACGACCACCTTGGAACGCGTCCGGTCTTCACCCCCCAGGACCTCGACGTGCTCGCCGCTCTCGGCCTTGTCCCCAAGATGCTCGCCGGCGCTCAGCGCGACGGCGACCGGGTCGTCGCTTGGGCCCAGCCCGCCGCGGTGCCTGAAGACCATCCGCTCGGCGGCGTAGGCGGTGCCGAGAACGGCTGCCTGCTTGAGGTCGAGTCCCCCGGCGGAGGCGCCGGGAGGCCGTTCACGGTGGCCCTGCGCGGCCCGGGGGCCGGCGGCCCGGAGACCGCGTCGTCCGTCATGGCCGACGTGCTCTTCTGCGCGCGCCAGCTCGCCTCGGGCAAGCGCGCCGCCGACTCGCCTCCGCGCTACATGTACGGCGCCGACGCCTTCCGCGAGCCGCAGGCTTTCGATGGCACGCCGGCACTGCTGCGCGCCGACGGGCTGCGGACGCGCTTCCTGCTGCGCTTTATCCTCGGCGGCGGAACGGACGCCGACGGACTCGCCGCGTCGCTGCGGAGCGCCGGACTCGATGTCGAGATCGAGGACATCGGCGGCGCGCGTGCGCCGTACGTCTACTTCCGCACGCCGCCGCGGCCGATGCGGGCAGTCGAAGATGCGGTCCGAGCGGCGCTGAGCCGGTCGGAGGCCGCGGACGTCTCGCTCGACGTGCTGTATCTTCCCATCATCGAAGGGACCCGATGGGAGGCGTCGTGACGCAGGCCGACCCCACCATGGTCCGCGGGCGTGTGGCCTTCGTGAAGGCGCTACGCGGTGTTCTGGAAGAGCGCGGCTACGGCGAAGTCCAGACACCGCTGCTGCATACGCGGCTGGCCGGATTCGAGAAGGCCGTCGGGTTCAGCACGTATTCGGCCTCGCTAGGGGAGCGGCTCTGGTTCCGTGCCGCGCCCGAGCTCTATCTCAAACGCCTGATTATCGACTGGGGGCCGGAGGAGGCGGGCAAGCTGTTCGAGGTGGCGCTCTGCCTTCGCGACGACTTCGACGAGGCGGCGCCGGCGGATAGCTTCGACAGGCCGGAGTTTACCCTGCTCGAAGTTTACGCAGTCGATGATGACCACGACGCGTTCGCGGGGCTGCTGCGCGAGGTGATCGCCGCGGGCGTCCAGGCGCTGCGCACGGCGGGCGCGATCGACGACGTTCCCGCCGTGACGGGCGATTGGAAACGGTTGGGGTTCGGCGATGCCCTCCGCGCCTTGGACGCGGACTTCGATCTCGAAGGGCTGCTGGCGAAGTCCGCGCCGCGGAGCAACGGCGCCGACGCCGAGGCGCAGGCCGAGGCTATCGAGGTGCGCGCCGCCGACTCCGCGCTCGTCGCCGCCTCCGAGGGACTGCTCCGATCCGCCGCCGACCTCTCCCCCTATCTTCGCCGGGGACCTCAGGGTTACTGGTTCGAGTTTCTCGAACGAGCCTTCCGCGAGGGCGTTGCCCCTTCCCTCGTCGAGCCGACCGTCGTTCACTCCTTGCCGCTTGAGTCCAGCCCCCTGGCGCAGTCGTCCGACGGAGTGCACTGCGACAAGTGGGAGCTTTACGTGGGCGGTCTGCGGGTGGCGTTGGCGCAGCGCGAGCTCATGGACGCCGACGCGCAGGCGGTCCGCTTCCGGCACATCGAGCACCTGCGACGACAAGGGTACGACGTGCTCCCCGAGCCCGACCGCCGGTTCGTCGAGGAGCTTCGCCGCTGGCCCTCAGGCGCACCGCTCGTCGGAATGGGTGTCTATCTCGACCGCCTGCTCGGGGTCATTCTGGGACTGGTGACGCCCGACGGACGCGGCCAAGAGCGGAT
The DNA here is from genome assembly GCA_965219875.1 of Dehalococcoidia bacterium. Classification (GTDB taxonomy): domain Bacteria; phylum Chloroflexota; class Dehalococcoidia; order SHYB01; family SHYB01; genus DAOUKH01. The sequence continues at coordinate 1,102,320 of CBDCOW010000003.1, read as the reverse complement.
GCTCCCCAACGTCTTCAAGCGGTACGGCGACGGCTAACGGGCCGATGGACGAGCGAACGGCCCGCGTCGAAAAGCTGGAGCGCCTTCGAGAATTGGGTGTCGACCCCTATCCTCACGAGTTTCGCCGCAGTCATACCATCGCCGAGGCGCTTGAGGCCTACGATGCCGACGGCGACGCCGGGCCGGTACGCCTCGCCGGTCGGCTGACCGCGGTACGGCGCATGGGCAAGGCGAGCTTCGCCCGCATCGAGGACCAAGACTGCTCGATTCAGATCTACCTGACGCTGGACAAGACCCAGGAATTCACGCGGTTCAAGGAGTTGGTCGACCGCGGCGACGTGCTCGGCGTCGAAGGCCCGTTGTTCGTCACAAGGACCGGCGAGGTAACCGTCGAAACCAGCCGATTCGATCTGCTCGCCAAGGCCCTGCAGCCCATGCCGGAGAAATTCCACGGGCTGAGGGACGTGGAGACGATGCGGCGGCGGCGCTATCTGCATTTGATCGCCGACCAGGAGGCGCGCACGCTCTTCCAGAAGCGGTCGCGCATCTTCGCCGCCGTGCGGGCGTTCCTCGAAGGCCGGGGCTTCCTCGACGTACAGACTCCGGTGCTCCAGCCGATCTACGGCGGGGCCGCGGCGCGTCCCTTCGTAACCCGCCACAACGAGCTGAAGCGCGACCTTTACCTCCGCGTTGCGCCGGAGCTCTATCTCAAGCGGCTTATCGTCGGAGGCTTCGAGCGGGTCTACGAAATGGCCGCCGTCTTCCGCAACGAGGGGATCGACTCGACGCACAACCCCGAATACACCCTCATGGAGGCCTATCAGGCCTACGCCGACTATACCGACATGATGGAGCTGACCGAGTCGCTCGTCCGCCATGCCGCCCAGGAGGCAAACGGGACGATGGAACTACCGCCCCGCACGATCGGCGGGCAGGAGGTCGTCATCGACGTGGGTAAGCCGTGGCGGCGGCTGCCCTTCTTCGAGGCGCTGCGGGAGTATGCGGGCGCCGACCTGGCGCCGGACGCCTCCCGGGACGAGGCCGCCGCCGCCGCCGAGGCCACAGGCATCCCGTCCGAGGACCTCGATGGCTTGGACGCGGCGCGCATCATTGGCGAGATCTTCGACCGGCGCGTCGAGGAACGGCTGATCGAGCCGACGTTCGTTTTCGACTACCCCGCCGCGCTCTGTCCGCTCACCAAGCGCTGCCGCGGCGAGCCGCTGCTCGCCGAGCGCTTCGAACCCTACGCAGCCGGCTTCGAGCTAGGCAACGCCTTCTCCGAGCTGACCGATCCGGGCTACCAGCGCAGCCAGTTCCTCGCCCAGGGACGCGCCGCCGAGGCCGGCGACGAGGAGGCGCACCCGATGGATGAGGACTATTTGAACGCCTTGGAGCATGGGCTGCCGCCCACGGGCGGGCTCGGCATCGGTATGGACCGGCTGGTCATGCTCCTGACCGGCGCGTCCAATATTCGAGACATCATCTTCTTCCCTCTGCAGCGGCGCCTGCCCGGCGACCGGCAGGGAGAGGACTCGGAAGGGTAGCCGCGTGGAAGTCCGCCAGCGCGTCCGCGATATTCGATTGGAAGACGGGTGGGCGCTCGTCAAGCTCGCCCGGGTTCCCGACAAGCCCGGCATCGCCGCGCTCATCTTCTCGCCCATCGCCACCGCAGGCATCTCCGTCGATCTGATCCTGCAGAACGCGAGTGTTGACCGGCTCACCGACGTCTCCTTCACGGTGCGGCACGATGACGTGGAGGGCGCGGTGCGGCGGCTCGAAGCGATACAGGATGGCGTCGAGGCCGCCGGCATCGAGACCATGGACGGTCTGACCAAGATCGAGCTTGTGGGCACGGGCATCGTCAGCGCACCCGCGCATATCAGCGGGCTGTTCAGCGCCCTCGGGGAAGCGGGCGTGAACGTGATCGCCATCGGCACGAGCGAGGTGCGCATCTCCTGCTTGATAGAGGAGAAGGACCGGAAGAAGGCGTCGAAGGCGCTGCACGCGGCCTTCCGTATCAGGGAAGCCTAAGCGCGGCTCTTCCTCCCGACCCTTCGTAACGCAGGGGCCTAGTCACAAGGGCCGCTCCGGGGTGGGGGAATGGGCGATTCGCGAATCGCCCCTACAGGGGAGATTCTCCCACGGAGACAGGGGACCCCGGTGGGCCTCTCTATGAAGTGGTTGAGGTGAGAGTGAGCAGGCGGACGCTGGCGCCCCAGCTTTGCTTGTGGTCGAGGCGCAGACGTTCGAGGCGGTCGAGAAATCGGTCTTCATGGATGGGGGCGGTCGTCATGACAAACGCGTCCTCCCCGTTGTCGGTGTAGTAGCCCTTGCGGATGCCGACTTGAGCGAAGCCATACTTCTTGTAGAGCTCCTGGGCGCCCTGGTTACTGGCCCGGACTTCTAGGGTCATCACGCGCGCCCCGCGCGGTATCGTGATCTCGGTGCCGGCTAGAAGCAGCAGCTCGCCGACGCCCAGCCGCCGTTCGCGCTCCCGCACGCCGATAGCCGTGATGTGGGCCTCGTCGCCGATGAACCAGAGGCCGACGAAGCCCACGATGCTGCGGTGGTCCTCCGGGGCGTCCTCGCCCCGACCCAGCGCCCGCAGCATCCAGCCGGCGAGTCTGGCCGCCGGGCCTCGGCGCGGCGGCTCGGAAAGTACCGTGTCGCGGGCCTCTTGCAGGGCGTTGCTTGGATCATTGGCGCGGCAGGCGACCAGATACGCCGTGCTGCGGTTGCGCAACTCCCGCCGGAATTGTGTCGGGACCCACCCCGTCGGGAAGCACTCGCGTTCGACGCTCGACACCTCGGGAATATCGAGCGTGGTCATGGGCCGCGCGAAGTAGGGCATGGGCGGGCGCGGGTCCGCCGTTCCCGATGGTTCGGATAGCGGCATCTTGGGCGCGGATTCTACCATAGGGGACGTACGGCGGACGCCGCTTGCCTGTCGCCGAGGGGTCGAGACCGCAGAAGAGGGGAGGGCGAGTCGCGACTCGCCCCTACGGGGAGGCAGCGGCGCGGCGGGCGGAGGCTAGGCGGAGCCGTTGCGGTTCCGCTCTTCGCGGACGATCTGACCGTCGTTCATGTGGACGATGCGGTCGGCCTCGCGGGCCACATCCTCGGCGTGGGTGACCAGGATGAAGGTCTGCCCGTTCTCGCGGTTGAGCTTGCAGAGCAACTGCATGACGTCGGCGGAGTTGGCGCTGTCGAGGTTTCCCGTGGGCTCGTCGCCCCAGACGATCTCGGGCTGGTTCACCAGCGCGCGCGCGATGGCCACGCGCTGCTGCTGGCCGCCGGAGAGCTCCGACGTGTAGTGCTTCTGCCAGTCGGTGAGCCCCACGAGCGTCAGCGCTTCGGCGGCGCGCTCGCGGGCCTCGGAGGCCCGGGTGCCCGAGACCAGCATGGGCATCTCGACGTTCTCCACCGCGGTGAGCACGGGGAGCAGGTTGAAGGCCTGGAAGACGTAGCCCATGCGGGTGGCGCGGTAGCGCGTCTTTTGGTCGTCGGACATGGTGGCCAGCTCGGAGCCGCCGATGCTCACGCTGCCCGTGTCGATCTCGTCGAGGCCGGAGAGGCAGTTGAGCAGCGTGGTCTTGCCGCAGCCGCTCGGCCCCATGATAGCGACCATCTCGCCGCGCTCCACGGTCAGGTTGACGCCTCGGAGTGCTTTGACGGTCACCCGACCGGAATCGTAGGTCTTGTGTACGTCGACCGCCCGGACAATTGGGGCTGGGGCTTGCGTCGTCATGCGGGGGATTTCACCGGGTCGAATCTGCTCCTTGGGAGCGCTTCTACTCTACTGGAATGTGAAAGAGTTCTCAATTGGCGGGACCGGGCTTACGGCCCTTCCAGAGCGTCGATGACCGCCGAGCCCATCGCTTCGGTATCGACGGTGGGCTCGCCCTGGCCAGCGATGTCGGGGGTGCGGAGGCCGTCGCGCAGCACGCGCTGGACAGCCGTCTCGATCGCCGCCGCAGTCGCTGATTGCCCCAAGGAATAGCGGAGCATCAGGGCCACACTAAGGATCATGGCGAGGGGGTTCGCCTTTCCCTGGCCGGCGATGTCGGGGGCGCTGCCGTGGATCGGCTCGTAGAGGCCGAAGGTGCGCCCCGCCTTGGGGCCGCGTGCGGCGATGCCCCTGCCGCCCAGGCTCGCGGAGGGGAGCATCCCCATCGATCCCGCGAGCACCGCCGCCTCGTCGGTCAGGATGTCCCCGAAAGTGTTCTCGGTGACGATGACGTCGAACGCGGCCGGCGCCCGCACGAGGTTCATCGCCGCGGTGTCGACGAGCATGTGGGTGAGGGCGACGTCGGGGTAGTCGACAGCGACCTCGGTCGTTACCTCCCGCCAGAGGCGCGAGGTCTCAAGGACGTTGGCTTTGTCGACGGAGGTCAGCTTCTTGCGCCGTGCGCGGGCCAGCTCGAAGCCGGTGCGGACGACGCGCTCGATCTCTCGCTCGGTGTAGGCCATGGCATCGATGGCGCGCCGCCCCCGCGACGTGCTCCAGCGCTTCTTGGGCTTCCCGAAGTAGAGTCCGCCCGTCAGCTCGCGTATCACCAGCAGATCAAGCCCCTCCAGGAGATGGGGGCGGAGCGGCGTCGCGCCGATCAGCTCGGGGTAGGCGCTCACCGGGCGGAGATTGGCGAAGAGCCGCAGGTCTTTGCGGAGCTTGAGCAGGCCGTCTTCAGGGCGGGTCTTGGCCTTGGGGTCGTCCCACTTCGGGCCGCCGACCGCTCCGAGGAGCACGGCGTCGGCGCGGCGGCACATCGCGACGGTCTCGTCGGAGAGGGCCACGCCGGTGGCGTCGATGGCGCAGCCGCCCATCAGGCCTTCGTGATAGCGGACCTCGTGGCCGAACAACTCGGCGGCACGGTCGAGGACGCGGCGTCCCTGAGCGACGACCTCCGGCCCGATGCCGTCGCCGGGGAGGAGGGCGATGGTGAACGTCATCGCCACGTCCTCACGTCGACGAAGCGGCCTTCGATGGCCGCCGCCGCCGCCATCGCGGGGCTGACCAAGTGGGTGCGGCCGCCCTTGCCCTGGCGGCCCTCGAAGTTGCGGTTCGAGGTCGAGGCGCAGCGCTCGCCCTCGGCGAGGGTGTCGGGGTTCATGCCCAAGCACATGGAGCAGCCAGCCTCGCGCCACTCGAACCCGGCCTCGCGGAAGATAGCGTCGAGGCCCTCGGCCTCGGCTTGGCGCTTCACCGCGAACGAACCGGGGACGACCATCGCTGCGACCCGGTCGTGCACGCGCTTGCCTTCGACGATGCCCGCGACGGCCCGCAGATCTTCAATCCGGGCGTTGGTGCAGGAGCCGATGAACGCGCGGTCGATCGGTATCTCGGTGATGGGCATGCCGGCCTCCAATCCCATGTAGGCGAGGGCGCGGCGTATCGCGCCGCGCTCGGCCTCGGAGGCGGCCGCCTCGGGATCGGGCACGACTTCGGTGACGGGGACGACCTGGCCGGGGTTGACGCCCCAGGTGACGTTGGGGGCTATGCCGGCGGCGTCGATCTCTACCAGCCGGTCGAACACCGCCCCTTCGTCGGTGGGCAACTGCCGCCATCTTGCGACGGCCTCGTCGAACGCGGCGCCCTGTGGGACCTCCGCGCGGCCGCGGAGGTAGGCGAACGTCGTCTCGTCGGGCGCGACCATGCCGGCGCGGGCGCCGCCCTCGATGGACATGTTGCACACTGTCATACGGCCCTCCATGGAGAGCCCGCGAATCGCCTCGCCGGTGTACTCGATCACGTAGCCGGCGGCGCCGGAGACGCCGATCTCGCCGATTACGGCGAGGATGACGTCCTTGGCGCTGACGCCGCTGGGCAGAGGCCCGTTCAGCCGGACCTCCATCGTCTTCGGCTTGGCCTGTACCAGGCACTGGGTGGCGAGGACGTGCTCGACTTCCGAGGTGCCGATACCGAAGGCCAGCGCGCCGAAGGCGCCGTGCGTCGCGGTGTGGCTGTCGCCGCACACGATGGTCTTCCCCGGCTGGGTGGCGCCGCGCTCGGGGCCGATGACGTGGACGATGCCCTGCCCTTCGCTGTGGATGTCGTAGTAGGGGAGCCGGTAGTGCCGTGCGTTCTCGTCCAGGGTCTCCATCTGCAGCACCGCGATGGGGTCGGTCGAGGGCGTGGAGCGCTCCCACGTCGGGACGTTGTGGTCCACCGTCGCGATGCTGAGGTCGGGACGGCGTACGCCGCGCCCCGAAAGGCGCAGGCCTTCGAAGGCCTGCGGGGAGGTGACCTCGTGGACGAGGTGCAGGTCGATGTAGATCAGGGCGGGCTTGCCCGGCTCCTGATGGACGACGTGGGCGTCCCATATCTTCTCGAACATCGTCCGAGGCGGCATGGTGGTCTCCTCAGGCGCGCCCAACGCGCCGGCGCGTTGCCGCGCCGGCAGGGGCGGCCGGACTAGGGGCCGGCGGGAACGGCCTCCGCGGTGCGGGGGGCGTCGAGGTTGGCGAGGAGGCGGTTGTAGGCGTTCACGTAGGCCTTGGCGCTGGACACGATGATGTCCGTCGAAGAGCCACGGCCCACGTACGTCATGCCGTTCCGCTCGATCCGCACCATGACCTCGCCGAGGGCGTCGATGCCCTCCGTAACCGAGTTGACGGCGTACTCTTCGAGCGAGACCTCTTCACCGATGATGCGGTCGACGGCCTTGAAGCAGGCATCCACCGGGCCCGTACCTGTCGCCGCCTCCTGGAACACCTCGCCGTTGGGGCCGATGATGCGCACCGTCGCCGTGGGGATCTCGTGGCTGCCGCAGGAGACCTGCACGTGGTCGAGGCGGTAGTCCTCGGAGATCGTGCGCAGTTCGTCGGAGACGAGCGAGATGAGGTCGTGGTCGTTGATCTCTTTCTTCTTCTCGGCGACGGTCTGGAAGCGTTCGAAGGCGTGCCTGAGGCCGTCGTCGTCGAGGTGGAAGCCGAGCTCTTCCAGGCGTTGACGGAAGGCGTGGCGCCCGCTGAGCTTGCCCAGCACCAGCGACGTGCTGAGGCCGATCTCGCGCGGGTTCATAATCTCGTAGGTCGAGCGGTCCTTCAGGATGCCGTCCTGGTGAATTCCGGAGGCGTGGCGGAAGGCGTTCTTGCCCACGATGGCCTTGTTGGGTTGGACGGCGAAGCCGGTATGCTCGCTGACGAGGCGGCTGGCGCGGACGATGTTCGTCGTGTCCACGTTGGTGGTCAGGTCGTAGGTGTCGCCGCGGGTGCGGATGGCCATGACCACCTCTTCGAGCGAGGCGTTGCCGGCGCGTTCGCCGATACCGTTGACGGTGCACTCGATCTGCCGGGCCCCGGCGCGCACCGCGGCGAGGCTGTTCGCTACCGCGAGCCCCAGGTCGTTATGGCAGTGCACCGAGATGACGGCCTTATCGATGTTTCGGACGTTCTCGTTAATGCCAGCGATGAGCTGGTAGAACTCCTCCGGCGTGGTGTAGCCCACGGTGTCGGGAATGTTGACCGTGGTCGCGCCGGCGTCGATGGTGGCTTCGAGCAGGCGGTGGACGTAGTCCGGGTCGCTCCGAGTGGCGTCCATCGGCGAGAACTCGACGTCGTCGCAGTACTCCTTCGCCCGCGCCACGTTCTCGCAGGCCAGCGACAGCACCTCCTCGCGGTCCTTGCGGAGCTGGTGGAGGATGTGAATCTCGGAGCTGGAGAGGAAGACGTGGATGCGCCCCCGCGCGGCGTTGCGCACCCCTTCCCAGGCGGCGTCAACGTCCTTCGGGTTGGCCCGCGCCAGACCGCAGATGATGGGCCCGCGGACTTCTTCGGCGATGCGCTGGAAGGACGAAAGCTCGGCCGGCGAGTTCACCGGAAATCCGGCCTCGATGACGTCCACGCCCAGCCGTTCAAGCTGGTGGGCGACCTCGAGCTTCTGGTCGGCGGTCATGGTGGCTCCGGCGGCCTGCTCGCCGTCCCGGAGGGTGGTATCGAAGATCAGGACTCGGCCGGGGTCTTGGGCCCCGGGCCGTTTGTTCGCGGCGTTCATACGGTCCCCCTTGAAAACGCCAGGTGCGCTCAGCCTTTCGTTCCGTTGACGGTCGAAGATGTATACCCCCCAATGGGGAGCAGGAGGCTGGAGCGTGTGCGAAGGGTGAACCGTTTCATCTGACGCCCTCTTCCGCTACTTCGCGGACTTGGGTTTCTCCAACCACTTCATCATGGAACGAAGCTCTTCCCCGACCTGCTCGACCTGATGCTCGGTGTCGCGTTTGCGCAGGGCCTGGAAGCGCTCGCCGCCTTCCCGCGATTCCGTCATCCACTCCCGGGCGAACGTCCCATCCTGGATCTCCGCCAGTACCTTCCGCATCTTGTTCCGCACGTCCTCCCCGATCACGCGGGGGCCGCGCGTGTAGTCGCCGTACTCCGCGGTGTCGCTCACGGAGTAGCGCATGTAGTTGAGGCCGCCCTGGTACATCAGGTCGACGATGAGCTTGAGCTCGTGAAGCGTCTCGAAGTAGGCCACCTCCGGCTGGTAGCCCGCCTCGACGAGCGTCTCGAAGCCGTTCTTGACCAGCGAGGAGACGCCGCCGCAGAGGACGGTCTGCTCGCCGAAGAGGTCGGTCTCGGTCTCTTCGAGGAAGGTGGTCTCGAGGACGCCGGCACGCGTCGCGCCCACGCCCTTGCCGTAGGCGAGCGCGTTGGCCTTGGCATTGCCCGAGGCGTCCTGCTCGACGGCGAGGAGGGCGGGAACGCCCGACCCCTCGACGAACACTTCGCGCATCCGGTGGCCCGGCGCCTTGGGTGCGATCATGCTGACGTCCACGAAGTCGGGGGGCACGATCCCCTTGAAGTGGATGTTGAAGCCGTGGGCGAACATGAGGGTGTCGCCGGGCCGCAGGTGTTCCTTAATCTCGCTCTCGTACACGTCGGGCTGAATCGTGTCGTGGACGAGGATCATCACCACGTCGGCGGCCTCGGCGGCCTCGGCGACGCTCGTCACGGTGAGCCCCTCGGCCTCCGCCTTCTCCTTGCTCTTGCTGCCCTCGTAGAGGCCGACGACGACGTCCAGCCCCGAGTCGCGGAGATTGAGCGCGTGGGCGTGGCCCTGGCTTCCGTAGCCAATGACCGCGATCTTTTTGCCCTCGAGCAAGCCGAGGTCGGCGTCCTCGTCGTAGTAGATGTTCGCCATCGGTGTCTCCTTGAGGTTACGGTGCGGACGGGCCGCCTAGTTTTGCCTGGCCTTTTGCACTCCAGGCTTCAGGGGCTCTTTCTTACCCCGCGGCACGGCGACGCTGCCGGTCCGCATCACTTCGGAGATGCCGAAGCCTTTCAGCAGAGTGAGAAACGATTCAATCTTGTGCTCGTCGCCCGTCACCTCGACGATCACCGAGTCGGACGACACGTCGACGATCTTGGCGCGGTAGAGCTCGACGATCTGGACGACCTCCGAACGCAGGGACGAGGAGGCGGCCCTGATCTTGATCAGGGCAAGCTCACGGGCCACGATGTCCTCGCCGCTCAGGTCGGTGACCTTCACCACTTCGATGACCTTACGGAGCTGCTTGGTGACCTGCTCGACGACCTCGCTCTGGTCGGTGTCGATGACGAAGGTCATGCGGGACTGGTTGGGGGTCTCGCTGCGGCCCACGGCGAGGCTGGCGATGTTGAATCCGCGCCGCCGGAACATGCTGGCGATGCGGTTGAGGACGCCTGGGCGGTCCAAGACCTGCGCGGTGATGGTGTGCTTGTGGCTTGCGTCGTTGAATCCGTTCGTGGAGGTCACGTCGAGGCGTCCTTTGAATCGATCAGCCGTTCTTCGGGCGGCCTTTCCAGCATTTCCTTGACCGAGGCGCCGGCGGGAATCATCGGGTAGACGTTCTCCTCCGACTCCACCACGAAGTCGATGAGCACGGGTCCTTTGATCGACTGGGCCTCCTCGATGATCGGGCGTACCTCCGCCTTCTTGGAGACCTTGAATCCCGCCATGCTGTACGCCTCGGCGAGTTTCACGAAGTCGGGGTTGAAGAACCGGGTCTCCACGTAGTCCTTCTCGTAGAAGAACTCCTGCCACTGGCGGACCATGCCGTGGAAGCCGTTGTTGAAGATGGCGAACTTCACGTCGATGTTGTGCTCGACGATCGTCGCCAGCTCCTGGAGCGTCATCTGGAACCCGCCGTCGCCGCAGATCGACCAGACCGTCTCCTCGGGCCTGCCGACCTTCGCGCCCAAGGCCGCGGGCACCTCGAAGCCCATCGTCCCCAGACCGCCCGACGTGATGAACGAGCCGGGCTTGATGTAGCTGAAGTGTTGCGCCGCCCACATTTGATGTTGGCCCACGCCGGTGACGATGATGGCGTCGCCTTTCGTCGCCTCCCAGATCTGGCGGCAGATGTATTGGGGCAGGACTAGGTCTGTGTCCTTAATGACGTGGGAAGGGTGGTCGCGTTTCAACTGATCGACGCGGTTGACCCAGTCGACGCGGGTGCGCGGCTCGACCTGGCGGTTCAACTGTTCGAGGACGAGCTTGACGTCGCCGACGACGGGGACGGTGGTGCGCACCGTCTTGTCGATTTCGGCGGGGTCGATGTCGATGTGGATGATTTTGGCGTTGGGGGCGAAGTCCTCGACGCGGCCCACCACGCGGTCGTCGAACCGCATCCCGATGCCGATAAGGACATCGGCCTCGTCGATGGCGATGTTGGCATAGGCCATGCCGTGCATGCCGGGCATGCCGACGGAGAGGACGTGGTTCTCGGGGAAGCCGCTGATGCCGAGCAGGGTGGTGATGACCGGAATCTGCGCCTTCTCGGCCAGGGTCTTCAACTCGTCGTAGGCCTGGGAGATGATGACGCCGTGGCCGGCGATGATCACGGGGCGCTGGGCCTCGCCGATCAGTTGGGCGGCCTTCTTGATCTGCGTCGGATGCCCTGGCATATGGGGGTTGTAGCCGGGCAGATCGACAGTCTCGGGATAGCTGTACTCGACTTCTTCCTGCTGCACGTCCTTGGGAATGTCGATCAGCACCGGTCCGGGCCGCCCCGTCCGCGCGATGTAGAAGGCTTCCTTGATCGTGCCCGCGAGGTCGGCGGGGTCCATGACGAGATAGTTGTGCTTGGTGACCGGCAGGGTGACGCCGGTGACGTCGGTCTCCTGGAAGGCGTCCTTGCCGATGGCCTTCCGGGGCACCTGGCCGGTGATGGCGACCATGGGGACCGAGTCCATCATGGCGTTGGCCAGGCCGGTGACGAGGTTGGTCGCGCCGGGGCCGGAGGTGGCCCAGCAGACGCCGACCCTGCCGGTAGCCCGCGCGTAACCGTCGGCGGCGTGGGAGGCCGCCTGCTCGTGGCGTACGAGAATGTGGCGGAGGCCGGGGTATTCGGGGAGGGTCTGGTAGAGCGGGAGTATCGCCCCCCCGAGCAGCCCGAAGATGGTATCGACGCCCTCTTCCAAGAGCGCCTCGCAAACGATCTGGGACCCTGTGCGTTTCATCTCTTCCTTCTACCCGCCGCTATCGCTTTCGCCGCTCCGCTTTCGCCATACAAAAAACCCGTCCCAGCTAGGGACGGGATTGCACTTCCCGCGGTACCACCCTAATTCCCTCAGTCCTCTCGGCGCCGAGGGCGCTCGCTTGGGCTGTAACGGGCCGCCCCGCCGTCCTACGCACCCGCCGTGCGGCGGGCTTCAGTCCAGACGCTCCAGGACGAGTTCGGGGTTCGGGTTACCGGCTCGCACCATCCGCCAGCTCTCTCCAAGCCCGGAGGCCCCTACTACTTCCCTTCACAGCGTTTCGCCTAACCTGTTGAGTCTAGCACGACACCACTATGCAGTCAACGTAACAGGGTGGTTGTCAAACCTGTTGGGCGGGGTCCGCCGTCCGCGGTTTGTCGCCCGCCCGCGCCGGTGCTAGACTTCGCCTTGAGATTCGCGCTTCCGGTGGAACAGGAGGCGACCTCATGGAACATCTGCGGTTCCTCGAACGTCCTGAGCTTCGCAACCCCGTCCTCATCTCCGCGTTCGCGGGCTGGGCCGACGCTCAGGAAGGCGGTACGCGCGCGGTACGCTCCCTGATCCGCCGTCTGGGCGCGGTGAAGTTCGCCGAGATCGACCCCGAGGAGTTCTACGACTTCACGTCCGTGCGCCCCGTGGCGTACAACAACGAGCAGGGCGACCGAGTGATTCGCTGGCCGAAGAACGACTTCTACTATCACCGCCGCGCCGACGCCGATCACGACCTGCTCTTCCTCATCGGTGCCGAGCCCAGCTTGAAGTGGCGGACGTACATCGAGACGCTGTTCGCGGCGTGGGAGGGCTGCCCGCCGCGGTACGTGCTCAACGTGGGCTGCCTGATGGACGCCACGCCGCACACGCGCGATGCCGCGATCTCCGGCATGACGACGAGCAGCGATCTGGAAGTCGTGCTCGCCGGCCTCCGGATTGTGCAGACCAGGTACCAGGGGCCGATCGGGATTACTTCGGTGTTCATGGAGGCGTGTGGACGGCGGAATCTTGGCTACATCAACCTGTGGGGGCATGCGCCGCATTACGTCCAGCGCGCGCCGAACTACAAGGTGGCCCTGGCCTTGACGCGGTGGCTCGCCTCCGCCTTCAATCTGGACATATCGCTGGAATCCCTGGAGCGCCGCAGCGAACGGTTTGAGGCTGAGGTGACCAAGGCGATCTCGTCCAGTGTCGAGGTCAGTGCCTACGTGAAGCGCCTCGAACGCCAGTACGACGAGGCGTTGTCCGGCGGCGGCCCGCTCCCCAGCGGCGAGTCGCTGGTCAAGGACGTTGAGGAACACCTGCGGCAGAGCGGCGCCGACGGCGGATTCTCCTCGAATTAGGGCCGCTCCGCGCTCCGGGGGGCTTGGCGACGGCGGCGCGTGCTTGGAAGAAGCGCCAATCTTCCAATGCGGTTCACCGCCCGCGCACCTCGCATTTTTCTAGGGTGGCCGCCTGGTACTGCCGCGTAGACTGCAGGAATTTCGAGATTTCGGGTGCTTTTCGGGATCACGGCATCTTCCGGCGGGCCCCGCAGGCGGCTCCAACAGGAGAAGGGGGAGGAATCCCGTGGGCGCCGTTTATTCACCCCAAGGCGCGAATTTCGCCAATTATGCCAATTGTGCCAATTATGCAACCGCCCTGCGGGCCGTCCCGCGGAGGCGGAGCGAGTTCGTCACCACGCTGACCGAGCTGAGGGCCATCGCCGCCGCGGCGAGTATGGGGTTCAGGAAGCCCCGCTCGCCGAAGGCGAACTCCAGGCCGCCGGGTACGCCGCCCGCGGCTTCGAACGCGGGGTACAGGACTCCCGCCGCGATGGGGATGAGGGCGGCGTTGTAGGCGAACGCCCAGAACAGATTCTGCCGGACGGTGCGCATCGCGGCTCGGCTCAGGCCGATTGTTTCGGCCACGCCGTGAAGGTCGGCGCGGAGCAGGGTGACCGGCGCCGCCTCCATCGCCGCGCCGGCCCCCGTTCCGATGGCGATGCCGACGTCCGCCGCCGCAAGGGCGGGCGCGTCGTTCACGCCGTCGCCGACCATGGCCACGCGCCGCCCCGTCCGGCGGAGCGCCGCGATCCGCTCGGCCTTCTCCTCCGGCGACACCTCGGCGATGGCCGTCTCGACGCCCACTTGGGCCGCGACGGCTTCAACCGTCTCACGGCGGTCGCCGCTGAGCAGGATGACCTCGACGCCGTGGCGCCGGAGCTCGCGCACCGCCTCGGCGGCTTCGGGGCGAGGGGTGTCCGCGACGGCGATCACGCCGCGCGCTTCGCCATCCACCGCCACGAAGAGGGGTGTCATGCCGTCGGCGGCGAAGCGGCTCGCCGCTTCTTCCAGGCCATTGAGGCGCGCGCCGCGGCGCTCCATCATTTGCTGGTTGCCGACGAGCGTCTCAGCGCCGTCGACCAGCGCCCGCGCGCCGGCGCCGGGCAGGGCCTCGAACTCTTTGGCCGCCGCGATGGGCAAGCCCTCCTCGGCGGCGTGCTCGACGACGGCGCGGGCGAGGGGGTGCTCCGACCGCGACTCCACTGCGGCGGCGCGTCGCAAGAGATCTTCCCGCGCCATGCCGTGGGTCACGACGCCGGTGACGGCGGGGACGCCTCGCGTCAGCGTTCCGGTCTTGTCGAAGACGACGGTGTCGATCGCGCGCGCGGTCTCCAGCGCCTCTGCGTCACGGAAGAGGACGCCGCGCTCCGCCGCCGCCCCCATGCCGACGATCACGGCAGTGGGGGTGGCCAGGCCCAGCGCGCAAGGGCAGGCGATGATGAGGACAGAGATGAAAGTGAGGAGCGCAAAGGTCAGTGCGGGGGGCGGGCCCACGATCAGCCAGACAGCGAAGGCGGTGGCGGCAAGCATGATTACCGCCGGGGTGAAGTAGCTTGCCGCCACGTCGGCGAGGCGCTGGACCGGTGCCTTCGAGGTCTGCGCCTGCTCCACGAGCGCCGCGATGCGGGCCAGGGCCGTTTCCGCTCCCACCGCCTCGGCCCGGAAGGTGAAGCTCCCCCAAGCGTTGACCGTCCCCGCGAAGACCCTGCCACCGACCTCCTTGTCCACGGGGATGCTCTCGCCGGTCAGCATCGACTCGTCGATGCTCGACGCGCCCTCGACGATCTCGCCGTCGACGGGTATGCGCTCGCCGGGGCGCACGACGAGGAGGTCGCCGGGGCGCACCTCGCTCACGGGGACCTCGCGCCCGCCGTCGTCGCCGGCGAGCCTCGCGGTATCGGGCCGCAGGCTGAGGAGCTTCCGCAGCGCCGCCGACGTCCCGCCGCGTGCCCGCGCCTCCAGATAGCGTCCCAGTAGAACCAGGGCGATGATGATCACCGCGGTGTCGTAGTAGACGGTGGCTTCGAGGTCGCCGCGCTCGAAGAAGCCGGGGGCGAACGTCGCGACGGTGCTCGCGGCGAAGGCCGACAGCGTGCCCACGGCGATGAGCGTGTTCATATTGACGGAGCGATGGCGGGCCGCGTTCCACGCCGCCGCGTAGATGGGCCCGCCCGCGAGGAAGAGTGCGGGCGCGGCCACGGCGAACATGACGTAGAAGCGTGTCTGGTCGGTCAGGCCGTCGATGCCGGGCAGGACGCCGAAGCCGGCGAGGAGCAGGAAGAGGCCCGCCGCACCGGCGGCCGCGGCCCGCGCGAGCTGCGCCCGCAAGGCGCGGGCTGCGGTCTCGTCGGCGCCTGCGTCGTCGTCCGACGGCTCGCGGAGCGCGTAGCCGGCGGCTTCGACCGCGGTGCGCAGGTCGTCGAAAGTCACCCCGCCGTCGGCCTCGACCATCGCCGATTCCGATGCGAGGTTCACGCTCGCCGACGCCACGCCCTGCGCTCCGCGGAGCGCCCGCTCGACGTGTCCCACGCACGCGGCGCAGGTCATGCCTTCCACGCGCAGCCGCCGCGTTTCAAGGGCGGGCGGCCGGTCGTGAACGGTCATAGGGCTCAGCCTTTGGCGACCCTGTAGCCGGCAGCCTCGACCGCCGCTTGCATCGCCGTTCGCGCCGCGCCGGCGCCGGCCTCGACTACCGCTAGGCCGGTCTCCAGCGAGACTACCGCGGCGTCCACGCCCGCCACGCCTTCCAGGGCCGTTTTGACGTGCCGCACGCAGTTCTGGCAGGTCATTCCTTCGATGGTCAACCGCTCGGTCGTCATGACGACATGCTCCTTAGTTCTTTCGGGCGGGGGAGTCGCGAGAGCCGTGGGCTTCGATAACCCGTGGCGGTTGCGAGGGTGCCCCTCATCTCAATCTTCTCCCGTGGGGAGAAGAGGCAAGACCTCCCGGCCCCACCCATGCTTGCCCGCGGTTGATTTGCGCAAAGGTCTCCATTGGGAGAGGAAGTTAAGACTCTCTACCCCGTCCCCCTTCTTACCGCTCTATCATACGCCAAGGGGGTGTGAAGGCTCGCGTATAATTTGACGTGCGCTCCCCGCGCCAGAGGAGGCGACGACCAATGCCAAGCGCCGGCTACGACCCAGAGGCCCGTCTGCGACAGTCCAGGGAAACGGTCCAGCGGGCCGCCGACCAACTGCACGAAACGCTCGTCGAATTGGCGACAAAACTCGAGCCCTTTCCCTACTTCTTGGGGAGCATCGAGGTGCGCGCCATCGAGGCCGAGCCGGGGGGCGCCAATAAGGCCGACCGCGGCTGCATCGTCGTCTGCCAGGACGGCGAGATGTACGAGTTCTCGATGAAGATCGAGGCGCCGAACGACTTCGATCTCGGCATGGAGCGCGACGACTCGGTGAAGCTCGTCCAACTCTCGCCCGAGGACTACGTCGCCTACGCCTACCACGCAGTCCAGGAGATCGCCGGCCTCCTCGCCGAGCAGCAGGCGCGGGCCAAGAAGTACTCGTTCTAGGCGCCGACCTCTCCTGGCGTCGGGGAAGGTCGCCCTTCGGGCGCCCCGCGCGCCAGCGGCGCGTGCCCTCTTTCAGTTTCCCCCAGAGGGGGAAAGGTTTAAGGTGCTCCCCCTGCGGGGGAGGTGTTGGCGTGGAGACCCCGCCCCGGACCTCTCTCAGTCTTCCCTAGAGGAGACCTTTGCGTAATTCGGCGGGCGGGCTTCAGCAAGGTCGCGCGGCCCCCGCCTCCCCCCGCCCTCACCCCAACTCTCTCCCGTGGGAGACCTTTGCGTAACCGGGGTGCTGACCGCGAAGGTGGCGGACTTCGATAACCCGTGGCGGTTGCGAGGGTGCCCCTCATCTCAATCTTCTCCCGTGGGGAGAAGAGGCAAGACCTCCCGGCCCCACCCATGCTTGCCCGTGGGCGGTTGTGCAAAGGTCTCCGTTGGGAGAGGAGGTAAGACCTCTCACCCCTGCTCTCTCCAACGCCGGAGGCTGGTGTACTCCCCTCGGCTGAGTTTTGCGAAGGTCTCTAGGGAGGCAGAGGGGCGGGGGAGCCTACGAGGCGTCGCGGGTCCAGCTTCGGTAGGCGAAGAAGGCGGCTAGGACCGCGAAGAGGGCCCAGAGCGCGGGATGGAGGAAGAGGGCGCCCATCGCGGCGAGCCAGCAGACCACCACCGGTAGGAGGATGTGCGACCGGGCGTCTCCCATCAGCGCTGGCCTCTTGGCTGTTGGGGCCTCGTCATTCGAGTACCAGGTCGCCGCTCTTGCCGCCGGTCTTTCGCACCAGCCGCACCGACTCGATGCGCATGCCGCGGTCGACGGCCTTGGCCATGTCGTAGATGGTGAGGGCGGCCACGGCCACGGCGGTCAGGGCCTCCATCTCGACGCCGGTCTTGGCGGTGACGCGAGCCGTCGCGGTTATCTCGATGGCGCTCGCGGCCTCGTCCGGCTCCAGGTCGACGGCCACGTTGGTGAGGGAGAGCGGGTGGCAGAGAGGGATGAGCTCCGGCGTCCTTTTGGCGCCCATGACGCCCGCGAGGCGCGCCGTCCCGAGCACGTCGCCCTTCGCGGCGTTGCCCGCGATGATCATCTCCAGCGTGGCCGGCTGCATCGTGACCCGGCCCTTGGCCACGGCGACGCGGTCCGTCGCCGGCTTCTCGGTGACGTCGACCATGCGGGCGCTGCCTGAGGCGTCGAGGTGGGAGAGGGCTTCGCGGCGCGAGGGCGGGGGGGCGCCCTGCGCGGCGGCGCTGGCGAGGGCATCGGCGCGCTCCTGTAGAGGGTTGCCGGCGTGCCCTTTGGTCCACTCGAACGTCACGTCGCGCTCGGCGCGCTGCGCATCGAGCCGGTCCCAGAGGTCGTTGTTGGCGCGGCGTTTCCAGCCCTTGTTCATGGTGGAGACCACGTAGGTGCTGTCGCTGCGCAGGGTAACGGCGGCGCCGGCGGGAGTGCGGGATAGGCCCTCGATAGCGGCGAGTATCTCCATGCGCTGGTTCGTCGTCCGAGGAAACGGCCCGCCGGAATAGTCGCGCGGCTCGCCGCCGTCGATGACCACCGCGCCCCAACCGCCGGGGCCGGGGTTCCCCTTGCACGCGCCGTCGGTGTAGATCTCGATCACGGGGCTGCCTCCGCCAGCAGCGGTTTGGCCCGCTCCACGGCGCGGCCCCGGTGGCTGATGCGGTTCTTCTGCTCCATGCTCAACTCGGCCATGTGCGCGCCGTACTCGGGGACGATGAAGAGGGGATCGTAGCCGAAGCCGGTCTGGCCCTTCATCTCGTGGGCGATCGTCCCCTCGCAGGCTCCCTCGACGGTGCGGACCCAGTCGCCGGAGGGCGAGGCCACCGCGATGACGCAGCGGAAGCGGGCGCTCCGGTCGGCACCGTCCGCCGCCGCGAGGTTGCGGAGCAGCAGCTCGTTCCGCTGTTGCGAGCTAGCGCCTTCGCCGGCGTAGCGGGCCGAGCGGACGCCCGGCTCGCCGCCCAGCGCGTCCACCTCCAGCCCCGAGTCGTCGGCGAGGGTGAGCATCCCCGACATGGCGGCGTAGGTCTTGGCTTTCAGGATGGCGTTCTCCTCGAACGTCTCGCCCGTCTCCTCGACGTCGAGGGTGATGCCGGCGTCTTCCAGGCTCATCACCTCAAAAGAGAGACCGGCGAGCATCTCACGGTACTCCTTGAGCTTGCCCCGGTTCGTCGTCGCGATGAGGAGTTGCGTGGTCACGTTCCGTCCGCGGGCCGCGGCTATCCGCCGATATGGTACATCTCGACCTTGGGGCCGGCGGGCTTGTCGAGGGAGGCGCGCAGCTCGGAGTAGCGGTCTTCCCGCGCCCGCCACGTCCCGCCGATGATGCCGGCGAGCTCGGCGTCGGAGGCCCCGTCACGCATGGGGCCGCGCAGGTCGCGCCCCTCGGTCCCGAAGAGGCAGGTGAAGACCTTGCCCTCCGGGGAGAGGCGGGCGCGGGTGCACGCGCCGCAGAAGGGGGCGGTCACCGAGGTAATGACGCCGATCTCGCCGTCGCCGTCGGTGTAGCGCCAGCGGCGGGCGACCTCGCCGAAGTAGTTCGGCGACACGGGCTCGATGGGGAAGGCCGCGCCGATGCGCTCGAGGATTTCCGCGGCGGGGACGACATCCTCGCTCCGCCAGCCGTTGAGGTTGCCCACGTCCATGTACTCGATGAAGCGGACGATGTGGCCGGTTCCCTTGAAGCGGCGGGCGAGGTCGACGACGCCGTCGTCGTTCACCCCGCGCTGCACGACGGCGTCGATCTTGATGGGGCGGAGGCCCGCCGCCTCGGCCGCGGCAATGCCTTCGAGCACCCGTGCGACGCCGTAGCCGCGTCCGTTCATCGTGCCGAAGACCTCGTCGTCGAGACTGTCCAGGCTCACCGTAATGCGGTGGAGGCCCGCCTCGGCGAGGCGCTTGGCGTGCTCGGCCAGCAGGTAGCCGTTGGTGGTCATCGCGAGATCGTCGATGCCGGGCGTCGCGGCGAGCATCGCCACAAGGCGCTCGATGTCGCTGCGCACCAGCGGTTCGCCGCCGGTGAGCCGGATCTTGCGCACGCCCAGGCCGGCGAACACAGCCGCGGCGCGGGCGATCTCCTCGTAGCTCAGCACCTCGTTCTTGGGCAGGAACTTGTAGCGCGCGCCGAAGACCTCCGCCGGCATGCAGTAGGGGCAGCGGAAGTTGCAGCGGTCGGTGACCGAGATGCGCAGGTCGCGGAGGGGGCGTCCCAGTTGGTCGAAGACGCCGTCGGGCGCGCCCCCGTTCCCGGGCGTGTGAGCCGTCGATTTGTTCTGTTCGCCGTTCAATTCGCCGCCGCCATCCTAACCTGCCGCCATTATACCCACGCGGGGCTGCTCTCCGCCCGCGCCGCCTCGTATACTTGCGCCATGTCACGAGGCGGTCCGTCGTATTGGACCGCGGTTGGGAGAGTGGAGATGCCCGCCGAACATCGCAACGTCAGTCTTTCCCGCAGCCACTTCGACCGGCTTGCCGGAGAGTACGACACCTCATTCACCAGGCAGATGCCCACGTACGGCGAGATGCACGAGACGGTGCTGGCGATGGCCGCCCTCGGCGGCCGGGAGCTCCGGCGCGTCCTCGAGCTAGGGGCGGGGACGGGCACGCTGACCAAGAAGCTGCTCGAACGGTTCCCGCGGGCGGAGGTGACCGCCCTCGATCTCTCCGCCGAGATGCTGGCGTTGGCGCGGCCCAAGCTCGCCTTCGCCGGCGAGCGCGTCATCCTGCGGGAGACCGACGTCTCCACCGCCGACCTTGGGGCGGGGTACGACGCCGTGGTCTCCGCCATCGCTTTTCACCACGTGCCGCCGCGGCGGAAGCCGGTGGTGATCGCGGCGGCGCACGGCGCCCTGAACGATGGCGGGGCCCTGGTGATCGGGGACACGTTCAAGGCCGCGAGCCCGCAGCTGCGGGAGGGGTTCCGGCTGCTGAACGACGAGCGGCTGCGTGCGGCGGGGGTGTCCGCCGAGGCCATGGAGGAGCACAAGGTCCGCTCCGGGCATTCGGGAGGAACCTCAGCCCTCGTCCGCGACTACGAGCGCTGGTTCAGGCAGGCGGGGTTCGAGTCCGTCGATTGCGTGTGGAAACAGATGAGCCTTGCCGTGGTCTACGGAGAGAAGCGGGGCTAGCGCCGCATCTCGACGACGCGGAAGGACTCGCAGGCCTCCATGCCGTGGGCCTTCCCCGACTCGCGCGCGCGCTCCTTCATGTGCTTGGAAAGTTCGGCGGCGCGCTGGGCGGCGATCTGGCTCTCGTGCTTCAGCAGGGCCTTGATCTTGAGGTCGATGGACTGGGAGATGTCGATATGGGTGTCGGGGTCGTCCGAGTGCCAGAAGTAGAGGAACTGGGTCTTGTGGGGCTGCAACCCCTCCGCCATGTGTTCGGGGAAGTTCAGGTGGTCGCGGGCGAGGGGAAAGACGGCGTCCATGGTCACTTGGCCGGTGATGCGGTGGTCGCGGTGCTGGTAGAAGGTGCGCTTTTGGGGGTCGGTGGTCATCACCACGTCCGGCCGGGTCTTGCGGATCGCCCGCACGAGCTTCTCGCGGAAGCGGAGGTTGTCCTCGACCTCGGCGTCGGGCTCACGGAGGAAGATGACCTCCTTCCAACCCAGGACCTTGGCGGCGGCCAACTGCTCGCGCTCGCGGATTTCGACCAGGCGCTCCGAGGTCATCTCGAGGTCGGAGGAGCCCTTGTCGCCGTTGGTTACCACGACCAGGGTGGCCTCGGCTCCCTGCCGCATCCAGTTCGTCACCGTGCCGCCGACGCCCATCTCGGCGTCGTCGGGATGCGGCGTGCAAACCAACACTCTCTCAGGTACGTATGTCATGGAGTCCCTTCCGAATCGGTCGAGCGTTTGTATCGAAGGGTAAAAAAGACGCTTCGATTTTAGCATAGGGTACGGTCCGAACGGCCCGGAGGCGCCCGAATGACCAGCTTCCTCGACCGTCAAATCTTCCGCCCCACCGGCAGCGTCGACGCGCGCCCCGAGGACCTTGGGCTCGACTACGAGGAGGTCTTCCTCACCGCTGCCGACGGAGTACGCCTCCATGCTTGGTTCTTCCCCGGCGGGTCGGGCGTGACGCTGGTCTTCTTCCACGGCAACGCGGGCGACATCAGCCACCGGCTCGATATGATTCCTGTATTGCAGGCGGGCCTGGACGCGTCGATCCTGCTGTTCGACTACCGGGGCTATGGGCGCAGTGAGGGCGCGCCCACCGAGCGCGGGATCTACCTCGACTCCCTGGCCGCCGCCGAGTGGGCTCGGCAGCGGGAGGGGACCCGCGCGGTCGTCTATTACGGCCGCTCCCTCGGGGCGGCCGCCGCCATCGAGACGGCGCTGCGCGAACCGCCGGACGCCCTGATCATCGAGGCCGCCTTCCTCTCGGTAGCCGAGATGGCCGCCGTGTCGCACCCATTCATCGGCTTGGTGAGCTGGCTGTGGCTGCGGGGCCGGTTCGACAACGCGGTCAAGATTCCCCAGCTGGACGTGCCCCTGCTTGTCATCCACGGCGCCGAGGACGAGACGGTGCCCTTCGAGCACGGTCTTCGCCTCTACAAGGCCGCGCCGCCGCGGAAGGAGTTGTACGCCGTGGCGGGCGCCGGCCACAGCGACGCTATTTTCGTCGCCGGCGAGCAGTACACGGGGCGCATCGACGGGTTCCTGCGGCGCTATCTGGGCGGCGCGTCGCCTGCGTAATTCGGGGCTGGGTCGCTCTGGGGCGGGGGCGAATCGCGAATCGCCCCTAGGGGACGTTTGCACAAGGAGATAGCGGGCTTCGTCGACGTTGGCGAACCCCGCCCCGCCCCCCGCCCTCACCCCAACCCTCTCCCAGTGGGAGAGGGGGTAAGAAGGGAGGGGCGCCCTTTGGGCGCCCGCGCGCCTGCGGCGCGTGCCCTCTTTCAGTTTCCCCCAGAGGGGGAAAGGCTTAAGGTGCTCCCCCTGCGGGGGAGGTGTTGGCGTGGAGGCCCTGTCCTGGCCCTCTCTCAGTCTCTCCCAGGGGAGACCTTTGCGTAACTTGGCGGGTCGGCTTCAGCAAGGTCGCGCGGCCCCCGCCTCCCCCCGCCCTCACCCCAACCCTCTCCCAGCGGGAGAGGGGGAAGACCCCGCGCCGCCTCCCTTTCCCAAGGCCCTAGGGCGGCGCTCTTTCCCTCGACGGAGTTTTGCTAAGGTCTCCAGGGGGAGAGGTTACGTAACCACTCTGAGGCTGGGGGAACGGGCGATTCGCGAATCGCCCCTACGGGAGGGATAGATTCCCGCGTTCGCGGGAATGACGGACGGTGGCGGTGTTGGGCGAAGGTCTCCGATGGGGGAGAGGTTTTGGCGCCGGGCTACTCGTCCTTGGGGGCTTCCCAGATGGTGTGGTATTGGTTGCCGGTGATGGCGGCGGCGAACTCCGCGGTCTCTAGTTGGTGGAGCTCGGCCATGACCTCGTCGAAGGTCTTCGACATTTCGGGGTGACCCTCGGAGGCCACCCGACCGACGAGTTTCTGCCACACGCCGAGGTTTTTCAGGCTCTCGACGTAGCGAGGCCAGGGGACGATGACGACCTTCTCCGGCTTGGGGAAGCGGGGGCGGAGGGTCTTGAGGCTGCGCAGGCGCTCCTCCGCCGACTTTGCCATCGCGACGAGCTTGACGAGGGGCGGGTCTTCCACGTCGGCGCGGGGGTCCACGATCAGCGTCTTGCGCAGGTAGGGAAAGTGGAAGCAGATTACTTCCGCCGAATCGATTTGCTTAAAGACCTCCTGGAGGTCCATCGCGTCTCCTCCGGCGCGGCGCTAGCCCTTGAGCTCGCGGACCATTTCGGTGAAGGCGGGCAGGATTTCCTCCCACTCGCCGACGACGCCGTAGCGAGCCTCCTGGAAGATATTCGCGTCGGCGTCCTTGTTGATCGCGACGATGTTCTTCGACCCCGAGCACCCCGCCATGTGCTGGCTGGCCCCGGAGATGGCGAAGGCGATGTAGAGGTCCGGCGTGACCGTCTTGCCGGTGAGCCCTACCTGGTAGGAATGGGGGAGCCACCCCGCGTCGCAGACGGCGCGGCTGGCGCCCATTGCGCCGCCGAGCGCGTCGGCCAGCTCCTGAAGCTGTTCGAATGGGGCCGGACCGCCAAAGCCGCGCCCGCCCGAGACCACCACGTTGGCGTCCTCGAGGCGCACGCCCTCGGCCTTCTGCTTCTTCACTTCGGTGACGCGCACTTGCACCGCCGACTCGTCGATCGTGGCGTCCAGCGCTTCGACGCGCCCGCTCCGTGCGCTGTCCGGCGGGAGGGGCTCGAACGCCTTCACCCGCACCGCCACGACGTGCAGCGCCGCGTCCGAGGCGTAGGTGGCCTGGGCGTTACCGCCGTAGACCGGCTTGGTGGCCTGGAGCGTTCCGCCGTCCATGGTCACATTGACGGCGTCCATGGTGAGGCTCCCGCCAAGCTTGAATGCGATCTTCGGGGCCAGGTCGCGGCCCACGTCTGTTTGGCCGAGGATAACGACCTTGGGCGAGACGGCCTCGACGGCTTGGAGCATGACTTGGGCGTAGGCGTCCGGCTGATAGGACGACAGATCGGCGTTTTCAAAGGTGAGCGCCTTGTCGGCGCCCGCTGCGATGAGCTCGGCGCCGAACTCGCCCACGCCGCCGCCGATCACGATCGCGCTGACCTCGCCGCCCGCGGCCCCGGCGAGCGCCCGCGCCACGGCGACGCCTTCCTTGGCCACGCCGAGGAGCTTGCCCTCGGAGACCTCCGCGAATACGAGAATGCCCTGGTTGTCCGCCATCGTTCGCCGCTCCTGTGTTTCAGATAGGTTGGTGCTGAGGACCCGCGCTAGATGAGCTTGGCCTCGCGCAGCTTGAGCGCCAGGCTCCGGCCCTTCTCCCCGCCGTTGTCGCCGTCGATCCACTCCACGTTCTTCTCGACGACGGGAATGAACAGCCGTTCGAGATCGACCACCCGTCCGCTCGCGCCGACACTCGCGGTGTCGACACCGAGGTCTTCGGCGGTCCACACCGTCGGCTTTTTGCGGCCCGCCTGCATGATGCCGCGGAGCGTGGGATAGCGGGGCTCGCCGAACTCGTTGCTCACCGTCACCACCGCGGGTAGCGTGGCCTCGGCTATCTCGCTTCCGTCCTGCCGCACCCGCTCGACGATGACCTTGCCGTCTTCGACGCTGACGCCGCGCGCCAGGGTGATGACGGGAATGCCGAGTAGCGCGGCCACGGCCGGGCCCACTTGGCCACGGTCGGTGTCCGAGGCCTGCCGCCCGCAGAGGATGAGGTCGTAGTCGCCGAGCTTGGTGACCGCCGCCGCCAAGGCGCGGGCTATGGAGTAGGCGTCGCCTTCTTCGAGGGCGTCGTCCTGCAGGAGGTAGAGCTCGTCGGCACCCATGGAGAGCGGCTTCTTGATCACGTCGAGGACGAGGTCCTTGCCCAGGCTGATCACCCGGATCGTCCCCTCGTGCTCCTCGCGGAGCCGCAGGGCGGCCTCGATGGCGTTTTCGTCGAATCCGTTGACCACGGGGGCCACGCCCTGGACGGGCATGACCTTGTTGTTCGCTTCGTCGATTTTGAAGCTCGCCATTGGGGCCTCGGGGTCCATGACCTGCTTGGCGAAGCACACGATGTTCATGCGGCTGGCCTCTCTCCGGGGTGTCTCTCTCGGGCCTTTACACAAAGAACGCTGGGCCGAAACGCGCGCCCAGCGAAGGCCCTGCGGAAGCGGGATTTACTCTAGCACCGGCCCTACGGAGGGTCAAGATTGTGGAGGGCGGGCGGAGAGGCGCCCTTCGGGCGCTGGCGCGCCTGCGGCCCTCCACTCAGCCCTCACGCGGCACGCGGTTCTGCCCCTGGTGCTTCACCAACCGCCGTGCGCAGTCCTCCGCGGAATGGACCGATCTCGGTGGGTATGGTGATGGGTCTCCTAGAACCTGACCCCCAGCACGCTGACCTTACGACCCTCGGAGAGGGAGCGTGTATCCACTGTGTATTTCTACTGCGCAGAAGGTCTCTCCCTTGACAGTCAACTTGAACTCGGCCGTATCTGGAAAGGTAATCCCTCGAGTCTGTGCCCTTGCCCTAATGTCGTCGAAGTCCCTGACTATCTCCTCTTCCCTTTGGGAGGCCCAGTCGATCCATTGATCGGCCTGCATGACGTCAAGGAGGTTGCGCCCGGAACCGGTCGTCCCTCCGCCCAAAGGGGCATAGACTGCGCCATCAGCCACTCCGACTACGTGGTTGATATTGCGTCCTCGGAGATTCTTAACCTGTTCATCTTCAAGATGGTCTGCTGCAATACCGTGAAGGCGGAGATGCTTTATCGAATCGGGCCAATTGTCATGCAGCGTCCTGATCAACCTCTGCAATGTCCAGGATCCCTCGTGGGGCAGTACATCTATCAGATATGCATGTCCAGCATGAAACCGACAGAAAAGCAGCCTTTCTGTCCGCTGCATGAAGCCGTCCGATTCCAACTCCGTGCCAAGGTGAAGATGATGAATACCCCAGTGGTTTAGTAGCCCATCATTGTACTCAAGGGACTTGATTTTTCTACTGAAGTAAGGGGTAAGGTCGTCTCCCTCTTGAATTACGTGTTCGATCTTGGCCAGGCTTCGAGCATGTTCAGGAGGACAAGCGAGGTCTTTCGCCTTTAGGACCCGTCGTGGTAGCAAG
Source organism: Dehalococcoidia bacterium (assembly GCA_965219875.1). GTDB lineage: Bacteria > Chloroflexota > Dehalococcoidia > SHYB01 > SHYB01 > DAOUKH01. The sequence goes on along the minus strand of CBDCOW010000003.1, from coordinate 1,076,371 downwards.
GGCACTAGTCTCCTGCGCACATTGAGGCAGGTACGTATCGCTTCGACATCATCGACGATGGTAGTTACGCCGTAGCCCATATCCTCCAACCATTGGTGACAACAGTCGGCAAGGTCTCGAGACAGGTCGATGCCGATGCGTTGCGACATGCTCACACCCAGTGAGGTACTGTAAAAGCGCGCCCCGTGACCAGCGCGTCCCGCGGCGAGGCTTTCAGCGATTGTAGCCCACCCCGCTCCTCGCGCGCCCGTTCGATGGTGTCCTCTACGGGGTCTGGCGTGGCGGCGGTGGCCGAGTAAGGCGACAGGGATCGCTGCGTAACCGCCGGGGCCGGTTGATGCGGAGGCCGGAGGGGCGCCCTTTGGGCGCCCGCGCGCCTGCGGCGCGCGCCCTCTCTCAGTCTCTCCCAGAGGGAGAGAGGCTTGGAGCAGACCCAGAGGGGGAGAGGCTTTGGGGCGGAGCGGCGCCTAGTCGCGCGCGGTGCGGGCTTGGCGGAGGGCGAGCCAGTAGGGCTCGGCGTAGGCGTCGTAGATTTCGCCTTCCTTGAAGGGGTGGCCGATCTCGTCCTCCGTCATCAGGCCGTGCTCTAGGGCGAAGTCGTGGGCCTCGATGATCGTGCCGTTGTAGGGCATCGCGTCCGCCGACGTGGCCAGGTGGGAGACGACGACGCAGGGCATGTGGACCGAGTGCCGGCGGGGGAGGTTGTACCCCATGCCGGCCTCCTTGGAGACGGTTACGCGCTCCACCAGCGTGGCCCCGGGCTGGAGACCCACAACCGAGATGTTGTGCTCCCTGACCTCTTTGGCGAGCAGCATCGTGGTCCAATTCAGGCCGGCCTTGGTGCTGGGGTAGAGGAGGCTGGTCGACGCCTGTCCCGGCATGTTCTGGTTCGACAGGTGCCCCTCTATGCCGGTGGTCACGTTGATGAAGAGGCCGCCACCCTGCTTGGCCATCTGGGGGATCAGCAGGCGCATGAACATGAGCGGGGCTTTGAAGTTGCAGTCGATCGCCGTGCTGATCGCCTCCCATTCGAGGTCCTCGATCTTCTCCCAGTTCGCCGGCCCCTCGTAGCGGGCGTTGTTGATCATGACGTCGATGCGGCCGAAGGCGGCCAGCGTCTTCTCGACGGCCCCCTGAATGTCGTCGGGGACGCCGACGTCGCAGCGGATGGGCAGCGCCCGCCCGCCGAGCGACTCCACCAACGCCGCGGTCTCGTGGATCGTGCCCGGATACGGCGTCATGTCGCCCTCGGTCACCGACCGCGCCGTCACCCCGATGGAGAAGCCCTCGAGGGCGAGGTGGGCACAGATTGCCTTGCCGATGCCTCGGCTCGCTCCCGTTATCAACGCGACTTTATTCATGGCCGTTCCTTCCCGTCCTTGTCGTCATCGCCCTTGGTAGTTTGGCTGGCGGCGTTCGATGAAGGCGCGCCGCGCCTCCTTCGAGTCCTCGGAGTAGTAGCAGACCTGGTACGCCAGCCGCTCGAACTCGAGGTAGTCGTCGAGGTCGCGGCCGCGGCCTCGCAGGATGGCGCGCTTGGTCATGGTCATGCCGAGCGGCGGGCCGGCGGCGAAGGCCCGCGCGAGCTTCAGGGCCTCGGGCATGAGCTCGTCGGGCGGGGTGACCTTGAAGACCAGGCCCGCCTCCTTCGCTTCGGCGGCGTCCATGATGCGGTTGGTGGCGTAGAGCTCGAACGTGCGCTGCGGACCGATGTGGCGGGGGAGCAGCCAGCCCAGGGCGTCGAGGATGCCGACGCCGAGCGCGGCGTGGGCCACGCGGAAGCGGGCGTTCTCCGAGGCCAGGACCACGTCGCACCCCGCCGCGAGGGCGAGCCCTCCGCCCACGCAGGTCCCGTTCACCGCGGCTACGACGGGCTTCTCGACCTGTTGCAGCCGCGCGGAGAGGGCGTTGGTGGGGTGGAGGTGATTGCGCCGTATCTGCTCCGACGGCATGGCGCCGCCCGAGGCCCGCTCTTTCTGATCGGCCCCCGCCGAGAAGTATTCTTCTCCCGCGCCCGTCAGCACTAGGGCGCGGACGTCGGGGTCGTCGTTGACGCGGGCGAAGACCTCGACGATCTCGCGGCGCATCACGCTGTCGAGGGCGTTGCGGTGTTCGGGGCGGTCGAGCGTCGCCACGGCGACGCCGGCGTCATCGACTTCGTAGCGGACCGTCTGGTAGCTCATCGCGCGTCAGGGCTGCCGTCGAGCTACTTGTCGTAGACCATGAACTCGATGAGGTTCTTATCAGGGTCGACGATGTAGATACTGGTCGAGGAAGTGGCCCCTCCGTTGCGGCCGCCGTAGCGCGGGACCGGCCCGGACACGGACTCCACGCCGGCCTTGTCCAGCATCTCCTGCACCTCTTCCACGGTGCCGTCCCACACGAAGCAGAGGTCGCCGCACCCGGGCTCGGCGGTCTGACCGCGCAGGTTGGCTGTGAAGCCTTCAGGATGCACGTTGATCATGTTGTGCTCGCCGATGCGTAGGGAGAAGATCGGGCTCTCGCCGCGGCGCCACTTCTCCTCGTTGATGAAGGTGAAGCCGAGGCGCTTGTAATACTCCAGGAACCGCTCTGCATCCGCCGTCGGGAGCGCCACGTGATCGAAGGCCTTGACCGGCATAGCCGTCTCCCCTCGGGGCGCCCGTCTGAAGTCTGCGCGAGGGCGCCCGCGTGGGACGGTAGCCCGTCGGGCGGCGGAGGTCAACGCCCGTGGGGTGCCCACGTTCAGCCTGCGGGAGTGGCTATCGGGGCGTGGGTCGGCGCAGCTCCGGGAAATATGTGGAGAAGAACCCACGGTCCCGGGTCAGGAAGACGTCAGCCGCCGACGCTGCGTGAGCGCCAATTAGGAAGTCGGTGATGATCCGCTCCCGCGGTCCACCGGCGCCGCGGTACCGTTTCCAGCGGAGGCCCGCCTCGTAAGCCATTGCGGAGTTGATCGGCGAGAGGGCTGCGCCGATCTCGCGCAGCGCGTCGTCCAGCGAAGCCCGGTCGCCGAACGACGGGACGAGCTCGGCGTAGACGACATCGCACACGACGACCGCCCCCGCGTCGTAGGCTTCTCGAAGCCAATCTCGAGACTGAAGGCCGTGTTCGTCACTCGCTATGAATATATCCAACAGGACGTTGGTATCGGCGGCGGTGATCATCTCCCCCGGATTTCCTCAATGTAGTCGTCCACGCTGACACCGTCACCGAGTGCCCCCGCGCCAAGGATCCCATATACGCGGTCTACCGGGTGCTTCGCCGTCGTCCGCTTCTGTATGAGCAGGCCATCTTCGGTCGGACTGATCTCGACCTCGACCTTGTGGTGCATCCCGAACCGCTCTCGAAGGTGCTTGGGGATGGTGATCTGACCCCGCTCAGATATTTGCATGATCTCTCCGGTATGAATTCCTGAGTCGTTAAATCATACTGGCCCGGTACCCTGCCCGCAACCCAGAAGGCCCCACCGTAGGCCCCGCCCCTACAGGCCGTAGAGGCGGGCGGCGTTCTCGCCGAGGATCTTCGCCTTTGTCTCCTCGGTGAGGTCGGCGCGGTCGCTGAGCTCGGCGACGACGCCGGGGAAGGTGCTGTCGCTGTGGGGGTAGTCGGAGGCGAAGACGATGGTGTCGTCGCCCAGGGCTTGGACCAAGCCGGGGATGATCGGCTCGTCGGGGTCGGCGGAGATGAAGCATTGGCGAGCGTAGTACTCGGACGGCTTCATGGCGAGGGGGCCGCTGGTGTAGCCCCAGTGCTCGACGTGGTGGTCCATGCGGTCGAGCCAGTGGGCGATCCAACCCGCCCCCGATTCGAGGAAGACGACCTTCAGCCGGGGATGCCGTTCGAGCGCGCCGCCGCAGATGAGGGTCATGCAAGCCATCTGCTGCTCGTGGGGGTGGGAGAGCATGTGGCGGTAGAGGTAATTGTCGAAGCGGTCGAGCCCCGCCTGGGGGAGGTTCTGCGACGTCCCCTCGTGCAGGGCCAGCGGCACGCCTAGGTCTTCCAGGAGCGAGAGGAAGGGCGTCAGTGCGGGATGGTCGAGGTCGCGGCCCGCGATGGGGTTGGGACGCCACATGACGGCCTTGAAGCCGAGGTCGCGGACGGCCCGCTCCGCCTCCGCCATCGCCAGCCCCACGTCCAGTTGGGGGACCATCGCGACGCCGGCGAGCCGGTCGGGGGCCGCTTGGGTGTAGTCGTAGAGCCAGTCGTTGTAGGCGCGGCAGAGGGCGGCGTTGAGATCGGGGTCGCCGACGCCGCCGAAGAAGAGGCCGACTGAAGTGAAGCAGACGGCGACGTCCATTCCCTCGGAGTCCATGTCGACGAGCCGCGCGGCCGGGTCGACGCCGCCGGGCCGCTGGGCCTGCTCCATGCCGAGGCTGGGTAGGAAGGGCTGCAGCTCCTCCGCGATGAAGAGGCGGACGCGCCCTTGCGAGTCCCGCGCCCGCCGCGGGGCCATGCGGTGGTACCGCGCGGGCAGGCGCTCGGCCCACAGGCCCTCGGGCTCGTTCACGTGTCCGTCGGCGTCGATAACGCGGTGTGCGGTCATGGCGACCCTCCCGCCGCGATGATCGCGAGCGGTGGGCGGGGTGTCAATCGCTCCTGCCTGCGGGCGCGGTCTGACCTGCCCGCCGCAGGGTAGCGCTCCCGATAGCGGCACTCGATACTATTCATTGAGAACCTTGACTAGGTCCGTAGGCACGGCGGGCGGCTGAAGGGCGAAGGGTAAGGCGTAAGGCAAGGGTTGCCGCAGGGAGCGTGACGCATGAGTACTCCAGGTAAAGAGCGCAGCGCCCAGGACGATGTGATGGGCCACTTCGATGCCGCCGCCGCGCGGCTGGGCTTGGACGCCGGAATTTGTCGCATGTTGCAGCAACCCTGGCGAGACGTCAGGGTATCGCTGCCGGTGCGCATGGACGACGGACGGATAGAAGTGCTGCAGGGATATCGCGTGCAGCACAATGGGGCCCGGGGGCCCTACAAGGGGGGACTGAGATACCACCCTCTGGCCGACGAGGACGAAGTGCGAGCCCTGGCCATGCTGATGACCTGGAAGACCGCGCTGCTGGACCTGCCCTTCGGCGGGGCCAAGGGCGGTATTCAAGTGGACCCTTCGGCCCTCAGCGAGCGGGAGCTCAATGGTGTTACCCGGCGCTATACCCAGAACATCCAACACCTTCTGGGCCCCTATCGCGACATCCCCGCACCCGATATGGGCACGAATGCCCAGACGATGGCATGGATGATGGACGAGTACAGCCAGATCCACGGCTACACGCTACCCGTAGTGACCGGCAAGCCAGTTGAAGTTGGGGGGTCCCTGGGACGGGAGTCGGCCACCGGACGCGGTGCACTGTTTGTCTTGAAGGAAGCAGCTAGGGACCTGTCACTGGATCTGACCCAAGCCCATATCACCGTCCAAGGGTTTGGCAACGTCGGATCTTGGTTCTGCCGCTTGGCGCACGAGGAGGGCTCGCGAATCGATGCAGTGGCCGACGTCCGCGGCGCGGTCTACAACAGCGCCGGGCTGGACATTCCGCAGTTGGTTGATTTTGTGGCGCGCAACGGTTCGGTAGACGGGTTCCCCGGCGGGGAGCGCTGCGCCCCTAGTGACGTTTTGCAGATGGAGGCCGACGTTTTCGTTCCCGCTGCCATCGAAAACGTAATTACCGAAGAAACGGCACGCCACTTGCCTGTAAAGGTCGTGCTCGAAGCCGCCAATCACCCCACCACCCCCGAGGGGGACTTGGTCCTGCAGGAACGGGGCATACAAGCGCTGCCCGACCTGCTGGTAAACGCCGGAGGGGTTACCGTTTCGTACTTTGAGTGGACGCAGAACATTCAGCAGTTTGATTGGACCGAGGAGCGGGTCAACGAGGAGCTCTACAACCTGATTGTCCCGGCCTACCACGCCGTGGTGGCCCGGGCCCAAGGAGGAGGGCTAACCCTGAGGCAGGCGGCCTTCGACATCGGAGTGGAACGGGTAGCCCGGGCGGTCCATCTTCGCGGTTTCGTCTAATCAGCCCCTGCTGCCGGCAGAGCCGGTGGACGCAGGTCACGCAAGGGGGGGCAGCCCCGTTGGAGACCCTTGCGTAACTCGGCGGTTGGGCTTCAGCAAGGTCGGGCGGCCCCCGCCTCCCCTCGCCCTCACCCCAACCCTCTCCCAGCGGGAGAGGGGGCAAGACCTCCCCGCCCCCGCTCGTTTCCCAACCCTTGCCGTCCAAGGGGCGGTTACGCAAGGGTCTCCAGCGGGAGAGAGGGGGCAAGACCCCGCGCCGCCTCCCTTTCCCAAGGCCAGCGGGCGGCGTTCTTCCCCTCGACGGAGTTTTGCAAGGGTCTCCGTTGCGGCTGCTTCGGGGTGAGGCTCGGGCGACGTCACCCCACTGAGAAGACCCCCGGAGGGTGTACTACTTGCGGCTGCGGCCTGACCTGGATGCCTTGTAGATCTCGACGAAGTCGGCGATGGGCGTCTTGGCGACGACCTCGCCGACCAGCGCTAGGGGGAGGTCGTCGAGCTTCCTGAAGCGAACGCATGACTTGCCCATGTCGAGCTTCTTGCCCGCCGCACGGTAGCGCTCTCGAAACCACTGCTCGACCGATTCATCCCCGTAGACGTTGGTGAGGTAGAGGGACATGTGCCGCTTCTGCGATGCGAGGGCAACGTACATGAGCGGCTGGCCGTTGTAGGTGTCCGCAAGCACGCTCAGCGGGACGACGTAGGTAATCATCCCGAACTGCATCGCTTCTTCGTAGCCGTCGGGCAGGTTGTCCAGGATGACGCCGCGGACGGCGGAGATGGCCTCCCGCCTGACATCGTCCAGGTTGGACAGGTATTCGGCTACGGTCTTGGCGTCGCTCTGCATGGTTGGCGTTCTGGCCTCTGCGGCCGCTGCAGAAAGGGCCCGTCGGGCAGGGACGCTTCCTTCATGGGTTTGTGGGGACTGGATAGCACTCGTCAAGGGCGAAGTGCAGAAGGGAGATCAATGTGAGACAGTCAACCGCATCGTCCGTATTGCGGTGCCAATTCACCTTAGGTGTATGGGAGATTGGGTTCCGAAATAGCCTGAACGTGCCGAGCAGGAGGTCCGTGAAACCGTCGTGTTCGTTCCGCTCTGTCTCGCTAGCAAGTGAATTGAAAGCTAGTTTGGGAAGACCGGCCTTCGGCCGCTCGAAGGATTGCTTCACCAAGTTAACGCCGTCAACCTCCAATCCAGTCTTCTGGCGAATGCGTTCAGCCAGCCCTTTAGCTGCTTCAAATACAGCATGGAAGTAGTTCTCTTCCATATATTCAGCCTTGCAATACCTTTGAACCTCAGAATGGATCCGCCGGGAAGATAGCTTATTCGCTACAGCCCTGGCTCTCCTTTCGGCCTCTGACAAATCGCGCGTCTGGCCTACCCGGTGGAACTTACCGTCATCCCTGTATTCGACACCGGAAAAGCGGAAGATCCGATTGATGCGGGCGCAAAACATCCTGAAGCTGTCAGGATTGCCAGAATAGGCAACAGGATCGTGGAGGGTACGGACGAGGTGTAACACTCCCTGGCCACGACTTCGCCTGTACATTTCTTCTACAGCGTGCAGCAGCCGATCTCGCTTTGATGGGCGCGAAACACTGTAGTCTATGCCCAGCTTAAGCCCAAGCCTCTTGTACTCGTCTGATTCTTGTGGAGGTGGTTCTGATATACGGAGGGTTGCAAATCGGCGGTCCAAGATGCTATGCGTGTCGCGTTCGTTCACCAGGCATTCGGCGATCTGTTCCCGTTGCGCAGCTGTAAGGGTGATTGTCTCAGGGCTTTTCGCTTGTTTGTTGGTCATGGGTCTCCTCACCGTCCTCATTCAACGGTGGTTGATGGCGATAGTCGGCAGTCGCCAGTGCACCGAATCCATAGGCTGGCAGGCGGCGCCTGCGCCCGCCCGCGCTAGCCGACGACGATGTTGACCAGCTTGCCGGGGACGTAGATGACCTTGCGGACGGTCTTGCCGCCGACGTGGGCGGCGGCGCGCTCGCTGGCGAAGGCGAGGCCCTTCGCGGTTTCTTCGCCGATGCCGGCCTCGACGGTGAGCTTGTCGCGCATCTTGCCGTTCACCTGCACTACGAGGGTGATCTCGGTGTCGGCGGCGATGGCGTCGTCCCACGACGGCCACGGCTGGTTGTGGATGCTGTAGTCGCGGCCCGCCAGCGCCCAGAGTTCCTCGGCGATGTGGGGGCAGGTCGGCGCGAGCAGGATGATCAAGGTCTCGATGGCCTGCCGCCACGCTCCGGCGTCCGCCGCGCCCGCGTCCCAGACGCGCTGGAGCTCGTTGGAGTACTCCATCAGGGCGGCGAGCGCGGTGTTGAACTGGAAGCGGTCGAGGTCGTTGGTCACCTTGCGAATCGTCTTGTGGCGCAGGCGCTCCAGGCCGTCACCGTCGGCAGCGGTGGAGGGAAGACCCGCGGCGTCGCGGGCCGCGAGGGCCCAGACGCGGTTCAGCCAGCGCGACATGCCCTGGATACCCGTCGGGCTCCACGCGCCGCCCTGGTCCCAGGGACCGATGAACATGAGGAAGGCGCGCACCGCGTCGGCGCCGTAGGCTGCCACGACGTCGTCGGGGTTGACCACGTTGCCCCGGCTCTTGCTCATCTTCTCGTGGTCTTCGCCGAGGATGATCCCCTGGTTGAAGAGGCGGAGGAAGGGCTCGCCGAAGTCGATGATTCCCAGGTCGCGGAGGGCCTTGGTGAAGAAGCGGGCGTAGAGAAGGTGCATCACGGCGTGCTCGGCGCCGCCGGTGTACTGGTCGACGGGGGCCCACTGCTTGACGAGCGCGGGGTCGAAGGGGCCGCCGGCGTAGTGCGGGCTTGCGTAGCGCAGGAAGTACCACGACGAGTCGACGAACGTGTCCATCGTGTCCGTCTCGCGGCGCCCCGGCCCCCCGCAGTGCGGGCAATCGGCGTGGAGGAAGCCCTCGTGGCGGGTCAGGGGAGACTCGCCGGTGGGGCGGAACTCGGCGTCGCCGGGGAGCAGAACGGGTAGCTGGTCTTCGGGGACGGGGACGGCGCCGCAGCCGTCGCAGTAGATGATGGGGATCGGGGTGCCCCAGTAGCGTTGCCGGGAGATCAGCCAGTCGCGCATGCGGTAGGTGATGGCGCGCGCGCCGAAGCCCTCGGCCTCGGCGAAGTCGGTCACGGCGTCGAATGCGTCCGGGCCGGGGATACCGTCGAAGCGCCCCGAGTTGACCATGACGCCCTGGTCGAGGTAGGCCTCGTCGAGCGGCGACCCGTCCCAATCGGGCGGAGAGATGACGACCCGCACGGGCAGGCCGTACTTGGTGGCGAACTCGAAGTCGCGCTGGTCGTGGGCGGGAACGCCCATCACGGCGCCCGTCCCATAGCCGAGGAGGACGTAGTCGGCGGCGTAGATCGGGACCCGTTCGCCGTTGAAGGGGTTGACGCAGTCGGCGCCGATGGGGACGCCGGTCTTCTCCCGCTCGGTGGACATGCGCTCGATCTCGGTCTCGGCGCGCGCCTTGCGGGCGTAGGCCTCGACCTCGGCGCGCCGCTCCGGGGCGGTCAACTGCTCGACGAGGGGGTGCTCGGGCGCCAGGGCCATGAAGGTGACGCCGAACACGGTGTCGGGGCGGGTGGTGAAGACCTCGATCTCTTTCGTCTCGATACCGTGATGGGAGAGGTCGAAGGTGAGCCGCGCCCCCTCGCTGCGCCCGATCCAGTTGCGCTGCATGGTCTTGATCTTGTCGGGCCAATCGACGAGCCCGCCAAAGTCGAGGAGCTCCTCGGCGTAGTCGGTGATGCGGAAGAACCACTGCTCGAGGTTGCGCCGCTCGACCACGTCGTCGGAGCGCTCGCAGCGACCTTCCTTGACCTGCTCGTTGGCAAGCACCGTCTGGCAGCCGGGGCACCAGTTCGCCGGGGCGTGGGCGCGGTAGGCGAGACCCTTCTCATAGAACTTCAGAAAGAACCACTGGTTCCAGCGGTAGTACTCGGGCAGGCAGCAGACGATTTCGCGGTCCCAATCGAAAGTGGTCCCCATCGTGCGGAGCTGGCCGCGCATCCGCTCGATGTTCCCCATCGTCCACTGGAGGGGGTGCGCGCCGTGCTTGATCGCCGCGTTCTCGGCGGGCAGCCCGAAGGCGTCGAAGCCCATGGGCGACATAACGTTGCGTCCCCGCATCCGCATGAAGCGGGTGTAGGCGTCGTGGGGGGCGTAGCTGTACCAGTGCCCGATGTGCAGGTCGCCCGACGGGTAGGGGTACATCGTCAGCGCGTACCACTTGGGACGCGCGTCGTCGTCGGGGGCGTGGTAGAGCCGGTCGTCGTCCCAGCGGCGGCGCCACTTCTCTTCTATGGCGCGCGGTTCGTACGTCGGCGGCATGGGGCGGTGTGCGCTCGAAAGGGACGCCGGCGGCTTCCGGCGTCCCTGGTTTGTAAGCCATTGTATCAGAGGGGAGTGTTTTCGCTCCTTTGGAGACCCTTACGTTGACCCGTCCGAGGGCTGAGATGGGTGGAGCCGGGAGGTCTTGCCTCTTCTCCCCCCGGGAGAAGATTGAGATGAGGGGCCCCCTCGCAACCGCCACACCCTATCGAAGACCGCCACCCGTGTGGTCAAGTCCCAGTTACGCAAAGGTCTCCTTGGGGAGGGGGAGGCCCCGCTCGTCGCGGGAGCGTGTACACTATGGCGCGCTATGCTCGAATTCGACCTGACCGAGGAGCAGCGCGCCCTCCAACGGCTGGCGCGCGACTTCGCCCGCAACGAGATCCGCCCCGTCGCCATGGCGATGGACCAAGGCGAGGTCGCCGACAACTTCCCCTGGGACCTGATCAAAAAAGGCTCGCAGCTCGGCCTGCGGACGTTGACCCTCCCCACCGAATGGGGCGGCGTCGGCGCCGATGCGCTCTCCCAGCTCATCGTCATCGACGAATTGGCGTACGAGGACGTGAGCTGCTCCAAGATCTTCTCGCAGAACTGGAAGATCGCCCCGCTGCTCTTCGTCGCGGGCACGGAGGACCAGAAAGAGCGCTACCTTCCCCGCTACCGCGACGAGGACGACTTCCTTCTCTCCTTCCCCGTCACCGAGCCCAACGTAGGGGCCGACGTGATGGGCTACTACGACGCGCCCGCCGGCGAGGGGATCATGACCACCGCGATCCGCGACGGCGACCACTATGTCGTCAACGGGGTGAAGCAGTGGGGGTCGCACGTCGACAACGCCTCGGTCTGGATTCCCCGGGTGCGCACCGACCCCAGCGTCCGCGCCTCGGAGGGGGTCAGCTACCTCATCGTCGAGAAGGGGACGCCCGGCGTCCGGGTGGGCACGGTCCACGACAAGATCGGGTGGCGCGCCTACCACCAGGCCGAGCTGTTCTTCGACGACGCCAGGATTCCCGCGGCGAACCTGCTTGGGGGCCGCGAGGCCTACCTGCCGCCGGAGCTGGGCCGGTATCAGGCCGCGGGGAACATCGAAGTCCCGGCGCACCTCGTGGCGCTGGCGCGGGCGGCGCTCGACGCCGGGGTCAACCACGCCAACGGGCGGCGTCAGGGCGGCAAGAACATCATCCAGCACCAGGCGGTGGCGCATTCCATAGCGGAGATGTACACCTCGCTGCAGGCGGCGCGGAGCCTGATCTGGCGCGCGGCGTGGATGGTGAGTCACGGGGAGGAGATCGACCGCAACCTCCTGAAGGCCAACCGCGTCTTCTGTGCCGAGACCGCGCTGAAGATCGCGCTGCACTCGCTCGACCTGTTCGGCGGCTACGGCGTGATCCGTGGGGTGCCCATCGAGAAGCTGGTGCGGGACGCCATCGGCATTCAGCACGGCGAGGGCGGTCACAAGGTGCTCAACCTCTCCATCGGACGGGAAATCGAGATGCGCCTGAACGCGGGCCGGCCCTGGATCGGCTAGCGACGTTTCGCAGGAGCAGCAATGATGGTCAACGCCACGCACACACCATTCGACGCTCAGGAGCTCTCGCGCCGCATCGAAAACGCCCGCGCGGCCGCGCGGGCCCGAGGACTTTCCGCCCTGGTCGTCGTCGATTCCGACAGCATCGTCGAGGGCGGCACGGTCCGCTATCTGACCAACTTCTTCAACGTCGTCGACTCGGCGCTGCTGTCGGTACTGGTGGACACCCTCGACGCCGACCCCACCTTGGTCATCGGCAGCGGGTTCGCCAACTGCCAGGTGGGGCTGGCGCGGCGGCGCTCGCCGGTCCCCAACGTGAAGGCCAACGTGGGCTCGGGCTCGCCCCGCGACTGGGATGCCTCTATCGCGGAGGCGTTGGCGGAGGGCGGCTTCTCCGAGGGCAAGCTCGGCATCGACGGCATGCGCTTCCTTCCCTACACCACGATCGACGGGCTGCGGCGGGCGCTGCCGCGGGCCGAGCTAGTGGACGTCTCCGGCCTGGTGCACAAGGCGGCGCTGGCACGGTCGGCGGCCGAGGAGCCCTATATCCGGGAGGCGGCGCGGGTGTCGAAGGTCGGCATGGACGCCTTCTTGGAGGCGGCGAAGCCGGGGGTGCGCCAAGCCGACGCGGTGGCGCTCTGCGAGCATGCCGCGCGGATGGCCGGGGCCGAGCTCGTAGGCCTCTACATGAGCGCGGGCGAGCCTTGGGTCTGGGGCCATCAGCGCCACGACCTAGTGTTCGAGGACGACGATATCGTGGCGCTCGAAGTCAACGCGCGCTACGAGGGCTACTACGGACAGGTCTGCCGCACTGCCGCCGTCGGCGGGACGAGCGCCGAGAAGCTCCGCATACGGGACGCCGCCAAGGCGGCCCACGAGAAGATGCTTACGCTGGTGAGGCCGGGCGTCACGCCCAAGGAGCTCTACGCCGCGGGCTTGGCCGTGGCCCAGAGCTATGGGTTCGACTATTCGGGCGTCCGGTTCGGTCACGGTCTCGGCATGACGATTGGCGAAGGCTTCAGCATCACCGCCACCGACGACACCGTCATTCCCGAGAACGCCTACATGGTCATGCACCCGCTGCTGATCCAGGCCGAGACCGGCTCCTGCGGCATCTGGGGCGACCAACTCCTGGTGCGGGCCGACGGCCCTGAGTTGCTGTCCAGCGACTAACCCCAACCTACGGCGGCCAAGCGGCCCAAGGAGAGCGAAGCGATGCCAGACCCCCGACTGCCCACCGAAGCGGAGCTCGAAAAGCTAATGAACGAGGGCCGGAACTGGGGCCGGTGGGGCGAGAACGGCGCCAAGGGCACGATGAACTTGGTGACGCCGGAGAAGGTCGTCCAGGCCGCGAGCCTGGTGAAGAAGGGGCGGCAGGTCTCACTCAGTCAGGTCTTTCCCACCGTGGCGGGCCCCGACAATGAGCGCCCCGCCCTTCACTACACCTACACCATCGACCGCGGCCTGCGGGGCGAGGCCTGCGACTTCTACGGCACCGACTATCACACCGTCTCCACCACCCACGTCGACGCGCTCTGCCACCTCTGGGACGTCGAAGGGGGCGGCTGGGACGGCGTCGACCCCGACAAGATGATCACCACGCGGGGCGCGACCTCCGGCGGCATCGAGGCTTGGTCGGAAGGCATCCTCACCCGCGGCGTCTTCCTCAACGTGCCCAAGTACCGCGGCGTCCCCTGCGTCACGCCGGATACCCCCGTGCTCAACTGGGAGCTCGACGAAATCGTCGAGCAGCTCGGCCTGGAGGTCGGGCCCGGCGACGCGGTGGTGGTCTACTCGGGGCGCGGGGCCGGGGGCGCGTACAGGACGGAGGGGAGCCGGCCCGGACTCGGCGCTTCGTGCAACAAGTTCCTCCGCGAGCGCGACGTCGCCGTCCTCGCCTGGGACATGCACGACGCCTTCCCCAACGAATACGGGACACGCGACAACACACCGCACACCGCTCTCTTCACCTTCGGTATTGTGCTGCTCGATAGCTGCCTGCTCGAACCCCTCGCCCAGGCCTGCGAGGAGGAGGGCCGCTACGAGTTCATGCTGACCGCGGCCCCGCTCAACGTCGTGGGGGGCACGGGCTCGCCGCTCAACCCCATCGCGGTTTTCTAATCATGCCGAGACTTGGACTCCAAATCGACGCACCGCTCCCCGTTGACCGCATGGTCGAGGTCGTTCGCGCCGCCAACGACCGCGGCCTGGAGATCTGCTGGTTCCACGAGGGGCAGGACTGGGACGCCTTCACTTACCTCTCGGCGGTCGCCGTGCGGACCGAGGGCGTCAGGCTCGGTACCGCCGTCATCAGCGCCTTCACCCGGTCGCCCGGACTGGTGGGGCTGGGCGCGGCGACGCTGCACCACGTCAGCGGCGGGCGTTTCACCCTCGGGATCGGCAGCAGCCATCAGCGGCTGATCGAGGTGGTCCACCAGATACCGTACGACAAGCCCATCACGCGGACGCGGGAGTACGTGGAGATCGTGCGGCGGCTCCTCACCGGCGAGTCGGTTACCTATCGCGGCAAGGCGTGCGGCGTCGACGGGCTGCGCATCCAGGCGGAGGGCGCCCCCTTCGACGTGCCGATATACATGGGCGTCGTCGGGACCTACATGGCCCGCATCGCGGGGCGGATCGCCGACGGCGTCATCCTCCACCTCGCGGACAAGGACCACGTGGGCCGCATCCGCGAGGCCATCGCCGAGGGGGCTCGCGAGGCCGGCCGCGATCCGTCGGAGATCGACGTGGGCTCCTTCATCATGTGCGTACCGGACCGCGACGAGGCACAGGCCCGGAGCGACATCATCGACGCGATCGCCTTCTATGCTTGGCTGGACCGGTACCGGAACCACTACGAGGAGCTTGGCTATCGCGAACAGGCGGCGGGCTTCAAGGAGGCCTGGGAGCGCGGCGACTCGCGCGCGGCGGCCTCCTTCGTGACCGAGGACATGCTCGATCAGCTTCCCGTAGCGGCGGGCTACGACCGCACCAAGGAGCGCGTCGAGGAGTTTCGCGCCGCCGGCGTGGATCTGCCTATCCTCTACCCCTTCCCGCCGCGCGAGGGGTATGACGAGGACCGGTACATTCAATCGATCATCGACGCCATGGACGGCGCGACGGAGTAGCACGATGGAACATGGCTACGCCAGCACCCCCGAGGGACAGATTCACTACATCACCGCCGGCGACGGCGAACCGCTGATCTTGTTGCATCAGAACCCGCGCTCTTCGCGCGAGTTCCTTGCGATGACTCCCTTGCTTGCCGAGCATCATCGCGTCTTTGCCCTCGACATGCTGGGGTCCGGGAGCTCGGGCCCGCTGCCGGCGGAGGCATTCGATCTCCAAGACCTGGCGCGGAACGTGGTCCACGTCATGGACGCGCTCGGCCTCGAGTCCAGCGACTTCTTCGGCTGCCATACCGGCTCGCTGGTGGCGGGCGAGGTCGCGGCCTCGTGGCCCGACCGGATGCGGCGCCTCGTGGTCATGGGCTACACGTTCACCGAGCGGGGCGAGGAGCGGGAGACGGCGTTCAACTGGGCCGTCCCCAAGACGCGCAAGCTCGTCGAGGCGGCACCGGACGGCTCGCACTTTCAGCGGCAGTGGGCCTGGGCCTACAGCCAGGTGATGAACAAGTGGTTCAACACCGGCGTCACGCCCTCGCCGGACCTATCGGACGAGGAGCGGGAGTTCCTGCGTCTGGCTATGCTCGACATCGCGCAGATCGGGGAGAACGCGCCCCGTATCTACGAGGTCGTCTTCACCTACGACTGGCAGTCGCGCCTGTCCCTCATCAAGGCGCCGATGCTCTTCGTCCAGGTCGATAGCCACACCGAGCCCGTCTTCTGCAAGCGGGCCGCCATCGCGAAGGACTACCTTCCCGACTGCTCGGTGTTGGAGATGCCGCAGAGCGACCACAACGCCGCGGAGTGGCTCGCCGCCGACCTGGCGGAGACGATCTCCGGCTTCATCCGCGCCGGCTAGCGGCCCCGGAACTTCGGCTGGCGCTTGTTCAGGAAGGCCCCCAGGGCCTCCTTGTGGTCCTCCGTCGACAGGGTCAGCACCTCGACCTCCGCCGCGCTGAGGAGATGCGCGTCGAGGCTCTCGTTGAGCCCCCGAAAGACGAGCGGCTTGATGAGCTTGTTCGGGACGGGCGGGCGTTCGAGGATGCGGCGGGCCAGCGCTGTCGCCTCCTCCAAGAGCTTGTCGGCGGGGACCAGGCGGTTGAGCACGCCGGCGTTGAGGGCATCCTCCGCCTCCAGCCAGTCGGCGGTGTAGAGGAGCTCGAACGCCTTGTTGATGCCGACGGTGCGGGGCAGGAACCACGACGTCCCCGTATTGGAAATCAGGCCCATCTGGAGAAAGGCGTTCATGAACCGCGTGTGCTCGCAGCCGATGCGGATGTCGCAGGCGAGGACGAAGTCGAAGCCGTCGCCGATGGCCAGCCCATTCACCGCCGCGATGGTGGGCTTGGGCATGTGGTGGATGCCGAGGGTGACCTGCTGCGGGTACTTGCGGATGTGCTCGTAGATTTCGGAGAAGGTCTTCTTGCTGAAGAAGCGGTCGCCGCCCTGGGGCTCTTCCTTCACGTCCGCCGAGGCGCAGAAGGCGCGGCCGGCCCCGGTCAGGATCATGGCACGCACGTCGTCGTCCTTGGCCACGTTGTCGAGGGCGTCGATCAGCTCTTCGAACATGGTGTCGTTGAGCGCGTTGAGCCGGCCGGGCCGGTTGAGGGTCAGCGTCGCCAGGTGATCGGTCTTTTCGAGAAGGACGGTCTCGTAGCTCATCATGCCTCCATGTTGGGTGAGGGCGCGGCCCGCTCTAGCTTAGGGGCCGTTGGGCGAAAGGTCGAGGGCGGCGAGCCAGCGGGAGAACTCGCGTCCGATGCGGTGAGGGTGGTCCTCTTGGAGGAAGTGCACCCCTTCGCCGAGGTGCACCGTCTCGATGTTCGCCACGTTCGACCGCAGCCATTCGACCATCGGAGCTTGACCCAGCCCGCCCGGCGTCGCGTGGAACAGCAGCATGGGGGTACGGGTTGCGTGGAGCCAGTCGTTGACCGCGGTCATGGCGGCCGCGGTGTCGGCGGGTTCGCCCTCGATGGGTATCTCGCGGGGCCATTGCCACAAGACCCGCCGCGCCGCTTCGTCGGCGTAGGGGGCGCGATAGCGGCGAAGCTCTTCTTCGGTCAGCGTCCGCACGACTCCCGACGGCAGGACATTCTCGAAGAAGACGTTGCGCTGGACGATCATCTCCCAACCGGCGTCGCCGCGCCACGCCCGCAGGGTCTCGCGGAAGTCGTCGGGGATGTCGTTCCACGAGGCTATGGGCATAAACATCGAGCCGAGCAGCGCCGCGGCCCGCACGTTGGGCTCGTGCCGCCGCGCGTAGTGGAAGCCGAGCTTGGAGCCCCAGTCGTGCATGACCAGGACGAGATCGCGCAGGCCGAGGGAGGCGATGAAGCCTTCGACGTAGCGGGCGTGGTCGAAGAACCGGTACTCGATATCGGGCTTCTCCGACATCCCCATCCCGGCTAGGTCAAGGGCCACGCAGCGGAAGCGGGAGGAGAGGTGCGGGATGACGTTGCGCCAGATGTACGACCACGTCGGACTGCCGTGGAGGAAGAGCACCGGCGGCCCCGAACCTTCATCGACGTAGTGCAGGCGCACTCCGTCGACGGCCGCATAACGGGACTCGAACGGGAAGTCGGCGGAGATCGCGTCGGGCGGCGCGTCGGCCATGGCGGGGACAGTATAATCGGCGGCGTACCCCGAGGAGTGATCTTGCCGCAGCGCTCCTCGAATGCTAGGGTGAGTTGACTTCCTCCCCGCCCGCTGGATCGTGGTTTCGGCCATGTCCCTGGGCGGGTGTTTTTTTGCACACTGTCGCATTCATCGACGGCCAAGCGCGTCGGCCATGGCGGGGACAGTATAATCGGCGGCGTGCCTTCGGGAGGCCATCGTGACCGCTGCGCCGGCTTCTGAGAATCCCCGGTACGAGGCGAACGAGAACGCGCCTTGGCTCCTCTCCTTGGGGCTGGGCCTGCAGTTCAGCCTCATCGCCTCCGCCACCCTGCTGATCACACCCGTGATCGTCGCCAACGCATCGGGGAGGGGCGAGTCCTACCTGGTGTGGATGGTCTTCGCCTCGCTGCTCGTCGTCGGCGCGGCTACCTTGGTGCAGGTCCGCCGGCTGGGACCGATTGGGGCCGCCACCGTTCTCCCATTCTTCACCGCCGCGTTCTCCATCCCGTTCTGTATCACGGCGCTGGTGGACGGAGGGCCGGCGACGCTGACCACCCTGATCCTGGCCGCCGCAATCGTCCAACTCATCATTTCCCGGTGGCTGTTCATCTTGCGGCGCATCGTCACCCCGACTGTCGGCGGAACGGTGATGATGATCCTCTCGATCACCCTGGCCTCCGTCGTATTCGGTCTCTTGGACGAGGCGTCGCTGGAGGAGCCGACGGCGGCGCCCTTGACCGCGCTGACGACGCTGGTCATCGTCGGCGCCCTCACCCTTCGCGGCTCGCCGGTGTGGCGCCTCTGGGCGCCGGTGATCGGCATCGTCGCTGGCTGTGGCGTCGCGGCGGCCTTCGGCATCTACGACGCCCAGCGGGTGATCGACGCCCCCTGGATTGGCCTGCCCAACGAATCGCCGGGGCTAGCCCTCGACTTCAGCACCGCTTTCTGGACGCTGCTCCCCGCCTTCTTGTTCCTCGGCGTGATCAACTCCATTCAGGCCAACGGCGAGGCTATCGCGCTCCAGCGGGTGGCGCGGCGTGAGGACCGGGCGGTCGACTTTCGTGAGGTGCAAGGCGCGATCTCGGGGTCCGGCGCCGCCAACCTCTTTGCCGGCGTCGCGGGCGCGGTCCCGACCGCGATCAATCCGGGGATTGTTTCGTTCACGCAAATCACCGGGGTCGCCTCCCGGCGGGTCGGCTACATTATCGGAACGATCTTCATCGCGCTGGCGTTTGTGCCGAAGGTGTCGGGACTGCTCAGCACCATTCCGGGGCCGGTCATGACCGGCTACCTGATCCTGGTGACGGGAACGCTCATGGTGGCAGGAATGCAGACGGTTGTTAACACCGAGCAGAACAAGCAGAAGGTCGTCGCCGCGGGCGTCGCTTTCTGGATCGGCGCGGCGTTCCAGTTCAAACTGTTCACTCTGCCAAGCCTCGGTGCGGTATGGCAGGGCCTGCTCCAGAGCGGCATCACGACTGGGGGAATCGCCGTGATCGCGATGATTCTCTTCCTGGAGCTTTCCCAGCCCCGCCGCATGCGTTTCGAGTCGCGGCTGGACAGCAGCGTCTTGCCGGACCTCAACGCTTTCGTCGAGGAGTTCGCCCTCAGCAGGGGCTGGGACTCCGCGATGAAGGACCGGCTGAGCGCGGTCGCCGAAGAGACGCTCTTGACGCTAGCCCCGCTGGACTTGAGTCTCGACCTCGATGCAGAGGAGGAAGAGGAGGCCGACGAGGAGGGGGGACGGCGGCTGATCGTGCTGGCGGCGAGCGAGGGCCCGGTGGCTGAGATGGAGTTCATCGGCGGAGACAGCGAAGAGGGGAACCTGGAAGACCGGATCCGGCAGCTGCAGCAGCACGACGAAGAGACACCGATGGAGCACGAAATCTCACTCCGGCTGCTACGGCGCTACGCCTCGTCGGTGCGGCACCAACAGTTCCACGGGACCGAAATCATCACGGTCAGCGTCGCCCCACCGGGGACGCGGTAAGCGCCGCGGCGAAAGGACTGAAGCCGACGTTGGACGCGACCCCGGTCGAAGCCGTGATCTTCGACCTCGACAACACCCTCCTCGATAGGGAGGCCTTGTTCCAGAGTGTGGCGGAGGCCTTCTACGACGAGTACCTCGCCGCCGGGCATTCCGTGACGCGGAACGAGGCGGTCGAGTTGATGGTCCTCTGGGACGAGGACGGCTACGGAGCCCGCCAAGCGACGCGCAGGCGATGGCTCAACGAGTGGCCCAACACCGGCTTGGATGACGAATCGGTGGCGGCGTGGTACGGCTCGGCGATGGACCACCTCGCGAGGCCGGATGCGGAGGTCAACGCCATGCTCGCTGAACTCACCGAGCGTGGGATGCCCTGGGGCATTGTCACGAATGGCGATACGAGTCGGCAGCGCGGCAAATGCAGGGGGGCGGGCCTCGACCGGCTCGCGCCGTTCATCATCGTCTCCGAAGAGGCCGGCTATGAGAAACCCGACCAGAGGATATTCCGGGATGCGCTCCGAGCGGCCGGACTCACGGCTCCGGAACGAGCCCTGTTTGTTGGCGACAACCCAACGGCCGACGTCGACGGGGCCAAACGCTTCGGCATGCAGGCCGCCTGGATCAGGCGGCGCCGGGATTACCCGGCGGGTCTGCGGCCCCCGGACCACGTCATTGACCGCGTGACCGAAGTGCGGAGCATCTTGGGGCTATAGCAGCTGCTCGATCGTGGCCCGAGGTGCTACCATTGCGCCCGGCCTGGGTCGCCGGGCCTCGCATAAGATTGGCCGCTAGCGCCATGGAGGGACCATGCAAACGCAGGACTTAGTCGTCAGGGGCAAGAATGCGATTGGGATTGTCGCGGTGGGCACCAACGCGGTCGGAGCCGTGGCAGCGAGTACCTTCAACGCGGTCGGTCTTGTCGCGCTCAGCGTGGTCAACGCGATGGGGTTGGTGACGTTCTCCCCCGTGAATGCCATGGGACTGGTTGCGATCGGCGGGGTCAACGCGATGGGCGTCGTCGCGATTGGCGGAATCAACGCGATCGGGGTTGTCGCGATCGGCGGCCTGAACGCAGAGGGCGTAGTCGCTATCGGCGGACAGCGCGTCAGAAGCCTAATCCCAACTTCGTAGCATCGTCGCGGCACGGGACATTCCGCCAAAGCAGTTGAGGCGGCCGGTTGAGGAGCACGCCGTTGAAGCACGCCTACGCGGCGACACCGATGGGAGAGATGCACTACGCCGAGGAAGGCGGTGGGGACACCACGCCGCTCGTGCTGCTCCACGCCAGCCCCCGGTCGTCGCGAGTCTACGCGGGTCTCATGCCCCTGCTGGCCGAGGAGCGCCGGGTCTTGGCGCTCGACACGCTGGGGTCGGGCGGCTCCAATCCGTTGCCGCCTGCGGTGACGATGCACGATCTGGCGCGCAGCGTTACCGGCTTCCTCGACGTGGTCGGGATCGAGCGGGCGCACGTCTTCGGGGTGCATACGGGAAACAAGATCGGGGCCGCGCTCGCCGCGGGATGGCCCGACCGCGTCGCGAAGCTGGTCTTGTGCGGCGAGACGCATAGCATCGTCGTGACGAAAGAGGCCCGCGACGCCGCCATCCACGCCATCGTCGACCGGTACTTCACCGCGGAAGCCGAATCGGAGGCGGCGGGGCTGCTCGCCGACTGGGCCGCGGGCTTCACCAATCTGACCGGCATCTGGTGGCACGAACGCGCGATGTCGTCGCGGGGGCTTTCAGCCGAGACGCTGGGGGTGCTCGAAGCCCGCGCCATCGACTTCCTCCAGGCCCGCGCCGGCCTGGGCCCGCTCTACGAGGCCAACTTCTCGTTCGACTTCGGCGAGGCGGTGCGGCGCATTCCGAATCCGACGCTGGTGATCGAGCTGGCGAAGGCGGACGAGGCGCACCTGGGGAGGCAGGGCGCGGCGGTCGTGGAGCGGCTCGGCGACGGCGCGCTGGCGACGCTGGAGGACACCGGCGCCGAGGTGATCGAGTTCGAGCCCCGGCGCATCGCGGACGTGATCCTGCCGTTCCTTCGCTAGTCCGCGGCGCCACCCGCCCTGAGGCTGGAGCCGGTATGTTATCCTCCCGTCGGACGCCGCCTTGGGCCGAGGAGCCGGAGGGCCGCGCCGTCATCTGACATCGAGGTGCGTATCTTGGACCGTCAAGACTTCTGGTTCCCCGCCGAGCTTGAGAGTTTGGGCGCAGCCCCTACCGGGACCCGAGCCGGGCAGTTTCTCTTTCTCTCGGGGCAGACGCCCCGGAACCCGGAGACAGGCAAGGTCATCCGGAAGCTCCCCGATCTCCCCGAGGACGCGATCGAGGGGCTCCGGTCGTGGGGCGTCCACGGCGACGGGCGCGAGGGCCCGATCAACGCCCAGACGTGGCAGGTCTACCAGAACCTGTCGCACATCCTGGAATCGCAGGGCTCGTCGCTCGAACACGTCGTCCGGCAGCGGCTGTACCTCACCGACTGGCGCGACATCCGCAACGCCGAGCGGGTGATGCAGTCCTTCTTCCCCGGCGAGAAGCCGGCGACGACCATCGCTCGCATGACCGACAACGGCTACCACGACGACTACCGCATCATCGTCGAGGTCGTCGCGATCGTGCCGGAGGAAGGCGGCCTGACCACTACCGCGGTGCACGTGCCTGGACTCGAAAAGGTCTGCCCTCCGTACCCGCAGGGGGTCCGCGTCGGCGACCTGCTCTTCACCTCCGGGCTCTACGGCGTGGACCCGGAGACGGGCCGAGTGCCCACCCGGCTCGCCGAAGTGAACGACGAAGGGTCCGCGTTCCTGACGAGCGGCAGCTACCACATCGACGTGTCGCTCGAAGCATTCAAGGCGCAGATGGCGTTGGTCCGCTCCAACTCAAAGCGGCTGCTTGAGAGCCAGGGCGCGTCGTTGACCGACATGCTGCGCTACAACCTCTGCACCAGCGTGGGGATGGTGGACGTCGGCGTCTTCGTACCGCTCTACGCGTTCGACAACCCGGACCCGGGAACGGCGCCCACGATCACCGGCTTCACCATGGGCGCGGGGCGTCTGAGCGGCGACCCCGACGCGATGGGGGTGATGGACTCGGTGGCCGTCGTCCCCGGCGGCGAGTGGGAGAAGGTCGGCAAGACCTACCCCGAGATCGTCAGCGGGCCGATCCCGATGACGCAGCAGGCAGGGCCGCTCATCTTCCTCACCGGCTACTCGGGGCGCGACCAGGCAAACTTCCCCATCGTGACGTTCGACCAACTGCGCGACCACGGCAAGCTCATGGGCCTGGCGCACTACGACGACCCTGAATCGGAAACGATGATGTGCCAGGCATGGCACATCTACCGCACCTACCAGAGGCTGCTGAAAGAGGCGGGATCGGATATATCGAGGGTGGTGCATCAGGTGCTCTACCTGGTCGACGTATCGAAGCTCGCCGCCCTGGAGCGCGTCGCTAGGGTCATCTACGACGGCAAGATACCGCCGACGACGGTGATCGGGGCCGACGAGATCGGTCCCTACCCAGAATTGCAACTGGAAATCGACGTCGTCGCGATTCCCTCATAGCCCGCGCCCGCATAAGTCCGTACAGGAGGAAACCATGCTGATAAACCGAGAGCGCACCGCCAGCCACCTACAGGAGCTCGGCGTCGAAGCCGCCGTCCTGAGCGGGGGGCCGAACTTCAACTACGCGGCGGGCTGGGGCTCTGACGCACACCTGTGGGGCGGCGGGCCGTTCGCCATCGTCCCCAGCGACGAGGCGGGCGAAATCACACTGATCATCGCTAATCACGAGCTGCCCTTCGTGTGGCGCGACCCCGACTTCAAGCCGGCGCTGCGGACGGTGGGGCGCGAGGTCGAGCCCGTGCCGCCGACCTCCGACTACAAGCCGATGCCCGCGGAAGAGCGCTACCTCGCCGCGTTCGAGGAGGGCCGCAAGAAGAACTACGAAGACCGGATGGAGGCGTTGGGCGACACGATCTCCGACTTGGGCCTCACCAACGCCTACTTGGGCTTCGACGACGTGCGTGTGGCGCAGCAGCTCGAACGCACGGGCGCCTTCACGGGCAGCTACGTGGACGTGATTCAGACCTTCCGCCACATCCGCTCGGTGAAGTCGGCGCACGAGATCGAGATCATCCGCAAGGCGAACGAGGCAAACCTCCGCGGCATCGAGGACGTGGTGATCGCCCTGCGAGAGGGTGCGCCGTTCAACGAGGCGCTCATCCAACACGACATTCGCCTGGCCAAGGAGAACGCGATGCGGAGCGTGCCCTCGCGCATCAGCGGCGTGGGGAGGATGGGCATGGCCCTCTTCCAGCGCCAGGACTACGAGAGCTACCAGATTCAGCCCGGCGACCTCATTCGCTTCGACTTCGAGGGGACGTATGAGCGCTACTGGACCGACCTGGGCCGGACATGCTCAATTGGGGAGCCGAGTGCCAAGGCCAAGCAGTACTACCAGGCCATGCTCGTGGGCCGCGAGGCGGCGATGGAGGCCATGCGCCCCGGCGCCAGCGCCTCGGAGGTCTGCCGCATCGCCGTCGAGGCAATCCAGAAGAACGGCTGCCCGGACTACGTCACCGGCAAGGGCCTCTGCATGTTCCACGTGATCGGCCTCGAGCTCTACGAGCAGTGGTGCTGGTACCCCCACGGCGACTTCACCCTCGAAGAGGACATGACGATCAACTTCGAGTCGCCCTTCTTCGAGATGGGCTTCGGCGGCATGCAGCTCGAAGACACCTATCTCATCAAGAAGGACGCCCCGGTCGACCTGTCGGGCACCCTCACCCGCGACATCATGATCGTGTAGGCGCGGTCTACGCTCTCGGTTGGCTAGGTGAGCGCCTAGAACAGTGCCGCCAAGGCTCTGCTGACATCAGCAGGCGAGCGACTTGACGCGTCAGGGCGCAGAGAGGCGAGCCGCAACTTGTCGCCA
The DNA here is from genome assembly GCA_965219875.1 of Dehalococcoidia bacterium. Taxonomy (GTDB): domain Bacteria; phylum Chloroflexota; class Dehalococcoidia; order SHYB01; family SHYB01; genus DAOUKH01. Next base: position 1,051,837 of record CBDCOW010000003.1, on the reverse strand, counting down.
TAGCCCCAGAGAGCAGCGATGCTTCTGATGCCTGCGTTCTTAGCGCACTGCACGTCGACCTCCGTGTCCCCTACGAGTACAACGTTTGGAGGCTGGACACCGAGTTGCTCGTGAAGCAGGTGAATTCCCTCCGGATCCGGCTTTCCTCGGTCCACATCTTCTCTGTAAATGGTCTTGTCGAAATAGGATGACAAGCCGCACTCACGCAACTCGGCCAACCCTGCCTTCCTCAATTTATTTGACACCACACCCAACTTGTATCCTCCTTTGCGGAGATCATTGAGAAGGGTGGCAATTCCATCGAACGGTCTTACTAAGCTGAGATGGTGGGCGTAATAGAAGTCGAGGAATGTGTCGACGTACTCAGGTCTATTGGATCCGAAAAGAAGGGTGAACTGATCATCGCAACCGATGGAACTAGTCACGTCCGAGTAGAGGGGTGTTGGTAGTCCATACACCTCCGCTACATGCCGGTAGGCCTGATAGAGAATCCTAGAAGAGTCCACCAATGTGCCGTCATGGTCAAACACGATGAGGGTTTGACTAACGGACATGGAGACCTTCTTCTAAGAGCAAGTCTTGGACGGGTCGTCCTAGGGCTTGGGCGATTGCGGTCAGCGTCTTGAATCTAGGGGACTGTTCCCCATGCTCGATCCGAACGAGAGTGACCCGTCCGATAGCCGCTGAGCGGGCAAGGGCATCCTGAGTTAGCTCGGCTGTCTCCCTGAAATGGCGGATGCGTTCGCCAAGCGTCTGTCTTCCCCGCATGGCGAGCGCCTCGACGGTTGGCCTGTAGGACTCGTCACAGTAGTGGCGGGCGAAGTCCCAGGGAATCTCGATGCGCTCGCCTTGGGCCGTTGTGAGGACCATCTCGTAGGGGTTGGGCAACTCAAGGCCGGCCAAGCCCGCGCGTTCCTTGATCTCGGGAATGTCGGCGAAGGGGACGAGGCCCCTTCGCCCATCTGCGAAACCTAGCTCGACGCCATCCTCCAACAGGTTGGCGATCGTCATCATCCGATCGGCGTTTTTCACCAGAACAGCATCCACTAGCTGGCTTTCATGAATGGGCGCGCTTCGTCTACCTTGGCGCGCCCCGCCACCCCCCGCCCTCACCCCAACCCTCTCCCGGCGGGAGAGGGGGCCGGAGGAGAGGGCGCCCACGAGGAGCGCCCCGACGGGAGGCTCCGGCGAGGTTTCATATAGCGATACATCCGGCGGTGGTCACCCTTCGAGGGCGTCCATGACGTCGTGGAGGCTGTCGGCGGGGGTGTCGTGGGGGACCTCGCCGTCGGTGGTGAGGTAGAGGCTGCCGTCGGCATCGTCGGCGATGGTGCGGACGGTCTCTTCGAGGTTGTCGCTCCACGCGTCGGCTGAGATAAGGGCGCCACGCGCCTGCCCGCGCTTCGCCCCCGCGACCTGTGTCCCCAAGTCCAAGCCGCCGAGGCTCAGGCCGTCGGCGTCGAGGGATGCGGCGATGGGCGCGGGGCCGCGCGCCGCGAGGAGTAGGCGGCCGTCGTAGAACTGTGCCAGGTTGTGGATGGTGCGGAAGGCCTTGGTGAATGCGTCGTGGACGGCGGGCGGCGCTTCGGCCAAATCGGGCTCGAGCACGACCACGCCGTCGACGCGCCGCTCGAAGAAGGCCCGTGCCACGGTCAGGCTTTCCGCGGCGAGCCGCTCAATGGCGCGGGTGCCGTCCGCTCCTTCGAGAAAAGACGGCGATGAGAAGGCGAGCCGGGCCAGGGTAACGGGGCCGGTGACCGCGCCGAGGACCGCGCATCCGCGCCCAATGGTCTCGACAAGCTGGCCGGCCGCGTCGAGCGCCGCCGGCATCCGTCCGCCGGCGGCCATGCTCCCCACGGTCAGCGCGTCGAGCGCCTCGAACGAGGCGAGGCTTTGGGCGACGACCGGCGGGCCGTCGTCAGGCCACTCCAGTGTGCAGCCCAGGGCCTCCGCGCCGAGCGTGAGGTCGGGGAAGACGACGACGGCGTCGTAGCCGAAGAGGGCTTGGCAGTCCCGCAGCGTCTTCGCCATAACCGCCGGGTAGCCGTAGGCGTCGCGGAGCGGCGCTTGCATCAGGCGCGCCGCGGCGGCGGCCATGAGCGGGATGAACGGGGGGCGGTCGGCTTTGCCGTCGAACACGGCGCGGAACCGCTCGCGGGACGTGGGCACGGCTACGGGGCGCCGTCGGCGGGCGGGGCGCCGGTCACGGCCCACGGCCAGGGGCCGTACCGGTGCATGTATTCCTGGGGCGGCTGCTTTTTCTCCCAGCCCTTCAGGAACTCGTGGTAAGGCTTGCCGCGCTTCAGGCGGGCGGCGCGCTCGGCGGCGCGCAGGCGGGCGGTCTTCTTCTCGTCCACCAAGCCGGTGACCTCGTCGAAGGCGACGTGATAGACCTGCCGCGCCGTCCACTCGGAGCAGATGCCCTGCTTGACGTCGATCGCGACGGCCTCGAGGTCCCGTTCGAGAGGGTCGCCGTAGCCGCCGGCGGAGTGCCCCACGGAGCCGACGGCGTCGCCGTTGGCGAACAGCTCGGTGAAGCTGATCTGGGTGGGGTACGAGGGGATTAGGTCTTGGGCGTCGAGCATGTCGTGGAAGGTGCGCGGCAACGTGACGCTGGGGTCGTGGAAGAGCTCGCGCCACGGCGTCCCCCGGATTTCGAGGAACGGTGCGTTGCCGCCGGCGTAGCCGCCCATGATGCCGGGCTCCGCCGAGAACTGGGTCATGCTGTTGGCGTGGATGATGCGGAGCGGCGAGGAAGCGCCGTGGACGATGTAGGTGATGCCCACGCCGTCGCCGCCGCGGTACTTGCCGTAGCCGGCCTGGTCGGTCATGAGGGTCCGGAAGAGCGCGAGGTAGGGGTAGCGGGTCTCGACCCACTCGATGTCGCGGGAGTCACCGAAGCCGGCGTACCAGAAGACGCCGGCGTCCATGCCGTCGCGCTCCACGGTGGCGCCGTTGCCCGAGGCGTTGGAGACCTCGATGCGGGTGTAGCCGAAGACGCGCCCGTACTGGTCGCGTCCGCCGGCCTGGAAGTGGCCCTGGCCGCCCCCGGTGCCGATGGGGGTGATGATGTAGTCGCGGTAGGGGCTATCGAACATCATCTTCACGAAGCAGGTGTGCATGTAGTTGGTGACCGGACCGAGGAGGCGGAGATTGGTGGAGATCGCGTCCTCGTCGGGCGGGTTGGCCCAGGTGTTCTCCGGCGCGATGATTTTCAGCGGCTGGAGGACGGCGGCGCTGACCGGCAGGTCGGAAAAGAAGTACTGCATCAGGTCCGCCGCGAGCAGGGCCCTGACCATGTGGGGCTTCGCGTTCATCGCCGTGCCCGTGGGCGGCGACGTGCCGGTCAAGTCGACGGTGATGGTGTCGTCCTTCTTCTCGATCGCGATGTGCGCCACGTTGAGGGCGTGCTCGATGCCGCCGATGGTGTCGAAGAAGTAGGCGGTGCGGTAGACGCCGTCGTTCATGGAGCGGACGCGCTCCTTGGCGGAGTCGGAAACCGTGTCGAGCACCTTGCGGATGAGCCCGACGACGAAGTCCTTGCCCTTCTCTTCGCACAGCTCGATGATGCGCTCGCGCAGCTTCATGCACGTGGCCATGCGGGCGCGCATGTCGCCCATGAACATGCGCTCGTCCCGGACCATGAAGGCCATCATCTCCGCGACGTCGTTCTTGAGGGTGAAGTTCTCGGCGATCTTCACCGGCGTCACGTGGAGCCCTTCCTCGAACCTCGACCGCGCCGCCGGCGTGTAGCCTCCCGGCTCGCCGCCGCCGACCTCGGGCTCGTGGTTGCAGGCCGCGCCCCACGCGATGATCTCGCCTTCGAAGAAGATGGGAATGAAGGTGATGAAGTCGGGAAGGTGAATACCGCCGTAGATCGGCTCGTTGCAGAGGAAGAGGTCGCCGTCTCGAATCCCCACGGAGGGGTCGTCGGCGAAGTGCTTGAGCATGTACTTGACGGGGATGGCGCCCGTCGCGGCGTGAAGATAGGTGCCGCCGGAGCCGAGCACGAGGTCGCCCTTCGCCGAGAAGATCGGCACGATGCAGTCGGAAAGCTCAAGGTGCGGGGCGAAGCCCATGTTGACGAGGTTCTGCTTCATCTCCTCGCAGAGCAGTTCCATGCGCGTCATATAGACGGAGAACTCGCTCGGGGAGATGGCGGCGGCGGCGTCAAGCTCCGCTTGGGTGGCGGGTTCGAGTCCGATTTGGTCGAGGACGTCGCGGTCTACCGGCATGGCTGTTAGCGCTGCTCCAGGATTCCGGTGAGATATTCGTCGAGGCTGTAGGTCATCTCGTGGGGGATGACGACGGTGGTGTCCGGCGCCTCGACGATGGCAGGGCCGCGCACCAGGTTCCCCGGTGCGAGCCGGTCGGCGTCGTAGATGCTCGTCGCCAGTCGGCCCTTGGCGTCGGGCCAGTAGACCTGGCGCTCGCCGAGATGCGCGGCGCCGGGATCCTCGCCGGCGGGCGGGTAGGTGGGCAGACGCGGCTTCTCTAGCGGCGCGGTGGCGAAGAGGTAGAAGTTGTGAATGATGATGGGCGAGCCCGGCTCCAGCGCCGCCTCCGTGTAGCGGTTGACGTAGGTCCGGGTGTAGGCGTCGCAGATGGCGCGCACGTCGTCCGCCGATTCCAGCGTGACGACCGGTGAGCGCACCCGCATCACGTTGTGCTGCCGGGCGTAGGACATGTCCATTTCGAGCTCGAAGACCGCCTGCTCCGGCTCGAAGCCCTCGCCGCGCACGTCCTGGATAGCTATGGAGCGGAGGGCGCCGACGGCGCGGTTGAAATCGTCGACGTCTTCCAGATAGGGGTCCGAGTTCGCGGGGTCGAACATCGTCACCTGGCGGGACGCCTCGTAGCGCTGCCGGAAGTCCATGATCGCGCCGCCGAGCGCGCAGAAGACGCTGGCGTGGGGGAAGGTCATGATCTTGGGCGCCTTGAGCAGCTCGTTGTAGCCGGCGCAATGCGTCGGCCCCGCGCCGCCGTAGGCGAAGAGGACGAAGTCGCCGGCGGCGTGGCCCTTGAGCGAGATCTCCTTGACGATGATGTTGCCCATCTTCGCGTCGATGATCTCCTTGACCATCGCCGCCGCCTCCTCGGGCGAGGCCCCGAGGGGCTTGCCGAGGTGCTCCATCGCCTGCACCGCCTTCTCGCGGTTAAGGGACATTCTGCCGCCGAGGAAGTTGTCGGGGTTGAGGAAGCCGAGGACGACGTCGGCGTCGGCGACCGTGGGCTCGTCGCCGCCGAGGTCGTAGCAGGCCGGGCCGGGGTTCGATCCGGCGCTCTTGGGGCCGACTTCGAATCTGCCGCCCAAGGCCTCGTTGACCCACGCCACCGAGCCGCCGCCCGCGCCGATGGAGCTCACCTCGAGCATGGTGTTCTCGGTGGCCCAGCGGTCGATGACGGGCCAATCGACGTAGGACTGGCATTGGCCGTCGATGACCATGCCGTAGTCGAAGCTGGTTCCGCCCATGTCGGTCACGAGGACGCGGGGCAGGTCGTAGATGCGCGAGAGGTGGGCGCCGGCCATCAGGCCGGCAACGGGGCCCGCGCCGAAGGTGTCGATGGCGCGGGTGCGGGGGACCTTGGTGACGCCGCCGATGTTGTTCAGCAGATAGAGCGGCTTGCGGTAGCCGTAGTCGCGCAGTTGCTCGGTGAGCAGGGAGAGCTGCTCGCTCATGTCGCGGTGGAGGTAGCCGCTGAGCACGGCGACGTTCGTCCGAGGGTACTCATGGCGCTTGGGCTGCACGTCGCTGGAGAGGATGATCGGCATCGCGCCGAGGTAGTAGCCGGGGTACTCCTCCTCGATGACCTCGCGCACCGTGCGCTCGTGCTCGGGGTTCCGGAAGGACCACAGCAGGGAGACAATGAAGCCCTGCGCGCCCTGATCGACGAGGTGCTGCACCTTCCGGCGGACGTCCTCGCGGTCGATCGGGACTATCACGTTCCCGTTCATGTCGATGCGCTCGCGTATGCCGACGGTCATGTCGAGCGTGATCAGCGGCTCGGGCTTCATCGCCTTGTGGAGCAGGCGCCGCTCCTGCACGGGCAGGCCGTCGGCCCACTGCCGCGACCGTCCGATGATGAGGACGTGCTCGTGGCCGGTGGTAGTGATGAGTCCCAGCTTGGGGCCGGTGCGCTGCAGCAGCGTGTTAAGTCCGCTCGTCGTCGAGTAACGGATGACGTTCGACTGCTCGATCAGCTCTTCAGAGGAAAGGTCGACCTGCAGGGCGAGGTCTTCGATGCCGCGGCGGAAGCCGACGCTCAGGTCGTAGGCCGTCGTGGGGGTCTTGCTGCGCATGATGCCCCGCGGCCCGACGAGCACGCAGTCGGTGAACGTACCGCCGATGTCGATGTCGATGGTTAAGCTCACGACGCCGCGCCGCCCTCTCCGCCGAGGTGCTTGTGCTTCAGCGCGTCGATGTCGAGCTCGATGTCCCGCGTGACCGGATGGCCGGGGGGCAGGTATTCGACCTCGACCATCGCGGCGCAGCCGGGGCAGTAGAACTCGAGGATGCCCACCCACTCCTTGTCGGAGCTCATCGTGTAGCGGTGCTCCTTCGGGTCGAGATGGGGGTGGTGCACCGTCTTGGGGTCGCGCTGGTAGACGAGCATGAACTCCTTGTAGTTCTCGCGCGCCGGACCGAGTTCGCGGTCGCAGCGGTTGCAGGTCCACTGCTCCCGTTCGAGGTCGATGTCGAGATATTCGGTGATGCGGACCTTCACGATGCCCGCTCCAGCACACCGTTGCCGAAGGCGTCGACGGTGTAGGTCCAGCCGGCGGGCGCGACGACGGTGCTGTCGGCGGCCTCGACGATCGCGGGACCCTCGACGGCGTTCCCCGGCTTCAGCCGGTCGGCGGCGTAGACCTTCGACGGGGTGAATGCGCCGTTCCGATAGACTTCACGCTCGCCTTTCAACGCCGCCTTGGGACTGCGCCCACTGAGCTTGCGGCGCTCGATGGCGACGCGCGGCGTACTGCAGGCCGCGCGGAGCGTCACCGAGCGCAGTTTCAGACCGGGTGACGGCGCTCCGTCGCGGAGCTCGTCCGGCGATTGGACTTCGACGGGAGCCGGGACGGTTCGCCGCTCGGCGCCCGCCTCGATCACCGCCTCGGCCTCGAACGCTATCTCGTTCTCGGCAAAGCCCTCGCCGAGCATGTCGCGCGCCGCCCGCGCTTGCAGGCCGGCAATGGTCTGGTTGTAGCGCGTCACGGCGTCGGGCCCGTCGAGGTCGGCGTTCACGGGGGCATCGTAGAAGTGGGCCACGTCCATGAAAGAGGCGCCCATGGCGCTGGCCACGCCGGCGAAGGGGAAGACGATGATCTTGCGGATGCCCACCGCCTCGGCGTAGCCGCAGCAGCGTAGGCCGCCACCGCCGCCGAAGGCGAACATGGTGACGCCGGCGGGGTCGAGGCCGCGGGCGTCGAGGGCGGCGGCGAGACGCTCCGCCACGTCGCGCTCGGCTTGACGCGCGGCGCGGTCGGCGGCCTCTTCGAGGGGGACGTTCAGCCTACGGGCGACGCGCCGCTGATAGACGTTGCGGGCGCGCTCCGCGTCGAGGGCGCGCTTGCCACCGAGGAAGAACTCGGGGTTGATGTAGCCCAGGATCACGTCGGCGTCGGTGAGGGTGGGGTCGTTGCCGCCGAGACCGTAGCAGGCGGGGCCCGGAAGGGCGCCGGCGCTCTCTGGCCCCACGCTGACGTCGCCGGAAGCGCCGTCGGCCTTCACGATGCCGCCGCCGCCGCCGCCGACCGGCTCGACGTCGATCATCGGGGTCCCGACGGCGATGCCGTGGACCGCGGGCTCGGCGCTGAAGGGCACCTCGCCGCCGGCGACGATGCCGATGTCGACGCTGGTGCCGCCCACGTCGATGGAGACGAGGTCTTCGATGCCGTACAGGTCCTTCGCGAGCCTGGCGCAGCCCACGAGACCGGCCACGGGGCCGGAGTTGTAGGTGTTGAGTGCGGTGGTTTTGGCGACGCGCGCCGTCCCGCTCCGCGAGTGCGCCACGAGCAGGGGTCGTTTGAAGCCGCGTTGGCGCAGCAACTCGTCCGACTTGTAGAGCGAGGTCGCTACTCCGCGGTGAAGGTAGCCGTTGAGGATGGCGGTGTTCCGGCGCAGCGGGTCGTCGCCACTGCTGAGCTCGGCCCCCAGCCAGGTATGCACCGAGCCGAGATAGTGCCGTGGGTATTCACCGTTCACGACCCGGCGCGCCAGGAGCTCGTGGGCAGGGTTGGCGATAGCGCCGTCGAAGCTGACGACGATGCCCCTGGCCCCGTCGTCGAGCAACCGCTCCATCGCCCGCCGGACGTTGGCTTCGTCCAGCGCGCGCATGACCTCGCCCGCCGGAGACATGGCCTCGGGGAGGCCGGCGACCATGCCGGGATCGACGATGCCGGCGAAAAGCTCGGCTGCCGCGCCCCCGGTGAGCGCCGCCTCCTCGCCCTCGGTCACCATGATGCCCAGCTTGGGCCCGTTCCGCTGGAGCAGCATGTTCGTCGCGACGGTGCTCGACAGCCGGATGACGGACGACCGGGCAAGGAGCGCGGCGGTGTCCAGGCCGGCGAGCGCGGCAAGCTCCTCGACGCAGCGCAGGAAGCACTCCGTGAGGTCGTGGGGGGTGGTGTCGACCTTGGCCCACCGGACGCCCGCACCATCGCTCAGAACGCCGTCCGTGAACGTCCCGCCGATGTCGACGTCGATGGTGTAGGTGTCTGTGGAGCGCAGCGCCGCCATGGTTGGGTGAGGCAGGGGAGCCTGAGGCAGCGCCCCGCCGGGCGTCAGCTATTGTAGCGCACCCACCGCGCTATGCGAAATCGGGGCCGCGGAAAGGCACCGCCGCTGGGGTAGAATGAGCCCGCCGGGGATCTGTGCAGAGCTTTGGAACGCAGGGCATCCGTCATTCCCGCGCAAGCGAGAATCCATCCCTTCCCGTAGGGGCGCCCCTTGTGGACGCCCGCTCACGGACAGGTTACGCAAGAGTCTCCGCCGGTGGAGTGGCAAAGTGGAGAAGTTCCGGCTCGACAAGGAATCGATGGCCCTGCGGGCCGCCAAGGAGCTCGAGGACGGGATGTGCGTCAACCTCGGGTTCGGGATACCGTCGCTCGCCGCCAACTACATCCCCGAAGGGAAGCAGATCACGTTCCAGGCGGAGAACGGCGTCGTCGGCTACGGGGCCATCACCACCGCCGAGGAGGCCGACTGGGACCTCGTCAACGCGATGGGGCAGCCGGTGACGCTAGCGCCGGGCATCTCGTTCCTCGACCACGCCGAGTCGTTCGCGATGATCCGCGGTGGGCGCGTGGACGTGGCGGTGCTGGGGGCGCTCCAAGTGTCGCAAGCCGGCGATCTTGCCAGTTGGGCCCTACCGGGCCGGGTCGGCGGCATGGGCGGCGCGATGGACCTCGTGGTCGGGGTCAAGAAGGTCATCGTCACCATGACGCATACCACGTCCGACGGGAGGCCGAAGGTCGTCGAGACCTGTTCGCTGCCGCTCACGGGCCGCGCCTGCGTCGACGTGCTGATCACCGACGTGGCGGTGCTGCGGCTGACGCCGCGGGGCATGGAGATCGCGGAAGTCGCGCCGGGCTGGACGCCGGAGGAAGTCCAGGCCGTCTCCGGCGCCGATCTGCTCGTCGCCGACGAGGTCGCGGAGATGTCGCTCTAGGGGCGGTCGGCCTGGACGACGCGGTCGACGTAGACTCCCGCGGCGCCGATGCGCTCGGGGTCGATCTCGGCGGGGTCGACGATGGCCTCGACCTCGGCGATGGTGACGTCGGCGGCCGCCGCCATGATGGGGTTGAAGTTGCGGGAGGTGCGGCGGAAGACGAGGTTGCCCAGCGTGTCGGCCCGGTGCGCCTGGACGAAGGCGTAGTCGGCGCGGAGCGGCAGTTCGAGCAGGTGTTCCACGCCGCCAATGGCCCGCTTCTCCTTGCCCTCCTCGACGGCGGTCCCCGCGCCCACGGGGGTGTAGAAGCCGCCGATGCCCGCGCCGCCGGCCCGGATGCGCTCGGCAAGCGTGCCCTGGGGCGAAAGCTCGATTTCGAGCGTGCCCCTCGACCACTGCTCCTCGACCTCGGGCGCGGAGTTGCCGGGCAAGACGCCGATCGACACGATCGCCTTCCGCACCATGCCGGCCTTGATGAGGATGCCGGGGTCGAGCCGGTCGGCGCGCGTCCCTCCGCAGGAATTGCAGATGATGGTGAGGTCCCTGACGCCCCGGTCGCGGAGCGCCAGCACCAGGGCCTGTGGATACCCCGCCATGCCGAAGCCGGCGATCATGATGCTGGCGCCGTCGGGGACGTCGGCGACGGCGTCGGCGGGGCTTGCGTAGAGCGTGGTCCTCGGCATGGGCTTGCAGCGAGCGAGTCTAGCACGGCGCCGCCCCGGCCCCAACCCCAACCCTCGTTTGCGCGGTTGGGGGCGGCGACGGGCGCACGGGGGCCAAGGGGGGTAACCTTTTACCGATCACGGGGCTGGGCGGTGCCGGATGGGGAGCATGGCCGCGCCGCGAGGCGCTCATGCGGGCTCGACTAAAGGTTACGGTAGCGAGCGATCTTCCCATACGTCACGTTGCAACTCCGGCATGTCCGGCGGTCTCATCCGCGGCCTCGGGCGCCCGCTTCAAGGCCGGCCTCGGCCTCGCTTGAAACTCCTCGCGCTTGGGAGGAGCGCAGGAGTTCCCGGAGGGAGGGCGCCGCTCCGCGCCACGGGGCGCGGCTCTTCCCTCTGAGCCGGCGCCGGTGGCTGAGTAGGCCTAAGACATGCAAGGACATGGTAGGGGGCGGCGGTGGGGATGGGGAAGGGGGCGATGTCGTGGGGTGGGAGGCGGAGAGGCAAGGTGTGCCAAGTATCATCGGCGCGCAATATTGGCCGTGGGGGTCGGCCGCGCGTCAGGGGCGAGTCGCGAATCGCTCTTACCGAGACCCTTGCGTAACCGGGGTGAATGACCGCGAGGGTGGCGGACTTCGATAACCCGTGGCGGTTGCGAGGGGGCCCCTCATCTCAATCTTCTCCCGTGGGGAGAAGAGGCAAGACCTCCCGGCCCCACCCATGCTTGCCGCGGACGGTTGTGCAAAGGTCTCCTCTGGCGGAGACCCTTGCGTAACCGGGGTGAATGACCGCGAGGGTGGCGGACTTCGATAACCCGTGGCGGTTGCGAGGGGGCCCCTCATCTCAATCTTCTCCCGTGGGGAGAAGAGGCAAGACCTCCCGGCCCCACCCATGCTTGCCGCGGACGGTTGTGCAAAGGTCTCCTCTGGCGGAGACCTTTGCGTAACCGGAGTGAATGACCGCGAGGGTGGCGGACTTCGATAACCCGTGGCGGTTGCGAGGGGGCCCCTCATCTCAATCTTCTCCCGTGGGGAGAAGAGGCAAGACCTCCCGGCCCTACCCATGCTTGCCCGCGGACGGTTGTGCAAAGGTCTCCTCTGGCGGAGACCTTTGCGTAACCGGAGTGAATGACCGCGAGGGTGGCGGACTTCGATAACCCGTGGCGGTTGCGAGGGGGCCCCTCATCTCAATCTTCTCCCGTGGGGAGAAGAGGCAAGACCTCCCGGCCCCACCCATGCTTGCCCGCGGACGGTTGTGCAAAGGTCCCCAGAGGGGGGCGGGAGGCCGGAGGGGGCGGGTTACCAGGGCAGCCGCTCGTCGGGCTCCTCCGAGGGTGGCGGGGTTTTGCCCCATGATTCGAGGCGCTTGGCGACCTCCGCCTCGTAGCCCTGTGTTCCCGGCTTGTAGAAGCGCCGCCCGGCGAGCTCTTCGGGCAGGTGCTGTTGGTCGACTTGATGGTCGGAGAAGTCGTGGGCGTAGCGGTAGCCCTTGCCATGGCCCAGGGCGTGGCCGAGACCGGTCACGGCGTTGCGCAGGTGCAGCGGCACGGGGCGGTTCGCCGTCGCCTCGACCTCCGCCTTGGCGGCGGTGTAGGCGGTGAGCGCTGAGTTGCTCTTCGGGGCCGTGGCGAGGTAGAGCGCGGCTTCGGACAGAGGCAGGAAGCCCTCCGGCATGCCGATGAAGCTCACCGCCTGCTGGGCGGCGACGGCCACGCTGAGGGCCTGGGGGTCGGCGAGGCCGATGTCCTCGGCGGCGAGGATCACGATGCGGCGGGCCACGAAGAGCGGGTCCTCGCCCGCTTCCAGCATCCGCGCCAGCCAGTAGACGGCGGCGTCGGGGTCGGAGCCGCGTATCGACTTGATGAAGGCGGAGATGGTGTCGTAGTGCTCGTCGCCGCCCTTGTCGTAGCGCAGGGTGCGGCGCTGGGCGACCTCGTACAGCGTGGGCAGTTGGATGACGCGCCGCCCTCCGTCGCCGGGCTCCGTCGCCTGCGCCGCGAGTTCGAGGGCGTTCAGCGTGACCCTCGCGTCGCCGTTGCCGAGCGCGACGAGGAAGTCGAGGGCGTCGTCGTCGATGCCCACGCCAAGCGCGGCGAGGCCGCGCTCCTCGTCGCTCAGCGCGCGGGTGACGATGGCCCGCAGGTCATCCTCGCCGAGCGCCTTGAGAGGTAAGACGCGGGCGCGCGAGAGCAGCGGCGAGATGACCTCGAACGATGGGTTCTCCGTGGTGGCCCCGATGAAGGTGACCGTTCCCTCTTCGACGTGGGGCAGGATCGCGTCCTGCTGCGCCTTGTTGAAGCGGTGGATCTCGTCGATGAAGAGGACGGTGCGCCGCCCGGTCTCCCGCGTCCGCTCCTGGGCCTCGGCGATGATGCGGCGGAGGTCGGCGACCCCGGAGGAGACGGCGCTCACCGGCGCGAAGTGAGATTCGGTCATGCCGGCGATGATGCGGGCCAGGGTGGTCTTGCCCGTCCCTGGCGGGCCCCACAGCACCATCGAGGGGAGGCGGTCGGCGTCGATGGCCTTGCGCAGGACGCGGCCTTCGCCGACAAGGTCCTTCTGACCGGCGAGCTCGTCGAGGGTGCGCGGACGCATCCGCGCGGCGAGAGGCGCGTCGACGCTCGGGGGCCCGAAGGCGTCGCCGGGCCCGCCGGAGGGAATCAGGGCGCGTTGGCCGCCCATTGATGACGCTCGCCGGTTGGGCATGTCGTTTTGCTCGCGCGAGTCTTGCGCAATGCTAGCAGTCTTTTGGATGGGCTTCGAGGGGCTTTGGTGGTCGAAAGGGGGCCCCCCACCCTGCCCTCTCCCGTGGGGAGACCTTTGCGTAACCGGGTCGAGGAGGGAGAAGCGCCTGTCGGGCGCTCGCGCGCCTAGCGGCGCGTGCCCTCTCTAAAATCTCCCCCAGAGGGGGAGAGGTCAGAGGGGAGGGCGCCCACCAGGGGCGCCCCTACGGGAGGGATGGATTCCCGCTTTCGCGGGAAAGACGGATAGGGGCGAGTTACGCAAGGGTCTCCGTGGGGAGAAGAGGCCCGGAGGGGAGGGAGGCGCTACAGCTCGGCGATGGTGACGCCTTCGCCGCCATCGCCGGGCTCGGAGTCGTAGAACATGCCCACGAGGGGATGCCGGTCGAGGGCGTGGTGGATGACGTCGCGCAGGATGCCGCGGCCCTTCCCGTGGATGATCCGCACGCGGCGGTGCTCGGCGAGCACGGCCTTCTCGATATATTCGTCGATGGCTTCGACGGCCTGCTGCGCGCGCATCCCATGGACCCAGAACTCGTCGCCGACGCGGGCCCGGCGCTTCACCCCCTCGTCCACGGTGTAGCCGGGGCGCGGCGCGGTCTTTGGCCTGGCGACCTTGCCCTCGATACGGTCCAGCGGGACTTCGATCCGCAGCGGTCCCGCCTGTACGTGGAGGCGGCCGTCGCCTCCGGCGCCGAGTACCTCGGCTACGGGTTCGAGGCCCCGCACGCGGACGAGGTCGCCGGCCTTGAGGCCCTCGGCGGCGGCGGGCGGGCGGGCATCTTTCCACGGCCCGGTCCCCAGTGTCTTCCGCACCTCGTTGACCTCAGTCGAGAGGCGGGCGAGCTCGTCGCGGCCCTTTTCGTTCACCAGTGCGTTGACGCGCCGCCCGGCGTGGCGCAGGCGGCTCTTCATCTCCTCGGCCATCACCTGCGCCTCGACGCGCTGTTCGAGCAGGGCCTGGCGGTGCTCCGCCTCCAGCACCTCGGTCCGCTGCTCCACGGCGGCCCGCTCCGACTCGATCGCGCGCCGTTCGGCCTCGGCGCCGGCGCGCTCCCGCTCCGCCTCGGCGTGGCGCCGCTGGATGTCTTCGAGCAGCATCTCGACCTCGGCGGCGCTCTGCCCCACCGAGTTTCTGGCGACTTCGAGCACTTTGGGCGGAAGACCCAGGCGTTCGGCTATGGCGAGGGCGTTGCTCCGGCCGGGTATGCCGACGACAAGCCGGAAGGTCGGCGCCAGCGTGACCGGATCGAACTCAACGTTGGCGTTCTCCACGCCGCCGGACACGTTGGCGAAACCCTTGATCTCGCTGTGGTGCGTGGTCACCACGGTGACGGCGCGCCGCTCGGTGAGCGTGGAGAGGATGGCCTTGCCGAGGGCGGCGCCCTCCTGAGGATCGGTGCCCGCGCCGACTTCATCGAGCAGCACGAGCGAGCGCCCCGTCGCCGCGCCGAGGATATCGACGATCGTCCCCATGTGGGCGCTGAACGTAGAGAGCGACTGCTCGATGCTCTGCTCATCGCCGATGTCGGCGTAGATGCCGTCGAACGCCTTGAATGCCGAGCCGCCTGCGGCGGGGATGGGCAGGCCGGCCTGCGCCATCAGCGCAAGCAGCCCGACGGTCTTCAGGGCGACGGTCTTCCCGCCGGTGTTCGGCCCCGAGATGACGAGCGCTCGGTACGTTTTGCCGATCTCCAGCGACATGGGGACGGCGTCGTCGCCGAGCAGCGGATGGCGCGCGTCGATCAGGCGCACCGCTTCCTCGCCGTCGTCGTCGAGGGCCGCGGGGACCGCGCCGTGCATCTCCCGTCCGAGGCGTGCCTTGGCGAGCGCTAGGTCCAGCGCGGCCAGCCGCTCGACGCCAGTGGCGATTGCCTCTTCCCGCTCGCCGAGCATCGCGGTCAGACTGCGTAGGATGCGCTCGGTCTCGCGGGCCGCGGCAAGCTTGAGCTCGCGCCAGGCGTTCCCCGCCTCGACGACGGTCAACGGCTCCATGAATACCGTCGCGCCGGTGGACGAGATATCGTGGATGAGCCCCTCGAACTGGCCGCGGAATTCGGCCTTCACCGCGAGCACGAAGCGGTCGCCGCGCATGGCGACGAACCCCTCTTGGAGCACGCGCCGGCCTTCGGGCGAGGCGATGATCTCTTCGAGCCGCGTCTGGATGCGCTCCTGGGCCTGGCGCTCCTCGGCGCGCAGCCGCGCCAGTAGCTCGGTCGCGTCGTCGAGCACCTCGCCGCTCCGGCTGAGCGCGCCGCGGACGGTCTTCACGAAGTCGTCGAATTCGCAGAGGCCCGACGCGATCTCGGCGAGAAGCGGCAACTCACGGGCGAGCCGCGTCAGGTTCGCCCTTGCCGAGCGCATGACCACCAACGTCTCAGCGGCCCGCAGTAGCTCGGGGCCGCTCAGTTGTCCGCCGAGCGCCCCCGCGTGGGCCATGGCCCGGATGTCCGCCGCGCCGTCGAACGACAGCGAGGGGCGCAGGTCGAGCAGCCGGAGGCTCTCGCGGGTCTCTTCCTGAAGCCGCGCTACCTCGGCGGGGAGGTACGAGGGCTCGATGGCCTCGGCGAGCTCGCGGCTCGGCGGAAACGACGTGGCGTGGGCGAGCCGCGCCCGCACCTTGTCGAATTCGAGGACTTCGAGCGCCCGGCGCTTGAGGCGCCCCCGGGGCGCTCGTTTCTTCCTAATGGCCACGTTGCTCCCCCGGCCAAGATTCTACCCCAGCGCAGAGGCTCCCACCCCAACCCTCGCGTCTCAGCGCCGATCCTCAGGAAGCTTCTTCGGCCTCACCCACTTCGGAGAAGTTGGTAATGGCGACCTCACCTTCGGGAAACTCGGCGACGATCTTCAGCTTTCCCCCCACTGCCTCGATGTAAGCGCGAAGGCTGGAGACGTACACGTCGGTCCGCTGCTCCAGCTTGGAAATGGCGGGCTGGTTCACCCTGAGCATGTTCGCCAAGTCCCGTTGGGTCAGCTCCCGGGCCCGGCGAAGCTCGTGCAGCGGCATTTCGGCGAGCATCTCGCCCTTCAAGGCCTCGATGCGCTGGCGGCGCTCTGGCGTGAAGTCTTTGGTCAGCTCGCTGAACGGATGACGTCCACTCATTTGATCAGTCCCTCCCTGCGCAGTTCCTCCAGATGCTCGTCGTAGAGGTGGTCGGCAACCGGCACGTACTCCTCGTAGAACCTGTCGTTGCCCGTCTTGTCGCCGCCGATGAGAAGTATGGCCGTTCTCCTAGGGTCGAAGGCGTAGAAGACCCGTAGGGGCCTGCCGCCGCTCTGCGCTCGAAGTTCCCGCATCACCCCGTGGCGGGATCCCACTATGCCCGAGGAGAAGGGAAAAGGCAGGTTGGGGCCATGCTCCATCATCAGTTCGACCCTGGCGGTCACGGCATCCTGTTGTCCCTCCGCTAGTCCCTAGCCACCACTGCCCAAACTCGTCTGTGTACTCGACCTCCCAGGGCATGGCTACACTATATTCCTATTAAGGAATCTGTAGCAAGGCACGAGAGGGCGTTTGGAGGGAGCGCCCTTTTGAGTATTCAGCCTTGCCAAGCCTAGCCGCGGAGCCGGGCGAGGGCCTCGGCCACGGTCCGGTCCTGCTCGGGGAGGACGGTGCGCGGATCGACGATCAGGGCGTCGCGCTCGATGCGTGCCACGATGGGCGGTGAGCCTGTGCGCAGTGCCGCGGCCATGGCCTCGACGCCGGTGCCGCCGGGTGGAATCGCCACTACCCGCGTGGGCAGCGCCTCCCCAGGGAGCGTGCCGCCGCCGATGGCCGACGCGCCGTCGCGCACCGCCGCGCCCGGCCCGGCGGCCTTGGCGAGACGCTTGGCCCGCCGTTCGAGGGCCGGGGGCAGCGCGGCGATCATTCGCCAGATGGGCAGCTTCTCCGCCGCCTCGCCGCGTAGATAGTGCAGCAACGTCATCTGGAGGGCGGCCATCGTCGCCTTGTCGATCCGCATGGCGCGGACGAGTGGATGCTTCTTGAGAATGTCGATGTAGCGGCTCTTGCCGACCACGATGCCGGCCTGCGGTCCGCCGAGCAGCTTGTCGCCGGAGAACATGACGACGTCCGCCCCCTCGCGCACCGCCTCGGCGGGCGTCGGCTCGTGGGCGAGGCCGTATTCCGCGCTATCGAGCAGGCAGCCGCTGCCGAGGTCGTAGAGCAAGGGGACGCCGCGGCGCGCCGCCGCTTCGGCAAGCTCGGCAAGGCCGGCCTCGTGCGTGAAGCCGGTGACCCTGAAGTTGCTGCGATGAACCTTGAGGAAGGCGGCGGTCTCTTCCGTCACCGCGTCCTCGTAGTCCCCCACGTAGGTGCGGTTCGTAGTCCCGACCTCGACCAGCGCGGCGTCGGACTGGGCGAGCACGTCGGGGATGCGGAAGCCGCCGCCGACCTCGACGGCCTCGCCGCGCGAGACGACGACCTCCTTGCCGCGGGCGACGGCGCGCACCGTGAGCATGACGGCGGCGGCGTTGTTATTGACCGCGAATCCGGCCTCGGCGCCGGTGATCCGGCGCAGTAGCTCGTCGAGGTGGGTGTGGCGCGACCCGCGCTCGCCCACCGAGAGGTCCATTTCGAGGTTGCCGTAGCCCGCGGCGGCGCGGCGGGCAGCCTCGGCCGCCTCTGCGCTCAACGGCGCGCGTCCTAGGTTGGTGTGGAGCACGACGCCGGTGGCGTTGATGACGGAGAGCAGCGAGGGTTCGAGGTCGCGGGAGAGGGCGGCCTCGGCCCCGGCGATGACCTCGTCTTCCGACGGCGGCGCCTCGCCGGCGGCGATGCGCGCCCGCGCCCGCTCGATCTGACCGCGTACCGCTTCGACGACAGCGGGCCGCGAGTAGCGGGACACGGCCTGTTCGAGACGGGGGTCGCCCGCCACGGCGTCCACGCTGGGCAGCCGCCGGTACCCGTTGCCGGGGCGGGCGCCGTTCCCGGCCTTGGTGGGCTCGGCGCTTCGAGAGCGTCCCATGGGCTCATGGTAGCACAGGGGGTGACGCCGGCCCCATTCGCCCCACCGGCGGCGTGGTCTTTCTTGACAGCCCCATGCGCCTACCAGAGAATGACCCCTACAGAAGTGGCGACGGATCGAAGGCCACACAGGAGACGGCATGGACAACCCGGTTATCGTCAGCGGCGCGCGTACCCCGATCGGCAGATTCGGCGGATCGTTCAAAGACTACTCGGCGGTCGACCTCGGCGCCGTCGCCATGAAGGAGGCGCTCAGCCGCGCCAACGTCGACCCCAAGGATGTCGACGAGGTGGTCCTCGGCAACGTGCTCCAGGTGAACGACGACGGCTACACTTCGCGCGTGGCGGCGCTGCGCGCGGGGATCCCCGAAGAGGTCCCGGCGATCAACATCAACCGCTGGTGCTCCTCCGGCTTGGAGTCGATCAACATGGCGGCCCAGTTGATCTTGACCGGCGAGGCGGAGATCGCCGTCGCCGGCGGCGCCGAGAACATGAGCCAGACCCCCTATCTGATGCCCAAGCAGGCCCGGTGGGACGGCTTCCGCATGGGGGACGTTTCGGTGAAGGACGGCCTGATCGCCGGCCTGAACTGCCCCGTGAACTACTACCATATGGGGGTGACGGCGGAGAACGTCGCGAGCCGCTTCGAGGTCTCCCGCCAGGAGCAGGACGAGCTGGCCGTGATGAGCCAGCAGCGCGCCGGACGCGCCATCGCGGAGGGACGCTTCAAACCCTCGATCGTCTCCGTCGCCGTGCCCCAACGCAAGGCCGACCCCAAGATCGTCGAGACCGACGAGCACCCCCGCCCCGGCACCACGCTCGAAGCGCTCGCCGCGCTGCGGCCGGCCTTCAAGGAGGGCGGCTCGGTGACGGCGGGCAACGCTTCGGGCATCAACGACGGCGCGGCGGCGGTGGTGGTGATGTCGCAGCGGAAGGCCGACGAGCTGGGCCTTAAGCCGCGCCTCCGCTGGATCGCGCGCGCCGTCGCCGGCGTCGATCCCTCGGTCATGGGCATCGGCCCCGTCCCCGCGGTGCGCAAGGTCCTGAAGCGCACCGGCATGACGCTGGATGACATCGACGTCATCGAGTTGAACGAGGCCTTCGCCGCCCAGGCCGCGTATTGCATCCGAGAGCTCGGCCTCGACATCGAGAAGACGAACCCCAACGGCAGCGGCATCGCCCTCGGCCACCCCGTCGGCGCAACGGGGGCCATCATGACGCTTAAGGCCATGGACGAACTCGACCGCATCGACGGCGAATACGCCCTGGTCACCATGTGCGTCGGCGGCGGCCAAGGCTGCGCCGGTATCTTTCAACGCGTCAACTAGGCAGCGCGTCACCAGACGCCGTACCGTCCGGCGCGTTCGCACGCGGGCCCGTAGCTCAGTTGGGAGAGCGCCTGATTTGCATTCAGGAGGTCAGGGGTTCGACTCCCCTCGGGTCCACCAGGTTTGAATTTCCTTAACATAGTGGACAGTAGGTGGTACCGGAGCCCATCGCTGGGACACCATCCCATCAGCCTTGGACGATTACTTGACCTGGGCCGTCCTTGGTCACGACTACTTGACCCTGACCCGACTTGACGACTACCTAACCTTGGCCTGGGTGGACGATCACCTGCCCCGCCTCCGGGGAAACATGTACCCGGCCTCGGCCAGGGCCAGTGTGCCATGCTACATCTGAGTCGATCTCTAACTCGCGATCGGAGCCTGGGAACTCGTAAACAGTTCGTTCGTTCATATGCTCTTCTCCTCCGGTTGCGGTCTCTCCTCATAGGTAATGGCGGCTTGGGACTCCCACGTCTCCCTCCCTCAGGTTAGACTCTCCCTTGAGCCCCGAAAGTGGATGCTCCTGCGGGATGAGCTGCTATGGAGGCCAGTCCGTAGAATAGGGGCCCATTAGGCATCGCCGAATCCCCATCAGACGGAGCTAGACAGTATCGAGTATCTCATCTGCCGCTTCGTAACCTTCTCTTGTAACCTCAAACGCCTCTCCCTTGTAACCGATGTCCCTGATGTAGCCAAGCCGTGCTAGTTCCTCAAGGCCACCGATCCATTGAGCGATGGTTCTCGGTTTCTCATCTGGAATCATTGCCTTACCATTCGTGGCGATGGACTGTCCACCAAAGGTACGAGTGAAGCTGATTAGGCCATCTCCGCAAACTGCCTCCTGCAGAATAGACCGAGCTTCAAATGATACTTTCGTGCCCATAATCCGACTACCCCTTTCTCACTGATGGTTTCTATGGTTATAATCATAATAACGCGCTTAAAGCTACATTGTTAGAGTATATACATCTAGTTTGCATCGAACTTCTGTTAGGAGGATAAAGATGACGCTAGAGGGAGAACGACAGCCATTCCGGGCAATGACACGAGGACCATTTGCAGCTCTCCTCCGAGTGCCTGAGGATGGTTTCAGCTTGCGTGAGGAACTCGTCGTAGTTGATGACAAGGGGACTGGGAAGAATACTGCCGGACCCTGGTTGGTCAGACCGGACAGCCTGTACGTGCGCCAGTACTCACCACTGGCCGTTGCTAATCTGCACAGGCGGTTTGCTCGGACTAAGCCCATTGCCGAGTCCATCGTTGCCTTCGCCGACAAATATGGGCTCCTGGGTCACGGGTCATGGCTTGAGGACTCAGGCTCGAGCGACCAGCGAATGGTAATCGGGGAGCCTGTTGGGGTCTGGAAGAAGGAGATCGAGCGCATGGCCCGACTGGTCTCCCTATGGGAGTTCATCATGCGGGGAGGCCGGAGGGAATTGAGTCAATTGGTCGAGTGGACGTCACAGGGCACACCGCAACAGGTTCGACTCTATCTCGTGGACATAGACGGAAAGCTCCGACCCGACCTCGCACAATTCATGCGGCATCGCCCCGACGAGTTTCGTGATTACTTACGCCGGGACAAGGATCTGGCCACCCGCACGAGACACTCGGAAGTGAGGGTACTAGCTCACGAGGAGAACGGTAATGATGTAGAGCTATTGGAACGCTGGAATTATGGAGATCCCGTAGAACCAGTCCGCTACTTTGTGCATCGAGAGGTTAACAGCAGCCTAAGGGGCCACGTCAGTCCCGCCGTGCTCCCCTTTCGTAAAGGTGAGATCTTCTTCTTTCCAGACTGCCTATTGAGCTCGCTCTACACACATTTCATGCTGGAACTCTCGGGGCGTAGCCGTCCTGCGATGCTTTGTGAGCGAGCTGGCTGTGGACGTTATTTTGAGCCAATGCACGGTCGGCAGAAGTACTGCGATAAAAGCTGCCAGCAATTGGCCTACTACTACCGTAGGAAGGAAAGAGAGGAGACAAAGGCACTTTAACGGGACATAAGCCAGATGGCAACGTTCAAGTGGCCCACTTCCCTTCTGTCAACGAGGGTCAGACTGTCAGCCGAGTGAAAGGATGAAATGAAGTTCCCAGGTTTGGAGCAAACATTAAAGGAACTCGAATCTGAGATAGATTCGATCAATATCCTCCACAAGGATTGGTGGCTAGCATCTGACGGAGCGATTTGTGGAGCCTGTGAATTCGTAGTTCCCGCCTTAGCCAAACGGACGAACGCGTTTATCGACGCATTCGCAAAAATGGTGCGCGAGGATAATCACTACGCTGCGACTCTATTCATTAGGCCCACGCTGGAGCATGTTCTCATAGCCGTAGCCAGCGACGAGTACATAGGAGGTCACCACGAGTTTGCCCAACGCATTGTGGCTGGGGATCGAATTCAAGCTCAAGTCTGCTTCAGGCCACCTAATGCGCGAGCGGTACTTGGTGAAAAGGTTGCAAGCCCGCCTCGATTCAGGACGGCCTGACGCGAACGTTGTCGCTCTTTACAATTGGTCGAATGCCTTCGTGCATTTCGGCACTCAGCAGGTTTTTAGTTTGGTGGACGACCTGACGGAGCCTGAAGATGGCCAAAGCGGACGCATCGGGTTTGCGTTACGTGGTCTCACTTACGAGATCCCCCGCGTCACCCAGAAGAACGTGGACAATTGGATCCAGTGCATGGTGGGCATTGCCGTATTGATGAAGCGGTGTTTGGGAGGCATGATTGAGGTAAGGCGAAACTGGGGAAGCCACGGTGATTAGGAAATAGGATTTGAGCTGGTAGACAGGTTGCCCTCACTTCCGTTGCCTAACCCTATCCCACCAAAATACCCGAGCTAAGTGTTTGGGAAAGCTCACAGACTGCCAATCCACATCTCGAAGACAGTGCCATCTATCGTACACATCGGCCCACCACTTCCGGTCCGGCTTAATTGCGGACAGCGCCCGGGGTCGCGATGCCATAGCTTGATTTGGCCGCGTTGTTCCTCGACGCCGAATGGGCCGGTAGCCCTGTCGGCGGCGTGCCAGAGTGGTCTTGCTGTTCTACGGCCAACTCAGTAGTCAACAGATCGGCGACACCGGGCTCTTTTCAGTCGCCTGCGCGGCGGCGCCTTGCGAGATTCGGCAGGGCATGCGTTGATGGATGGGCTACACTAGGGCAAATTCGGCGCGGGCGAGCGCCGAGGTCTGGGGGCTGGGTATGGCGACGACGAGCGCAAGGCCGGAGTCTTCAACGACCTCCTCGTGGCGGCAGAGCGGGGAGGAGGCGCGCGGAGCCTCTCAGATAGGCCCCTTCGACTACTGCCCGAGGGTAGGCTTTCGAGAGTACTGGTACCCGGGCGTATGGGCCGCGAAGGTCGGGCGGAAGCGTCCGGTCAAAGTCCGTATGTTGGGCGAGGACATCGTCCTGTTCCGGGGGGCCAAGGGCAACGTCGTCGCGTTGACCGATTGGTGTCCGCACCGCGGTGCGCGCCTTTCGCTGGGTGAGTGCGACTTCGTGGGGACCGTCACGTGCCCCTACCACGGGTACGTCTTCGACGAGACGGGCCAGTGCGTCGCGGGCCTCATCGAGAGCGTGAATTCGCCGCTGGCCCCCAAGCTGCGGGCCAAGAATTATCCCACCGCCGAGCGCAACGGGATCGTCTTCATCTGGATGGGCATGACTACGCCGGTCCCCTTGGAGGACGACCTTCCCTGGGAATTCCTTGACGACAGTCTGAACACGACGCGCCATGCCCGCGTGCGGAGTTGGGAGACTAACTGGACGGAGCCTACGTGGCAGGGGATCGACTACCACGAGTTCTACCTCCACCGCAGGACGAAGTTCTGGCACCTCATCGACCACAAGCTGCCGTTTTTGCGCCCCAAACCGGTGGTGACCAACGGCATTAGGATCATCGACGAGGGCGAAAACTACGTCGCGTGCATCCAACGGGACGTGGAGTACGGGCAGAACGAATATCCCGGACTGGGAAAGTGGCCCCGCCACACGTGGTGGCGACGATTACCCCGAGCCCCAAGGAAGGACATGGGATTCGGTGTCGAGCACACGGTGCAACTGCCCTCCATTGTGCGCGTCCCGGTGGGAGCCCTCCACCTGCGCTGGAGCGTGCCGGTGGACGAATGGGACACCCGGGTCTGGTCGTTCACGATTTCGAAACGCCCTCGGACCCCCTTGGGCCAGGCCTTTGAGGACCTTTGGTACTACACCTATCGCCTGCCCAACCAGCTCATCGCGGTGAATGAGAAGGAAGACTTCCCGGTCTTCGCCAAAGGCGCCATCAATATGGACATTCCCCAGAAGCTGGGCACGCTAGACGTTGCCGTCATCCATTTCCGGCGGCATCTGGCCAAGAAGTCCAGGGACTTCCAACGGCTCGGCGGCGCCTACGGTTGCGTCAAGCAGCCGCCCGATCCCGTTCGCGTCGCCGAGTGGACCGCCGCCGGCGCCCCGTGAAGTTCGTCAGATATGCGGCAAAGGGAGAGACGTCCTACGGCCTAGTTGAAGGCGATGTCGTCAAACGGCTGACGGGGACGCCGTTCGAGGAATACGAAGTCTCCCGCGACGCGCAGCCTTTGCGGGACGTCCGGCTCCTGGCTCCGTGCGCGCCAACGAAGGGCCTCGCCGTCGGCCTGAACTACCGGTCTCATCTGGGCGACAGCGCCGCTCCGAAACGCCCCGAGCCGTTCTACAAGACCCCCAACTGCTTCATCGGATCCGGAGAGGCGGTGCTGCTCCCATCCGAGGCCGGAAGAGTAGACGAGGAAGCAGAGTTAGTCGTCGTCATGGGGCGGCGGTGCAAGGGCGTCCAGCAGTCGGCGGCGCTCGACTACGTGCTCGGCTACACCTGCGGCCTCGATATCAGCGCCCGTGAGTGGCAGATGGGCCCGGACCGCGACCGCCACTTCTGGCGGGCCAAGGCGGCGGACACGTTCGGTCCCATCGGGCCGGTCGTCGAAACGAACTTCGACCCCGCTTCCTTTGAGATCTTCTGCAGAATCGATGGCGAACAGGTCCAACATTGTCAGTCCCACGACATGGTTTTCGACGTAGCGACCATCGTCAGCTTCATCAGCCAATCGGTCACGCTGGAGCCGGGCGACGTGATCTTCACGGGCACGGCGGGGACGACGGCGGCGCTGAAACCAGGCGACACCGTCGAGGTTGAGATTCCCGGCATCGGCGTACTCCAGAATCCGGTGCGAGCGGCACCTGATCCCCCTTAGTCCGTGCGCCGAAGGACAGGTCGAAGGAGGCTTCGATGGACAAGCTGCGCCGTGACTATCCCGACATCTCACCCTCCGGCCCCAACTACGCCAGAGCGGTACGGGCCGGTAACCAGCTCTTCATCTCGGGCTGCACCGCGATGAAGACGCCAGCGGAGGGCGGGCCGGCAATCGAGCAACTCCGAGTAGTGCTGGACAAGCTGATCAGGATCGTGGAGGCCGAGGGCGGGAAGCCAACGGACATCGTGAAGATCACCACGTTTGTCACCAAGATCGGCGACTGGTGGCCCCTTCCCGACGATCAGCTCGCGCTCTACGATCAGTACTTCGACGGCCAGCACCCGGCCAACTCTCTGGTGGAAGTAGCCGCGCTCGCTGAGCCCGGACTGAACCTGGAGATCGAAGCCATCGCCGTGATCGGCTGAACGGGAACCAGCCGTCTGGAGAGCGCGAATAAACGCGCCCCCTTCCAAATAGGTGTCGGAAGCCAGGGGAGGTGTTCCATGGGAGAATCATGGGTGGAGCAATTCGAGAAGCAGCCATACCTTCCGATGGACGACGTGGATGTCTGGGCCTTCCTCGAATCGCCCGCCGTGCGCACCATGGCCATGGCCACGGTCGGCAAGGACGGGATGCCCAGCAACAGCATCATCTGGTTCTTCAGCCGGGACCAGAAGATCTACTTCAAGGCGTACAAGAAGCCGATGCGAAAGAAGACGCGCGACATTCTGAACTTCCCGTGGGTGTCCTGCACTGCCGACAATCAGATGGACGGCTTCGACCAGTTCGGCGTCACCATCCTGGGCAAAGCGCGGGTGATCGAAAGCCAGGAGGAGATCGACGAGTTCCAGCGCCACTTCCTCGCGAAGTACGTGAGGTCGGGGGACGAAGAACGGCATGCGGAGACCCGCGCCAAGTTCAGGACTGAGCACGTGAAGGCAGAGCACGCGTTCTTCGAGATAGTGCCGGAGAAGGTCTTCTCGTGGGACCGCCGAAAGTGGGTCACGCTCCTGGACAAGGAGTAGCCCCGCGCGGTCGTCCCGCTACGATGCGCTCTTGGCGGCGGTGGTCAATTCGTCCGCGCCGAGTCCCAGCAGGTCGGCCAGCACGTGGCGGTTGTGCTCGCCGACTGCCGGCATGCCCCTGAGCGGCGCCATTGCGCCGAGAAGAACCGGGGAGCGGGGATGCTCCATGCGGCCCCAGGGCTGGGCGTGCTCGATTTCGGCGATGAAGCCCCGGGCACGGAGGTGGTGGTCGTGGTAGAGCTGCTCCCCGGACTGCACCACGCCTGAGGGGACGCCGGCTCTTTGTAGCATTCGCATGACCTGGTAGGGCGTGTAGCCCTTCGTCCAATCGCCGATGCGCTCGTCCAAGGCGTCTTGGTGAAGCCGCCGGGCCTCCAGGGACGCGAAGCGGGCGTCCGTGGCCCAGGAGGGGTGGCCGGCCACGTCGCAGAGGGCCTCCCAGTGCCGCTGGATGAAGCAGGCGATGACGCACCACTGATCATCGCCTTGGCAGGGGTAGCAGCCGTGCGGAGCCGCGGCGAAGTTGCGGTTGCCCATGGGCTCGAGCTGCGCGCCGTTGACGAGGAAGTGGAGCAGTCCCACGCCGGTGTTGGCCGTCGCCGCTTCCGACCCGTCGACTTCGACGTATTGTCCGAGGCCGGTTCGGTCCCGGCATTCGAGGGCGGTCATCACGGCGCATGCTGCGGCGGCCGCGGCGTCGAAGTCGGTGTAGTACACCTTGGCCCTGCACTCTATGGGCGACTCAGGATAGCCCCAAAGGTGGGCGAGACCGGAGTCGGCCATCATCTCCTGGCCAAACGCCACGTACTTCGCATACGGCCCATCCGACCCGAAGCCTGGCATGCCGACCACGATGATATCCGGCTTCACCCGCTTGAGGGCTTGGTAGCCGAGAGCTTGACGTTCGAGGACCCCTGGCGGGTAGTTGTCGATCACCACGTCGCTAAGCCTGACCAGCTCCTTCAGCACCTCGATGCCTTCGGCGGTCTTGAAGTCCACGGTCACGCTTCTCTTGCCGCGGTTGAGCTCGCCCACCGTGGCCGTCAGCGGTTGCCCGGTGCGCCCCTCGTCGGGGGCGTGCTCCACCTCGATCTTGATGACCTCCGCGCCAAGGTCGGCGAGGTAGCGGGTGGCGAGGGGCCCCGCCCACATTCTCGTGAAGTCCAGCACGCGCACGTCATGTAGCGGGGCCCGGTTGGTGCCCTGAGCCTTTTCCGGCTTGCCTACGGGGTGTGTCGGCAACTCCGCCAGAATCTCTTGGCTGTGCTGTCCGAGGAGCGGCGCCGGACGGTGCAACCGCCACGGCGTCTCGCTCAACCTGTAGGGCGCTCCGGGGAATCGGTGCGGCCCGAGGCGGGGATGCACGCTGTCGGCGAACCAGGCCCGGGCCCTGTTCTTGGGGCTTTCGACGACGCCCCGTAATGTGTTGATCGGGACGGCGGACAGCCCGTGTTCCTGCGCGGCGGCGACGAATTCGTCCAATGCGAACCCGCCCACGAATTCCTCCATGGCGTCGATCACGAGATCCTGGTTGGCGTAGCGGAAGGCGCGGTCTTCCCAGAGGGACTCTTTCAGCACCTCGTCCCCCATCCACTGCGCCAGCGTCTGCCAGTGCCGGAGGAAGATCACCGAAACGCTGACCCACCGCCCGTCCTTACAACAGTAGTAGCCGCTCGGCGGTGGGGCATTGGTGATGAGCCGTCCGGCTCTCCGCACGATCTGGCCGTCGAAGGCGTATTTCGCCACGGTGAACAGGAGTTGGGCCACGACTTCTTGCAAGGAAACGTCGACCTGACGCCCCCGGCCCGTGCTCCGGCGCCCGTGGAGGGCCGCGAGGGTCGCGAAGGCGGCGTGACGGGAGGCAAGCTGGTAGGCCAAGTCGAAAGGGGCGGCACAAGGCGGCTTGGCGTCGTCGCCTTGGACGTACATGAGCCCGCCCATCGCCTGGGCCACGAGGTCGGACCCAGTGAAGCTCCGGTAGGGGCCGGTGAGGCCGAACGGCGTGATCGATGTCATCACGAGTCCCGGGTTGACGCGCGAGAGGCTCCGATAGCCCACGCCTTGTTCGTCCAGAAACCCCGGAGGGAAGCTGTCCAGCACCACGTCGGCCGTGCCGGCAAGACGGCGCAACCGCGCCCGGTCGGCGGCGGAGGCGAGGTCGAGAACGAGGCTCCGCTTGTTGGTGTTGAAGTACAGGAAGTAGAGACTTCCCTCGGGGTCCTCAACGTCCCGGGCGAATGGGCCGGTCCGTCTGGCGGGGTCGCCGTTTGGGGGTTCGATCTTGACGACGTCCGCGCCCATGTCGGCAAGGAGCTTGCCGCAGTGTTGGCCCATCGGGCCCCCAAGCTCCAGCACCCGCAGATCCCCCAGGGCCGACCCTGGCCGGCGTTCAGGCGAAGTCGGAATCGTCATGCACGCGGGTTGGCTTCTTCCAGCACCTGGGGCCGCTTTCGCTTGTCCCAGGACAGGATCTTTGTCGGGGTTATTTCGACCCACATGTGCTCCTGCCCCCGCATGATGTCGGCCCATGGAGAAGTCGGCTTTGGGCGAAGCCCCTGTTGCTGCGCGGCCTGGGCCCGTCGCCTGACGTGTGCCTGGACCGCCGCGATGAGTTCCGGGTCGTCGACTATCTTCGCCACGCCAGTCACGGCGGCCCCGTACACCTGATTGCCGTCGCCGTTGGGCGTCACCGCCGCGGTGAGGCACACGTTAGGGTTCTCCATGATGTTGCGGACCTTCTTCTTCAATGGCTTCGCGAAGCAGTTGAAGTAGATTTTACCCTGATAGATGTAGATCCAGATGGTCGTGCAATGCGGTATGTGGTCGTTCCCGCAGGTGGCCAGGTAGACGTCCTCCGCCTCCGGCGTCTCCAGGAAGGCCCAGACCTCCTCATCCGTCATTCTCGGGTACTGGAAGTTGTACGTACCGTAGATCCTCGCATCGGTCGTCATTGTGTCTTCACTCCTTACCTCGTTCGATAGATTGGCTTGCCGGTCAGGCGACCTCGGCTACGAGCTCGATTTCGCAGCAGGCCCCGAACGGCAGGGCGGCGACGCCGATCGCCGCCCGGGCATGCCGCCCGGACTCGCCGAAGGCTTGTACGAAGAGATCGGAGGCGCCGTTCGCCACCTTGTGTTGCTCGGCGAACTCGGGGGTCGAGTTCACAACGCAGAGGAGACGAACGATGCGGACGACTCTATCGAGGTTTCCCAAGCTCTCCTTCAGGCTCGCCAGCGCCGCCAACGCCGCGTGACGCGCCGCGTCGTAACCCTGCTCCACGCCTAGGTCGGCTCCCAGCCTCCCCGGTACCCTGGCACCGTCGGCTTTCCTGCCGAGATGGCCGGATACGAACGCCAGATTCCCCGTGACCACGACTTCGACGTAGTTGGCGGCGGGTTCGGGCGCCGGCGGCAGACGCACGCCGTGGCGTTCAAGCCTTGCCTCTACCGCGGAGAGTGTCGTGTCGCTCATCGGCCGTCAGACTTCCCGCCTGCCACGTCCCAGGCGTGGGTCCCAGATGTCGCGCAGCGCGTCGCCGAAGAGGTTGAATCCGATCACCAGCCACGAGATGGCAAGACCTGGGAAGATTACCAGCCAAGGAGCGGTCACGGCGAAGTCGCTGGCGTAGCCGGAGAGCATGCGCCCCCAGGACGCATGCGGCGGCGGAACGCCGAGCCCCAGGAAGCTCAGGGTTGCCTCGATGAGCACTGCTACCCCAAGGAAGCTGCTGGCGAGAACGAGGTATGTCCCGGTCACGTTGGGCAGGATGTGGCGGAACATGATGCGGAACTGCGAGGCTCCCAGGGCCCGCGCGGCCTCCACGTACATGTTCTCCTTGGCCGAGAGGACGGTGCCCCGCACGACGCGGACCGTACTGGGGATGAAGATGATGGCCAGGGCCAGGACCACCTTGTCGGGGCCGCTTCCCAGCGTCGCCACCAGCACCAAGGCCATGAGCAGATCGGGCAGGGAGAGCATGATCTCGACGATCCGCTGGCTCACGCTGTCCAGCCGGCCACCCATGTACCCCGCGGAGACGCCCAAGGCGAGTCCGACGAGCGTCCCGAAACCCACCGATGCGAAGCCCACGAACACCGAGAGCCGTGCTCCGTGCACCATCCTGCTCCACTGGTCGCGCCCCAGATCGTCGGTGCCAAACCAGTGGTTCAGGCCGGGGCCCTGCAGGCGCACGCGGAAGTCCCCTTCATTGGGGTCGCTGAAGGCGAAGATGTCGGCGCCGATCGCCAGCACCACGATGAGTGCGACCATAAAGAGGCCGATAAAGCCGATGGGATGCAGGCGCACCAGCCGCCACGTGCGGACCGCGCGGTCGAGCGCCCACGTTGCGATGGCCGCCGCATACCCGCTGGGCGACCGTTCTCTTGGGATCCGTATCACTACAGACCAACCCCTACGATTGGACGCTTACCCTTGGGTCAAGCCAGCCGTACATCAAGTCCACCACTAGGTTGATCAAGATGAATGCGCCGGCCAGGCAGAAGACTATTCCCTGAACAACGGGATAGTTCCGTACTTCGATGGAATCGAGGAGCAGCTTGCCAAGTCCGGGTACGGCGAAGATGTTCTCCATAACGACGGTGCCGCCAAGGATGTTGCCGAAGCTGACGCTCATGACGGTCACGACGGGTATCAGGGCGTTTCTCAGCCCGTGGCGAACGACCACCGTGGGGTTCGACAATCCCTTTGCTCTCGCGGTCCGAATATAGTCTTCGCCGAGGACTTCGAGCAGCGACGAGCGTGAGATTCGCGCCACGATCGCCATGAGCGACGTGCCGATGATGAGGGCGGGGAAGACCGTCTGGGACAGGTTGTCCCCTGGGTTGCCCCACAGCAGGTTTCGCCCGAACGGCGGCGACCAGTCGAAGACCCGCTGCGCTATGAGCAACACCAGCAGCCCCAGCCAGAAGTTCGGCACGGAGAGGAAGGTGATGCTCCAGAGGCGCGATATCAAGTCGATGATGCTGTTCGGCCTGAGGGCCGAGGCGAGGCCCAATGGGATTCCCATGAGGATGCCGAAGGCGACGGACATGATGGCTATCTGCGCGGAGAGGATCAGTCCCTTGCCGATCTCGCCGGTAACGGCTCTCCCCGTCGCTATGGACTCTCCGAAGCTGGCCTTGGAGACGTCCCCGAGCCAGTCGAGGTACTGCACGACGATATGGCGGTTGAGCCCGAGCTGCTCGCGGAGCCGTTCCAGCTCGTCCGGATCGACCCGCGCGCTGGCGACGTCGGCTGCGGGGCCGAGCAGGATCAGGTACGCGACGTCCCCCGGCACGACGCGCATGAGGAGGAAGACCAGGAACGTCGCCCCCAGGAGCGTAGGGACCACCAACAGGATCCTGCGTATGAAGAATGCGGTCCGGGGGTTGCTCATCGGGCTCCGGGGTTAAGCGAATGGCCCCCCTTTTCGGGGGGCCATTCCAAGGGGTCGTCTTGCGAAAACGCCTGCTTGCGGCCGGGGGCTACTGCACCCTTCCATCGTAGAGCCACTCTGCCCGGTCATGGTAGAACTCTCCGTTGGCGTTGTCATAGCCCATGAAGTGGTTCCACATGATGAAGTTCGAGAAGCTGTCCGACGCCGGAGCGATGGGCATCTGCTCGAGAATCCTGTCTTCGATCTGGGTCACGAGCTCGATCCTCTTCTGCGGATCGAGCGTCGAGCTCTGCTCCACGAACATCTCGTCGATGACGGGGTCGTTGAAGCCGGTGATGTTGGAACTCCCGGTGCTTCTGAAGAACTGACCGATCCACACGTCCGGCTCGGGCAATCCCGTCACCCACGCGAAATAGACCATATCGAACCCGAAGCTGTTGAACTGCTCGAAAAAGCTTGCCCGGTCGGGGTAGGTGTCCGCGGTCACGTTGATTCCGACTCTGGGCAGCTGCGTGGAGACCCACTCGACCCATCGCGTGATCGAGGCTGAATAGCCGCTGTGCAGGATCGTGACGTCGATACCGTCGGGATAGCCCGCTTCGGCCACGAGCTGTCTCGCCTGCTCGAGCTCCGCCTCCTTCGCGTCTCCGGTAGCCCATCCCGGAATCTTGTTCCATATCTCGTCCGCCGTCCGGGCGCCGGGCCACAAGCCTGGCTGGTAGAGGCTCACGGACGCTTGCCCATTGCGCACGATCGCGTCGTGGCTTTCACGGTCGAGGGCGAGGTTCACCGCCTGTCTGAGCATCTGGTTGTCGAAAGGCGGGCGCGTCGTGTTCATGGCGACGCCCCAGATGCAATTGCACGGCTCCAGTTGCCACTCCCCTTTGCCCTCGGCCACGAACCTGTCGTACTCCGAGCGCTGGTCCGCGCTCGAGCTCACCCGGGCCCGGTCTAGCCGTCCGGTGAGCACCGCGGCGGTCGCGGCGGTCGTGTCGGAGATGATCGGAATGACGAAGGAGTCCAGGTAGGGGAAGCCCTCCTTCCAGAAGTCGGCGCGGGCCTCCATCTCGACCACGGCTCCGGTGTCCCACCGCCCGATCACGAAAGCGCCGCTCCCCATCGCCTCGGTCTTGAGGGCGTCCCGGGGGGTGCCGTCCTGGACGACGCCGCAGAAGTTCATGGCGATGAACTTGGGGAACGCGGCGGCTGAGAAGGCCAGGTTGATGACGACCGTCCGGCTGTCGGGGGCCTCGAAGGGGTTGTCCTCCGCCAGGTAGACGCTCATCGCTCCACATTTGGTGGACTTAGCTTCATCAGGCACCAGTCCGACCATCTTGTTAAGGCTATAGACCACGTCTTGCGCCTCAACGGGCGAGCCATCGGCGAAGGTGGGGTCTTCCCTGAGATTGAATACGGCGGTGGTGCCGTCGCCCACGTACTCCCAGGTCTCGCACAGGTCGCACACGAGCTCCGTTCCAGCGGGGTTCATGAGCAGCGTGCTGTAGAGTTGCGAGATGTAGAAGAGGTCGATGGCGGCGACGGAGGCGTGCGGGTCGAGGTGCGGCGGGTCCTTCCGCTCTGAGCGGATCAGCGAGCCGCCGCGCTTGATGCTGGGTCCCTCCGTCGGAGGAGGCGGAGCCGGTGTAGCCGTCGGAGCCGGCATGGCCGTGGGAGCGGCCGTCGGAGCCGGCATGGCCGTGGGAGCGGCCGTCGGAGCCGGCATGGCCGTGGGAGCCGGAGCCACACCCGCCGACGGTCCTTGAGCGCCCGCCGGTCCTTCGGCGCCCGCCGGTCCTTCGGCGCCCGCCGGCCCTTGAGCGCCCGCCGGCCCTGCTGGCCCAGGCGGTCCTTGCGCCCCGCCGCATGCCGACGCGACAAGCGCGGTGACAATGCCTACGGCGAGGATCACCATCAATTTGCGGGAAATAGAGGGAGCCATCTTCGGCCTCCTGAGTGCGGGCGCGCTTTAGCGCACCTACGCCTGCCACCCATGCGCGCGAAGCGGTTTTTCGCAACGGTTCGGTGGGTCTTGCCCGCATCTAGTAACATAGCCCCCGAACCGTTGTCAAGCGAAAGCCTACGGATAACGGATTTTTTCCAGAGTTCGGCGATCAGATTCAACGTCTGCGATAGATTTCACAAACGGAATTCGCAAGCCGGGCTGCGGTTGGGCCTACCGGCGGCAGGACAAGAGTCCAGGGAGGGAAGCATGGCGCCGGAGTTCGCGTTCGTTTCCGCAGTGCGGCTGGCAAAGATGATCGCCGCGAGGGAAGTCTCGCCGGTGGAGGCGGTGCAGGCGCTCCTTGATCGCATCGAGCGGCTGAATCCCAAGCTGAACGCCTACCTCACGGTCTGTGGCGACGAGGCGCTTGCCGCCGCGCGGGCCGCCGAAGACGCGCTCATGCGGGAGGTACCGACCGGCCTGCTCCACGGCGTCCCGCTTTCCTTCAAAGACCTGACGGCCACCAAGGGCATCCGCACGACGATGGGCTCCCTTCTGTTCAAGAACAACGTCCCCGCCCAGGACGCCATCGTGGTGGAGCGCGTCAAGCAGGCGGGGGCGATCATCCTGGGGAAGACCAACACCCCCGAGTTCGCGGCGTGGAGCACCACGGAGAACCGCCTGGGAGGCCCATGCAACAACCCGTGGGACGTGGGGCGTACGGTGGGAGGGTCCAGCGGCGGCGCTGCGACGGCCGTGGCCGCCGGCCTCGGGCCCCTGGCCCTTGGCGGCGACATGGCCGGCTCTATCCGCAACCCGGCCGCCTTCTGCGGCGTCTTCGGCTACAAACCCTCGAGGGGGCTCGTGCCCATGGCGTCGGGACCCCGGCCCGTGTTTAGCGCCTTCGGCCAGCAGGGGCCCCTCTCCCGCACGGTCGAGGACTCGGCGCTCCTGCTCCGCGTCATCGCCGGGTACGACCGGCGCTACAACATCTCTCTGCGGCAACGCCCGCCCAACTATCAGGCGGGCCTGCACGACCGCATCGACGGGCTCGTCATGGCCTGGTCGCCGGACTTGGGGTACGCCGCCGTCGACCAGGAAGTCGCGCGAATCGCCGAAGATGCGGCGCGCGCCTTCGAGAGCCTGGGGGCGGTGGTCGAGGAGCCGCCGTTTGCCTTCCAGGACCCGTGGGACATCTACGAGCCCATCGGTATATCGGCGCTCTTCTCCATGTACGAGACGGTGTTGGAGACCCAGGGTGACCTACTGACCGACTACGTCAAAGACCGGGTCGGCGCCGGCAAGTCGGTCACGGGCGCGGAGTATGCGCTGGCTATGGGCCGCCTCGAAGGATTTACCGCCCGCATGGACGACTGGTTCGAGCGGTACGACATCCTTCTGACGCCCACGCTCGCCGCCACGGCGTTCCCGCACGGCGAGTTCCCCGAGGAGATCGGCGGTAGGACGATGGAGCACCCCTGGCGCGGCTTCGCGCCGTTCACCTACCCGTTCAACCTGGCCGGTAACCCGGCCGCGACGGTGCCGTGTGGGTTCACCCCGGAGGGCCTGCCCGTTGGGCTGCAGATCGTTGGAGCGAGAGGCGCCGATGCCCTAGTCCTGCAGGTCTCCGCCGCGTTCGAGCAGGCCAGGCCCTGGGCGGCAATACGTCCCAGCCTCGACTAGACATGGCCGGCGCCTACACCGTCCAAGCCATTACCATCTGGAACAGCCGGGAGGTCATTCCGACGGCGCGTCTGTTCCCGATCGCCAATGGCTTGCTCTACCTGCCGCGTGGGCAAATGCGCGGTCAGGGAGGCCCGGCGTTCCTCTTCGCGCACCGTTGGGGCGGCTATCACTCCGATCCCCTGCCTAGGGCCTTGGGGCCGGCTCTGGCCGCGCAAGGGTACGGCTTTCTGAGCTTCGCCCTGCGGCGGCGCGGCCTCGAGGGACAGGCGGTAGCGAGTCCAGAAGACGACAGCGCCGATCTTGGGCTCGCCCTAGACCATATGGCGACGCTCGGCTTCACCGAGGTCTTTCTGGTGGGGGAAGAGGTCGGCGCCCTCAGCGTGGCGCGTTTCGCGGCGAGGCGGCCCGATCTTCGTGTGAAGGGTATCGCGCTGGTGCGGCCAGCGCATGATCTCGGCGACTGGCTCTCGGAGGCCTTGGGCGCGGCGCGCTACCAGGAACGTCTCGAGGCGGCGGCGCGAGCGCTGCGCTATGGCGTCGGCTTGCATGAGTACGTCGACCTCGAACCCACCGGCCCGGACGGCGTGACGATGAAGATATTCCAGCCCTCCAGCCTCTTTCTCAGTTGGTGGGGCAAGGCCGCGGACACCAAGATCAGCCGGGCCGTCGAGACGATCATGGCTCCGATCCTGGTGGCGGGAGGCGACTCAGCGTGGGCCGAAGCCCTCGCGCAGAGGGCCGCTGTGAGCCGTGAAGTCCGCTCAGTCCGAGCGGAGACGGCGACCGACATCGGCGAGGCCCTGGCGCAGTGGGCTCGCGGGTTGGTGCCGCCGCCGGCCGGTCCGCCCCCCGAAACTGACGTCGTTACCGTCGAGGCCAAGGACGGGCGGACGCTGGTAGGTCTTCTCTGGATGCCGGAAGAAAGCCGCGCCACGGATAGCGCCGTCATCTACGTGCATGGCATCGGGTCCATACCGTTCCGAAACGTCGCGGCCATGCTGGCGCCGGTGTACGCGGAGCACGGGCTAGCCACGCTCAGTGTGGGGCTGCGGCGGAGCGGTGCCGAGGGCCGCATGACCGCCCCGCCGCGAATGGACGCCGAGGACATCGACGCGTGGGTGGAATTGCTCGCCTCGCGCGGCTACCAGCGCATCGTCACGAGCGGGCACAGCAATGGCAGCATCTCCGTCACCCTGCACCAAGCCCTGTTCCACAATCCGCTGGTCGTCGCGAACGTCCACATGGCGCCGACTGCCGAACACGCTGACTGGATGCGCCGCGGCCTCGGCGACGAGAAGTACGCCACGACGGTGAAGCGGGCGCGAGAGCTCGTCGCGGCCGGCCGGGGCGATCAGGTCATCGCCGAGTGGTCCGAGCGGCCGCACCCCGATCCCTATAACGCCTTGATGCAGATCGTGATGCGGGCGGACTGCTGGCTGGAGATGTGGGCCCCCGAGACCATCGCGGCGCACTCGAAGAGGATCGCCGAGGTCGACGTGCCGATCATGCTGCTGTCCGGCTCCGAGGACAACTTCAACGACCGCGCCCGCATGCACGAGCTGGAGGCCGCGGCCGCTCGCTCGCCGGCCGTGGTCCAACGCTGGTACGAGCATTGCAACCACGCGTTCGACGGCTTCGAGCGCAGGGTGGCCACGGACGTGGTCGAATGGCTTGCCGCCCAAGGTGCGATTACGATCACCCCGCCCGGCGAAGGGGCGTGAGGCGCTCAAGCGGGGGCGAACTTCACCAGCGTCCACTCGGGGGTCACGTCGTCGAACCGGACTTGGACCGGCATGTCGATCTCGATGGCCTCGAGCGGGCAGTCGACGATGCCGGTTACCATTCGAGGCCCCTCGTCAAGCTCGACGACGGCGTAGGCGTAGGGCACGTCGCCCGCGAAAGATGGGTCGGCGGGCCGGCGGACCAAGGTGAAGCTGTAGACGCGGCCTCGACCGCTGACCGGCGCCCACTCCCAGTCCGACGACAGGCAATTCGGACACGCGTGCCTGGGGTAGAAGAAGAAGCGACCGCACTCGCCGCAGCGCGGGATGAGTAGCTCGTGGCGCTTGGCCGCCTCCCAGAAGGGCCTGGTCAGCTCGGGGTCCGCGGGTATCGGGAGGGGCTTGGAGTAACCGGCTTCGCTCATCGACGGCCTACTCGGCTGCTTCCGATCCGAGCATGAGCGTGAACATCACGCTCGCGTCGCCGCCTCAGCCGTTTATCGTGCAGAGGTCCGCTTTCGGCACTTGGCGCTCGCCGCCACGGCCCATGATCTGGCGCGCACCTTCGACGACCTGCCGGAACCCCCCGCCCATGCCGGTGAGCTGGCCGCCCGAGAGCTGGCCGCCGTCCGTGTTGACCGGGAAGCTTCCCTTGTAGGTCGTGTCCGTCGACTCGTAAAAGGCCCCGGCCTCACCCTTCTCGCAGAACCCGGCATCTTCGAGGCTCACGGCCGCGAGGACCGTGTATCAGTCATAGAGTTCGGCGAACTGGACATCCCCCGGGCCGTAGCGGGCCATTTCGAAGGCCTTCCGGGCCGATACCTCGACGGGAGTCGTCGTGATGTCGGGACTCTGCCAAATGAGCTCGTGTGTCGAGTGCGACCCGACCCCAAGGACGAACGCCGGCGGATGGGGCAACGCCCTAGCCCGTTCCGCGGAAGTCACCACACAGGCGAAAGCTCCCGCGCAGGGCATAACGCATTCCAACAGATGCAAGGGGTCGCACACCATTGGGGAGTTCAGCACGTCGCCGGTCGTGATGGGCTTGCCGTGGAACACTGCGTTCTCGTTGGTCAGGGCGTTGAACCGCTGGTCGGCGGCGACCTTGGCGAACTGCTCGTCCGTCGAGCCGAACTGGTGCATGTGCCGCTGTTTGAGCAGCGCGTAGACGCCGTTGGCCGCGACGACCGGCCCGTAGGGACTCTCGAATTCCGTCCTGATACTCGTGGAGGACCCGTGTCCGCCCCGCCCAAAGGCGGGATCCCTGCCGCCCCCGAAGGCGCAGAGCACGTAATTGGCGAGACCCGCGTTGACGGCCATGGCGGCGAGTCCGATCGACTGGGCGCCGCTGGCCCCCATGAGGTGGCTTCCTTCCAGGAAGGTGGGACGAAGCCCCAAACGTTCGGCCAGCGTAATCGGGCTGAAGTCCTCGGCGGAGGTGATGAGGCCGTCGATATCTTGGTGGCGCAGTCCCGCATCGTCGATGGCCAGTTTCGCGGCCTCAATGCAAAGAGAATACGCCGACCTTCCGGGGTAGTCCCTTCTGGTTGGAAGCTCGCCGATGCCGACGATCGCGGCCGCGCCCCGTAGGCTCATGTTCCCTCGCCGCTCTGCTGCCTGATGAGCCGAGTATAGCCCGCAGCCCGCGCGGTAACAACGTGGCGGCATGCCGCGGTGTAGAATCGCTGCCAGCCCCCTGCTGAAACCATCTCTCCGCCGAACCGGGACCATGGAGTTTCTCTTCACACACGAAGACGAAGCGTTCAGAGCGGAGCTTGCGGCGTTCATCGACCGCGAGCTTCCCTGGGACTGGCGAGCGCTCGACGTAGACGCCGAGGAGCCCGAGCACGCCATCCTCATCCACCAGTTCCGGAAGAAACTGGCGCAGCAAGGGTGGCTGACGATGGCGTGGCCCCGGGAATATGGAGGCCGCGCCGCGCCGCACATGCGCCAGTTGGTGTTCAACGAAGAGACCGCCTATCACCGCGTCCCCGCGACGGGGATGGGCGTCAATATCCTGGCCCCCGTCCTGATGATCCATGGAACGCCCGAGCAGAAGGCTTTCTTTCTGAACAAGATCGCCGACGCGGACATCGATTGGGCCCAGGGCTACTCGGAGGCGGACGCCGGCTCCGACCTTGCCTCCCTGCAAACCGTCGCCGTGGAGGATGGCGACGACTTCGTGGTCACCGGTGCCAAGCTCTGGAATGGGGCTCACAACGGTGCCGATTGGATGTTCATGCTGGTCCGGACCGACCCCAATGCGCCGAAGCACCGCGGCATCAGCTTCCTCCTCGTGGAAATGGACAGCCCAGGCATCTCCGTCAGCACCTTCCCCATGATGTACGACGGCTCCCGGAGCCTCGTCACGTTCGACGAGGTCCGCGTCCCCAAGCAGAACCTCGTAGGGGAGAAGAACCGGGGGTGGTACGTCGGCGCCGCTTCCCTTGACTTCGAGCGCTCCGGCGTCGGCGTTCCGGCCCGGGCCAGGCGCTTCTTGGAGGAGTTGACGGCTTACTACCGCGCGATGGGAAACGGGAGTGGGGCGACGTGGGACGACGCGATCATTCGGCATCGAATCGCGGAGATGGCGGCGGAAATCCAGGCCTGCCGTCTCATGTGCTACAACGTGGCGTGGAAGCAGAGCCAGGGCTTGATTCCCAATCAGGAGGCCTCGGTGGTCAAGCTGCTTGGAACGGAGTTGGAGCAGCGTCTCTTCCTGCTGGGGATGCGTTTGCTCGGACTACGTGGCCAGATGGGGAGCGGCGAACCACGGGCGCCGCTCGAGGGGAGGATCGAGAGCGGCTACCGCCGGTCGCTGTACTTGACGGTCTACGGCGGGACGTCTGAGATCCAACGGAATATCATAGCGACACGAGGGCTGGGGCTTCCCAGGAGCTAACCCTCAACATCGTTTCTCCAAGGAGGTCCAGGATGCAGCACGGCGAAACGGCCGGATTCATTGAACGTACATTGTCGCTGACGAAGCCTGTGATCGGACTGGCGTTCGTGCAAGGGCAGCCGGAAGGGGTATCCCGGATTGGCAAGGCGGTCCCCTCCACCTGCGCCTTCTGGCATGAGGCTGAGACCGACGTGTTCTACGCCGCCGCTGACGATCACTTTAACTGCCCCCTTGGTGCGATGGTCATGGGCTTCCCACTGCCCGACGAGACGATGGGGCGACTGATGGAGGACGTGGGGATGATGTGCGGTACGTCCTACATACGGGAAGAGGAAGTGGAGAAGGTACCGAAGAACGGCCTAGCGTCCGCGGGGATCGTCTATGGGCCGCTGAGCCGGTTCCCCGTCGAGCCTGATCTCGCGCTAGTGTGGGCTACGCCCCGGCAGGCGATGGTCGTGGCGGAAAGCTGCGGGCTCATGAATTGGGCTGCGGCGCCCACCGGCGTCTATGGCAGACCGGGCTGCGCCGCGGTTCCTATAGCCCTCACTGAGGGCAGGCCGTCGCAGTCTTTCGGCTGCGTCGGCATGCGGATCAACACAACCGTCGGGGACGATTTGATGTTGATGGCCATCCCCGGCGGCCAGCTTGATTCTCTGGTGACCGAGCTGGGCCGGGTAAGCCAAGTCCACGGTCAATTGGACAGCCACTATCGCGAAAGGGCCGCGGGCGTTCGGTCCGAGTAGCCCCGCGAGGAGTCCATCTATGCCGTACTGGATCTACGAGAAGCGTGACGCCGAGCACTACGCGCTGTTCACCATGAATCGTCCCGACCGTCTCAACGCCTTCGGGAGGCAGATGATCGCCGAGCGGCGGGAGGCCATGGACGACTTCGATGAGGACCCCAGTATGCGGGTGGCCATCGTGACCGGCACGGGCCGCGCCTTTTCCGCGGGAGCGGACCTGAAGGAGATGGCCCAGCGCGATCAAGACGCCGAGGAGGATTCGTCCGGGGAACGCCGGGAGCGCGCCGACATGGGCCAGCCCCGGGGGCCGGGCATCTTCTCTCGAAGCCCCAAGCCCATCATCGCGGCGGTCAATGGGCTTGCGCTCGGGGGCGGTATGGAGGAGGCGATGGACTGCGACATCCGCATCGCCTCGACGGAGGCGACATTCGGCCTGCCCGAAGTGAAGCGTGGCATTCTTGCCATTTATGGCATTCATCACTTTGCGAGGGTGACGCATTTCGGCGAGGCCATGTACTACGCCCTGACGGGTGAGACGATGTCGGCGGAGGAAGCGCGCCGCATTGGCTTCGTCCATGAGGTCACGGCACCGGACCGACTGATGCCGCGGGCAATCGAAATCGCCGGCGCCATCGCCGCCAACGCGCCGCTCGCGGTCCAGGCGACAAGGAAGATGATGCACTTTTGGCGCCGTCTGGCGATGGAAGAGTCGCAGAAATTCGGCGACATGATCTACGCCCAGATCAGCCAAACCGAGGACGCCAAGGAAGGACCGCTGGCGTTCACTGAAAAGCGTCCCGCCGAGTGGAAGGCCCGCTAGAGTCGACCACATTCATCCTAGCGATCTCACGCCTATCTCCGGTCTTGACCAAGTTCGGGTCCACCAGCTGGGCAGAATCTAGTACCTTAGTGCTCAGGTCCGGACTGGGCTGGGCTCGAAAAGCAGAGGATCCTTGGAGGGTGCAATGTCGACTATCGGTGATGTTGAACGCACGTTCGCCAGCCTCTACGAGTACCGTTGGCTCATCGGGGCCGCCACTTTGGTGTTTATCGCCGCAGTCCTCGCCTTCGGCTATCGGCGCGGCTGGCATCAGGTCATTTGGCGCAATCGCGTGGCCTTCGGCATCGCTTCAGTCCCAATGCTGGCTATTACCCTTTGGGTTGGCTGGTCGCTTGGATCGCCGTTATTCATCAACGTTACCGTGGAGGAAGAGTTCCCCTTCGCCTTCAATGCCGTGGTGCCCGAGGGAATGGAACGGGCCGACGTAGAGGGAGCTATGGCCGGGATGGCGATGGTTGACGACCCGGTGATGAGGGAGGATATGCCCGGAGCCTCGGCCATAAACGCCGGGGCGATGCTGGCGTCCGGCAGTTCTATCACGGTAATGAGTGACGACGACCACGCCGCCCTGACGGAAGGGTTCACGATGGTCCGCGCCGCGGCCGACATGGAGATGGTAGAACGGGGCGCCCGCATGATGGAGCCGGTCATCATGGCGAACGTCAATCAACAGGACGAAGCCCGGAAGGTGAAGCAGGGCAACTTCAAAGACGCCGACAGCTTTCACCGGGGGAGTGGTCAAGCAATCATCTTCAGCACTCCCGGCGGCGGCCACTTGCTCCGGCTGGAAAACCTTGACGTGACCAATGGCCCGGCTCTCCACGTGATTTTGTCGCCCCACGAGGACCCGACCCGGTCGGACGAGGTCAAGTTGGGCGGGTACGTCGATCTGGGAGACCTGAAGGGCAACCGGGGGAACCAGAACTACGTGATCCCTGCTGGCGTGGACGTGTCGGTCTTCAATAGCGTGGTCATCTACTGCAAGCCCTTCTCCGTCGTCTTCAGTGTCGCCACCCTTCAATCTGCCTGAACCGGCCGGGCTAGGCGAGGACGGCTGCAGGCCGCCGCCGGGCTGGACGGCTGAGCAATGGTGCCGTGCCGCCGGCGAAAGCTGCTATGTCCTTGGCATGTCTGTTAGAATGGTGGCGGATGCAGTTGATTGGCGCGGCATAGACTCACGCAGCGAGACGGATCATCATCCGTCTCGTTTTCTTGTTTTTCGCACCGCCTCTGAACCGCTGCATCACTCCTTCGACTAAGGTTACCGTCCCCCTATGCCAGTGGAATCTCTATCGACCCGCCCGCGTCCCTTTATCCGCACCCAGCGCCACTTGGCCGCTTGCGCTGACTGCGGCACCTCTACGACTGTCCCCTTCCGGCCAAGCCAAGGTAGGCCGGTGTACTGCCCCACGTGCTTCAAGATGCGCCGCAACGGCCATGCCGCCGCGGTCAATGAGCCCGTCAGGAAGTTTGCCACCGCCAATGGAGCCGCCGCCGTTAGCTCCGCCGCCGATGATTCCGTGTTCCCCGGCATGGCGCTGAAGGCCGGCACGAGAGCGGCGATTTCCCGCATGAACATATCGGATCCCACGCCCATCCAAGAGGAGTCCATCCCCCATCTCCTGGCGGGGCGCGACTTGATAGGACAGGCCCGCACGGGGTCCGGAAAGACGCTGGCCTTCGCCGCGCCCTTGGTGGAGCACTGCGACCCATCGGTCCGGCGAGTCCAGGCGCTCGTGCTCGTGCCCACCCGGGAGCTGGCCATTCAAGTGGCCGGCGTCACGGATGCCTTGGCGCTACCGCAGCGGCTGCGCGTGGCACTGCTGTACGGCGGCCGGTCGTTGGGCCCCGAGAGCATGGCGCTCAGGAACGGCGCCCAGATCATCATCGGCACTCCGGGCCGTACGCTGGACCATCTGCGGCGAGGCTCGCTAGACCTGCGCTCGGTGCGGTTCCTTGTCCTGGACGAGGCGGACGAGATGCTCGATAGAGGTTTCGCCCACGACGTCGAGGCCATCCTTAGCCGGACGCCCGCCGGGCGGCAGACGGCGCTCCTCTCGGCAACCATGCCGGAGTGGGTGGCGAAGACCGCCACGAAGTACCTGCGCGACCCCGTAACAGTGGAAGTAGACGCAGGACTGCAAGCGGTCCCCACGGTGGAGCACCTGGTCTACTCCATCCAGAAGAGCGACAAGATAGAGGCCCTTCAAACGCTGTTGGGCCAACGGGGCGGCGCGCCGATTCTCGTCTTTGGCAGGACCAAGCACGGCGTCAAGAAGCTGGCGAAGCAGCTCGACGCATTGGGCTATCCGGTCGGGGCGCTCCAAGGGAATCTCAGCCAGGCCGCGCGTGAGCGTGTGATGAAGGACTTCCGTTCCGGCGCCGCGCCGATTCTGGTGGCGACGAACGTGGCTGCCCGCGGCTTGGACGTCGAGGGCATCAGCCAGGTCATCAACTACGACCTACCGGACTCGGAGCAACTCTTCACGCACCGGATCGGTCGGACCGGCCGCATGGGCCGCTCCGGAGAGGCGGTAACGTTCATCACGCCGGAAGAAGAGCGGAAATGGCGTGAGATCGAGCGGGGCCTAGGCCACCGGTTCACACGCAAGCCATGGCGTACCGCCCGTAAGGCGAGGCAGCCTAGGTAGCGTTCCCCGCACCGGTTGGAGAAGTGGCTAGCGGGGGCTCGACCGCGGCCGCAGCAGGGTGAGGGTCAGGGCGTAGGCGATACCGACGGCTGGAATCGCGGCGAACGCCAGAGGAAGCCCCCAGTCGCCCTTCACGGCGCCTTGGGCGATCAGCAGAGCGAAGGCTACGTCGGCGGTCACCGTCGCCGTCAGCAGTGCTGCGACACCGAAGGCCGACGCGGCGGCGGGTCGGGGCGACACCACCAGCACCAGCAAGGCGGCGGCGCTCAGCGGATGTAGCAGGACGATCAACAGCCGCGACCAGACATCTCCTCCGTCCGCGAACGCGCCCACCATGGCGGTGAGTCCCGCGAAAGCGGCTTGGACTACGGCCAAAACCAGCATGATTGTCCGGAAGGCCTTCATGCCGCGAGGTCCAGCGCTTAGCTCCGTATCCGGGAGGGCTTGGGGCGTCATGGCCCATCAATTCTACCACCCGTGAACCTGATAGAAGTGGGTTCAGGCTTGGGGCCGACGGTGGGGTATACTCCGACCAACCTGAAGGAGGGTGGAGGCTCATCGAACAGGACGTAGTCCTCTCGGTGCGTGACCTGCGGACCGAGTTGCACACCAAGCGCGGGGTGGTGCGTGCGGTCGATGGCGTCGACTTCGACCTCCACCGCGGCGAGACCCTCGGCATCGTGGGCGAGTCCGGCTCGGGAAAGAGCATGACCGCCCTTTCGATCATGCGCCTGCTCCCTCCGCTGGGCCGGATCACCAGCGGCCGCGTCGAGCTGCACGGCGACGATTTGGTCGGCAAGACCGAAAAGGAGATGCAGCAGGTCAGGGGCGGGCGCATCGCGATGATCCTGCAGGACCCGCTGACCTCGCTGAACCCGGTGTTCCGCGTCGACGACCAAGTCGGCGAAACGGTGCGGCTGCACGACCGCCAGGGCGTTAATGTCAAGGAGCGGGTGCTGGAGTTGCTGCGGCGGGTCCACATCCCCGACGCCGAGGCGGCGTC
This sequence comes from Dehalococcoidia bacterium, assembly GCA_965219875.1. Taxonomy (GTDB): domain Bacteria; phylum Chloroflexota; class Dehalococcoidia; order SHYB01; family SHYB01; genus DAOUKH01. The sequence continues at coordinate 1,007,328 of CBDCOW010000003.1, read as the reverse complement.
GCGGTACTTTCCGCATCAGTTGAGCGGCGGCATGCGGCAGCGGGTCGTCGGGGCTATCGGCATCGCCCCCACGCCCGAGATTCTCATCGCCGACGAGCCAACCTCGGCCCTCGACCCGACGATCCAGGCGCAATATCTGGACCTCCTGCAAGACCTCCAGAAAGAGTTCGACCTGGCGATTCTGTTCATCACCCACGACTTCGGCGTCGTCGCGAACGTGTGCGACACCGTTGCCGTGATGTACTCGGGCCGAATCGTCGAATATGGGCCGGTCCCCGAGGTCTTCGCCGGCCCCGCGCATCCCTACTCCGAGGCACTGCTGAAGTCGGTCACCAGCATCGAGGAGAAACCCGACCGGCTTCCTTCCATCGAGGGGCAGCCGCCGTCGCCCTTCGAGCTGCTGCCGGGTTGTCACTTCGCGCCGCGGTGCCCCTACGTCTTCGATCGTTGCGAGAAGGAATTCCCCGCGGAGTTCGCTGTTGGCGAGAAGCGCACGGCGAAGTGCTGGCGGGCCGAGGAGCACGCCGCGTGACCCAGCAGGTCCAAGAGGCGGTAGGCCCAGCGCCCAGCCAGACCGCACCCCCGCTTGTTGAGGCCCTGGGGGTGAAGAAGCATTTCGCCGTGGGCCGGGGCGTGTTCGCCTACGGCAAGCGGACGGTGAAGGCCGTCGACGGCGTCGACTTCGAGATTACCGAGGGCGAGACCTTTTGCTTGGCGGGCGAGTCCGGCTGTGGCAAGACGACGCTGGCGAACCTGCTCCTCAAGCTCGAACGGCCTACCGGCGGGATGCTCCGCTGGCAAGGCGCCGAAATCGACAGCTTGACCCGAGAGGAGACGCGGGCTTACCGGGGCAACGTCCAGGCCGTGTTCCAAGACCCCTGGAGCTCGCTCAACTCCAAGCTGCGTGTCGGGAGCATCATCGCCGAACCTCTGGTGATCAACGAGCGCCTCTCGAAACAAGAAGTCAACGACAAGGTGGCGTCGCTACTCGAGCAGGTGACGTTGTCGCCAGTCCACGCCGAGCGCTATCCGCACGAGTTCAGCGGCGGCCAACGCCAGCGGATCGCGATCGCCCGCGCGCTGGGCCTCGCGCCGAAGATGCTGGTGCTCGACGAACCGGTCTCGGCCCTCGACGTTTCCATTCGCGCGCAGATCGTCAACCTGCTCAAAGATCTGCAAGCTCAACTTGGGCTGACCTTCTTCGTCATTTCGCACGACCTCTCCATGGTCCGGTATATGGGCGATACGGTCGCCATCATGTACCTGGGGAAGTTCGCCGAGCTGGCGCCGAGCGAGGAGTTCTTCAACAACCCCTTGCACCCCTACAGCCGGGCCTTGCTCTCTGCGACCTTGAGCGCCAATCCGGCCCGCCCCCGGGAGCGGATCGTGCTGCAAGGGGAGGTCCCCTCGCCCATCAGCCCGCCTTCAGGGTGCCGTTTCCGCACGCGGTGCCCGCACGTGATGGATATCTGCGCCGAGGTGGAGCCCATCATGAAAGAGGCCGCGCCGGGCCACCGGGTCGCCTGCCACCTGTACTAGCGCCGGGCCGCTTCCGAGGGAGGGGTCTACGCTAGCCCCTCGATCTCTTTGATCCGCAGCCGGTCCAGCGTCGCGCTGATGTCTTGGTGCGCCGTCTCGTCCAAGTCCAGATAGGGCCGGCGCAGGAAGCCTCCGGGCAGCCCGAGCACCCTGAGCGCGGCCTTGAGAGACCGAGGGTTCTGGTATTTCGAGAGGATTTCGTTGAGGCGGAGGAGATGCGCGAACCGCTCCAGCGCAAGGGCGTGGTCGCCGGACCGGTAGGCCGCCAGCACCGACATGGTGAGCCTCGGCGCTATGTTGGGCTCGAAGCACAGGGAGCCGTGGCCTCCCAGCGCCAGCGTGGTGATCAGTTGGGTGACCATTCCCACACTGACGAGCGCCTTGTCTCCGATAGCGTCGAGGAGCCGCACCAGATAGCTCAAGTCCTGGCTCGTGTTGTTGATCATCTCGATGTGGTCATACGTTTCCACGAGCTTGGCGAAGAAGGCCACGGGCACTTCGCTGGATACCATCGCCGTCTGGTTCGAGAGGTGGACCGGTGTGGTCACGCTGCTCAGGATATCGTCGTAGAAACGCTCCAGCTCGGGAGGGGTCGGACGGTGGAGCGGAGTACCGGGCCGCGGTGGGTGAATCTGCACGGCGTCGACGCCAATCGCCGCGGCGCGTTTGGCCTGATGGATGATGTAGTCGGTCTCGGTGAAGCCGATGGCGGCGGCGAAGAGGGGGACCTTGCCCTTCAGTTCCTCCACGGCGATTTCGTAGATCCGCTCGACTTCGCGCTCGCGCAGCAGGTGCCCCTCGCCGCTCCCGTAGCTCCCCAAATAGACTCCGACGCCGGCCGCGGCCTGATAGCGCAGGTGGGAGCGAAGCGCGTCCTCGTCCAGCCCTCCGTCGGCGGAGAAGGGAGTCACGCTCATCGAATAGATGCCGGGCAGGGATGTCATGATGGGCGGGAGTATAGGTGCGAAGTTCGCCTTCAAGCAAGCGCGGCCAGGCGGCCCCCCGTATACTACGCCCCCATGACTGGGTTCATCCTTCAGCGGGCTGTTCAGTCGGTGGTCACGCTGCTCATCGTGGTCACCGCGGTGTTCCTGCTGGCCAGGGTGCTCGGCGATCCCTCCGTCCTACTCGTCGCTCAAGACGCGACGCAGGAACAGGTCCAAGAGAAGCGGGAGCAGCTGGGCCTGGACCGGCCCATCGTCGTCCAATACTTCGACTACCTCGGTGACTTGGCCCGCGGCGATCTCGGCCAGTCGATCGTCCAAAGAGGCTACGGCGTGGGCGAGCTCATCTGGCCGAAGCTGGCCAACTCGGCCAAACTGGCCGCCTTCGCCATGGCCATCGCCGCCGTCGTCGGCGTACCGCTGGGGATTCTGGCGGCGGTGAAGCGCGGCACGGCGTTCGACCACTTCGCCCGCATCGTCGCCCTGACCGGTCAGGTGGTCCCGCCCTGGTGGCTGGGCGTCATCATGATCGTCGTCTTCGCCGTGCATCTCGAACTGCTGCCGGTCGCGGGGAAGGGCGAGGGGTTCTTCAGCATCCGGCACGCCATCATGCCGGCCAGCGTTATGGGCCTGTTCGTCGTCGCGGGGATGACGAGGCTGACCCGTTCGAGCATGCTCGAAGTGCTTGATAGCGAGTACATCAAGCTGGCCCGCGCCAAAGGTCTGCCGCTGAGGACCGTGCTCTGGAAGCACGCCCTGCGCAACGCGCTGATACCCGTGGTGACGTTCGGCGGCCTCTTCTTTGGCGTTCTCGTCACCGGCGCCATCGTCATTGAGGTCGTCTTCGCCTGGCCCGGGGTCGGCCGGGTGATGTTCGACGCCCTAGGCCGCCGCGACTATCCGGTGATGCAAGGCGCCATCCTGATTGGCGCGGCGATCGTCATCGGCTTCAACCTCTTGGTCGATCTTCTGTACGGCTGGATCGACCCGAGGATCAGGTATACCTGATGACGGGACGGCGAGCCGCAGCCGGACTCGCTTCGGCGTGGCGGAGCCCCTTCGCGCGGACCGCGGTGGGCGCGGCGTCGGGCCTGCGACCGCGATTGGCCCCAGAAGGGGCGATACTCATCCTGCTGATCATGGTGGTCGGAACATTCAGCATCGAGGCCATATCGCCGTTCGATCCGCTCGTCGGCCAACCTCGCGAGCGGCTGCAAGGCCCTGAGTGGGCGTGGGACTTCTGGAACGTCCACATCCTTGGCACGGACCAGCAAGGGCGCGACGTGTTCGTGCGCCTGCTCGTGGGAGCCCGGTTCTCCTTGCTCGTCGCCGTCCTCACCGTTGGCATCGCCGGCTTCGTTGGACTCGCTCTCGGCATGGTCGCGGGGTACTACCGGGGCGCGGTGGAGGCGGTGCTGATGCGGCTGACCGACGCGGTCCTCGCCTTACCCATCATCTTGCTGGCGCTCGTATTGGGGGTCGTCTACCGGCCGTCGATCACGCTGGTAATCATCGCTCTTTCCGCGAACCTATGGGCCGGCTACGCTCGGATGATCCGCGGCGAGACGCTCTCGGTTATGAACCGGGACTTCATTCGGCTGGCGCGCGTGGCCGGGGCCGGACCGGTGCGAATCATCGTCCACCACATTTTCCCGCACGTGAAGAACACGTTTATTGTGTTGCTCACCTTGCAATTTGGCGTGGCGATCCTGGCCGAGTCGTCGCTCAGCTTCCTCGGCGCGGGTATACCGCCGCCGGACCCATCCTGGGGGTCGATGGCCTCGCAGGGCCGCCAATACATCGAGACCGCCTGGTGGGTCTCGGTCTTCCCCGGCCTGGCGATCCTCCTCGTCGTCTTGAGCTTCAATACGATGGGCGACTGGATTCGCGACAAGCTGGACCCCAACCTCCAGCAGTAAGAAGCGACGCACCTCACCTTCGCGGGCACACAAACCTTGCTTGACAGGCCCGTACTCCTCAAATACTCTCGCCTTCGCTGCCACCGACAGGCAGTGTTTCCCTATGACCGGCTTGGTGAACGACGCCCATGCCTTCTGAATTTCCTCACCTCTTTCAGCCGTTGACCATCGGCAACGTCGAGGTCAAGAACCGGCTGATGGTGACCTCCCACAGCCACGACCTCTACCGGTTCGACCCCGAGGGCTACGGCCGCTGGAACATGCTGAGCGATCGGGCGGGGGTCTATCACGCCGACCGGGCGAAGGGGGGCTGGGGCCTCGTCATCACGGGCCAGACGCTGGTACACAAGTCCTGCGGGACGACGCGTCCGCTTGGCTACCTAGAAGAGGTGATCGAGCCTTATAGCCGCATCGCCAAGGCCATCCTGGACGCCGGAGCCATGTGCTTCATGCAGATGAATCACAACGGTCGCGTCCGCACCAGCGGGACCGACGACTGGGAGCCGGTCATGGCTGCGTCGTCGGGAATCCTCGTCTACCCGAATGCCGGCGGCGAGACCTGTAGGGAAATGGAAGTCCGGGACATCAAAGACGTCGTCGCGGGCTTCGCGAAGACGGCGAGCAATATGAAGCGCGCCGGTTTCCCCGGCGTCGAGATACAGTCGGCGCACAGCTACCTCCTCTCCGAATTCCTCACCCCCGCGTACAACAAGAGAAAAGACGAGTACGGCGGCTCGCTGGAAAACCGCATGCGCTTTCCGCTCGAGGTGGTCCGCGCCGTGCGCGAAGAGGTCGGCCCCGACTACGTCGCTGGGGTCCGCATGAACGCGTTCTGGTCCGCGCCGGGCGGCGAGGGGTGGGACTTCGAGGACGCCATCCACTACGCCAAGACCCTCGAAGCCACCGGCATGGTCGACTTCCTCGACGTGAGCGCGTGGGGCGCAGAATGGTCGTTGGCCGGTATCGGGACGCCTCTCGGCCCATTGGTCCCCTACTCCTCCCGGATCAAGAAGGAGACCCACGGAATCCCCGTGTTCGTCGTCGGACGTATCGTCGACCCCGCCCAAGCGGAGAAGATCGTCGCCGAAGGCCACGCCGACATGGTGGCCATGACCCGGGCGAGCATCGCCGACCCCGAGCTTCCCAACAAGCTGCGAGAGGGCCGCGACGACGACGTCCGGCGCTGTATCGGCGCCGGCCAGGGCTGTCTCGGCCGCCATATGTTGCTCAAACCGATGACCTGCACCCAGAATCCCACGGTGGGGCGGGAGGCCGAATGGGGCATCGGAACGCTGAAGCCGGCCCCTACAAAGAAGAAGGTGCTGATCGCCGGCGCCGGCCCCGCGGGGATGGAGGCCGCCATCATCGCGGCGCGGCGGGGTCACGACGTGACGCTGTGCGACTCGTCCGACGCCCTTGGCGGCCAGGTGAAGCTGATCCTGAAGTCGCCGAGGCGCGGCGAGTTCAAGCACGTCATCGAATGGCGCGAGCGGCAAATCGCGAAGGCGGAGAACATCGAGCTCCGGCTTGGCGTGGAAGTCACGCCGGAGTACGTCGAGCGGGAGAAACCGGACGTCCTCGTCGTCGCGACCGGATCGCAACCGACCACCGAGTCGAAGTTTGGCACCTCGTATATTTGGGGGTCAACACTGGCCCGCACCCCCGGCATTCCCGGCGCCGACCGGGAGCACGTCCACAACCCTTGGGACGTGCTCACAGGCCGCTTGGACGACCGGCGCCACGTCGTCATCATCGACGGGGTCGGCTTCCACCAAAGCGCCGACCCGCTCGAATACCTGGCGGCCAGAGACAAGAAGATCACCGCGCTCGCGACGGGCGGGTACTTTGCCGCCGACCTGCTGTACAACGACCGCCCGAACTTCTTGGCACTCCTTAAGGAGAAAGACGTCGCCTTTCACTCCCTCTCCGTGATCAAGGAAATCGGCGCCGACTCCGTGACGGTGACGAGCTACGAGTCGGGACGAGACTTCGTCATCGAAGACGTGGACGGCGTGGTCCTGTCGCTTGGCAACGTGGCCAACGACGCGCTCTTCCACACGATGGAGGGAAGGGTCCCGGAGATCTACCGCATCGGCGATTGCGTGACCCCCCGACGGGTCGAACACGCCCACTTCGAAGGACACAGGACCGGCCGCCTGATCTAGCGCCATGCCAGAACAATTCCCCAACCTCTTTTCGCCAATCCAAGTCGGTTCGGTTACCTTGCGGAACCGGCTGATGACGGCATCGCACAGCCATGATCTTTGGGGCTACGACCCTGAGGGCTACCACCGCTGGAACTTGCTCGGCTCCCGCGCCATGCACTACCACGCCGAGCGGGCGAAGGGGGGCTTCGGCCTCATCACGACGGGCCAGGTCATGGTCCACCCATCGTGCGGGACGAACCGGCCCGCCGGTTACCTCGAAGAGGTCGTCGAAGCGTACCGGCCCATCGCCGAGGCCATACAAGGGCATGGGGCCAAGGTCTTCATGCAGATCAACCACAACGGCCGCGGCCGCATCAGCGGCACCGACGACTGGGACCCAGTGCTCACCGCCAAGCCCGACGTCTCCTTCTACCCCGGCGCCAGCGGCGAGTTCACCAAGGAGATCGACGTTGAGGAGATCGCGGACATCGTCAAAGGGTTCGGGATCACGGCCCGGAACATGCAGCGGGCCGGCTTCGACGGCGTCGAGATACACGCCGCCCATAGCTATCTGCTCTCCGAGTTCCTCACGCCTGCCTACAACGGGAGAACCGACCAGTACGGCGGGTCCTTGGAAAACCGCATGCGATTCCTCGAGGAGGTGGTGGACGAAGTCCGCCAGCAGGTCGGCGGCGAGTTCGTCGTGGGCGTGCGGCTGAATACCCAGTGGCGGGAGTTCCCCGGCCCGTTCACCGTGGAGGACTCGATCGAGGTCGCGAAGCGCCTCGAGGCGTCAGGCAAGATCGACTTCATCAACGCAAGCGCCTGGAGTCTGGAGCTCTCGCTGTCCGGGTTGGGGACGCCGTTCGGCCCGGTCGTCCCGGCCGCTTCCAGGGTGAAGGCGGCGTTGTCACGGACTCCGCTTATGGTCGTGGGGCGCATCGTGGACCCGGTGCACGCCGAACAGATTCTCGCCGAGGGGCACGCCGACATCGTGGCGATGGTCCGGGCGAGCATCGCCGACCCGGAGCTTCCCAACAAGGCCAAGGAGGGGCGGCTCGAAGATATCTACACCTGCGTCGGGGCCAGCCAGGGGTGTATCGGACGCCATTTTCAACACTTCCCCATCACGTGTACGCAGAACCCAGCGGTCGGTAGAGAGGCGGAATGGGGTCTCGGTACGCTCCAGCCGGCGTCGCGAAAGAAGCGGGTTTTGATCGCGGGTGGCGGGCCCGCGGGCTTGGAGGCGGCGGTCGTCGCGGCGCGCCGCGGCCACGAGGTGGTCCTCTGCGAGCAGTCCGAGGAGCTTGGCGGGCAGGTGAAGCTGATTCTGAAGTCGCCCCGCCGCGGAGAGTTCGTCAGCGTCATACGCAGCCGGGAGACCCAAATCGAGAAGCTCGGCGTCGAAGTCCGGCTGGCGACGACCGTCACCCCCGAACTGGTGGACGAGTTAGCGCCGGACGCGGTCGTCGTGGCCACGGGCTCGGCCCCAAAGACGCCCCGCCGCGAAGACCTTCTCGATTACTGGTCGCCGTCCGACTATCGAGGACTTGGCGTGCCCGGCGCCGAACGGCCGCACGTCTACACGCCCTGGGATGTCCTGAACGGCGCGGTGGGGAGCCCGAAGCACGCCGTCGTGCTCGACGGGTTGGGCTACTACCAGAGCTCGGACCCGCTCGAATACTTGGCGGACAAGGGAGCCAAGATCACGGCGCTCACGACGCTGGGCGTCTTCGCCGTCGACATGCTCTACAACGACCGCCCATTCTTCCTCCAGTCCTTGCGCGGCAAGCACATCTCGTTTCATCAGTTCACGGGGATCAAAGAAATCCTCGAGACGGGGGTGGTCGCTATGGACCACCAAACGGGGCGCGAGTTCACTATCGCCGACGTGGACGCTGTCGTTTTGTCGGTCGGTAACGTGCCCCGAAACGCCCTATACTACGCGCTCAAAGATCGAGTATCCGAGTTGTACCGCGTCGGCGACTGTGTGACGCCGCGCAAGGTAGAGCATGCCCACTTCGAGGGGCACAAGATCGCACGAGAAATCTAGGCAAGAGGTCAGTCGACGAGGGAGAAAGACTCCATGAGCTTGAAGAACATCCGAACACTGATGCTGCTGGGGGCGCTTGTAAGCCTGATCGTGGCCGCCTGCGGCGGAGACGATCCCACGGCGACCCCGCGGCCAACGCAGGCCCCCGCGCCCACGGCGATGCCGGAAGCGACAGCGATGCCTGAGCCCACGGCGACCCCGCGGCCAACGCAGGCCCCCGCGCCCACGGCGATGCCGGAAGCGACAGCGATGCCTGAGGCCACCGCGATGCCTGAGGCGACGGCGATGCCAGAGGCGACAGCGATGCCTGAGCCCACCGCGACGCCGCAGCCGACAGCAATGCCGGCGGCGACGGCCATGCCCGCGCCGACCTCATCCGGCACGTTCACCGTGGCCCTGCCGGACATGGGTAACTTCGAGCTCGTCCTCGTAGTCGGTACGACCCGCAGCTACCTCGACAGCCTGTACGACTACGTCGTCGGCGCTGACAACGACGGCCTGCTCGACACGGGTTCGGGCTGGGCGGAGTCGTGGGAGGTCAACTCGGCGGGCGACCAGTGGACGATCAAGGGCCGCGACGGGGTCGCGTTCCACAACGGTGACAACGCCTCGTCGGCGGATATCAAGTTCCAGTTCGACCGCTACCTCGCCGAGGACTCACCACTGGCCGCCGCCGCCAACGTCCAGGAGTCGGTCGCGTCGACGGACACCCCGGACGACTCCACCATCGTCTTCAACCTCATGGGACGCGACCTCTTCTTCCCAACGGTGATGCTGAGCCGCTTGGGGAACGCCGGCGGCCCCAGCCACTTGATCCCCAGCGGCTACATCGAGTCCGTGGGGATCGACGAGGCGATCAAGGCGCCGGTGGGTTCCGGCCCGTTCAAGTTCGACAGCGTCAGCGTTGGCGAAAAGCTTGAACTGGAAGCGGTCGAGGACCACTGGCTCTACGGCGTTCCTCGCGTGCAGAGCCTGGTCTACTTGGTGATCCCTGAAGAATCCACCCGTCTCGGCCTCGTCCGGACCGGAGATGCCGACCTCGCGTTGCTCAGCAGGAACTCCATCCAGCAGATCCGCGACGACAACCTCCAACTCTTCGGGCGAGAGGGCAGCGGCGTCGCGTCGTACCGGTTCGACGAGCAGTGGGTCGAGGAGTACGAGGGCTACGGGCCAAATCCGCTGGCCAACGCCGAGATCAGGAAGGCCTTGGACTGGTACGCCATCGACCGACAGACGTTGGTCGACGCGTATGTGGGCGGCGTTGGGACACCCACGATGAACTTCCCCACCTCGGCGCGCGACCCGTCTTTCGAGGCGCTACCCATTCCCGAATACGACCCCGATCGGGCGAAGCAGATCCTGGCGGAACAAGGCTACCCCGATGGGTTCGAGATGGACCTGTGGATAGGACCGCGCCCCGCCCTTCCCGAGGGCCCGGAGATCGCCGAGCAGATGGCCGTGTGGTGGGAGCAGATTGGCATCAAGGTCAACCGTCTTCCCGGTGAGTACGCGGCCTATCGCGGCGCCCTGCTGGACGGCGAGGGCTTCACCCGCCCCACGGCCTACGGAGTCTGGTTCCTTGGCTATGAGACTCCCGCTTCGGCGCACTTCACCACACTGCACTTCGAAGGCTTCGCCTTCGGCACGAGTTGGGACCCGGAGCTGAATGAGCTGTCCGGTGCCTGGAAAGGGGCCGCCACGGAATCGGAGTACATTGAGCGCGGCAGGGCCTACATGCAGGCCAGCTACGATAAGGGCAACACTACGACCCTCTTCAGCACGGGAGAAGTGTTCGCCGGAAGCGGCGCCGTTCCCGAGGGCTGGAACCTGGGCTCGGCGGCCTTCTCCTACCAGATCGAGCAGGCAGCCATTATTCGATAAAGGAACAAGCGACCGAAGAAGCGCCCTCCCGGAATTCAACGGGAGGGCGCTTTGTGTTTGAGGTGAACGTGGCGGAATCAACGCCAAGGGTCCTACTCGACGGCCTCATCTTCCCGGAGGGGCCGCGGTGGCATGACGGCAGACTCTGGTTCGCCGACATCCACGCGCACACGGTCATGAGCGTGGACGTGGAGGGCGGCGCGCGCGTCGAAGCGGAGCTATCGGACCGCCCGTCCGGGCTTGGATTCCTGCCGGACGGCACGCCCCTCGTCGTGTCGATGCGCGAACGGAAGCTGCTGGCCCTTACCGGCACTGGGCCGGTCGTCTACGCCGACCTGGGCCGGTTCAGCGCCGACTTCCTCAACGACATGGTTGTCGACGGGCTTGGGCGGGCCTACGTGGGGAACCGGGTGCTCGAAGGCTACACCGAGGAGGCGGTAAGCGGCGCGGCCCGAGAGGGCCCGGGCGAGGCCCTGCTGCTCGTCCGACCGGACGGGCCGGCGGAGGTCGCCGCGACCGGCCTCGTGTCACCGAACGGGACCGTCGTCACGCCCGACGGACGGACCCTCATCGTCGCGGAGCCGAGGGCGCATCGGTTGACCGCCTTCGACATCGGCCCCGACGGATCGCTCTCCAACCGGCGTGTCTTCTCCGACGCAGGCGACGTCTGGCCGGACGGCATTTGCTTGGATGCCGAAGGCGCGGTCTGGGCCGGCTCTCCCATGACGGAAGAATTCGTGCGCATCCTGGAAGGCGGCGAAGTCACCCACCGGGTGCGCACGCCGGGTAAATGGGCGGTCGCCCCGGCGCTCGGCGGCGAGGACCGGCGGACGATGTTCCTCGCCACGTGCCACAACTCGCTCGAAAACCTCCAGCGCCTCGAAGAAGGCGACGACGACTCGCGCAGTAACGCCGTGGGGTGGATCGAAACGGTCCGCGTGGCTACGCCGGGGGCCGGTTGGCCGTAGTCCGAAGCTAGGGCCGCCCTTTCTGGGGCACGGAGCAGGCCTGTCTGTAGAATGTCCCCGCGAGGGGTAGTTCGATGCGGATGGCGTTGCTGGTCGGCTTGGCGGTTGCCGTTGTGGCGGCGGCGGCGTGCTCTGGGAGTTCTGCGCCTCCCTGTCCTGAGGGGACCGACCGATTCGTGAAGTACGAGCTCTTCATGGGCCGCGGCGGTCAGCAGGGCGAGGTGGGTGGATGACGCGGCGTGGGCCGCGTTCCTCGACGATACGGTGACGCCCCGCTTCCCGGACGGGCTCACCGTTCTCGATGCTCAGGGCCAGTGGCGGGACTCGGGGGGAGTGGTGCAGGAGGAGCGCTCCAAGCTGCTCGTCATCCTGGCGGCGCCGGGCGGCGACACCATGCGCCTCCTCGACGAAATATCGGAGGAGTACGAGCGCCGGTTCGACCAGGAGTCCGTGCTCCGGGTCGTGTCCGACACCTGCGTTTCGTTCTCCTGACGCGCGTGCCGAAGTCTGCGTTGGCGCGCTGGGGCGGCGAAAGCCCATGCCCACACCTAGTGCCTGAGCGGAGTGAACCAAGGCTTGGACTACAAGCGCCTCCCCAAGGACCGTGACACGCTCGCGCCGGATGGCTCGGAGATTCGTCTGCTGGCGGAGACGAGCCGTGGCAGCATGGTCCACTGCACCCTGAGCGCGGGGAGGGCGTCCGTGCCGGTCGCGCACAAGACGGTCGAGGAGATCTGGTACTTCCTTGAGGGTGCGGGCCAAGTGTGGAGGCGGCAGGGCGACGAGGACCGGACCGTCGACGTGGCCCCTGGCGTGAGTCTGTCGATCCCCGTGGGCGTTCACTTCCACTTCAGGGCGACCGGGAACCATCCGCTGTGGTTCGTGATCGTCACGATGCCGCCACGGCCGGGCGAGGACGAGGCTTACCGCGTCGCCGGCCGCTGGCCGGTCAAGGACTAGTTGGCGCTGGGGAGCTAGTCCGCCGGGCGTGGCCGACGGAGGAACTGCTCATAAGGACGAACAGCCGTCTGACGCAGACGGTGCGCAACCTAGATAGCGCCGCCCGGGGTGCGGGGTCGCGGCTAGACCTTGAGCTTGGCGACCGCCTCGGCCTGAGAGTCGTGGATCGGGATGATCTTGTCGAAGCCGCTGATCTCGAAGACCTCGCGGATCGGCTTTGAGAGCGAGCAGATGCCGAATTTTGCGTCTTGCTTGCTGAGAGACCTCGCGATGAGCAGGACCACCCGCAGGCCGGCGCTGCTGATGTAGGAGAGATCCTCGAAGTCCAGGACCACTATCTTGTCGGCGTCGTCGATCGCGCCTTCTAGGGCATCCTGGAATTCCCGGGCGTTCGCGCCGTCGACGCGATCTCCTGCCTTGATGACTAGAGTCGCGCCATCCCGCTCAGTTTGTATGTTCATGCGTGTGTCTCTTCCATCAGTGGCAGGTGTTGCCTCTAGTAATACCGCATCGTAGGCGATACGTCTACACTGTGGCCGCCCCAAAAATGGCGTTCGTGTTACTCCGCGAAGGCGGGTGGGCGTCCCTCACGGGAGGCGTTGAATCCCTCGCGGGCGTCGGGCGACGACCCCAAGTACTCCATGAAGTAGCGGATTTCCGTGTTGACTCCCTCGCTGACCGGCTGGTGGAGCCCATGGAAGGCTGCTTTCTTAACGAAGCCGAGGCAGTCACGCGACTTCTCCCGCAATTGCGCGACGAGGTCCTCGACGGCGTCGTCGAGCTCGGTCAGCGGGACTGACCTCAGCGCCACCCCGTATTCGACCGCTTCCGGTCCGGTGAGCCAGCGCCCGGTGTAGATCAGCTCGATCGCCCGTTGCCAGCCGAGCTTCCTGGGCGCGCGCTGCGTCGCGCCGCCGCCGGGCATCACGCCGAAGACGGTGTGGTTGTCGCCGATGCGGGCCTCGTCCGCCACGACGGCGAGGTCGCAGCACAAGATTATCTCGAAGCCGCCGGCGCGGGCCAGTCCGTTCACCTTGGCGATCACCGGTATGGGCAGCGCTTCCAGGTTCAACAGCATCGCGTTGATGCGCTCGAGGAAGTAGCGGAACCGGCCGTTCCGCTCGTCCGCGAAGGCGTCGGTCAGGAGGCCGATGTCGGCCCCCACGCTGAACGCGCGCCCGGCGCCGGTGAGCACGAGGGCCTTGATGCCGGCGTCTCCCCGGAGGTCCTCGAGCGCGGCGTCGATCTCGTCCATCATCTCGAAGCTGATGCCGTTGAGCGCCTTGGGACGGTTCAGCGTCAGCGTGGCGATGCGGTCGGACTTTTCGAGCAGAATTGTCTGGTAGTTCACGGTAAGCGTCTCCGCGGGCGCCCGTAGTCTACCCCCTGGCGCAAGCCTGCCGGTTCCCAGGGCACAGGACCGTGCGCGTTGACACACCGCGTCGTCCGTTCATAGAATGCGGCGCTTTCCAGGAGGAAGATTCATGGTCGGCGACACCGGCGGCGACCTGCTCGCCAAGCTCCAACGCTATGCGGGCAGGGAGTTCGTGTTCACCTCTCCCGACCCGATCGGGGCCGCCCCCATACGGCAGTACGCGCTTGCCGTCGGCGACACCAACCCGCTCTACCGGGACCCCGATTTCGCCCGGGCGCACGGGCTGCGCGACGTCATGGCCCCGCCCACCCTCATTCCCGATTCGTGGGCGTACTTCGGCGGCGACATGGACGAACGCGGCGAGCTGCTGGGCCGGGCGGAGCTGCGCGAGCTTTCGGGCCTGCGCGCCGGCAACGAGTACGAGTTCTTCCAGCCCGCGCACCCCGACGACGTGATTACGGCGACCTGGAAAGTCGGCGACGCCGTCGAGCGCACCGGCCGCGCGGGGCGGGTGATCTTCCAAGAGTTCGAGGCGCGCTTCACCAATCAGCGCGGCGAATTGCTCGCCATCAGCCGCGAGACGATGTTCCACCCGGTGTAACACCATGCTTTACAACGACGTCACCGAAGGGACCGAACTCGCGCCACTGACCGTAGACCTGACGGCGCATCGGATGATGGCCTACGGCGCGGCGACGTGGGACTTCATCCGCGTGCACTACGACGCGGCCTACGCCAAGGAGCAGGGCTTCGACGCCCCGTTCGTCGATGGGCAGATGTACGGCCCGCTGCTGGCGCGGCTGGTGCTCGACTGGGCCGGCCCCGATGCCTTCCTCTCCAAGCTGAGCTTCCGCAACCGCGCAATGGCCTTTTCCGGCGAGTCGGTCACCTGCCGCGGCTCCGTCGAAAGCAAGGAGGCGGACGGCGGCGACGCCTTCGTCCACTTCGATCTCTGGGTCGAGAACGCGCAGGGCGTCCGCGTCATCGACCGGGCCAAGGCCGTGGTGCGGCTGCCGCGCGGTTAGGCCGCGCCGCTTAGTAGACGGCCTTCATCTCCACCAGCTCGGCCTGCCGTGTGGGCGGAACGCCGAGCAGATCGCCCAAGACTTCCGCGTTGTGTTCGCCGAGCAGCGGCGCGCGTCCGCGAACGGCGCCGGGGCGCGCGCTGAGCTTGTAGGGGATGCCGTAGAGCGGCTCGGAGCCGAGGACGGGGTGGTCCGTATCCACGTAGCACTCGCGGGCTTGGAGGTGCGGATCGAAAAAGCGCCCCTCCTGGTCGAGGCACGGCGTCGCCGCGACGCCCTGGGCCTGGAGGGTTTCGGTCACGTCGTAGTGCGAGCGTTCCCGCGTCCATGCGGAGATTGCGCGGTCGATCTCGGCGCGCCGCGCCATTCTTCCCTCGTAGGTCGTCAGTGAGACGTCGTCGGCGAGGTCGCCGGCGAGGTCGCCGCGTCCGATGACGGCGCAGAGGGCGCGCCACTCTTCGGCGGTCTCGACGGCGATGGCGGCCCACTTGTCGTCGCCGGCGCAGGGGTAGGCGCCGTGGGGCGCGAGGAAGGGGTGCCGGTTGCCCCGCGCCTCGGCGACCTTGCCGTTCATCTCGAACGCCATCGTCGCCTCGCCGAGCATCGTGCCCACCGACTCGACCATGGAGAGGTCGACGTATTGGCCCTCGCCGGTCTTGTCGCGGCGGCGCAGGGCGGCGAGGAGGGCGATGACGGCGAACTGCCCCGCCGCGGGGTCGCCGAGGACGTGGTTGAATCCGCAGAGGTCGTCGCCGTCGGGGTCGGCGCCCACGCTGTCGAGCCCCACGAGGGCGCCGGCGGCGTTGCCGTAGCCGCGCAGCTCGTTGAAGGGCCCGGTCTGGCCCATCACGGGGTAGGAGAGCATCACGATCTGCGGGTTGACGCGGCGCATGTTGGGGTAGTCGAGGCCCGCCTTCGCCAGCGCGTGCGGGCTCATGTTCTCGACGACGACGTCGCTGATGGCGGCGAGCCGGAGCACGAGGTCGCGCCCCTCGGCGGAGGTGATGTCGATGGTGAGGGACTTCTTGCCTCGGTTGACGTTGTGGAACAGCGGGTTTTGCTCGGGGTCGGGGACGTCGCCCACGATGGGGCGGCCCTGCCGCGCCGGGTCGAGGCGCTTCCGGGTCTCGACCTTGATGACCTCGGCGCCCATGTCGGCGAGGACGTGCCCCGCCACGGCGCCGGCCCAGACCCAACCCAAGTCGAGGACGCGGATGCGCTCGAAGCCGGTCGCGGTCCCATCCGACGCGGTTCCGGCGTTCTCCTTTGCGGGGACGGAGGCCGCGTCGAACGCGTGGTCGTTATGCTCACCGAGGAGCGGCGCGGGACGCCGGATGCGGCACGGCGTCTTGGCGAGCTTGTAGGGCGGCCCCGGCTGCCGCAGCGTCCCGGCCTTGGGGTGTTCGACGTCGATGAAGTACTCGCGCGCCGCCAGGTGGGGATGGTCGAGAAAGTCGGCGGCGGTGTTGACCGGCGTGAACGGCACGCTGAAGTCGTAGAACTTGCGGAAGAGCTCATCCTTCGTCTGGCCGGAAAGCCAGTCCGCGATCAGCCCGTCGAGCTCGTCGGCGTACAACTCGTTCATCTTCAGGCGGTCCTGGAAGCGCGGGTCGTCGGCCCACGCCGGGTTGCCCATCATGTCGATGATGCGCCGCCACTCCCGCTTGGTCATGGCTTGGAGACGGATCTCGCCGTCCTTGCAGGCCAGGATCGTGTTCGGGTAGGGGCCGCCCGCGACTCTGCGCCCGTGGCGCATGGCGCGCCGGTCGCCGAAGAGCCATTGCACCACGCCGTTCCCGGTGTGGAACGTAGCCCACGAGTCGCTCTCGGCGAGGTCGATGCGCTGGCCACCGCCGAGCGGGCCGCGGCTGGTCAGCGCGATCATGACGGCCATCGCGCCGGTGAGGCCCGCTTGATAGTGGCCGATGAAGAGTGGCGGGTTGAGCGGCGGCCGCCCCGGCAGCCCGAGCTGCATCATCACGCCGCCGAGCGCCGCGGCGTTGATCTCGAAGCCCTTGTAGCCGGCGTACGGCCCCGTCTGTCCGAATGGCGACATTTCCAGCGCGATGAGGCCGTCGTTGCCGGCGCGGAGGGCCTCGTACGTGATCCCCAGACGCTCCGCCTGGGCGCGGGGCGCGTCGTGGACGATCACGTCGGCGCCCGCGGTTAGGCGGCGGAGGAGGGGGCGCGCCTCGTCACGCTCCAGGTCGAGCGTGGCGCTCATCTTGTTCGTGCTGAGGTAGAGGTGGAGGCCGCTCTTCTCGGGATCGGGCTCCCCGCCGGGGAAGGGGCCGTAGCGCCGCAGCGCGCCGCCGCCGGAGGGCTCGACCACGACGAGCTCCGCGCCGAGGTCGGCGAGGATCTTTCCGGCGAAGGCCGCCGAGACCCACCCGCCAATCTCGACCACGCGCACCCCGTCCAGCGGTTGCGCGCGGCCTTGGCTCGTCTGCGTTGTGGCGTTCATGGGGTGCGTTACGCGGGAGAAGGAAGAACGCCCGCCCGCTCCGCGGACCAGCGCCAACACCTCGGATTGTACGTTGTGCCTCGTCTCCCCGACAAACGTCAAGCGGCTGGTACGCCGCTCTTCATAGAAGAGCTACATAACAACCCTCTAGAAAATGAACTAAGTTCAAAACTCTTGACAATTTAGAGGTGCGCTGGCTAGAATTGGGCCAGGAGTTTTTGAACTCGGTTCAAAGAAATGCGTTTGGTTTCCGAGGCGGGCAGGCCCCGCCTCCGCGGACCGGTGAGGAGCGCAATGATCCTACGAAAGAGCCTGCCGCATCCGCCTGGAATCGACCAGGTGCGTATCAAGGTCGTCGGTGTCGGCGGCGGTGGGGTCAACGCGGTGCGGCGCATGTCTTCCCTTGACCTTCCGGGCCTGGAACTGCTCTGCGTCAACACCGACGCTCTGGCGCTCGATCGTGCCAACGGCGTTCCTTCCATGGTTATTGGCGGCGAGCTGACGCACGGCCTCGGCGCGGGCGGCGACCCTAAAGTCGGTCGAGAGGCCGCAGTCGCGAGCCGCGACGCCATCGCCGAGGAACTGGCAGGCGCGGACCTCGTGTTCATCGCTGCGGCGATGGGCGGGGGCACCGGCACGGGGGCCGCGCCGCTCGTCGCCGAGGTCGCCGCCGAGGCAGGCGCGCTCACCGTGGCCATTGTGACCACGCCCTTCAAGTTTGAAGGCGTTCGGCGTAATGGTTCGGCCCGCGATGGTCTTGACGCCCTCCGCGCCGCCGCCGATACCGTCGTCGTCGTCAGCAACGACCGGCTGCTCGCGGAGACGCGGCCCACCGCGTCGGTGCGCGACTCCTTCGGCCGCGCCGACCAGGTAATGATCGACGCCATCACCTCGCTTTCGCGCCTCATCAATACGTCGGGCGACGTGAATATCGACTTCGCCGATATCCGGGCCGTCGTCTCCGGCGGCGGGCTCGGCCTGATGGGGACGGGATCGGGCGAGGGCGACGACCGTGTCATCGCAGCGCTTCAAACGGTCTTCGATAGCCCGCTCCTCAGTGTGAGCCCGAGCGGGGCCACCTCCATGATCTACTTCGTCAGCGGCGGCTGTGACGTGACGATGCGGGAAATTCACGACGCGGGGCGCTATCTCTCCCGCATCGCCGGTCCCGATGCCGACATCTTCTTCGGGCTGCACACCGATCCGAAGAAGGCGACCGGCGCGCCTGTCGACGTCGTGCTCATCGCCACCCGCGTCCCCGAGGCCGCCGTCTACGATCCGCAGTCGCTGACCGTCGAGGAGCGGGTCAGGCTGGCCGCCGAGAAATACCACGCACCCACGATGGAGCTTCCCGGCTTCCTCCGTGAGCTTGATATAGAGGTCGACCTCCCTGAGGAGGACGGCCGGTAACGCGTACCTTTCGATAATCCCCGCAGCAGGTGAGCGGCAAGGCCGGCGTGTCCCGTGAGGGAGCGTCGGCCTTTCCGTTTGGGGTCCAAAGTGCGCTATTCGTCGGAAACACGTGCTATAATCCAGAATCTCGCCGTCATTTCGAGGCGTATCCGGCCATGGTTTTCGACAGAGCGACCGCGCGCGTGCCCGCTACGACGGCGAATCTCGGCCCCGGTTTCGACTGCATGGGCGCCGCGCTGGACATTCACTTGAACGTCAGCCTGCGCCGGGACTCCACCGCCTCCGTCCAGGCGCGAGGCAAGGGCGCCGGCGACGTTCCGAGCGACAAGAGCAATCTTGTCTACCGCTCCGCCGCCGCGTTCTACGAGCGGACCGGCGCACCCGCGCCGCCCCTGCGCGTCCGCTGCGTCAACCGGATCCCCTTGCGCCGCGGGCTAGGGTCGAGCGCCGCCGCCATCGTGGGCGGCTTCGGCGCGGCGAACGCCCTGGAAGGATCGCCGCTGACGCCGGAGCAAGTGTTCGAGGCTTGCGCCGAGATCGAGGGCCATCCCGACAACGTGGCGCCCGCCGTCTTCGGCGGCTTCCAGATCGTGGCGCGCGACGGCGGGGAATTCGCCCGCGGCACGATCAAGGCGAAACGCGGGCTCAAGGCCGTCGTCTTCATTCCCGCGCACGAGGTCGTCACCAAGGAGGCGCGCGCCGTGCTTCCCGAAATGGTGGCGCGTGACGACGCCGTCTATAACGTCAGCCGCGCCTCTCTCCTGGCCCTCGCGTTGACCCAAGGCCGCTGGGACCTACTCGAAACGGCGACGCGGGACCGGCTCCACCAGCCCTACCGGGCGCCTTTGGTCCCCGGGGTGGAGGACCTTTTTCAGGCGGCGCTCGACGCGGGCGCCCACGGCGTGTTCCTGTCCGGCTCGGGGCCGTCGGTCCTCGCGCTGGTCTCCGGCGACCCGTCACCGGTGGTCCGCGCCGTGGCCTCGGCGGCCAACCGCGCCGGGACGCCGGGCGCGTGCGTCGTGGCGCGTATCGGCGCGCCGGGCGCGAGGATAGCGGCGAGGTGACGTTGTGGGCCTGATTGTTCAAAAATACGGGGGAACGTCGGTCGCGGACGCCGAGCGCATCAAGAACGTCGCGGAACGCATCGTCGCTTCGCGGGGCAAGGGCGACGACGTGGTCACGGTCGTTTCGGCGATGGGCGACACGACGGACCTGCTCACGGGGCTGGCCCGGGAGGTCTGCGAGGAGCCCAATCAGCGCGAGATGGACCTCCTGCTCTCGACCGGCGAGCTGGTTTCGAGCTCGTTGCTGGCGATGGCGCTCCGGCAGCTTGGGCAAGACGCGGTGAGCCTCAGCGGTTTCCAGGCCGGTATCAAGACGGAGCGCCGCTTCGGGCGCGCCCGCATCACCAGCATCGACCCGCAGCGCATCCTGAAGGAGCTTAACCGCGGCCGCGTCGTCATCGTGGCCGGATTTCAGGGCGTGACCGATGAAGAAGACGTCACAACGCTGGGCCGCGGCGGCTCCGACACCACGGCCGTCGCGCTCGCGGCCCGTCTCGAGGCGGCCCGCTGCGAGCGCTTCAGCGACGTCGAGGGCGTCTTCACCGCCGACCCGCGGCTGGTCCCCGACGCCCGCAAGCTCGCCGACATCAGCTACGAAGAGATGCTCGAGCTGGCCAGCGGCGGGGCCAAGATCATGCACCCCCGCGCCGTCGAACTGGCCAGCGTCTATGGCGTGCCGATCTTTGTCGCCTCCAGCTTCAATAGCGCGCCGGGGACCCTGATCCACGAGGAAACGCTCATGGAGCCCGGCGACCGGCTGCGGGGCATCGCGCACGACACCAGCGTGGCGAAGATCACCATCATCGGCGCCCCGGACATTCCCGGCGTCGCCGCGAGCGCCTTCGAGCCCCTCACCAGCGAGGACATCCGTATCGACTCGATCGTGCAGAACGCCAGCGCCGCCCGCGTCACCGATCTCACCTTCACGGTAAGCCTGGAAGACCTTCCCGCGGCCCTCAACCTCGTCGAGCCGGTGGCGAAGAGCATTGGTGCGCGAGGAGTCCAGGCCAACGACGGGTTGGCCAAAGTCACCGTCGTCGGTGCGGCGATGCGCAACTCGCCGGGCTTCGCGGCGCGGACGTTCGAGGCCTTGTTCCACGCCGGCGTCAATATCGAGATGGTGACCACGTCCGAGATCCGGATCTCGGCCATTGTGAGCCGCGACGCGGTCGCCGACGCCGTAGCCGCACTCCACCGGGCCTTTGGCCTGGAGCAGTTGGATGGAACGCCCTAGACTGAGCGCTGTGGACTCGCCGCTTCTCTCCATCGTGATTCCCGCCTTCAACGAGGCCTCGCGGATCACCGCGACGCTGGAACGCGTCACCGCCTACCTCCGGGAGCGCGCGATCAGCGCCGAGGTGCTCGTGGTCGACGACGGCAGCGTAGACGACACCGTAGACTTGGCCGAAGCCTTCGCCGGGTCGTCGCCGCCGGTGCGCACCATCTGGCTGGCCCATCGAGGCAAGGGCGCGGCGGTGAAAGCCGGCATGCTCCTCGCCAAGGGCGAGTACCGCTTCCTCTGCGACGCCGACCTCTCCATGCCCATCGAGCAGATCGAACGCTTCCTCGACCGCATCGACCGGTTCGACATCGTTATCGGGTCCCGCGAGGCCGCGGGCGCGCGCCGCTTGGACGAGCCTGCCTTCCGATATGTGGCAAGCCGGGGGTTCAATCTCCTCGTCCGCGCCATTGGCGGCGTGCGCAGCTTCGCCGACACCCAGTGTGGGTTCAAGATGTTCCGGCGTGAGGCTGCGGAGGACCTGTTTGGACGGCAACGAATCGACGGCTTCGGCTTCGACATCGAAATCCTGTACATAGCCCAGCGCAGCGGCATGACGGTGGAAGAGATGGGCATTGACTGGCGCCACGACCGCGACAGCAAGGTCCGGCCCGTGCGCGATAGTCTCCGGACGCTCGGCGAGGTGCTGCGGGTCCGCGCCAACCACCTCCTGGGCCGTTACCACTTCAGCAAGTCGAAGGCCGCGCGGTCCACCGAAAGCGAGAAATAGCATGAGCGATCCCGTGACCGAGATCCTCCGCCAGACGAAGACGATCGCTGTCGTCGGCCTCTCCAACGACGAGTCCCGCCCGAGCTACGAGGTGGGGGCGTACCTCCAGTCCCAAGACTACGAGGTCATCCCCGTCAACCCGAGCCTCTCCGAGGCGCTCGGGGCCGTGTGTTACCCCGACCTGCACGCCGTCCCCAAGCCCGTCGACGTCGTCGACGTCTTCCGGCGCTCGGAGCACGTCGTTCCGATCGCGCGGGCGGCGGTCGAGATCGGGGCCAAGGCGCTCTGGTTGCAGGACGGGGTTATCAACGAGGAGGCCGCGGGGATCGCCCGGGCGGCGGGCCTCGTCGTCGTCATGGACGACTGCATGCTTCGGAGGCACGCCGCGTTGAAGCGGCAGGGCGCGCTGTAGTTCCGCGTCCGATGCTATTCAAAACCAATTCTAAAAGATTTCATAAATTCGAAACAAAACCTATTGCAAAATTCATGAATGTTCCTACAATGAAGAACAACAGGGTAGCGGCGCTTGAAGGGCGCGATCAGCCCTCCGGCGGCGTGAAGGACAGGCCGAGGCTGCGACGGTGGAACATTCGCGGCGGTGGGCACGTCTAGCGTGAAACGCTTGTTGGCGCGTATCCGTAAGCATGGAAGAATCCGTAGGGAATTGCGATGTTAGCTCAAAAGACCGACAGCAAACAAAAGAACCGGCACGAGCGCGCCCGCCAAGCGATCGCGCTCGCCCTGGAAGGGAAGTGGACAGCGGCGGTTGAGAGCAACCGACGTTTCGTCGCCGATTTTCCCGACGACAGGGAAGGGTACAACCGTCTGGGGAAAGCCGCGACCGAGATCGGCCGCTACGCAGAGGCCCGCGCTGCCTTCTCCCGTACCCTCGAACTCGAATCCGGGAACCTTATCGCCAAGAAGAACCTAGCGCGGCTGCGGTCGCTTGTCGACGACGCCCCGAAAGAGGCGGGCGGCGAGCGCGTCCCGCCCCGCTTCTTCATCGAGCAGACGGGCCGCACCGGGATCGAGTCGCTGAGCGAGCTGCCGTCGAATGGCGCGCTCGCCAAGGTCTCCCCCGGCGAGCGGGTGGTCCTGCGCGCGGCGGGGTCCCGCCTCGAGGCGGTGACCCAGAGCGGTGAACGCCTGGGCAGGCTGAGTCCACGCGTTAGCGCGCGGCTCAGCACGCTCATGAATGGCGGCAACCGCTACCAAGGGGCGGTCTCCAGCGTCGGCGAGGACCGTCTCTTCGTCTTCATCAAAGAGACCTACCAGCACCCCAGCCAGAAGGGGCGGCTCTCCTTCCCGCCGAGTCGGGACGCCGCGCTCTCCGGCGCGGCCGATGGGTTCAAGCCCTACGTCTGGGGGGGCCTGCGGTACGCGCCGGGCGGCTTTGAGTCCGACGGCGGTGTGTGGGACGCGAACGACCCCGACGCGATCCTGGCGCGCCGAGCGCGCCGGGGGGCGAACGGCTTCGCTGCCCTCGCCAACGGCGAAGAAGAGGAAGACGACTAGCGCCCTCGAACGGGCCCGCCGGGTCTCGGCCGCCTTCCGGTTAACGCTCGTACTATAATGGAGCCGCATCCCTTTTTGCGGAGACTTCGGTGAGCGTCGTCACACGGACGGGCGACAGCGGTGAGACCGGGCTACTCTACGGCGGGCGCGTTCCGAAAGACGACGCCCGCGTCGAGGCGTACGGCGCTATCGACGAGACGGTGGCCGCCTTGGGGCTCGCTCGCGCGCTCTCGACCCAGCCAATGGTGCGGGAGCGCGTGCTCGCGTTGCAGAAGGAGCTCTTCACCATCGGCGCCGAACTTGCCACGGACCCCGCGCACTACACGGCGTACGACCGGCACTTCTCGCGGGTGACCGCCGACATGACGCAGGGGCTGCACGACGCCGTCGACGAGATCGAGGCGGCGATCGCCATGCCGCCGACCTTCATCGTGCCCGGCGCGTCGCCCGCCTCCGCGGCACTCGACGTGGCGCGGACACTGGCCCGCCGAGCGGAGCGCCGCGCGGCGGCTTTGAAGCGCCAGGGACGCCTTGAAAATACCGAGATACTCCGGTACCTCAATCGCCTATCCGACCTCATCTATACCCTTGCCCGTTATGAGTGCAAAGATGCCGATCCTGAAGTCCTGGCCGGCGGCCGCGCCTAGCACCGCCCTTCGACCGCTCGCTCTCATCCTCGTCCTGATCGTCGCCGCGACCCTGGCGGCGGGCTGTACCTCGTCCGACTCGGGGCGCGGCGTCCTCATCACCGCCGACGACGGCCTGGTGCTTCGGGGCAAGGTCTACGGAAGCGGGGCCGCGGGAGTTATCTTGACCCACGAGCTTGACGGCGATAAGAGTGCCTGGACCGACTTTGCCGAACGCCTGGCGGGGCGCGGCTTTTTCGTCCTGACCTTCGACTTCCGGGGCCACGGCGACTCCCCGGGGCCGCGCGAGGCGGGCATTGCCGACGCCGACCTGGCCGCGGCGGTGCGGTACATCAGAACCCCCGGCTTCCCTGGCCGCCCCAGCTTCTTCCTTGTTGGCGCGAGCATGGGCGGGACCGCCGCCCTGAAGGTCGCCGCCCTCGAACGGGCGCTGGGCGTTGTCACCCTCTCCGCCCCGATCAGCGTGCGGGGCTTGAGCGCGCGCGACGAGATCGAAGGCATTGCGGCTCCCAAACTTTTCATCGCCGCTGAGAACGACCCGCCCTACACCGATGCCGCGCAGGCGCTCTTCGACCTCGCGGGCAATCCGAAGGAAGTCCTGTTCCTGCCCGGCTCTGACCACGGGACGGACCTGCTGCGCGGTGAGGAGGCGGCGGCGGCCCGCCGCGCCATCATCGAATTCCTCGAAGCGAACCGTTAGGCCATGACGCGCGCGCCGTCCATTGCCATCATCGACTACGGGGCGGGGAATCTTCACAGCGTCGCCAAGGCCTTCGACAAGATCGGCTACCCGGGCAGCGTCACCGTCGACCCTGCCGTCATTGCCGCGGCCGACGCCGTCGTGCTGCCCGGCGTGGGCGCGGCCCAGGACACGGTGGACGGCCTCGCCGCGCGAGGGCTAACGCAGCCGGTCCGCGACGCCGTCGACTCCGGTAAGCCGTTCTTCGGCGTCTGCATCGGCCTGCAGGTGTTGTTCGACCGGAGCGAGGAGGAGAACGCCGAGTGCCTGGGCATCCTCCCCGGGACGGTGCGCCGGCTCCCGCCCGGCCCGAAGGTCCCGCACATGGGCTGGAACCAGGTGCGGGCCACCGGTCCGCATCCGCTGCTGGAGGGCATCCCCGACGGCTCGAACTTTTACTTCGTCCACAGCTACTACGCCGACCCCGCCGCCTCCGGGAGCAACGGGCGGGCGGAGGCCCGCGTCATCGCGGCCACGGACTACGACGTCGATTGCAGCTTCGCCAGCATCCTGGGGAGGGACCGGCTCGTCGCGACGCAGTTCCACCCTGAGAAGAGCGGCGCGAACGGTCTGCGCATCTACCGGAACTTCGTGGAGCGGATGGTGCTTCCCCAGATGGACAGCCCTAGGCCGTAGCGGCCCCCGGTAGCGGCGAAGCGAAGAGCAGGGAGGCTCCGGTGGCGTTCGAGGTGATTCCCGCCATAGACCTGCGCGGGGGCAGGTGTGTCCGGCTGTTTCAGGGCGACTTCGCCCGCGAGACGGTGTACGGCGACGACCCCGCGGCGATGGCGCTGCGGTGGCGCGGCGAGGGGGCCGGCAGGCTCCACGTCGTGGACCTAGACGGCGCGCGGACGGGCATCCAAGTCAACCTGGCGGCGGTGCACGCCATCGTGGAAGCCGCCGGCATTCCGGTGCAGGCCGGCGGCGGCCTACGCTCGCTGGATGCGGTCGCGGCGCTGCTCGACGCCGGGGTTTCCCGCGTCGTGATCGGGACGGCGGCGGTGGAGGACGAGGCGTTCGTGGCCGAGGCGGTGCGGCGTCATGGGGACGCCGTGGTGATCGGCGTCGACGCCCGCGGCGGCATGGCGGCCACCCAGGGCTGGGAGCGGCAGGAGTCGGTGGCGGCGGTCGACCTGATCGGACGGATGCGGGCGCTTGGTGCGTCGCGGTTCGTCTACACCGACATCGCCCGAGACGGCGCGCTCACGGGGCCCAACGTCGAGGCGCTACGCGGCGCGATTGACGCGGCCGCCCCCGCGCCGGTCATCGCCTCCGGCGGCGTCACCACGGTAGGAGACATCACCAGCCTGGCCAAGACCGTCGCCGAAGGCGTCATCGTCGGCAGAGCCCTCTACACCGGCGACCTGTCGTTGCAGGACGCGCTGGCCGCGGCGGGCTCTCCCTAAACCTCTCGCCCCCTTGGGGAGATTGAGAGAGGGCACGCGCCGCGAATATCACCTCAATCGGTGACGTATGTGTGGGTGATGACCTCCCACACGTGACCGTTCTCGCATTCGAAGTAAAACCCACGCCCCTGGTGCCTGTCGTTTATCTTGCCATCCGTCCGCGAACGGGGCCCGCTCCCAAAGGGGATCCCCTCTTCCCGGACGCGCTGGAGCACGGCATCGAACTCTTCGTCAGAAGCCAGGAAGGCGTAGTGATTGGCGTGTGGGTCGTCCGAGCCATCGAAGTCGAGCGTCAACGTGTCGTTGACCTTGACCGGCGCGAAGTGTCCCCACGTCCCCTCGTACTGCAGTCCGAAGAGACGCGCGATGAACTTCGCCGACTTCACCTTGTCATAGGCCGGCACAATAGTGTGGTCCAACTGCAGCGCCATGGCGGTTCCCCCTAGACAAACAATACAACCGGTGGCAATGCGACGCTCCTCGACCCCTCCCGTAGGGGCGCCCCTCGTGGGCGCCCGTCTCCCTCTGGGGAGACTGAGAGGTCGCCCCCTGAGCTTCGCAGTTCCTACCGAGGCAGGCCCAGTCCCCGGGTCGCGATGATGTTGCGCTGCACCTCCGATGTCCCCGCCGCGATGGTGTGCGACACCGCCGAGCGGTAGGCTCGCTCGATCCTGCCCGCGAACGCGGCCCACTTCGATCCTGGCCCACCTGGCCGACTAGGGTGTGTTAACACTAACGTAACGCATCGCAGATGAGTCCGAACACTATGAAGCCCAAGAAGATCGCGTCGAGCTTCTCAAAGCGGGAGAAGATGCGGCGAAAGCCCTTCAGCCGACGGAACAGCCGCTCGATCTCGTTGCGCCTCTTGTACAGCTCCCGGTCGTACTCCCAAGGACGGATACGGGTGCTGATGGGTGGCACGACGGGCGTGAACCCCAAGGCAAGCGCGAGTTGGCGGGTCTCGTCACCTTCATAGGCCCGATCCATCAGCAACGAGCGGGGTTGGTCTTGCGGCCCCAGGCGTGTGAGCAGCTTGCGCCCTTCCGGCGCGTCATGGGCCTGTCCCGGGGAAAGGGAGAACGTCACAGCCGTTCGAGCATCCGCGGCAACCATATGAATCTTGGTGGTCCAGCCTCCCCGGGACTTGCCAATAGACTGAGGCCCGTTTTTTTTAGCGCGCCCGTGCCGTCGGGATGGACCTTGACGATGGTGCTGTCCATCGAAACGGCTTCGAGCTTGATGCGCACAATCTGTTCCCGCTGGAGATGTTCGAAGACCCGGTCGAGCACCCCGTTCTTCGACCACCGGTTCATCCGGGTGTAGATGGTGTGCCAGTTGCCGAACCGTTTCGGCAGGCCCCGCCACTTGCACCCCTGCTCTGCAACGTACAGGATGGCGTTGAGCACTTGGAGGTTCGACAGGCTCACATTCCCTCGTTGCACGGGGAGGTAGGGGGCGATGCGTTCGTACTGAGCTTCTGTAATTTCCATGCGGAGATCATAGCACAGTTAGTGTGAACACGCCCTAGTAGTAGGCGGCGCCGTGGACGTGGGTCGCTCTCCGCCTTGTTCAAGTACCGGCGAGGCATGGTCGTTAAACCTGGCTTAGTCGCGGAGCGTCTGCATCTGGGCGGTCACAGACAGGTCCACGCACTTGTCTAGGTGCTCCCTGGTCTTCCTAATTGGAGAGTCCGGCGGGAATCCCTGCCACCCTGGCCAAACATTCACGGTCAGAGTGCATGGAACCACCGAGGTTGGTATCGTAAACTCCTTCGCCTTCGTTCATCCATTTCTCGCACACAACGCAACGGCCGCATTCAATCCAACGCGTGCCGTCCTCGCTCCGCTCCATCCGAAATCCCCATGAATCTGGGCGACGGCTATTTCGCCAGATGCGCTTCAGCCAGTCTGGGACTTCCATTCCGGCGAATCGAAAAACCGTGCGAACCTCGGCAGGGGTAAGAAAACTAAGAGTAGCCACGGGTAGGACCGCTTCATTGTGGTGGTCTCGTAGCAATCGCGCTGCCTCGCGCAAGCACTTAACTGCTTGCCTGTGGAACCTGCCTGTTCGCTCGGTATGCGCCATATCGACGAATTGCTGAGCTGCCTGACCATAGTCTCCACGGGCTTCCGCAGCTTGCGCTTCGGCGAACCGGCGGTCTGCGTCTACCTGCTCGCCTGCCTTTTGCATAGCCACTATCCGTTCGGTGCCCCATTCCTCATTCGAGTCAAAAAGCTGTAGCAGGTTACCGAAGGTGACTCGATCCAACGTCCTCGGGCGCGCCACGACTACGAGATTGCTACGGCCGGGGTAATACCACGAGGCATCGGACAGCGCGCTATTCAGACCACGTTCCGCAAGAAACTGAACGCCAGTCCGGAATCCCTCGTCAGTTCCATCGCAATAGGGATGTGCCACGTGGACCAGATGGAGTGTTTCTCTATCCTGCCACAACTCCTCATGGTCAGTGGTACAGGCATTCAGAGGACTCTTGTGGCAGCATCCGGGCCTCATACCCGAGGAATGCTGACGATGATTCAAGAATGCGATGTGCCACAACTGCATGCAGAAGGCCCCCCGCCCGTCCCACTCCACGGGAACCAACTGAGGATTGTCCGCCCTGAACTTCTTCAACAGTGACGGGTCTGCCTCACTCGCTGTGGCGTGGGCACGTATCCTATCGTCGCTCTCTGGCAACATGACAAACCTCATAGGTGCATTTGCTTAATCTTATGGTCTGCTTTTCAGAAAGTCAATACTGACTTTTCTTATGCCATCTATTAACTTTGCACAATCGGTCAGGATCCAGGCGGAATGATGGGGGGTGAACGACTCGGGTGGCCGTCCGGGCGGGCAACCCCCCTACCGCGGCAGGCCGAGCCCCCGCGTCGCGATGATGTTGCGCTGCACTTCCGACGTGCCGGCGGCGATGGTGTCGGAGACCGCGGAGCGGTAGGATCGCTCGATCTTGCCCGCGAGGGCAGCCCACTTCGATCCGGGGCCGACCTGGCCGAAGAGGCCGAAGGCGTCGATGGCGAAGGCGGCCACGCGCTGGCCGAGCTCGGAGCCGTAGAGCTTGGAGAGAGAGGCTTCCTGGTTCGGCTGTCCGCCATGGCTCTGGAGCCAGGAGACGCGGTAGGCCAGCGACCGCGCGATCGAGGTCTCGATCTGGGCCTCGGCGAAGCGGTTCCTGAGGGCGGCGCTGAGCGCGGCTGGACGCTCGCTGAAGAACGCGGCGAGCCTGTCCAAAAGTCGCTGCGCGTTGGCGGAGGCGTGGACGCCTGAGCGCTCGAAGTCGAGGGCGCTAGCCAGTATGTACCAGCCCTGATTCTCGTCGCCCACGAGATCCCGCTTGGGGATGCGCACGTTGTCGAAGAAGACCTCGTTGAAGTAGTGCGCCTCGGCCATGTTGATGATGGGGCGCACGGTGACGCCGGGCGACTTCATGTCGAGCAGGAACATGCTGACGCCCTTGTGCTTGGGGGCTGAAGGGTCGGTGCGCGCCGCCAGCCAGCCCCAGTCGGCGATGTGGCCGCCGCTGGTCCAGATCTTGGAGCCGTTGATCACGTAGTCGTCGCCGTCGAGCTCGGCGCGGGTCTGGAGCGAGGCGAGGTCGGAGCCGCTCCCCGGCTCGCTGTAGAGGGTGCACCAGTATTCGTCGCCGGACGCGATCGAGCGCAGGTGGCGCTTCTGCTCGTCGGTGCCGTGGTACATCAGCATCGGGCCGACCCAGCTCACGCCGCCGACGCCCATGTCGGCGCCGGGGACTTCGAAGTAGGCCATCTCTTCCTTGAAGAGCATTTGCTCCATGACGGAGCGCTCCTGGCCGCCGTGCTCCTTGGGCCAGGCCAGGGTCAGCCAGCCCCGCTCGGCGAGCTTCTTCGACATGCGGTGGGTGATCGCAAGACCTTGCCCCTGAAAGGCGCCGGACTCGTCGAGGCCGTCCCAGTCGGAGGGCAACTCCTCTTCGAGGAAGGCGCGCACCTCGGCGCGGAAGGCTTCTTCCTCTGCCGAGAACGTGTAGTTCATGGCGACGCTCCGCCGCTCGCGCTGGCTAATCGTTGGGGACCAGGGGACCGCCCGCGGCCTCGCGGTAGCGTGTGGTGCTGTGCTTGGGGTCTTTGTCGAAATGGGGGATCACGTACTTGCCGAAGGTCTCGATTGATTCCAGGGCCTCGTCAGGCGGCATGTCGCTGGGGTAGCCGAAGACGAGCTGGTCGGAGCCGACCTTGGCGTAGGTCTCGACCTGCTTGATGACCTCGTCGGGCGTGCCGCAGAGGGCGAAGCCGTCCCTGATGCGCTGATCGACGTCGTCCAAGGTCG
The DNA here is from genome assembly GCA_965219875.1 of Dehalococcoidia bacterium. Taxonomy (GTDB): domain Bacteria; phylum Chloroflexota; class Dehalococcoidia; order SHYB01; family SHYB01; genus DAOUKH01. Next base: position 976,937 of record CBDCOW010000003.1, on the reverse strand, counting down.
GTTCAGGGATGGTGTCGGGCCAGTAGGGGATGCCCTCGGGGCGGGGGAAGCTGTCGTGATAGCGGAAGACCAGGGAGGTCAGATAGCTGCGTCCCGATCTGGTGAACGACTCGCGGGCCTTCTGACCGTCCTCCAAGCAGACCATGGAGACGGTGGTCATGATGTTGTTGTTGACGTAGTCGCCGACGGGCTGGGCGTTGCCGATGTGCTCCTTGTAGGTGGCGAAGAGCGGCTCCATGTTCCACACCGAGCCCACGTTGAAGCCCAGGAGTCCCAGTCCCATCTTCGCCGATGTCTCGTAGGTGCCGGGGTTGCCGGCAGCCACCCAGAGCGGGGGATGGGTGTGTGCGTAGGGCTTGGGCAGGACGTTGAAGGCACCCTCGCGGCCCGGCATCATCTGACTTCCCTCGCTGGGGACGCGGAAGCTCCGGCCGTCGGGGTAGGAGTAGCCCCGCTGTCGCCACATCTTCGGGATCTCGGTGATCGCCTCAGCCCAGTTCGCCTTGGTCTCGTCGTGGCGGAGGTCGAAGCCACCGATCTCGTGGCTGCCGGCGCCGCGCCCGGTGCCGAACTCGAAACGGCCCTGGCTAAGCTGGTCGAGCATCGCCGCCCCCTCGGCAAGACGTATGGGATGGTTGACGCGGGGGTTGAGGTTGAAGATGCCCGAGCCCACGTGGATGCGCTCCGTTTTGGCGAGCAGCCAGGCCGCCATCGTCGCGTTATCCGACATGTGGGAATACTCTTCGAGGAAGTGGTGCTCGGTCGTCCAGATGTACTTGAAGTTGTTCCGGTCGGCGGCCTGAGCGATTTCGATCTCGTTGCGGATCCAACGCTGTTCGTTGGCCGGACTGTGTGCTCGCCCCTGCGACGGCGCGTGCCCTTGGATGAAGATACCGAATTCCAAAACTCAAATCCTCCGTGTGTTCTCAGCGGCCTTACGTGGGCGCGCAGACACTCTAGGGGTCGGCGCGCCGGATTCCAACCCTCGTACGTTGGAATCCAGCCGCCGCCCTCGCCCAGCCTTAGCCCGGGAGGGAGGAGAGGGTGAAGAGCCCCGCGCGCATCGCCCTCCGGAAGGGTGGCTAACCGGCCAGGCTGGGAACGGCGGCGAGGAAGTCGGCGGCGGGGATGACCGTGCCGATGTTGTCTAGGTTGAGGAGGGAGGCTTCGTGGAGCTTCTGGTTGTAGCCGGCGACGCAGTCGGAGAGGGTAACGATCTCGAAGCCCCGCATGTTGGCGTCGCGGGCCGTGCCCTCGACGACGCCGTTGGTGGCGATGCCGGTGAAGATCAGGGTCTTGCCGCCCAGAGCCGTCAGGATCTTCTCCAACTCCGTCTGGTAGATGGCGGAGTAGCCCCACTTGCGCACGGCGTAGTCGGGTTCGGGCAGCTCGGGGATGCCCTCATGGCCCCACGTGCCGGCGCGGAACCCGGCCTCGACGAGGAAGGGCCGAAGGGTGCGCAGGTGGCCCATGCCCATCGCCTTGCCGTCGAGGTCTTCGAGGATCGTGAGCCGCGTGGCCACGATGGGGATGCGCGCCTCGGCGCAGGTCTCCACGACCGTCTTGATCGTGGGGATGATGGCCTCGATGCCCTCGACGCTGAAGCCGGCGCGCGCGAAGGCACCCTCGCGGCTGCAGAAGTCGTTCTGCATGTCCATGACCATCAGGATGACGGGCGGTTCGATCTCCATAATGCGGCCTCTTTCTGGGTTGCTCTCGGTCGCGGCGCTAGCCGGAGGGGACGTAGGCGCCCGCGCCCCGCGGGCCCACGAGCTTGCCGTGCTCCACCATGCGCTTGCCCCCGAGGATCGTCGCGACGGGCCAGCCCGTGAGCCGCCAGCCATCGAGGAGGGAGTAGTCGGCGTTGCTCTGCAGGTAATCGTGGGTGACTTCCTGTTCGAGGCCCAGATCGACGATGGCGAAGTCGGCGTCCGAACCCACGGCGATGGTCCCCTTCTGGGGATAGCGGTGGAAGATGCGGGCGGGATTGGCGCTGGTTAGCTCGGCGATGCGTTCCAGAGGAAGGCCGCGCCGGTGGTAGCCCTCGCTGAGCAGCGTGGGGAGGATCGTCGCGCTTCCGGGGAAGCCGGCGCTGCACGTCCAGATGCTGCCCTCTTTCCTCCCCTTCTTGCGGGCGACGTGGTCGGAGCCCACGGTGTCGACGGTGCCGTCGGCGAGGCCGTCCCACAGCGCCTCCTCGTCGTCCTCGGAGCGCAGCGGCGGGTTGACCTTGCCCAGCGGCCCGATCTCCATGCCCGAGTGGTGGGTGAGGAAGTGGGGGCAGGTCTCAATGTGGAGCGGGGCCCCGCCGTAGCGCTCCCGCGCCGCCCTGAGCTCGTCGAGGGCGAGGCGCCCGCTGACGTGGACGATGTAGAGCGGGCAGCCCGTGACATGGGCGTAGAACGCCGCGGCCACGGCGCTCTGCGCCTCGACGAAGTCGGGGCGCGACTCGTCCCATGCCTTGAGGTCGTCGCGCCCCTCCGCCAGCAGCCGCTTGCGCAACTCCCAGACGACCTCGATGTTCTCGGGGTGGACGTTGGCGACGCCTCCCGGCAGCTTCGACACTTGGTCGAAGTAGCGGTACATGAAGCCGTCGTCCGTGCCCGATATGCCGAGGTACGCGCCCTCGTCGCCGCGGAAGCTGGTGAAGTATTTGTACGACTTGATGCCGTACCGCTCGGCGTGCTCGTCCATCTCGTCGAGGTGGACGGGCGCCGAGGGCACGAGGTGGAAGCCGTAGTCAACGACCGCGTCGCGCGCGGCGCGGTCGAGGTTCGCCTCGACGATCGGCCCGTAGGACGTCCCCGCCATGAGATACGTGAGCGCGGTAGTCACGCCACCGACGGCCGCCGAGCGCGTCTCCGTCTCCCAATCGTCCAGGCCCTCGGCCAGGCCGATGTGGACGTGGGGGTCGACGACGCCGGGGAAGACGTGCAGTCCGGAGGCGTCGTAGACGTCGTCGGCCTCGGCGCCGGAGGCGTCGTCGATCAGCGCCGCGACCTTACCGCCGCGCACCGCCACGTCGGCCCGCATGACGCCCTCGCCCGGCGTTACCACGGACCCGCCTTTGACGATCATGTCGAAGCGCATGGTCTATCCATCCTCATTGCGGTGTTCCCCAGAGGGGGAGCGGCTTGGGTGGTGCCCTCTCTCAGTCTCCCCCAGAGGGGGAGAGGCTTAAGGTGGCAGGAACCGGCTAGGCCTCGCCTTTGAGGTAAGCGAGCACCTCGGCCTTGGACACCACGTCGCCGTACTTGCTGTCGATGTCGAAGAGGTTGGCCTCGTGCGGGCCGGGGTGGCGGTCGCCGACGCACTCCCGCGGCACGATGACGCGGAAGCCGTGCTGCATGCCGTCGATTGCGCTGGCGCGGATGCAGCCGCTGGTCGAGCAGCCGGTGAGGATCACCGTGTCGACCCGCTGGCTGGTCAGCATGGCGGCGAGCGGCGTCCCGAAGAAGGCGCTGGCGTACTGCTTCTTGATCACCACCTCGTCGGGTTCCGGCGGCAGCTCGGGGACGACCTCGGAGAAGGGCTCCCCCTCCAGCATGCCGCGCAGGCCGGGGACCTTCTGCACGAAGACGCCACCGTCGGCTCCGCTGGGGGAGTAGATCACCCGCGTGTAGACCACCGGCGCATCATTCCGCCGCGCCGCGTCGAGAACGTCGACGGTCTCGCGCACGGCGTCGATCACCGGCGGGGCGTAGAACGGCGCGCCCTCGGTGGTATAGGCGTTGACGAAGTCGATGACGAGCACGGCGGCCTTTTCCCCGAACCCGACGCGCCCATCGAAGACCCCTCGATAGTTGTCCTTCAGCGATTGCTCTGTCATGGTTCCCCTCTCTTGCGGATCTGACTTCGTCCTCTCTCAAAGGGGGAGGTGGAGCCTTCCGCCGCTCTCATTCGGCCCTATTGGAGCGGGGGACGGGACTCGAACCCGCGACGACCTGCTTGGAAGGCAGGGACTCTACCAAACTGAGCTACCCCCGCGCCGCGCTCCGATTATAGCCGTTGGGAGGGTGCTCCGCAGGCGAAGGCCGCCGACGCCCCTACCGCTTCCACTGCGGGGGCCGCTTCTGCAGGAACGCCGTGATGCCCTCGTGGGCGTCTTCGTCGAGCAGGTTGTCCACCATCACCTCTTGGGCCAACGTGTAGGCGGCGGGGCGGTCGAGCTCGATTTGGCGGTAGAAGGCGGACTTGCCGACGGCGAGGGTGTGAGCGCTGGCGGCGCTGATCTGGCGGGCCAGCGCCATGACGTTGGCTTCCAGCTCGTCGTCGGGGACAACCCGGTTGACGAGCCCGATCTCCAGGGCTTCGGACGCCGGCACTGGCATCCCCGTCAGCAGCATTTCCATGGCCTTCTTGGTCGAGGGTACGGCGCGGGCCAGCGCCACGCCGGGGGTGGTGCAGAACAGGCCGATCCGCACGCCGGGGGTGGCGAAGGCGGCCGACTCGCCGGCGACGGCCAGGTCGCAGGTGGCCGCCAACTGGCATCCGGCGGCGGTGGCCAGCCCCTGCACCTGCGCGATGACCGGCTTGGGCAGCAGCCGGATGGCCTCCATGACCTCGGTGCAAAGAGCGAAGACGGCGGCGTAGGACTCCGCGTCGCGGTCGATCATCTCATTCAGGTCGTGGCCCGAGCTGAATACCGGCCCTTCCGACCGCAGCACCACCACGCGGACGGCGTCATCCTCTTCAATCCGCCGCAGCCAATCCTGGAGCTCGCCCAGCAGCCTGGAGGAAAGCGCGTTCCGCCGCTTGGCGTCGTTCAGCGTCAGGACGGCCACGCCGTCCCGCAGTTCGTAGCCAACAAGCTCTTCGCTCATCCCGATCTCCTTGCCGTTGGCGATGGTGGCGCCTTCCTGCCTGCCACCGTCGCTAGTTCGGAACACTGCCGTCATCAATATCAAACCTGTTCCACGTTACTCGACTGCAATCCGATTTTCGACAGTTCCGCTAGTTGCTCCTCAAATAGACAAAAATGGCTTTGTCGCTTGAGAAAGTACTTCCTCTCGTCCTTTGGCAGTATCGAGGCGCAATAGATAAATGCTATTCGTTGCCAGGGATCCATAGAGGCATAGCCTTCCTTGTGTTCTCTTAGCCAGTCCCTCTCGGAATTTGCTTTCGCGGCCAACAAGATCTCTCTTCTCGTGTGCGGGTCACTTGCACCGAACCCCCGTGCTAGCTTAGCGAAGTGGTCAAAGTGTTTGTTCTTGGAAAACAGGCTCAAAACAGATAGCCGAGCGAATTCGGTATCAAATACTGTACCTGATTCTAGGTGCCTGAGCAGGTCCTCACCTATGGTCTCCCAGTGATCTGGAGGGATCTCCTGAATTGAGGATATGTACGAGCAAACGCTTGGAAGACAGGGTTCCAACAGAGCGATATTCTCAAGTGTGACCTGCAGAGCCCCGTGATGTCCTACCTGCGCAAGCCTTCTAAAGAACCATCGAAGACGTATGTAGTCAATTTCGTCCTGTTGCAGATAATCGTTAACAATCCCTGTGACGATATCTTCTGAGAAGGCCTTCCAGTGTTCCGGAGAGACTTGATTATAGGTGACAGCCTGGTATGGGTTGTCGGGAGAATATTGTCTAATGATCTCTAGGATTTCTTCTTCATCATCATTTATAGGCCTGTCCTCTATCATCCGGTCGCAGTGTTCGCTAAATTCATCTGTATTGAAAATCTTAGTTTTGTGTTCTTGAAGCATAAGCCGTTGTTGCTTATCTAATGTTTCTGAAATTCTGCGAAGCGCCTTCTTGGCCTCATACTCCGAATTACAAAAGACTAGAAAATCATCGGCATACCGTAGGAATAGGATGCCGTTAGCCTTAAGACTATTGTCCACCGGAATTAACGTGCATTCTGCAAGCAAATGAACGGCGTGTGGCCCAATTGGTATCCCTCTAGAAACCCCTTGGGTCGTGGATTTCAGCAACTTGACTACCCATTTGACCACGTGCTTTGGAAAACCGCATACGGCAAGTTGGTTTTCTACGGTGTGATGATAGACCTGATTGTAAAAGTCGGCGATATCACAATACAACACATGAGAAAAGGCCTCACTCATTGAAGACGCCGTGGTCCAGTACTCATTCCACAATCTACCTTGGCCGTAGAGGCTATGCTGTTCGTAAGGGTCAAATCTGTAGCTGAACACCGTGTCATTGGGAAGACGTTGGTCTTCTATTCCTCTTCCATACTGATATACAATAGCCGTTAATAGCACAGAATCTTGTGGGTGGAGCTGTGTAGCCTGCCGATATGACAAGTCATCCTTTGGGACAAGGAGCCTGCGGCAGGGTTGTGGTTGACAAGTGCTAAGGGACTCATTTGCTAGCGCATTGATTAATGCTTCCGGGTGTCTGCTGAGTGCAGACATCTCTGGAATGGAGGGGAATATATCTCCGTCTGAGTTGCGCATGAGGAACTCAATGGCCCACGCAATCGAAGTAGGGTCTAGCGTCATAATGATTCCAGGCCTTTGCTTCCCGTGTGCACGCCGGAGTCCGTTGGGGTCGACAGGTCTCGACCCGCTAACCTGTTTGAAGGGTAAGCATTCTACTATGCTGGGCTCACCCCGCCCAAGACCATAGTGGGGTGGAACCACGCCCTCGCCGCTTGACCCGCGCCGCCGCGCTAGCCTAGTCTTCCCGCTGCACAGGGAATACGGGGAGGGCTCGGCAATGGACTTGGGTCTTGAAGGACGCATCGCGATTGTGACGGGGGGCAGCCAGGGCATCGGGCGGGCCATCGCCGACGTGCTGGTGGAGGAGGGGGCCGTCGTCGCGATCTGCGCGCGACGCCGCGAGCCCCTCGAGGCAGCCGCCGCCGAGATCAATGCCGCGGGCGGGCGCGCCTTTTCCGTCGTCGCGGACGTAGGCGACGCGGCGAGCGTCGACGCCATGGTCGAGCAGGTGGTCGCCGAGTTCGGGCGCGTCGACGTGCTGGTGAACAACGCCGGTGTCCCGGGCGGCCTCGCCAACGGCCCCATCGAGACGGTGAGCGACGAGAAGATGTGGGAAGACCTGAACGTGAAGTACATGGGCGTGGTGCGCTGCTCGCGGGCCGTCGCGCCCCATATGAAGAGGCAGGGGTGGGGGCGCATCGTCAATATCGCCGGGCAGAACGGCCGGCTGCCGAGCGGTTACAGCGGCGGGGCGCGCAACGTGGCCATCGCCCACACCAGCCGGAGCCTCGCCGAGGAGCTCGGCCGCGATGGGATCACCGTGAACGTCGTCCATCCGGGCCTGACCCGCAGCCCACTCATCAATGCCCGGCTCGCGAGCGAGGCGAAGCGCGAAGGGATCGATGAGGCGGAGGCGGAGCGGCGCATGGCCCAGCAGCGCGCCATCAAGCGCATGGTCGAGGCCCGCGAGATCGGCTACGCCGTGGCCTTCCTCGCCTCCGAGCAGGCCGGGGCGATCACCGGCGGCGTTATCGACGCCAGCGGCGGGTCGGTCCAGGCCGTGTTCATCTAGCGCACCTAGCCGCGCAGGACGGCGCCGAGCTCCTTCTCCAGACGCTGGAGGAGGCGGGCCTGGGCCTTGTCGACCTCTTCGTTGGTGAGGGTGCGCCCCGGCGACTGCCAGACCATCCGGTAGGCGAGGGATTTCTTGCCGTCGGCGATAGGGTCGCCGGCGTAGACGTCGAAGAGACGCGCCTCCGCCACCAACGGCGTGGCCTCGAGCATCGCCGTGACGCTGCCCGCGGGCAGCGATTCGTCGACGACGAGGGCGAGGTCGCGGACGGCGCCGGGGAAGCGGGCCAGCGGCCGGTAGCGACGCTGCTCGTCAGGCGCGGCGTCGAGAAGCGCTCCCAGGTCGATCTCGAAGTAGGCGCACGGGCCATCGCCGAGGTCGAAGGCGCGGAGAGTGTTGGGGTGAAGCTCGCCGACGAGTCCAACGACTGCGCCGCCGACCCGCACCGACGCGGCGCGGCCGGGGTGCAGCAGCGGGTCGCGCGCAGCCTCGTACTCCGGCGCTGCGCCGAGGGCCGCGAAGAGGGCGTCGAGGAGGCCCTTCGCGTCGTAGAAGTCGACGACCCCTGGTCCCTCGCCGCCCCAGTGGGGGTCGCGCCGCGCGCCTGCGATGGCGCCCCCCACGGTCTCCCGCTCGTCGGGGAGGTCGCCCGTGCGTGGGAGGTAGACACGGCCCACCTCGAACAGGCGCAGTACACCGTCCTCATGGAGCGAGTTCGACGCGAGCGTTTGCAGCACTCCGCCACGGAGGCTCCTTCGCAGCTCGGTCTGCTCGCTCGATAGGGGGTTCACGACCTGCAGGGCCGCCGCGTCTTCGACGCGGGACTTCGCCTGGACCTCGGGGTTGGTGAGGGAATAGGTGATGATCTCGTCGAACCCGAGGGCGCGCAGCTCGTCCCGGACATCGCGCTTGAGGTCGAGCATGGGCTGCGGTTCGAAGTCGGGGACACGGCCGGGGAGGCCGGTCGTCGGCGCCCAGTCGTAGCCCCTGAGGCGGGCGATCTCCTCGATGAGGTCGTCTTCGATCTTGATGTCGGTACGCCAGTAGGGTGCGGTGACGTCGAGCGCGCCTTCGCCCGAGGACCGCGCCGCGAAGCCGAGCCGCGCTAGGAGATCCGCGGCCTCGCTCGCCGGCGTCTCCGCGCCGAGCACCAGCGCCGTCCGCGCCTCGGTAAGCCGCACCGTGGGGCGGGGCCGCTCGCCGGGGTAGGCGTCGACCAGCCCCTCGGCGACCACGCCCCCCGCGACCTCGGCGATGAGCTTCAGCGCACGGCGTGCGGCGTGCAGGGGCAATTCGGGGCTGAGGCCCTTGTCGAACCTGATCGAGGCCTCGCTGCGGAGGCCCGTCTTCTGGGACGTGCGCCGGATGTTCGCCGGGTTGAAGTTCGCCGATTCGAGGAGCAGGTTGACCGTCGTGCCGGTGACTTCGCTGTCCGCGCCGCCCATGACGCCGGCCAGGGCGACGGGCTCCTCGGCGTCGGCGATGACCAGCATGTCGGCGTCGAGCTCGCGGGGTTGGCCGTCGATGGTGGTGATCCACTCGCCGGGGCGGGCGCGCCGGACGACGATGCGGTTCTCGGCGAGGCGGTCGTAGTCGAAGGCGTGGAGCGGCTGCCCCATCTCCAGCATCACGAAGTTGGTGACGTCGACGACGTTGTTGATCGACCGCGAGCCGTAGGCGGCGAGCCGCTCCCGCAGCCAGCGGGGCGACGGGCCGATGGTGACGCCGGTGACGACGCCGCCGATGTAGCGCGGGCAGAGGTCGGGGTCGAGAATCTCGACGCTGGTCTTCGATGTGGCGGGAGGGCCTTCCTCGGCGTAGTCGAGGTCGGGCTCGCGGACGGCGCGGCCCGTCTGCGCCGCCGCCTCCCGTGCTAGGCCGAGAATCGAGAGGAGGTCGGGCCGGTTGGGGGTGATGGCGAAGTCGAAGATGACGTCGCCGAGGTAGTCGGCAAGCGGCCGACCCAAGGGGGCGTCGTCGTCGAGGACGAGGATGCCCTCGTGCTCCTCAGAGAGGCCGAGCTCGCGCTCGGAGCAGACCATGCCCCGCGACTCGACGCCGCGGATCTTGGCCGCCTTGAGCTTGGAGATCCGCCCGGTGTGGGCGTCGATGAGGGTCGCCCCCTCGCGGGCGAAGGCGATCTTCTGCCCCGCGGCGACGTTGGGGGCGCCGCAGACCACTTGGGCCGTGCCGTCGCCGGTGTCCACCGTGGCCAACCGGAGGCGGTCGGCGTTGGGGTGCGGCTCGACCGCCGTCACCAGCCCCACGGCGACGCCGTCCCAGTGCTCCCCCACGACCTCGAAGCCCTCGGCCTCGATGCCGGCCAAGGTCAGGCTATGGGCAAGCTCCGCCGGCGCAGCGTCGATATCGACATAGTCGCGGAGCCAGGAGAGTGGCGCTTTCATGGGTTAGACAAGCCTAGAACTGGCGGAGGAACCGCACGTCGTTGGAGTAGTAGAGCCGGACGTCGTCGATGCCGTACTTCAAGTTGGCGATGCGCTCCACGCCCATGCCGAAGGCGAAGCCGGTGTAGCGCTCGGGGTCGTAGCCGACGCCTTCGAGAACCTTGGGGTGGACCATGCCGGCGCCCAGGATTTCGAGCCAGCCGCCCTTGCCGTCGTCGATGGCCATCTCGGCGCCTGGCTCGACGAAGGGGAAGTAGTCGCAGCGGAACCGGACCTTGCGCTCGACGCCGAAGACGCGCTTGGCGAACTCGTAGAGCGTCCCCTTCAGGTGGGCGAAGGAAATGCCCTCGTCGATCGCAAGACCCTCGACCTGGTGGAAGTGCCACTCGTGGGTCGCGTCAGTGGCCTCGTAGCGGTAGACCTTGCCGGGGACGATCACGCGCACGGGCGGCCGGTGGTTCTCCATGAAGCGGATCTGCATCGGCGAGGTGTGTGTCCGCAGGAGCATGGGCCGCGCGCCGGCGTCGTCCCTCTCGTCGATCCAGAAGGTGTCGTGCTGCTCGCGCGCGGGGTGGTCGGGCGGGATGTTCAGGGCCTCGAAGTTGTAGCGGTCCCACTCGACCTCCGGCCCCTCGACCACCTGGAAGCCCATCGCGGCGAAGGCGCCCGTGATCTCGCGGATCATCAGAGTCGTGGGGTGAAGATGGCCGCGGAGGGCCGGCCTGCCGGGCAGTGTCACGTCGATCGCGTCCCGCGACGTCAGCGCGTCCGCCGCCGCCTCCCGCAGGGCTGCCTCTTGGGCCTCGCGGGCCGATTCGAGCTCCTGCTTGAGGCGGTTGGCCGCCGCGCCCACCTCCCGCCGCTCCTCGGGCTGGGCTTGGCCCAACCCGCGCAGGATCTCGGTGAGGGGGCCCTTGCGGCCCAAATACGTTATCCGCCAGTCTTCGAGCTCGGCGGGGGACGACACCGCCCCGAGCGCGGCGAGCGCGTCCTGGCGCAGGTTGGCGAGGCGGTCGATCACCAAGACAGGATACGAAAGGCTTCGGGAAGGCGTCAACGAGTGCGGGATGCACCGCGCGCTACGCATCTGGTAGGATTCGGGCGCAATGAGCGGTCCGCTAACAGGCAAACGCGTCCTCGACCTCACCTGGGGCATCGCCGGGCCTATGGCCGGCATGATCATGGCCGACTACGGCGCCGACGTGATTCGCATCGAATCGCCGAGGGCCGATCCGCTCTCCGCCCATCCCGGCTACGTCGTGTGGAATCGCGGTAAGCGCAGTGTCACCCTCGACGTTTTCCGGCCCGAGGGCGTTGAGGCGCTCGACCGGCTCCTCGCCGGTGCCGACGTCCTCATCGAGTCGTTCCAGCCCGGCGTCGCCGACCGGTACGGCTTCGGGTGGGAGACGGTCCACGCGAAGCACCCCAGGGTGGTCTACACCTCGATCAGCGGCTACGGTCAGGATGGCGAAGACCGCGACCGCCCCGGCTACGACGGCCTGATCCAGGCCCGTATGGGGCTGCAGGAGCTCCAGCCGGGCTTCCGCGACGGCCCCAAGTTCGTCGGTTTCTCGATGGCGAGCACGCCGACTTCCTTCCTCGCCATGATCGGCACGTTGACCGCGCTCTACATCCGCGAGACCACCGGCCTCGGCCAGCACGTCGATACGTCGCTCCGCCAGGGGGCGCTTTCCATGCTCACGATGCAGTGGGCCACGGCGGAGAAGGGCCGCGACAGCTTCAACGTCAGCTTCTGGGACCGCAAACTGCTCGTTGATCTCTTCCAATGCGGCGACGGCAAGTGGCTCCACATGCACACCGGGGCGCAGGGCGCGTACGACCGCTTCGTCGAGGGCGTCGAGATGCCCCATTTCATGGACAAGAAGCAGACCGAGGAGATGTGGGCGGAGATGCGCGTCGGGGCTACGGAGTGGTTCGCGACGCACACCCGCGAGGAGGCGCTCGACATGCTCAAGCGCCAGGACATTCCCGCCCTCCCCGTCGAGCCGCCCGGCGGCGCGCTTCGCGATGCGCAGGCAAGGCCCAACGGCTTCGTCCAGACGGTCCACGACCCCATCCTCGGCGATCTCGACGAGGTCGGCATGTACTTGAAGTTCGAGAAGACGCCGGGGGCGATTCAGTCGTCGGCCCCGCCCCGCGGTGCGCACACCGACGAGGCGCTGACCGAGGCGGGCTACTCGGCCGCGGAGATCGAGGGGCTGCGTGCGCTCGGCGTGATCTAGTGCGCCGTTCGCCGCGAAAGGAGCCGCCGTCATGACCTACGCGCTGGAAGGCCTGAAAATCCTCGACTTCGGCATCTTCTTCGCGGGGCCGTACGCGAGCAAGCTCCTCGCCGATCTTGGGGCTGAGGTGATCAAGGTCGAGCAGGTCACCGGCGACCCGCTGCGGCGCAGCCCCGGTCCGTTCAACGGCTGCCAGCGGAACAAGCGCGCCATCGCCCTCGACCTGCGCACGGAGGAAGGGAAGGTCGTCGCGCACAAGCTGATGGCCGAGGCCGACGTGGTCACCCACAACATGCGGCCCGGCGTCGCCGAGCGGCTGGGGATCGACTACGCGACGGCGAAGGGGCTGCGCGAGGACATCATCTACCTCTACTCGCCCGCCTTCGGCACCGTCGGCCCGCGTAAGGACCAGCCCGGCTTCGAGCCGCTCGTCTCCGCCCTGGTCGGCATCGAGACGGCGGTGGCGGGCAAGGGCAACCCTCCGACGATGACCCTCTCCTCGGTCAACATGGACCCAGGCAACGGCCTCATGGGGGCCGTCGGCATCATGATGGCGCTGAATCACCGTGCCCAGACCGGCGAGGGCCAAATGATCCAATGCCCGCAGATGGTCTCGGGGATGCTCTTTACCTCCGACATGTATTACCTGCCCGACGGCACGCTCTCGCCGCAGTACGAGCTCGACCAAGCCCAGACCGGCTTCGGTCCGATGTGCCGCCTGTACGAGACGAAGGAAGACTGGATCTGCATCGTCGTGCCCACGGAGCGCGAGTTCCGAGCCATGTGCGGGGCGATGGGCGCGCCCGAGCTGGCCGACGATCCCCGCTGGGCGACGACGGAGGCCCGCGAGTCAAGCGCCGAGCTCGCCGTGACGCTGGAGGCACGTTTCAAGGAGCGCACCGCCCGCGAGTGGTTCGACGCTCTCGACGGCGCCGGCGTCCCCTGCGAGGTCTCCGCCCACGACGGGATAGGCAAGCTCTTCGGCGACGACGGCAACCTCGAGAGCGGGCTCATCGCCGAATACTGGCACCCGACCTACGGCATGATGCGCGAGGTCGGCGAGACGGTGCGCCTCTCGGACTCGCCGGGCCACATCTGGGGTCCGCCGCCCCTGATCGGCCAACACAGCGAGGAAATCCTCGCCGAACTCGGCTACGACGAGGCGTACCGCCGCGAGCTCCGCGAACAGCGCGTCGCCGTCTGGCCCGACGACGTTCCCGCCCCGCCGGCGGGATAGGCCCGACCGCGCCATGTTCTGCCCGAACTGCACGAACGAAAACAGCGACAACGCCTCGTACTGTGGCACCTGCGGCACAACCTTCGCTCGGCGGTCGGGCGGCCGGCGGACTACGTCCCGCCTGGGACGCCGCCGCCCGCGGGCTCGCAGGCCCCTTCCTCGGCCGGCTACGCGGGCTTTGGGAAACGGGTGGGTGCCCGGCTCATCGACATTATCGTCCTGATCCTGGTGAACATCGTCATCACCACGATTGTTGCCGCCGCCGCGGGATGGGAACAGGACTCGAATGAAGACCGGATCGAGGTCTACATCATTAGCTTCGTGGCGAATTGGCTTTACTACGCGGGGATGCACAGCTCGCCGTACCAGGCCACTCTCGGCAAACTCGCGTTGGGGATCGCCGTCACCGGCTACAACGGCCGGCAGATCGGCTTTTGGCACGCGACGGGGCGGTGGCTTGCCGAGATCCCCTCCACCCTCATCCTTCTCATCGGCTTCCTGATGCCGCTCTGGACGCAAAGGAAGCAGGCCCTGCACGACATGATAGCCGCGACGCTGGTGGTCAACCGCGAGCAGCGGCCTGGGGCGTAGCAGGCCGCGCGCTGGCGCTACATCGTGTCGGGGGCCGACATGCCCATGAGGCCCAAGGCCCGGGCCAGCGCCGTCTGCGCCGCCTTCACCAGCTTCAAGCGTGCCGCCGTGAGCGCCATGTCGTTGGACACGACGCGGCAATGCTTGTAGAAGTGGTGGAAGGCGGCGGCAAGCTCCTGGGCGTAGTGGGGGAGATGGTGCGGCTCGAGCGAGGCCGCGATTTGGTCCACCAGCTCAGGCAGCCCCAGCATCTTGCGGATGAGCGCCAGCTCCGCCTCGTGCGTCAACAGCGAGACGTCGCCGTCCGCATAGTCGATGCCGCGTTCCTCGGCCAGGCGGAGGATGCTCGCGATCCGCGCGTGGGCGTACTGGACGTAGTAGACCGGGTTGTCCTGCGATTGGCGCTTCGCCGCCTCGAGGTCGAAGTCCATCTGGCTGTCGGCGGAGCGTGAGAGCAGGTAGAAGCGGCACACGTCGCGCCCCACTTCGTCGACGACTTCCCGCAGCGTGATCAGGTCGCCGGAGCGCTTCGATATCTTGATCGTCTCGCCGCCCCGCTTCAGGGTGACGAGTTGGGCGAGCACGAAGACGAGGCGCTCCGGATCGAAGCCCAGCGCGGCCATCGCCGCCTTCATGCGCGGGGTGTGCCCCTGGTGGTCGGCGCCCCAGATGTCGATCACGCGCTCGAAGCCGCGGGCCCCGAACTTGTCGCGGTGGTAGGCGATGTCCGAGGCGAAGTACGTCGGCGTCCCGTTGCTGCGGACTACGACGTTGTCCTTGTCCTCGCCGAGGCTCGTCGAGGTGAACCACGTCGCCCCCTCGCGCTCGGCGAGATATCCGGCCTCGCGCAGCGCCCGCATCGACGCCTCGTAGCGGGAGGCGCCGCCGTTCTCCGGCTCGAAGAGTGACCGCTCGCTGTACCAGACGTCGAACTCGACGCCCAAGGCTTCGAGGTCAGCACGGATCAGGTCGAGCATGATGACGAGCCCGACCTGGCCGAGCCACCCTGTCGCGGTCTCGCGACTGGCATGGACCATCTGATTTCTGAATTGCCTAAGGTCTTTGCTGGAAATGAGGTGAACTGCGTCGATCACGTAGTCGCCGGCGTAGCCGTCGGCGGGCAGGGGTGCGTCCATGCCCAGCGACTGCGCGGCGCGGGCGTAGAGCGAGGCGTAGAAGTTGTCCATCTGGCTGCCGGCGTCGTTGACATAATACTCGCGTACCACGTCGAAACCGGCGGCGGCGAGGACGTTCGCCAGCGTGCTGCCCAGCACCGCGCCCCGGGCGTGTCCCACGTGGACCGGGCCCGTCGGGTTGACGCTTACGAACTCGACTTGGGCCTTGCGGCCCGCGCCGACGGAACTGTCGGCGTAGCCCTCGCCCTCCTCCAGCACCGTCTCGACCTGGGCGGTTAGCCAGCCTTCGGCGAGCTTGAAGTTGATGAAGCCGGGCCGGACCGCCGACGCCCCGGCTACCTCGTCGAGGGTGGGCATCGCGTTAGCGATGCGCTCGGCGATTTCCAGCGGGTTCATGCGCGCCAGCCGCGCCAGCTTCATGGCGAGGTTCGACGAGTAGTCGCCGTGCTCCGGGTTCTGGGGGCGCTGGATGTCGCCCTCGGGCAACGGCCCCTCGGGGAGCGCGCCGGCTTGCATCGCCGCAGCCGCCGCACTTTGGGCGGCGAGCCGTACCTTCTCTCGAATCCGTTCCATGAAGGACTATTGTATCGCTTGGTGCGCCGGTGGCGTCACGCCTCGCCGTGGGCGGCTTCGCGGCCCCGCCACCAGCGGCGAGTCGCCTCGCCGAGGGCGCGGTGCTCGGGGGCCTCCAGATGAGGGTCGCCTTCGGTGATGGCGCGCGCCTCTTCTCGCGCCAGCTCGATCATGGCCACGTCGGAGAGGCGGGCCATGCGGAGATCGGGGATGCCCGCCTGCCGCGTGCCGAAGAACTCGCCCGGCCCCCGCAGCCGCAGGTCTTCCTCGGCCAGCGCGAAGCCGTCCGCAGTCTCCTGCATCACGTGCAGCCGCTCCCGCGCGTCTTCGTTCCCTGTCTCCGATATGAGAATGCAGTAGCTCTGGTGCTCGCCGCGGCCCACCCGCCCTCGGAACTGGTGCAACTGGGATAGGCCGAAGCGGTCCGCCGACTCGATCACCATCACCGTGGCGTTCGGCACGTCGATGCCGACCTCGACCACCGCCGTGGAAAGCAGGATGTCGATCTCCGCGTCGCGGAAGCGGCGCATCACCCGGTCCTTGTCGGCGGAGGAGAGGCGCCCATGGAGGAGGCCCAGCTGTAGGTCGGCGAAGACGTCGCGGGTGAGGCGCTCGTACTCCTGCTCCGCCGCCGCGGCCTCCAGCTTCTCCGATTCCTCGATAAGTGGGTAGATCATGAACGCCTGCCGGCCCTGCTCAATCTCGCGGCGTATGAAGGCGTAGGCGGTGTCGCGGCGTTCCATCTCGACCCACTTCGTCTTGATGGGCAGGCGTCCGGGAGGCATCTCGTCGATGGTCGAGACGTCGAGGTCGCCGAAGACGGTGAGGGAGAGGCTGCGGGGGATTGGCGTCGCGGTCATCACCAGCAGGTGGGGGTTGTAGCCCTTTTGGCGGAGCTCGGCACGTTGCATGACGCCGAAGCGGTGCTGTTCGTCGACGATGACCAGGCCGAGGCCGGCGAAGGCAACTTCCTTCTGGATCAGTGCGTGGGTGCCGATCAGGACGTCGATCTCGCCGGAGGCGGTCATGTTAAGGATTTCTTGCTTCCGCTTGCGGGTCGCGCCGCCGGTGAGCAGCCCGAAGGTGATGGGGCGGTCCATGTAGGGAAGCTCGGCGCGCAGAATCTCGGCCGCCTGCCCCGGCGCGGCGACCTCGCCGAACATGCCGACCACCCGCCCGAACAGCTTCCGCACCGTGGCGAAGTGCTGCTCGGCTAGGATTTCCGTCGGAGCCATGAACGCGGACTGCTGGCGGTTTGCCGCCGCCGTGAGTAGCGCGGCCAGCGCCACGACCGTCTTGCCGCTGCCCACGTCGCCCTGGAGCAGGCGGGTCATCGGCACGGAGCGGGCGAGGTCGTCCGTCACGTGGCCCAAGGCCTTGCGCTGGGCCGCCGTAGGCTCGAATCCCAGCGAGGCGAGGAAACCGTCGATGACGGCGCGGTCGGTGAGCAGGGGGCGGCCGGGGAGCTCACGCTGCCAGCTCCGCTTCCGTTCGAGCACGCCGATTTGGATGAGGAGGAGCTCGTCGAAGGCCAGGCGGCGGCGGGCCGCTTGCTTGGCTTGCTGGTCGGGCGGGAAGTGGGCAGCGGCCACCGCCTCGGCCAGGGGACCCAGCTTCAGACGGCGGCGCAGCTCGGGCGGGAGGAAGTCGACGAGCGCGCCGCCGGCCTCGTCGAGGGCGCGCCGGATGAGAGTGCGCAGCCGCCGCGAGGTGACCCCCTCGGTGAGAGGGTAAATGGGGATGAGCCCGCCGGTATGGACCTGCTCGCCGCCGCCGATGATCTCCCATTCCGGGTTCTCGAAGACGATGCGCCCACGGAAATTCGACACTCGGCCGCTCAAGGCGATCTTGCTTCCCATGAGCGTCTTGGCTAGATAGGACTGGTTGAACCAGACCGCGCGCACCCAGCCGGTCGCGTCGCCGATCACCGCCTCGCAGGCCCGCATGCGCCCGCCGCGGCCCATGCGCGTCTCCTTGGCTTCGATCACGTCGCCGGCGACCGTCCGGTCGGGGCCCGGTGTCAACTCGCGGATGGGGTGCGTGCCGGTGAAGTCGAGGTGGCGGCGCGGGAAGTGGAAAAGCAGGTCTTCGACGGTCTCTAGGTTGAGCTTCGCCAGCCGCTTCAGCGTTCTGGCGTCGATGGCCCCGATCTCGCCTAGCGGCGTCGCCAGGTCCTGCCCGGGCCGGAGAAATTGTGCGCTGCGACGTGCCGCAGCGCGCGGAGCCGGCGGCGCGGGGCGGGCCTTTGGCATTGTCGGGGCGGGCGCGGCACGCGGGGCCGGTGGAAGTGGGGACGGCGGCTCGCCTTCGGGGTCGAGCAGCGCGGCGATACGGAGGGCGTCGCCGATCCAGCCCTCACGCTCGGCGGGCGACTTCGTGGCGTAGAGCGGCGAGGCCACGCCCAGGCGCTGGAGATTCGCGCGCACCGGATTGGGAACCGCCCGGAGGGCCTCGGCGCCCCAGCGTTCGAGGAACTTGTCGAGCCCGCCGACGACCGCCCCGTCGTCGTAGCCCCGGCTCGCCTCGAGTTCGAGGACCTTACGCAGTTGACGGGCCAGCTTTGGCGCGTCGCCGGACGTGACGTTGGTCGTCTCGTGCCCCTTGCGTCCCGACGGAGACGCTTAGTCGCCGTCGGGGAGGATGGCTATGCCCAGCGCGCCGGGTCCGAGGTGGCTCCCCAGCGCGGGTGAAAACTCGGCGATCATGATCCGCTCCGGCGGCGTGTAGGCAGCGCAACGCTCGGCGAGTGCCTCGGCGTCTGCTGGGTCGCGGCTGTAGAGCACGCCGAGGGTGATCTCCCCGTCGTGGGCCGCCACCGCCTCCTCAAGTCGGCGCAGGAGGCGCTTACGGCTGCGCACCCGGTCGGCGGGGCGCAATTCGCCGTCGATCAATTGGATGATGGGGCGAATGTCCAACATGCCGCCGAAGAAGCCTTGCAAGCGGCTCGCCCGGCCGCCGCGCACCAGGTACTTGAGGGTGGACACGGACACGCGCGTTTCGACGCGGTCACGGCGCACGTCGAGCCAGGCCACCGCGTCGTCCAGCGATCCGCCCGCCCGCGCCATCTCCGCGACGCCGCGCACCAGCAGCCCCACGCCCAGCGACGCGTTCAGCGAATCGTAGACCTCGATCCTTGGGCCGTCGCTCAGCTCCTTCGCCGCTTGCGTCGCCGAGCTGTACGTCCCGCTCAGCTTCGACGAGATGTGAACCGACAGTATTTCGACCTCGCCGGAGCTCACCTCACGGTAGGCTTCGAGGAAGGCTCCCACCGACGGCTGCGCGGTGGTGGGGTGCTGCTGGTCCGTAACGAGGCGCTGGTAGAACTCCGCCCGCGTGATGTCGACGCCGTCGCGGTAACTCTCGGTGCCGAATTGCACCGTGGCCGGCACAATGAAGACACCTGATTGCTCG
The DNA here is from genome assembly GCA_965219875.1 of Dehalococcoidia bacterium. Taxonomy (GTDB): domain Bacteria; phylum Chloroflexota; class Dehalococcoidia; order SHYB01; family SHYB01; genus DAOUKH01. The sequence goes on along the minus strand of CBDCOW010000003.1, from coordinate 957,860 downwards.
GCTATGTCGGCGGGCAAGTCGCAGGTGCTGTCGGCTACTACTTTGAAGCTCATGCCGCGCCTCCCTCAGGGACAGATCTCTCAAGGCTTGGGCCGGTTTGTTACTCGACGGCGACGAGGTAAGGATAGTGCGGCTGTCCGCCGAAGACCGCTTCGATCTCGGCGTCGGCGTGCCGCTCGGAGAGCATCTCGACCGCCGCTTCGGCTTCCTCTTCCGTGACGTCCGCCCCGTAGTAGAGCGTGACGTTGGCCTCGTCGTCGTCCTTCACCATCACGTCGACGAGCGCCGTCAGCGCCTCATTCACCGACTTTACCGACGCGATCAGGGACTTGCCGATGAAGGCGATCGCGTCACCTTCGGCGACGGGCTTGCCGTCCACCGTCGAGTCCCGTACGGCGATGGTCACCTCGCCGGCGCTGACCTGGCCCATCGAGCGGGTCATGGTCTCGTGGTTCTCCTCGGCGGCGGCCTCGTAGTTGAACGACAGCATGGCCCCGATGCCCTGGACGACGTTGGTGGTGGGCACGACGTGGACCCGCATTCCCTCGGCCAATTCGGCGGCTTGCCGCGCCGAGGGCACGATGTTGCCGTTGTTGGGAAGCACGACGATGTCGTCAAGCCCCGCCGACTGGATGGCTTCGAGGATGTCCTTGGTGCTGGGGTTCATCGTCTGCCCGCCTTGCACGATCGAGGTCGCGCCGAGCCCCCGGAGCACCTCGATCAGCCCGTCGCCGTTGGCGATGGCCACCACGGCTGTCTTGCCCGGCGGCGCGCCGCCGACGCTGTCCGAGAACGTCCGGTGCTGCGCCGACATGTCGTCGACCTTCTCCGCGAGGACGTTCCCCAAACTGTCGAGGAGGGCGCGGATCTCCGCGGGCTCCTCGGTGTGCAGGTGGATCTTGACGAGCTCTTGGTCGCCGGCGACGACGAGCGACGTTCCCAGGCTACCGAGGGTCTCGCGGAGGGCGTCCGTGTCCTGCGCGCTGCGCTCGACGATCCACTCGCTGCAGAAGCCGAACTCGTCCTCGCCATGATCGCCCTGAGTGTAGGCGGCGGCGACGGCCAGGCCCGCCGTCTCCTCCGGCGCGGGGGGCTCGATGCCGGTGAGGAAGGAGAGGGCGCCTTCGAGGATCACGACGACGCCCCGGCCGCCTGAGTCGACGACGCCGTTGTCGCGGAGGACTTCAAGGAGCAGCGGTGTACGTGCCAGCGACGATTCCGCGGCTTCGCACGCGGCGGCGAGCACGTCGGCCGGCGGCGCGTCGGCGCCGCCGAACTTGGCGTCGCACGCCTCCGCCGTCTGCCGCGCCACGGTGAGCATCGTTCCCTCGACCGGCTTGGTTACGGACTGATAGGCGCGCGCCGCGCCCTCGCGCAGGGCGTCGGTGAGCAGCCGGCCTCCGAGGACGTCCGCCTCCGCCGCGGCGACGTGGAAGCCGCGGACGATCTGTGACAGGATCACGCCGCTATTGCCGCGTGCCCCCATCAGCGAGCCGTGCGCCATGGCCGCGAGCACGTCGCGGGCGCCGGGGGCGTCGTCGGGGATGGCCTGCATCGCCGCCTGCATGGTGAGCAGCATGTTCGTGCCCGTGTCGCCGTCGGGCACGGGGAAGACGTTCAGGGCGTTGATCACCTCGGCGTGGCGTTCGAGTTGCCGCGTGGCGGCGGCGAACATCTCGCGGACGGCGGGCCCGTCGAGCGGTCCGTCGGGCAGTGTGGAAGCTTCGGGACCCATGGGAGATCACCCCGCTCTGGCGTATCGCCCTCTGTTTCGTTTGCCGGTTGACCGGTGGAGTGGTATTCTAACCGAGGCCATTCTGAAGGGCAAAAGTCGCCTCTCCGGCGGCTCGCAACGGTGAGACCAGACCCATGACCGCGCGAAGGATCAGCTCGAAGAAAGTCACGTTCGGCTACAACGTCAGCCACTCGAAGCGCCACACCAAGCGCACGTGGAAGCCGAACATGCAGCGCGCCACCATCGAGATCGACGGCCGCCGCCAGCAGGTCTACATCGCCGCCCGCGACCTCCGCGCCCTCTACAAGCCGCCCCGCAAGAGTAAGTCCGCCTAGCAGGCGGCCCCTACGCCGCGGGCCTAGGCCCCCGCCGTCGCCACGCTCTTCCGCAGCTTCGCGATGGCTTCGGCGACGCTCTCGCGGTCGTTGAAGACCGCCGACCCTGAGACGAGTACCCGCGCTCCCGCACGTACGGCGTCCGGCGCCGTCTCCGGCTTGATGCCGCCGTCAATCTCGAGCTCGGCGTCGTGGCCGCCTTCGTCGAGCATCCGGCGCAGCCGGGCCACTTTGGGCAGCGTCTCCGCGATGAAGCTTTGCCCCCCGAAGCCCGGGTTCACCGACATGACGAGTATGAGGTCGGCGAAGGGGAGTGCCTCTTCAATCGCCGCCAACGGCGTGGCGGGATTGATCGAAACGCCGGCCTTCACTCCGCACTCCTTGATGTACTGAATTGCGCGGTGGAGGTGCGGCGTGGCCTCGGCGTGGAAGGTGAGGATATCCGCGCCCGCGGCACAGAAGTCTTTGATGTAGCGCTCCGGCTCCGCGATCATGATGTGCACGTCGAGCGGCAGCTTCGTGTGGGGGCGCAGGGCCTCGACGATGAGCGGCCCGACAGTGATGTTGGGCACGAAGTGCCCGTCCATCACGTCCACGTGGATGTAGTCGGCGCCGGCGGCCTCAGCCTCCGCGACCTGCTCGCCGAGGCGCGCGAAGTCGGCGGAGAGAATCGACGGTGCGATCTTTATCGGTGTGCCGCTCAACGCCGTTTCCAGGAAAGTTTGGCGACGCCCGCGGCGAAACGCTTCTTCGCCGCCTCGAGCTCCTCCGCGACCGCCGAGAGCGCGGTGCCGCCCACCGCGCTCCGCGAAGCAATCGCGCTCCGCACGTCGATGGCGCGCACGTCCTCGTCGAACTTCTCGGAGAACGAGCGGTACTCTTCGAGGCTTAGCTCGGCCAGGCTGACTCCTTGACTGATGGCGTGCTGCACTACTTCGCCTACGATGCCGTGGGCCTCTCGGAAAGGCACGCCCCGCTTCACCAGATAGTCGGCTACGTCCGTCGCGAGGGCGTAGCCGCGCTCCGCGACCTCCTGCATGTGGTCGGTCTCGAAATCGAGCCTCGCCAACGTCTCTCCGATCACGCGAAGGCTGGAGATGAGGACGTCGACAGTGTTGAAGAGGGGCTCCTTGTCTTCCTGCAGGTCGCGGTTGTAGGCGAGGGGCAGCCCTTTCATCATGGTCAGCGCGGCGGTCAGGTTGCCGTAGACGCGGCCGGTGCGCCCCCGTGCCAGCTCCGCCACGTCGGGGTTCTTCTTCTGGGGCATCATGCTGCTGCCGGTGGCATAGGCGTCGTCGAGGGTGACGAACCCGAACTCCTCCGTGCTCCAGAGCACCAGCTCCTCGGATAGCCGGGAGAGGTGCATCATCGCCAGGCTCGCCGCGGCGTGGTACTCGATCACGAAGTCCCGGTCGGAGACGGCGTCCATACTGTTGTTGCTCACCCGCGAGAATCCGAGCCGCCGCGCTAGGTAGGGGCGGTCCAGCGGGTAGGGGGCGCCGCCCAGAGCGCCGCTCCCCAGCGGCATCACGTCCGTCCGCCGCAGCATCTCGCGGAATCGCTCCGTATCACGCTCGAACATTTCGGAATAGGCGAGGAGATGATGCGAAAGCAAGACCGGCTGGCCTCGTTGCATGTGCGTGTAGCCCGGCATAGCGGCGTCGATGTGGGCCTCGGCCTTGTCGAGGATGCGGCCCCGGAGGTCGTTGAGCCCGTCAATCGCGTCCTTGATGGCGTCCTTGGTGAAGAGCCGCATGTCGAGCGCGATCTGATCGTTCCGCGACCGGGCGGTGTGCAGCTTGCCGCCAACGTCGCCCACGATCTCGACTAGCCGCGCTTCGACATTGAGGTGGACATCTTCGTAGACGTCGCGGAAGTAGAAGGTCCCTCGTTCGATTTCGTCGGCGATGCGCCGGAGCCCCGCGACGATCTGCCGTCCTTCGGCCCGCGAGATGATCCCCTGCTTGGCAAGCATCATGGCGTGCGCGATGCTTCCGTCGACGTCGTAGGGAGCCAGCCGCTTATCGTAGGCGATCGACGCGGTGTAGCTGCGTACCGACTCGGCCATCGGTTTCGCCAGCCGGGCACGGGACGCCCTCGCGGGAGTCTTGTCCCGCGCCGCGCGGGCACGGTCGATGAGATGGCCGCGCGGCGCGGCCTCCTGCGCGGCGGTTTGGTCGCCGGCAGTGGGCTCGCCGTCTTGCTGCTCGTCGGCGGGTTGGTCGCTTGCCTCAGACTCGGCAAGCTTTTCTTCAGCCACGATGCTCCTTTGCCCGCGGGAAACCGGACGCGGCGCGCCCAGCCCTAGTCCCGCCCGGGGACCTTGAGGTCGAGCGCTTCGTAGGTCGCTTTGGTGTAGACCATGAAGGAGCGCTTGACCGTCATCACGGTCTCGCCGCGCTGGTTCCAGATCTTGATCGCCACCTTGATGATGCCCCGGTCGCCCTTTCGGGTGAGCCGCTTCTCCAGCACCTCGGTCGAGGAGTAGATCGTGTCGCCGATAAACGTCGGCGCCAGATGCTTCACTTCCTCGTAGTCGAGGGCGGCCACGGCCCGCCCGCTGGTGTCCACCACGCTGATCCCGACGCCGATGGCGAGTACCAGCAGCCCCACGACCAACCGCTGGCCGTGCTGGGTCTGCTGCGCGTAGTTCAGGTCTAGATGCAGCGGCATGTGGTTCATCGTCATCAAGCAGAACAGATCGTTGTCGTGCTCGTTGATGGTCTTGCCCGGCCAGTGCTTGTAGACGTCGCCGACCTCGAAGTCCTCGTAGTAGCGGCCGAAGCGGTCTCTGAAGTCGTATTCCATGATGGTTCGGCTCCTGCTGAGGCCCGGTCCCGGCCGGGCTTTGATTATGAGGCTTGGCCGTCTTCCGGCGGTTGGGCTTGGGCCTGCGTCACCACCGGCAGCCCCCAGAGCTTGATGAAACCTTCGGCGGCCCCATGCTCGAAGGAGTCCTCCTCGCCGTAGGTCGACAGATCGAGGCGGTAGAGCGGAGACTTGGCGTCGCGGCCCACGACGACGGCCCCGCCGCGGTGCAGCCGCACGCGCACCGAGCCGGTGACGTGGCGTTGCGTGCTCGCGACGTAGGCGGCGAGGTCGCGGCGCATCGCCGTGAACCACTGCCCGTTGTAGACCAAGTCGCTGTACTCCTGCGCGACGCGTTCCTTGAAACGGAGCTGGTCTTTGGCGAGGGTCACCGCCTCCAACGCCTTGTGGGCCAACATGAGCACCGTCGCCGCGGGGGCCTCGTAGACCTCGCGGGACTTGATGCCGACGAGGCGGTTTTCGACGTGGTCGATGCGCCCAACGCCGTGCTCGCCCGCGATGGCGCTTAGGCGTTCGATCAGTTGGACGCCGTCGAGGGCGTCGCCGTCGAGCGCCACGGGCGTGCCGCGCTCGAACCGGACCGTCACGTAGGCGGCCTCGTCGGGCGTCTCGTTGGGCGGCCTGGTCCACGCGTAGGCGTCCTCGGGCGGCTCGTTCGCCAGGTCTTCCAGCACGCCGCCCTCGACGCTGCGGCCCCAAAGGTTCTCGTCGATCGAGAAGGGCTTCTCCAGCGAGACCGCCACCGGAATGCCGTGGCGCTTGGCGTAGGCGATCTCGTCGGCGCGGTCCGTCATGTCCCACTCTCGGGCCGGGGCGATGACGCGCAGATTCGGGTCGAGCGCGCGGGCGCTTACGTCGAGGCGCACTTGGTCGTTGCCCTTGGCGGTGCAGCCGTGGGCGATAGCCGCGGCCCCCTCGCGGCGCGCCACGTCGACCATGAGTTCGGCGATGAGGGGCCGGCCCAGGGCGGTGCAGAGAGGATAGACCCCCTCGTACATGGCATTGGCGTGGAGCGCGGGGAAGACGAAGCCGTCGACGAACCGGGCGCGGGCGTCCTCGACGTAGGCCGCGGAAGCGCCCGCCGCCAGGGCCTTTTCCCGGACGCCGGCGAGGTCTACGCCGCCGCCGAGGTCGGCGGTGACGGTGACCACGTCCATCGAATAGTGCTCTTGCAGCCAGCGGATGGCGACGGACGTGTCGAGCCCGCCGCTGTACGCCAGCACGACCTTATCGCTCATCGCCGACCTTCATCGACATGCTTTTGTTCCCGTCCGGCGGGGTTCTTGAGCGCGCGGCGGCCGCTCATCGCCGGCTAGAGGCCCTTGGCCTTAGCGACTTGCGAGAGCGCGGCACTCAATTTCTCGACGCCTTCGTCGATCTCGGCATCGTTAATCACCAAAGGGGGCATGAGGCGGATGGAGGTGGGGCGCGGCGCGTTTACGAGGAGCCGGTTCTCCAGGCACGCCGTGAGGGTGTCGGGCGCGATCTCTTCGGAGAACTCGATGGCCTGCAGGAGGCCGCGCCCCCGCGTCTCCGTTACGAAGGAATACGTTTCCCGCAGCTTTTCGAGTCCCGCGGTGAGGCGCTCGCCGGCGTGGCGCGTATTCGCCAGGACGTGCCCGTTCACCACCTCATTCACCACCGCCGTTGCCACGGCGCAGGTCAGGGGGTTGCCCCCATAGGTCGAGCCGTGGTCGCCGGGGGTGAACACCGCCGCCTTGTCGTTTGCCAGGAAGGCGCCGATGGGCACGCCCCCGCCCATCCCTTTAGCCAGAGTCATGATGTCGGGCTCGGCCCCGTATTGCTGATAAGCGAACAGCGTGCCCAGTCGGCCGATGCCGGTCTGGACCTCGTCGAGGATAAGGAGCAGCCCTTGTTCGTCGCACCAAGCGCGCACCGCGGCCAGATAGCCCGCGTCGGGAATGATCACGCCGGCCTCGCCCTGAATCGCCTCAAGCATCACCGCGCACGTCTTCTCCGTGGTGGCGCCCATGATCGCCTCCACGTTGTCGTACGGCACGTTGACGAAGCCCTCGGGGATCGGCTCGTAGTTTGCCTGGTGGGCGGGCTGCCCCGTCGCCGAGACCATCGCCAGCGTCCTACCGTGGAAGGAGTTGAGCGCGGTGATGACCTCGTAGGCGCCGTTGCGGTGGAGGCGTCCGTACTTCCGCGCCAGCTTCACCGCCCCCTCGTTGGCCTCCGCGCCGCTGTTGCAGACGTAAATGCGGCTCATGCAACTGTTGTCGATGAGCAGCTCGGCGAGTTGAAGCTGGGGGATCGTGTAGAACTGGTTCGAGGTCTGGATGAGCCGGCGGCCCTGTTCCTCCAGCGCCTTCACGATGAGTGGGTGGCAATGGCCGAGCGTATCGACGGCCCATCCGCCCACGAAGTCGAGGTATTCGTTCCCCTCGTCGTCCCAGACGCGGACACCCTCGCCGCGCTCGATGGTCAGCGGAACGCGCCGCCCTGTCGTCATGTAGACGCGCGACTCCAACTCTTGCCACTTACTCAAGGAGACCTCCCGCGGCCCGAACGGCGCGACACATTATAGGCCATGCCAGGGGGGCAAGGTTACAGGGCTTCGAGGGCGAGGGCCACGGCGCCGCCGCCGCCATGGCAGACGACGGCGAGGCCCCGCTCGACGTCCCGCTCCTTCATGGCGTGCATGAGAGTGACGACGATGCGGGCGCCGCTGGCGCCGATGGGGTGTCCAATGGCGACGGCGCCGCCCCGGACGTTGACGCGGTCCCAGTCCCAGCCGAGGACGCCGCCGTTGGCGAGGACTTGCGCGGCGAAGGCTTCGTTGACCTCGATCAGGCCGAAGTCGTCGAGGTTGGCGCCGGTCTTTTCGAGGAGGAGGCGCGCCGCGAGCACGGGGGCGTCGAAGAGCCAGGCGGGGTCGAGGGCGGCGTGGGCGTAGCCGACGATGCGGGCCATCGGCCCCGGCGCGCCTCGCTCGGCCCGCGCCCCGTCCATGACGACGACGCTGGCCGCGCCGTCGCTGATCTGGGAGGCGTTGCCTGCGGTGACGCTCTCGCCGGGCGGGAAGGCGGCCCGCAGCTTGCCGAGCGTCTCCGGGGTCGCGCCCTCGCGGGGGCCTTCGTCGCGAGCGACGGTGACGGTCTCCTTGCGGGCGCGGACTTCGATGGGGACGATCTCGTCCTCGACGAGACCCTCGCCCGCCGCGGCGAGGGCGCGTTGGTGGCTGCGCGCGGCGAAGGAGTCCTGCGCCTCGCGGGTGACGGCGTACTTTCCGGCGATGGCCTCGGCCGAGTCGCCCATGTGACGGTTCTCGAACGGGCACCACAGGCCGTCGGCGAGCATGTGGTCGGCGGCGGCGACGTCGCCCATGCGGAAGCCCGTGCGACTGTCGACGATCATGTGCGGGGCGCGGGACATGTTCTCCATGCCGCCGGCGGCGACCACGTCGGCGTCGCCGCACTGCACCGCCTGGGCGGCGAGGATGATGGCCTGCATGCCGGAGGCGCAGACCTTGTTGATGGTGAGGGCCGAGGCGGAGTCGGGGACGCCGGCACCAATGGCGGCCTGCCGGGCCGGGGCCTGCCCCACGCCGGCGGAGAGGACGTTGCCCATCACCGTGTAGTCGATGTCGGCGGGATCGACGCCCGAGCGTTCGATACTGGCCTCGATGGACTTGGCCCCGAGTTTGGTGGCGGGGACGCCGGTGAACGCGCCGCCGAACTTGCCGATAGGGGTGCGCGCCGCTCCGGCGATGACAATGTCTTTCATGAGGTGGTCTCTTTCACGATGATGTTGCCTTGATGATTGTAGCCGCTCCGGCGGCGTGGCGCTTCACGGGTCAAGATTGCCGCCGCCTGCTACGATGGATTCCTGAGCGCGCCGCACCCGAAGCCCGCTCATGGAGGCCGTCCCTTGCCCGACCCCGCCCAACCCGGACCGGTTACGTTGGAGAAGCTTGCCTCGCTGTCGAAGCGGCGGGGCTTCATCTTTCAGTCCAGCGAGATCTACGGCGGCATGGCCTCGACGTGGGACTACGGCCCGCTGGGCGTGCAGCTCAAGCGCAACGTGAAGGATGCGTGGTGGCGGGCGATGGTGCGGGAGCGGGACGACGTAGTGGGGCTGGACGCCGCGATCCTCATGCACCCCAAGGTTTGGGAGGCGTCGGGGCACGTGGCCGGCTTCACCGACCCGCTCGTCGATTGCAAGCAATGCCGCCACCGCTTCCGCGCCGACGACCCCGCGCTGCCGAGCGGGAATGGGGCGCTCTCGTGCCCAAGCTGCGGCTCGTCCGATCTGACCGAGGCACGGATGTTCAACCTCATGTTCAAGACGCACGTGGGGCCGGTGGAGGACGACGCCGCAACGGCCTTCCTCCGCCCCGAGACGGCGCAGGGCATCTTCGTGAACTTCGAGAACGTGCGGACGACGACGCGGAAGAAGCTGCCCTTCGGCATCGCGCAGCAGGGCAAGTCCTTCCGCAACGAGATCACAACGGGGAACTTCATCTTCCGTAGCCGCGAGTTCGAGCAGATGGAGATGGAGTACTTCGTGAAGCCGGGGGCGGACGAGGAGTGGTTCGAGTATTGGGTGAAGGAGCGCTTCGACTGGTGGACGCGCCACGGGATCAAGGCGGAGAACCTCCGCATCCGGCCCCACGACCCCGATGAGCTTTCACACTACTCGAAGGGAACGTCGGACATCGAGTACGCCTTCCCCTGGGGCTGGGGCGAGCTCGAAGGGATCGCGAACCGCGGCGACTTCGACCTGACGCAGCACAGCGCGCACAGCGGCAAGGCGCTCAAGTATTTCGACGATGAGTCCAAGGAGAGCTTCGTGCCCTACGTGATCGAGCCGGCCTCGGGCGCTGACCGCGGGGTGCTGGCCTTCCTCGCCGACGCCTACGACGAGGAGCAGGACAAAGACGAGGTGCGCGTGGTGCTCCGCTTCAGCCCCAGCATCGCGCCGGTGAAGGTCGCGGTCCTCCCCCTGAGCCGCAAGCCGCCCCTGCGGGAGCTATCGCGCTCGGTCTATGACGCTCTGCGCGGGCGCTGGGACGTGCAGTATGACGATGCCCAGTCCATCGGACGGCGCTACCGCCGGCAGGACGAAATCGGCACACCGTTCTGTGTCACCATCGACTTCGAGTCGCTCGACGACCAACAGGCCACGGTGCGTGAACGGGACAGCATGGAGCAGGTGCGAATGCCCATCGCCGACCTTGCCTCGCACCTGAGCGAGCGCCTAGGCGGGTAGGGCCGGTTGGCCGCTCCCGAAGCCCGTAGGCTATACTGGCGGCGCCTCCTTTCCCCATGAGTATCGGCATGTCGCGTTTCGCCCCCGAGACCAGAGAGATGGCGACCCTTGAGGCGTTCCAACAGCGGGCGCGGGAGGCCCGCGCGAGCCGGGACTGGAGCGCCGTCGAGGCGATGCTCGATGAGCGCGTGGTAGTTCGGACGCGGGAAGGTGTGCGCGAGGGGCGGGCGGCCGCACTCTCCCTGGTGAAGCAGATGGCGGAGGAGCGCTCGCGGGTCGCGATCGTTGGGCCGCGGGGCGGGCTGATCTCGGTGTTGGTAAGCCCGCGGCACGCGACGCGCCGCATCGAGTACGAGCAGACCTACCGGCTGGAGCACGACAAGATCGCCGAGATCATCGACTTGGGCCGCACGCCGGACCAGGTCTACCGGGCGAGAAGCCAGCCGAACTAGCGCAGCCCCGATGGACGACGCGGCGCCTCAAGTCTCCCGCGGTCCGTCCTCCGCGCCGCGCGTCCCGCGCCGCACTCTCGACGCTGCGGGGGTGGCGGCGATTCTCGGCCTCACCGCCTTCTCTACCTTCCACGGCGCCACCACCGACCGGTGGGCCTACGACCTGCCCATCTCCCAGTTTCTGCAACAAGTCGACGTTGGCCCTTTGAGCGGCGCCCTGTTCTGGGTGGGGGCGCGCGGCATGGCGGGCGTGACGATGGCCGGCGCGGCGATCTGGATGTGGCTCAGTGGGCGGCGTGCCGCCGCGGCGCTGATCGCACTCATGCTGGTGCCGGACGTGTTGAATCTCGTCCTACGCGAGCTGATTGACCGTCCGCGGCCCAGCCCGGAGTTGGTGCGCGTCGAGGGCGGGCCGCAGGGGGCCAGCTACCCCAGCGGCACGGCGATGCACGCCATGCTGTTCTACGGCTTCATGGTCTACCTGCTGCCGAAGGTTGCTCCGCCGGGCCGGTGGCGGCGGGCCGTGACCGCGGCGCTCGTGTTCTGGGTGCTGCTGCAGGGGGCGTGGCTGATCAATCACGGACGGCACTGGGCCAGCGACGTGGTCGGCGGCTACCTCTACGGCGCGCTCTATCTCGTGGTGTGGGCCAAGCTCTATCCGCTGGCGGCGGCGTGGGACGCGGCGCACCCGCCCATGCCATCGAGGTTGGGCTTCCGCCTGCGGCGCGCGCTGGCTAAGATTGGCCGAACGGCTGGGCCCGAAGAGGGCTGAGACCGAATCGTCCATGCGAATCGTCCACTTCTCCGACCTGCATATCGGCGTCGAGACCTACGGGCGTCCGTTGGTGGAGGCGGACCTGCCGGGGCTGCCCGAGTGGTTCGCGCCGGACGAGGCGCGCGAACGCTATCTCGGCCAATCGACGCGGCTGGTCGACTTCCTGTCGGCGTTCGACGAACTGATCGACTACGCCATCGGCCACGCCGTCGACCTCGTGCTGTTCACCGGCGACGCCTACAAGAACCGCGACCCGAGCCAGACGCACCAACGGGAGTTTGCCAAGCGGGTTCGGCGGCTCGCGGAGGCCGGCGTCCCGGTCTTCCTGTTGGTGGGCAACCACGACCTGCCCCACACGACGCACCGCGCCAGCGCGGTCGAGATCTTCGACGTGCTCGGCGTGCCCAACGTGACGACCGCCGAGCGCCTCGGCGTCTACCGCATCGAGACGCCGTCGGGCCTGCTGCAGGTGCTGGCGCTGCCCTGGATACGGCGGAGCGCGCTCCTGGCGCGGGAGGACGTGCGCAGCCTGCCCTACGAGCAGTTCAAGAAGCTGCTCGAAGACCGTCTCACCGAGATGGTGATCGACGCGGGGGAGACGCTCGACCCCGCGGTCCCGTCGGTACTGGCAGCCCACGTCTCGGTGAGCAGCGCCAAGCCGGGCACGGAATGTTCGATGATGATCGGGCAGGACCACGTCCTGCTCCAGAGCAACCTCGCGGGCCGTCCCGTGGACTATATCGCGCTGGGGCACATCCACCGCCGCCAGGAATTGCCCACGTCGGGGCCGCCGATGGTGTACGCGGGGAGCCTGCAGCGGGTCGACTTTGGCGAGGAAGACCATGAGGCGAAGGGGTTCTACGTCCTAGACCTAGACCCCGCCGCCGAGCTTGGCCGGCGCTTGACCGGCCCCGAGCTGCGGCCGGTGCAAGCGCGCTCGTTCGTCACCATCGACCAGACCGTCGGCGAGGACGACCTCGATCCGACGGCGACGGTGCTCCGCGCCATCGAGCGGCATCACGTCCGCGGTGCGATCGTGCGGGTGCGTGTGAAGATGCCGGCATCAGCGGCGGCGGTGCTGCGGGAGCGGGACATCCGCCGGGCGCTGGAGGAGGCGGGGGCGCACACCGTCGCCTCGTTCTCGCGGGAGATCGAGCGCGAGCAGCGGACGCGCCTGGGCGCGGTGTCATTGGAGGGCCGGACGCCGACCCAGGTCCTGGATCTCTACCTCCAGACCCGCGAAACGCCGAAAGACCGCGCGGAAAAGCTGACGGCCTACGCCCGCCGCCTCATGGAGGAGTACGAGGAGGAGCGGGGCTAGCGCCCACCCTCGGCGTCACCCCTTCAACAGCTGGGGATAGCGCACCTCGATAACGCGGCGCAAGCCGTCCTTCCAGTGCACCTTGGTGCGGCCCAGGACTTCGTGCATGTAGGTCACGTCGGGCCAGAGGGGCGTGTACGCCCCGTCGGTGTATTCGATGATCGGCTCCCTGCCGATGAGGCCGCCCATGTACGCGCAGTACTCCTCGGCGGTGGTCGTCTCGCTGCCCGCCCAGTTGACGATGAGGGGCGGTGTGCCGGCGAGTTCGAGGGCCTTGATGCCGAGCTCGACCTGGTCATCCTCGTGGATGGGGTTGAAGTAGTTGGGCTTGTCGGGGTGGAGCCGGATGGGACGGCCCTCGACGATGGCGTCGAGCCGGTTGACGGGGGCGCCGCCTTCCGGGCCGTAGGCGGAGCAGATGCGGATCATGGTGGTGGGGATGCTCCACTCGCGGGAGGCGTAGAGGACGATGGCCTCGGCGGCGATCTTCGAGAGGCTGTAGATGTGGGTGTGGATGCCGGGCGGGTCGGACTCCTTGAGCGGGCGGTGGCCCTGATAGTGGTATTGGGAGCCGGTCGAGCAATGGAGGAAGCCCTTCACACCGCGGCAGTGCTTCATTAGACGGCCCGTGGCTTGGGCGTTGACCTCGAAGGCGTAACGCCAGTCGCGCTCGGCGGCCTCGCCGACCAGCGCCCCGGCGTGCCAGACGTAGGTGAAGTCGTCGGGGACGCCCTCGAAGCTTTCCGCCAAGTCGCGCTTGATCGGCGTGATCCCGTGGGCCTTGAGACGTTCAGGGTCGGGGGGATTCGAGAAGCGGGCCATGGCCCAGACCTCGTTGCGCTTGGCCAGCTCGCGGGCGATGGGGAAGGCGACGCGGCCCGCGCCGCCGGTCACCAGAATCTTCTCTCCCGAAATCATGCGCCACCTCCCTCTCGATGCCGGCTCTGGCACCAAGCCACCGTTCCTTACATGCCCCATCGGCGTTCCTTGGTATGATAGCCGCGCTTTCAGTAAACCTTACGGAGAAAACGAAGATGGCCCTGCGAACGGCTGCCGAGTACATCGAGAGCCTGCGGGACGGGCGCACCGTCTACTACCGCGGTCAACGGGTCGATGACGTCACGACGCATCCCCTGATGAAGGTGGCGGTGGAGCACGCGGCGATCGACTTCGACCTCGCGGAGGACCCTGAGCACGCCGACCTGGCCGTCGCCGCCGACGCCGAGAACGGCGAGCCGATCAGCCGCATGTACCACGTCCCGCAATCATCGGAAGACCTAGTCAAGCGCTCCGACTTGATCGACCTGGCGACCCGCACCGGCGCGACGATGGTGACGCTGATCAAGGAGATCGGGACCGACGCGCTTTTCGCCCTGCGCAACGTCGCCGCGGAGATGGACGATGCGTTGGGAACGGAGTACCTGGAGCGGGTGAAGGCGTTTCACCGGCACTGCGCCCGCAACGACCTCGCCGTCGCCGTCGCGCAGACGGATAGCAAGGGCGATCGGAGCAAGCGGCCCTCGGAGCAGGAGCACCCCGATCACTACGTACGTATCGTCGAGCGCCGCAGCGACGGCATCGTGGTGCGCGGGGCGAAGGTCCACACCTCGGTGTCGGTGAACAGCAACGAGCTGATCGTACTGCCCACGCGGAACTTCGACGAGCGCGACGCCGAGTACGCCGTCGCCTTCGCCACGCCGATGAATACGCCGGGGCTGAAGCTGATCACGGCGGTCTACACCGGCGATCATTACGATACGTTCCAGTTCCCCATGGGGTCGAAGCACCGAATGCTGGAGACGCTGACCGTCTTCGACGACGTCTTCGTGCCTTGGGAGCGGGTCTTCCTCGCCGGCGAGCATCAGTACGCAGGCTCGCTGGCGCTCCGGTTCGTGGACTATCACCGCTTCACCGCGGTCTCGTACAAGCAGCCGTTGCTTGACCTGCTGGTAGGGTCGGCGATCCTGATGTCGGACTACAACGGCATCGCGCGGGCGGGGCACGTGCGGGACAAGCTCACCTGGCTGGGGGCCTACGCCCAGGGCGTGAAGGGGCTGCTGCGGATGGCGGCCTATCACTGCGACGAGATCGCGCCGGGGCAGGCGGTCCCGAACCGGTTGTACTCGAATGTGGCGAAGTGGCAGTTCGCCCACGGCTACCACGAGGCGTTACAGCATGTCCAGGACATCACCGGCGGGCTGCTCGTCACCGCGCCGGGGAAGGAAGACCTCGACAGCCCCGAGACGCGCGCCTACGTTGAGCGATACCTCGGCGGCCGCGCGGGAGTCTCGGCAGAGGACCGCCTGAAGGCGATTCACATGATCGCCGAGCTGACGACGGGCGAGTTCGGCGGCTACCACACCGTGCTGGCGATCCACGCCGAGGGCTCGCTGGAGGCCGAGAAGCTCGCCATCTACCGCGCCTACGACGCGAAGACGGCGGTCGCCTACGCGCTCAAGGTCGCGGGGATCCGCTAAGGACGCCGTGCGCAAGAACCTCGCCGAGCTTCTCGTCTGTCCGGTGAGCAAGGGCAGGCTGGTCCTCACCATCGAGGTGGAGGAGGGCGGCGAAGTCATCGCGGGCACGCTGCACAGCCCCGACAGCGGCCTCGTCTACCGCATCGACGACGGCATCGCCAATCTGCTGCCGCCCGACTTGGCGGACGAGTAGGCGGCCCACCCCCGACCGGCCCAAGACCTCTTCCCTCTGGAGACCTTTGCGCAAATCGGCGGGCGGGCTTCAGCAAGGTCGCGCGGCCCCCGCCACCCCCCGCCCTCACCCCAACCCTCTCCCAGCGGGAGAGCAACTGTGTTGAAAGTCAAGGGTTCTCTACGGCTGGGACCTCCGTTCTCGCGAACGACGGGTTCCACGCAGCGCCGTGCTTGAGCATGCTGTTGAGGATGACCAGCAGTTTGCGCATGCAGGCGGTCAGCGCGACCTTCTTCGCCTTGCCCGACCCGCAGAGCCGCAGATAGAAGTCCCGGATCACCGGATTGTGGCGGGTGGCCGTAAGCGTGGCCATGTACAGGGTCTGACGAGCTGGCGCCCGACCTCCCCACACGGTGCGCCGCCCGCGCAGCATCCCGCTGTCGCGGTTGAACGGGGCGACCCCGAGCAGGCTCGCGATCTGCTTGCCGCCCAGCTCCCCGAGCTCGGGGACCTCCGCCAAGAGCGTGGCCCCGAGCACCGGCCCCACCCCAGGGACACTCCGAAGCAGGTCCTCTCGCTCCCGCCATACCGGGTTCCGTTGGATGCGCTTGCTCAGATCCTCGTCCAGCTTGCGCAACTCCCTTTCCAGCCAGGCGATGTGGCGCTGGATGTCCTTGCGGACCGGCCCCACGGTGCTGCTCAGACGGTTCTTCTCTGCCGTGATCATGGTGACCACCTGCCGCCTTCGCTCCAGTTGCGCCTCCAGCGCCTGTGCTTCCGCGTCGGGCAGCCGGGTGGGACGCGGCCGGATGGCCATGCCGAAGCGCGCAATGATCTCCGCGTCCAGCCGGTCCGTCTTGGCCAGCCGTCCGCTGGCCTTGGCGAAGTCCCGCACCTGGCGCGGATTGACCACCGCCGTCGGGATCTGCGCCGCGGCGAGCCCCGCCACGACCGCCCGCTGCAGTCCGCCCGTCGATTCCAGCACCACCAGCACCGGCGCCAGGGGTCCGAGCGCGGCGACCAATTCGTCGATACCCTGCGGCGTGTTGGGGACGCTCCACTGCGTCCCGTCCGGCAGGACGGCGATGTCCAGCACCTTCTTGGAGACGTCGATCCCGACGAAACGTTCCGCTGACTCCACAATCCCTCTCCTTTGGCCCTACCTTGCAGATTCGGGCTTTGCATGCCCTGGCAACTGTTCGGGCTCTTCCTTGGAGTAGGAGCGGCGACCATCGCTCTCCCACGGTCTTTCTTGGACCAGGGGGGTATCGGTCTACCGCTCTCCTCCCCAAGATACAAGGGGGGTAAGACCCCGCGCCGCCTCCCTTTCCCAAGGCCAGTGGGCGGCGGTTTTCCCTCCGAGTCTTGCAAAGGTCTCTTCTGGGGGCAAACCGAGAGAGGGCACCCCTCCGGCGCCGGATTGCTATAGCCCAGCAGGCAGCCTAGGCGTCGTGGCGCACGGCGGCTTCGGCGGCGGGAGAGAGGTCGGCGAGCATTTCGGCGGCGGTCTTGCCGGTCATGGGGTGGACCGCGTTGGGGTCGATCTCGGCGAGGGGGACGAGGACGAAGGGGCGCTCGGCGATGGCGGGATGCGGGATGACGAGATCGGGCTCGTCGAGCGTAAGGGCGCCGTAGAGGAGGATGTCGATGTCGAGGGGGCGCGGGCTATTCTTGGGCCCGGGGACGCGCCCTATGGATGCCTCGATTTCCTGAATGAACCGCAGCAGGTCGCGGGGGGCCGGCGGCGACGCGCAGATGCAGACGGCGTTAAGGAAGGGCGGTTGGCGCTCTTCGTACATCGGCGGCGTCTCGTAGAGCTTCGACAGGTGCTCGACTTCCATCCGCTCGCCGAGAAGCTCGACGGCCCGCTCGATGTTGCGCTTGCGGTTGCCGAGGTTCGACCCAAGGCCCAGATGGACCCGCGTCTCGCCGTCCGGTGTCGGGGAGCGGGTCATGCGTTCCGGCTCCAGCCGCGCACGATGGCGTCGCTCATCTTCGCCACGCGGGCCATCTCCTTCACGTCGTGGACGCGGACGAGGTCGGCGCCGTTGGCGATGGCGACGGCCACCGTGGCGGAGCCGCCTTCGAGGCGCTCGTCGGGCGGGAGGTCGAGCACCAGGCCGATGGTCGACTTCCGCGACGCGCCCACGAGGACCGGACGTCCCAAAACCCGTAGCTCGCCGAGCCGCCGCAGCAGTTCGAGGTTCTGCTCCGGCGTCTTGCCGAACCCGATGCCGGGATCGACGATGATGTTCTCCGATGTGATACCCGCTTCTTCTGCACCCCTGATGCTCGAACGTAGCGAGGCGATGACATCGGGGACGAGGTCGCGGTAGACGGCGCCGCGGCCGTTGTGCATCAGCACCACCGGCGCGCCGGCTTGGGCGGCGACGCCGGGCATGCGCGGGTCGGCCCCGAGCGCCCAGACGTCGTTGATCATGGCGGCGCCAGCGGCGAGGGCCGCCGTGGCGACCGCGGCCTCCGAGGTGTCGACGCTCACGGGAAGGCGCACGCGGCGGACGATCGCCTCGACGGCGGGGACGACACGGCGCAGTTCGTCGTCGGCGTCCACGGGCGCGGCCCCGGGACGGGTCGATTCGCCGCCCACGTCGATGAGGTGGGCGCCGTCGGCGGCCATGCGCTCGGCGAGGTCGGCGGCGGCCGTGGCGTCGCCGGCGAGGCCGTCGCCGGAGAAGGAATCGGGCGTCACGTTGACCACGCCCATGAGGTAGGTGCGCGAACCCCAGCGAAAGACGTGGCCGCCGATCACGGTCTCGCCGTGGGGCGGGGCCGCTTGGTCTTCATTGGGAGGCGGAGGGGCGAGGCTCACGGGGTTCTTACCTTATTCCACTGCGGATATTCTGCGTAACCTTGGGCCGCAGGCTCCGGCAAGGTCGCGCAGCCCCCGCCTCCCCCCTCCCTCACCCCAACCCTCTCCCAGCGGGAGAGGGGGCGGAGCAGATGGGACGGGCGCCCACAAGGGGCGCCCCTACGGGAGGGGATGGATTCCCGCTTTCGCGGGAATGACGGATTGGGCAGGTTACGCAACAGTCTCCAGTGGGAGAGGGCTCGCGCTTGGCCCGCGGACGTCGCTCGACGGCCCCACTATACGCCACGCACGGAATGTGATGGAGCGGGGCTTTGCTATACTCGAAGGAGTCGCGGATTCGCCCCGCTCAGCCGTTCGACTTCGAGGCGCAGATTGGACAAGCCGAAGGCCGCCGCGCGCGCCGAAGAGCTCCGCCGGGTCGTCGCGCATCACCTCCACCGCTACCACGTCCTCGACGATCCCGAGATCAGCGACGCGGAGTATGACGAGCTTTTCCGCGAGCTTCAGCGCATCGAGGAGGAGCACCCCGACCTCCGCGTCCTCGACTCGCCGACGCAGCGGGTGGGCGCTCCGCCCGCCGAAGGCTTCGGCACGGTCGAGCACGAGCAGCCGCTCCTCAGCCTCGCCAACGTCTTCAACTTCGAGGAGCTGGCGGCGTGGGAGGCCCGGAACAAGCGCCTCGTCGACGGCGCCGCGTTCGAGTACGTGTGCGAGTTGAAGATCGACGGCCTCGCCGTCGCGCTGACCTACGAGGACGGGTTGCTCAGGACGGGGGCCACGCGCGGGGACGGCGTGCGCGGCGAGGACGTGACGCAGAACATCCGCACGATCCGGAGCGTGCCGTTGACCGTGCCGGTCGAGGCCTCCGCGGGCCCCCCGTCCCGGCGCTTCGAGGCCCGCGGCGAGGTCTACCTGCCGCGCTCCGGCTTCGACCGGTTGAACGCGGAGCGCGCGCGGGAGGGGCTGCCCCTCTACGCCAACCCTCGTAATACGGCGGCGGGGGCGCTGCGCCAACTTGACTCGCGTGTCACCGCGAACCGGCCGCTCGACATCTTCGTCTACGCGCTCGGCTGGTCCGACGGCGATTGGGCGCCGCTGGGACATTGGGAGGCGCTGACGCGGCTCGCTGAACTGGGCTTCAAGCTCAACTCCCACGCACGGCGCTGCGGCTCCATCGAGGAGGTCGAGGACTTCTACCGGTCGTGGGTGGAGGGGAAGGAAGACCTCGACTACGGGGTCGACGGTGTGGTGGTGAAGATCGATTCGTTCGAGATGCAGGAGCGGCTCGGCGTCGTCGCCCACGACCCTCGTTGGGCGGTGGCCTACAAGTTCCCCCCGACCCAGAAGGTAACGACGCTGCTGAACATCGGTGTCAACGTCGGGCGGACAGGGAGCCTGAACCCCTACGCCGAACTCGAACCCGTCGAGATCGGCGGAGCCACGGTGAAGATGGCGACGTTGCACAACGAGGACGACATCCGTCGCAAAGACTTGCGCATCGGCGACCGGGTGCTCGTGGAGCGGGCCGGCGACGTGATCCCCCACGTGGTGAAGTCGATGGAGACCGACCCCGACCGCGCCGAGGTCTACTCGATCCCATCACACTGTCCGGTGAGCGGGGACGAGGTGGTCCGCGAGCCGGGCGAGGCGATGTACTACTGCCCCAACTCGTCCTGCCCCGCTCAGTTCTACGAGCTGCTGAAGCACTTCGCCTACCGCGGATCGATGGACATCGAGGGGATGGGCGAGTCGCTGGCGCAGCTGGTGATCGAGGCAGGCTTGGTCCGCGACTTGGCCGACCTGTACGCGGTGACGACGGAGCAGTTAGCAGCGCTGGAGCGCATGGGAGAGAAGAGCGCCGAGAACGTCTGGACGGCCATCCAACGCAGTAAGGAGCGCCCGCTCGACCGGCTCCTGTTCGCCCTGGGCATCCGGCACGTGGGGTCGGAGACGGCGCGGCTCCTCGCCTCCCGCTTCCCCAACGTCGATGCGCTGCGCGCCGCCGACGAGGACGACCTCGTCGAAATCGACGGCGTCGGGCCCATCGTGGCGCGGAGCATCACGGCCTATTTCCAAGTCGACAAGAACCTCGAAGTGCTCGACCGCCTCAAGGCGGCGGGGGTCGACCCGCAGGCGGAGGTCGTGGCGGCGCCGGCGGGCGAAGGCCCGTTCAGCGGCATGACGTTCGTGATCACCGGCACGCTCTCCAAGATGACGCGCGCCGAGGCGGAGGCGGCGGTAGTGGAGCGCGGCGGCAAAGCGGGGAGCAGCGTCAGCAAGAAGACCAGCTACGTCGTGGCGGGCGCCGCCGCGGGGTCCAAGCTGCGCAAGGCGCAGGAGCTGGGGCCGCCGCTAGAGATACTCGACGAGGACGCCTTCCGTGCCATGCTCGACGAGCAGCCGCCCGCGACCGAAGCGGCGCCCGCGTCATGAAGTGGTTCCGGAGGGGGCCGCGCACGCCGCTGTGGCTGATCGTGGGGCTGGGCAATCCGGGGGCGCGGTACGAGCGCAACCGGCACAACGTCGGCTTCATGGTCGTGGACAAACTGGCGGAACGTCACCGCATCACCGTCGGCCGCAAGCGCCCCTACGCGCTCGTGGGTGAGGGGAACGCCGACCTCGGCGGCGACCCGGCGCGTCTGGTGCTGGCGAAGCCGAGGACGTACATGAACGAGAGCGGCGAGGCGGCGGTGCGCCTGGCACAGGCCAGCGGGGCGCCGAAGGACCGGATGGTGGTGGTCTACGACGATCTCGATCTGCCGCTGGGCAAGCTCCGCGTGCGCGCCCGCGGGTCGGCGGGCGGTCACAACGGGATCAAGTCGATCGCGGACAAGCTGGGTACCGATGCATTCCCGAGGATTCGCGTCGGCATCGGCCGTCCGTCCGGCGTCGAGGGCGCGGTGCGCCACGTGCTCGGCGACTTCACCGAGGACGAACGCGAACGCATCGGTCCTGCTATCGATCAGGCTGCCGACGCCGTCGAGTGGGTCATCGCCCACGGCGTCGAGAGCGCCATGAACCGCTTCAACGCGGGATAGAACGTCGGTGCACCCCCCTCGGCACCCCGCCGACGCGCCTGGCGGCGCGTGCCCTCTCTCAGTCTCCCCCAGAGGGGGAGAGGCTTAAGGTGCTCCCCCTGCGGGGGAGAGTTTGGGTGTAGCCCCTCCGGCCCTAGCTTTCCGAGTCGAGGCTCTTCTGGACTTGCGTGAGCTTCTCTTCCAGGCGACGCTGGCCGATGGCGAGGGTGAGGTCGCCGCGCGTGCGTTCGAGGACGCCGCGGAGCATATCGGTCGTCCGGCGCAGGCTGCCGGTGAGGGCGTCGGGGAAGTCTATCGTGACCAGGACGTTGTAGATGTCGTCCATCGAGGCCAGCAGGTCCTCGCAGCGCGAGACGTCGCCGCGGCGGAGCGTGTCCAAGAGGTGCCGGCGCATCTCGCTGGCCCCCTCGCCGAGCCCGTTCAGGTACGGCGCGTAGGCGACGCCCAGCTCCTCCGGCCCGGGAAGGGGCGTGCCCGACGCGATGGCCAGGGTGACGTTCGCCTCGGAGAACTCTTTCTGGGCCGTATCGACGTAGCCGGTGTAGCTCAGTTCGGGGTGATCGACCGTGGCGGCCTCGATCTCGCGGAGCTGCGCCGCGGCTTGGGCGAGCAGGTCGCGCGCCGTCTCGAACTCGTGGCGGTGCACGGCGCGAATGGCGTTCGCCGAGCTGCGCACCACCTGGCGCGATAGGGGATAGGCCGACTCGCGGGCCGCGTGTTTGCGCGTCAACTCGCCGCGGATGCGGTCGGCGATGCCTTCAAGGTTTGCCGTCGGCAGGTCGTTCAAGGGGGGCCCAGGGGATGCGTTTGGGGAGCTAAAGCTCGTCGATGGGCGAGGGCATCGTGCCGTCGCGGGCGGCGTCGATCATGTCCCGCGCCTCGCTCGGCATGTCCACGCCAAGCTGTTCGAGGCGCTGCTCCGTCCAGCGCCCGATGTTGCGCGGGTCCTGGTAGTAGTCGTCGCCGGCCATGGCCGAGGGCGGGCCGGAGTCTTCCCAGACCGACGCCATGCTCTTGGCGACGGCGAACTGCGAGATCACCCGCGCCGTCTCCGTCGACGAGCAGTGCTCGCAGGCCGGGCTCTCCGGGTCGCTGATCGTCCGCACGAACACCGACGTCCGGCGTCCACAGCTCCGGCATCCGTACTCGTAGACCGGCATCGTCCACCTCGGCGCCCAGAGAAGGCGCGGGCCGATTTTAGCACGGCGGCGGGACGTGGGTTCCCTCGCTCCCTGTTTGACGGGCCGAAAGGGGGCGTGCTACGGTTCCCGCGCTTCGAGACCTTTCATGGAGGCGGGGCCGTGACTGAAGGCGATTTCGTCATCGAGTCCGAAAGTTTTAGGGCGATACTCGCGCCCGATTCCAAGGTCGAGAAGATCGCCGGCGGCTTCGGCTTTACCGAGGGCCCGGTGTGGATGGGCGACCATCTCATCTTCAGCGACCTGCGCAAGGACCGGCTGCATCGTTGGACGGCTGAGGACGGCGACTCCGTCTTCCGCGAACCGACGGGCCGTGTCAATGGCAATACCCGTGATCTTGAGGGGCGGCTCGTCACCGCCGGCCACGTCAGCCGCAACCTGCAACGCACCGAGGCCGACGGCTCGGTGACCATCCTCGCCGATCACTACGAAGGCATGCGGCTGAGCTCGCCCAACGACCTCGTGGTGAAGTCCGACGGCTCGATCTGGTTTACCGACCCGCCCTACACGATCACCCCCGAGCAGCAGGAGTTGCCCTTGTCCTACGTCTTCCGCTTCGACCCTGCGGACGGCGGACTGACGCCCGTCACCGGCGATCTCGACCGGCCCAACGGCCTCTGCTTCTCGCCCGACGAGAGCCTGCTGTACATCGCCGACTCCGCCAGGCGCCACATCCGCGTCTTCACCGTGGTTGATGGCGTCCGGCTCGAAGGCGGGGACGTGTTCTGCGAGATCGACCCCGGCTTTCCCGACGGCATGCGCGTCGATACGGAAGGGCGGCTCTACTCGACCGCCCAGGACGGTCTGCACGTCTATTCGACCGGCGGTGAGCGCCTGGGCAAGATCCTCACCCCCGAGACCGCGGCGAACTGTTCCTTCGGCGGCGACGGCGATCACACGCTCTTTATCACGGCGAGCACGGAAGTCCACGCCGTGACCCTCGCCGCCGCCGGCGTGCCGGGGCGCTAGACGATGCGCGCCGCCGTCGTTACTGAGCCCGGTGGGCCGGAAGTCCTGCAAATCCGGGAAATCGAGACGCCGGAGCCGGGCCCCGAAGAGGCGCTGGTCAAGATTCACGCCTCGGCCTTGAACCGCGCCGACCTGAGTCAGCGCGCCGGCAGCTATCCCGCGCCCCCCGGCATTCGTCCCGACGTCCCCGGCCTCGAGATGGCCGGTGAGGTCGTCGCCGTCGGGCCCCGCGTGACCCAAGTGGCCGTCGGCGACCGCGTCTGCGCGTTGCTCGGCGGCGGGGGCTACGCCGAGTACACCGCCATCGATCAGGCCATGGCCGCCCCGATCCCCAAGGGGATGAGTTATACCGACGCGGCGTCGGTCCCGGAAGTCTTCTTTACCGCCTACGACGCGCTGTTCAACTGGTGCGGCCTGACGATGGGCGAGCGCGCGCTGATTCACGCCGCGGGCAGCGGCGTCGGCGTGGCCGCGGTCCAGCTCGCCAAGGCGGCGGGAGCGTCGGTGTTCGGCACGGCAAGCTCGGACGAGAAGCTGGAGAAGGCCAAGGGGCTCGGCCTCGACGTCGGCGCCAACTACAACACCGAAAACTTCGCCGAGGTCGTCAAGCGCGAGACCGACGGCCGGGGCGTGGACGTGATCCTCGATGTCGTCGGCGCGCCCTACTGGAACGACAACATCGCCTCGCTCGCCATCAGGGGCCGCATGGTGCTCGTCGGCACGCTGGGCGGGGGCCGCCTCGAGGCCAACATCGCCGCGCTCATGCCGAAGCGGCTCAGCGTCTTCGGCACCGTGTTACGGATGCGAGCGCCCTCGGAGAAGGCCCGGATCACCGATCAGTTCAAGCGCCACGTGCTGCCCCTCTTCCACCAGGGGCGCCTCCGGCCCGTCGTCGATCGCGTCTTCCCTCTCGACGAGGTGGCCGAGGCTCACCGCTACATGGAGAGTAACGCCAACTTCGGCAAGATCGTGCTGCAGGTCGTGTAGGCGGACCGTTCCCTCCGGAGACCTTTGCGGAGCGTTGGCACGCAGGGAGCGGGCACCCACAAGGGGTGCCCCTACGGGAGGGGATGGATTCCCGCTTACGCGGGAATAACGGATGCAGGCAGGCTCCGTCCGGCGCCGCGCGCTTGCTTGGTTGCTATAATGGGCCGGAAGGGGCCTGAGCGAGGCCGACGCGCCTCCCCGACGTAACGAGGGCCCGCTTTCGGCGGGCGCGAAGCGAGGCGAACGAGATGCCGACATATCCCAGGCGCTGTACTCCCTGCGGCGAGAGCTTCGAGTTGCGGCGCAGCATTCGGGACGACTCGCCGATGGTCTGCCCCAAGTGCGGCGGAACGGAGACCGAGGCGCGCTTCGATCAGTTGCCCACCATGTTCACCCGCAAGATCGACCATCCCGACTCCCCCCTCGATGACATGCCGGGCGCGGAGACCATGCGCAAGCAGGCCGACTACGCCATCAACAAGACCCTCAAAGACATGGGGATGGGCCCTTAATAGGGCTCCTCGTCTCCGACGTCCTCTACTCCGAACCTACGCTTCCCAACGCTGAGGAAGAGTCTGTCGCGGCGTGCTTTGGGCGCACTTCGCCCTTTGCGCGCGTGCGCCGGCGAGGCCCCGGAGGACCTCCCGGCGCGGGTCGCACACTCCCCTTGCGGAGAGGCGCGCGCCGGCACACGCTCAGTCGGGTGGTCCGGCGCAGGTGCACACTCCCCTCGCGGGGAGGCGCGGCGATAGCCTGCCACGGAGGGCGGACCGGCGCGGGTGCACGCTCCCTTACGGGAGGCGCGTGGCCGGTCGCGCTGTGGAGGGCGGACCGGCGGGTGCACGCTCCCTTACGGGAGGCGCGACGCCGGACTGCCACGGTGGGCGGACCGGCGCGGGTGCACGCTCCCTTGCGGGAGGCGCGACGCCGGACTGCCGTGGAGGGCGGACCGGCGCGGGTGCACGCTCCCTTACGGGAGGCGCGACGCCGGACTGCCGTGGAGGGCGGACCGGCGCGGGTGCACGCTCCCTTACGGGAGGCGCGACGCCGGACTGCCGTGGAGGGCGGACCGGCGCGGGTGCACGCTCCCTTGCGGGAGGCGCGGAACATAGGTTGCCCGTCGCTGCACGGGCCAGTACATATGTTCGTAAGCTAACGATAAACCCCCTTGACAAGGCCTGTCAAGTATCATCCGCGCCCGGAATTGGCCGTGGGGCCCGCCGCGAGGGCGAGGGCGGGCGATTCGCGAATCGCCCCTACGGGAGGAGACAGGGTCCCGCGTTCGCGGGGAATGACGGATCCCGGCGGGTTTCGAAAAGGTCTCGCTACGGGCCGGAGGGCGGTGCGTCTGCGTAGCCCATGTCGAAGAAATCGAGCTCGTAGCGGAGCGTGACCTCGAAGAGCCGCGCCACGCGGGTCTCCTGCTCTGCCGTGAGGACTAGCGCGTCGAGCGCGGCGAACAGACCGCGCACGAACTTCTCGAACTCCGGTGAGGCGTGGACGGCGGTCCAGTCGCGGTAGATGGGCGTTTTTGGGGCGGCGCCGCGCGCCACGATTCGCGCGGGCCAGTCGAGGTACGTCCCCTCCGTGACCGCGAGCACGGTCAGGATTTCGGCGAAGCCGCCCTCGTAGGCGGTGCGCCCCATCAGGTTGCTCAGCGCCAGCGCCGTCGGCCCCGGTGTCGCGCCGCGGTACCGCTCCGGCGGCCAGACCCATGACTCGAAGGTCTTGGTGAATAGGACCTCCTCGCCTTGGAGGATTTCGTGAAGGAAGCCGGCGAGCGGGCGCGCCGCGTCCATGTTGGGCGCCTTCGCGATGCCGAGAGCGATCAGGACGACGAAGTCTTGGAAGAAGGCGTAGTCCTGCACGAAGTAGCGCTGGAACTTCTCCAGCGGCAGCGAGTCGTCGCCGAGCTCGCGGGGGAAGTCGTGCTCGACCACGCGCTCCCATAGATCCCGGTGCTGCTCGCGCAGCCGTTCGAATCTCGACATCGCCCGCTCCTTCCCGCCGCCCTCATGGGGTGGGAACCTCCGGCTCACTATAACGCCGGCCTGGGCAGGACGGCGGCTTGTGGCCGCCCCGTCGGCGCGATTACTATGGACGCGCCGACTACCGGCGGGAGAGGACCCCAGCCATGTACCGAGCGCAGGCGATCACCTTTGGGCGGCTTCACACCTGGACGCTGTCGTTCTACTACGATAAGGCCGCCGACAGCCTGACCATTCGCGCGCCGTGGCGTCAGGAGGGTGTGTGGGTGGAGCTTCCCGAGCAGGTGCGCGTCTACGTCGATCGGCAGACGGGCGAGGGTTTCGCGTTCGAGGTCGGCGCCTTCCGTTCCGGATTCCTGGCCAAGCGCCCCGATCTCGCCGAGACGTGGGGGCAGGTGAACCCTTCTCCCATGGCCCTGCGCCGCATGGAGAACACCCCCTTCATTCGCGGGTTCCTCACTCACGTGCAGCAGCTCGCCTGGGAGCGCGACCGCCAACTCGATCCCGCCCGCCTCCGCTGATCCCCCGGCCGCGAGACTGACGTGACCGACCTCGACCTTTGCTACCTGCCGATCTCCGAGGCGGCGCGCCTCATCAAGAGCCGCAGCCTCTCCCCCGTCGAGCTGATGCGCGTCGTCGTCGCGCGCCTCAAGGACGTCGAGCCGAAGATCAACGCCTTCATCCACGTCTACGGCGAGCATGAGCTTGACGACCGCGCCCGCGTCGCCGAGCAGGAGATCGCCCGCGGCGTCTACCGCGGCCCGCTGCACGGCCTCCCCATCACGATCAAGGACCTCTACGACATTGCCGGCACGCCCACCACCTGCGCCTCGGCCGCCCGCTTCGATCACATGGCCGCGGAGCATGCCTTCGCCGTCCAGCGCTTGCTCGACGCCGGCGCCATCATCCTCGGCAAGACGAACCTCACCGAGTTCGCCGTCGATCTCCCCGGCCCCCGCTACGGCTGGGCCCGCAACCCCTGGGACCTTGACCGTATCCCCGGGTTTTCCAGCAGCGGTTCGGGGGCGGCGCTCGCCTCCGGCGTCGGCTTCGCCACCATGGGCAGCGACACCGGCGGGTCGATCCGCATCCCTGCCGCCTTCTCCTCGTGCGTCGGCATCAAGCCCACCTACGGCCGGGTGAGCCGGCGCGGCATCTTTCCCCTCGCCTGGAGCCTCGATCACGCCGGTCCGCTCGCGCGGACGGTGGAAGGGGCCGCCGCCGCCCTCAACGTCGTCGCCGGCTACGACGCTCAGGACCCGACCTCGTCGAGGGGCGCCGTTCCGCTCTACACCGCCGGCCTTGAGCGCGGCGTCGAGAAGCTCCGTGTCGGCGTCCCGTGGACGGACTTGGACGAGAGCGTTGAGCCCGGCGTGCGGAGACTCTTCGACGACGCTATCGCGACGCTGCGCGGGCTCGGCGCCGAGGTGCGGGACATCACCCTGCCCCATTTCCGCCACACCTGGACGGCCCTCGGCGCGATCATCCGCACCGAGCAGGCCGCCGCCCACGCCACGCTGATACGGTCGCGGCGCCATCTCTACGGAAAGAGTCTCGGCGACCGCATCGCCGGGGCGATGCTGCGGCCCGCGGTGCAGTACATCGAGGCGCAGCGGCTGCGGACGCTCATCAAGCGCGACTTCGACGCCGCCCTGGAAAAGGTCGACGTGATCGCCACGCCCACCATCCCGATCTGGCCCTACCGCATCGACGCCAATGTCTCGGGCGGGGCCGGCGAGGGCGCGTTGACCACGAAGTTCACCACGCCCTCGAACCTCACCGGCCTGCCCGCGATCTCCGTGCCCTGCGGCTTCGGCCCCGCCGGAGACGCCGGCGAGGGTCTCCCCGCCGGCCTCCAACTCGTCGGACGGGCTTTCGAGGAGGCGCTGCTCTTCCGTGCCGCCCACGCCTATGAGCAGGCCACCGAGTGGCACACTATGCGCCCGCCGCTCTAGTCGCCGCCGGTAGCGGTGCTACAATGGCGCCCTCCTGCGGCGGCCGCTCAGGACGCATAACTCGGAGACGCTATGGACTTCCGTTCGACGGCGCAAGAGGACGCCTTTCGCGCCGAAATCCGCGACTGGCTCGACGAGACGCTTCCGCCGAATTGGCGGCTCACCGTCGGCAACGATACCGACGGCGAGGAGCGCGAGGAGTACGAGCGCGACTTCGCGCGCAAGGCGGGGGCCAAGGGCTACCTCGCCGTCGGTTGGCCTAAGGAATACGGCGGCATGGGATTTAGCCCCATGCAGCAGTTCATCTTCAACGAAGAGATGGCGTTGGCGAAGGCGCCCCGCGGCTTCATGGGGCCCGGCGTCTACCAGGTTGGCTCGTCCCTCATCATTCACGGCACCGAGTGGCAGAAGAAGACCTTCCTGCCCCCCATCGCCCGCGGCGAGGTGCGCTGGTGCTCGCTGCTCAGCGAGCCGAACGCCGGCTCCGACCTCGCCTCGCTGCAGACCACCGCCGTCGAGGACGGCGATGACTTCGTGGTCAACGGCCAGAAGACCTGGACGACCAACGGCCACAAGGCCGAGCACGGCATCCTCCTCGCCCGCACCAACCCCGACGCGCCCAAGCACAAGGGGATCAGCTACTTCCTCGTCGACATGAACTGGCCGGGCATCACCGTCCAGCCCATCGTCAACATGGCCGAATCCCACTCGTTCAACTCCGTCTTCTTCGACAACGTGCGCATACCGCGCGACCGGCTGGTGGGTGAGAAAGACCAGGGCTGGTACCTGGGACAGACCACGCTCAACGCCGAGCGCTCCGGCGTGCGCTGGCACGTGCCGCTCCAGCAGCTCTTCGACGAAATCGTCGAGTACGTGGTCGAGGCAGGGCGCAACGGGGGGTTCGACCCCATCGAGACGAACCCCGAGCTCCGGCGCAAGATCGCCGACACATTTACCCAGATGCGCATCTCGTGGGTGCTCGCCTACCGCGTGGTGTGGCTCCAGTCGAAGGGCGAGCCGCCGAGCTACGAGTCGTCGCAGTCCAAGCTCTGGGTTACCGAGCTGACCCAGAGTATCGTCGGTCTAGGGATGGAAATCCTCGGAATGTACGGCCAACTCGCGCCCGGTGCGAAGGGGGCCGTCCTGCACGGCAAGATGCAAAAGCTCTACCGTGCCCAGCGCGCCATTACGCTCGGCGCGGGGACTTCGGAGATTCAACGCAACATCATCGCCCGGCGCGGCCTCGGCATGGGCCGCTAGCGTCCCGGAAGTGAAGTGAAGGAGGAGACGATGACGATCCCGCGAGCCGTATCCGCCGACTCCCACGTGGTCGAGCCCTTCGACCTCTGGACCGAGCGCATCGACCGCGCCTTCCTCGACCGCGCCCCGCACGTCGAGACCCGCGACGACGGCGTAAACTGCTTCTACATGGAGGGCCGACGCCCGCAGCCCATTCGTCCCCTCGGCACGCCCTTCGCCATGTGGGGCAAGCAGGAGGAAGAGGGGCGCCGCGGCGGCTGGGACCCGGCGGCGCGCATCGAGGACATGGCCATCGACGGCATCCTCGCCGAAGTCCTCTACCCCAGCATGGCCCTCGTGATCTTCGGCATGGAGGACCCAGCGCTCCAGGCCGCCTGCTTCCGCGCCTACAACGACTGGCTCGCCGACTTCTGCGCGGGCGCGCCCAAGCGCCTCCACGGCGTCGCGCTCATTCCGATGTACGACGCAGCCGTGGGAGTCGCGGAGCTCAAGCGGACCGCCGGCATGGGACTCCGCGGCGCCGCGATCTGGGGCACGCCGCCCACCGAGCTCAACTTCGAGACCGACCACCACGAGCCCTTCTTCGCCGAGGCCGAGGCCATGGGCGTGCCGATCAGCCTGCACTGCTTCACCGGCGGCTCGCACCGAAGGTGGGACCACAAGAGCTTCTGCGCTCCCTACGCCCTCTCCCGCCACATGATCCAGGAGTCGATCACCTACCTCGTCTTCGACAAGGTCTTCGAGCGTTACCCCGGCCTGACCGTCATCTCCGTCGAAAACGACATCGGGTGGGTCCCCTACATGAAGCAGCGCATGGACTATGTCTACACCGGCAAGGGGCCGCGCTACAACGAGTTCTTCGATTCGGGGATGCTTCCCAGCGAGATCTTCGAGCGCAACGTCAAGTGCACCTTCATGAGCGATCCCGTGGGCACCAGGGTCGCCGACCTCATCGGTCCCGACGTGCTGATGTGGTCCACCGACTACCCCCACGACGACAGCACGTGGCCTAACTCCCAGGACGTCGTCGAGCGTGAGTTCGCCCACGTCGCCCCCGATTTGAAGGACCGGGCTATCTACCGCAACTGCGTCGACCTCTACGACCTCGACCTGGAGGGTGTCACGCTCTGACTGCTCTGCCCTAGGAGGAGCGGGCGCCCACAAGGGGCGCCCCTACGGGAGGAGGGCGTGAGTCTCTAGGAAGGCCTATTCGAAGTCTTCCTGGATGCCGCGGTGGCCGTTCGTGTGAGGGCACATGTGGCCCTCCGGGTCTTTGGGGCGGTGGCAGAGGTCGCAGATCGGGCGGCCCGAGGAGATGATTTCGAGCGCAGCATCCGCCATGGCTTCGGCCTGGCTGAGCGTCGCCCACCACATCATCGTGCCGGTCTGCTTGCCGCGGTCGGTCTCGTCAAAGGCGATCACGCCAAAGCGGCAACTCGTCTCGTCGAAGACGAGGCCGAGGCTCGTCGTCTTGAAGTCGAAGGCGGGCTCGGCGGACGACGTCTCCGGCGGCGGGACGGCGGCCTTGCGCTGTTCCTCGCTCAACTGCTTGACGTAACTCTTGACGGAGAGTGCCAGCGCGGAGAACTGCTCCTTTTCCATCCAAACGGAGGCGACGCCCTTCTCGGCCTCCACCACGATGCGAAAGGTGCGCTTCCCCGGCTCGCCGAACACCTCGGCGTCCAAGCGTTTCGCGGTCCCGATGTCGGTGCGGGCGCGTGGCATGAGGGTCAGGGCCTGTGTTCGTTCGCCATCTGCGGCTTCGGAGGCGACAGAATAGCATAGGCGGCGGCGCGCCGCCCGGCTCTTCCCCACGGGCGGTCAAAGTGTTCGCTTCACGGGCGTTCCTGGAGACGGACGCGCCGCTTACGCGGACGACGGCACCACCTGCTGTCGGCCAAGTTGGGGGCTCGGGCCGGGGCCGGCTAGGCGGCGACTAAACTTCAGTCCCTGTCGCGTCGATGTCGTACAGGCCGTCCTGGCCCTCGTAACCCACGGCGACGTAGTAGACACCCGTGCTGGTCGGCCGGAAGTCGACACTGACGTGATTTCCGCTGGAGCTGGAAGTGCCGGCGATCAGCGTCCCGTTGTTGTCGTAGATTCCGACGATCTTGAGCTGGGTCGCCTGGAACTTTGCTGGAACGTCAGTGGCCGACCAGAGTTCTATCGTGTACTCGTAGCCTTGGTCGAGTTCGACCTTGAACCAGTCCTCGTCGCGTTCCTCGCCGTCGCCATTGTTGTCGCCGAGGAAGCCGCCGCTCGGGCCATAACCGTTGTGCCAAACCGGAACGGTGCGCAGGGTGTGCCACGTGCTCGTGTCTCCAACCTGGTCCATGTCATAGCCGTCAGGCCCGCCGGCCCAGGGATAGAACCGCTCGCCGTCCCTCATGGCGCAGATGTTGTTGACGCGGACCTTGATCTGGTAGGTGCCGGTGCCGCCGCTTCCTCCAACCTCGATCCGGAAGGGACCGGGGCCGCTCCACCACCAGCCGCCATTGCTATTCTGCCCGTATCCGGCGTCTGAGATGAACGGGCTGTATTCCGACCCCTCCGGCCCTTCCACGGCCCTAACAGAGATGAGTTCGGGGTCCGCAAGGGTAAGATCGCCGGGATGCGTGTCCCGTCCCAGCATGTCGCGACCGTCCACGCCGATGACCTCGATGATGTAGTGGCGGTAGGGATCTGGGTCGAAGGTCCAGAAGTCCTTTTCGCCCGCTTGGGTGATCTCGCCTAGTTCGTCTAGGATGATCATCTCGGTGGCGAGGTTGTCGCACTCGGCGTTTGACAGGGTGACCATGGTCGTATCCGGATCTCCGAGGATGACTCCGGTGGGCAGCGGTGAGTCGAAACCGATTTCCACCTTCTCGCCGCTGTCTTCGATGTTGTCGTCGGTGGCGACCACGGTGAAGGACTTCACGTCCTCTCCGACGTTGAAGGTCAACGTAGCCGGTACACCGGACCAGTCGTCACTGGTGGCTCCAGCTTTCCCTTCCTCGGTTATCGAAATGACTAGCCGCACCGGGGCCGGCTGGCTCAGGTGCACGGTGACCGTGGCGTCTTCGCCGCCCTCGGTGGCCATGTACATGGCCGAACCGAAGCTGACTTCGGTCTCGTCGTCGATGACGGTGACGTTGACGCTGCCCACGCTGATGCCGTCGTAGTCGGTGTCCGTGGACGCCGCGGAGTGGGTAATGGTGGCGGTTTCGGCCAGCGCGTCGGTGTCGTGGGCAACGGATACGGTGACCGTCTGCTCGTCGTCCCAGGTGTCCGCGGTGAAGGTGAGCGTCGTCTTGTTGACGGACACGTCGGGGTTGGACGGTGGGGTCACCGTGATCGTGACGTTGGCCGTGGGTTGGGAAGTCAGCACCACCGTGTAGCCCTGGCTGCTTCCCTCGGTAATGGTGAGCGAGGTAGGGGTGACCTTCACGCTCGCGCCATCGTCGTCGTTGATGGAGATGGTCGTCTCGTCGGGTGTCCCGGGGTCCACCTGATCAGGTAGCTGGGAACCGAAGCTCAGCTTCACCGATTCCCCGTCGTCGTTCAGACTGTCGCTCGTGGCGATGAAGTCGAGGATCACTTCCGTCTCCCCGGACTGGAAGGTCACGTTGTCCGGCATGGGAGAGTAGTCGTTGCTGCTCGCGCCATCCTGCTCGTTCGTGGTGATGGGGATAATGACTTGCCGCTCGGGGTCGGCGCTCAGTTTCACCTTGACCTCAACCGTACTCCCCTCGTTGACGGAGTAGGTGGCTAGCTCGAAGCTGACCTCGACGGACGGCACGTCGTCGTCGTCGATGCTGACGGTCGCCTCGTTGTTGGTGAGCCCCTCACTGACTTGGTCGGGCAGGTTGGAGTCGAACCTCAGCCGCACCGACTCGTTGTCGTCGTCCACCGTGTCCTGCTCGGCCGTGAAGGTGAAGGTCTGCTCCGTCTCTCCACTTTCGAAGGTCACGTCGACCGGCACGCCGGAGTAATCTGAGGTGTCGGCGCCGCCCTGCTCACTCGCCGTGACGGTGATGATGACCTGGCGCTCAGGATCGGCGCTCAGCTTCACCTTGACCGTCACCGTGCTCCCCTCGGTCACGGAGTAGGTGTCCGACTCGAAGCTGACCTGCACGGACGGCACGTCGTCGTCGTTGATGCTGACCGTGGTCTCGTTCGTGGTCCCCTCACTGACTCGATCCAGCAGACTGGTGTCGAAGCCCAGCTTCACCGACTCGCCGTCGTCATCGACCGTGTCCTGGGTCGCGGCGAAAGTGAAGATCACCTCCGTCTCCCCGGGGAAGAAGCTCGCATTGGGGGGCGGGGCCGAGTAGTCGGCGCTCGTAGCGCCGTCCTCGCTCACGGTGATGGGGATGATGACGAACCGCTCAGGGTCGGCGCTCAGCTTCACCTTGTAGTCGACCGTGTCGCCCTCGTCAACGGAGTAGGTGTCGAATTCGAAGCTCACCGTGACGGGAGGCACGTCGTCGTCGTTGATGGAGACGGTGGCCTCGTTGGGCGTTCCCTCGCTGGGGGTGCCCTCACTGACTCCGGTCGGCAAGGGTGAGTCGAAGCCCAGCAGCACCGACTCGCCGTCGTCGTCCACCGTGTCCTGGGTTGCGGTGAAGGTGAAGGTCTTCTCCGTGTCCCCGCTCTCGAAGGTGAGGGTGCCGGGCACGGGCGAGTAGTCCAAGGTGCTCGCGTCACCCTGGTGGGTCCTCATGATGGGGATGATCACCTGGCGCTCAGGATCAGCGCTCAGCTTCACCTTGACGGTCACATCGTCACCCTCGTCAACGGAGTAGGTGTCGAACTCGAAGAAGACTTCAACGGACGGCACGTCGTCGTCGTTGATGGCGACGGTCGCCTCGTTGGTGGTTCCCGCCGTCACCGCGTTGGGCAGCGTTGAGTCGAAGCCCAGCAGCACCGACTCGTCGTCGTCGTCCACCGTGTCCTGGGTGGCGGTGAAGGCGAAGGTCTGCTCCGTGTCGCCGCTCTCGAAGGTCACGGTGCCGGGCACGGGCGAGTAGTCGTCGCTGCTCGCGTCGTCCTGCTCGGTCGTAGTTATGGGGATGATCACCTGCCGCTCAGGGTCCTCGCTGAGGGTCACCTTGATCGTGACCGTGCCACCCTCGGCGACCGCATAGTCGGCTTCCTCGAAGTTCACCGTCACCGGCACGTCTTCGTCGTCGGTGATCTTCACCTTGACGCTGCCGGCGCTGAAGCCGTTGTAGTCGGTGTCCGTTGAGGTAACCGAGTGCGTGATGGTGCCGGTGTCGTCCAGGTGGTCGTCGTCCTGGCCGGCGGATACGGTGACCGTTTGCTCGTCCTGCCAAGTGGAGTCGGTGAACGTAAGGGTCTGGGTGTTAGCCGGGGAGTTAGCAGATATGTCGGAACCGCTGGGGACGGTGATGGTGATGGTGATGATGACGTCGTCCGTCGGCTCGGAGGTCAGCACCACGGTGTACTCGTCGTCGTCGCCCTCGCCGATGGTCAGCGAGGCGGGGGAGACCGTAACTCCGGCGCCGTCGTCGTCATTGATGCTGACGGTTGTCTCGTCCGTGGTGCCCCCGCTGATCCTGTTGGGCAGGCTGGGGTCGAAGCTCAGTTTCACCGATTCGCCGTCGTCGTTGATATTGTCCGTGGCCGCGGTGAAGGTGAAGGTCTCCTCCGTGTCGCCGCTCGGGAAGGTGAGGGTTTCGGGCACGCCCGAATAGTCGTCGGTGCTGCTCACGCCGCCCTGGTCGGTCTTGGTGATGAGTATCACCACCTCCCGCTCAGGATCGGCACTCAGCGTCACCGTTACCGTCACCGTGCTCGCCTCGTCGACGGAGTAGGCAGCCTTGCCGAAGTTCACCGTGACGATGGGGTCGTCGTCGTCGGTGATGGAGATGGTCGTTTCGTCGGTCGTCCCAGCCGTCACGTCGTCGGGTGGCGTCCCGAAGCCCAGCTTCACCGACTCACCGTCGTCGTCCACCGTGTCCTGCACGGCGGTGAAGGTGAAGGTCTGCTCCTCCTCACCGCTCTCGAAGGTCACGGTGTCGGGCACGCCCGAGTAGTCGGCGCTGGTAGCGCCGTCCTGCTCGCTCGTCGTGATGGGGATGATGACCTGGCGCTCAGGATCGGCGCTCAGCGTCACCGTCACCGTCACCTCGTTTTCCGCCACGTCGGTGGTGCTCGTATCGTCACTTTCCGGCACGGTGTGCGCGGCCTGCCCGAAGCTGACCGTGACGGACGGAACGTCGTCGTCGTTGATGACGACCGTGGTCTCGTTGGTGGTGCCCTCGTCGACTCGGTCCAGCAGACTGGTGTCGAAGCCCAGCAGCACCGACTCGTCATCGTCGTCCAGCGTGTCCTCGAGCGCGGTGAAGGTGAAGGTCACCTCCGTCTCTCCAGGCTGGAAGGTCACGTTGGGGGGCAAGGGGGAGTAGTCGGCGCTGCTGATGTCGCCCTGGTCGCTCGCAGTGATGGGGATGATGACCAGCCGCTCGGGATCAGTGCTCAGCGTCACCGTCACTGTCACCTCGTCGCCCTCGTCGACGGAGTAGCCGGACTCCTTGAAGCTGACCTCAACAGACGGGTCGTCGTCGTCGTTAATGGCGACCGTCGTCTCGTCCGTGGTTCCCTCACTGACTCTGTTTGGCAGCGGTGAGCCGAAGCTGAGCAGCACCGACTCGTCGTCGTCGTCCACCGTGTCCTGGGTGGCGGTGAAGGTGAAGGTCTTCTCCATCTCGCCGCTCGCGAAGGTTACATCGGCGGGCACGGAGTAGTCGTCGGTGCTACTCACGCCGCCTTGGTCGGTCTTGGTGATGGGGATGACCACTTGGCGCTCGGGATCGGCGCTCAGAATCACCTTGACGTCGACCGTGCTGCCCTCGTCAACGGAGTAGGTGGCGAGCTCGAAGCTCACCTTGACGAACGGGTTGTCGTCGTCGGTGATGGCGACGGTGGCCTCGTTGTGCGTCCCCTCCGTTACGGCGTTGGGCAGCGTTCCGAAGCCGAGCTTCACCGACTCGCCGTCGTCGTCCACCGTGTCCTGGACGGCGGAGAAGGTGAAGGACTCCTCCGTGTCCCCGCTTGCGAAGATCACGTTGGCGGGCAAGCGGGAGTAGTCGACGCTGGTTGCGCCGTCCTGTTCCATCTTGGTGATGGGGATAACCACGCGCCGCTCAGGGTCTTTGCTGAGCGTCACCGTCACGGTCACCTGTTCACCCTCGCCAACGGGGTAGGTGGCCTGATCGAAGCTGACCGTCACCGGGATGTCGTCGTCGTCGGTGACTTTGACGCCGACGCTGCCCGCGCTAATGCCGTTGTAGTCGCTGTCGGTGGAGGTAACCGAGTGGGTGATGGTGGCGGTGTCGTCGACCGCGTCGGTGTCCTGGTCGGCGGATACGGTGACCGTTTGCCTGTCGTCCCAGTTGGAGTCGGTGAAGGTGAGCGTCCGTTTGTTGGCAGATACGTCGGAGCTGCCGGACTTGGAGATGGTGACGGTGACATTTGCGGTGGGCTCGGAGGTCAGCACGACGGTGTACTCTTCGTCGCCGCCCTCGCCGATGGTCAGCGTCGTCGGCGCTACCATCACGCCGACGCCGTCATCGTCGTTGATCGAGATGGTGGTCTCGCTGGTCGTGCCGGCGGTGACCGCGTTCGGCAGCGTTGCGTCGAAGCCCAGCAGCACCGACTCGCCGTCGTCGTCGATGTTGTCTTGGAGCCCGGAGAAGGTGAAGGTCTTCGCCGTGTCCCCGCTCCTAAAGGTGACGGTGGCGGGCACGCCCGAGTAGTCCGAGCTGCTCGCGCCACCCTGCTCGCTCTTCGTGATGTGGATGACGACCTCTCGCTCGGGTTTCTCGTCGAGCGTCACCGTCACCCTGACCGTGCCCCCCTCGTTCGCGGAGTAGGTGGCGGATCCGAAGTTCACCGTCACCGGGACTTCCTCGTCGTCGACCACCTTCACGCTGACGCTCCGCGCGGTGATGCCGTTGTAGTCGCCGTCCGTGGAGGTAACCGAGTGGGAGATGGTGGCGGTGTCGTCAGCGGCGTCCTGGTCGTGGACGGTGGAAACGGTGACGGTTTGCGGGTCGTCCCAGGTGGAATCCGTGAAGGCAAGCGTCGTCTCGTTGACGGATACGTCGGGGTCGGTGGGAGTGCCGACCGTGACGGTGACGTCGGCGGTGGGCTGGGAGTTCAGCACGACGGTGTAGGTGTCGTCCTCCCCTTC
The DNA here is from genome assembly GCA_965219875.1 of Dehalococcoidia bacterium. Classification (GTDB taxonomy): domain Bacteria; phylum Chloroflexota; class Dehalococcoidia; order SHYB01; family SHYB01; genus DAOUKH01. Next base: position 920,106 of record CBDCOW010000003.1, on the reverse strand, counting down.
ATCGATGGTCAGTCTGGTGGGAGAGACCCTGACACCGACGCCGTCGTTGTCCTTGATGTTGACCATCGTCTGGTCCCTCGCCCCCTTGGTCACCGAGTCGGGCAGCGATGAACCGAAGGCCAGTGCGACCGCCTCTTCGTCGTCGTCCAGCATGTCTTCGGTCGCCAAGAAGTCGAAGGACTTCTCTCTCTCTCCGCTCTCGAAGATCACTTGGGACGGCACACCCGAGTAGTCGGAGGGCGTAATGCCGCCGTACTCGGTCTTCGTGAGAGGGATCACCACCCGCCGCCCCGGGTCCGCGCTGAGCATGACCTTGACCCCGACCCGACTCCCCTCGTCAACGGAGTAGATGTCGGACTCAAAGCTCACCGTCACCGGCACGACCCTGACTGGACCGTCGTCGTCGATGATGGAGATGGTGGTCACCTTAAGGGTGCCGGCGGTGACCGCGTCGGGCAGGCTGCCGAGGTCCAGCCGCAGCGATTCATCATCGTCCTGCAGCTGGTCCTGAGTCGCCGTGAAGGTAAACGAACTCGACGTGTCCCCGCTGTTGAAGATGACGGTGTCGGGCACGCCCGAGTAGTCGGCGGACGTTAGACCGCCCTCCTCGGTCTTGGTGATGGGGATAACCACCTGCCGCTCGGGATCCTTGCTCAAGGTGACCGTGACGGTCACCGTGTATCCCTCGACGACCGTATAGCCGGTACGTTCGAAGCTTACCTTCACGGGCACGTCAGGGGCCTTCGCGACGACCGGTGTTTCCTCGTCCCTAGCGATGATGGTTGGGTCGTCGTCGGTGATGGTGACGGTGGTCTCGTCGGTCGTGCCGCCGGTAACCGCCTTGGGCAGGGTGCCGAAGTCCAGCTTCACCGACTCGCCATCGTCGTCCGCCTTGTCTTGGACGGCGGTGAAGGTGAAGGACTTCTCGGTGTCCCCGCTCTCGAAGGTGACGCTGTCGGGCACGCCCGAGTAGTCGTCGTCGGTCGCGCCGCCCTGGCCGCTGGTGGTAATGGGGACGATCACCTGCCGCTCCGGGTCCTCGCTGAGGGTGACCTCAACCGTGATCGAGCTACCCTCGGTGACCCTGTAGGCAGCCTGCTCGAAGTTCGCCTTCACCCGCACGTCGTCGTCGTCAACAACGGTCACGCTGACGCTAGCCACAGGTTTGCCGCTGTAGTCGCTGCCGGCGGCGGTAACCGAGTGGGTGATGGTGGCGGTGTCGTCCGATCCGTCGAAGTCTTGTTCGGCCGATACCGATACGACTTGATCGTCGTCCCAGTTGGACGGGGTAAATGACAGGCCGCGCTTGTCGACGGATATGTCGGAGCCGCTGGGAGCCGTGACCGTGACGGTGACGTTGGCCGTGGGTTCTGAGGCCAGAACCACGGTGTAGGTCCTGCTGCGGCCCTCGCTAATGCTCAGCCTGGTCGGGGAGATCGTCACCCCTGCACCGTCGTCGTCGATGATGGCGACGGCGGTCTTATTCGGGGTACCGGCACTGACGTCCGAGGGCAGTGTGCCGAAGGCCACCTGCACCGACTCGCCGTCGCCCGTTCCGTCATCGTCCACCATGTCTTGGGTTGCGGTGAAGGTGAAGGACTTCTCCGTCTCCCCGCTCTCGAAGGTCACGCTGCCGGGCACGCCGGAGTAGTCGTCGCTGCTCGCCCCGCCCTGCTCACTCTTGGTGATGGGTACGACCACCTGCCGCTCAGGATCGTGGCTGAGGATGACCTTCACCGTGACGTCGTCGCCCTCGTCGAGGGAATAGGAAGACTGTTCAAAGCGGATAGTGACTGATGGCACGTCATCGTCGGTAATGGAGACGGTGGTCTCTTCGACGGCGCCGGCGGTTACCGCGTTTGGCAGGGTCCCCAAGCCCACGGTCACCGACTCATCGTCGTCGTCCAACGCGTCTTGGGCCGCCGTGACGATGAAGGACTTCTCCGTGTCGCCGCTCTCGAAGGTGACGCTGTCGGGTACGCCCGAGTAATCGGCGGAGGTAATGCCGCCCTGCTCACTCTTGGTGATGGGAATGACCACCTGCCGCTCGGGGTCCTCGCTGAGCGTGACTCTCACCGTGACCGCGCTCCCCTCGGCGACCGTGTGGTCGGCCTGCCCGAAGGTCACCGTCACCGGGATGTCCTCGTCGTCGGTGACGGTCACGTCGATGCTGCCCGCACGGATGCCGTCGTAGTCGCTGTCGGTGGAGGTCACCGAGTGGGTGATGGTGGCGGTCTCGTCCAGCGCGTCCTCGTCCTGGGCGGCCGACACGGTCACGGTCTGCTCGTCGTCCCAGTTGGAGGTGGTGAAAGTAAGCGTCGTCTTGTCGACAGATACGTCGGAGGCGCTGGGGACGGTGACCGTGATGGTGACGTCGGCGGTGGGCTGAGAGGTCAGCGCCATGGTGTAGGTCTTGCTGCCGCCCTCGCCGATTGCCAGTGTCGCCGGGGGCACCGTCACCCCTATGCCGTCATCGTCGATGATGAAGACGTCGGTCTCGTCGGTGGTCCCCTCAGTCACCCCCGTAGGCAGACTGGAGCCGATGCCCAGCAGGACCGACTCGCCGTCATCGTCCACCATGTCTTGGGGCGCGGAGAAGGTGAAACTCTTCGCAGTCTCCCCACTCTCGAAGGTGACGGTGGCGGGCACGCCGGAGTAGTCCGAATCACTCACGCCGCCCTGGTTGTCCTTGGTGATGGGGATCACCACCTGCCGCTCCGGGGCAACGCTGAGATTCACCCTCACCGTGACGCTGTTTCCCTCAGCGACGGAGTAGGTGTCCCGCTCGAAGCTGACCGCCACCCACGGCATGTCGTCGGACAGGACGATGGGGATGGCCGCCAGGGCTCCTATCACGCCCAGCGCGGCGATGCCCAAATATCCAGGTTTCAGGGACAACAGTGTCGAAAGCAACATTCTCACCCGCACAAAATTATAACAAGTTTTAGAATTAGTTCAAAGTTTTGCTTATCTCCACTCCTGCCCACGAGGTGTTGCCTGTGTAGACGCGGTTGGTCTAAGGGGGCGCCTCGCGCGCACGCACCGTTAAGGGGAAAAAGCAGAGGGTGAGGAGAAGCTGGAGGCGAGGCGGGTGTCCCGGCGTCCGGTTGCACAGGGACGTCACCTGTCGCGCCTCCCGCACGTTCGCGCGCGCTAGTGAAATCAAGTACAATCGTGCGCACCGTTCTTCAGAAAGGCGCTTCAGTGGCCAGCACACGTCGCAATAGGCGGCGGGGCGAGCGCCGGGCCCGGGCGACGCGCTCCCGCGACACCCAAGCCGAGCCGTCCCGTCTCTCCCGCTTCTCCCTCGCCAATCTTTCCACCGATTGGATCGCGGGCGGCATCATCGCCGGCGTCGTCCTTGTCGCTATCCTCGTCTTCCTCTTCGCGCAGATCCTTCGCGGGGGTGGGAGCGGCGTCTCCGGCTTCATTCAGATATCGGGCGTTGCTGTCCATCCCTCCGATTCCGCCGTTGTCCTGCTTGCCGACTCCAACGGCCTCTTCCGCTCCATCGACGGCGGCGGCGTGTGGCAACCCGCCGCCTTCAACGGGGAGGCGGTGCGCTCCGTCGTTCCCGATCCCGCCCAAGCCGGGGCCTTCTACGCCGCCGGCGACGGCGTCTTCGCCCGGAGCGACGACGGCGGCCTCACCTGGCGCGATCTGTCTCTCGACCTGCCGTCCGCCGACGTTCGGTCGTTCACCGTAGACCCCGGAAGCGGCAGCCTCTACGCCTTCGTGCAGGGCGGGGGACTCTACCGGTCCGAAGATGGAGGGAGCGCCTGGCGGGCCCTTCTCCTGGAAAGCGAGGCTTCCTTCTCCTCGCTCGCCGTTCCCGCCGGCAACCCTGATACCGTCTTCGCCTTCCACACCACGCGCGGCCTGATCAGGAGCGACGACGGCGGGACGAGCTTCGACAAGACGGTGCGCGGCGGGGTTCCCTTCCAAGCCATAGCCGACATCAAGGGCGACCTCAGCGATCCGGACAAGCTCTACGTGATCGCCAACGGCCGTTTCTACCGCTCCGGCGATCTCGGGGAAAGTTGGGAAATCGCCGGCGCGGGGATCGACGACGAGCGCCTCGTCGCGGTGTGGCCCGGCGACGGCGCCCTCTACGCCGTCACGACAACCGGCCAGGTGTTCGCCAGCCGCGACAACGGGATTAACTGGGCCGGCAACGCAAGCGCAAGCTAGCCCGCCGCGGCCCGGACGGCGGCGTATGGCATGCCGAGGATGATGAGCACGCACACGGAGGCAGGCTCTCCGCTCCCCGGTACGGGAGCGTCCACTCCGGCAGCGCCGGCGGGCAGGCCACTGCTGGTGTTTGGCGGCCTGGGCCTGGCGATGGCCGCCTTCATGGCCGCGGTTTTCGCGCTGGGCCTGCGAGGCGTGACCGGCGACGGCGTGAGCCCTGAGCAGTACGCCACCGACTTCGTCACGCTTTTGCCGTTCGGCTACGCCTTCAGCGCCGGCGTCGTCGCCAGCGTCAACCCCTGCGGCTTCCTGATGCTTCCCGCCTTCGCCGGCTACTACATGGGCGAGAGAGAAGGGCCGCCGGGCGACGTCACCGCCCGCGCGCTGGGGCGGGCCGCCATGCTCGGCGTCATGGCCACCCTGGGCTTCGTCGTGCTCTTCACTATCATCGGCTCGGTCGTCAGCGCCGGCGGCGGAGCGGTCATCGACGCCTTCCCCTGGGCCGGCCTTGCCGTCGGCGTGGGCATGGCGCTGCTGGGCGCGTGGCTCTTGGTCACGGGGCGGAGCATCGGAATCGCCTGGGCGGGGCGGCTCAACGTTCCCGGCGTCCGGCCCGGGAGCCGGGGCCCCGCGTCCGCCTTTGCCTATGGCGTGGCCTACGGCGCCGCCTCGCTCTCCTGCACCCTGCCGATCTTCCTCGTGGTCGTCGCCACCTCCCTCAACCGCGATGGCTTCCTCGCCTCGGCGGGACAGTTCGTGAGCTTCGCTCTTGGGATGGGCCTCGTCGTCGTGGCCGTCGCCTTGGGCGCGGCGACCCTCAAGGGCGCGGCGACGCGGGCGCTGCGAGGCCTCGTTCCCTACGTGCACCGGCTGAGCGCGGTCTTTCTCGTCGGTTCGGGCGTCTACCTCATTGTCTACTGGGTAGTCTTGGGCGATGTGGCCGGTTAGCGTGCGTTTCCCCAACCTATCCCTGCCCAAGTGGTCACTCTACGCGATCGGTCTCGCGCCGCTGACCGCGATCTTCGTCATCATCGTGATCAGCGTGGTTGGCGGTGGAAGCGGGCGCGGCGGTCTGGTTACCTTCGACGACACCGGCGAGGTTGAAGTCTTGCGCGAGACCCCGTCGGACTTCGACCTCGAGCTCTTCAGCGGCGACGTCCTGACGCTCTCCGAGGAGATCGGCGAGCGCCCTATCTTGATCGACTTCTGGGGCTCGTGGTGCGTGCCCTGCCGCCGCGAGGCCCCCGTGCTCGAAGCGGTGTGGCGGCGCTACCAGGACCGCGTGCTATTCATCGGCATCGACGTCTTCGATACTGAGGCGCGGGCCCGCGACTTCCTCCGCGAGTTCGGGGTGACCTACCCCGTCGGCCCCGATCCGCGCGGCACCATCGCCATCGAGTACGGTCTCACCGGCGTGCCCGAGAAGCACTTCATCGACCGCGGGGGGCGCGTCGTGCGCAAGTTCGTCGGCCCCCTCAACGAGGAGCGCCTCGCCGCCATCCTCGACGACGTACTCGCCATTCCGTAGTCTCTTAAACCTCTCCTCCTCTGGGGGAGACTGAGAGAGGGCGCGCGCTGCGAGCGCCCTCAGCGCGCCTTTGCGTTGACCCCCCTGGGGCGCGTCGCTACACTCCCGCCATGACGGACTCCCTGCTTGGCTTGGAGGACAAGGTCGCGCTCGTTACGGGAGCGGGGCACGGCATCGGGAAGGCCGCCGCGCTGATGCTGGCACGGGCCGGAGCGCGCATCGCCGCCGTGGACATCGACGGCGCGTCCGCCGAGGAGACCGCCGGCACGGCCTGCGCCATCGGGGTCCGCGCCATCGCCGTCGCCGCCGACGTGCGCTCCGAGGGCGACGTGCGCGGCATGGTCGACCGCGCCGTCGCCGAGCTCGGCGACGGCGAGGGCGACCATGCCGGCGGGACCGTCGGCCACCCCCGCGTTCCCTTCATCGAGGCGAGCACCGACTTCCTCGATGACGCCATCGACCTCAACCTGCGCGCCGTCTTTTTCGCCTGCCAGGTCGAGGCGCGGTCGATGATCGAACGGGGCGTCGGCGGCTCGATCATCAATATCTCCTCACTCGGCGGCGTGCGCCACGTGCGCCACGTCTCCGCCTACGGCGCGGCCAAGGCGGGCGTGATCAATCTGACCCAGACCATGGCCGTCGAGCTTGGGCCCCACGGCATACGGACGAACGTCATTGCCCCGGGGACGACGGTGACGGCCGCGGTGGGTGCGGCGGTGCAATCGAGGTCGATGCAAGCAGTGGCGAACGCCAACCCGCTGGGGCGGCTCGGCGAGCCCGACGACCAAGCGGGCGCGATTCTCTTCCTCGCCTCCGACCTCTCCCGCTACGTGAACGGACAGCTCATCAGCGTCGATGGCGGCTTCTCCGCCGCGGTCGGCGTCGTGCCCCGCAACCGGCGCGCCGCCGCGGGCATCCGGGCTGAAGGCGAGGGAACGGCGGACGCGTAGGGCCGCAAGGAGACGACAATGTCGGACGGTAAACTTGGCTTCGCGGGCAAAGTGGCGGTGGTGACCGGTGGGGGCGCGGGCGCGGGACGGGCCTCGGCGCTGCTGCTCGCCGAAATGGGCGCCAAGGTCGTGCCCATCGACATCGTGAGCGAGATCGCCGAGGACGCCGCGGCGGAAATTCGGGCCGCGGGCGGCGAGGCGATGGGAGCCTCCGCCGACGTCACCGACGAGGCCGGCGTGCAGCGCCTGTTCGACGAGACCCTCGACCGCTTCGGGCGCGTCGACACCCTGATCAACAACGTCGGCAACATGCGCGGGCACAAGCCGTCGCAAATCGTGGACATGGACTGGGAGTTCTGGGAAGTCTCCGTGGCGCAGAACCTCAAGAGCACCTTTCTCTGCTCCCAGGCCGCCGCCCGCGCCATGATCGCCAACCAGACCAAGGGCGCGATCGTGAACATCGCCTCCCTCAGTGGCCTCCGCGCCTCGGTCCGACTGGCGCCCTACGGCGCGGCCAAAGCCGGAGTCATGCAGTTCACCAAGACCCTCGCCGTCGAGCTCGCCCCTCACGGCATCCGAGTCAACTGCGTCGGCCCCGCCTCGATCAACGCGCCGCCGGGAAAGACCCGTCTCCCCCAGTGGCGGATGGACGAGATGGCGAAGTCGATACCCTTGGGGCGCCTCAGCGAGCCCGAGGACATCGCGGGGATCGCCGTGGCCCTCGCCTCCGACCTCGCCTCCTTCGTCACCGGCCAGATCGTGATGTGCGACGGCGGCCTCGCCTGCACCTCGTCCCGGCCTCCGATGCCGGACAACATCGCGATGAAGCCGAAGGACTACGACGAGAAGTTCGCCTAGGCCGCGCCGGGCTCCTCAAGGACAACCTTGAGCCCACGCAGCTCCTTGAGCAACTGCCTGCGGATCACGGCGCGCATGAACGGCCCCAGCACGGTCGTCAACACCGTCGCTAACCGGCCGCCGGACCCCGTGTCCATGGTGTAGACAACCCTTGCGCCGCCGCCCTCCGGCGCAATCTCGATGACGGCATCGAAGGGCATCCTCGGCATCATCACGCGCAAGCCGTGACGCCGGGGCGGCTCGGACTCGATGACCTCGTAGGTGATGTCAATGGCCTTACCGAGCCGGGTGAAACGCGTCTTGTACACCGCGCCCACGCCCGACTCAACCTCCGATGTGCGCCGAGGCTTCGCCAGACCGTCCAACCACGTGTGCCGCCTCTCGACGTCGGCCACGCAGTCCCACACGTCCTGCGCGCCCCGCTCGATCATGATATTCATCGAGGCTTTCATCGTCCTTAATCTCCTCTGCTGCCCTCCGCGCCCTCCGGATGCGAAATGGCGGCAACGGGCCGTATAGTACGCGAGCGCCGCGGTGCGGGAAACGACGCGGCGCAATGAGAGGAGCCGACGTGCGCGACGCCGCCCCCCGCTTCGGCATCGTCTTCAACTGCTCGAACCCCCGCGGCTTCCGCCGTCCTTGGCCACAGGTCTACGGCGAGGTCCTCGATCAGGCCGCCGCCGCCGAGGCGATGGGCTACGATCACGTCTGGCTCACCGAGCATCACTTCCTCGATAACGGCTGCTGCCCCTCGCTCCTCACCACGGCCGCCGCCATTGCCGCCCGCACCAGCCGCATCAAGATCGGCACGTGGGTGCTGCTGCTTCCCCTGCATCACCCGCTGCGCGTCGCCGAGGACGCCGCCGTCGTCGACGCGATCTCCGGCGGCCGCTTGATCCTCGGCGTCGGTCTGGGCTACCGCATCGAAGAGTTCGAGGCCTTCGGCGTCGTGCGGGAAGACCGACCCGAGCTCGTCGAGGAGGGGATCGAGGTCCTCCGCCTGGCTTGGGGGCCCGAAGCCTTCTCCTACCACGGGCGCCACTACGATTTCGACGGCGTCAACGTGACGCCGAAGCCGTCCGACGGCGGGCTGCCGGTCTGGATGGCGGCGCGCGGTGTGCGACCGGCGCGCCGCGCCGCCCGGCTCCGTTGTCCCATCGCCTTGGCCGCCGGCGGCGGGCGGGCCGAGTACGACGCCTGGGCCGGGGCGCTGCGGGAGGCCGGCGAGGATCCCGACGGCTACGAGGTCCTCGTCCATACGACCATGTACGCCGCCGACGACCCCGACGCGGCGCGCGCCGAGCTGCGGCCCTACCTAACCGAGGGCGCGGGCGGCTCCGACGACCTCGCGGTCCACTACCGCCGCGCCGCCGATCACCCTCGCGACCAGCGATTCTTCGCTCCCCGCCCCGCCGACGCGGGGCTCCGCGGGCCGTTCGTCGGCAGCCCCGATGCGTGCGCCCGCCACATTGCCAAGCTTCGCGCCGCGGCGCCCGCCACGGACATCAACATGACGCTGGCTAACGGCCTGCCCCACGAGCGCAAGCTGCGCTATATGGAGCGCTTCGCCAAAGAGGTCATCCCGCTCACGAGGGGATAGCCCAGGACAGAAGGGTGGAGCGGGCGGCGGTCATCCCGCGTTGCGCGAGAAGAGGACGATGTGGTCGGGGAAGGCCGACACGTGGACCCGTTGGCCGATACTGAAGATGCGCGTGGAGGGCTGTACGCTGCGTACCCGCGCCCCCGAGGGCAACCGCACCGTGTAGACGTTGTCCGCGCCCTTGAACTCACGTTCCACGACCTCCGCCTCGCCCTCGCGGTCCGTCACGATGTCGATGTCGTCGGGGCGGAGGAGCAGGTCGAGGGGCGGCGGCGGCGGCGCCCCGGCCATGGGGAACATTCCCAGTTCCGAGTGGATGCGTCCGTCGGCCAGCTCGACGGGGATGAAGTCGGCTTGGCCAACGAAACCGGCGACAAACCGGCTCGCGGGCTTGTGGTAGATGTTGTCGGGCGTGTTCAACTGCTCCAGGCGGCCCTGCTTCAAGATCAGGACGCGGTCGGCGAGGGTGAACGCCTCCTCCTGATCGTGGGTCACGACGACCGCCGTCGCGCCGCGCTGCGCGAGGATGGCCTTGACCTCTCGCCGCATGCTGGTCCGGAGCGCGGCGTCGAGGCTGCCGAACGGCTCGTCCATGAGCAGCACGACGGGCTGAGGGGCCAGCGCCCGCGCTAGCGCCACCCGCTGCTGCTGCCCCCCGGACAGCTGATGCGGATAGCGGCTGACGTATTCCGCCATGCCCACCCGCTCAAGCTCGGCCTCGGCAACCCGCCGCTTTTCGCCGGCGCGCATGCCTTTGAGTCCGTACATCGCGTTCTGCAGCACGGTGAGGTGAGGGAAGAGGGCGAATTGCTGGAAGATCATCGCGAGGCCCCGGCGCTCCGGCGGCGTCCACCGGTCCGACGAGGCGACCACCTGCCCGCTGACGGAAAGCTCTCCCTCGTCCGGCGACTCGAACCCCGCGATCAGTCGCAGCGTCGTGGTCTTGCCGCAGCCGCTTGGTCCCAAGAGCGCCACGACTTCGCCGGTGGTGACGGCGAAGGAGAGGTCGGCTACGGCGGGCGCGGCGCCGCCGGGGTACGTCTTGGTCACGCCGGCCATGGCGATGACGGGCGCGGCGGTGGGCTGGCCGGAGCGGGGTTGCGCGTTCAAGCGAGGTTCGTTTGGAACGGTGTCCGCGCCCGGGTTGGGAAGGTCGGGCGGTCTTGGAGCAAGCCTAGCAAGCCGGCGCATAGGGGACAAGGCGGGCCTACCGTTCCCTGCTCTGCGTCCCGCGCTCCCGCGAGAGGAGGAGGGCGACGGGAATGACCGACACAGCGATGAGGATGAGGCCCGGCGCCGCGGCGCGAGCGAAGAACCCTTCGTCGGCCGCCGACCACATTTCGGTGGCGAGGGTGTCGAAGCCGATGGGCGCCAGGAGCAGCGTGGCGGGGAGCTCCTTCAGGACGGTCAGAAAGACGAGCGCCGCCGCCACGACGAGTCCGGGGCGCAGCAGCGGCAGCGTCACGCTGACCATCATGCGCGACCACGACCGGCCTAGGCTCCGCGCCGCCTCCTCCAACGCCGGGCTTATCTGGAGCAGCGAGGTCCGCACCCCGCCCAAGGCCAGCGGGAGGAACAGCACGACGTAGGCGAAGAGCAGCAGCCAGACCGTCTGATAGACCGGCGAGGCGAAGTTGGCGCCGAAGAAGACCAGAGAGAGCGCGACGACGAGGCCGGGCATGGCGAAGCCGAGATAGGACACCCCTTCAAGGAGCCGCGACCTGCGTCCGTCGAACCGCACTGCCAGGACGCCGACGGGCAGCGCCGCCACGACCGTGACCAGCGCGGCGAGCCCCGAGACATACAGGCCGTTCGCGATCGCGCCGCCGAGGAAGGCGAATTCCTCACCGGCCGCGACGCCTTGGACCAGCCAGTAGAGCAGTACCGACCCGGGAAGCCCGAGGGTGACGAGCGCCGCGCCTCCTACGAACGCCAACGCCGGCCACCGCCACGAGCCCAACCGGGCCGCCGACGGCATGCGTTGCGCGCCCGCCCCTGAGCGGTGGTAGGCCGCGCGTCCCCTTGCCGCCCGCTCCACGAGCAGCACCACCACTGTCGAGGCCACGAGCAGCAGCGCCAGCACCGAGGCCAGCGTCCGGTCGAACGAGGCCTCGTATTGCAAGAAGATAACGCGGGTGAAGGAGTCGAACCGCAGCAGCGCCACCGCGCCGAAGTCGCTGAGCGTGTAGAGCGCCACCAGCAGCGATCCGGCGCCGATCGCCGGCTTGAGTTGGGGCAGGATGGCGCTGCGGAACGTGCGCCAGGGACCGTGGCCCAAGCTCCGGCTCGCCTCCTCCGTCGACGCGTCCATGCCCCAGAGGGCGGCGCGAAGCGTCAAGAGCAGGTAGGGATAGGTGAACATCGTGAGCACCAGCCAGGCGCCGACGAAGCCGGTGAGATCGGGAAGCCGCGTTACGCCCAGCGGTCCTTCAAGCGATTGCTGTAGAAGCCCCCGCGTCCCGAACGCTGAGATGAAGGCGTAGCCGCCCACATAGGTCGGCACGACTAAGGGGAGCACGGTGATGACGGACCAGACCTTCTTGAACGGCAGGTCGGTCCGCACCGTGAGCCAGGCCAGCGGCACGCTGAGGAGGGCGCTCGCCGCGGTGACCGCCGCCGCCAACACCGCCGTGCGCAGCAACACCTCCAAGGTCTTCACGCGCACCAGCAGGTCCCACGCGTCGGACCCCGAGCCGGCCGTCCGGTAGATGAGATAGACGAGGGGGAGCAGCACCGCCGCGCCGACGAGCGCTCCGGCCCACCAGAGCCCCGGCGGGGCGCCCGTCCGAACGCGCGGCGTGGCCTTGAGGAGGGAGGAAGAGATTCTCGCCACGGTTGGCTCGTGTCCTGGCGCGGGCCGGAAGGCCGCGCATTACGGAAGTGCTTGTGTATAGCCTAGAGATAGCTAGAGACTTCGTCAATGCGAAGTTTCATCTACGGTTGATCCACCGTCTTTGCTACGTTGCGTGATATAGTGAGAAATGGGGTTGACACGTCCGGCGCCATTCGGTATGTTCTCCGCGCAAATCAGAATGTCGATGCATCGAAGCGCAGCCTGCTCTCTCTGCGGGACGCGCTCTGTCCTTAGGAGACGGGAATGCGGAAGCTTGTAACGTTGGTCGTGACTAGTTCGAGGCGCTACCTCAACCACTGGCTTGGCATTCAGAGTCTCCAGAGCGCGCCGCCCGACCTCTCCCGCCGGCCCTAGCAAAGGGCCCGCCCGCTCCCCGCCCCGCTTCTCCCATCCCTACCCGTTCGCGCCCAACGGCGCCGCTCCCTCCCTTCAACTCAGCCGGATGGGAGCACACCGGCTCCGGCGTTGGAGAGAGCAGGGGTGGGGTCTTACCTCCTCTCCCAGCGGAGACCTTTGCATAACTTGGTCATCGGCGGGCGGCGGGGGGGTTGCCCCCTCTCCCGCTGGGAGAGGGTTGGGGTGAGGGCGGGGGGAGGCGGGGTCTGCGCGACCTTGGCAGAGCCTGTGGCCCAAGGTTACCCAAGGTCTCCAGCGGGACAGGATTGAGGTGAGGGGCCCCACGGCAACCACCTTGGGAGAGCGCGCACCGCAAGCGCGCGGGCGGGGAGGGTCCGTCAGACCCAGAGGAGTTGGAACGAAGACGGTGCCTTACGCCGCCGGCGACTTGGCGCCAGCCGGGTCCACCACGATCTTCGGCGCTACCTGCAGCCCGATCACGACTTCCTGGCCGTTCACCAGCATCGACATCGTGCCCTTGTAGGGAGCGATGTCGACGACCTCAAGGGTCTGGCCGCGCATGACGCCGCAGGCTACGAGGTATTCGATGAGCCGGGGGTCGTACTCGGGGATGCGCTCGACGACCGCCTTGCCGCCCGTCTTGATGCGGTCAAGGGACACCGATGTCTTCGGCGGCTCGTAGCCGTTTCCTGGGATGGGGTGTCCAAAGGGGCAGGTGTGGGGGTGGTCCAGACACTCTTGGAGCTTCTCCTCGACAGCGGGGGAGATGGCGTGCTCCAGCCGGTGGGCCTCGGCGTGCACCTTGTGGAGGTCGAGCCCGAGCACGTCCACGAGGAGCCGCTCGGCGAGCTGATGCCGCCGCATCAGCGACTCGGCGTGACGGTGTCCCCGTTCGGTGAAGACGATCTCTTTGGAAGGCTTAACGTCGACGAGCCCGTCACGTTTCATCCGGCGGATCATCCCTGCCACCGACGCCAGCGACGTTCCGAGGTGCTCGGTTACCGGCGAGAGCGCGAGGTGCTCCGCCATGCGCGTCAGCGTCGTCGGGCCTTGCTCTTCCTCTTGAAGCTGGTAGAGGGTAAGCAGATAGTTCTCGGCGAGCGGGGAGAGCGCGCCGGTGTCGGCGCCCTTGCGTGTCGCGGGCTTCGACGCGGGCATGGCCGGCTCCCGTTCTACGCTGCGGTCGGCGCGCTCTTTGCGGTCTCGGCGATCGCGGTGAAGGCCGCGGGGTCGCGGACCGCGAGCTCGGCCAGCATCTTGCGGTTGGCCTCGACGCCCGCGCGCTTCAACCCGGCCATCATCGCGCCGTAGGTGAGGCCGTTGAGCCGGGCCGCCGCGTTGATGCGCGTGATCCACAGCCGCCGCATGAAGCGCTTCCGCTCGCGGCGGTGCCGGTAGGCGTAGCTCAACGACTTGAGCATCGCCTCGTTGGCGCGGCGGAACAGCTTGCTCTTGCTCCCCCGCTGCCCCTTGGTGAGCTTGAGCACCTTCTTGTGGCGCGCGTGGGTGGTGGTTCCGCCTTTGACTCTCGGCACGTGCGTTCTCCGTTAGGCCGCCGTTATTCGGCGGCGGAATCTCATGGAATCGATGACCTAGTTGCCCGGAAGCAGCTTCCGCAGACGTTTGTCGTCCGCCTCGTGCACCGGCAGCTTGTTATCGTAGAGGCGTTTCGTCGCCGTCGGCTTCTTGCGGCGGAGGTGGCTCTTGCCGCCCTTCACCCGCAGTAGTTTCCCGCTGCCGGAGATGTGCAGCCGCTTCTTGGCTCCTTTGTGGGTCTTAAGCTTGGGCACGGGCGGCTTCCTCTTCCTTCTTTTCCGCAGCTTCCGCGGCGGGCTTCTTCGCTCCGGCGACCGCCGCGGCGTCGACCGGAGCGTCCGCTTTCTTCGCCGGCGCCGGGCTTTTCCTGCCCGCAATCGGCGCCAGTATCATCGTCATCATGCGCCCTTCCATCGAGGGCGCCTTCTCCAGCTTTGCCTGCTCCTCCAACGACTCCGCGACCCGCCGCATCAGCCCGATGGCCAACTCAGGGTGCGTGATCTCGCGTCCCCGGAACAGCACCGACATCTTCACCTTGTGCCCTTCGTCGAGGAACTTCTTTACCATCCTCGACTTGAACGCGATGTCGTGCTCGTCGATCCGGGGGCGCATCCGCACTTCGCGAATGCCGACGTTCTTCGTACTCTTCTTGGAGTCCCGTTCCTTCTTCGACTGCTCGTAGCGGAACTTGCCATAATCAAGCAGCCGAACAACCGGAGGGTTCGCCTGCGACGCGACCTCGACGAGGTCAACGTCGGCGTCCTCGGCCATTTTCAGGGCTTCCTGCAGAGTTATGACGCCAACCTGCTCGCCCTCGTCGCCTATCAGTCGCACCTCGCGGGCGCGAATCTGTCGATTGACTCTATAGTCTCGGGCTATGGCGGTGGGTTCCTCCGTACCTCAATACATCAAGCCCGCCACGGCGGGGCCGCGCGGACACGGGTGAATATAGCACAACGCTTGAATCGCAGTCAAAGAAAGATCTTCGCGCCGCTCAGGAGCGGGCTGCCGTCCGTTCGCCGATCTCGCGTGCGATGTCGTCCAACGGCATGGCGCCGAGGTCCTCGCCCGCCCGCTGCCGCACCGCCGCCGCGCTCGCTGCTTGCTCGCGGTCGCCGACGACGAGCATGTACGGGACCTTCCGCAGCTGCGCCTCGCGTATCTTCAGGTTCATGCGCTGGGTGCGGGCGTCGACCTCGACGCGCAGACCCGTGCCCCGCAGCCGCGACTCGACCTCGCGGGCGTAGTCGGCGTGCCGGTCGGCGATGGGGATGACCACCGCCTGCACCGGCGAGAGCCACACTGGCAGCGCCCCGCCTGTGTGTTCGAGCAGAATGGCGATAAACCGCTCCAGCGATCCAAGCAGGGCGCGGTGGATGAGCACCGGGCGCTCCCGCCGGTCGTCCTCGGTCACGTATTCCAGACCGAACCGCTCCGGCAGCGAGTAGTCGAGCTGCACCGTGCTTAGTTGCCACTGCCGCCGCAGCGCGTCTTGCATGAAGAAGTCGATCTTCGGCCCGTAGAAGGCCCCCTCGCCGGCGACCGCCTCGTAGTCGAGCCCCTTCGACTCGATGGCCGAGGTCAGCGCGGCCTCGGCGCGGTCCCACATCTCGTCCGTGCCGACGCGCTTCTCCGGGCGGAGCGACAGCATCACGTGCACGTCGTCGAAGCCGAAGATTGTGAACGTCTCGTGCACCATGTCGATGAAGGCCGTAACCTCGCTCTGCACCTGATCGGGCCGGCAGAAGATATGGGCGTCGTCCTGGGCGAAGCTGCGCACCCGCGTCAGGCCGTGGGTGACGCCGGACCGTTCGTACCGGTGGAGCCGCCCGAAGTCGGCGAGACGGACCGGCAGGTCGCGGTACGAGTGCAGCGTCGAACCGTAGATCAGCGCGTGGCTGGGGCAGTTCATCGGCTTCACCCCGAACTCGCGCTCGTCGATCTCGACGAAGAACATGTTCTCCTTGTAGTTCTCGTAGTGCCCCGAGCGCCGCCACAGGCCCGACTCGAAGATCTGCGGCGTCATGACCTCCTGGTAGCCGTAGCGCTGGTACAGCTCCCGGATGTAGTCGATGAGGAGGTTGTAGAGGACCGTCCCCTTGGGCAGGAAAAACGGGCTCGCGGGCGCGGCGGGGTCGAACATGAACAGTTCGAGTTCGCGCCCAACCTTCCGGTGGTCGCGCTTGGCGGCCTCCTCCAGCATCTCGATGTGCTGGCGCAGGGCGTCCTTCGACTCGAACGCCGTCCCGTAGATGCGCTGGAGCATCGGGTTGCGCTCGTCGCCGCGCCAATAGGCCCCCGCTATGTTGAGTAGCTTCACCGCCTTGATCGCGCCGGCGCGATCGACGTGCGGCCCTTCGCACAGGTCGGTGAACTTCCCGTGCGAGTAGGTCGTGATGACCTCGCCTTCGGGAATCTCGGCGATGTTCTCCAGCTTGTACTCGTTCTCGGCGAAGCGCCGTTGGGCGTCCTCCCGCGAGATCTCCTCGCGCACGAACGGATCGTTGGCGCCGATGATCTTCCGCATGCGCCGCTCGACCTCTTTCAGGTCCTCCGGCGTAAGGTGGTGATCGAGATCGATGTCGTAGTAAAAGCCGTCGGCCGTCGGGGGCCCGATGGTCAGCTTCGCCTGAGGCCAGATCGACGTGACGGCGTCGGCCATCACGTGCGCGGCGGAGTGGCGGATGCGGTGGCGCTGCGCGGCGAGCGCGGCCTGGTCTACGGCGTCGGTGCTCACGGTGGGACCTCCAGCCGTCTAGTATACGCCGCACCCTGCGCCGGGCCGGCGGGCCGAGGCTACATCCGGCTGATGATCTCCTCGTTCATCCGCTCCATCCACTGCCCCACGAAGTCGACGGACATGCGGCCCTCCTTGGGGAACTCGGGGCGCAGGAAGAGCCGGTCGACGCCGGCCTCCTCGTAGCGCCGAGCGTTGTCGAGGGTGTTCTCGCCGAGGGCGTTACGCATCGACACTTCGAACGGCCCGTCGCGGCCCGCCTCACTGCGCCATGCCTGCATCTCGTCGATCAGCGGCTTTGCCGTCTCCGGCGTGTCGCCGCCCGCGCTGAGCCAGCCGTCGCCGAGCAGCGCGGCGCGCCGGCGCGCCGCCCGTGTCTCGCCGCCGATCTGAATCGGCGGGCACGGCTTCTGCGACGGCTTGGGGTTGAACTTGATCGGGCCGAAGTCGTAGAACTCGCCGTGGTGCTCGATGGTGTCCTCGGTCCACAGGCGGCGGATCACCTTGATTGCCTCGTCGGCGCGCCGCCCGCGGGTGTGGAAGTCCTCACCGGCGGCCTCAAACTCCTCCTTAAGCCACCCAACTCCCGCCCCAAGGATCACCCTACCCTGCGAGATCCGGTCGAGCGTCGCCACCGCCTTCGCGGTGACGAAGACGTTGCGAAGTGGCAGGATGTACACCTGCGTCCCCAGCCGGATCTTCGAGGTGACCGCCGCCACGCTCGCCAGTGAAACCCACGGATCGAAGTAGGGCGTGTCCGCGTCCACCCCCGGGTAGCCGGTCTCGGAATAGGGATAGAGGGGCGTGATGTCGATGGGGAAGACGAGGTGCTCGGGCATGAAGAAGCTGTCGAAGCCCGTCGCCTCCGCCCTCTGCGCCACGGTCCCGTACGACCGCAGGCTCACCCCCAACGTGAAGTAACCGAATTGCATCGCGGCGCTCCTCGCTCGGCGCGCTTCGGGCGGCGAGCGGGGACATTATCCCCCATCGCCGACTGCGCGGTTCTCACTCCCCGTTTGGTATCATCAGGCCGACGTCAGGCTTGGGCCGCGCGAGGCCCCGGCGCAAGAGGAGGCGGCGCGTGGACTTCACCTTCACCAAAGAGCACACCGACTTCGCCCAAGAGGTCGAGGACTTCATCAAGGCCGAGCTCCCGCCGCGCATCCTCGCCGGCGAAAGCGCCTACGCCGAAGAGAACTTCGACGACTCCATGGCCTTCCGCAGGAAGCTGGGAAAGAAGAAGTGGATCGGTATCGGCTGGCCCGTCGAGTACGGCGGCCTCGGCGCGGGTCACACCATGCAGATGCTCTTCCACGACAAGATGGTCTACTACAACGCGCCCCTCGACCATCAGGCGTACCAGGTCGGCCCCGCCATCATCTCGTTCGGCAACGAAAGCCTGAAGAAGCGCTTCCTCAAGGCCACCGCCGAGCAGGAGATCGTCTGGGCGCAGGGCTTCTCCGAGCCCAACGCCGGCTCCGACCTCGCCAGCCTCGCCACCACCGCCGTCGCCGACGGCGATGAATACGTCATCAACGGCCAGAAGATCTGGACGACCTACGGCCACAAGGCCGACTGGATCCACATCCTCACCCGCACCGACCCCGACGCGCCCAAGCACAAGGGCATCTCGTACTTCA
This sequence comes from Dehalococcoidia bacterium, assembly GCA_965219875.1. Classification (GTDB taxonomy): domain Bacteria; phylum Chloroflexota; class Dehalococcoidia; order SHYB01; family SHYB01; genus DAOUKH01. The sequence continues at coordinate 901,855 of CBDCOW010000003.1, read as the reverse complement.
TCATGGACATGCGGCAGCCGGGCATCACCATCCAGCCGCTCATCAACATGGCCGACGAGCACGACTTCAACCAGGTCTTCTTCGACAACGTGCGTGTGCCCAAGGGAAACCTGATCGGCGACCTCAACCAGGGCTGGTACGTCGCCATGACCACGCTCAACAACGAGCGGTCCGGCATCCGCGACGTCGCCATGGCGCAGCGCGCCTTCGACAACATCGTCGATGCCATCCGCGAGGCCCCCGCGGTGCTCGGCTCGGTGCGGGACAACGAAATCTTGATGCACCGGCTGGCCGACATGACCGCGAACCTTCATGCGGCGCGGCTGCTCTCCTACCGCGTCGCCTGGATGCAAGAGCACGGCGAAGAGCCGATCCGGGAGGCGTCGATGGCCAAGCTCTTCGCCTCCGAGGTCGGCATGGAAGTCGGCCGCGTCGGGATGCAGGTCCTCGGCCTCCACGGCCTCCTCCGCGACGGCAGCCCCCACGCCATCAACCGCGGCCTCATAGGCCACGAATACATCAGCAACATCCCCTCGACCATCGCCGCCGGCAGCTCCGAGGTCAACCGCAACATCATCGCCACCAAGGGCCTCGGGCTCCCTCGTTAGCGCGAGGGGGGTCTTACTCCGCTCCGGCTCGCTTGAACGGTAGCGATCTCGTGTATTCCGAAGGCCTGGGCCCGGAAGGTATTACCTCGTTGCCGGCGGGGATGGCAGCGGCGGCTAAACACTGTCAGGGAGGACGCTGCTCAACGCCCGGCACGACCGTGACCGGGACATTCCAGCCCTACAGCACGTGCTGCTTCAGCGCCTCGGACATGATCTTCTGGAGACTGCTGTTTTCATCCTCCGCTCTCGACTGGTAGATACTGTGGATGTAGGTATCGAGGAGCAGCGTGACCCGCTTCTTCTCTAGCTTTTGTGTCGAATCGCCCTGTAGATAGCCAACGACCTGCTTCCGGAGTGGGAAGCAGAGGGCGGGAGGAATGCTGAAGAGCGTGTGGGCGAGGTCGTCCTGTGCAGCCTCTGGGAAGCCAAACTTCAGTGCTTGCGCGACGCCCTCTTCTGGGTCTCTGCGCTCGCACTGCAACAGCATGGCCTCAAGTCCAGTCGGTACACGGGTCGCTGCGGACTGGGGGCCATCGAACATCGATCCGAAGCTGAGCAGCTTCTGGAAGGTATCCAGGTAGCGCTCCGACGAGAATACGGCGTTAGCCCTGATCCTGAAGTCACGCAGGAGTAGGCCCGCGCCATCGATCTCAATCGCCACGGCGCGGCCTTCCTCATCGTAGTCTAGGACTATCCCCTCAGCGACCTCAACCGATTGGACGCTGGGCTTCTCCTCAAACTGCACACGCAGAATGTCCGACTCCTCAGCGTAGATGATCTCCGGCCTCCGCACTACCGCGTCAACCATCGCTCTGCCTCCCCATCAATGAATGCGTTGTGGACCGTCTCACCGTCTGCCTCCACCACAACCCTCAGATGATGCTGCAACTCCGCGACGTAACCCCATAAGCGCGTACGACCGGGACGGGGGTCGGCCTGCATTTGCTCAGGGTTGCCCATAACGCGCTCGCAGTATTCATCGCGGAGGTACGGCCTCTTCTTCTCAACGGTGTTCCGGTAATATGCCGTCGCCTTCATTCTTCGGTACAGCATAGCAGTAAGCTGCTATGCTGTATAGTTGGCTGAGAGCGGCATTGTCAGTCTGAGCCCCGCGTTCTACCCCCGCTGCTTGGCGCGCCAGAAGGTGTAGCGCGCCGCTAGGGCGGCGACGGCGTCTTCGGCGGCGTAGGGGTAGGCGGGGACGCCGAAGTCTTCGATGTAGCGGGCCGCCTCCTCGACTTCGGTGTCGCCGGCTAGGGACACGACGACGGGCTTCACGTTGCCCGCCGCCCGCGCCTCGTTCATCGCCTCTTCGAGCACCTTGGCGAAGACCATCGGCGGCGTGATGACGGTGTGCCAGTAGCCGATGATAAGGGCGTGGACGCGGGAGTCGTTGAGCCCTAGCAGGACCGTCTGCTTGTACGTCTCCGGCGGCTCGCCGCCCGTGATGTCGATGGGGTTGCCCGCTGCGCCGAACGGGGGGATGTACCGGCGGAACGCCGCGTCGAGGTCGTCGGGGACCTCCATGAGCGACAGGCCGCGGTCGACGCAGGCGTCGCTGAGCAGGACGCCCAAGCCGCCCGCGCCGGTGATGATCGCCACGTTCTCGCCCTCGGGGTCGGGGAGCATCTGGAGCGCCCTCGACCAGTCGAGTAGCTCCTTCAACGTATGGGCCCGCACCACGCCCGACTGTGCGAACGCTGCGTCGTAGATGCGGTCCTCGCCCGCCAGCGCGGCGGTGTGCGACGCCGCCGCCTTCGCCCCCGCGCCGGTGCGTCCGCCCTTCAGCACCACCACGGGCTTGGAGCGCGTGACGCGGCTCGCCGCGTCGAAGAAGGCGCGGCCGCTCTTTAGGTCTTCCATGTGGATGGCGACGACCTCGGTGTTGGGGTCGTCGCCGAAGAATTCCAACAAGTCGTCCTCGTCGATGTCGCTCTTGTTGCCCAGCCCCACGATCGCCGACACCCCCATGCGCCGGGACCGGCTGTACCCCAGGATGGCCATGCCCACGCCGCCGCTCTGGGAGACCAGCGCCACGCCGCCCTTTTCGGTGTAGGGGGTGCAGAACGTGGCGCACAGCCCGGCGTGGGTGTAGTAGTAGCCGTAGATGTTGGGGCCCATGATGCGCACGCCGTGCTCGCGGCCCAGCGCCTGAAGATCCCGCTGCATCTCGACTTCGCCCGTCTCGGCGAAGCCGGAGCTGATCACTACCAGCCCCGCGATTCCCTTCTCCGCCGCCGGCTCGACCAGCCCCGCGACGCCCCTGGCGGGAATGCTCACCAGCGCGACGTCGGTGTCGCCGGGGACGTCGGCGAGCGCCTTGTAGCAGGGGTAGCCTAGAATCTCCGTCGCGCCGGGGTTCACCGGATAGATACCGCCCTCGAACCCGCCGTTCTTGAGGTTCTCGACGATGGCGTAGCCCAGCTTGCCCGGCGTCGACGACGCCCCCACCACGGCCACGCCGCGGGGCCGGAAGATGCGGCGCATCTCTTCGAGGGTCTTTTGGCGGTCCGCTGCCGTCATGGTCATGCGCGTTCCCTTCTCCGCCGGCCCTCTCCCCCTCTGGCGGGGATAGAGAGAGGGCGGGCGCCGCAGGCGCGTCGGCGTCCAAAAGGGCGCCGCCTCCCGCAGGGGCGAGTCGCGACTCGCCCTCCCCTCTCTGGGAGATGCGTCGGCGCAACGGTTGACAGGCTACTGTCTGAAGTCTAAACAATGCAAGCGCTCCGCCGTCCGCCGCGCCGCAACCGGGACGGAGCAGGAAGGCAGCCTATGTTCGACACCTCCGGCCCCGCCCGGTTCCACCTGCGGCTCCTCACCCACCGCTGGGACCTCGGCCCCGAGTTCACCAACGCCGAGGGCATCCAGTCCATGGCCCGTGCCGCCGAGGACAACGGCTTCGACGCCGTCGAGTTGACCCATCACTGGATACCCGAGGCCGATTGGACCGCCAACCTCGGCATCCATCCCCTCGACCCGTGGGTCGCCCTCGGTGTGGCCGCCGCGGCCACCACCCGCCTCCGCGTCCAGACCCACGTCCTCATTCTTCCCTATCAGAACCCGTTCATCACCGCCAAGTCCGTCGTCACCGTCGACGCCGTCTCCAACGGACGCCTGATCCTCGGCGTGGGCGCGGGCTTCCTCAAGCCGGAGTTCGACGCGCTCGGCGTCGACCGCGCCGAGCTCAACGATCTCTCCGATGAGGCCATCGACGCCATGAAGGCGGCCTGGACCGGTGAGGTCTTCGACTTCGACGGCCGCCACTTCACTGCCCGGAACTGCGTGATGAAGCCGACGCCGGTGCAGAAGCCCCACCCGCCCATCTGGGTCGGCGGCAACAGCCGCAAGGCGATGCGCCGCGCCATCGAGCGGGGCGACGGCTGGATTCCGGTCGCGGGGACGCTCCCCCGCACCCTGACACCTCCGCTGAGCACACTCGACGACTTCCGCGAGCGCCTAGCCCTCGCTCGCGAGCACGCCGAGCGCGTGGGCCGGACCGCGCCCCTGACGCTGTGCACCGGCGGCATAGGCGGGCTCGACTCGACCTACCCTCCCGACTTCGACCACGGCCCCGTCATCGAACGCATCCTGGCACTGCGCGAGATGGGCTTCAGCGCCTTTACGTGCATGCTGCCCGCCGAGTCGCGCGCCGAGTACGCCGACAACGCCGCCCGCTTCAAAGAGAAGGTGATCGACGTGGTGAACGCGTCATGAGCCGCATAGGACTCCGCATCGAAGCCGACGCCGCCTTCGCCCTGCGGGACCCTGGCACCGCCGCCAACCCGCGCCGGTTCGCGTTCGACGAGGTCCGCGGCGTCGTCGGCCTCGCCGACCGGCTCGGCTACGACTCCGTCTGGCTCCCCGAAGGCTTCGGGCGCGACGCCGTGACCTTCCTCGCCGCCCTCGGACTCCATACCGAGCGTATCCGGCTCGCTACCGGCATCCTCTCCACCTACACCCGGACCCCGACGATGACCGCCATGTCCGCCGCCACCATCGACGAGCTGACCGGCGGGCGCTTCATCCTCGGTCTCGGCGTCGGCCACGAGCCGATGACGCGGGGCGGCCACGGTGTCCCCTTCGACCGTCCCATCACGCGGGGCCGCGAGACGGTCCAGATCGTCCGGCGGCTGCTCGCCGGTGAGCGGGTCACCTTCGAGGGCAAGGTCTTCCGTACCAGCGGGGCCGAGATCAGCGTGCGGCCCGTCCAGGACCCGCTGCCCGTCTACCTCGCCGCGCTCAAGCCCAAGATGGTGCGGCTGGCCGGCGAGATTGCCGACGGCGTCATCCTCAACTTCTCGCCCAAGGCGTACGTCGAGGAGGCGGTGGGCCTCGTCCGCGAGGGCGAGGCCGCGGCGGGGCGCGAGTCCGGCGCCTGCGACGTGACCTGCTACGTCCGCGTCGCCGTCACCGACGACTACGAGCGCGCCAAGCGCGTGCTCCAGCAGATCCTTGCGGGCCGCATGCGCCTCCCCTTCTACGCCCGCTACTTCGAAGACCTAGGCTTCGAGGAGGAGACCCGCGCCATCACCACGGCCCTCGACCGCGGCGACGAGCAAGCCGCCGCCGCCGCCGTCACCGACCGCCTGATCCACGCCATGGTCATCGTGGGGACCGCCGACGAATGCCGCGCCCGCATCGACGACCTCCGCGCCATCGGCCTCGACCTCCCCGTCATCGCCCCCATCCGCACCGGCGAAGCGGGGGAGTCCGTGGAGGGGGCGATCGAGGGGCTGGCGCCGGGGACGTAGGGCTCTCAACACGTAAGGGTCTTGTCGGCCTCTGGCGGTTGTTGGGGGGCCCCTCACCTCGATCCTCTCCCGTCGAGAGAGGAGGCCGGAGCGGCGCCCGTTGGGCACCGCCGCCCCCCGCCCTCACCCCAACCCTCTCCCAGTGGGAGAGGGGGCCGGAGGGGAGGGCGATTCGCGAATCGCCCCTACGGGAGGGAGGGCGCCCACAAGGGACGCCCCTACGGGAGGAGCCTCCTGCCCTCTGGGGAGACTGATGGAACGTACGCTGTGCTATCCTTCCCGCGACTATCACCTGAAGTGAGCGCAGCCCATGACCGTGATTGACGAGAGCAAGCTTCCCGACTTCGACGAGTTGCCCGGCAGCGAGGGGTTTCCCAAGGACACTTCCTGGGGGCTGTTCGGCGACTCCTATGAGCTGGGGACGTTGAACTTCCTGACGCCGGAGCGTGTGGCCGAGGCCGCCGGGCTGGCGAAGACGGGCCGCCGCTTCAACCTGAGCCTGCCGCTCAACCTGCCCTCGCACACCCAGTCCGGCGAGACCAAGATCAGGCCGAGCTGGATGCCCGAACCCAAGGAGGGCGAGGAGCCGCCGGGCCGCAAGCCCTACACCCACGACATGTTTCTGATGCCCGACGGCCTGCTCAAGGACGAGGTGATCCAGAATTTTAACCCGCAGGCCTCGTCGCAGTGGGACGGCCTCGGGCACATACGCCACCCCAAGCATGGCGGCTACAACGGCGTAAGCCCCGACGACATCCGCCCCGGCGACGACTCCAAGCTCAGCATCGGAAAGTGGGCCCAGGCGGGCGGCATCTTCGGGCGGGGCGTCCTTATCGACGTCGTCCGCAACGCCGACCTCTTCCCTGAGCCCTACGACCCCAAGGTCTTCACCCCCATCACCCCCGAGATCATCGAAGGCGTGTGCGAGCGCCAGGGGGTCGAGGTCCGCGCCGGCGACATCCTCTGCTTCTACACCGGCTGGATAGAGGCGTTCGCCGACGAGCGCGGCGACTTCCAGGTCAACCTCCTCGGCGTCGGCCTCTCACCCGGCAAGGAGATACCGCGCTGGCTGTGGGACCATCGCGTCGCCGCCGTATGCGCCGACAACACCGGCCTCGAGGCCTACCCCTGGGAGCCCCAGCGCGGGCGCTCCCTCCATACCGGCCTGCTCAACTTCCTCGGCATGCCCCTCGGCGAGCTCTTCGACCTCAAGCACCTCGCCGCCGACTGCGCCGCCGACGGCGTCTACGAGTTCTTCTTCTGCGCCGTTCCCCTTAACCTGCCCGGGGGCGTCGGCTCCCCGGCGAACGCGGTGGCCATCAAGTAAACGGCCGACGGCGAAGGAAAGGAGATGCGATGACGCTCACCCAAAGCCCGCCACAAGGCGCGGCGGTCACGTTCCTCGACCCCACGGGATCGGTCCGGCAGAGCGCCGCCGGCCTCGCGCTCCGCGTCCCCGACCTTGCGGGCAAGGTGCTCGGCGTCGTCGACGACGGCCTTCCCAACTGCGACGACCTGCTACGTGGCGTCGTCGCCGAGATCGAACAACGCTACGAGCTCGCCGAGATCGTACGCGTCGTCAAGCCCAGCTTCTCCTCGCCGCTGCCCAAAGCCGACTACGACGACATGGTGCGCCGCATCGACGCCGTGGTCGTCGGCGTCGGCATGTGAGGCTCCTGCACGTCGTGCTGTATGCACGACGCCATCACGTTTGAGCGGGCCGGCATTCCCGCCGCGGTCGTCGTCGAAGACCTCTTCGAGGCAACCGCGGGCGCCAAGCGCCGCATGATGGGGATGCCCGATCTTGAGCCGGTGATCGTTCCCCACCCCTTGGGCGTGGCCGCCGAGGCCGAGCGCAAGGGCCGCGTCGCTGCCCCCAGCGTCATCGCCTGGCTCACCGAGGGCGCGCCCGGGGACGCCTAGCGCCATGCCCGGCTTCGACTTCCCCGATAGCGCCCAGGGCGCCCTTGACGCCATCGAGGGCTATTTCGACCGGGGCTGGACCGACGGCCTGCCCGTCGTCCCGCCGACACGCCCGGCCGTCGACGCCATGCTCGCCACGGTCGACCGGCCCGCCGGCGAGGAGCTTGGCGAGGTCCCGCCGCGACTCGGTGTCGCCACCATCGAGGCCGTCGCGGTGAACGCGGTCATGGCGGGTTGCAAGCCGGACTACTTCCCCGTCGTCGTGGCCGCCGTCGAGGCGGTGCTCGAACCCGCCTTCAACCTGAACGGCGTCCAGGCCACCACCAACGCCGTGGCCCCCCTCGTGATCGTGAGCGGGCCTATCGTGGACGATCTCGGCTTCAACTATGGCTTCAACTGCTTCGGTCAGGGGAACCGGGCCAACGCGACGGTGGGGCGCGCCGTCCGCCTGGTGATGACGAACCTGGGCGCGGGCCACCCCGGCACCGGCGACAAGTCCACGATGGGCCAGCCCGCCAAGTACAGCTTCTGCGTCGCCGAGTCGCCCCATACGCCGTGGACGCCGCTGCACGTCGAGCGCGGCCTTGATCTCGAGCAGAGCGCCGTCACCGTCATGGCGGCCAACTATCACATCTTCCTCGGCGGCGGGGGAGGCGGCTCCAGCGACGCGGAGATCGTCGAGGACATCCTGCGCGCCTACGCCGACGCGGTGAAGCACATCGAAGGCGACTTCCTGCTCCAGTTCGGCGGCCAGGTCGGCCTTGTGTTCAACCCCTACAAGGCGGGACTGCTCGCCGCCCAGGGATGGGACAAATCCAAGATCAAGCAGGACCTGTTCGAGCGCGCCCGCGTCCCGATGCCGGAGGCGCTGCACACTCGCGGCGAGGACGAGGAGAAGGTCCCCGCCGAGTTCCGAGATGCGCCGCCAGGCACGCCCTTCCCCCTGGTGCGCAGGCCGGAGAACTACCACATCATCGTGGCCGGCGACGCCTACGCCTCGTTCGCCGCGCTCCTCGTCGGCTGGGGCTACATGGGCGGCTACGCCCAGACCAAGCCCATCCGCCGGCCCTAAGCGCGCAAAGCCCCCTACCTCAAACCTCTCCCCCTCTGGGGGAGACTGAGAGAGGGCGCGCGCCGCAGGCGCGCGGGCGCCTACCGCCCCGAGAAGTTAGGCGTGCGCTTCTCTCGGAAGGCGGCGATGGCTTCCTTGGCGTCGGCGGTCTGCATCATCGTGCCCATGACCTGGTACGAATAGTCGAGGACGGCCTCCGCGTCCGTCGGATTGGCCACCCGCATCAGCCGCTTCGTCATCTGCGTCGCCAGCGGCGCGTTGCAGGCGATGCGGCCGGCGAAGGCCCGCGCCGCTTCCTGCAGCTCCTCCGGCTCGACCACCTCATTGAGGACGCCCATCGCGTGAAGCTCTTCAGCCTCGAAGATCTCGCCGGTGAGGAGGATCTTGCACGCGTTGGCCCAGCCCACGACGCGGGGCAGCGTGATCACCGCCCCGCTGTCGGGCACGAGCCCCAGTGCCACGTGCCGGTCTCCCATCTTCGCCGTCGTCGCCCCGATGCGGTAGTCGCAGAGCATCGCGATCTCGAAGCCGACACCGATGGCCGGCCCCGGAATCGCGGCCACCAGCGGCTTGTTCGTGTTGAGCATGATCAGCGGAGTCTTCGGCGACGCGAGCCAATCGACCATCCCCCGTGCCTGCTCCCGCTGTGCCTCTTCCTTCAAGTCGAGGCCGGCGCAGAAGGCGCGGCCCGCGCCGGTCAGTACCACGCAGGCCACCTCGGGGTCGCGGTCGGCGTCCGTCAGGGCCTCGGGGAGCAGCTTCCGTATATCGCCGCCCCAGGCGTTCAGGCGCTCGGGACGATTGAGGGTGATTGTCGCGATGCGGTCGGCCTTCTCGTACAGCAGGTCGGGCATTTGCCGGTCCTCCGCGGAATACGGGTCTCTTGGGCGGCGCCTCCGCGCCCCTACGTCGCCTTCGGGGGCTTGGGCGTTCGGAACTGCCAGAAGTTCGGCTGACGCTTCTCGAAGAAGGCGGACTGGGCTTCCTTCACCTCGGGGCCGTCGAAGTAGTCGGGGTAGAGCTGGCGCTGGTTGATCCCGAAGTGCCCCTCGTAGCGGTAGGCCTCGTTGTCGAACGTCGCCTTCAGGATCTCGATGCAGGACGGGCTGAGCGCGAGCACTTCCTCGCACCACGCGTCGACGGCGTCGTCGAACTCGGCAAGGGGGACGACTTTGTTCGCCAGCCCCATTTCGAGGCCTTCCTGCGCGTTATAGCGCCGGCACAGCATCCACATCTCGCGGGCCTTCTTGTGACCCACCACGTGGGTGAGGTAGGAGACGTAGTAACCGTCGGCGGGGCTGCCCACCCTGGGGCCGACCTGTCCGAAGATCGCGTTGTCCGCCGCGACCGTGAAGTCGCACATGTAGGCCAGGTGGTTGCCGCCGCCGATGGCGTAGCCCTTCACCGCGGCCAGCACCGGCACACGGGTGAGGCGGAGCATCTTCTGCATCGACGAGCCGTAGCTGAAGCCGATGCCGTAATTCTCCCCCGCCTCCCAGTTGACGTCGCCTCCGCTGCAGAAGGCGCGGTCGCCGGCGCCGGTGATCACCACGATGCCGACCATCGGGTCGCGGCTCGCGTCGTCGAAGGCGTACCGCATCTCGTTGCCGGTGACGTCCGTGACCGCGTTATGGCGTGCGGGGCGGTTGATGGTGACGCGGGCGGCATAGGCCCCCGACTCGATGATCGACTTCTTCTCGTAGATGATGTCGTCGAAGGTGAAGCCCTCGACTTGCTTCCACTCGGTCCACGTCATTGGTTAATGGTCCTTTCTCCTGGTCTTGGGGCTAGCTGGCTAGAGCGGCCGCGGAAGCAGCACGCCGGTGCGCATGGGATTGAGGGGGCCGTCGGCGAGGAGTTTGTTGCGCCATTCGAGCGCGATGTTCTGCGTTTGGAGCCGCCACTGCGCGACGGCGGGGTCGGTCTCGTACGCCTTCTCGACGTTGGCCCATGCCGGCCAGTCGTCGATCGCCCAGATGCAGATGACCTCCGAGTCGTTCACCATCATCGAGCGGCCCGCGAAGCAGAGCGTCATGCCGAGGCGGTTCGCGGTGGGGGTCCAGTCGAGCTCCATCATGTCCAGGAAGTTCTTGGCCTGGCCCGGGGCGGTGCGGATCATCTCGTGGTAATAGACGCCGCCCTTCGTTCCCGCCGCCACGTTCTCCTCGATGGTGGGAGAGTAGGGCGCGGGCCGCACGAGGCGGTCGTAGCCGCCGCTCCGGTACTCCTGCGCCTTGCCCCACCAGACCTCCAGCGTCGGGTCCTGGTGCTTGGGGTTGTTGAACTCGATGTCGAGGTTCCGTGCCATGGCGTGGATGCCGTCGAGCTCCCAGATGTTCGTCGTCTCCGGCCACCGCTCGCTGCTGCCGACCGTGGCCCACACGCCGAAGCACTTCATGTTGCGCTCGCGGCCGATGGGCTCCCAGCCCTCGGTCATGTGCATGATGTAGGCCGCGCGGTTCTGCAGGATGATGTCCACGAACTCGTGGATGTAAATCTTCGTATTCGCCATGCCGTCTCCTCGATGCGTCTCTGTCGCGGGTCTCTGCGCCTAGCCTTTGACCGCGCTACAGGATCTTGCCGGTGTTCATGGGATTCAGCGGCGACGGCGCGAGCAGCTTGTTCCGCCAGTCGATGGCCACGTGCTGCGTCAGCGTCCGCCAGCGCGCTACCTCGTCATCCTCCTCGTAGGCGTCCTCTACGTTCGCCCAAGTCTCCCAGTCCTTCATCGCCCAGACGTTGACGACCTCGGAGCCGTTGATCATCGACGAGCGCCCCGCGAAGCAGAGGTCGAGGCCGATGCTCTCCGCCTTCTTCAGCCAGTGCCGCTCCATCAGGTCGAGATACGTCTTGGCCTGGCCGGGGGCGGTGCGGACCATCTCGTGGTAGTAGACGTCGCCCTTGCGCCCGCTCGCGATGTTCTCCTTGATGGTGGGGCAGTAGTGCGCCGGGATGAGGATGCGGTCGTAGCCGCCGCTGCGGAAGTTGGCCGCCTCGGCCCACCACGTGGTGAGCGACTTGTCCTGGTGGCTTGGCGCGCTGAACTCGACGTTGAAGCTGTACGCGATCCCGTCCCAGCCGTTGTACTCCCACATGTTCGTCGCCTGGGGCCAACGCTCAGTGCTGCCCACCGTGGCCCAGACGCCGAAGCAGAGCATCTTGCGCTCGACGCGCCCGACGGGGCCCCAGTTGGCCGTCATGTGGTGCACGTACTTGGTGCGGTTCTGGAGGATGATGTCGACGAACTCGTGCAAGTAGATCTTCTCGTTGGCCATGCCGCCTCCCGCCGCAATTGGACGCGCGGCACGTCGAAAACACCGCGCAACAGATTGGAACGCCGCGAGTGTAGGAGGGCGGCCCTTCCCTGTCAACGTAGCGTGGCGGCCCCCGCGTTTCGCAAGTAGAATGGGGAAACCCAGACCGACCCGGAGGCGCCGCTCCATGCGCTCGTATGTCCTGATCGAGGCCGTGATCAGCAAGGCCCGGCCCGTCGCCGTGGCGCTCAAGAAGATCGACGACGTCTCCGAAGTACATCTCATCACCGGCCCCTACGACATCATCGCCGTCGTCGAGACGGACAGCTACAAAGGCGTGCAGGTCGTGACCAGCGCGGTCCACGCCACACCCGGCGTAGCCCGTACCGTGACGTGCCTCCCCGTCGACATGACGGACTGGGCCTAGGGCCAGTCGCGTGGACCTGCTCGACGGCGAAGGCCGGCTCCTGAACCACGTCGAGCTTGTCTACGCCCCCGGCGAGCGGGCGCTCGCAGCGCAGCTCTTCCAGACGCTGGGCTGCCGCGTGGTGGATAACGGGGGCGTCTGGTTCGTCGCCAAGATCGACGAGGAAAGCTCCGACCTCCGCAACAACGTCCTCTACGCCTCCGAAGTCACCCCTGAGCAGTGGCGCTTCGAGCAGGCGCTCCGCCGGGCCGCCGGCGCCGGCGAGCTCGCCGCCGCCGAGACTTCCTACCGCGCCCTGCTCGCCGAGCGGCCCCAGCTCGCGCCCCACTTCGGAATCCGTTATCCCTCACCGGTGGCGTGGGAGGAGACCGTCGAGCGTATCCGCGCCCTGGGCGCCGGCGCTCTTTCCGGCCGCGTCGAGGTGTCCGGCGTCTTCAAGCCCGGGGCGTCCCGCCGGGGCCCCAACGACACCGACGTCCTGGTGCAGGCGTTCGTGAAGACCGACCTCGCCGCCACGGGACTGCTGACCCTAGGCCAGCACATCGAGCTGCAGACCGTTTCCTGAGCGGCTGCGCCGAGTGGGGGGCGCGGTGCCTAGTACTGGCTCGCGCCGAGCTGCTCCCGCTTGCCCGTCTCGACGAACACCACCTGCTCGCAGATGTTGGTGCAGCGGTCGGCGATGCGTTCGAGGTTATGGGTGACCCAGGTGAGATACGTCGCCTGGGTGATGTTGCGCGGGTCGCGGAGCATGTAGGTGATCAGCTCGTTGTAGACCTGATCGTGGAGGTCGTCCACCTCGTCGTCGTCGATGCAGACCTGCTTCGCCTTCTCGATGTCGCGTTCCAGGAAGGCGTCCAGCGAGCGGCGCAGCATGTCGAGTGCCAGCGTGGCCATGCGGGGAATGTCCACCAGCGGCTTGATGAGCGGCTGGTCGCCGATGAGGATCGTGATGCGCCCAATGCCCTCGGCGTGATCGCCCATGCGTTCGAGGTCGACCGCCATCTGGAGCACGGCGACGATCGTGCGCAGGTCGATGGCCATCGGCTGCTGCGTCGCCAACAGGTGGATGCACTTCTCCTCGATGGCGAAGCGCTGCGCGTTGATCAGGTTGTCCTCTTGCACCACGCGCTGGGCGAGCCCGATGTCCTGCTGCTTCAACGCCTCGATGGCCTTGACCACCGCCTTGTCCACCATGCTGCCCAGGGCGAGCACGTTGTCCTGAAGCTCTTGGAGATCGTGCTCGAAACCGACTCTCGTTTTTGGCTGATCGGTAGTCATCCGAACCGCCCCGTGATGTAGTCCTGCGTGCGCTGGTCCTTGGGGTTGGTAAAAATCTCGTCCTTGGGGCCGAACTCGATCAGCTTGCCCGGCTTGCCGCCGCCCTCGGTGGACATGAACGCCGAGTAGTCCGACACACGCGCCGCCTGCTGCATGTTGTGCGTCACGATGAGGATAGTGTAGTCCGAAACGATCTCCTGCATCAGGTCTTCGATCTTGAGCGTGGCGGCGGGGTCGAGGGCCGAGCAGGGCTCGTCCATCAGAATCACCTCAGGCTCGACGGCGATGGCCCGCGCGATGCAGAGGCGCTGCTGCTGCCCGCCCGAAAGCTCCTGCGCGTTCGTCTTGAGCCGGTCCTTCACCTCTTCCCAGAGCCCCGCGCCGATGAGCGACCGCTCGACGAGCTCGTCCATGTCGCCCTTGTAGCCGTTGATGCGCGGCCCGAAGGCGACGTTGTCGTAGATCGACTTGGGGAACGGGTTCGGCTTCTGGAACACCATGCCGATGCGGAACCGCACCTCGGTGGCGTCCACCGACGGGGCGTAGAGGTCTTGCCCGTTGAACAGCACCTGCCCTTCGATGCGTACGCCGGGGATCAATTCGTTCATGCGGTTGAACACCCGGAGCAGCGTACTCTTGCCGCACCCCGAAGGCCCGATGATCGCGATGATCTTCTTCGCCGCGAGCTGCAAGGAGATGTCTTCGAGCGCCAGGTAGTCGCTGTAATACATATTCAGCGACTTGGTCTCGAGCGCGATCAGCTCCTCTTCCGAGGGCTTTCCGCTGGTCACTTCGCGGGTGTCCGAAGGCAGGCTAATGGAGACCACCGATCCATTCACGGGGGTTGTGGGCGGCGCTGTCGTCTGTTCTCGTGTCGTCATTCTACCTCTTGCGGGTCGCCCGCGGAGCTATGCGTCCTGAATGCGCTTCTGGTACTTGTTCCTGAGGAAGATCGCCAGCGAATTCATCGCCAGCAAGACGATGAGGAGTACCACGATGCCCGCCGCGGCCGTCTCCAAAAACGCGGTCTGCGGGCGCGATGCCCAGTTGAATATCTGAATCGGGAGCACGGTGAACGGGTCGAGCGGTCCGTTCCAGAAGCCGTCGCTTCCGGGGACGAAGGCGATGAAGGTGAGTGCCCCCATGATGAGCAGCGGCGCCGTCTCGCCGATGGCCCGCGACATCGAGAGAATCGTCCCGGTGAGAATGCCGGGGAAGGCGTAGGGCAGGATCGTCGTCTGCACCACCTGCCACTTCGTGGCCCCAAGCCCGTAGGACGCGGTAATGAGCGAGTTGGGCACGGCCCGAATCGCCTCCCGCGACGCGATGATGGTGATCGGCAGGATGAGCAGCGTCATCGTCAGCGCGCCGGCCAGGACGCTGCGGTCGAGGGCGAACCACCGCACGAATACGGTGAGCCCCAGGATGCCGTACACGATCGACGGGACCCCGGCGAGGTTGGCGATGTTGGTCTGGATAACGTCGGTGAAGCGGTTCTTGGGGGCGTACTGCTCGAGGTAGAGCGCCGTCCCCACCCCCAAGGGGAAGGAGAAGAGCGCGGTGAGCGCCATCACCCAGACCGTGCCCATCAAGGCGGAGAGTATCCCGGCGCGTTCGGCGAACCGCGAGGGATAGCTGGTGATGAAGTCCCAGCTCAGGCGGGGGAAGCCGTCGGTGGAGACGTCGATCAGCAGGGTTGCCAGCACCACGATCCCGACCCCGGTGGCCAGGATTGCCGTCGTGAGGAATAGCCGTCCCTGGAGCTTCCTCGATGAGAGGTTCGCTCCCATGCCGGCGCTGGCGCCGAGCGTGTTCAAAGCCATTAGTACTGCTCCCTGAACCGCCGCACTATGAAGTGGCCGAAGATGTTCATCGCCAGCGTGATGATGAAGAGCACCAGGCCCACGGCGAACAGGGTCTTGAACTCGATCGTGCCGTGCGGCGCTTCGCCCATGCTCGTCTGCACCATGTACGCCGTCATCGTCTGGACACTGTCCAGCGGCGTCGCCGTGACCCTGGGCGTGGCCCCCGCGGCCAGCGTCACGATCATCGTCTCGCCGATGGCCCGCGAGATAGCCAGGATGAACGCGGCGATGATGCCGGACAGCGCGGCGGGGACCACCACGCGGACAGCGGTCTCGAACTTCGTCGCCCCCAGCGCGTAGGCCCCGTTCCGCAGCGCCTGCGGCACGGAGATCATCGCGTCCTCGCTAATCGAGGCCACCATGGGGATGATCATCACCCCCACCACGAGCCCCGCCGAGAGCGCGTTGAAAATGTTCGCGTCCGAGAAGAGGAACCGGACGATTTCCGGCGTGACGAAGGTGAGGGCGAAGAAGCCGTACACCACCGTCGGCACGCCGGCGAGGACTTCGAGGACCGGCTTGATCGTCCGGCGCAGCCGGTCGGGTGCGTACTCGGCCAGAAAGATGGCGGTGAGCAGGCCCACCGGCAGGGCGAACGCCGCCGCGATGGCCGAGACCATCAGCGTGCCCGTGATGAGGGGCCAGATCCCGAACGCTTGGGGAATGAACCGCGGCGTCCAGCTCGTGTCGAAAAGGAAAGCGGCCAGCGAGACCTCGCGGAAGAAGCTCACCGCCTCGGTCAGCAACGAGACCACGATGCCGATGGTGGTGAGGATCGAGATCAGCCCCATCCCCAGCAGGACCTTGGGGATGATGGCCTCTTCCCACGAGCGCTTCGACCGCTTCCACTCCGCCGCGTGCGACGACCGGAATGCTTCGCCGATGGGGGTGGACTGACCTGGCAGCGCGTGACCTCCGGGGGCCGGCGAAGGGCGCGTCCGACCGCGCCGTACGCTCAAGCTCCGTGTACGTTAGGAGCGCGGTGTTAACGCAGTGTTAACGTCCGTCTAAGACGGCGTTAATGTTCTCCCGCCGCCGGCGCCTGCCGAGCTTTACGCAGGGAGTGAAGGGTCTTACTTCGCACCCTACAACATACCCACCGGATCGACGTCGACGCGCCAGCCATCGGCCAAAGGCAGGTCGTCGAGGGCGAGACCGGGCTCGTCCATCCGCAGCAGGATGTGCCAGCGCCACCGTCCCCGGATGCGTTCGTACGGCGCGGGCGCGGGGCCGGACAGCACCGCCCCGGGGTAGCCGATCTCGTCGAGGCGGTGCTGCAGGCTCTCCGCGCCGCGCCGCGCCTCGTTCATCGCCGCCTCGGCGTTCTCGTGTTGATACACGAGCCGGGTGAGCCGTGCGAAGGGAGGCAGCGTCAGCTCGCTCCGCCGCGCGATCTCTTCATCGTAGAAGGTGCGGTAGTCCTGGAGCGCCGCCGCTGCCACGGCGTAGTTGTCCGGCGAGTAAGTCTGCACGACCACCCGCCCGCCCCCGGGGCCCCGCCCCGCGCGCCCCGCGACCTGCGCCACGATCTGGAAGACGCGCTCGGCGGCGCGAAAGTCGGGAACGTGGAGGCCGATGTCCGCGTTGACCACGCCCACCAGCGTCACCGACGGCACGTGCAGACCCTTGGCGAGCATCTGCGTCCCGATGAGGATGTCGGCGGCGCCCATGCGGAACGTGTCGATGATCTCCTGGTGCGCGTCCCCGCTCGACGCTACGTCGCGGTCCCAGCGCATCGTGCGCGCGCCGGGGAAGCGCCGGTGCGTCTCCGCTTCGAGCCGCTCCGTTCCCAGCCCCATCATCCGAATGCGCTCCCCGCCGCAATCGGGGCAGACCGCGAGCGGACGGGTCCGCGCGCCGCACTGGTGGCACTGGAGATAACCGCGCTCGGCGTGGTAGATGAGCGCGGCGTCGCACTTCTTGCACCGGGCGGCGTAGCCGCAGTCGCGGCATTGGACGAACGTCGAGGCCCCGCGCCGGTTCAGGAAGAGGATGGCCTGCTCGCCCCGTTCGAGGACTTCCTCGATGCCGGAGGCCAACGGGCGCGAGAAGACGCTCCGCACTCCCGCCTTGAGCTCGTCGCGCATGTCGACGACACGCACCTGCGGCAGCGGTGCCGCGTCCAAGATCCCGTTCCCCCCGGCGGTCTCGCCGTCGCCCGACGCGACAATCCGGTTGGGCAGCTCCAAGAGACGGTAGACGCCGGAAGCCGCCCGGTGAAAACTCTCCAGCGAGGGTGTGGCGCTTCCCAGGATGACGGCCGCGCCGGAGATCTCCGCGAGCCGCACCGCCGCGTCCCGCGCGTGATAGAGCGGCGGCTGCTCCTGCTGCTTGTAGTTCCACTCGTGCTCCTCGTCGAGCACGATCAGGCCGAGGTCGGGCTGCGGCGCGAAGACGGCGCTCCGCGCCCCGATCACCACGTCGAACTCGCCCTCGCGGATGCGGCGCCACTCGTCGAACTGCTCGCCGGGTTTCAGGTGGCTGTGGAGCACCGCGACGCGTCCGGGAAAGCGCCCCGCGAAGCGCTCGATGGTCTGCGGCGTCAGCGATATTTCGGGCACGAGGACGATGCCCTTGCGCCCCTGCCGCGCCACGCGGTCGAGCGCGCGAAGGTAGATCTCCGTCTTACCGCTGCCGGTGACTCCGAAGAGGAGCGAGACGCGGGGAGCGCCGTCCGCCGAGGAATCGTCAAGCGCGCCACTGATCTCGCCCCACACTCGTTCCTGGTCGGGGGTGAGCGTCAGCGCCGTCGTCCGCTCGAAGTCGCGCCCCGCCAGCGGGTCGCGGACGACACGGACCTCGTCGATAGCGATGAGCCCCTTCTTCACCAATGTGTCGAGGGATGACTTGGAGAGCCCCCGCGCCTTGCCGATCTCGGCGGTAGCGAGACCGGCGCCGCCCGCCGCGGCGACGGCGTCCAACACCGCGGCCTGCTTGGGCGAGCGGCGGCGCAGGTCCTCGTCCGCCGCCGCGGCCACGCCGGCGTCGAGCAGGCGGGCGCGGCGCTCCATCTTGGGCCGGACGCCGGCCTTGCGCCATGTCCACGACTTGCCGACGACGCCCTTCCGCATGAGCTTTCGCAGCGCCCCCGCGGCCGGTTTCTTCCCCACGGCCTTATCGATCTCGGCGATGGGCACGGGGTCGCGGCCACGCAGCAGATCCACGACCGCCGCCTGCGCCGGATCGAGGCCGCGGACGGCTTTCGCGGGACCGCCGGGCAGCATGGTCAATTGGCGCGGTTCTCCATCCACGTCTTCCGGCTCGTCCGAGTCCACCGGCTCAGCCAGAAGGAAATAGGTAGCGGTGACGTGGTCGCGGTAGCCGGGAGGCGTCATCAGCGAGGCGGCGGCGAACAGCGTGGAGCGGTACGTCTGGCTCAACCAGCGCGCGAGCTCGATCTGCGCGGGGGAGAGGAGCGGGCCGGGGCCGATGACTTCCGCGATGGGGCGGGTCTCGGAGTAGGCCGGCAGTTCCGGCGTCTCAAAGACGAAGCCGGGCAATTGCCGCGAGCCGAACGGGACGCGGACAGCGTGGCCGACGCGAACGTCCGCGTCGTCGGCGAAGGAGTAGCTGAACGTGCGCCCCGGCTGCGTGGGCGCGTCGACCGCGACCTCGGCGTAGCCCATCAGGCGCTCCTCACCGGCGGCCCCGCCGCCCGAGGGGCGCGCCCCGGAGGCTTACTTGGCGGGGCGGCCGCCCTGTCGTCCGAAGTTCGTCTTCTCTTTAATCCGGGCCTGCTTGGTCGAGCGGCCCCGGAGATAGAAGAGCTTCGCCCGGCGCACCTTGCCCTGCCGCAGCACCTCGACCGATTGCAGCAAGGGTGAGTGATACAGAAAGGTGCGTTCGACGCCGACGCCGTGGCTGATGCGCCGCACCGTGAACGAGGCGCTGGGGCCGTCGCCCCCCTTCTTGATGACCACGCCCTGGTAAGTCTGGGTACGCACCCGCTCGCCCTCTTTCACCTGGGCGTTCACCTTCACGGTGTCGCCGGGGTTGAGGTCGGGAACGTTCTCGTTGGATTTCAGTTCGATCAGCGAGTGTGCTTTCATGACGTCCGCCAGAGTGTTCGGAGCGTGTTGCCGCGCTCGGGTCTACGGTTAGCCAGAATACCACAATCGCGCTGCTGGTCGCGGGCGCGGCGGTCCTACTCGGCGGGCGGCTCCTCCGCCGCGAGCTCCGCCTCCGCCCGTGCGACCTCCTCGGGCGTGACGCCCGCCCGCTCGATCAGGTCGGGCCGCAACTCGCCGGTGCGCCGGAGCGATTGGTTGCGACGCCACCGTGCAATCCGCCCATGGTCGCCGCTGAGCAAGACTGGCGGAACGTGGAGGCCGCGATACTCCTCGGGGCGCGTGTATTGGGGGTACTGGAGCAGGCCGGCGGCGAAGGAGTCGGTGATTGGCGAACCGGGGTCGCCGAGGACGCCGGGGAGTAGCCGCACCACCGCGTCGACGATGGCCCACGCCGCCGGCTCCCCGCCGGTCATAACAAAGTCGCCAAGGCTGATCTCGTCGTCCACGGCGTGCTGCCGGACGCGCTCGTCGACCCCCTCGTAGTGGCCGCAGACCAACGCCAGATGCGGCTCGCCCGCCAGCTCCGCCGCCACCGACTGGTCGAACGTCCTGCCCAAGGGGCTCATCAGCACGACCTTTGGCGGGACAGCGCTCGCTCGCGCCGCCTCGATCGCCTCGATGAGCGGCTCGGGCTTCATCAACATGCCCGGCCCGCCGCCGTAGGCGTAATCGTCGGCGGTGCGGTGGCGGTCGTGGGCGAAGTCGCGGATGTCGCGGACGTCGATGACGGCGAGGCCGCGTTCGACGGCCCGTCCCACGATGCTCGACGAAAGCGGCGACGCGAACACTTCGGGGAACAGCGTGAGGATCGTGATGTGCACGGGCGCCGCCGAGTTACCGGTGGTGATCGCGGTGATGACTATGGCCGTCGGCGCCGCCGTGTTCCTCGAGCGCCGGCGGCGTGTGGTCCGCGCCCCCGCCTTGGAGGATGGCGATGGCATGGGGGATCACGGGCATCACTAGGTCGAGGTTCTCGGCCACGCCCTTGGGGCTGCCCGGCAGGTTCACGATGAGCGTCCGTCCCCGGACGCCGACCACGGCGCGGCTCAGAATGGCGTGCTGATTCGCCCGCCACGATTCAAGCCGCATCACCTCCGCCAGACCCGGCACCTCGCGCTCGATCACGTCCCGCGTCGCCTCCGGCGTCACGTCGCGCGGCCCCAGACCGGTACCGCCGGTGGTGAGAATCAAATCGACGCCCTCCGCGCTCCAGCGGGTCAGGACGCCGGCGATCTGGTCGCGCTCGTCGGGCACGACCTCGCGGTGAGCCACCGACGCCTCCGCCGCGCGTGCCGCCGTCTCGATGTTGTCCCCGCTCGTATCCTCCCGTGTCCCTTTCGACACGGCGTCGCTGATGGTGAGGATCGCTACGGTGAACATCCGGCCCCCTCGGCCGCCGCGCCCGGAGATTGGAGCGCGGCGGACGCGGCGGCGTCATCTTAGCACGCGGCCAGGCTCACTCAGACTGTTCGGCGCAGCGCTCCAGGACCTTCTTCGCGCCGACAAGGGGCACGATCACCAGGAACCACAGCCCGACGACGTGGCCGGCCCCGACCGTCGTCCCGACGATGAGGATGTCGGTGCACTGGCTGCCGCAGTCCGTGAAGTCCTTGAGCGCCGTCACGACCTCAAGCAGCGCCCACGCCCACATCGCGCCCGTCCACATCCACATGGTCTTTCTCACCGCATCGAGCCATTGCGCTCCCGTACACATAGTCTCCCCTCCTTATCCAACCACTCGCCAAGCCTCGAACACTCCCCCCTGTGGGGGAGATCCTTAAACCTCTCTTCCCTCTGGGAGAGATTGAGAGAGGGCGCGCGCCACAGGCGCGCGGGCGCCCAACGGGCGCCGCTCCCTACCGTTGGCTCCCTCCGCCCTCCTTATCCCCGCCGGCCGAGGCGGCCTCCCGCGCGTCGCTCTCGCGCTGCTCGTTGGCCCGCTGGCGGCTCTCGGCCGCGTTTTCGATGATTGCCGAGAACTCCGAGGATGAGTTCGCCAGGGCTGTAAAGTCCCCGGCGCTCAAAACCAGCAGGTCGACCGGGCCGCGGGCCAGCGCCGACGCGCTGCGCTGCCGGTGGCTCAGGAGCGACATCTCGCCAAAATACTGGCCGGGCCCAAGGACGGCGGTCGTCTCCCGCGCGCCCCCGTGATAGATCTCGACCTCTCCGCTCAAGATCACGTAGAAATTGTCGGCGAACTCGCCCTGGCGGAAGATCGTCTGCCCGCCCTCGTAGTGTGAGCGTGCGACTGGACCGCCCCCCATCGCCTCGTACTTCGCGATGTCCCGCTTGAAGAAGAGCTCGATGGTCCAATGCAACATGGCGCGCAGCTTACGGTCGACACCCGGCAGTTGAACAAGCCAGAACGTCCGGAACAGGAACCAGGCGAGAAAGCCTTGGAGCTTGAAGCCGAACACCTCGGCGGCGCCCTTGTAACCCCCGAGGGTGACCATCACGCCGGTGGAGCGGTGCAGGAACGGCTTCAGGGGGCGCTCCTCAATGGCGGCGAGGATGTTGCGGGCGGCATGCTGCGCCTGGCGGAGAGCGGACTGGGCCGTCGGCGGGTAGCGGCCGCCGTCGCGCAGATTGGGGATGGCCCCCGCGTCGCCCGCCACCCACGTGTTCTCGTAGGCGGGCGCGCGCAAGAACTCGTCGGCCTGCAGCCGCCCCCTAGCGTCCAAACCCCTATCGAAGCATTGGAGGAGAGGATTGGGCCCGGCGCCCAACGCCGAGACCAGCGTCCGCGTCGGAATACGCTCGCCGCTCGCGAGGACGACGCTCTCCGCCGTCGCGCTCGTGAGCGGCGTGTTGGTCCACACCTCAATGCCGCTCCGCTCCAGAATTCGCTGACTGAAAGCGGCCAGCCGCTCGCTCAATTCGGGAAGGATACGGCCGCCCCGCTGGAGCAGCACGACCCGCAACTCGCGCTCGTCGAGCGTGGGGTAGCTGCGGACTGCCTCCCGCAGGTAATTGTTGATCTCCGAGGCCACCTCGACCCCGGTGTACCCGGCCCCGGCCACCACGAACGTCAGCAGCTTGCGGCGCTCGGATGCCGATGCCGTCACCTCGGCCCGCTCTAGGGCGCCGAGAAGATGACTCCGCAGCGCGAAAGCGTTGGCGATGGTCTTCACCGGGAAGGCGTGCTCCGTCATGCCCGGCAGCGAGACGAGGTCCGTTGAGTCCCCCACGGCGACGAGCAGGTGGTCGTAGGCGATGCGGCGCTCGATGGTCGCCCCATGGTGGCGGATGTGGACCACGCGCTCTTCGGGGTCCACAGAGTCGATCTCGGCTTGATGAAAGTCGATGCCGGGGAGCAGGCGGCGCAGCGACTTCACGATGTGCGGCGGCTCGATGTTCCCCGACACCGCCTCGGGTAGCAACGGCTGCACGAGGAAGAAGTTGTCGCGGGACACCAACGTGACGTCGAGCTTGTCCCTGCGGACCGCCTTCCACAGCTCCAGGGCCGCATAGAGCCCGCCGTAGCCGCCGCCCAGAATCACCACGCGCGGCCGCCGCGTTGGTCTGGGGGCGAGGGGCGTCGTCATGGCGCGGCTTTACCGTCGGCGCCTCGGCAGAGGAGTTCGGGCGTGGGACATTCGCCGCCGAGAAGCCGCCGGCGCGGGTGCGCGCCGCAAGCGATGGAGGCAGGGCCTCTGTCCAGCCCTTCGCTCATACCGTCCTCCGAGCCGGGCTTCGACGGCAACATTACCACAGAGGCGGCTCTGTGACTCGCCCGGCCCTCTGTGGACGGCGTAGGCCTCTCGGGCAGGTTAAGAAAGGAACACGCGGACGTCCGCGTGGGTGAAGTGCAGTTCGAGGGCGCCGGAGCGCTCGTGCTCCACCGATTCGCGGTAGGCCTCGAGCGTGATGGCGCACGGCGTCCCGCCGGGTTCGGCCGCCTTCGTGTGGGGGCAGTCCAGCTGCATGCGCTCGAGGGGACAGAGATGGTCGGCGGTGGGCGCGTCCCAGTAGCCCACGACCTGCATGGGGTGAAACAGCTCCTCCGCCGCGTTCCGCAAGTCCGCCACGATCTCCGATGCGCGGTAACTCGCCGACTGGGGAATGGAAATCTCGACAGTCTCCATTTAGGGAGCCTCCGTATCGACCGAGCGCAGAAAGTCGAGATCTTCTTGATGAAGCAGACCCCGCCGCAGCCGGTCGTCGATCTCCATAACCGAGCGGACCTGCCGGCTCGGCAGCCGGTGGATGCGGCGCATCACGGCGCTCAGCCGCCGCGTTAGCTCGGCGCGTTGCGTTTCGTCCACGGGCGATTCGGTCCTTTCCCCTGCGACTTCAGGCTTGGGCCGCGCTGGGCGCACATTCCTTAAATGAGTGTAGGGTGCGGGCGAGCCCCCTCGCAATAAGCCTCTTCCCCTCTTGGGGGAGCCCCTTAAACCTCTCTCCCTCTGGGAGAGACTGAGAGAGGGCACGCGCCGCAGGCGCGCGGGCGCCCGGAGGGCGCTCTCCCTCCGGCCCCCTCATGCCCGCTACGACTCCTCCCCCGTTCCACTCTCAACGGTCGGAGGGTGGCGAGTTCCCCCTCGCCGTTCCATGATCTTTCGGCCGGCCAGCACGATCAGCGTCACGCCGATGAGAGGAAAGACGAAGACGGCCATCACGAGGTTGAACGGGCCCACCGCGTCGTGCTCCGAGGCTCGGAGGATGAGGTAGAGCACGTACGCGAGGAAATAGCCGAAGAAGAGCCAGCCCTCCCAGCGCTCTATCCGGTAACCGGTGAGGAACACCGGGAAGCAGGCGGCCGCGGCCGCCAGCATCACGGGAATGTCGAAGTTGACGGCGGAAGCCTCGACGGCGAGCCCGCCGCCGGCCAGCGCCGACGCCCCCGCCACCGCCAGGATGTTAAAGATGTTGCTGCCCACGACATTGCCCACCGCGATGTCGCGCTGTCCCCGCGCCGCCGCGACGATCGACGTCACCAGCTCCGGCAGCGAGGTGCCGATGGCGACGACGGTAAGCCCGATCACCATCTCGCTCACCCCGATCTCGACGGCAATGTTCGATGCCCCGTCAACAAGCCGGTTCGCCCCCACGGCGAGGATGACCCCGCCCCCGGCGGCGAGCACGGCGTCCCTGGCAAGACCAAGCGGCGTCCGTCTTACCTCCGGCGCCTCTGGCGCCTCGGACTCGCGGACCAACCGTCTCCGTAGAAGAAGGAATCCGACATAGGCGAAGAAGCCCGCCACCAGCACCGCGCCCTCCACCCGTCCGATCCACTCGTTGAGGGCCATGAGCAGCAGCACCGCGGAGACCCCGATCATGATCGGCACGTCGAGCCGTACCAACCGGCTGGCGACGGCGAGCGGCGCCACGGCGGCGCTCAGCCCCAGCACCGCGAGCACGTTGATGATGTTGCTGCCCACGACGTTGCCCAGGGCGATGCCCGGCGCCCCCTCCAAGGCGGCGCTGACGCCGACGACGAGCTCGGGCGCGCCCGTGCCGAACGAGACGATGGTGAGCCCGATGATGAGTGGCGGGACGTTGAACGCGGCGGCGAGCCGGGACGCCCCCCGAATGAGCAGCTCCGCTCCCAGGATCAGGAGCGCCAAGCCGGCGACGACCCAAACAGCGTCGAGAATCACGACGTCGGCGCCCAGGTGGAGCGGTGGGCGTGGAGCATCGGCTCGCTATTCGCCCTTGAAAACGGCGCGCCGCTTCTCGAGGAAGGCGGCGAGGCCTTCCTTCCCGTCCTCCGTCCCCAACAAGCGCAGCATGCCGCGGAGGTCGTCGATCACCGCGTCCGAAAGCGTTTGCTTCGCCCCCTGAGTGACGCGCGACTTGATCTCGGCAACGGCAAGCGGCGCCCTTTCGGCGATCTTCGCCGCCGTCTCCACGGCCCGGTCCATGAGGTCTTCGGCGGGCGTGACTTCGCTCAGCAGGCCCCACGCCAGGGCATCCTTGGCCCCCAGCATGTCGCCGGTGAGGAGCAGGGGTTGGGCGCGCGTCTTGCCGATGAGCCTGGTGAGGCGCTGCGTTCCGCCCCAGCCCGGCGTAATGCCAAGGTTGATTTCGGGCTGGCCGAAGCGGGCGTGCTCGGCGGCGATCCTGAGGTCGCAGGCCATGGCCAGCTCCAAGCCGCCCCCCAAGCAGAAACCGTTGATCGCCGCGATCACGGCCTTGGGAAACGACTCGATGCGGTCAAAGAGACGCACCGCCTGGTAGAGGGGATGGTCGTCGCCGATCTCCTCGACCTGTGAGAGCAGCTTGATGTCGGCGCCCGCGCAGAACATCTTCTCCCCCGCGCCGGTGATCACGACGGCCCCCGCCCCGCGGTCGCTCTCGACGGCGTCGAGCGCGGCAGTCAAGCCCGCGATGACGTCGAGTCCCATCGAGTTGGCGGGCGGATTGTCGATGGTGAGGACCGCGACGGCCCCCTGGCGCGTCGTGGATACGGCGGTCTGTTCCGGCATGGGGAAGCTCCTCGGGAGGTGTCGTGTCGTTGTGCCTTCGGCGCGGCCCAGGCTCGCGCCCCTAAGTGTAGCCTAGCCCATGATCCTTCGCGGAGGGACGGCCGCGGCGCTTGAGAAACCGTTCTCCACTGCGGTATACTTGACGCCTCTGGTGGCCAGAGCGGTGTGGACCCACCCGTTCCCATCCCGAACACGGAAGTGAAACGCACCAGCGCAGACGATACTCGAGGGGGGACCCTCTGTGGAAAATATGCCGCCGCCAGGGGTTTACCTTAGGGCCTGACTCCACAGTCAGGCCCTTTCCTTCACCCCGCGCATACCGCCATCCACCCGCAAGCGGGAATCCAACCTCTCCGTCAGGCCGTCCCCGTGGGCGCCTACCTTCCAGGCCTCTCCCCTGTGGGGGAGACTGAGGGAGGACAGGGGAGAAGGTGGGTGCGCTACGGTCGAAGGAGCCCCGCCTTCCCGGAGTCCTACAGGGTGCCACCTTTACAGGGCCAGAAGCGCATCCCTATAATGGCCTCTAACCCATCCGCCCAGGCAGAGTGAACTTGTGACCCAGCAGTCCGAAGAATTCGATATGGACCAATTGCTCGACGAGGCCGAGCAAGGGTACCAAAACCTCTATCGCGGCCAAGTCGTCGATGGAGTCATCATGAAAGTCGATAAGGACGGCGTCCTCGTCAACGTCGGACAGAAGACCGAAGGGGTCGTTCCCTCCCGCGAGATGCGGACGCTCACGCCCGCCGACGTCGAGGATCTGAAGGAAGGCGACCCTATCGTCGTCGCCGTCGTACGGCCCGAGACGGACGAGGGGCAGGCGGTCCTTTCGCTGGACCGCGCGCGCGGCGAGATGGGCTGGCGCGTCTTGCTCCAACATGCACAGGATGGCTCCGTGATCGAGGCGCCGGTCACTGGTTTCAACAAGGGCGGCGCTGTCGTCACCGCCGAGGGCGTGCAGGGGTTTGTGCCCCTCTCGCAGTTGACCGCTGTGGGCCGTCCGCGCGGCGACGGGGGCCAAAACGAGGCCCTCGAGGCGCTCGTCGGCACGACGCTCAAGGTCAAAGTGATTGAAGTCAACCGCCGCCGCAACCGCGCCATCCTCTCCGAGCGCGCCGCGACGCAGGAGTCCCGGGCCGCGGGTAAGGCAAAGCTGCTCGCGGATCTCCAAGAGGGTGAGTTGAAGCGTGGTGTAATCAGCGGCACCACCAACTTCGGTGCCTTTGTAGACCTCGGCGGCGCCGACGGTCTTATTCACATCTCCGAACTCTCATGGCAATCGGTGCGTCGCCCCGAGGACGTGGTCAACGTCGGCGATGAGGTCGAGGTTCTTGTCGTCAAGGTCGACCAAGAGGCGCAGCGCATTGCGTTGAGCCTGAAGCGTACCAAGCCTGAACCGTGGGCCGAGGTGCCCTATCGGTATCATGAAGGGCAGATCGTTCCGGCCACGGTGACCAAGCTCGCCACCTTCGGCGCATTCGCCCGGATCGAGGATGGCATCGAAGGGCTCATCCATATCTCCGAGTTGGCTGACCGGATGATCCAACATCCCCGCGAGGTCGTAACTGAAGGTACGGACGTGATGGTCAAGATCGTTCGGGTGGACCCGGCGCGCCGCCGCATCGGTCTGAGCCTTAAGCAGGTGGATGCGGATGCGGAGGGCGGCTCCGTCCCCGAGTCGCGGTACAGCCCGCCGGACCAGCGCTCCGGCCCGCCGGACCAGCGCTCCGGCCCTTCTGACTCCCGTTTCGGTTCGGGAGAGGCGGAGCATCGAGTGGAGCGCCCCGCGCTGGACTCGGCGCTCGCCGCGCAACTTGTCGAGGCGGTCTCGGCCGGCGAGAAAAGAGACGGCGCCGAAGCCGCGCCGGACGGACCATCGGATAATGAAATGAGCGGGTCCCCCGGCGAAAGCGCCCCCGCTCCGGCCGTTGAGGAATCGGAGCGCGTCACGGGCGAGACCGCCTAGGGCGCACGAAGTGCGGAGTTTGGCACCCATCCCACTCGCACGGAGCAAGGCCTATGGCTAGCAGGTTCGAAAAATTCTCCGAACGTGCCCGCAGAGTCCTCTCTCTTGCCCAAGAAGAGGCCCAGCGGTTTAATCACAATTACATCGGCACCGAGCACATCCTCTTGGGCCTCGTGCGCGAGACGGAAGGTGTCGCCGCACGCGTCCTCTCCAACCTCGGCGTCGAGCTCACCAAAGTGCGCTCCGCCGTCGAATTCATCATCGGCCGCGGCGAGAAATCGGTCCCCGGCGAGATCGGCCTGACCCCGCGCGCCAAGAAGGTCATCGAGCTCGCCGTCGACGAGGCCCGCCGCCTCAACCATAGCTACATCGGCACCGAACACCTGCTCATCGGGCTGCTCCGCGAAGGCGAAGGCGTCGCCGCCGGCGTCCTCGAAAGCCTCGGCGTCACGCTGGAGAAAATACGCAACGAGACCAGCCGCGTGCTCAGCCAGAACGCGCCGCAGTCCGCACAGGCGGGCCGCGGCGGGACCCGTACCCCCGTGCTCGATCAGCTCGGCATCGACCTCACAGCGGCGGCGCGCGCCGGCAAGCTCGACCCCGTGATCGGGCGGCAGAAAGAGATCGAGCGGGTTGTCCAGATCCTCAGCCGCCGGACCAAGAACAACCCCGTGCTCATCGGCGAGCCCGGTGTGGGCAAGACCGCCATCGTCGAGGCGCTAGCGCAACGCATCGTGAACGGCGAGGACATTCCCAACACGCTGCACCAGAAGCGCCTCGTCACGCTCGACATGGGCGCCCTCGTCGCCGGCACCAAGTACCGCGGCGAGTTCGAGGAACGCCTCAAGAAAGTGATCGAGGAGATCAAGACCTCGGGCAACTGCGTCCTCTTCATCGACGAAATGCACACGATGGTGGGCGCGGGCGCGGCAGAGGGCGCCGTCGACGCGGCGAACATCCTCAAGCCGTCCCTCTCCCGCGGCGAGCTGCAGACCATCGGCGCCACCACCCTCGACGAGTACCGCAAGTACGTCGAGCGCGACGCCGCCCTCGAGCGCCGCTTCCAGCCCGTGCAGGTCGAGCAGCCCAGCGCCGAGGAGACCGTCGAGATCCTCCGCGGCATCAAGGGCCGGTACGAGGAACACCACAATCTAAGCATCAGTGAGGAGGCCCTCCGGGCCTGCGCCAGCTTGGCCTCCCGCTACATCTCCGATCGCTTCCTCCCCGACAAGGCCATCGACCTCATGGACGAGGCCGCCTCCCGCGTACGCATCAGAGGAACGACCACGCCCCTTTCCGTTAAAGAGGCGCGGCAGGTCCTCAATACAGTGCACACCGAGAAGGAGGAGGCCATCGGCGGCCAGCAATACGAGTTCGCCGCCGAGCTGCGCGACCGCGAGATACAGCTGAGCGAGAAGCTCGAACAGTTGGAGCGGGACTGGAACGAGGCGCAGGACTCCAAGGGCCTCGAAGTCACCGAAGAAGACATTGCCGAGGTCGTCGGCATGTGGACCGGCATCCCGGTGACGCGCCTGGCCACGGAAGAGACGACACGGCTCCTCCAGATGGAAGGTGTGCTGCACAAGCGGATCATCGGCCAGGACGAGGCGATCAACGTCATCTCCAAGGCGATTCGCCGCGCGCGCGCCGGTCTCAAGGACACACGGCGCCCAATCGGCGTCTTCCTCTTCCTCGGCCCAACCGGCGTCGGCAAGACAGAGCTGGTCCGCGTGCTCGCCGAATTCATGTTCGGCAGCGAAGAGTCGATGATCCGCCTCGACATGTCGGAGTTCATGGAGCGCCACACCGTGGCCCGCCTGGTGGGATCGCCGCCCGGCTACGTAGGCTACGACGACGGCGGCCAGTTGACCGAAGCGGTCCGCCGCAAGGGCTACAGCGTCATCCTGCTGGACGAGATCGAGAAGGCGCACCCCGAAGTCTTCAACATCCTCCTGCAGATCTTCGACGACGGCCACCTGACCGACGCCAAAGGCCGCAAGGTGGACTTCCGCAATGCGATCATCGTGATGACCTCGAACATCGGCGCCGAGCTGATCCGGCGGAACACCACCATCGGCTTCACCACCGGCGGCGACGAGTCGGAGGACGCCAAGCGCGCCTACGAGGCGATGAAGGAGAAGGTCACCAGCGAAGTCAAGAAGGTCTTCCGTCCCGAGTTCCTGAACCGCATCGACTCGCAGGTGGTTTTCCACGCGCTGGAGCAGAAGCACATCCAAGAGATCGTGGGGCTGATGCTCGACTTGGTGGCCAAGGCGGTCGTCGAGAAGGGCATGGGCTTCCGCGCCACTCCCGAGGCGATGGCCTTCCTGGCTAAGGAAGGGTACGACCCCACCTTCGGTGCACGGCCGCTCCGCCGCAAGATACAGGACCTCCTCGAAGATCCCCTCTCCGAAGCGGTGCTGCGCGGCGAGTTCGACTCCGGCGATAACGTGGTGATCGACATCGAGGACGGCAAGATCAAGCTCCGCAAGGGGCAGACCGACGCGCTGTTAACCGAAGGTGATGCGGCGTCCGACGCCGACGAGGCGGAGACGCCGGAAGGAGCTGCAGCGGGCTCGGAATCGTCCGCCGCCGGCTAGCCGAGTGACGCGTCGCCGAACGCGGCGGCGCGCGCCCGCACCCTTTCACGGAGGCCCGCATGGGGCGCGTATCCGGCTTGATAGTGCCATAACGATGGTGTAGAATCCCTGACGCTTGCAGAACCCTTTGGCCTTTTATGTCTTCAGCCGAACGTCCTGCACACGTCCCCAAAGTCCTGAATAAGGATTGGTGAAATGAACCTGTTCACCGGCAAACCGCTCCCTTGGATCTATGGCGGCGCGATCGTACTCGCCGTTGTCGCCGCTATCGTTGTCGGTCTCGTACTCGCGAGTTCGGCGTCAACAACAGGCGCGGCGTCTCCGGATACGGCGGCGTCATCGGCTAGTGTTGCCGGCCAGCTTCAGGCTCACGGCCCCGGTGTGGGCAATGGCCTGCCCGGCGGCGAGATCACCGCGTCCTCCGTGGCGCCCGGCAGCCCGTCGATCCGTGCCCAGGGCACGACTGTCACGCCGGCCAGCCTGACGATCACCCCGGTGGAAGCCTACAATCCCATCAGGAGTCAGCACACCTTCACCGTCGATGTGAAACAGGTCGACGGCTCGGCCGCTCCCGGCACCGCCGTCGAGCTTATCCTTAACCGCTTCGGCGAAGCCGTCGGCGACATCGTCTCCATCGGCGGCATCGATCCCGAGAAGGTCGACAATACCTTCGGCCGCGTCACCACCGACGATAACGGCCGGGCCACCGTTACCATCACCGCGACCCGGGAGGGCGACACCGACGTCACCGCCTACGCCCCCGGCATCGTCGACGCCGACGCCCACAAGGTCTTCGCGGTTAAGCACTGGGTCGATATGACCGCCGAGTTCCCCGAAGACGCCTCGAACCTCGTCGGCACCGAGCACGCCATGGCCGTGACCGTCACCCGCGTCAGCGACGGCTCGCCGCTCGCCAACGTCCCCGTCATTTGGTCCATCACCGACGGCAGCCCGGATGCGACCCTCAACGGCCAGCCCAGCGAGCTCTCCACGGTCACCGACGCCAGCGGCGCCTCCAACGCCGTGCTGGAGCAGGTCACGCCGGAGACCGGCGACAACACCGTCTACATCAGCGTGCTGCATGAGTCGGGCGCCGAGCTCTTCTCCAGCATCGTTACCAAGACGTGGCAGGCGCCTTCGCTCACCGTCGAGAAGACCGGGCCGGCAAACGTGGGCCTCTCCAGTACGGCCACCTACTCCATTAGCGTCACGAACGACGGCGACCGCATGGCATCCGCCGTCGTGCTCACCGATACGCTGCCCGCGGGCATGAGCTACGTGAGCGCCGACCCCGAGCCCAGCGAAGTTGGTGAGGGTACGGTCGTATGGTCGCTCGGCGACATTGAGCCTGGAAGCGATGCCGTCACCGTCGAGCTGACTCTCTCCGCCGACGCCGTCGGCGAGCAGACCAACACGGCTTCGGCCCTCTCCACTGAAGGCTTCACCGGCGAGGGCACCGCCGGCACCATGGTGATCCCAGGCTCGCTCACCGTCACCAAGACTGGTCCGGAGACGGCCAACATCACCGACATCGTCAACTACGAGATCACCGTGACCAACGACGGTGAGGGTGCGCTGACCGACGTGACGGTCACCGACACGCTGCCCGAAGGCCT